>SVNC01000003.1 GCA_015067025.1 Oscillospiraceae bacterium
TGTAACCGTCAGCGGACGTATTTTTGTTCCAAGAGAGTACAAGGCTGTCGCTATACTTGGTAGGATTGCTAAAGCCTGTAATAGCTGATAACGTCAGCTTGTCGACATAATTATCTTTATAGCTGTAATCGCAGTTTTTACAATCGTGCAGAGTATAACCCTGCTCTGCATAAGTGGGAGCTACTACTGTATCAGTGTAGCTGTGACTTTTTTTAGCAATTCTTCCGTCGCTGTTCTTCCACGCAGCAAGGTCAGTAATTTCCGTTTCGCATATAGAATCTGCATAAAATTTACCACACGAACATTTGTAATATGCCTTTACACCATAAGCAGTACAGGTAGCGTCCTTCTGTTCAATAAGGATGCCGGTATGATTATGCTTTTCCACAAGCAGTAATCTGTTAGTTGATAAAGTGTTCTTATTATCAAATTTTATTGTCGGGTTCTTTCCTTTTACAAGCGTGTTATCACTGTCATACATTGCAAGGCAGATTATCACATCATCATCAAGCGTACCATTATATTCAAACAAAAACGCCTTTTCTGATTCATCCTGGAAAGTACCTTTTTCTATTCTGACAGGCTCACCGAAGGCTTCCAGCTTATTCCCGTCCTTATCCGTAATTTCCGCACAAAGATCTATATTGAAAAATGCTGGAGCAAGTCCTGTGTTTTTTATGGTTACTTTCAGCTTGTTACCGTTTCTTTTTGCCGATGTTACAGTGAAATTATAACCTAACCGATTATTCATTTCTTCTATAAGCTCTTTTTGTTCTCTATAAAATTCATAGCTATGACAGCTATCCTGATCAAATGCATATATGGACAAATGTGAAATCTCTATAGTTTCACGAAAACGCTCAGGCGTCCATCTCAGATAATGTTTATCATAGTCCTTAACTATGCCCGCCTCTTCTGCAACTTCAGGCGTCAGCATCATTTTATACGGCAAAAAATTTTCGCCGATTACCGGTAAATTTGCTTTATAAGTCGGTCTTAAATTCCATTCGTAGTTGTGAGATCCTATCAGTCCGTTAACACGCTTCGGGACACCAAGTGATAATGCGTAATCATACACTTCTCCATACGCACCCGAAGTAAGACAAAGCCAGGTTTTATCAAAAACTTCACTATAATACTTTATCATATCCTTCTGAATCTCAACGGAAGGCATCGCATTGCCGTTAAATGTAGAAGTATGCCATTCGCCCCAATTTCCGAATGTGCTTATATCGATAAATTCAACACGTGGATCTCCGTCATAGCGTTCAGCGAGTGCAGATGCAAAATCCTTGCACGCCTGCAGGTATATAGGATCATCCCATTTAGGAAGGTCTAACTCAACTGAAGGATCGCTTACAAGAGTTGCACGTTCCTTCTTTGCTCCCTTATCATAAACCCACTGCGGAACAAAATCGTGTGCCTCTCCGTAATTATCGTGAGAACCCGAAAGATGTGAATATGGAAGAATCCTTATTCCATACGTCATTCCGTACTTTTCACAGGCCTCAAGCATATCATCTATAGATTCCCAGTTATACTTACCTTCATCTGGATTAAGTTCTTCCCATTTAGGCTCTCCGGTACAAATAGTTGACATTTTCCAGGCGGTATTATTCATAGATCCGCCGATTCCGTAGGGATTGCTTGATTCGAACGCCCAAGGATTATATACTGTCATAACATACCCCTTATGTGGATTAACAACGGGTGTGCCAGACACTTCCATATCATAATATATTGTTGACGACGTATCAAAATCCTTATAAGGATCTTCAACGATGCCTCCATTTGGTTTTGCGACTGAAAAAAGCTGTGCATATACAATTTCTGCAAGCATATCAGCACCGGATGCATTCATATGCAGTCCGTCAGTATAGTATTTTTTTGCTACCCTTGTAGTTTGCTCCATACAAAATTCCAGCCATGGTCTGTATAAATCAATAACTCCAACGTTATGCGTTATAGCCATTGCATCTATTTCTTTGCTAAACCATTTTTCAGTAAGTAGCGGATACTTCGTACAGTCACCCAGTTCACCCTGCTGTTTTACAAGGTAAACTGTCATTTCCTTTGCCTTTGCACGACAGATCATTTCTGTCATCCATGTAATATAATCCGAAGAATCAATCGCATCGGGATGCTCCTTATGCTGCTGCACATAGTCGTTGATTCCTACAGCCAAAAGAATGATATCGCCTTTTTTTCCATAGTGTTCAACGGTGGGAAATAACGAATCGTGCAGTGCCTTTGAAGTGATACCGCTTGCTGATATGTTACGTATATCGTACTTATTCATATCAACGTAATTATGTAAATATTCTCCCCATCCACGCTTTGCATCAGACGGCACGTTGTAGTAGCTTGCAACTGTCGAATCACCACAAGTCCATATAGTAGGCTTTGTAGTTGTACCTGTTGACGTGAGCTGTATTTCAAGTGCACTTATTGAAAATTCGGTTCCTACGCCCGAGCTTGCATATATATTGAGTTGACCGTCAGTAACCGGAATAGTAAAGGTGTCAACCGCATTATTGCCTGTCATAAAGAAAAGCTGGGGTATCCCCTCTGCTTTAATTGTAGTTGAAGTGACATCACCTGTTGTAACCGTTATTTTATAAACGCCTTTCGGCAAATCAACATTAAATACATGATTAGGGACGTTTGAATTGAATCGCACTGCATCTGATAACGCCCCTATACCACTTGCATCTACATTATCTACCGCAGCGGTATTTGCAAAACCGTATCCAACCTCCGAATCATAACCATCTTCAGCTGATACTCCTATATATCCTTTTTCAACTCCTGCCCCTCCGAAGTCAAACAGGAGTGTTTCTCCCACATTCAGAATTTCATTTTTCGCTTCTGCTGCCTGTGTTTTTAAAGGCAATAACGGAAAAATGAAAGCGACTGCGACAATTACTGCCAATATACGTTTCATACTGATTTTCTCCTTTTGTTAGCATGTTAGTTGTAAAATATACCTGTATTATCCACACGTTGTGCGAACATAGTGACAAGCTGAGTTTTATTGTGTTATTACTAAAACGATTGTTACCAATTACAAAACCAATTGCAACAAAATTATATCACATTATTTTACAATGTGCAACAGTTTTTGATGGATAAATCCTGTGATTTCAGTAGTTTTCAATACTTTTTGCACAACATAATTTCAGGGCGACTCATACGAGTCGCCCTCAGCGTGTAGACAAAGTCTTGTCTACACGCTGTCAGACGATGAAAAACGCACGCAGACGAGGAAGCCGTCCTGATAGGCGTACATAAAGTACGTTGAGGGACGGATGACGAAGTAAGCAAAAATGCTTTAGGGGAGCCGAAAACGGCTCCCCTAAACTTCTGTACATTAATTTTATACTTGCTCATAAAATTCGAAAAAAATTATGCATTTTTGCGGTGCGTGAGTTTGTCTTCAGTCTGACGGCGACTCATACGAGTCGCCCTCTTTCAATTTACTGATTGTTATTCATTTTAAGCCTTGATTATTCTATAAACAAAACATCTTTAAAGCCTGTTTTACTAAATCTCACAATATAGCCAAGCATCAGGCTTGTCAACTGCTTTTCCGAAAAACTCTATTACTTACATATAGAGTATTTTTCATATTCCTTTATTTTCTATATAAGTTTTTCAAAGCCGTAAATCCTTTTAAAGGCATATTTAAAGGAGATAGCTTCAACCGTTTTCTTATCGCTGTCCTTTATATAAGTTCCTTGCTTTATAAGCCAGTAATTCTGCCCATATTCATAAAGAGTAAGAGAGTCGCTTTCTGTAAAAACATATACGTTTTTGCAGGACAAAACGCTGTCGCCAAAGCTTATATCTTCCGCTTTTTCAGCATCTTCATACACTTTGAATTTGCTAAGATATTCCGAAAATTTTTCAGTATCAGTCACCTGAAAAGCATACTCTTTTATCGTTTCTTTGCACCCGCTCCCTATCGGAATATAAGCCGCCAGTAAATCGGCAGTATCCTTTCCGATAAGAACAGTATCAAGGATAGCAGTCTTTTCTTCCTCTGTAAACTCGGTTATAACATTCTGAAAAGATTCTTCCTTTACCCTTTCATTAAACAGATAATTACACAGAAAAGCAAGACCTGTTACTATGAGCACAAGTATTACAACAGCTACAGTTACCTTTAAACAGCGTTTTTTCTTATCCGTCATTTATTCCTCCAGCATAGAAAGAAGCTCGTCCTGTGAGATAATTTTCACGCCTAACTCCTGAGCCTTTGTCAGCTTACTGCCTGCCTCTTCTCCTGCAAGAACGTAGCTTGTTTTTTTAGATACCGAGCCACTGCACTTTCCACCGTTATCCTCGATAAGCTTTTTCGCTTCGTCCCTTGTCATAGTAGGAAGTGTTCCTGTCAGGACAAAGGTAAGTCCCGCAAATTTATCCGATTTCTTTTCAGAAACATAGACTGTGTTGACGCCGTAGCTTTTCAGTCTTTCGATAAGATTTATCACATCAGGATTACGCAGTGCGTTATAAATATTTTCAGCAAGAATATCACCGAAGTTTTCAATGCTTGCTATTTCTTCCTTTTCAGCCTTCATTACGTTTTCGATACTGCCGTAATGCCGGAGCAGAAGGGTTGCATTTCTCTGTCCTATTCCCTTGATGCCGAGAGCAAATAAAAGTCTGTCGGGAGAGTTGCTCTTTGAATTCTCTATGGATTTTAAGAGATTTGCCGCTGACTTTGCGCCAAAGCCTGATAATAAAGAAAGCTCATTCATATCAAGGGTATATAGATCCGCTACCGTTGCAATAAATCTTTCTTCTACAAGCTGTTTCACTATTGCTTCTCCAAGTCCGTCAATGTTCATTGCAGGACGGGACGCAAAATGCTCGATATTCTTTAATAGCTGTGCAGGACAACCAATATTAAGGCATCTTATTACCGCTTCATCCTTTTCCTTTCCTGCTCTTCCACCGCATACGGGACAGATAAAGGGAATCTTGTAAGGCTCGCTGTCAGGCTCGTGACTTACGGAAGAAATAACCTCAGGGATGATATCCCCTGCTTTTCTCACCTTTATGATATCTCCTATACGGATATCCTTATCATCAATAAAATCCTGATTATGCAGTACCGCACGGGAAACCGTAGTACCTGCAAGCCATACAGGTTCAAATACAGCTACAGGAGTAAGAGCACCTGTTCTGCCGACGTTTATTTCAATATCAAGTAACTTTGTTTCCTTTTCTTCAGGAGGATATTTATATGCTACCGCCCACTTGGGAACCTTTGCAGTAGCTCCCATTGTTTCTCTTTGGGCAAAGTCATCCACCTTGATTACTGCACCATCAATATCATAGCTGTAGCTTTGTCTGTTTGCACCAATCTCTTCAATACGCTTTACCGCATCCTCCATATTATCGTATGTCTTATATCCATCAACAACATTAAAGCCGAGGGATTTAAGATAGTCAAGGCTCTCCTTATGTGAAGTCAGAGTCTTGCCTTCAATCTGCTGAATATTGAATATAAATATATCAAGTCCTCGGGATGCAGTGATACGGCTATCCTTCTGTCTTAAAGAGCCTGCCGCCGCATTTCTCGGATTTTTTGCAGGCTGTTCGTCATTTTTAAGCTGCTCAGTAACTAATTTCTCAAAGCTCTTTTTAGGCATATACACTTCACCTCTTACCTCTAAGAAGGGTAACGGCTCAGATAACCTTTTAGGTATTGATTTTATAGTCTTTAAATTCTTTGTAATATCCTCGCCTATAAATCCGTCGCCTCTTGTAGAGCCACGGATAAATTCTCCGTTTACGTATTCAAGGGATACCGAAAGGCCGTCTATTTTAGGTTCTACGCAGTATAAAAAACCACTCACCGCATTTTTTACACGAGTGTCAAATTCGTAAAGCTCTTCTACTGAAAAGACGTCCTGAAGACTTCCCATCTGGACTGTGTGTGTTACCTTTTCAAAGGTGTTTAAAGCAAAACCTCCCACCTTCTGAGTAGGTGATTCCTCCGTAACAAAGGAAGGGTTTTCCGCCTCTAACTTTTTTATTCTTCTCATAAGCTCGTCATATTCGCTGTCCTCTACCGTAGGGTTATCAAGAACGTAGTAATTGAAATTATGCTCGCTTACTATACGGCAAAGCTTTTCATATTCTTCTCTTGCTGTTAAACTTTCCATCTGAGCTTTTTCCTTTCAGTTTGCATTTGATCCGTAATCATTTATTTTATCTATCGTATCGTCACTCGCCCCGATTACGTGGGTGTAGCTTTCGGGGATCTCGCCTACTATAATAGTTTCTGCTATCAGAAAATCCGTGCTGACCGTTGTTTCTACAGTATAAAGCGGAATAAAGGAAACCGCAGTCACAGTCGTTTTCATAACAATTCTGTGCCGCGTCTGATTTATACCTGCATCGGTAAATTCGCTTATAAACACAGCATTTGCATAGCCCTTCGGTTCTGAACGCATCTCCACTGCAGGTCCGGAACCCTGCAAAAACGGTATACCGATAAGTGTGCCTAAGGATAAATAAGTGGTATCCGTTCTGTTTTCCTTTAAGGTTTCGTTTATGACTGTCACAAGATCAGTTTTGAGTCTGTTTATAAGAGGAGTGTTGCTTTTTACAGAGGTCACTCTGCCGTTTTCAGAGTAGGTAACCTCTACTAAATCGGAATACTCAATCCGTTCTTCGGCGGTATCAAGCTCTTCATTTATAGTTTTTAGTATAAGGTCTGTAATTACCGCTTCAGTCGTATATCTGCATATTCTTATAATATTCGGTCTTACGCTCGTATAGGTAAGCACTGCAACACCGATAAGTATAAAAGCCACACCTATAAGCTTTTTTCCGATTACTTTGCGAAGTTTTGATTTTCTGTCGTTATTTATCATAAAACACCTGCTTTGCTCTTTTTACAAGATATTCAAAGCAGGTGATTTTTATGTTTTGCTTTATGCTAACTTATAGAAGGCTGAGAATGCCTTATAAGCCATATACACGTCGTTCTTTGCTGTAATTTCAAAGGGTGCGTGCATTGAAAGTACGGGAACGCCCACGTCAATCGTATCAATATTGAGGTTTGCGATATATGCCGCTACAGTTCCGCCGCCGCCGAAGTCAACCTTACCAAGCTCGCCTGTCTGCCATACTACGTTATTCTTATCAAGCATAGCGTGGATAAGTCCTACGTATTCAGCGTTAGCATCACTTGTGCCTGACTTTCCTCTTGCACCTGTATACTTTGTCACTACGATACCCTTATTCATATATGCACAGTTCTTTCGCTCATAGCCCTCAGGGAAGGTAGGATCAAAACCTGCATTTACGTCTGCTGAAAGGCACTTTGAGTTTGTCATTACCGTTCTGCCGTCACTGCCGCCGTTTTCTGCAAGATCGTAAAGGAAGAATTTAAGATAAGATGAGCAAAGACCGGTATTACCGTCACTGCCTGTTTCTTCCTTGTCTGTCAGCACACATACCGCTGTTTTATCAGGAGTACCCTTTATGTCAAGTAAGGCTGTAAAAGCTGTGTAGGAGCATACTCTGTCGTCCTGACCGTAGGCACCCACAAGGCTTCTGTCAAAGCCTACGTCACGGGATTTCATCGCAGGCACACATTCAAGCTCTGCACTTAAAAAGTCCTTTTCAACAACACCGTACTTTTCAAAAAGAATATTCATAAGATTAAGCTTTACCGCATCAGAGGTCTCATCCTCCTTGAAAGGACGAGAGCCGATAAGAATGTTAAGCTCTTCGCCTGTAATAAGCTTGTTTGCAGGACGCTTGTACTGCTCTTCTGCAAGGTGGGGTAAAAGGTCCGTTACAACAAAACAGGGATCTGCTTCATCTTCACCGATATTTACTGTAATGACTGTACCATCATTCTTTACAATTACACCATGGAGTGATAAGGGAATAGCTGTCCACTGATACTTCTTGATGCCACCATAGTAATGAGTCTTGAAATAACCAAGCTCATCAGCCTCATAAAGAGGATTCTGCTTTAAATCTATACGGGGTGAATCAATGTGTGCAGCTGTGAGATTAACTCCGTTTGCAATATCCTGCTTACCGATAATTGCAAAGATTGCCGCTTTACCTCTGTTTACTGTGTAAACCTTGTCGCCTGCCTTATATTTTGCATTCTTATCAAAAAGCTTGAAACCTGCCTTTTCAGCCATTTCAACTGCTGTAGCACAAGCCTCTCTTTCAGTTTTGCCGTTATCTAAGAATTTCTTATAGCCTTCGCAGTACTTGTCAGCCTTTTTCTGCTCCGCGTCAGACATGATAAGAGTTGTGTGCTTCTTTGTATAAAAAAGCTTTTCCTTAAGTTCCTCTGCCTTTGATTTTTTTGTTTCCTTTGCCATTTTGAAAACCATCCTTTCTTAAATTTAAGATTTATTTTTCATTATATAATTTACAGTAAACCTCATAAGCATTACTGATCTTATCCACGTAATGTGCCGTGTCGGATTTAGGTATTTTTATAAGCTTGCCGTTTTCCGAATATTCGCTGTTTTCAAGCCATGCACTTACACTGCCGTTACCTGCGTGATATGCCGCCGCAATTTCTGTAAGTCCTCCGCCGAATTCGTCAGACAAGTATTTCAGCAGATAACAACCGTAACGGATGTTTGTTTTCGCTTCATACATACTGTCAAAGCTTATTTCGGGGTCGTTTTCTTCATCAAGTCTGTAGCGTATCCACTCAAAGGTTTCAGGCATTATCTGCATAAGTCCTCTTGCTCCAAGATAGGACTCTGCCTTTTCATCAAAACCGCTTTCAGTCTTTATAAACGCATACACAAGAAAACTGTCAAGTCCGTACTCTTTACTGTACTGCATAACGTACTGGTGATATTTCAGCGGATGCGTTTCTCTTTGAAATCTGTCCACACCGTAACTGATACCGAAAAATGCAAGTACCGCAAGCACTGCAACGAGAAGTATCGCTACCGCGATTTTTGTTTTGCTGTTTTTCTTTCTTCTTGTTCTCATATACCTCTTTTAATCTGCCGAGCTATTTCTTCAGCCTTTTTCTGAAGTACGTCAGCAGTATCATTATTTTCTATGCAAAAGCTGCTTTTTTCTTTATAAAAGCTCTTGTCGTGCTGGGATGAAAGACGGCTTTCTGCCGCTTCTTCCGATATATTGTCCCTTGCCATAATACGCTTTACCGAAAGCTCTTTGTCACACACAACGCTTACTACGCCATCACAGATAAAATCTATCCCGCTTTCAAAAAGGGTCGGTGCGTCAAGCAGTACGTAATTGTTATCTGTATTTTCTATCCCTTTTATTACTCTGTAGGATATAAAAGGATAAATAGTATCATTCAGCAGTTTAAGCTTTTCTTTATCACTGAACACTATTGAGCCGAGCTTTTTTCTGTCAAGAGTGCCATCGGGATTTAAAACCCCGTCAAATTTTTCTGCAATTTCTTTAAGGCAGGCAGTTCCCTTTTCGGTAACCTCTCTCGCCACCATATCGCAGTTTATGACTTCAAAGCCGTTTTCTTTAAAAACTTCGCTTACTGTAGTCTTTCCTGCACCTGACATACCTGTAAGACCATATATTTTCTTACTGTTCAAAATATCACCACTTTAAAGTTTTATGACGTTGAATGCCGCCGCACGAAGCAGTCTGTTATAAACCGCCGTTCCCACTCCCTTTTTCTCAGGACATCGTACGTAGGCTATGTCAGCACCAAGCTCATCTGTACGACGAAGCACCGCAAAAAGATTATGTGCCTGCTCTTCGGCAGTAATGCCGTAGCTCATCGTTTTTACTTTTATATCCTTTTCGTTTCCGAAAATGACACCGTAGAGGTTTTCTTCTTCCCTGCTGTTAAGAAAATCAGCAAAGGCTTTGTCATTATCCGTTTCTACTATTACTATTTTCGCTTTTGGAGAATAATGCTTATATTTTACACCGGGAGAAATAACCTTTTCGTTTTCCATAGGCTTTGCAAACACGTTTTTATCAGTTTCGACTTCGCAAAAGCGACTCAGCATCTCTTCTGTCACAGCACCGGGACGGAGTATTTTTACGCCCTTGCCGTTATCGGTAAAGCAGATCACTGTACTTTCTACTCCCTTTTCACACTCACCGCCATCTATGATAAGCGGTATCCTGCCGTTCATATCCTGAAAAACGTGTGTGGCGGAAGTAGGACTGGGACTGCCCGAAAGATTTGCTGAGGGTGCCGCCAAAGGAAATCCGCACATCTCAATAAGATTTAACGTATCCTCGTTATCAGGCATACGTACTGCCACCGTATCAAGTCCGCCGCTCGTGGTATCCGGAACTATGTCCTTCTTAGGAAAAATCATAGTCAGCGGTCCACTCCAGAAATTATCCGCAAGTATAAGTGCCAAGGGCGGAATTTCTCTTACGGAATTTTTAAGCATCGTAAGACTGCTGATATGGATTATAAGCGGATTATCCTGGGGTCTTCCTTTTGCTTCAAATATCTTTGCACAGGCGTTACTGTCATAGGCGTTTGCCGCAAGACCGTATACCGTTTCTGTTGGGATGCCGACTACCTCTCCGTTTTTTATAAGCTCTGCCGCCTTTTTCAGCGTTTCCATAGACGGCTTTAAAACTTCTGTTACCAATATATCACCTTAATTTTCATTACTTGCCGCAAGCTTTGCCGCTCTGTCTGCGATTGCCAGTGCCTCGAACACTTCGTCGCAATCGCCGTTAAGCATTGCTTCAAGCTTATATAACGTTAGTCCTATTCTGTGGTCTGTGACACGGCTCTGAGGATAATTATAGGTTCTTATTCTTTCAGAACGGTCACCCGTACCTACCTGGATTTTTCTCTCTGCCGCGATCTTACTTGTCTGCTCGTTCAGTTTAGCTTCATAAAGCTTACTGTAAAGCATCTTCATAGCTTTGTCCTTGTTCTTGTGCTGGCTTCTTTCTTCCTGACATTCAACCACAACACCTGTGGGATGATGAATAATGCGGATAGCAGATTCCGTCTTGTTGATATGCTGACCACCTGCACCGCTCGAACGGAAGGTCTGAAACTCTAAATCAGCAGGATTTATTTCCACGTCCACCTCTTCAACTTCAGGAAGTACCGCTACCGTTATGGTTGAAGTGTGAATTCGTCCCTGAGTTTCCGTTTCGGGTACTCTTTGTACTCTGTGTACGCCGCTTTCATATTTAAGCTTTGCATAAGCACCGTCACCTTCAACAGAAAAGCTGATTTCCTTATATCCGCCAAGTTCTGTGGGGTTTGCGTTTATCACTTCCATCTTCCAACCCTTAAGCTGTGCGTACATGGTGTACATTCTGTAAAGAGAGTTTGCAAAGAGTGCCGCTTCATCACCGCCTGCACCGCCTCGAATTTCAATAATTACGTTCTTGTCGTCGTCAGGATCTTTAGGTAAAAGCAGAATTTTAAGCTCTTCGGTATACTGTTCGATAAGAGCTTTATTTTCATCGTACTGTTGCTGTACCATTTCCTTGAAGTCCTTATCAAGTCCGCCCTCTGAAAGCATTGACTTTGCCTCTTCATAATCGTCATTTGCAGCCTTGTATTCTCTGTACTTATCAATTATGGGAGTAAGGTTTTTAAGCTCCTTCATAAGATTTTTGTACTGCTCCTGATCATTTATAACGTTTATATCAGTAAGCTTTTCATTTATCTCATCAAATCGGATTTCCATTCCCTTTAATTTATCAATCATTTCTATTCTCCTGTTTTTACTCTTGTTCTGTTTCAGCTGAAACAACAGATTTTATTTTTTTCTCACACTTTGATCTGGGTGTCATAAATTCTCTGCCGCATCCCGTACATCTGAGCTTAAAATCCGCTCCTATACGAAGTACTAACATATCCTTTGAGCCGCAAGGGTGCTCCTTTTTCATCTTAAGGATATCTCCTACCTTTATATCCATTGTTTCATCTCCTGTCTGTTAATCATATTCCATATTATTTTACCACATTTTCTATAGTTTTTCAATCTTTAAACTATATTTTATGAAAAAATTAGCAGGTTTTAAAATTTTTTGACGACAGATAATAAAAGAAAAAGGAGAATTTTTATGTCAGTAAAGATAAAAGCAAGATTTGACAGTACCGATAAAGCCGAATACGTGGCATCGAAAATAAACGAGAAATATACCGACACTCCTTGTGACGTAACAGCAATGTATGATATCACAGGCTATTACGGATACTGCACAGTCGTACCGAACGTTATTGCAAACACAAGCTATCTGTCAGGCGTATTTTGTCCCGTTTTCCCCGAAAATGCCACAAGTGAAGAAGTAAACAGAGCTTCTTCTGCCCTTTTGCAAATAAAATGCTCTCCCGACAATTCGGAAGAGCTTGGTAGATTTATTTTATCCTGCGGCGGAAAAATAGCAGACTGACTATATACCAAGAATTTCGGCAGCATTTTGCCATAATTCTTCATCGCCGAAATCTCTTCCGCTTTGCTGTGACAGCTTTTCCACAAGGGCTATACATTGCTCGTTGTAATGCACACCCGTCTCGACTATTGCGATGATAGTCCTTGACCAGACGTTTGCGAAATCAAAAAGCCCGCTTTCGTAAAAGTCTTTTATAGCAGCTTCTCTGTCATATGGCAGTTCTACAAGACTTGGAAATATATCATCTGCAAGAAACTCCACCACCGCCATCTGAGCCTTTGTCCTGCCGCTTACCGCCACTCCTACAGAACCGGGATTAAGCAGTATCTTTCCGTCTCTTTCATAAATAAACGGCTTGTGGCTATGACCTAAGACGTGAAGCTTTGTTGTCTGATTTTTTATAAACTCATCGGCGGTATTATCATAGGGTAATATAATTTCTCTTGAGTTATCATATCCTCCGTGACTGATACCAAAAGGTGCGTAATCCCCGATAGTAATTTCACTATAAACAGGCAAGGACAGAAACCACTCTATATCCTCTTCTCTAAGGTTTTCGTAGGTGTATAAAAGAGAACCCTGTTGACTGCCCTTTACCCAGGGAACGCCGTTTCTATAGGCGTTTTCCATATATTCTTCACGGTTACCTTTTATGTAAATGCAGGAGTGATCTCTTGAAAACTCCTTTATCATTTCAAGGGTCTTCTGAGGATAAGGAAAATCGGAGATATAGTCACCAAGATAACAGATATGATCAACGTCGTTTTCTTCTATATATTGGTAGCAAGCGGATAAAGCATAATAGTTGCTGTGGATATCGGATAAAAATGCTATCTTCATTATTTCCTCCTGTTTTAAAAGCCCGAAAGTAAATACCTTCGGGCTTTACTATATGTTGTTTTATCAGCCTTCTGCAGCACTTTCAGAAGTTGCGGAGCTGTTTTCCTGACTGCTTGTATCGTCAATTTTTATATTTTCATCCGTTACGTATAACCAGTTGACGTAATATTTCTTTCCGACCAATTCGCCAAGATTGCTGACATAATCCTCAATAAGCTTCTGTGCTCTCTGCTGAGCATTTTTAAGAAGCGTCATATCGTTTGAAGCAACGTTCTGCATTTCCTTCTGTGCTTCCTTAAAGGCGGCTGTCTGATCCTCTGCCGTTACCGCCGCAGACCCGTTTGCAACTATCACAGACTGATACGTAAGGGTGTTTTCGTCAACCTTACAGCCAAGTACTTTGGCAGGCGGCATTGTAATAGTTACCTTTTCATCTTCTACCATTACATTGACAAGAGAAGCATCTATACCTATAGTTACAACACCTGCGTATTCTATCCAGAAATGCTTGTCCTTTGTAAACCACAGAAATGATTCTGCTTTTTCCTCATAGAATTTTGCAACGTTATGATAATAGCATTCCATAGTAGCAAGCTCGCAGATAGATCTCATCTTGGTGATCTCAGGCTCAGGTATCTTTTCGGGTACAGAGCTTTCTGATTGGGAACTGCAGGACGCACATATAATGCACACCGCAAGGGATAAAAACAAAGCAAATACTTTTCTCATTCCTCCACCTCCGGTAATATTATTTCAAGCGTATATTCTTCATCAAGCTGGCTCACAAAGGGATTTATAAGTGCCTTTATAACATTCTCTGCATTCTGCTGAGCAAAGGAATAAATGTCCTTTTGCCTTCTGCTTTCTACAGTAGCATCCTCTATGCACGCTTTATACGCTTCTTCCGAAACAGATGCATTATTTGCCGCAGCGTTCTGGAATATGTAGTCAAGAGTAGTAATATCGACTGTCACGTCGGTAATAGTGACCTCAGGAAGTGTTGCTGTTATTTTTTTCGCTTCATTATCAACGCTGATACCAACCTGTTCAAAATCAATACCCGCCTTTATCTTTGAGCAATAGCTGACGTAATAATCGATGTTGATGGGTTTTTGTTTGTTGTAGACCTTTGCGACACCGTTATACACAGCTTCAAAGGTTGAAAGCTCGCTGACGTTTATAACCTCTTCAAGCATAGCTTCGGTTATAATTTCCTTTTTGGGTTCTTCCGGCTTATTTCCGGATACTATCGCTAACACTACAGCTACCGTTACCAATATAACGATTATGATAAACGTAACTATCGTTTTACCGGAAATATAAAACTTGTTTTTTGCTTCCACAGGCTTTACCTCCAATAAATAATTGTCGACATTATCCGACAATTCAATTATAGCACACTATAAACCTAAAAATCAATAACAGAAGGATAATTTTTCAAATTTAAAAATCGTTTCTTTGCTTAAAGAAATATATCAAAAAAATGTCGTTTTTCTTAAAATTATAACTTTTTCGCTATTGATTTTTCTCCTCACTTGTGATAGAATGATAGTATGTGTAAGTTATATACTGAGGAGTATTCCGGACGGAACGGATTTTACACAACCTCAGAAATGATATATTCAAAAAAGTCGTATAAACATAAAGAAAGAAAAAGAAAAATCAAAAGTGACAACAGGTCGATTATCATAGTCAAACGGAAGGCCATGATATATCCCTCCTGCTAAGGAAGGCATCATTATGAAAAAATCGCTGAAAACCAAATTTGTCGTAATGACGTTTATATGCGTGCTTCTTGCTGCCATAGCCATAGGCAGTATAAGTCTTATCAGCTCAAGTCTGATCGTTGACAAGAACTCCAGCACCATCATCTCTCTTACCTCATCCAAAAACGCACAAAGCATAAATACTATTATGTCAAGTATTGAGCAGTCGGTTAAAATCCCTCACTCCTACGCCGAAAATATGTATACGAGTGCAGAGGATTATCAGTATAATCACTATCTTCTTGAAGAATATATAGAAGCTATGAACGTACTGCTGAAAAACGCTGCAGAAAACACCCCGGGTGCTGTTGCGGCTTACATAAGATTTGCTCCCGAGCTTGACCTTCCCTACGATGGTAGCCTTCTTGTATATAATGAAAATGGAGACCCTAACCCGCCTGAGGAAAACTCTGATGAAACACCTTCCACCGAACCCGGGTTCTACCCTCACACTATGACAGATCTGACAGACCTTGAAGTGAAAAAGGAAACCATGTGGTATTTTTATCCCAGAATGACCAATTCAGCTCAGTGGATAGATCCATACACCGATCCCAATCGTTCCAATAATACATATATGATATCTTACGTTATGCCGATAATAATAAGCGGAAACTTTGTCGGCGTCGTTGGTATGGATATTGATATGAAGCTTGTCACAAGCACTATCGACAGCATAAAGATCTATGATACGGGCATAGCCTTCCTTTGCAATGATAAGGGTGATATAATCTATCACAAAAACTATCCCAAGGGTGTATCAAACGAAAATTTCAAATCCTTCTTCGGTGTGGATAAGGAAACCCTTGTAAATACCAATTCAGAAAATATTATTTCCGCTCCCACAACTGACGGAGGACACAGAATGTTATCCGTTCAGCGTCTTGCAAATGATATGATACTTGTTCATTCTATTCCCGCAAACGAAATAGTTGTTGACAGAAATAATCTTATTACCCAGATAGTTTTAGCGTTGTTTATAGTACTCGGTGTAGCATTCATCATCACAATGGAAACAGTAACCATCCTCTTCAAACCTATAAAACATCTGACTGAAGTATCAAAACAGATCGCATCAGGTGACCTGGATGTCGAAATAGAATGTAGATCAAAGGATGAAATAGGTACACTTGCAGACAGCTTCAGAACTACCGTAGGAGAGCTTAAGCGATTTATCGGCAAGATAAATAAACAGGCGTTTACCGATGCTCCCACCGGTGCAGGTAATAAAGCGGCTTATGCCGATGCAATAAAACGTGTTGAAATCATCACAAAACACCCCGATTCAAGCTATGCGGTTATTGTTATGGATATCAACTATCTCAAGATGTACAATGACAGACACGGACACGAATTCGGTGATATGCTCATTTCCGATGCTTCTGAACTAATCCGCGGTGTTTTCGGAGATTACGAAATATTCCGAATTGGCGGTGATGAGTTTGTATGTATAATCATCAACCCTGAGGACGGCGTCTGCGAAAAGCTTAAATCACGTTTCAAAGAAGCTGTCAATAAATTCAACGAGGGCTCAACAAGATACGAGCTTGGTCTTCACGTGGCTATCGGCTATGCTCAGTACAAGGGCTACGATACCAACGATACATATACGGACGTATTTGCCCGTGCAGATAAGGATATGTACTACGATAAGGTCGAAATAAAGAAAAACGTCAAAATGCCTGAAGGCTACGTTGACGACAGAACAGTTAACTAAAATATGCTGTGTGTGAATTTTCATACACAGCATAATTTTTTAAATTTTTTTATATAAACTATTGATATTAATTTCAAAATAGTATATAATAGAAAACGGACTAAATAGGTGCGATTTCAGTAGAGAAATATAAAAGCTGAAATCCTTCACATAAAGAAAGGACTTGTATAAAATGCTCAAAACAAGGATTTATCTTGACAATGCCGCTACCACAAAGGTAAGCGACAAGGTTCTGGACGCTATGCTCCCCTATTTAAAGGAGGGCTACGGCAACCCTTCATCAATCTACACCCTTGGCAGAGAGGCGGCAATTGCTGTAAACAATGCCAGAAAGCAGGCTGCAACAGCTTTAGGGTGCGAGGAAAACGAAATATACTTCACAAGCTGTGGCAGTGAAAGTGACAACTGGGCAATAAAAGGCACTGCAAAAATGATGGCGGCAAAGGGTAAAAAGCACATCATCACATCTGTTTTTGAACATCACGCAGTATTACACCCTTTAAAGGCACTTGAAAAGGAAGGTTACGAAGTAACCTACCTCCCCGTTTACGAAAACGGTGTTGTAAAGGCTGAGGACGTAGCAAACGCTATCCGTCCTGATACCGCATTAGTTACTATTATGTACGCAAATAACGAGATAGGTACTATCCAGCCTATCGCTGAGATCGGTGCTATCTGTAAGGAAAAGGGAGTAATATTCCACACAGACGCAGTTCAGGCTATCGGTAACGTACACATCAATGTTAAGGAACAGAATATCGATATGCTGTCCCTCAGCGGTCATAAGATACATGCTCAGAAGGGCTGCGGTATCCTTTATATCAATAAGAAATACCGCCTGCCAAATCTTATCGACGGCGGTGCACAGGAAAGAAACAGAAGAGCCGGTACAGAAAACGTTCCTGCAATCGTTGGTCTTGGTGTTGCTCTTACAGAAGCCTGCAACAACATTGACGCAAAGAACGCTAAATTAAAGCCATTACAGGATAAGATCTATGACGCCGTTATGAAGATCGACAGAGTTCATTTAAACGGCGACAGAGAGAAAAGAATGGCAAGCAACTTAAACTTCTCCTTTGAAGGCGTTGAAGGTGAAAGCCTTCTGCTTCAGCTTGATCTTCAGGGTATTGCCGCATCCAGCGGTTCTGCCTGCACATCAGGCTCACTCGATCCCTCTCACGTGCTTTTGTCAATAGGACTCCCCCACGAAATCGCTCACGGCTCACTCCGCATTTCAATGTCCGAATACACAACTGAGGAAGAAGTTGACGCATTACTTCAGGTTCTTCCTGAAATTATTGCAAAGCTGAGAAGTATGTCACCCTTATGGGAGCATATAATCAAGGGCGAAACCTTTAAAATAAAGTAAAACATACCGAAAGGAAGGACATAAATAATGTTATATTCAGAAAAAGTAATGGATCATTTCGCAAATCCCAGAAATATAGGAGAGCTTGAAAATGCCGACGGCGTTGGTGAAGTCGGTAACGCAAAATGCGGAGATATCATGAAGATGTATCTCAAGATCGACGGCGGCATCATAACAGACGTAAAGTTCAAGACCTTTGGTTGCGGTGCGGCTATCGCTACAAGCTCAATTGCTACAGAGATGATCAAGGGCAAATCCGTAGAGGACGCTTTAAAGCTTACAAACAAGGCAGTTGTAGAGGCTCTCGACGGTCTGCCTCCTGCAAAAATTCACTGTTCTGTTTTAGCAGAACAGGCAATCAAGACTGCACTTGCAGACTATTACACTCGTCAGGGCATTGATCCTACACCTATCGTTGGTGTTATCGAAGAGCATTGCGAAACCTGCTGCGAGGAATAACAGAAATCAGAAAGCCCCTTATAAAGGGGCTTTTATTACAGAAATTTATCCCACCATCTTAATCGGAGTGGTCATAAAGAAGTAAATCCAGAGAAGCATTGATTTCTTCTCTGGATTTTATTATTCCCTAAAAATCATAATCTGTCCAATGTTATTTTTACAATAAATATTATCAGGTAGTGAAGCGGATAAAAGATATAGAAAAACCATTTAGCAAAATTAGGGTGTTTGCCTTTTTTACCATTATAAAATATAGTCATGCAAAGATATGCCGCCATAAAAACTGCAAGCATAACGAACATATACAAAATTAACTTGAATGCAGGAACTGTACCCAATGAGAAAAGATTTATTGAAGTATGAATAACTATCAGTAAGCTATACGCAATAAATCTTGCTTTCGGTCTGTCCCTTAAGATATGCAGTAATAATATGAATAATACACCAAAAATCATCCAGTCGGAATAAAGCAAAACAGTCGCAGCATCGCACAGGATAATTAGCAATATTCTCTGCCACAGCTTGAATTTACTTTCCCACGCAATAATGGAAAGCAATCCGAAAAACAGTGTAAATATCACATTGAACGTCCACCAACCGTATAACGGCTGAAATATAAGCCAGTGAAAAGGCTGTGAAATACAAGCAAACAATAGCAGTCTTAATGCATATTTCTTTCTGTCCCTTGTATATTTGTATCCGTCGGCTATAAAGAAAAACATAACAGGAGGACAAAAAAGTGATAAGCCCGAAATGAGAAGCAACGGTAGAGGAAGTTCATATAAAGCAAGTTCGTTCTCCGGATGATTCATAAGATTTATCCAGGCTATCATGTGACCTATAAACATTGGAATATATGCAAGATATTTCATCATGTCACGATTCAATACCTTGACATTGCTGGTAATAATCTTCATAACAAAACGCCTTCCGACAAATTCAAAGATGCTGATAAAATAATTATAACAAGAATATCAGAAATAGTCAATAACATAAGTAACGCAAAGCCACTTTTGACATTTCATCAAAAGTAGCTTTGTAATACTTCTATATAACTATCCATCTTATGATGGTGGGATTTGCTTTTTTATCAGTGTGTAAGAAGCAAAAGCACTATAAACATAAGTGCAAGTACATAGGTGCTGATTTTTACCTTTTTGCTGTTACCTGTGAAAAGCTCGATAACTACGTGGGAAATCATACCGAAGGCAATACCGTAGGAAATGTTGCCCGTAAAAGGCATAACTGCAACCGTCAGAAATGCGGGAACTGCAATTTCAAGCTTGTCCCAGTCAACGTCCTTTATAGAGCTCATCATAAGAACACCTACGTAAAGGAGTGCGGCAGCAGTTGCACATCCCGGTATAAGCTGTGCTATAGGGCTTAGAAACATTGCTATAAAGAAGAATATAGCGGTAAATACTGATGTAAGTCCCGTTCTGCCACCCTCGGCTACACCCGCCGTAGATTCTGCAAAGGTTGTAACCGTTGACGTACCGCAAACAGCACCTACACAGGTTGCAACAGCGTCAGAAATCATAGCCTGATTTACTCTCGGAATATCGTCGTCCTTTGTAAGCAGGTTGCCCTTTCGACAAGCAGCATAAAGATTGCCGAGTGTATCAAACATATCAACCATACAAAATGCAAGAGAGGTTGTAAGAATAACAATAACAAAGTTTGTTATTCCATTTGCTTCTATAAAGTGTGAGAAATCAAAACCCTCTGTGAATACCTTGAACAAGGATTGCTCTGTAAACTCACCGAATGCGGCAAAGGGGCTTGTAAGAGAAATACTGAGCTTTTCATAGAACCGGGGTATCGTAAGACCAAAGAGGTAATATACAGCCATACCGATGAGTATCCCCCATAAAACTGAACCCTTTATGTTCTTCTTTGACATAACTACAATAGCAAAGAAGGAAATGAGGCAGACCACAAGAGGCATAATATCACCCCACGCCATATTAAGAATATTGAACGAACCTAATTCCATACCTGATGAGGTTACTGTAACAATGCCTGAATTCTTAAGTCCTAAAAGTGCGATGAAAAGACCGATACCGGCAGGGATACCTGCTCTTACCATTGCAGGAATAGAGTCGAATATCTTTTTGCGAAGTCCTGTAACCGTAAGCAGGACGAATACGATACCGTCAATAAGTACAAGCACCATAGAGTTTGCATAACTGAAGCCAAAGCCTAAACATACCGTATATACACAAAAAGCATTAAGTCCCATACCACTTGCCTGTGCCAAAGGCAGATTGGCGAGTAATCCGATAAGCAAAGTACCTATGATTGCGGATATCGCTGTAGCGATATAAATTGCACCAAAGGATACACCAAGAGGATTAGAACCATCGCTGAGTGGGTCTGAGAAAATATTTGGATTAACCATAAGAATATATACCATCGCAAAAAAAGTTGTGAGAGCTGCAGAAAACTCTGTTCTTATATTTGTTTTGCGAGCAGTCATTTCAAAAAATTTGTCCATCATAATAACTCCCCTTTTTTATAATCTTTTAAATTAATTATAACATATTATTTATAAAATGCAACAAAAAATCACCCCTCCGATCAAGTCGGAGGGGCTTTAAACCTATTATGAATTATTCAATTCGGCTTTATTTATATGCCGTTTAAACGTAGCATCAATTATTAAAAATTACGCCTGGGGCTTGTAGTATTCTACAAGACCTACGAGGTCTTCGTAACGCTTCTTGGAGTTAGCAACAGCCTTATCAAAGAGTGCGTTAGCTCTGTCAGGGTTAGCACGCATGAGGGAGTTGTAACGAACTTCTCTCATCATGAATTCCTTGTAATCGCCTGTAGGAGCCTTGCTGTCGAGTGTGAAGGGGTTTGTTCCTTCGGGAGCAGCAGGGTTGAATCTGAATAAGTGCCAGTAACCAGCCTGTACAGCTTCCTTTTCTACCTTCTGAGCGATTGTAAGACCACCCTTGATACCGTGGTTGATACAAGGAGCATAAGCAATGATCAGTGAAGGACCGTCATATGCTTCAGCTTCAGCGATAGCCTTTAAGCACTGGTTCATATCAGCACCCATAGCGATCTGAGCTACGTATACGTAACCATACTTCATAGCGATACCGGAAAGATCCTTCTTCTTAACGTCCTTACCACCTGCAGCGAACTGAGCAACCGCACCTACGTTTGTAGCCTTGGAAGCCTGACCACCTGTGTTGGAGTAAACTTCTGTATCAAATACGAAGATGTTTACGTTCTTGCCGGAAGCGAGAACGTGGTCAACACCGCCGTAACCGATATCGTAAGCCCAACCGTCGCCACCGAAGATCCAGTTGGATTTCTTAGCGAGGAAGTCTTTAGCCTTGAGAACTGCCTTCTTTTCAGCACAATCACAATCGCAAGCTTCGAGCGCGGCAACTAATTCCTTAGTAGCGGCAGCGTTAGCCTTGCCATCGTTTGCTGTTTCAAAGTAAGCGTCGATCTTAGCCTTAACGTCAGCGTTTTCTGTCTTTTCAGCAATAGCCTTGAGCTGACCCTGAGCTCTTTCTCTTAATGTATCCTGAGCGATGAACATACCGAGACCGTATTCAGCGTTATCCTCAAAGAGTGAGTTACCCCAAGCAGGACCCTTACCTTCCTTATTAACTGTATAAGGAGTTGAAGGAGCAGAACCACCCCAGATTGAAGAACAACCTGTAGCGTTTGCGATGTACATTCTGTCACCGAAGAGCTGTGTGATGAGCTTAGCGTAAGGTGTTTCACCACAACCTGCACAAGCACCTGAGAATTCGAGGAGGGGCTGCTTGAACTGTGAGCCCTTAACTGTTGTTTCCTTGAACTTTTCAGCAACTTCAGGCTTTTCAGGAATTGTCATAGCGTAGTCGAACATAGCCTGTTCAGCCATCTGAGAATCAAGAGACTTCATTTCGAGAGCCTTTGTCTTGGAAGGACAAACCTGTGCACATACGCCGCAAC
The DNA here is from genome assembly GCA_015067025.1 of Oscillospiraceae bacterium. Classification (GTDB taxonomy): domain Bacteria; phylum Bacillota; class Clostridia; order Oscillospirales; family Ruminococcaceae; genus Ruminiclostridium_E. The sequence goes on from SVNC01000003.1 coordinate 22,505, forward strand.
CTGTACAGTCAAGTACAGATGTAACCATAGCAAACTTCATGCCGGGAAGACCCATAGCATCCTTCATCTTTGCACCAGCAGGAGCCTTAGCAGCTTCTTCTTCGGAAAGGATGATAGGACGGATTACTGCGTGAGGACATACGAATGAGCACTGGTTACACTGGATGCAGTTTTCAGGAATCCACTCGGGAACGTCTACTGCGATACCACGCTTTTCGTAAGCTGCTGAACCCTGAGGGAATGTACCGTCAGCCATATCTACGAATGTAGAAACGGGGAGACTGTCACCTCTCTGAGCGTTTACGGGGATAAGGATGTTGTTAACGAAGTCAACGAGATCCTTTCTGTCACCTGTTGCAACTGCTACAGGAAGTGTACCCTCAGCATCTGCCCAAGCAGCAGGAACGTCAACCTTAATTACTTCACCTGCACCTCTTTCGATAGCAGCGTAGTTCATATTAACAATTTCTTCGCCCTTCTTAGCGAATGACTTGTATGCAGCCTTCTTCATGTAGTCGATAGCTTCATCAGCAGGGATGATGTTAGCGATTGAGAAGAATGCAGACTGTAATACTGTATTTGTCTTGTTGCCAAGACCGATTTCCTTAGCAACCTTGATAGCGTTGATGATGTAGAAGTTGATATTGTTCTTAGCGATGTAAGCCTTAACGGGTGCAGGGAGCTTTTCATCGAGCTCTTCTACTGACCACTGGCAGTTAAGTAAGAATGAACCACCGGGGATAACATCCTGAACCATATCATACTTATCAATGTATGAGGGGTTGTGGCAAGCTACAAAGTTAGCCTTGTTTACGAAATAAGTTGACTTGATGGGTGACTTACCGAAACGAAGGTGAGAAATTGTAACACCACCGGACTTCTTTGAGTCGTATGCGAAGTATGCCTGAGCATACATATCTGTGTGGTCACCGATGATCTTGATGGAGTTCTTGTTAGCACCAACAGTACCGTCTGAACCGAGACCCCAGAACTTGCAGCAAGTTGTACCTTCGGGAGTTGTGTTGGGGTTTTCACCGATAGGAAGTGAAAGACCTGTAACGTCGTCTTCGATACCGATTGTAAACTTAGCCTTTGTTGTGTTGTTGTATACAGCGATGATCTGTGCAGGGTTGCAGTCCTTAGAGCCAAGACCGTAGCGACCTGTGAATACGGGAACGTTCTGGAACTTGTCAGCCTGCTTTAATGCTGCTACTACATCGAGGTACAAAGGTTCGCCGAGTGCACCGGGTTCCTTTGTTCTGTCAAGAACAGTGATCTGCTTAACTGTAGAAGGAATAGCGTCTACGAATGCATTTACAGCAAAAGGTCTGTAAAGTCTAACCTTAACGAGACCAACCTTCTTGCCCTGTGCGAGCATGTAGTCGATTGTTTCTTCGATTGTATCGCAAGCGGAGCCCATAGCTACGATTACGTGTTCTGCATCAGCAGCACCGTAGTAGTTGAACAGCTTGTAATCTGTACCGATTTCAGCATTAACCTTGTCCATATACTTCTGTACGATCTCAGGGCAAGCATCATAGTACTTGTTGCTTGCTTCCTTAGCCTGGAAGAAGATGTCAGGGTTCTGAGCTGTACCGTGAAGAACAGGGTGCTCAGGGTTTAATGCTCTGTTGCGGAATGCGTCGATAGCATCGTGATCAACCATCTTATCGAGTGTATCATAATCCCAAACCTCGATCTTCTGGATTTCGTGAGATGTTCTGAAACCGTCGAAGAAGTGAAGGAAAGGAACTCTTGCTTCAAATGTAGCGAGGTGAGCTACAGCACCGAGGTCCATAACTTCCTGGGGGTTTGTTGAGCACATCATAGCGTAGCCTGTCTGACGGCAAGCGTAAACGTCGCTGTGATCGCCGAAGATTGAAAGTGCGTGTGTTGCAAGAGCACGAGCAGAAACGTGAATTACGCTGGGTAATAATTCGCCTGCGATCTTGTACATATTAGGGATCATCAGGAGTAAGCCCTGTGATGCTGTGTAAGTTGTTGTGCAAGCACCTGCTGAAAGTGAGCCGTGAACTGCACCAGCAGCACCTGCTTCTGACTGCATTTCTACAACCTTAACTTCCTGTCCGAAAATGTTCTTTCTTCCGGCAGTTGCCCAAGAATCTGTTACTTCAGCCATAACTGAAGAGGGTGTAATGGGGTAAATCGCAGCAACGTCAGTAAACGCATAGGATACGTGACCGGCAGCGTTGTTACCATCCATAGTAAGTTTTTGTCTTCCCATTGGAATCGTCCTCCTTTGTATTTGCATGGGGATATTTTTTGTCCCACGCCTTCAACATAGTATTATATCACACCTTTAAGAAAATGTAAATATCAAAATCGGCTTTTTTTATTAATTTTTTAACAATCTCCGTGATTTTGCAAATAAAAATTTTTCTTAGAAGGGATATTATGTAAATTTTTAAAAAGAAATTTTATTTTATCTTTTTCTCTTGCTTTTTTCTTTATTTTGTACTATACTTAGAAGTGTGTTTTGGTATACAGAAATTAAAGTGCAGACTCACATTTCAAAGCAAGACGCACAAGAAGGGACGGTAATATATATGAACGGCAGGAAAATCGGATTTGACAACGATAAATATCTGAAAATGCAGTCCGAACACATAAGAGAGCGTATCTCCCAGTTCGGCGACAAGCTGTATCTTGAATTCGGCGGAAAGCTTTTTGACGACTTTCACGCTTCTCGTGTTCTCCCCGGCTTTAAGCCCGACAGTAAGTTGCAGATGCTTTTACAGTTAAAGGATGAAGCTGAAGTAGTTATAGTCATAAATTCAGCCGATATCGAGAAGAATAAGGTGAGAGGTGACCTCGGTATAACTTATGATGCAGAGGTAATAAGACTGCTGAGCATATTCAGAAAGATCGGTCTGTTTGTCGGAAGTGTCGTTCTTACCCAGTATGAGGGACAGACAAGCGCAAACGTGTTCCAGCAAAGACTTGAAGCACAGGGCGTAAAGGTTTATCATCATTATCACATCAAGGGCTACCCTTCTGACCTTGAATATATAATGAGTGATGAAGGCTTCGGCAAGAACGATTATATAGAAACCTCCCACAGACTTGTAATCATCACCGCACCCGGACCCGGCAGCGGAAAGATGGCAACCTGTTTATCCCAGCTCTATCACGAGCATAAGAACAATATAAATTCAGGCTACGCAAAATTCGAGACCTTCCCTATCTGGAATATGCCGCTTAGCCATCCTGTAAATCTAGCTTACGAAGCGGCAACTTCTGATTTAAACGACGTCAATATGATAGACCCCTATCATCTTGAAGCCTACGGCGAAACTACCGTAAATTACAACAGAGACGTTGAGATATTCCCCGTTTTAAATGCAATGTTTGAACGCATTTCAGGAGTATCGCCCTACAAATCACCCACCGATATGGGCGTAAATATGGTAGGCAACTGCATTGTTGATGATGAAGTGGTATGCGAAGCCTCCCGTCAGGAGATCGTCAGAAGATATTATACCGCATTATGCAACAACCGTTTAGGCACTGTTGCCGATGACGAAGTCTACGGACTGGAGCTTTTAATGAAGAAAGCGAAAGTAACAAAGGACGACAGAAAGGTGATAGCCGCCGCACTTCAGAAGGAAGAACAGACCGGCTATCCTGCCGCAGCTATGGAATTACCTGACGGCACTATTATAACCGGCAAGACGTCAAATCTTCTCGGTGCATCCTCTGCTCTGCTCCTTAACGCACTAAAATATTTTGCAGGAATTGACGATGCGGCATTGCTTATGTCACCGCAGATAATTGAGCCTATACAAAATCTCAAGGTTCACCATTTAGGTAATATGAACCCACGACTGCATACCGACGAATCGCTTATTGCACTTTCAATATGTGCAAATACCAGCGAGCAGGCTAAAAAGGCTATAGAGCAGATAGACAAGCTCCGTGGCTGCGAGGTACACTCCACCGTTATGCTGTCATCCATCGATGAAAGAACCTTTAAAAGACTTGGTATAAACCTCACCTGCGAGCCTAAATATCAGACGAATATGTAAAATAGATCCTGAAAAGAACTGAAATTTCTTTTCAGGATTTTTCATTTTATAAAAATCAGGCGACCAAAAAGGTCGCCTGAAACTTTATTTATTATTCTTCCGATGAAGATTGCGACGATGAAGTCATCGCATCAACCATTTCTGCCGCCTGATTTGCAACGCCTTCGGTAACCAGTTCCTGAACGTCCTGCTCTTCTTCATCCTCAAATTCTTTCTTGTACTTTTTCGGATCATCGTTATCGGTACGTTTCATCATTTCCGCCTGCTTGTAAAGATCAGGCATAGCTTCTGCTAATTTTTTCTTATCGGAAAGCGGAACGTAATCACCGTTCATTATACGCATTGCGATTTTCAGGAGCTTGCCGTAATCTCTCATCATAGCACCCTGAGTGCTACCATTTTTCTCGTTCTCACGTTGGTTTTGCAGCTCCATTTTGGCGTATTCAAGATCGGCACGGCGTTTTTCCTGTAGCTTCTGTAATGGGGAGGTCTTTTCTTCCTGCTGTATCTTTTCTTCTTCTGGAATTTCAGCAGGCTTTCCTTCCATCTTCAGTCCGTTAAAGCTTGCACTTGAAAATGACACGTTATTAATAGTCATAGAATAACCTCCTTTACAGATTTTTAACGTAAATTACTTTGAGAAATTATACTTTTCAGTAAAATCAAAGGTTGCAAAATAATCCTCAGGTGTTTCTGCTCTTCTTATCAGCTTATATGAACCATCGGGCTTTAACATAACCTCTGCTGAACGGAGCTTACCGTTATAGTTATAACCCATTGAGAAGCCGTGAGCACCCGTATCGTGGATATAGATGATATCACCCATTTCAATTTCAGGTAACATTCTGTCAATTGCAAACTTATCGCAGTTTTCGCAAAGACCGCCTGTTACGTCGTACATATGGTCACAGGGAGCGTTTTCTTTGCCCATTACGGTAATGTGGTGGTATGAACCGTAAACTGCGGGTCTCATAAGGTTTGCCGCACAAGCGTCAAGACCGATATATTCCTTGTGGATGTGCTTTTCTCTGATCGCTGTTGCAACGAGAGCACCATAAGGAGCAAGCATAAATCTGCCGAGCTCTGTATAGATTGCCACATCGCCAAGACCGGCAGGAACTAAGATCTCTTCATATGCTTTTCTTACGCCTTCACCGATAGCTAAGATGTCGTTAGCTTCCTGATCGGGCTTGTAGGGGATACCAACGCCGCCTGAAAGGTTGATAAAGCTGAGTTCAACGCCTGTCTTTTCCTTTATTTCAACGGCTGTTCTGAACATAATACCTGCAAGTACGGGATAGTACTCATTTGTAAGAGTGTTGCTGGCAAGGAATGCGTGCATACCAAAACGCTTTGCACCCTTTTCCTTAAGAACACGGTAGCCCTCGATGATCTGCTCGTGAGTGAAGCCGTACTTTGCATCCTTAGGGGTATCCATTACGTTGCCCTTTTCGCTGGTCTTGAATTCTCCGCCGGGATTGTAACGGCAGGAAATAGTTTCGGGGATACCTGTCAGCTTTTCAAGAATATCAATGTGTGTAAAGTCGTCAAGGTTTATAATAGCCCCTAACTTATATGCAAGCTCAAAGTCGCAGTCGGGTGTTGCATTGGAGCTGAACATAATGTCGTGCTGCTTTGCACCTACTCTGTCAGATAACATAAGCTCTGTGTAGGATGAGCAGTCAAAGCCGCAGCCCTCTTCCTGTAACACTTCCATAATGAAGGGGTTGGGGGTAGCCTTTACTGCAAAATATTCTCTGAAGCCCTTGTTCCAGGAGAACGCCTGCTTTAACTTCTTTGCATTTTCTCTTATTCCCTTTTCATCGTAAATATGAAAAGGGGTGGGGATATCGCTGATGATCTCTTCTAATTTTTCCTTTGATACAAATGGTGTTTTCATAATATTTCTGTCCTTTCTTTTTCGGTTAGTCTTGACTAACTAATTATATAGTACTACACTTTTACGTATTTGTCAATAGGGATTTTTAAACTCCCATATATTTTTCAAGGAATTTAACCGACATATTTATCCACTGTTTGCAATTGTCGCGGTAGAAATAGTCGTTCCAGCCTGTGACCTTATCGCAGGTGGAAAGTCCGTGAGGGCCTTCGTCAAACATATGAAGCTCACAAGGAACTTTATTTGATACACAAGCCTTAGCCATAACAAGACTATTCTGGGCGGGTACGCAGTCATCGTTTGCGGTGCACCATAAGAATACGGGCGGTGTCTTGGGTGTTACTCTGTTTTCAATAGAGAGTTTTGAAAGCTCGTCTCTTGTGGCATCTTCACCGAGAAGCACGTCAAAAGAACCCTTATGGGGATTTGTAACGCCGCTTATTACGGGATAGCTGAGTATAGCCGCATTGGGTCTTATATCCTCGGGAGTGCAGGATAAGGGTTTATATACCGCAGGATCTCCCCACATTGTAGCCATACAAGCCGCAAGGTGGCCGCCTGCACTTGCTCCCCATACTGCTATTTTCTGAGGGTCGATGCCGAATTCTTCGCATCTTTGTCTCAGCTTAAGTACTGCATACGCCGCATTGTGAAGCGCTGAGGGGTAACGTGTGTTACAACTGTAATTAAGGATAAAGGCATTGTAGCCCTCGGCAAGATAACGCATTGCTACAGGCTCACCCTCTCTTGCGGAGCAGTATTCGTAACCGCCACCGGGGAAAATAAGGATAGCAGGTCTTTTTTCGCAGAACTGAAGACCTTCTACGTTATCCAGCATATAAGCCTTTAAGTAGACGGTTCTTTCTTCATTTAAATAGTAGGTTTTTATCACCATGATATATGATTCCTTTCCGTATGGAATTTTGATTATAGTTACCTATTATTATTGTACTACTTTTCTATACAAAAATCAAGCGGTAGAACATAATTAAGGTAAATTGTTGTTTATAGGGTTGCCGTAGGCATTGTAGCCCCCAACCCCCTTACCCCCTTCCCCCTTAGGGAAGGGGGATAAATGAGGGGCTACCGCCCCTTGTGACCCTTTGGGGCTACCGCCCCAAACCCCGTGCATATCAAGGCTTGTGGGTTGTTTGCAAAATGAAATTACAACAACATTGTAGCACCGCCGTTTACGAGGCTGCGACGCCCTTTAGGGCAATAAACCACCGTTTATATCGGCGTTTACGGGCAATTTACCACCTTGTTTTAATTATCACCTTAATGTAGGGGGTGCCCCCCCGGACGCCCGCCGCCGAAGGGAGCAGTCCGATAGGACTGCGTGACTTTATGAAAATGCAATTTTCATAAAGTTTAGGCTACCGCCCATGTAGCAGTCTGAAAGACTGCGACGGTCTTTAGACCAATGACCCCTTTTGGGGCTACCGCCCCAGCAGTCCAAGGGACTGCGACGCCCTTTAGGGCAATAAACCACCGTTTATATCGGCGTTTACGGGCAATTTACCACCTTGTTTTAATTATAATCATTTCCGTAGGGGCGTCTGTTTCGCAAGAAACAGACGAGGTCTTTAGACCAACGACTACTTAGACGCCCGAAATTATCGCATAAACAAAAACCGCCGTAGGCGGATTTATTAAAATTTATCCGCCGTAGGCGGATTCCATCATTAGCGAAGCGGCATCATATGCCCGACAGGGCATATATCATTCATCACGTCTGCGAAGCAGATATATCATTGTTGTTTGAACGCTTGGCGTTCAACAAGTTTCCCATTGTTTTTAAAATCAAAGATTTTAAAAACCGTCTCAGTCCCTTGGACTGCTCCCGCTCCCAATTCCGCCTTTACAAGCCATTGCAATTGGCAAAACATTATGAACGGCGGTGTTACAATGTTGTTGTAATTTTTTCAAATAACCCACAAGCCTTGATATGCAAGGGGTTTGGGGCGTAGCCCCAAACAAGGTCGCAGGGGCGGTAGCCCCCGTATTTTCCCCCTTTCCTCAGGGGAAAGGGGGTCAGGGGGTTTGGGGCTACAATGCCTACGGCAACCCTATAAACAACAATTTATCTCTCCCCAAATACAAAATAAAAGAGGAAGTCTGCACTTCCTCTTTTATATATATAATAGTATCCGGTTATATTGATAATCTTGACTTGAAATCCTCGACGTACTTTCTTGATACCTTTATTTCCTCGTTATTGCTGAGAGTCACGATAATGGTTCTGTCAGGACCGGGTCGGAAATTGACTACCTTTTTCATATTAAGCACCATTGACTTTGATATACGTACAAAGCCTCTTGTATTAAGCTGCTCTTCAATTTCAAACAGCTTTTGCTTTATCTCGTACTTTCCGCTTTTCAGAGCAATATGTATCTTGCTGTTTATAGCTTCAAAATACAGTATATTTTCAACTACCACCTTACACATAACGCCGTTTTTATTTGCAAAAATATTAATATCGTCATTTATCGGTGTAGGATTATTAATAACGGTGCTACTTTCTGCATTCTTTTCTGCAGAATATGACTGTAAAGCGGGCTGCTGCTGGGGGACCGCAGATTTTCTTGCTTCTTCAAGCTGATTTAAACGCTCAATAGCAATTGATACTATCTTGGCAAATTTAAGGGTTATTTCATCGTATATTGCAGGGGTATCATACATAACAGTCATAAAGCCGTACATCTTACCATTGAATACAAGCGGCAGTACAAAAGTAAAGGAACTGTCACCGCCAACGTCAATGGATATACCGTCCGGAAGAATACGACTTGCAACAAATTCCTTTTCAGGAGTCTTATCATATTGGTCTTCAACAAAGAAAACACAGGTTGCGTGCAGATTATCTTCATTGATCAGAGAAATGCTGACGCCTTTTCTTCCCGATATAAGATAAACGTTTTTTCTCATAATGTCAACGAACTCATCAAAATTCTTTACCGTATAGAGCTTTTCTTCGATATTGCTGTTTCTGAAAAGCATTTCGTTATGCTCCTGCTTTTCTCTCTGTTCAAATTTAAAGCGTGTATTTCTCTGTGGCATTATACCACAGCCACAGCTTATACCAAGGGACAGTACCGGCTGAGGAGGTCTCTTTTCAGGAGCAGTCAGCCCTGTTATTTTATTATAAAGCATAGCCATAGCATCATATCCCGATATTTCACCATCAATAATAACTGTTGAAATAGAAAGTATGTTTCCAAGCTTTTCGGGAGATCTTGAAACGCACATTACCTTGATATCATCGGGGATACGATAATTGTACTGATACATACATTTAATAAAGGTCCTTGCAATAGGCTCATTGATACATACAACTGCATCGGGTATAGGGAGTACTTCTCTTGCAATATTATCCGCTAATGTTTCTGCACAATCCGTCCAGTAGCCACCATAGAAAACGTCATTTTCATTAAAGCTAAGACCGTGCTTTTTCAATGAATCCTTTGCTCCGTTTATCTGAGCGTTGATAGTACTTTTTCTGCCACCGAGTACATATATATGCTGACAATTATGTTTTTCTATCAGATGGTCAAATATCAATTCCATATACTTTCCGCTTCCGCGGCTCTTTACGTGATCAACGTCCTCAAATTTACCTACAGATACAATAGGGATGTCACATTGTTCTTTTATCTTTGCAGATATATCCATAAGAACCTCGGTATGAGCACCAAAGCTGGTGGCAATAACTATAACACCGTCATACTCGTTGAAATTGACAAGGTCAAATACTTTGTCCTCTCCTCCTGTAATAAGCTCGCAAAGCTGCAACATAGAAAAGGTTGTAGTTGAAAAGCCAAGTGTATTAGCTGACTTTTCAATCCCGAGAAGATAGGATATGGTATCATTTTCCCTTATGTCTGACATCAGTACACATATTTTGTATTTAAGCATTATCTTACCTCCGTTTGAAATAGAATTCCAATTTCTTCTTTAGTTATAGTATAAATAAATTTGTAATTAAAGTCAAATATATTCCGACCAGATGCACAAAATAAGGATAAAATGCCGAAATGCCACATTTTTAGCCTTAGTTTCCACGACAAGTTGCCAACTTTGACAACTTGCCACGCAATATACGCAACAAACAGAATTGCACCTTGTCAATTCAAGATGCCGAAAACAATTCTGTGCAGGTTGCCTTTTCGTTCCGTTTGTCACTACCAACCTGCCGACCGCTTGTCCGATGCAACAAACCCTCTGTTTAAAAGGGTTTTTGAACGATTGTACCACTTGTCGTATTGATAAGCGGTACATTTTTCCGTTTAAGTTGTAATTTTAGTCAAAAAATCTTGTCTTTTCATCACAGAATAAGCGGTCAATTTTATGTGTACCGCTTATCCGTCCATCCCCCTTAAACACGCTATATAAAGCGGAATTTCAGCTTTATGTAAACTTCACAAATCAGTTTCACAAAATATAAAAAAATCAGAATTTTTGCTCAAAAATGAAAAAAGGGCAACTTAATTCAAAAATCGGATTTTGTAATCGTTTACAAAATACAAGTTGCCACAAATTCAGGGATAATAAAGCAAAAGTGTTGCCAAAATGCCGAATATGGGATATACTTTAGTCAGACGAGAGAAACCGAGGTGCACATCGGGAGTAGCTCAGACGGAAAGAGAATAAAAAATACAAGCACAGTATTTAAAACGTCACAGCACTACGTCACACCAACATCTTTATAAAAAACAAAACCTTTTATTCGCAAACTACTAAAACGCAAAAGTAAAAACCTTAAAAGAAAACAAAAAATTCAAACACAACATTTTAACTAAAAAGGAGTATTTATCATGAACAAGAAATTTAAGGCAATCATCGCCGGCGTAATGGCAACAGCTACAGTAGCAACAATGGCTTTCAGTGCATCAGCAACAAACGTAACAAATTCAAATGATGACGGCAATTTCGTTTACTCATCACAGTACAACGACTGCAGAACAGGTGCCGCAGGCGGTTATGTATGGAACACAGCAGCAACTCAGGCACTTTATCCTGAATTCACAAAGAGCTATCTGAGCACAAAGCCCACCTATGTTTCATCCAAGACACACTCCAGCGGAATGATGGTTGCTATGCTTGATAAGTCCATAACAACATGGGAAGACGCTAAGAATTACGTAAAGAACCTTACAGTAAAGGATAAGAATGGCAATGTGCTTTTATGTAAGGTAGAACGTGACAGTGCAACAGGCAGATTCGGTCTTCGTGCTTTGAATATAGAACAGGTTGAATATAAAATCAGTAAAACTGTAGTCAACTCAAGAGTTGAGGTTAAATACACCTTAAAGGGCTTATGGGTAGGTGCAAACTTCAACGTATTTGTATCCAATGTGACTTATACCGGCGGTGGAGAAAGCTATAAGGCAAACGGCAGAGATGGCTTTGACAAAGCTGATTGGTACACATATTATACGTTCAAGTCAAACGAAGCACTTCGCAATGCAAAATACTATCTTGGAAATGGTCTGTCAAAAGAAACCCAGAAATTCACATTCGATGCTATATTAGACAAGGATGGTAAACAGCGTAATCTTACAAGAGTGACTCATACGAATACAGTAAATAATAAGAGTTACGTAGGTCTTGAAGCTTACTCATTAAACGGTAAGTGCACTGAAAAGGTTGCTACATACGATTTCGGTAAAAATAATAATTTTGTACTTTTCAAAAAATCAGGCTCCACACTGTATATGTATTATGGTAACGGCAGGGATGTTGACTATGATGTTAAATGGCAGAACGACTCAAAAATACTTAGCGTTATTAAGTACCAAAGCGGTTATGGTCTGAAGCGTTCAGGCGATTTGGATGGTATAACCGAAGTAAAATGCTACGCCGGCTCACAGATTAAGTCATACAACGGCGAATATTATCTTGACGAAGGATTACCTGTAGGCAGCTTCAAGCCCAGCGAAGTATAATAATTATATTCCCCAAATGATAAAATGATAAATACGGAGACCCTCAGAGAAATCTGAGGGCTTCCGTTTTTTTGTTATACGGATATTTACGTATGCTTTTTTTAGCTTTTTAGCACAGCGTAATTATTGCACAAAAAATCCTTGTCCTATTGCATAAAAAGAGTTAGTTTTTACAATTTTGATACATTTAAGGATAAATTGAAATTTTCTATTGACAGTATCTTTTTCTTGTGTTAAAATAGCTGAGCGAATAAAGAAATCGAGACAAAAAGGGACGGAATAAAATAGATTTTTACAATTTATTTTCTTTTTTGTACAATTACCCCTGATCGTTTTTTGAAAACGTAAAAATCAGCTTTTAGCTTTAAGGAAAGGAAGGATAAAATGTTCCAGTTAAAATGGCTCTGGGAAAATTTAAAGGGCTATCGTCCCGTGTATGCGGTGGCGCTTACTATGTCTATTATCAATATGTCGTTTTTCCTTGTAGGTCCTATCATTACGGAAAAAATAATATCTATCTTCATCACCTCCCCTGACGCTCTGTCAAATATCGAGAATCAGAGAGATCTTTTAATAACACTCTGCGTTGCGATGATACTTTTCGTATTCGTCCGCACCTGCTTACAGTTTGTTGCAAAGACCCTTTATGAAATAGTATCTCAGGGTGTATTACAGAAGGTAAGAAACGAGCTTTTCCGCCGTATTCAAAATCAGGATATGCACTTTTATGATACACATACGAGAGGCGACCTGGTTACCCGTCTTACAGGTGACTTAGAGCTTATCCGTCATTCGCTTGCGTGGATCATTATGATGGTGGTAGAAAGTCTTGCACTGTTTATCTACACTATCATTTATTTCTTCATTGTTGACTGGCTGATGACGTTATGCATCCTTTCCCTTGCCCCTATACTCTGCATCGTATCGAGAATGTTCTCAAAGAGAGTAAGACAAAGATACGTGGTACTTCGTGAAAAGCTTTCAAAGCTCAACACAAAGGCACAGGAAAACATTGCCGCTAACCGTGTTGTAAAGGCTTTTGCAAGAGAAGAATATGAGATGGAGGACTTTGACAAGTTCAACAAGGACTACTGCGAACATAACCAGAAGGCGGCTATGGTATGGCTCACCTTCCAGCCTTACATAGAAACACTTGCTCAGGGCTTATGGGTAGTACAGATGTTAGCGGGCGGTATCTTCGTTATAAACGGAAGAATAACCCTTTCCGAATACACAGTCTTTTCAGGTCTGCTGTGGACTATCTCCAACACTATGAGAAATATCGGTATGCTTATTAACGATATGCAGAGATTCTTTGCAAGCGTTACAAAGATAATCGAAGTATACTACACAAAGCCTGATATCGTAAACGAGCATAACTGCGACGAAAGACCCAAGATAAAGGGCGATATCCGCTTTGAAAACGTTTCTTTAAAATTTGGCGAAACTACGGTTCTCCGTGACATAAATCTTGATATAAAGGACGGCGAAACTGTCGTTATAATGGGTGCAACAGGCTCAGGCAAGACAACGCTTATGAATCTTATTGCAAGATTTTACGATACCACAAAGGGTAACGTTTTTGTCGGCGGTAAGAACGTAAAGGATTATGAGCTGGATATCCTACGTTCAAACATCGGTATGACAACTCAGGAGGTACTGCTCTTCTCCGATACCGTTGACGGCAATATCGCTTACGGCGATTCTGATCTTCCTTTTGAAGAAGTAAAGCAGTATGCACATCTTGCGTCTGCTCACTTTATCGAAAAGATGCCCGAACAGTATGATACAATTATCGGCGAAAGAGGCGTAGGTCTTTCAGGCGGTCAGAAGCAGAGAATTGCTCTTGCCCGTGCTATGGCGATAAAGCCTGCTATTCTCATTTTAGACGATACAACTTCCGCCGTTGATATGGAAACTGAGATCGAAATACAGGAAAATCTCACAAACTTAGGTTACTCTTGTACAAAGCTTATCATTGCACAGCGTACCTCTTCTGCCCGTCACGCTGACAGAATAGTTATCTTAGAGGATGGAAAGATAAAGGAATGCGGTACTCACGACGAGCTTATGGCATTAAAGGGATATTACCACGAGATATATACTCTCCAGAACGGTTTAGAAGAGGAGGCGGTTTAAATGGCAAGAAATAAATACGATATTGACGAAACCCTTGAAACCCCATTTAATATCGCCCACTTAAAGCGTGCTCTCGTATACGTAAAGCGTTATAAATGGAAGATGATAACCGCCTTTACCTTATCGGCAATTTCTGCAGTTGTTGCCTTATTCGCTCCCCTTATCACAAAGGAGGTAGTTGACAACGCTATTCCGATGGGTATGAACGGCGATGAAAAGGCTATACCTTATATCATTCTTTTAGCATCCCTCTTCTTACTTACAATAGTTGTCAGCGTTATACTCGGTAACATCCGTCAGAGAATAATGACAAAGGCGGGTCAGATGATAATTTATGATATCAGAAAGGATCTTTTCAAGCATCTGCAGGAGCTTCCTTTCCAGTATTATGACGACAGACCCCAGGGTAAGATACTTGTAAGAGTTGTAAACTACGTAAATAACGTTTCGGATATGCTGACAAACGGCATTATAAACTTTGTGCTTGAAATATTCAACATCATATTCATCACAGTATTTATGTTTATGGTGGACGTAAGACTTGCTCTCGTTATTTTTGCAGGCGTGCCGGTGTTCATTCTTGTTATGGTCATCTTAAAGAACAAGCAAAGAAGAGCGTGGCAGCAGGTATCAAACAAGAACTCAAACCAGACGGCTTATCTTGCAGAAAGTATAAACTGTATCAGAGTAACACAGAGCTTTGCAAGAGAAAACGAGAATCTCGGTATCTTCCGCAGACTTTCAACTGCTTACCGCAAGGTATGGATGAAGGCGGTTACTATCAACCACTGCATTCCTTTTGCGGTTGATAATATAAGAGCTACAGTTGACTCGGGACTTTACTTTGTAGGTCTGCTGGTTATCGGCTTCCCTGCGGTTTCACTCGGTAGCATACTTGCTATGAGCAACTATTCTTCACGCTTCTGGCAGCCTATTATCAATATTGCAAACCTCTATAATAACTTCATTAACGCTATAGCTTACCTCGAAAGAATTTTTGAAACTATGGATGAGCCTGTGCCTGTAAAGAATGCAGTAGACGCTTATGAACTTCCTAAAATCACAGGTAAGGTAGAATTCAAAAACGTGACCTTTGCTTATGAAGAAGGCAAGAACATTTTAGAAAACGTAAGCTTTACGGTAAATCCCGGTGAGAGCGTTGCTCTTGTAGGTCCTACCGGTGCAGGTAAGACAACTATTATAAATCTGATATCAAGATTTTATAATATCAACGACGGTGCTGTATACATAGACGGTCACGATATCAGCAAGGTGACTTTACATTCACTTCGTGAGCAGATGGGTATAATGCTTCAGGACAGCTTTATATTCTCAGGCAGTATCGAAAGCAATATCCGTTACGGTAAGCTTGACGCTACAGAAGAGGAAATTATAAACGCATCCAAAACAGTATGTGCCCACGACTTTATCGAAGGACTTGAAAAGGGCTATCAGACAGAAATGTTTGAGGGCGGTTCACAGCTTTCAGGCGGTCAGAGACAGCTGGTTTCCTTTGCAAGAACGCTTATCTCCGATCCTAAGATACTTATTCTTGACGAAGCGACCTCGTCCATTGACGCAAAGACTGAAAAAGAACTGCAAAAGGGTCTGAACGAGCTGTTAAAGGGCAGAACAAGCTTCATTATCGCTCACAGATTGTCTACCATCAGAAACTGCGACAAGATAATGTTTATCAACAATAAGGGTATCACAGAGGCAGGTACTCACGAAGAACTGCTCAGCAAAAAGGGAGATTATTATAATCTCTATATGGCACAGAAATAAGTATTTTCCAAAATGCATATAAAATCCCCTCGGTTTTAACAAACCGAGGGGATTTTATTATATTCACTTTTTATCATCGGGGAATATATTAAACCACGCTCTGTCCGAAAAATCAAGCTTTTTCGGTGCAGTTACTTCTCCGTCGGCAATGCCTACGGGTAAGAAGCAGATAAGCTCGTATTCATCGGGGACACCGAGAATCTGTGCCATTTTATAGCCTATTCTGTCCTCGTCGGTGATATGACCCTCATACCAACAGCTCTGATAACCGAGGTCTGTTATCGCAAGCAGCATATTCTCTATTGCCGCTGAATAATCCTGCACCGCAAAGCATTTATCTCTGTAGGCGTTTATCCTTCTTGTTAAAACGCATATCATCGCAGGAGCGGTTTCAGCAACAGGTGGGTCAATAACGCTACGTAATTTTTTCATTACCTCTTTGTCATCTACCGCAATAAGACTCGTGGTCTGCTTATTACATCCTGAGGGGGCGTCGAGTCCTGCTTTCATTATGGTTATAAGATCTTCTCTTGGTACAGGGGTAGATTTGTATTTTCCTCTGTAGCTGTGCCTTTCGCTTATAGTATCAATTATACTCATTTTACACCTTTATTCTTTCCGAAATCCTTTGCAAACTGAGGCTTTGGTGCGGTAAATTCCTTTTTATCAAGGTAGGAAAGAATACCCGCATCTGTGCTGAACTCGAAAATCAGCTTATAACTGCAAAGTGCCTGATATTTAAAGCCGTACTGTTTATTAAGCTTATTGCTACCATACTTTCCGTCACCTAAAAGCGGATGTCCGATATAGGCTAAATGTGCTCTTATCTGATGGGTTCTGCCTGTAAGCAGATCCACTTCTAAAAGCGAATTATTGCCGTCATAATCCAGCACCTTATACTTTGTTTTTATAGTAAGATTATCCTTTGTCTTTCTGTCATATATCTTTACTGTATTCGTATTACTATCCTTCTGCAGATAGGCGGTAAGGGTTGCAGATTTCGGTTCTACCTTACCTGACGCTATGCAAAGATACAGCTTTTTAAGCTCTCTATCCCTTATCTTCTGACTCATAACACGGAGCGCTTCGGCGTTTTTTGCCGCTATCACTATTCCGCAAGTGTTACGGTCAATTCTGTTACAAAGGGATGGGACAAAGGTATTTTCCTTTTCGGGAATATACTCACCCTTTTTATAAAGATAGCTTTTTATTCTGTTTATAAGGGTGTCAGGGTCTTTTGATTCATCTTCATGAACCACCATGCCCTGAGGCTTATTTATAAGCAGGATGTTTTCATCCTCATAGACGATATCAAGCTCTGATGAAACGGTTGTGAAGTCTTCGTCCGCTTGTTTTGGTTCGAGTAATTCATCCTTTACAAAAAGTTTTATGATATCATTTTCTGCTATATGTGTTTTAGGGTCGCATTTCTTACCGTTAAGCTTTATGCAGTTCTTTCGGGAAAGCTTGCAGATATTGCCCATAGTAAGAGCAGGAAAACATTTTATCAAAAATCTGTCAAGTCTTTGTCCACCATCGTTTTTAGATACTTTTATCTCTCTCATTTTTGTATTCTGTCAAAGCCGAAGGATGCGAAATGCTCTATAGCTTTAGTAAAAAAGTCAGAACTGTTCTGGCTGTTTTCTGCCACTTTGGTCAGCCCGTTTTTCGCCTTTTCAAAGGCAAGCTGCATAGCAGGAGTATCCTGTGCTTCAAGCCAGAGCTGATTTTCCCATATTCCGTATTTAAGATTTATTATATAAGCCTTAGTTTTTATATTTTCCATAATCTTTTCCTCAGAAATTACAGCTTGCTTCCCTTTGCACCGCCAAGCTTACCGCCTGTAAATCCGTCTAAGATATTACTTTCAAAGCTGAAGGTCAGTGCCTTTATTTCTCTTTCTCTTTTAAGAGCTAAAGATATCATCTCGCTGAGGAGCTCTGAATACTTTACTCCCACAGGCTCCCATAAATAGAAGGATAAACTGCCGGGGATAGTGTTTATTTCGTTAAGATAAACGTTCCCGTTTGATTTATCGATCATAAAGTCAATACGTGAAACGCCGCTGCAACCAAGGCACTTGAACGCCTTTACTGCAAGTGTTCTTATTTTCTCTCTCGTTTCATCATCTATATCAGCAGGTATCTTTCTTTTGAGTGTCGCCATACCTGAAGATTTTCCACCCTTATCACCTGAAATATACTTATCCTCAAAGGAAAGGATATCATCGCTGTTTACAGGCTCTTCACACTCAGAGGCACGGGCAGTTGCATAGTCACCGCATACAGAGCAGTTAATTTCCTTAAGCTCTGTGATAGCGTGCTCTATAAGAAGTCTTGAAGCGTAAGTAAAGGCGTTATCCAAAGCCTCGTCAAGCTCTTCTTCGTTTCTTGCAAGCTCTATGCCAACGCTGGAGCCTAAGTTTACAGGCTTTACTATAAGGGGGAAGCCTATCTTTTCCTTGATCTTAGCCTTTATTCCCTCTTCATCCTTTGCATAGTCACTGATGTGAGCTACCATACAATCAAGTACAGGGATATCGTTATCCTTGAAAACTGTCTTCATAACGTACTTATCCATACCAACAGCAGAGGATAATACGTCGCAACCTACGTAAGGCAGACCAAGTGTCTGCAAATAACCCTGAAGTGCACCGTCCTCTACGTTTGTACCATGTACTATAGGGAATGCAACGTCAATGTAATCAATAGTATTATTACCGAATTTCTTTGCAGGATAACGGGATAAAATCACCTTGTTGCCGTCGTTAATGAGTATAACTCTTGTGCTTTCCTTAAGTAATGCAGATATGCTCTTATAGGATGCGATGTTGCCTATCTTTTCGCCCACGTACATTTCGCTGTTTTTTGTAATGTATATCGGGATAACGTCATACTTTTTCTTGTCAATAGAATTTATAGCCTGAATAGCGGAGATTATTGATACCTCGTGTTCTACACTCTTTCCGCCGAAGAAAACACCTACTTTTATTTTCATAGTGTCTGTTCCTTTCTTTACGTCTTTATTAATAATTGTCAGGCAGATCGTTTTCAAGAAGGATTATCTTCTTTTTGCCGCCTGTTTTAAGAGTATCAGCCTTTGCAAGAGCATCCTTTAAATCCTTTGCAACGTATATCTTATCTTCAGGATAACCTGCCTTTAAAAGACCTGCCTTTATCGGTACTGCCTGACGTTCGCCGACTGCTATACAGAAGTCGCAAACTTCTGCCGCCTGCATACCGAATTTTTCGTTAAGCTCGTATTCCTTTTCGCCAAGCTCAACCATACCGGGAGATACTAAAACCTTGTAGCCGTCAAATACCGCAAGAGTATCAAGTGCCGCCTTTGCACCACTGGGATTTGAGTTAAAGGCATCGTCTATAATAATGGAATTTGTTCCCTTTATTATCTGTAATCTGTGGGGTACACATTCAAGTCTTTTTACAGGGAGTGCAAGCTCGTCAAAGGACACACCGAGACGATGAGAAATTGCAATTGCACCGACAATATTCTGAACGTTGTTTTCGCCGATAAGCTTCGTCACAAATTCTTTACTTTCATCACCGTGACGAACAATGAACTGTGTTCCCTTTTCGCTGACGGAGAGGACTTCCGCTGTGTAATCGGCATCGCCTTTAAGTCCGTAGGTCACCTTTATCTTACTGCAAGGTTTGTTTCTGATATAGTCATTATCATAGTTCAGCACTATCATACCGTCATCGGGCAGGCTGTCAGCAAGCTCGAACTTTGTCTTTACGATATTTTCCATAGACTTGAACATTTCAAGATGTGCAGGACCTATAGAAGTAATAATACCGTGCTTAGGATGTACGATATCGCAGATTTCCTTTATTTCGCCAACACCCTTTGCTCCCATTTCGCAAAGGAATATTTCGTGGGTCGCATTAAGACTGCCTCTTACAACCTTTACAACACCCATTGTGGTATTATAGCTTTCGGGGGTCATAAGCACACGATATTTTGCGGAAAGAAGCTTTTCAAGATAGAACTTTGTACTTGTCTTGCCGTAGCTGCCTGTAAGACCTACTACCGTAAGGTCGGGCAGTTCCTTTATAATTCTCTTTGCATCATTTATATAATGACGGTTTACGCCTGCTTCTATCGGCTTATTGATAACGTTTGCGATAATTGTGCCGAAGAGATTTACTATCTGCATAAGACAGAGAATTATCATCGAAAGGGGTGTAAAGCCCATAAAGAGCGGTACAAGCACCATAACTGCGGTAAAGATTATTCCCCAGGTTACACACATACGGATAACTCGGGGTGTGAAAACTAACTTTTTCTTTGCTTTTTTTGCTTTTATAAAAACACAGTTAAAGCACATAAAGCCTGAAGCAATAAAAAGTGTAGACGCCTTTACGTCATTGCAGATAAGAAGCGTCACTATCGAAGCGATAGTAAATATATGACGGACAATAACACTTCCGATATTTATTCCCATCCACTTTAACTGCTCATTTGCGTGGTAGGAATTAAGTTGGAACATATGCATATAGTGTTTGAAATTTATCACACACACCGCTGTGAGAACGATATAGAAAATCACTATGGATATAATCTCTAACATAACATAAATCTCTTTTCTTTGTTTATTTTATTTCTAAAAAGGATGCAAGCACCCGTGAAAAGGTGTACCAGCCCTCTAAAAAGGCGTAGTGTCCTGTGCCCTCGATAACGACAAGACCACTATCAGGGATAAGCTTTTCCATAAGCTGACCGTCTGATAAGGGGGTAGCGTCGTCCTTATCGCCCCATACTAAAAGTGTGGACTGCTTTATTTCTGACAGCAAGTGAGTCAGATCCTCGTTCACCACGTTTACAAGTGTGGCTCTCATTACGGGAGAAGCGGTGCGATAATCGGCACTGCCTCTTTTGTTTCTCATATTTTCAACGGCATCGGGAAAGAGCTTTTTCATAGGAGCTGTACTCATAACCGCTCTGCCCATTTTATACATTTTGGTATTTACCTTTGATTTAAGGCTTTGCTTAGGCTTTATACCTGCACTGTCGGTAAGGATTATTTTGGGCGGATTTATCGTTGGGTTCTCCCCTGTTACAGATTTTATAATTACTCTGCCGCCAAAGCTGTGACCTAATACAATAGGGTCTTTAAGGTCAATTTCCTTACAAAATTTTGCTACGAATGTTACATAGTCGTCTACACACCAGGGCTCTTTAGGCTCATCACTTTCGCCAAAGCCCGGCATATCGGGTGCTACTACTCTCATTGAGGGGCTTACCATATCAATTATCTTCTGAAAAAGGGTGATATTTGATCCCCAGCCGTGAAGCAGTAAAATCGCATTTTTGCTGTTTTTATTACCGATATCAACGTAGTTTATATTAAGTCCATCTATATTTATAAACAAGGCTTTTCTCCTTATCTTTCGTTTTTGAGCATACATATATATTATATTATTTTTATGCTATGATGTCAAGAAAAAGAGCGTAAAATATGACGATTCCTGACGACAAATATTGATTTTCCGACAGTTTTTTCGTGACAAAAAAACGTAGATGTATTAAGATATGAAAAAGGCTGTAACAGTCATAAACCATTACAGCCGTATTTTTTATTTTGTTATCTTACTGAGTACACCCGTTTTGGCAACTGCCGTAGACATTATCACTCCGCTTATCACACCGAATATACCCTGAACGAGATTTCCGGGGATAGTGAGAAAAGCACCTGTCACATTTCCACCAAGTAAAATTATGCTATAGCAGAAGTAACCGACCGTCATAACAAATTCTGCCGCAAAAGCTCCTGTTGCCCTGCCCGCAAACTTTGCATTCGGTTTTGCTTTCGTTACCGCCTTATAACAGTAAAAAGCCGCTATTGCCATAAATCCCTTGATAATAAAAGTTCCCGGAACGTATATGGCGTAGCCTGTAAGTAAATCTGCAAGGGCTGATCCTACCGCTCCTGCTATCGCCGCATAAGGCATACCAAGCATGAAAGTTCCTGCTACAATAAAGCCGTCGCCTAAATTCACGTATCCGCCCGTCACGGGCACGGGAATCTGTATAAGCATTGTAGCTACACAGATAAGTGCAGTAAGTGCTGAAGTTAAAACAATGTTTTTTATCTTTTTATCGTTTTTCATAAAGTCACCTTCTTTCTTTTGTCTGAATCTTACATTTTACCTTTTTTCATATCGTTTGCGGAATATACTACTTCGGCATAGATAGCCGCGATAACCTTGTAAAGCTCTACGGGTATACATTCGCCGCTGTTAAGCATGACGAGAAGGGCGGCCGTACTGTCGTCACGATATACGGGTACGCCGTTTTCATCCGCAATATTTATAATCTTTTTAGCAAGCTCTCCAAGTCCTGAGGCTACTACTACGGGAGCATAGCTCATTTCAGGATTGTATTTTAAGGCTGCCGCCGCCTGCTGACCAAAATTTCTGCTACGCTTGGACATTAAGACCTTTCCTCCTGTCTACTATTTTCGGAAATACCTCGGTAAGATTATGAGGCTTTCTCAGTACTGCCGTTTCCATTTTTACAGGCTTATAGCCTATATTTCTTATGATAAGATCGATCTTGTCGG
Source organism: Oscillospiraceae bacterium (assembly GCA_015067025.1). Taxonomy (GTDB): domain Bacteria; phylum Bacillota; class Clostridia; order Oscillospirales; family Ruminococcaceae; genus Ruminiclostridium_E. The sequence goes on from SVNC01000003.1 coordinate 44,903, forward strand.
TAAAACGCTTCACCCTGTAGTCAAAACCTTCGGGATAAAGGAAGGACAGACTGATATTTTCGCCTAATGCGTACATATCTACTTCAAATCTGCCAACGGATTCTATATCAAAAGTCAAAAAGAGATGATAGTTCTTCTGCCCTACGGGTGTATTGTTAGGGTTGTTTTCATCGTTATCCACCCAAAGCTCGCCGAATGCCTTTGTATCTTCAAACTGTAAAGGAAGAACGTAGTGTGCAAGGGGTGTAAATACACCGGGGGCATTTAAAAGGCTCTGCAGAAGATTTGACGCATTGAAGTTATCAAGAGACTGTATAGCCTCGTGATTTATATTTTTTGCGATAAAGTCTGTCAGCTTATCAAGAGTTGAGGGCGATGAAGGAATGTTGCTGGTGGCAGGAAGCTCTTTACGCTGTGCCATCGTATTTACGATTTCGGTAAAGGTTCTGAACACGTCCTCACGCTGATCTATATCGGGCATTTCCTTTAAAATATTGTTGAGATACTCGACAAGCGTCGTCATATCGGCGATACCTTGGATTTCCTTATGTATAACGGGTATCATCTGACGGGACTCAGTGCCGCCAAGCATAGACATCAGGATATTCTTGATGGTCTGAAGACCCGACTGCTCTCCGTCCATAAAAGGATTTGACAAAAATTCCAGCTTTTCGGGGGATAAATCTATACCCTCAAGATATTCTTCACTGCTTAAATGTGACTTTATGAACAAAGAAAGGGAAGAATTTTCGTCTTTATTGTCAAAAATGCTAAAAAACTCTTGATTTTCTTTTTGATTTAGTGTATTATTATAAGTATCAGAATTATCTTCCATTTCACTAAGCTGCTTTGGACTGAAAAGTTTCTGAAGCAGATTATTGAAGGCAGTAGATAACTCCTTTCGCATCTCGTTTGACGGTATGTAGGTCAGCAGATTTGCGAAGCTCTCCTTCAGCATATACCTGTTGGTGTTATATCGAGAAAGATTATGTACTATAAGAGGAATAAAGGTCTGGGTTCTCTCATCGTTGAGAAGACTCGCTGATACGTCCTTTAAAAGTGCAAGAGTTTCACCTTTGAGCGGTTCAAACATATGCTCCGCATCCTCAGCACCCCACTGGTTAGAAAGCTTTGTAAGCTTTGCGGAAAGAGAAGCATTCGGAGAAAAGTATTCAGACAGGAATTTGAGATTTGCACTGAGTGCGTTAAGTATCTCTTCCTTATTGCTTGAAAAGTTCAGAGCCTTTAAAAGATTTCCTATATTGTCCTTTATTTCAGGGCTTGTGGTAGTTTTTAAAATTCCGTGGAGGAGCTTATAGAACTCATCTCCGCTGAACATGGTGTTCTGCTTTTCCTGATTACGTATTTCTTCAACAAGTTTTTCAGGACTTAAGTAAAAGCTTTTGATAAGCTCATCCATATCACCGTAAAGCTCGGTGTATCCGCTTATCATAGTCTGCTCTAAAATATCGGAGCTTAAGAGGTTTTTAAGGGTCTCAACAGCCATTGTGGGATCTTTTATCTGTACCGTAAGCGGTGCAAGATTCTTTCTTCCCATCATCATAGCGGCGGCTGAGCCACTATCCTCCTGAGACGTACCTGCAGCCTTTAAGGGCTGGGTAAGCTCGACCATATCAAAGGGTTCTATATTACCATCATACTGACGATTAGTAAAAGAATAGCTTTTGTTATTCGATACAGGGGATGTCAGCTGTGGGATATTAGGCATAAGGTTCATTCCTTTCATACATATTATGTAAAGGGTGACCACTGGGAGTGGCTATACATATAGTTTAGCACACTTTTTCGGATTTATCAATATCAATCTTCAGAGATTGTACAAAAAACAAGAAATTTTCAGAAAGGCGGTTTTCTATATGGCAAAGGTTGAAGCAGGCATGGAATCCATGCTCGAGGCGTACATATTCGAAACCAACTCGCTGCTTGAGCAGCTCGACGAAATTTTACTGAGAACGGAGGACGCAGGCTTCTTTGTAGAAGAGGACATTAACGAAATTTTCCGTATAATGCACACCATTAAGGGCTCTTCTGCAATGATGGGATTTGAAAATCTTCAAAATCTCGCTCACAAGGGCGAAGATATGTTCTTCGTAATCAGAGAAAAACCTGAAATTGCAAAGGATGCTCCCTTTGTATACGAACTGATATTCGAAGTTTCAGACTTATACAAGGCGGAGATCGAATATATCCAGACCAGCGACGATGACGATTTCACTCCTACTGATTTCTCTGAAAACTACACAAAGCTTATGGATGCCACTAAAAAGCTGAAGGCAATGGCGGCAGGCGAAGCAGTTCCTGCTGACGCTCCTGCAGCAAGCACGACCGCTGCAAAGGATGCACCCGTTATCGTAAGCGGTGGCGAAGGCTCAATGACAGTAAGAGTATTCTTTGAAGAAGGCTGCGGAATGGAAAACCTCCGTGCATTCCTCTTACTCACAAAGATAAAGGAAGAGGGACAGATAATCTCTCATATTCCCGCAGACGTAGAAACTAACGCTGAAGCTGCAAAGGTAATTGTAGACAGCGGCTTTATCATTACCTTTAAGGGCTTTGACGGCAATAACGATGCCGTTATCAAGGCTATCGAAACAGCACTTAACGTTGCTTCCTACGAAATAGTTGAAACTGTAAGTGAGGAAGAAGCAAAGAAGGAAGAAAAGAAGAAAGAAGCTTCCTCCGGTGCAGCCGCTCCTAAGAGCAGTGCAAAGACTGATGACGCTAAGAAGTCCAGCGGCGGCGGACAAAAGCAGAGCCTTATCAGCGTAAACCTTGCTAAGCTCGACCAGCTCCACGATATCGTTGGCGAGATAATAACAACAGAATCAATGGTTATCGCTAACCCTGACCTTGAAGGTCTCAGACTTGAAAGCTTCTCCAAGGCTGCAAGACAGCTCAGAAAACTTACTGATGAGCTTCAGGACGTTGTAATGTCTATCCGAATGGTTCCTCTTGCAGGTGTATTCCAGAAGATGGGACGAATCGTCCGTGATATGAAGATGAAGCTCAACAAAGACGCTGAGCTTATCCTCGAAGGTGAAACAACAGAAGTTGATAAGAGCATCGTTGATAGCTTAAACGATCCTCTTATGCACCTTGTAAGAAACTGTATGGACCACGGTATTGAAACCGACGTTAATGAAAGAATTGCACTCGGCAAGCCGGCAAAGGCTACTGTAAAGCTTGCCGCAAAGCACTCTTCAAACGAAGTTATCATTACAGTATCTGACGATGGTAAGGGTATCAATTGCGAAAAGATACTCGCAAAGGCTGTTAAGAACGGTCTGCTCACAAAGCCTGAAAGCGAATACACAAATAAAGAAATCCAGAATATGATCCTTCTCCCCGGCTTCTCCACAAACGAACAGGTTACAGAGTACAGCGGCCGTGGTGTTGGTATGGACGTTGTTAAGTCAAGCATCGAACAGGTCGGCGGTACACTTACCGTTGACAGTGAAGAAGGAAAGGGTACAAGCTTTATCATCAAGATCCCTCTGACACTTGCAATCGTTGAAGGTATGAAGCTTAAGGTTGGTACTACAATATTTACAGTTCCGATCTCCTCTATAAGAGAAAGCCTTATGGTTGGCAACAATAAGCTGATAAACGACACTCAGCAGGGCGAAATGATAATGATCAGAGGTATCTGCTATCCTATTTTAAGACTCCACGAAAAGTTCAAGATGCCCACAGACGTTACAGATCTCAACGAAGGCATTCTCCTTCTTGTTGACGTTGACGGCAAGTCGGTATGCTTATTCGCAGACAGACTTATCGGCGAACAGCCTGTAGTAGTTAAGCCCTTCCCCAAGTATTTAAGCCAGTACAATATCAAAGCAGAGGGTCTGTCAGGATGTACTGTTATGGGTGATGGTACAATTTCACTTATTATAGATGTAAACACACTTATAAACAGCTGATAAACGGCTTATCACAAAATCTAAGATCGGGAGGATAATACTGTGGCAACAGTAAACTATAACGAAAAACTTCAGGCACTTTTAAGCAGCCAGGCTGAAATCGAGGCTGCTAAGAAGGACGCCTCAAATCAGGAGATAACCAAGGTTCTTACCTTTAATATAGGCGAACAGGTATATGGTATTGAAATCCCCTATGTTGTTGAAATCATAGAGGTTTCTCCCATTACGGCTGTACCCGGAGTTCCTGAATACATAAAGGGTATCATCAACGTACGAAGCAAGATCGTGCCTGTAGTAAACATAAGAAGCAGATTCGGCAAGCCCGAAATTCCCTTCACAGAACGTACCTGCGTAATCCACGTATCAACCGGTGATACATCCGTAGGTCTTATCGTTGACAGTGTTGCTGATGTAATTTCTATTTCAGAAAAGCACATCTCAAGAACACCTGAATTAAACAATATAAACCAGAGCAAGTTCATTAAATTTATTCTTGAAATGAACGATGGCATCAAACTTGTTCTTGATGTAGCAAAGCTTATTGACGATCAGATCCGCGAGGACACCTGATTTAAAGAAAGACGGTGCTTAATTGTTAAAGATAAACGATAAGGAATTCGAGCGTCTTGTATCCTATATGCGTGATAATTACGGTATAAACCTTACTCATAAAAGAGCACTCATTGAAGGCAGACTCAGCAATGCACTCATCGAGCGTGGTTTTAAGAACTATAACGACTATATGGATATGTGTTTTTCCGATAAAACGGGAAAGGAAATCGACAAGCTGATAATAAAGCTCACCACTAATCATACGTATTTTATGAGAGAGCCTGAGCATTACAGCTTTCTTACTTCAACCGTCCTTCCCTTTATAAAGGAAGTAAACAAGACAAAATCTATGAGGATCTGGAGTGCCGGCTGTTCAAGCGGCGAAGAAGCCTATACAACAGCAATGCACATAAATGAATTTTTAGGTATCGAAAAAAGAAATTGGGATACCAGAATTCTTGCAACGGATATTTCCCTGAAAATACTTTCAAGTGCTCAGGAGGGCAAATATGCAGCCGCAGGTATGCAGGACCTGCCTGACGCGTGGAAGACAAAATACTTCGACAAATGTGAAGATGATAAATACAAGGTTAAACCGTTTCTTCGTGATGAGGTAATCTTCCGTACCTTCAACCTTATGGAAGAAATACCTTTCAGAAAAGCCCCCTTTGATCTTATCTTCTGTCGCAACGTAATGATCTACTTTGAGATGGAAACCAAGATTGAGCTTGTAAAACGCTTCTACGACGTACTCCGTCCCGGCGGATATCTCTTTATTGGTCACGCAGAAAGTATTCCGAGAGATACCACGAACTACGAATACATAAAACCTGCAATCTACAGAAAACCGCTATAATCTGAAATAATATTTCCGCCACATTTGTGGCGGAAATATGTATATACTAAGGAAAAACCTACTATGAACAAAAAGAATGTCCCTCTTAATGTTGTTGTAACAGGCTCAAGTCCTGCAATCAATCACATAATAACAGACATTATAAACCGCAGTAATATGGACTTCACAGCCGTCATTTCTGACTCGGCTGATATTGCTATGTCGGAATGTGGTTGCGTAGTAATAAGTGAATATATTCTGAGCAACGATTTCGCTATTCCTGATGCCATAAGGGATAAGCCTGTGATACTTGTAACAGGCAATAAAGATGCTTTGGAAAGGCCCTCTGCCTTTGGTGCTTACAAAGTCATCAAAAATGCCGATGGCGGTATTGAAGGTCTTGAACGCTTTAAAAAAGCGTTGCTTTGCTCTCTTGATGAGATAAGAACAAAGCCTCAGAAAAGTCACGAAAAACCAAAAGCGATAAAGCCTGAAAAAGTGAAGAAAGTTCCGCCATGTGCTGAAACAACCGAAAAAGCAGAAGCAGTAAAACCTGCTCCCCAGGTGACGACACCTAAAAATATAACGACAAAAATTCCTGCTGATATAAAGGAAAGGGATATAAAACTCATTGCTATCGGGGCAAGTACAGGCGGCACAGATGCTATAATTGAAGTCGTCCAGAACCTCCCTGCCGATACTCCACCCGTAGTTATCGTTCAGCATATGCCCGAGGGCTTTACTAAAATGTACTCAGAAAGGCTTAACCGAATTTGTATAATGGACGCTAAGGAAGCGGAAGACGGCGACAGACTCCGCAAGGGTCTTATAATCCTTGCTCACGGTGCAAAGCAGATGCGAGTTTATAAAGACGCTCTCGGTTATTACATAAAAAGTGAATTCGGGGAAAAGGTATCGGGACATTGTCCGTCGGTAGACGTGCTTTTTGATTCTGTATCAAAAATTGCAGGAGAGGAGGCACTCGGCGTTATTCTAACAGGAATGGGCAGAGACGGTGCAAGAGGTATGAAAGCTATGCATGACGCCGGTTCATTCACGATAGGTCAGAATAAAGAGACCTGTGTTGTATACGGTATGCCAGCCGTAGCATATGACGAAGGCGGTGTATCGATACAAGCACCCCTTGATGAAATCGGTGATATTATAATTCAGATAACAAAGTAACAGAAAGGAAATTTTTTATGACAAAGGCAAGAAAATCACTTTCCGTAGTTTCTGCTTTAGTTGCGGTATTTTTCGCATTACTTTTGGTATGTAATATGCAGACACCCGCTTCAGCAGCAGTTACGGGCAAAACGGCAAATCAGATAGTATCAGAAATGGGTGTAGGCTGGAATTTAGGCAATACCCTTGACGCAACAGGCGGCAGCGGACTTAACACCGAAACCTCCTGGGGTAATCCTAAAACCACAAAGGCAATGATCGACGCTGTAAAGGCTCAGGGCTTCAACACGGTACGTGTTCCTGTTTCCTGGGGCAAGCATATGTCTTCAGATCTCACAATCGACTCTGCCTGGATGGCAAGAGTAAAGGAAATCGTTGATTACTGCATAGATAACGATATGTATGTAATTTTAAACATCCATCACGATAACGATATCAGAACAGACGGTTACCCCTTCTTCTATCCGAACAGCACCTACAAGGATCAGTCAATAAAGTTTGTAAAGGCTGTATGGACTCAGGTTTCTGAAACCTTCAAGAACTACGACCAGCATCTTGTTTTTGAAACTCTTAACGAACCCAGACTTATCGGCACAAGCGATGAATGGTGGTTCCCTGTAAACAGCCCCAGTGCTACTGTAGCGGACTCGATCGCTGTTATAAATGAACTTAACCAACAGGCTCTCAACGTTATCAGAGCTTCCGGCGGCAACAATGCAGAAAGATGCGTTATGATCCCCGGTTACGGCGCGTCGATCGACGGATGTACAACACCCGGATATAAGCTCCCTACGGACACAGCGTCAAACAGACTTATCGTATCTGTTCACGCTTATACCCCTTATAACTTTGCCCTTAACGCAAGCGGAACGTCTTACTTCTTATCCAGCGGCAAGAACGAGATAAACAATCTTTTCAACACTCTGAAGTCAAAGTTCATAAACAATGGTATACCCGTTGTAATCGGTGAAACAAGTGCCTCCAACAAGAAGAATTCTGCCGAAAGAGTAAAATGGGCAGAATACTATATGGGTATGGCGGCTGAACTTGGTATCCCCTGTATGCTCTGGGATAACAACGTAGAATACAGCGAAGATAATCTTGGTGAAAACCACGGTCATCTCAAACGTTCTACCCTCAAGTGGACAGACCAGGCCTTTGTTGATGCAGTGGTAGAGCCGTTCTGCAATCTCAAAAAGGTAACAGGCTTTGAGGTCGGCGGTACGACTTCTACTGCACTCAGACTGAACTGGGATAAAAACACATCTGCAGGCGGATATATCATTGAACAGTACAAAAATGGCAGCTGGACAAGAATAGCAAGAATAGCAGGTAATTCTACAACAACATACAGAGTTTCAGGTCTTACAGCAGGCGAAACTTACAAATTCAGAATTAAGGCATACAAGATAGAAAACTCCGTTGCAATATATAGTAATGAAACTGAGCTTTCTGCACGTACAAAGCCTACAAACGTAACAGGATTTTCACTTAAGGGCAAGTCAGGTACAGCTCTCAGACTCGGCTGGAACAAAAACACCTCTGCCGATGGTTACATTATAGAGCAGTACAAGGACGGCAAATGGACAAGAATAGCAAAGATAACAAACAATGCAACCACGTCATACAGGGTAACAGGTCTTAAGGGCTTTACAGAATACAAATTCAGAATGCGTGCATACAATATGAGCGGCACGACGCCTCTTTACACAGCATATACCGAAGTAGGAACGTGGAAGACAAATCCCTCAGCGATATCAGGCCTTGAAATAGGCGGCAGAGCTTACAGTGCGCTCCGCCTTAACTGGGAAAAGAATGATTCTGCCAAAGGCTACATCATCGAAATGTACGAGAACGGCAAATGGACGAGAATAGCAAAGATAACCTCAAACGCTACTCTAACATACCGTAAGGCAGGTCTTAAAAACGGTACTACCTACAAGTTCAGAGTTATGACCTACAACTTTGAAGGCAACACACCTGTTTACAGTGCATATACAGAAATAAGCGGAAAAACAACCGGATAAAAAAGCAAAACGCCTATGCTTATACAGTTTAAGCATAGGCGTTAATTTTATTTTCTGAGCATGATCTTATATACAAGGCCTGTGATGCAGCTGGGAGTTATAAAAAGCATAAACTGTCCTATACAGGGCAGAATGTAATCCCAGAAGCTTGAAAAGCCCATCTTATATATCTTTTTTCTCACCGCAAAAAAGCTCTTCGTATTCTTCCAGTTGCGTCTTCTTTTAAGATTATCCTTGTTTACCCTGTAGCGTACAAGCACTTCAGGAATATTTGCCGATTTTGCACCTGCCATCAGCATACGCACCATAAAGTCATAATCCTCACAACGGATAAGCTCGTTCGAGTATCCGCCTATCTTTTCAGCAATGGACTTTCTATACACAAGAGTCTGATTGTTGAAGGGGGCTCTTCTCTTTGCAAATTCAACTATTCCCTCGTGAGTTGTAGGAGTCTGTCTTATACCTATCGATGAATTGTCAGCACTCTTGAATTCTTCGATATAGCTGCCTAAAATATCAGTATCAGGGTTTTCTGATAAAAAGCTCATCTGTTTTTCAGCCCTGGTTTCAACGCATACATCATCCGAGTCCATTTTCATAACGAACTCATTTTTACAATGCTTTAAGCCTTCGTTTGCACAGTAGGCTGTTCCTTTATTTTCAGGGAGCTGTATTACCTTAAGCACATCACTAAGCTTGTCCTTATATTCGGATATTGACTTATTAAGTTCTTCGCTGAGCGGCCCGTCGCATACAAGCACTATCTCGTCAGCGGGATAGGTCTGACTGCACAGGCTGTCCATGCTTGCCTTAAAGTATTCGTTATTTTCGCCCTTATACACAGACATAAGGACGCTGTACGGTTTTAATATTCTTTTTTCCATACTGTTCCTTCCGTCTGTCGTGATTGTAAAGCAATTATAAACTATTTTATCATATTTATGATTTATTGTCAACCCGAAGAAAGTATGTTATTTGCCTTTGTTATCAAGTTGTAATCGTTTTTTCGACACAAAATAATTCCCTGCTATTTTATAGCAGGGAATTATATCCAGATACCGGTTTTAAAAGTTTTCACCACATTTACTGCAGAACATCTGATCATCAGGAACAGATGCACCGCAATGTGGACATATAGCAATCCTGCCTATATCCTCACTGCTGACTGTTTCATAATCAACCACTTCATCAAATACGTCGCTTCTTTTTCTGAAATAGATAAAATTGATAACAAAGTAAATGCCCATCTGAATAAATGTAACGATTACTGACGTCACTACCGTTTCCTGATTTATACCGTATGCCTCCATCGCCATTACATCATTTATGTAAGCCGATAAAGCAGAACTTACAACACTTACCGCATAACCTGATACAAAACCGATAATCAGTTGCTGGTAACCGCTTTTGGGAAGATATGTCATTACTATATATCGCCACACGCAGACACCAATGTCAAGAAGGATAAGAATTACACTCATAACACAATACATTGTGAAAGCGTTGCGGCAGCCCACTGATATTTTTTCAGCGAAATCCGGATGATTAAAAGTAGAAGATATGTTCATCATAACGTAAAGCAATCCGAGCGTATTTATAGCGGCAAGCACCAAAGATGCGTATTTTACAAGCTTAAACCACGTGAGTGGAAGCGGGCAATTAATTTCCTTTCGCTTTGCTACTGCCAGTATCTTTTCCTTTTTTTCTTTTAGTGTTTTACGTTTAGACATATCAGCACCTCCGATATACTTTGTTCTGCTTAGTATATCATTATTTCAAATATATGTCAAGATATTCCCGACTAAATTAATTTCCCCCACCGCAAGCGATGGGGGATCATATCAGATATTAAAAACATCGGGATCAAGACTTGCCGCCGAAATCAGATCAGTGAACAGCGTGCTGTAGTGCTTACAATTATCGCCGATAAGCATTGCACCCGATCTTACATAAACAGGGATATCCGTACCTTTGAAATCAATAGGATCGCCGTTCTGTGACAGAACGCCTTCAGCGAAATCTATCACCTGCTGTTTATCGGATAAACCGGTAATAACTGCAAATTCATCACCACCTATACGGAACATTACCATATCGTCGGTAAGCTGTTCCTCCACCCTTCTTACCGTTTCACGGATATAGCAGTCGCCTGCCTCGTGGCCGTAATTTTCGTTTATTGCCATAAGCCTTGCAGAATCAAAGGTAACGATATACGTACCCTTTCTTTCTCTTATAAATTCATATAGATCTGAAACATCAAACTGTCTTCTCATAACGATTTCTCCTTCGTACTGTACCGCTACAGGCATATTCAGTTTTGGACATATACCTGTAAAACGGCGGTTTTTCTTGAATTTTGAGGGCGTTTCTCCCCACACACGTGTAAAGGCTCTTGTAAAAGCCTCTGAGGAGCTGTAGCCGTAATTTAGTGCAGTATCAAGTACAGACACACCGCTTTGTATATCCCTTGCCGCAAGGCTCATACGCCTTTTGGTAATATACTCTCCGACGCTGAAATGAAAGACGTATCTGAAAAGCTTCTGAAGGTTTGATAATGAACAGAATGCCGCCTTTGCACAGTCCTCCTGCGTCATTTCTTCATTTATATGCTCTTCTATGTAATTGAGCACCGTTGTCAGAATTGTAAGTCTGCTGTTTTCCATACTGTTTCTCCTGCTTATATTAACGATCGTTACAATTATAGTATATCACAGATTTAAATAATTTCCTGATAATTTGAGTAAAGTTAAAATAATTCCCCGAAGGATATCTTCGGGGAATCTGATATTATTCTTCATTTGCCTCGGGTACAAAGCTGTAATCATCAGGTTCTTCGTCTGTTGCCACAAGTCTGTTTGCACAGCTACGGCAATAGGTATCGGAAAACTTGTTCTTTGTTCCGCATACGGGACAGGTAAGTATCTTCCTTGCAGTTTCGATTTCAGCATAAACCTTACGCATTTTAGCATAGAGTGCTTCTATCTCCATAACCGATTCAGAGATTTTTGTAGAATCTGCGCTGTCGTGCTTTACCATACCGTAAACTGTCTTACCAAGCTCGGTATACTTTGCCTTTATCTGATTATCAAGCTGAACGCATTTTAACTTAAGCTTTGAGATGCGATAGATCTCGTCTGCCTTTTTAAGTCCGGCGTCAGCAATATCCTTTGCCTTGTTCTTTAAATCGTCCTTAAGTTCCATTTACGGTAAGTCCTTTCAGTTTAATTTTGATATCATTATTGTATCATAATCTGTAACTTTTTTCAAGTATGACAGCGGGCATTTCAGAACATATCATACATATTACTGCTGCCAAGATACATATTATACTTTTTTTCGTCCTCTAAAGTTGTTGCACCACCGTGCCCCGGGTAGAGAGTGTAATTTTCTCTGAGGGCAGAAATTCTCTTAAGAGTTTCTCTCTGAGCTTTTATATCTCCTGAATAGAAATCGGTTCTTCCTACTGAACCTTCAAATATAGTGTCACCTGTAAAAACGCTGTTATTTACAAAGTACATAACGCTGCCTTTTGTATGTCCGGGAGTGTGCATAACTGATATTTCAAGCTCGTCAAGGAATATCATATCACCGCCTGAAAGCAATACGTCTGCTTCAAAGGGCTTATAGGTATATCCGGGAACTAAGTATGCTACGTTCTTTATGGTGTCGTTCAGCATACATTCATCGTCAGCGTGGATATATACCTTTGCCCCCGTTATCTCCTTAAGCTCTGCCACAGCACCCGTATGGTCAAAATGGCCATGAGTAAGCAGTATCTTTGTCAGAGTGAGAGAATTTCTCGAAAGCTCTTCGATTATTTTGTCACATTCTCCTGCAGGGTCTATCATCGCCGCATTTCCTTCATCGGACACTAAAAGATAGCAGGATGTATCAAGCTCGCCTAAATTCATTGTGATTATCTGCATTATAACTTACCTGCTCTTTCTGCATTGATAACGCCTGCGACCTTTTCAATTCTCAGGATTATATTCTTAAGCTGTTCCGCGCCGCTGACTTCAACTGTTACTGTAATATTAGCGTTACCGTTCTTAAGCTTATGGGCGTTTATTTCATAGATCGGCAGACGATTTGCGGCAATAAGAGTGGTAACGTCCGCAATGAGTGCGGTTCTGTCTTCGGCAATTATATCGATAGTTGCTCTGAAAAAGCTACTCATACTGCCTGCCCACTGGGCTTTTATCCATCTGTCTTTGTTTTCGCTTTCAAGACCGATCGATACGTTTTTACAGTCGCATTTGTGAATCTTTACACCGTAGCCTCTTGTGATAAAGCCTATGATCTCATCACCCGGAAGTGGCGTACAACACTGGGCAAAATTTACTACACAGTCATCAATGCCGTCAAGGACGACTCCGCCCTTCTGTGCCTTTTTATTATAATGAGAGATCGTTTCTTCAACATCGACGGGCTGAGATGCCTGCATCAGTTTCTGTTGCTTTATCTGTTCTTCCTTAAGTCTTGTGATAATTTTAGAAAGCTGAACACCGCCGTAACCGATAGCCGCATACAGATCTTCTACCGTATTAAGTCTTTGGCGATGGGCTATCTGAAGGAGCAAATCATCATCGTGGGTAAGCCCGTTACGACGAAGCTCCTTCTCAAGAAGGAGAGTACCGCATTCGATATTCTCTTCTCTTCTTTCACGCTTGAACCAGGCTCTTATCTTTGCCTTTGCTTCATTGGTTCTTGCAATGTCGCCCCAGTTTCTGTTAGGGCCGTAGTTTTCGCTGTTCGTGGTTATAATCTCTACGATTTCACCTGTAACAAGCTTATGGTCAAGGGGTACCATTCTGCCGCCGACCTTCGCACCCGTCATATGGTTTCCGACCTGGGTGTGTATTGCATAGGCAAAGTCGATAATATTTGCACCTACGGGGAGTGTAATAACATCGCCCTTTGGGGTGAATACGTATACGTCATCGGGAGCAAGGTCAATTTTGATAGCTTCGGAAAGCTGTTCTACATCGTCTGCTTCCTGCTGTTGTTCAAGTAACTGTCTTATCCAGTCAAAACGCTTTTCACCGGCTACACTGCCGTTTATACCAGCCTTGTACTTCCAGTGTGCCGCGATACCGTACTGAGCGGTATTGTGCATTTCTACCGTTCTTATCTGCACCTCAAAGGGTATACCCTCTCTGCCGATAACGGTGGTATGCAAGGACTGATAGCGATTGGGCTTTGGCATTGCGATATAGTCCTTGAAGCGATAAGGCATGGGTCTGAATATATCGTGGATTATACCAAGTACGTTATAGCACTCGATAACCGACTGTAAAATTACTCTTACCGCATAGATATCGTATATTTCGGAGAAATTCTTACCCTTTACGTATACCTTTTTATAGATACTGTAGATACTCTTTACTCTGCCTTCGATTATCGGCGGAGGCTGGATATCGGAGATACGGTCGGTAATCATTGTCTTGATCTTGTTTATAAATGCATCACGCTCATCCTTATGGAGTGCTAACTGCTCTTCTATATCCTTAAAGCCGAAGGGATCAAGGTAGCGGAGCGATAAGTCCTCCATCTCCTCTTTGACGTCACTGATACCGAGTCTGTGAGCTATAGGAGCATAGAAATTCATAGTTTCAAGAGAAGTCTTGCACTGCTTTTCAGGAGGACGGCTCTCTAAAGTACGCATATTGTGAAGTCTGTCTGCAAGCTTTATAATAATTACACGAAGGTCCTTTGACATAGCGATAAGGATCTTTCTGATATTCTCTGCCTGCTGTTCTTCCCTCGTATTAAGGGGTACCTTACCGATCTTTGTAACGCCGTCTACAAGGCGTGCCACGTCCTCGCCGAACTTTTTCTGAAGTACGTCAAGTCCTATGTCGGTATCTTCAACCACGTCGTGTAAAAGTGCCGCACAGATAGTATCTGTATCCATGCTGAATTTGTCAACAAGGATATAAGCAACCGCTACGGGATGGGAAATGTACGGGTCGCCTGAGCTTCTTTTTACGCCTTCGTGAGCCTTGTCAGCAAGCTCATAAGCGGCTTTTATTTTTGGAATATCATAACTTTTATCAAGACTTTCTATCTTTTCTATAAGCATTTCGATTGTGTAAACCATATAAAAGCCTCCTTTTCTTTCAGTTTAATCGGTGCAGGATTTCTTTATCTTTTTAACCACAGCACTTTGTTCGGGAGCTATCTTCTTATCTCCCTTTATAAAGTTCATTCTGCCATTCACTCTGTCCAGCTCCAGATAGCCGAATTCAGAAAATATATGCAGACACATCATAAACAGACAATAATTTACTCCCTTTGATAGTGCCATCTGCACTGCACTGTTTATATCGTTTGTTTTTCTTATAATATCAAAGGGTATCTTCATATTCTGAGGTGTTGGAACGATGCGGTCGTAAAGCTTTTTATCCACTTTTTCGCCTCGTAAGATCTTTTCATAGATGTTTTTTGCCGCTAAATACTTATCCTGACTGAAATCAGATAGTCTTATATCCTTTACTCTGACGCTTACGTTCTTTGTGTTATTATATTCATTCACCTCTAAATTTGCAAGCACATCCACTTTATCACCGATAAAGTAAGCAAATTTATCGTAGGAAAGCGTAAAGCATAAGAATTTAAGCTGTTTTCCCTTATATTCCGCTGTAAATGAAGTGTACTTACCATCCTTTAAAGGTCTTGATGAAGTGATAACGCACTCTTTCATAAGGAATAAGGGTGCAGTATTCTGTTCGCCAAAGGGCTGCATATACTGAAGGTTTTCTATCTCGCTTATTGAAATATGCTCTGCATCAGGTTCAATATCAGCTTCAATAGTCATTGCAGGCATTGATGGAAATTTTTCCGCCGCATATATGTACATTCTCTGTCTGAATTCTTCAATGAATTCTTTTTTTATCGAAAAACCTGCCGCCTTTACGTGACCGCCGAATTTTGTCAGCAGTTCACTACAGCTTTCAAGAGCTGAGTAAATGGAAAAGCCCTCTACACTTCTTGCTGAGCCTCTCGCTTCATTACCTTCAATACCGATAACTATGCAGGGCTTTTCATAAAGCTCTAAAAGTCTTGCACTGACGATGCCGATTATTCCGCGATTCCAGCCTTCGCCGCAGACTATAAGCACTCGTTCGTTGAAAATACGTGGATTTTCCTGAAGGCTCGCTATCGCCTTTTCGAGTATATCATTTTCCGTTGTCTTGCGGCTTGTGTTAAGGTCACAAAGCTGTGTTGCAAGCATGTCAGCGGTTTTTCTGTTCTGGGCAAGTAAAAGCTGTGCCGCCACATCAGGACTGCCATATCTGCCTGCCGCATTTATTCTCGGACAAAGCCCGAAAGCGATACCTGTAGAAGTCATATCCTCAGGGTCAAGTCCTGCCGCTGATATAAGGGATAAAAGTCCCTCGTTCTCACTGTACTGCATTTCGGAAAGTCCTCTGCGGACGATTATTCTGTTTTCGCCTGTAAGGGGTACAACGTCTCCTATTGTGCCTATTGCCGCTAAATCAGCATATTGTTCAAGCATACCATCTATGTCCTGCTCCATTGCCATAATAAGCTTCAATGCTACTGCACAACCTGCAAGGTGCTTATAGGACGAAAAATCATCCTGTCTGTGAGGGTCAACGACTGCTTCTGCCTGCGGCAGTTCCTCAGGCGGCTGATGATGGTCGGTGACAACAAGCTTCATACCCAGTTCGTATATAAGCTTTGCTTCTTCTACCGCAGAAACGCCGTTATCCACAGTTATAATAAGGCTTGTACCTCTGTCTGCAAGCTTTCTTACGCTATCACAGCTAAGCCCGTAGCCTTCGTCACGGGATGGAATATACCAGTCCACGTCTGCACCGAGTGCGTCAAGATAGCTGTAAAGCATCACTGTAGCGGTAACGCCGTCACAGTCGTAGTCACCGTATACCGTTATTTTTTCTTCATTCTGTATAGCTTCGTCTATAGCTTCTACCGCCTTGTCCATATCCTTTATAAGAAAAGGATCAGAAAGCGTATCGCCGTTAAAATATTCCTGTGCCATAGCTGACGTCTGTATACCACGGGACACCAGCAGGTCGCAGATAACAGCAGGAAGCTTTGTTTCCAGCATAAGGCGGTTTGATATTTGTTTGTCTATGCTTTTTACAAGCCACTTTTTCATATTCTATCCACGCTTTCAATGATCCTTAATAGAAATTATATCTGACTGATAAGCTCCTTAAGCTCTTCTCTTGTAAACTTATATTTCTTGTCGCAGAAATGACAGCATACCTCTGTTTCAGGATCTTCCTCTGCAAGCTTTGTAAGCTCTTCCTTACCGAGTGCAACAAGCACCTTTTCGGTTCTTTCTCTTGAACAGTCACATCCGTAAACTGCGTCCCAGCTGTCAAGTATCTCGCCACCAAGTCCCTTGAGTCCTTTAAGGGCAATCTCATCAGGCGTCATACCATCTTCAAGCATAGTAGTCACCGATTGCATATCCTTGATGTTTTCTTCAATAAAATCTATAGCAGCCTCATTTACGGGAGGTACAAGCTGAATTATATATCCGCCTGCTCTTTTAATGGTAAGGTCGGTATCCACAAGTACGCCTAAAGCACATACTGTAGGTATCTGCTCACTTACTGCATAATACTGGGTTATATCAAAGGCGATCTCACCGCTTACTATCGGTATCTGTCCCATATAAGGCTCTTTAAGACCAAGGTCCTTTATTACCGCTAAGTAACCGTCTCTGCCGACGATGCCACCCACATTCAGCTTGCCGTTAGCTTCGTTCAAGGGCAGGTCTGCAAAGGGGTTATCCATACAGCATTTTACGTTGCCCCAGCAGTCTGAAACTGTGGTTATTGTACCGATACTGCCTCCGCCGTTTATTCTGAGCGTCAGTCTGTCGCCCTCGTTTTTCATAAGTGCACCCATCATACAAGCCGCAGTCGCGAGTCTTCCCGCCGCCGCTGAGGCTGTAGCTGACGTGCCGTGTATTCTGTGTAATTCGTTTACTATATCAGTTGTATCTATAGCTGTACATAAAGCACTTCCGTCATCGGATAATGCTCTTACTATTCTTCCCATATTACTACCCTTCTTTTATTTTCTCTTTCTGCAACAAAAAAGCACCTTTTCGCTGTTTTCATCGCCCTTTTTTTCTGTCAGATATTCGTATCTGTCCATAACCTCAAAACCTGACTGTAATAAAAGCTCCTCTATTTCTGACAAAGGAAGAGCTATCTCTGAAAAATCCTCTGCAAAACGGATATAGCTTCCGTCCTCCTGCTCGGTAAAGATATCAAGACAGATATCCACTCTGTCCTGTTCTTCTTCTGATGTGTAATAGTTCTGCCATACACAGTAGACCTTTTCAACATCATAGACGTAAGTGTTATCCGAAAGTATCTCTCTGTGCTTTTTTACAGTATTCATGTCAAACAAAAAAAGTCCGTCAGGATCTGTAAAAAGCGAAACGGATTTAAAACAATCAAGTATATCTTCCTTGCTGTCAAGGTGATTTATGCTGTCCAGTACGCATATAGTAGTATCTATCGTACCGTACATATCGAGATTACACATATCCTGACATAAATACTCTATGCCGTCGTGATCTTTTTCCTTAGCAACGGACAGCATATCGACGCTTAGATCAACACCGATAACGTCGTAGCCAAGCTTTTTCATCTCACGGCTGACGCTGCCTGTACCGCAGGCTAAATCAAGTAATATCCCACGCTTACCGCCGTGGGATATATTAACTCTGTCATAATATGTTGCAAGCTCTTTATAGTCTATATTTTCAGTAAGTGCGTCATAAACCGACGCAAACTGTCCATATGCCGCCATTATTCTTCTTCCTTCATTCTGTCGAAGACGATGGAATATCCGTCGTTGCCACCCTGAAGCGAGCGGTTTACACGGCTTATCGTTGCGGTGCTTGCACCTGTGATATCAACAATATCGCTGTATACGTTGCCGTTTATTAAAAGCTTTGCAACGTGTAATCTCTGTGCCATTGACTCAAGCTCTCTTATCGTGCAGAGATCCTCAAAAAAGTCATAACATTCTTCCACAGTCTGAAGCTGTAATATAGCCTTGAAAAGCTCGTCCTTATCCTTTGAAATAAGCTTTGTATTCATAGTGTGTTTCCTTTCGTGAAAAACATTTTATGATTAAGGTTATTGCTATATCTATTTTACCACTCTAAAGTATAAAAGTCAAGCATATTTGGTTAAATTGAGGTAATTTCAGAAATCCCGACACTATATGTAGCTTTTCCGAAAAAATTATTCCTTTACCGCCTTGTTATCGTTAAAGATATCAAATACTCTTTTGTGGGTCTTACTTACTCTTATAGGCTTTAAATCGGGAGTTACAAAAAAGTGTCTTGTCTTACCCACAGCCTTTAGCTGACCATTCTCCTTGCCCGTTACCGTATAGGTGATAGTCATTTTAAAGCCGTTGAACTCTGTAATTTCAAGGTCGATAAGTACGGTTTCATCAAATCTTACTGCGTTCTTATACTCACATTCTGCGGATAAAACGGGTATCATAACACCGTCGGCTTCCATTTCGGAATAGGGATAGCCGGCTTTTTCAAGAAAATATATTCTTGATTCTTCAAACCAGCGGATATAATTCGAATGGTGTATTATACCCATTCTGTCGGTTTCGTAATAATGAGCGGTACGCTCGTAGGGTGGTATCTTGCTTTTAACTTCAGACATTTTTTCTTCCCTCCGTTTTCAGTATGTCAAGTAACAATTCTTTTCCTATAGAAGTATTCTTAAGCTTTTCAAGTGCCGTGTCCTTATCAAACCAGTGAGCCTCGATAAGCTCGCCCGAGATGTTGAAATCCGTCTGGCTTACGTCCGCACAGAAGCCTAACATAAGCATCTTTTTCTTCTCGTAAACATAGGAGGATATAAAGGTTACCTTTTCTGCACCAAAGCCCAGTTCTTCCTTTATCTCGCGGACAGTTGCCGCCTCTGCACTTTCACATACACCGATGTAACCTGAAACACAGATGAACTTTTCGGTATTTGTTTCGCTGTCATCATTTTTCTGACGGATAAGGGCATATTTATCACCGCATCTTGCGATGGCGATTATACAGGTGTAGAAGGTATCGAAAAAGGGGCGGTTACAGTCATCACACCAGGGGACGTTCTTTTCATCTCCTAAATCACGGTGGGATAAAAGCTTTCCGCAATCGGGACAATAGGTAAATCTCATTTTATTTCCTTTCTTTTTTGCTCTAAAAAACATATCTGGCCGAATTAATAACGGGCGACCAAAGGTCGCCCCTACATTTTTATGAGTTATTCTTTATATAATTCCAGCTGTCACGGCACATCTGCTCGATGCCTCTTTCAGCACTCCAGTCAAGCTTCTTTTTAGCAAGAGCAGGATTTGAATAGCATTCTGCCGCATCACCCGGGCGTCTTGCCGCAATTACATAGGGAATTTTTACGCCGTTTACCTTTTCAAAGGCGTTGATTATATCAAGAACGGAATATCCCTTACCTGTACCGAGGTTGTAAGCAGGACAGCCTGTTTCTTTTCTTACAGACTTTATCGCCGCTACGTGACCTAAGGCTAAATCTACTACGTGGATATAGTCACGCACGCAGGTACCGTCAGGTGTGGGATAGTCGTTACCGAATACGCTGAGTGTTGCCATCTTGCCTGATGCCGCACGGAGAATAAGAGGCATAAGATTATTGGGAATACCGTTGGGATCTTCGCCGATCTTGCCGCTTTCGTGAGCACCGATGGGGTTAAAATATCTGAGTAATGCGATACTCCATTCGTTATCAGACGCATAAAGCTCTCTGCACATATTTTCAATGATAAGCTTTGTGCTGCCGTAGGGATTGATAGCGGAAAGCTTCATCTTTTCCGTTACGGGAACCTTTGCAGGAATTCCGTAAACCGTTGCACTGGAGCTGAATACAAGCTTCTTACAGCCATACTTCTGCATAGTTTTAAGAAGTGCTATTGTTGACTGAAGGTTATTTTCATAGTACATTACAGGCTTTAAACAGCTTTCGCCTACTGCCTTGTAGCCTGCAAAGTGAATAACCTCTGTAATGAAGTTTTCAGCAAAAATTCTGTCAAGTGCCGCTTCGTCACAGCAATCATTTTCATAAAAGGCAAAATCTCTGCCTGTTATCTCTTTTATAAGCTCTATTGCTCTGGGCTTTGAATTATAGAAGTTATCAATTACTACTATATCCTCACCTGCATTTAAAAGCTCTATACACGTATGAGAGCCGATATATCCTGCGCCACCTGTTACAAGTACTGCCATTTCTTTTTTCCTTTCTTTAAAAAAAGTGTAATTTTAAAAATATTTAAAAAGTTTTCGGAATATAATATAAATTTTCCAGTCTTATATGAGGAGATACTCTCCTCATATTCTTTATGTTCAACATTTATTATATAACTTCAGCGATTTATTGTCAATAATTTTTTATTTTTCCAACAGACAAGGTGAGTTTAAACAGTATCTGAGTTCTTATTCAGTTTATGAAATTTGACAAAAACAGCTATTCATGGTATACTTATAATGTATAATTATACACAAAACAAAAAACAACCATTCATTTCAAGGAGGTAAATATGTCACTGATACTTTCATCAACCTATTCCTACAACGTGAATAAATCCTTTACCGAGCTTTTTGACGGATTTTTCATCTTTACCGCTATAGTTGTTATTATGATAATACTCGGATTTAATATACCGAAGTATAAAAAGTCGCCCACCGCAAAGAAAAGAAGTGTAGTAAAGGGGCTTAGTATCGCTCTTACCATAATAGACTCATTCTTCCTGCTTTTAAAGATAGATATACTTGCTTTCTTATTCAACCCCTATACTTATCTTACTACTTCAAAGTTCGGCATCGGGAATATAGACGATCCTGCCGCAAAGCAGACCTATATAACCGTTTACGCAATCTATCTTGCGGTGCTTATCATCTCAATAATAATCTGCGTTGCAGGATATCGTACTTTATGTAATAAAAAATTCACACAGGAAGCCTTCAGACAGAATAACATAATCGCTCCGCAAAACCCCAACTTCAAGGCTTGCGCGATCTGCGGTGTAACAGTCAGCAACCATTCCAATCAGTGTCCCAGATGTCAGTCTACCGATTTTATTTCATCAGCAGACCAGCAGACTTCAACCGAAACCGCAAACACCTGCCCTTCCTGTAACACTGTAAATCCCGAGGGTGCTGTTTTCTGTCATCGTTGCGGGAAAAGACTCGGTTCTGACAATTGATCGGGCTCAAAACACATCATAATTTCTTTATCAAAACAAGCAGTAACAAACCTCGACTTAACAGATAAAAAGAAAGGTGATACGTAATGGCATTATTAGTGATTATACCGTTTATATTATTTAAGATAGTTATCTCCCTGATTGTGTATGCTGCAGGATTAACATTCACAAGTCTTACGGTATTCCTGACATATCACCTGCACAGTAACTTGAAAAATATCGCCAATTTAAAAAAACGTGCAATTTCCGATCTCAGATTTGTAGCATCGATCGGGTTTATTGCTACGTTTATATCAATCCCGGCATATTATACAGCAACCTTTCTTTTGACTGATGCTGTAAGTCTTTTCTCTGCTTACGATTTCATAAATTTCGTAACAACAGTACAGACTGCAATCTATATTATTGATGCAATATTAAAACTGATATGCCTTTTTTACGCTATAAAGACTATAGTGTATGCGACAAGAATGATAAAAGCAGCTGCACCTGAAAATCCCGAAGTATCAAAGGGAACATTTCAAATAAGCGCTGATAACCGCTGTCCTTCCTGTAATGCACAGCTTATAAACGGTGCAAAATTCTGTACTCGGTGCGGAAGAAGGACAGATAGAAATAACAACTGACCGATACTAAAGGAGTTAACAATGGTTTTAGTAATTGTACTATTCACCGCACTTTTTCTTTTTGGGTTTCCTGTCGGCTCATTGATATCTGCTTTTGCTATACGAAGAAACATAAAGAAAAATTATTGCTATATAATGAAAGCTCAGGCGTTAGTATGTCTAACTTTAACTACAGCCAGCGGATTAATCCACTTTTTTTCAATCTGGCTTTTAAATTCAATGTTCAAAGCTTTTCAGGGTGGCAATTCGATAAACATTGTAATAGTAATATCACTTCTTTCTATACCTTTATATATCTTCTGTCTGCATTATGCCATAAGAGGCTTTGAGTATAAGCCACAAAATGATACTACTGACGTTGTCGCTGACGACTCAGAAACGTTGTGCAATAAGTGCCATGGCTGTAACGCTCAGCTTGTAAACGGTGCAGAATTCTGTACTCAGTGTGGACACAGACTTTGTAAGTAAAAAGCATTCTGACTATTTGAAGGAATCGCTTTATGCTGATATATATACTTTTTTCATTACCCATTTTGATTATTGCGATAATCGTCAATGTCAAAAAGTACAAGAAATACAAGAACCACCAGCAAAACTGTGATAATAAAGTTGTCAGCAATTTTATGAATAACGCTCTCATAGATTTAGCAATAACAGTAATACTGATATCCGGAACAGTATTTTTAGTCATCCCTTACTGTCGTGGCTATGTGACTATGAAGCACGAAAATATAACAGTAAAGAATGCCGAAATTGCGGTAAATATTTTCATCGGATTAACAGTAACTTTAATCACTTTTGCCTTTTTCACTTTCATTACAGACTACCTGCTCTATAAAAAATTAAATCGTATAAGAGCATCTTTATACCCTTTTAAAAAATTACTTCCGCTGGAATGTCCCACTTGCAAAAAAATTACAGCAAATGACGCAAAATTCTGTCATCTTTGCGGAAATAAAATAAATATTCCTGATAACTAATCAAACTCAAGGAGGCATTATGGCAATATCACAAGCAGTCACGACCTATGTTATCAGTGCTGAGATTTTCACTCTGATATTAACTGTATTTGTATTAGTCCTGACCATATTTGCAGTAAAAATCAGAAACGGAGATTTAGCGACCGTGTTGCAGATACTTTCCGCAATTGGTATTATATTTTCTTTAGCTGTTTTGAATACCGCTATTATTCTTATGGCTATAAACCTGACTGTCATCACAGAAATTGACGCTTTTCTCTTTAAATCTGATATAGTAATCGAAAACGGCACAAATGTTTTATTTCCTGTAATACTTGGAATGATAACAGGTGCTTTGGCATTTATCATCAACGCCAAAGCAATGGGTGTTGCATTAAAAACGAATAAAAAGACCTATAACTGTTATTTAAAGCCACCTGAATCAACTGAAAACACAAAACAGGAGGTAATTATATGACATCAGCAGCACCTCTTATACCCGCTTTTTTCCTTTTTTGTCTCTTTACAGTACTTACTGCTTTTTTGTGGTTTGTTTTAAGTTCCGGCGGTCTTATAACAACAGTTTTTATGTTTAAAAATATAATACGCACACGCAATACGCTGAAATACTATGGTACAGTTAATAACACAACTACTCCCAAAATGCTGAAAAAATCAGCATATAAAGGCATCGCTATAAGCTTTATTTCCTTACCGGCGTACATATTGCCTATCGTTATTTTAAATATAGCTTTAAACTATATACATTTTAATCAATTACTTGGAACAGTGATGGGATATGCAAGATTAGCAATCACAATTGATTTTATTATTAAAATTGTCTTTTACTATTTTGCAATAAAAGCGATTTGCGTTGCAAAATGTACAGTGATAACAGATACTCCGGAACCTTTACCCGTTGTCCCAAAAATAAAAACGACAAGCAGCAAATACTGTCCGCAATGCAATAAACAAGTTAATGAAGCTTTGCTGTTCTGTACCGACTGCGGATGTAAGCTTTTAAATAAATAAACCCGATCACACAATAAAGGACTGATTTTTTATTTTACTTACCCTTATTTTAGGAATTATGACGCTGGTCTACGTCAACGGTTATTATCAGACAAAAGACTATAACAAGGCGAAAACAGCGAATTCATTATCTACGGCAAACCTGATCATTACAATAATATTTGCGTTACCAATGGGTGTAATGCTATTACTTTTACTTGTAACATCACCTGAGATCATAGAGGATTCCGCCGGTAGCTATGAAGAGGTCGTTGGTGTAGTTATGGGAATGTTGTTTGTTGTCGGCATCCCCGTAGCGCTAACGATATTCGGCTTTGTTACTTCGGCAAAGGGCAGAAAGCTCTGGAAAAACGTAAACACTGTTGGAAATCCCAACTACGTTCCCCTTTCCCAGCGACCCATAAACTACGCTAATACAACAAATAGCCGCACGACCTTTGTAAATGCTTCAGGTCAGGATATAAGATACGGCCATCAGCAAAATAATACCGCTTATAACAACAATACTTATAATACCGGCACGGCACAAGTACCATACACCAACCCGCAAGCTCAGAACGTAACGACGAATAATATCCCCGGTTATCAGCAGACCGCTACATATAACACGGCTACTACTGTAAAAACTTCTTCGGTGACACAAAATCCACAAGCAGCCTGCGACTACGGAAGAAGTGAAACGGGGTACATTCCTCATCCCGAAAGTGCAGATACACACTGTGCGACTCATAATTCCGAAAGCACGGGAAGCAAATGGAAATGTTCATCCTGCGGTAAAAGAAACCGTGCTGAAGAGACCTTCTGCAGAAACTGCGGTACAAACAGAACCGCTGTATATTAATAAACAAAAAAGAGAGGTAAAATGTTATGATCATCATTATTTTAGGAATTCTTATTTTTGTATTCACTTCAAAATACAAAAAGAACCCGTTACTTACAACTAAAAGCTCGCTTAAAACACTGACTATAGCACATTCAGTATTTTTTGGCTTTTCTGCAATTTCGCTGCTCAGTAGTTTCGTGTTCATTCTGACAGGCTCGTTTTTTGAGCTTATGGAAGAAATGATCCTCAATATATGCAGAGCAATGGACGTCAGCACAAAGTATGTAGCTGAAGTATTAGGCGATGTTTCTCTTATGGTAAACACTGTTATATGGATCGCTATTATTATGGATGTTGCTGTTTTTGTTTTTGGGCTTATTGCACTTATCACAGGCTACAAAACCATCAGCGACAAAGCACTTCACGCTGCTGCTGAGGCTAACACCGCCGCTTTCAACGAAAGCAGAAGAAATATGTATCAGCAAAATTACGCGTATAGTCAGCAGAATTACGGTTATAGCCAGCAGGGATATCAGAACAATACCTATAATCAGAATACACAAAGCTACACTACCGCACAGACTCCTCCGCCTGCCCCCACACCTCAGCCACAGGCACAAACACACTGGGTATGCTCCTGCGGTTCATCAAATATAGCTGTAGCTAATTTCTGCAGCCATTGCGGTAATAAACGCCCGTAAAATATATTCAATTAGGATTATATGATAATTTTGCCAAAAGAACCAGAAATATATGCTTTTATTTGTATAAAAAACAATTGAATAAAAAAGATATTTCTGATATAATTAAAACTATATATAAATGCTTAACTTTCCGAATTTTGTGACGATATTACTAAGCATTTAAGGAAGTATAAATGAAGTAAATTATGAAATGAAAGGAGCGGTAATAAGATGTTTAAAAAAATCGTATCATTTCTTACCGCAACGGCTCTGACTATCCAGTGCCTTTGTATCGGCAACTTACTGCCCGATAATGCAGTAACTGCCAGTGCAGAAAAACTATCAAGTACTCACATTGACACAACTGCAAGCAGCGATTACATTACAGGTATTGACGTATCCGTCAGCGATACCGCAAATAGCGGTCAATTCGTACTTAATGTAAATGCAAATCCGTTAGGCTTTGAGGGTTATGCACCCACCGATCCTATTTTGGTATTCTATCATAAGCTGGTTAATACATATCTATCAGAGTACCTTGTAGACGGTGAAATGCCTGACCCTGAATCTCTCACACAGGAAAAGCTTTCCGAGATCATGAACAAGGCCAAGAATGCCATTACAAGCGATCCTGAGCTTTCTGCTACAGAGAAATTTATGACTTATACCTTCTATATGCCTAAAAAGGCAGACGTCACGAACGCTGACAGTACGGAAGGTACACCTGCGGACGTTCTTATAAGCTGTGTGTCTGGCAAGGACATTCCTTATATCGGTACAAATATACGTATGGGTGAATACACTATTGAAGACACAGGATCCCAGTACAAGATAACAATTTCACTCGATAACAGTGCTTTATGGGCAAATCCGAAGTCCTTCAATTTTATCGTTGGTATGAACCTTAACGGTGCAGAAACCGATGTTGAAGACGTAAAGCTTGGCTCAAGCGGTGACGTTATAGAAATTGACGCTTATGTTGAAGCTCCTGTTCCTCCCGAGGATAAAAATACGGTAGCGGATAACTTCAACGTACAGAAAAGCTCTACCGTAAACAATGATAACGGCACAGTAACCTATACTATTACCGCAAATGCATTAAACGGTGCTACCCTCGCAGGCAAGACTATTACTGACCTTGGCCCTGATAACTTAACTTCATTTACACTTACTTCTATTAAAAAGGGAGATAACAATATTTCCGCTATAAACAACGGACTCAGCTACACCTTCCCTTCTGATTCTACAGAAACAACAGCTTCTTTTGAGCTTACATATAAGATAAAATCAGGTGCTATAGGAAACTACATTCAGAATAACGGTTTCTATCTCGGCACTCACAACAAGGTAAATCTTACAGACAGTGCAAACCCTGATATCAATAGATCTGCAGACGCGTGGAACGGCCTCAGCTCTCAGTTTATGAGTAAGGGTGGACATATTGACGGTACAGATAATAAGCAGATCAACTGGACAATTACAATCAATACAAAGTACGTATGTGCGGATAACATCTATCTTGTTGACTATCTGAACAATATCCACGAATATATCCCCGATTCACTTAAGGTAAACGGTTCATCAGCCGCTCTTTCAGGTTCAGCACCCGTTGCTTCTTCCCTTTCGGCTCTTGTTGTAAATCCCGACGGAACGGTAAGCGTTGATACAAATAAGGTGCTTGTAAACGGCACAGGCGATAGTGCTACCGAAGGCTTTGTAATAAAGCTTTCAGACTTTGGTAACCCCGCTGACCTTACAGCAGGCGGAGTAATCACAGTTACATACTCCACAAAGCTAAAAGATGGCTTAAACGCAAGTGAATTAGCAGCCGCAAACGGCGGATATATCACGTATAACAACAGCTCTGAGCTTATTGCTGATCATATCTACTACGGCGAAAATACCAAGGCAGATGCTACCGAATTTGACGGCGAAATTAAAAGAGATTCTTCAATAAGCGTTAATGCAGTTCCTTTTGAAAAATTTACTGCAAGTTACGTTTCAAAGACCCAGACCCAGACCTGGACTATGAACGTAAACCCCAAGTTCGATACACCCAGCGATAAGGCTATTATCGTTGATACTCTTCCCGAAAGCCTTGCATTCCCCGAGGGTGCAATATTAACGGGTACAGTTTACAATAAAGACGGCTCTTCTACTGCAATAAGCTTTACAAGAGTCGATAGTACTGCTCCTGCCGATGCATCTGTAGAACAGTACAAGTACTATGTAGACGGCAACAAGATCACTATCGGTCTTGGTGCAGTAGCTACAACGGAAAAGGTATCGGTTGTTCTCTCTACAAAGGTTGTTGACGGCGAATTATTCGCAAACTTTAACGACTGGCAGGGTTCAAAGGGTATAACAAATACTGCTGCGGTTAAAACACAGAATGGCGGCATATGGGCAGAAAAAAGTGCAAGTGCTACTACGTGGGTAGGCTCTCACACCTTTGAAAAACAGGTTGCAAGCAACTATGACGTTGACAAGGGTACAGCAAGCTGGAAGTTAGTAGTTAATGCTAACTGCTTGCCTATCGAGGGTCTTAAGCTCACTGAAGTTCTCCCTGACGGAATGACCTTAGAAAGCGTTGATAAGATCCTTATACACGACGCTGAACACATTTACGACTGGGGTTCTCCTATGGATACACCCTTAGCTGCAATAACCCCCTCAGTTTCTGATACAAGCGTTACTTCCGGCAGTGATACAATAAGCTGGTCCGTTACAGAAACTGCAGGTGCGACTTACGGTGGCGAAACCGTGACCTTCTCCTTCAACGGTTCAAACATTTCCGAAAACAGATACGAGATCTACCTTACGACCAAGGCTACCGATGAAGTGAAGAAGACTGAGCTTGGTAACGGCACGAATTACTACTTTACAAACAATGCTAAGCTTACAGGTGAAATTTACGATGAACCTATGGATTTCACAAAGCAAGCACAGGTAAACGCAAACTATAACCGTACAGACAAGACCGGTTCTATCGTTGCCGGCAGAGAAGATATAATCAAGTGGACATGCACCTTCAACAAGGACAAGGTCGATATGAGCGATATATGGCTCGTTGACGATCTTGAAGCTGTAGGTCTTGAACTTGTTCTTGATAGTGAGCTTTTCAAATTCACTATTGAATCAGACGGCTCGCCTCTTTCAGATACTGAACTTGCAAAATTCACACCTGAGCTTAACCTTACAAACTTCTCTGTAATGATTCCTGATGATTATAAGGATAAGACTCTGACAATTACTTTCTATACAAGAATAGTAACTGACGCTGAAACTATAACAAATAAGCTTTATATAAGGCAGAACGGCTCTGAAGACAAGATCCAGCACTCAAGCAGTAACGCTGTAGATACAGATGATTACAACTACAGTGCAGGTGCAAGTACATCACCTAACCCCAAGATCATAATCAACAAAAAGGATCTTGTAACAGGCAATATGCTCCCCGGTGTTAAGTTTACCGCTTCCTACACATATCTTGGCAGAGAGCTTACAAAGACCGCCACCTCAAACGAAAGCGGTATAGCATATCTTACAAACCTTCCTAAGGATACGCTTATCACCTTTACGGAAGAAGCAACTGTAGACGGCTATGTGCGTTACCCCAAGCAGTACAAGGTCGTATTCTTAGCAAACACTGAGATTGAAGATTACGACAATGACGTTCATTGTATCGACACAAAGACAACCACAAAGCCTCAGTTTACCACTGATATCAGCAACCGCCCGGTTGGCGTTCCCGCAGTACCCGAAGAAGTGATTCTTTTTAAGAATTTTGATGATACCGATTTTGGCAATATGTCTACATCAGAAATGCAGTCAATTCTCGGCAACACAGAATTCACTATCTACTCTGATGCAGAATGTACAAATGCTGTAGCAACCGAATCTCTCAGCTGGGATAGCCAGAGAAAGCAGGCTTACGTAAAGTTTGATTCTCTTGAAACCGCAGATACGTATTACTACGTCAAAGAAACAAAGACAGCTGCAGGCTATAAGATAAGCGACAAAATATTCAAAGTATCCGTTGATGAAGACGGTATCGTAAGCTATGACTCAAACGGCACTTTAGTTTCCACATATCCTGTTTGTGTAAACGGAAAGAGCGATATTGAAAGCATAATAGCCTATAAGATCTACCAGAATACTGATCTTTCAGCACTTTCAGAAGCACAGAGAAACAGCATTCTCTACCGCACAGAGTTTATGCTTTACAGCGACTCGACTTATACGAATGCGGTGTTTACAGATGGTATCGTTCCTGCATGGGATAGTGTAAATAACAAAGCAACACTTACAATATCCAGCGGTGTAGAAACAGGCAAGACCTATTACTTAAAGGAAACAAAGTCGCCTTCCATTTATAAGATCAGTGATACTGTTATCACAATAACAGTAAACGATGATGGTTCTATCACATATTACGAAAACAACGATGAATTAACAGGTGCTCCTGTATTCGAAAACATTCTTAAAGTAATCGGACCTGTTACGCTTGAAAAGACCTACGAGGACACTGTTCTCAGCACAATGACTGAAGCTGACAGAAATGAAATCCTTAACGGTACAGTATTTACCCTTTACGGTAACGAAGAACTTTCAATGGTTATCGGCACAGCATCTCCTGTATGGAATGGCAACAAGGCTGTAGTAACATTTACAGATAGCCTTGCTCCCGATTATACCTATTATCTGAAGGAAACAACAGCTCCTGACGGATATGTAAAGAGCGAAAATATCTATAAGTGCGTAATTGACGAAGATGGTGCGGTTACTTATTATAACGGTAATGAAGCAATCGACAGTATCGTGTGCGTAAATGACAGGGAAGAAGCTCCTGTAACAACTCCTGCTCCTGAGACAACTCCTGCTCCCGAGACGACGACTGAGCCTGAGGAAACTCCTGCTCCTGAAACGACAACAGAGCCTGAGGAAACTCCTGCTCCTGAAACTACTACAGAGCCTGAGGAAACTCCTGCTCCTGAAACTACTACAGAGCCTGAGGAAACTCCTGCTCCTGAAACTACTACAGAGCCTGAGGAAACTCCCGCTCCCGAGACGACAACAGAGCCGGAGGAAACTCCTGCTCCTGAAACTACTACAGAGCCTGAGGAAACTCCCGCTCCCGAGACGACAACAGAGCCTGAGGAAACTCCTGCTCCTGAAACGACTACAACCAATTCAGATTTAACAGGCGGCGACAGCATAACCGATGACGGCTCATCTTCGGATAACCCCAACACAGGTAGCAGACTTGCAGGATCTGCTGCGATAGTTGCACTTTTATCTGCAGGTATTATCTGCATCGCATCAAAGCGAAAGGAAAACTGATAAAACTCTTTATCAGCTAATATGAATTATCACTAAATAAAAAGCGACTCCTGACTATATGTCAGAGGTCGCTTTTCTTGTTATGTGAGCAAAACAAACCGGGATAATACTATCCCGGTTTTCTTTTTTACACCTCTTCGGGCACTATTACAATTCCATCCTTATCGGAAACTATAGTCTGCTCGGTCTGTGGTAACGTAGTTTCAGGCGTTGAGTCTGAAACTATCGGCGTTTCCTTTTCATAGATCGCATCCTTAAGCTTTGTAAGGGCTGTCTGAAGCTCTTCTTCATTCATCCCCTGAATAGCTGATATCTGCTCTGAGGTCAGCAAGTTCATCATTTTCTGCATAAATTCAGTACTAATACCGTTTTCGATAAAGCTTTCAACATCTGCTACGGTAAGATTATCAGCTAACGTATCAAAGGCTGAATTTAAGACCTCGTTATTGCTGAAGATCATCGTATCCTTTGCTTCGCCGAGGTCGCATTGCTTCCCTGTGCCGTCAATAGAATAATTCTCTTTGTAGATAAGCTCTGATACCTTGCAGAATTCAAAGCCCTGCTCCTTAAGGCTTTTGAGCACCTCGGGGAGTGCTTTCGTAGTGTTTTCAAGATCGTTATGGAAAAGAAGGATAGAGCCTGATGAAATATTTTTTGTTGTACGCTCTATGATCATTTCGGGAGAAGGCTTATTCCAGTCGATACTATCCACGTTCCACTGGATAGAAAACATACCGATACCTTCAATAGTAGTTACTAACTTATCGTCATACTCTCCGTAGGGAGAACGGTAAAGTGCAGGCTTTTCCCCTGTCAGCATTTCGATCTTCTTATTGCAGTTTTGGGTATCATCAATAAGATCATTGAGATTCATTCCCTTTACGTGAGGGTGTTTGTCAGAATGATTTTGTATCTCGTGACCTGCATTATAAAGCTTTTTAACGTCCTCGGGGTATTTGTCGCAGAATTCTCCCGTTACAAAGAAGGTAGCCTTTACGTTTTCCCTTGCAAGTATGCTGATAAGCTCATCGGTATTACTGTTTGCCCAGGCACAGTCAAAGGTTATGCTGATCTTGTTATCCGCTCTGTCAACTGAGTATATAGGTAGCTTAAGTCCTGCCGCACTGGTGCTTATTGAAGACATAATTGCAAATATACCTATGGCGATACCTGTTATCAGTACTAAAATGAACATTATTGCTCTTATAAGCTTACGCTTTGTCATTGTCATTACGAACATTGTAATTTCCTCCGTATTTTTTACTGGTAAATTATATGTCCGTGTTTTAAAAATAATTCGTCCGAAAGTAAATTTTACCCGATAAACTATAAAGTTTATCGGGTAAAATTTATTCAAGTAATAATCTCTCGTCACAGAATTCACATTCCAATATATCGCCTGCCGCTTTAAAAGCGTGAGGAAGATAGGTTTCCGTACCTGTGATACACTTTTTATTATGACAGCACACGTCCTTATTGACGTAGCCTGAGGTTAAAGGCTGGGCTGAAAGCTCACCTTCAAGCATACTGATGATAAGCGCCATTCTTGCATAGACACCGTTTGCCGCTTGTCTGAAATATAAAGCTCTGGGGTCATCATCCACCTCTATTGTTATTTCATCTACTCTCGGCAGAGGATGAAGTACTATCATATCAGAGGACGCTTTTTTCATCTTCTTTGTATCAAGTACGTATATATTCTTCTGCTTTTCGTACTCTTCTTCGCTGGCAAAACGTTCCTTCTGAATTCTTGTCATATAAAGAATATCAAGCTCACCTATAGCTTCTTCTATAGTTGAAACTTCTTTATATTCACATCCTCTTGCTCTTAAGATATCCTTGATGTAGGACGGGAGAGCAAGTTCTTCAGAAGAAATAAGTATAAACTTGTTGTTCTGATATTTTGATAAGGCTTTTAAAAGCGAATGTACTGTTCTGCCGTAGCGAAGGTCACCGCAAAGACCTACCGTAAGATTATCAAGTCTTCCCTTTTCGCTCATAAGGGTTACAAGGTCTGTAAGTGTCTGCGTAGGATGAAGGTGTCCGCCGTCGCCTGCATTTATTACAGGACAATCAGCGGTAAGTGCCGCCGCCTTTACACTTCCTTCAAGAGGATGACGGATAACCATTATATCAGCGTAAGAGCTTACTACCTTTGTGGTATCCTTTAAATTTTCTCCCTTTGCAACAGATGACGTTGAGGGATTGTCGAAGCCTATGATAGTTCCGCCAAGGCGGAGCATTGCCGTCTGAAAGCTCATCTGTGTTCTTGTTGAAGGCTCGAAGAATAACGTAGCCATTATCTTACCCTTGCACTTTTCTGAATATGCGGCAGGGTCTTTTTTTATTGTTGTACCAAGCTCAACTATCTTATTAAGCTCAGGGACTGTGTAATCATCAAGATCAATGAGATGACTGTAGTTGCTCATTTGATTTCTTCCTTTTCTTTTTTAGTGTCTGTCTTGCTTTCGCCCTTTTGAATAGGTGTGATATATCCTTCCTTTATACCCTCGGTACTTTCATCAGGCATAAAGATGATTTTAACGGTTTTCAGTATAAGGAGAATATCCTTTGCAATGCTGTAACGCTCGATATACATAAGGTCAAGCTTTAACTTGTCATAGGGAGTGGTATTATATTTTCCGACTACCTGAGCATTACCGGTAAGACCAGCCTTTACTTTAAGGCGGAAGCTGAATTCAGGCATTTCCTTTTCATACTGCTCTGATATTTCAGGTCGCTCAGGACGAGGTCCTACCACCGACATATCACCTTTAAAGATATTGAAGAGCTGAGGCAATTCGTCAAAGCGTATCTTTCTGATTATCTTACCAACGGGTGTCACTCGGCTGTCATTACTGCTTGCAAGTCTTGCCACGCCGTCACTTTCGGCATTTACCACCATACTGCGGAATTTTAAAAGCTTGAACACCTTTCCGCCTATTGTAAGTCTTTCCTGCTTATAAAGCACAGGACCTTTATCACAAAGCTTTATCGCTATAGCAGTCGCAAGCATAAAGGGGGACGCAATTATTATTCCTATTGACGACAAGAAAATATCAAAGGCACGCTTTATTACTCGTTGCTCTATGCCAAGTCCGTAGTTTTTTGACAATATCAGCGGAGTATCGAAAAGTTCCATAGTATCGCCGCCGCGAACGATTATATCGGAAATTTTAGGTACAAGATAAGTTCTTATTGAATTTTTAAAGCAGAACTTTAAAATATCATTTCTTATTTCATTCGGAGTATCACAGATAGCCACACCGTCAAATTCCATAATTCTGCTTGTGATGTACCGAAAACCTTCATCCACGCTTATCATTTCAACAATATTGTACTTATCGGTTCTTGTACTGAGCTTGCTTACAAGATTTCTTGCAGGAGCTTCAAGTCCGTATATTACAACAAGGTTTTTGGCTGGGTAGAGGTTTCTTATAATATATCCGCTGACCTTTGCCCAAATTACTATTACAAGCACCTGGAAGATCATACCGAACAAAAGCGGTACGGGGCTTAACATCTGTCTTGCGATAAGAGATATCTGGAAATAGGTGATAACGTTTGTACAGAAGGTCGCAAGCACCTGCGACACTATTATGTCTCCCGTTTTATGAGAGCCAATTTTAAGACCCTTGTATACCTTTGAGAAAACGTAGAGTATTACAAGATAAAGCCCGAATAAAAGCCAGTTACCCTTCTGAAAAAAGGCAAACTGCATACGGTCGTTATAGAAGTTTATCCATATAATACCAAAGGTTGACGTTTCCCAGGTGAGCAAAACCAAAGCATCTACTATAAGTGCTAATCGTTTGTATTTTTCCTTCATCTGATTCAATATGGCACATCCTTAAAAATTGTAATTCATAATCGATATTAGTATAACATAATTCGGGACAATAATCAAGTATCCGACACTCGTTTATAGTGAAATTAAAATGAAAAAACAGGGTATAAATTTTCATCTGTTTTCATAGTCTTTATTAATAAACAAGGAGGGACAAGACTATGGATTTTATAAGTACCGAAAACATTCTGCAAAAAGACAGAAATCTTATATACGAGCCTGACGCTGTATCTATCAGTGATAGCGAGGATGAAGATATAAAAGTATACCCCGAAAAAAACGAAGAAGCCATACTCCCTAATGCCTATTTTTTTGAGCCTCAGAGGATACGGATCAAAAAGGATAAGAGTTCTGCTTTGGAGATCATCCTTGCTTTATTCGCTATTATCGGATTTGTCTGTGGAACAATTTTCTGCGGTAGCTTTTTCAGTTTTCTTAGCGAAGCTTACTTAAGCGATTTTCTAAAAGACAAAATGCAAAACGGCTTTTTTTCCAATGCCTGTATTTCATTTTTTTCGATGTCGGCATTTGTTATAATCAGTTTTAGTGCAGGGCTTTCCTGCGTCGGTCAGCCGATAGCCTTTTTTATCCCTTTAATAAAATGTGTTGGCGGTGGTATAGCACTGGCTTCTTTCGTAAAGTGTTATGGACTTTTAAACGGACTTTTGTCCTTTTGTGCCT
This sequence comes from Oscillospiraceae bacterium, assembly GCA_015067025.1. GTDB lineage: Bacteria > Bacillota > Clostridia > Oscillospirales > Ruminococcaceae > Ruminiclostridium_E. The sequence continues at coordinate 80,703 of SVNC01000003.1, forward strand.
TTGTATTACCTTCCTTTGCTATGGGAACTCTTATAACACTTTATATCTGTAGATGTGCAGTAAAAACTTCAAACAGATTATTTTTATACGTGAGCGGAAAAAATACCGATGCAAGACCGGGAGAGTTTTACGGTGGATATCTTACAAAGGGTCTTATAGCTCTCGCAGGGTGCTTTATAGGAGGAATAATCGACGCTGTTATCACTTTTATTTGTAGTAATTTTTTTGTGATATAGCAAAAAACATCCCCGCAACGCGGGGATGTCAGATAATCAGTTTGTCTTTACTGTTGTGATGTCAGAGCCGAACCACTTTGTAGAGATTTCAGCGAGCTTGCCGTCCTTCTTCATTTCTACGAGTATCTTCTGTACCTCGTCACGAAGCTTCTGATCGTTCTTTCTGAAGCCGATAGCGTATTCTTCCTCTTCAAGACCTTCAGGGAGTACCTTTAAGTTCTTACCGGATGTCTTGATTTCGTAATCAGCAACGATCTTATCTAAGAATACTGCTTCGCAAAGGCCCATTTCAAGCTGCTGTAAAGCTTCAACGTTTGTAGCGATAGCTGCTACCGTTATCGTGTCCTTGATCTCGCTCTTTTCTAAGATATCCTGAGCTGTAGAACCGTTCTGTACGGCAATCTTAGCTGTCTTTAAATCATCCATAGATGTTACCGTGCTGTCACCCTTAACAACGAATACCATTGCATTCTTCATATAAGGATCGGAAAGATTCATCTTTTCAGCACGCTCAGGGCTTACGCTCATACCATTCCAGATGCAGTCGCACTTGCCTACGTCGAGGTCTGTTTCCTTAGTTTCCCAGTTGATAGGCTGCTTTACAAGCTCAACACCCATTCTCTTGCAAACTTCTTCTGCAACGTCGATGTCAAAACCTACGATCTGGTCGTTTTCGTCTGTGTAACCCATGGGCTTGAAAGTAGCGTCAAGACCTAAGATAAACTTGCCTGAATCCTTTACCTTCTGAAGAGAGTTATCCTCGGCTGTCTGAGATGTGCCTGATTCTGCAGGTGCTGATGAACAACCTGCAAAGCCGATTGTAGCTGTAAGTGCTAAAGCGGCTACCATTGAAATAATACCTAACTTTTTCATAATTTTCCTTTCTTTTCTGCTAAAGCAGTCGTTTTATTTATTTGTTTCCTATGGTATATTAACATAATTTTATGGTAAAGTAAATACCTCGTTTTAAAATTCGGAAAAATAGCCAAAATAAAGCAATTTTACTTTTCTAAAGTATATATAAATACTACCGAAAACGAGCTTTTCTTCATATATTATATAAACTACAGCGGGCTGTGCAGTGGCTTTTGCCCTTGAATTGCTGCACTCAGGCTTTACGTCCGCTGTGTTGATAACTTAAGACCCATCGTTATTTTGACGATGGGCCTTGATTTTTATTCACTTTCTCTAAAAGGTGTTCTTGCAAACACAGCACAAATAACCTTGTTGCCGTTATTTTTCAGAAGATCTGAGACCTCTATAAGCGTTGAACCTGTCGTGGTTACATCATCAACCACAAGGATAATTTTACCGCAAACAGCTTTTTCTCTCAGTCTGTAGCAACCTTCTAAATTATGAAGTCTTTGTTGTCTGTTAAGAGTTTTCTGCTCCTTTGTTTCCTTTACCTTGCATATCATCTTTACAGTTTCAATTCCTGAAAGATAGCTTAAATGCCTTGCAATCTTTTCGGTGTGATTGTAACCTCTTGTTATCCGTTTTACTCTCCCCATAGGAACAGGAACGATAACATCTATATCATCAATAATCCCATAGGCTCTTAGTAAATCGTATATCTCAGTTGCCATAAAAGCAAGCTTTGAAAAATCTCTGTGCTTTTTGCCTCCGATAACGACATTCTGAATATTATCATTGTACTCGCATACACTGTAGCAAGGATAATTACCGATATTTAGTCTTTCCTGCTTTCTCGGAAAGGAGATATTACAATCTATGCAGACATATTCCCCTGCATCTGTCACTTTCCCGCAAACGGCACAGCGGTCAGGGAAAAATAAGGACAGGCATTTATTATATATGCAGTAGGCTTTATTCTTCGTCTTCATCTGTAAGGAAAGGATTCTTAGTCTTAACGGGGCTGAAAAGTCCGTCTAACACTCTTTGAGTCTTGTTTGTACTAACATTCTCATTAAGGGTTATTTTGGGAGGAGTTCTCCTTCTTTTCGGCTTATCAGGTATTTCTATTATCTCAGGCCGGGGTGCTGATTTTTCCTCTGACGGCTTTTCTTCAGCTACTTTTACTGAAGGTGTCGAGGGAAGAATATCAAAATCTTCCTCTGTCATTTTTGCCGCACCATCGCTCATAATATCAGGAAACAACACCTCATCGCTGTTAGCCGTTTTTGTGTACATATTGGCGGCATACTTTGCCCTTGTGGTGTTAGGCTCTCTTATATAGGACGCCTTTGCAATCTCCTTATCAAAACCGCCTGACGTTTCTTCTGTGTTTATTTCGGGGTATGTCATAGCTGTAAATTCCGAAGAAATTACGGGAGGTGTATCCTCAACAAAACCATCATCCGCTTTTATTTCTTCTTCCTTTACTTCCTCAGCTACTGTCGGATTTGTATCAAAGCTGAAGATATCATCAAGAGGCTTGAAGGCTCTTTCGTTTACACGACTGAGCTCGGATATACTTTCATCAAAAGCACCGTCAAAGGGATTTTCAAAAAGGCTTACATCCATAACTCTTGCATTTTCAGCCTTCATTACCTTTACCGTTGGTAAGGATTCCTGTGCGATATCCTCGATTGAGGGTCTTACAAGTTCTTCTTCCGTTTCTATCTCACGCTTGCGGCGACGATATTCCTGCTCATAAAGCTCGCTTCTGTCCACTCTTTCAAAGACAAAGGGCTTTACCTTTGGTTCTTCAGGCGTGGGCTCTTCAACCTTTTTAGGTGTGATCTCCTGCTGTGACGCAGGATTGAACTTAAGCTCCTTTGAATATCTTTCAAAATCCCTGAATTCTTCTACACTAAGTCTTCTGTGGGCGATATTTTCCTTTATAGCCATAAAATACTGATACCACTCGGCGAAATCTCTCTGAGTAAGATCAACGTTTATACGCTTTGACATATAGCTGTAAAGCTCATTGGTCATAGCGTCAAGCTCTTCTATTTCTTCAACAGTACGCAATGGCACCATATTGCTGATCTCATAACAGGTTCTGCCGTTGGGCTGTTCAGTATCGCAGTAATCTTCATCATAATCCTTGTTTCTGACAAAGTATTCGCCGCAACGCTCGCATCGGCTTATTACCATTCTGTTTTCGAGCATAAGATCTATTTCAAGGTCTATTACAGCCTTGAAGCTTTCTGCCACGTATACCTTTTTAGGCATAGACCTCATTGTCTTTACAATAGTGTCAATGACAGCGTCGGGCTTTTCGGGTATAACGTTTTTTATATGCGAAAAAACGTCCATAGCTTCAGTATCAGATCTCAGTGCTGAAAAATCTTCTATCGTCTCTTCGGGATACTCGATTTCTGATAAAGCGGTCTTGGCAATTTCCTTGGATATTGTGCCCAGAATAAAGGGAGCAGAAGGTAGTCTTCCTACAGAATACATTCTTGCTGTACCAAAATTATCGGTAGGATAGCCCATTTCATTTGCGGCAACTATAAAGGTGAGGTCAAAATAATCTCTTCTTGCACCTGCTGTTATAAGGTCAGCCTTTTCAGAAAAAACAAACTCAGTCTTTTTCTTGGCGTAATCCTGTATTTTAAGCAGGTTTACCCACTGGTTTACAGCTTTGCCGTGTCTGTACTCGGTAAGTCTCGCAAAGAGAGTTTTTTCAAAATTATTCTTTGCCTGTATATAGCTGTTCCATAAAGCAGAGGGACCTATGCCCTTTTCTCTGCATATATATTCAATAAAAAAGTCCTGAATTATCTTTTCAAAAAGTGTGTGGATATTCGCCTCATAAAACTTATGGCAGGCACTTATGGAATTTCTGAGAGCTATCGCTTCTACCAAATAAAATTCTCCGTTTGCTTCGCACTTTTTGCAGAAGTCTGTAGTTCTGCGGACAAAGCCTGAAAAATCAAAGGAGCAGAATTTAAGAAGGCTGTCAGGATAATGAAGACTATATATTTCGCTTGAATTAAGACCTGTCAGACTTGCCGTTGCATATCTTTTCATATTGCTGTGATAGCTCCTTTCTCTTTATGATTTTCAGATAATATCATTATTCTTCAGAAGTTTCTGTATCTTCTTCACTATCAGCATCGCTTTCCGTCACACTTTCATCCTTGCTTTCTGCTTTACTGCTTGTTACCTTACTTTCTTCAGAAGAAAGCTCTTCTTCGGAATACTCTGTTTCGGGAATAGGGTCAAAAGTAAATTCTCTTTGTCTGCCGTCTATATAAAGGGTGTGCTCATCCTTCCATTCGATCTTTGCAGGTCTGTCGTATGCGGATGTATTGATATGGATACATCCAAGCACCTTTTTACATTCTGCAAAGGGTAATGAGATGTCACCTTCGGTCTGTTCAAGGTAGAAGGAAACCGTTCTCTGTGCGTCCTTTTCAGGCTCTACGTAGGTAACCAGTCTGTAAAGTCCGTCGGGAGAATAGTTATAGGTTGTACTTCTTTCAGAAAGTTTTACGTCATAAAGAGTAATATTTCCCAGCAGCATACGTAGTGTCAGGTATACAAGCACGCCTACAACGTACATAAGAAGATAGATCGTACCGAGTATAGTCTTTGTGGTTTCGCTGACTCCGCATAAAAAGAATATAAGCACACAGACAACTACGGGAGGTACGATAATAAACCAGTTGTCAAAGCCGAAAATAAGTATCGCAAAGGATATAAGCGGCGTTACCATTGCACACATTCTTGTTACGACCTGTTTTCTTGTAAAGAACATTATACCACCGAATATTACGTTTATAAAAAGGAATAATGTAAAAAGTGCTCCCGAATGAGTAGGCTGAACGTAGTAGCCCATCATAAGCCAGGCGATAAAGCCTAAAAACACAGGGTATCCAAGTGATAAAAAGGAAACACCGAATTTAAACCATTTATTCGTAAGAAAAGTCAGTACTTTATTCATAATTTCTGTTCCATCCTTTATATTACCGATAAGCTTTAATTATAGTTTATCGTCATAAGCGTAAAAATAGCTAATTATATTGTATACTAAAACCGAGAAAATTTCAAGTGTTATTTGAAATTTATAGCAGTATACTGTAATTTTCGGTATATACTTCTATATCTATACGCAATATCTGATTATTCACGTAAAAAAAGCACCGTATCTCTACGGTGCTTTATAACAATCTTAATTACTTACCTCTGTTGCTGAGAAGCTCAAATAAATCTGAGTGATCGTCATCATCGAAATCTGTAGCAGATCCGGGAGTTGCAGGGAATATCGCACTATCGGATGAAGAAGAAACGGAAGAAAGACCTGTAAGGACCTCTTCGATCTCTGCATCGGATGTAACGTAGCTGTTACCCTCATCATCCTGGAAGCAGGTTGCGATAACCGTTACAACGATCTCATCGTCAAGGCCGTCCTCAAATGCAACACCGTGTATAACCTGAACCTGCTGTGATGCATTTTCTGTAAGCAGATTCATAACCTTATCCATTACTTCAAGAGGTGTATCGTCTGAGATCTGAAGATTTACGAGAAGCTTGCCTGCATTCTTGATAGATGTTTCAAGCAGGGGTGACGTGATAATTTCCTGAACTGCCTGTTCAGCGGCATTTTCACCCTTACCATGACCGATAGCCATATGAGCGTCGCCGGCCTGTTCAAGTGTAGCCTTTACGTCTGAGAAGTCAATGTTTACAAAGCCTGCACCGTTTACAAGGTCAGAGATGCCCTTTACAGCCTGTAAAAGAACATCGTCAACCATTGCATAAGCAGCCTTCATAGAAATATTCTTTTCTCTTATTGAAAGCAGACGCTGATTAGGAACGATAACAAGTGTATCCACATATTTTCTGAGTTCTGCAATGCCCTGAAGAGCAAGATTCATCTTATATTCTCTTTCGAAATCAAAGGGCTTTGTAACAACGCCTACTGTAAGTATGCCCATTTCCTTTGCAATCTCAGCAACAACGGGAGCTGCACCTGTACCTGTACCGCCACCCATACCTGCAGCGATAAACACAAGAGTTGCACCTTTAAGCTTTTCTGCAATATCATCTCTGTTTTCCTTAGCAGATTCTTCAGCTACGGGAGGCTTACCGCCTGCTCCACGACCCTTTGTGGTCTTTCTGCCTATCTGAATACGCTCCATAGTGTTGCCGTCCATCTTCATAAGAGCGGCTACGTCTGTATTTACAGCAATGAACTCTACGCCCTCAACATTGTTGCGTATCATGTTTGCAACAGCGTTTCCGCCGCCACCGCCGACACCTACAACCTTTATCTTGACGTCACGTTCAAATTCTTCTATATCAAAATCAAAGCTCATTTTAAAATTCCTCCAATTTTAGTATCTGAAATTCCATTTATTATTGTAGCAGATTTCACAGATAATTGCAAGTAGTTTACAAAAATTTTCTGCACAATTTGTTTAATTTTTTTCAAAAAGCACTATATGTTGTATTTTTGCGTATTTTGCTGAAACGTGCTTCTGATAGAATCAAGACCTGTTGCAATTTACAGGTCTTGATATATAATTTCCGATTTATTCTTCTTCGGGAGGTGTCGTTGTTCCTACCGTAATATCACTTTCAGGCTCTGAGCCGTCATCAGGTTCAGTCGTCTCAGGAACTGACGTTTCAGGTTTTGAGTTTTCGTCGTTTGGTGCGTTAGGGTCATAGGTCGGACGGAAGGTCACCTTCATATCAGCTGAAGGATCTGCCGCCTTTGACAAATCAAGCTCGCCCTTTTCATTTTCAAACTCACCGTTATCAATAAGATTTTTTGCAATGGTCAGTTTTACCTTCATATCCTTGTCTTCGCCTAAATCAAGCACTAATTTGTCGTCATAATTAAGGCGTAACGAGTATATACTGGTAATATCTATTTCTTTTATCTTATCAGCCATTCCAACGGTATCATAGGCTTCTATCACCTCAAAAAGTGTATCAAGCTTTCTGTCTGCACCTACCATAGAATCCTTTGAAAGTCCGCTGTAGGTCTTTACCGCCTTTAAAAACTTTGTAAGATAATTTCTTGTACCTTCATCTGCTACTGACAGAAAAGCTCCCGAAATTGCAAATTCAGGATCAAATCCGATAACCGTCACACAGTCGGGATATGGGGATGTAAGCTCGCTGTCAAGTATTCTGCCGTTAGCTGAAATAAGATAATAGCCGCCGTCATTTGTCTGTACGCTTGCTAAGGGCGTTGCCTGATTTAATGTAATTATAAGCTTTGACTTGAAGTAATCCTTTCTCACAGTCACCTTATCAACGTAAGGAAGCTCATCTATAAGCCTGTCAACTATCTCACCTTCATTTATAAAGTTAAGATTTGTACCAAGCTCAATATCGCATTTATCTACAACCTCTTCGTAGCTGTAGACTGTTTCACCTTCAACCTCGATTTTAGTCAGATTGAAAAGTACCGTTCTCGAAAGAACGATGCTCAAGGTAACCAGTATAACAACACCAATGATATAGAAAAGAAGATTGCGTGAAAAATGACTTGTAAGACGCTTTTTAAGGCTCTTCTTTTCGGCAGGCTGTTCTTCAGTGTTCTTTCTGTTTTTCGTCTTATTCTTAAGTACTCTGCTCTGTATATCTATAGGCTTTGCTATAGTACCATCGTCTTCAAGATAGGATGGTGTACTGTAATCATCCTTACGGGATGTTGTTTTTGCATTGCTCTTATTATCTTCGTGCTTTGCTGTATTCTTTACAGACTTTGTTTTTTTCTGGTTGTTATCCTGCTTTTTTTCTGCCTTTTTCTTTTTGTCGGAATGTTTTTTTCTTTTGTCTTTGGCAGAATGTCTGATATCCTCTGACTGTTCAGCAGGTTTTTCAGACTGTGACGGTCTGTTTTTTCTGCTGGGAGGCATTTCAGCCCACATATTGTGGCTATCTCTTCCTCTGTTATCAGCCATTCTTATCATTCCTTTCCTTTAAACTCTCTTTATATCAGCTCCTGCAAGCCGTAGGGATCTTTCTATATTTTCATATCCTCTGTCTATATGACATAATTTTGTTACAACAGATTTTCCCTCTGCTGAAAGTGCCGCTAACACAAGAGCCGCACCGCCTCTTAAATCCGTAGCCTGAAGCTCACTGCCGTAAAGGCGATCTACTCCTTCGACTACTGCAACCTTTCCCTCTACCTTAATATTCGCACCCATACGACGAAGCTCACTTACGTGGCGATATCTGTTTTCAAATATATTTTCCACAAAAACAGTCGTACCCTGTGCTTTTGTAGTTGCTGTCATAATAAGTGCCTGGGCATCGGTCGGGAAACCCGGGTATGGCATTGTTCTTATCGTCTGCGGTGCTTTAAGCCTGCCTGTTACTCTGATATAAATACTATCCTTTCCAAAGGAATATATCTTACATCCCATAGACTGCAGGATAGGTATCATTTGTCCCAAATGCTCTGCATTTGCACCTGACAGTATAAGCTCTCCACCGCAACAAGCTGCCGCACATAAATAGGATGCTGTCACTATTCTGTCGGGGATCACCCTATGCTCACAGCCGTGCAAGGTCTTTACTCCCTCTACTATTATTATATCGGTTCCTGCCCCGTGAACTTTAGCACCACATCCGCTGAGAAATTCTGCCAGATCGCATATCTCAGGCTCTCTTGCCGCATTATGTATCTGCGTTACGCCCTTGGCTCGTACCGCCGCTAACATTATATTTTCTGTTGCTCCTACAGATGGGAAGGAAAGAGAAATATTCGCTCCGTGAAGTCCTTTTGGTGCAGTACACATAAGAAAGCCGTGCTGTTCGGTTATCTCCGCCCCCATTTCTCTGAGTGCCGAAAGATGAAGGTCGATAGGCCTTGGTCCTAATTCGCAACCACCGGGAAAAGATAATTTGCAGCTTTTCATTCTGCCGAGCATTGCTCCTAAAAATACGATGGATGAACGCATTTCTCTCATAAGTGACTGGGGTACTTCAGTATTTTCCGCCACGGAAGCATCTGCTATAACAGTACTTCCCTCTCTTTTGCATTTTACACCGATGCAACTAAGTATCCTCATTGCGTAATCCACATCCGTTAGCTTCGGACAATTATGGAGAACACATTCTCCCTCCGATACAAGCACAGTAGCAGAAAGTAAGGGAAGAGCACTGTTTTTTGCACCGTGTACGGCAATCTCTCCTTCAAGCCGATTACCGCCGTTTATAACAAGCTTTTGTTTTTCCATATTATCACCCTCTCTGGCTTTTTCTACATACTATGCCCTGAAAGATGATAATGTGATAGCTTAATTTTTAAGATCCATTAGTTCTATTATCTGTGACAGAACAACCTCTGCCGCATTCTTCACCCCAAGTCTTGAAGCATTTTCTGCCATAAGGGATAAAAGCTCAGTATTGCCGTAAAATTCGTTTACCGTATCAATAAGCTTAGCACCTGTAAGCTCTTTGTCGTTTATAATTCTGCCTGCATTGGCATTCTGAAGCGTCAGAGCATTATAATACTGGTGATTTTCTGCCGCGTAAGGATAAGGGACAAGCACACTCGCTCTGCCTATGGTCATAATTTCAGTCAGCGTCATTGCTCCTGCTCTTGTTATGATAAGGTCAGCGGCACACATACAGGTATACATATTGTCAATATACTCTTTAAGGATAAAGTGGGGATTTTTACTGTCAATACCCTTTTCCTTTACCATATCCATAAAGGTATCCTTACCGTGCTTGCCGTAACCGTGAATATGGTTGATGTTACCCTTTTTCTGTTCCCAGCTGAGAAGCTCGGTCACAGCCTCGTTTATACGCATAGCACCCTGACTGCCGCCTGCTGACAGTATCGTCAGGCAATCGGGAAGTCCTAATCTTTCTCTTGCCGCCTTTTTGCTTTCTATCGGGATATTGTTACGCATAGGGTTTCCCGTAACGACGCACTTTTTCATATTGCCAAGATGCTTTTTTGCGTCCTCACTGCCAAGCATAACAAGATCGACCTTTTCGCTGAGCATCTTTATTGATACGCCGGGAAGAGAATTGCTTTCGTGTACCGCAGTCTTTATTTTGCATTTAAGTGCAGTCTTAAGTACCGTACCCGTTACGTATCCGCCTGTGCCTATAACAAGGTCGGGTTTAAACTTACTGAATATCTTCTTTACCTGACCGCCTGCACTCATATAATAATATACCGCCTTAAAATTAAGGGCGATATTTTTAGGTGTAAGCTTTCTTTGTATACCTGCCATCTTAACGGGAGAGAAATCATATCCTGCCTTTGTGACAAGCTTTGCTTCAAGTCCGTCAGGCGAGCCTACAAACAGCACCTTTGTATCAGGGAAAACCTCTTTTATCTTATCTGCCATAGCAAGTGCAGGATTTATATGACCACCTGTACCGCCTGCCGCAAAAATCACATTCATATATATATTATTCCTTTACTTTATTTAGGTTTCTGAGCTTCGTGAAACGCTGAGCAATACACCCATTTCAATAAGCTGGATAATGAGTGCCGTTCTGCCGTAACTGAAAAAGGGGAGCGAAATACCCGTGTTCGGTATAGCGTTACAAGCAACACCGATATTGAGGAACGCCTGCAGAACGATGTGAACGGTTATTCCCAGTGCTAAAAACGCACCGAACTGGTCTCTTGCACCCTTTGCAACCTTATAACCTCTTACTGCAAAAAGCACAAACAGAAGTATTACTGTTACGCCACCTATAAACCCAAGTTCCTCGCAAAGAATTGAGAAAACGAAGTCATTCTGTGCTTCGGGGAGATAATAATATTTCTGAATAGAGTTGCCGAGTCCTCTTCCGAACAGTCCGCCTGAACCGATCGTTATAAGTGACTGACCTATCTGGTAGGTGTCATTCTGCATATCTCCGAAAGGATCGAACCAACCCTGAAAACGAACCGTAAGATAAGAGGGATAGAACAGAAGTACAGCTGCAAAAGCAACTGCCGCCAGCCCTCCGAGTATAAATAAGCCCTTTTTACTTGCCCCACCGACGATCATCATTACTACAAATATAACGAATACGATAACGACCGCAGAGATATGTCTTTGGAAAGCACATAATGCACCGCACATACCAAGAACCAGCAGATATCTGCCAAAGCTACCCTTGACGCTTTTTCCGTCAACACAAAAACGATGTATCAAAAAAGCCAGCATGATAATAAGTGCAAGCTTCATTATTTCTGAAGGCTGGAAACGAACGCCTAAAATGGTTATCCAGCGTCTTGCATCTGCAACTTCTTCACCTGCAACGCAGGTAACTGCCATCAGAACGATCGAAACAAGGAAAAACAGATGAGCGATATTTATACCCTTGCCGTTTTTAGGTGCGTTTCTTTTCTTTTTCTTCTTGCCGAAAAATTCTCTTATAACATCACCTAAGTGTCTCAGCATATGCTTTATCGGCATTATAAGCATCGTATAATCGCCGAAGGAAACTATAACCATAAGTATAAGTCCTATGATCATACCTTCAAGCTGTTGTTTCATAAAGTCATAGCTATCTCTGTTTTCAAATAAGGAGTAAGCATAGCTTGCAGAGGACATCATTACGAGTCCGAAAACTGCGAGTACGAGTATAACTATAAAAAGAGGTATATCAAAGCGTCCTCGTCCCTTAAAATACTGACATTCAGGATAAGGAGCAGGTTCAACTCTGAGTCCCTGTATAAACCTTATCAGAAGGCTGTCATTGTCTTCGGTATGTTTTTGTGAACCGCCGCTGCGTTTTGCCGTTTTCTCTTTACCTGATGGGATTTTATTCTTTTCCGTCTGTCTGTCAGCATCTGTTTGCTGAGGTACAGTACGAGTACCGGGATCATAATGAATTACTCTGTCGTATTTTTCTTTCTTCGGGGGATCGCTTTTTACTTCCCTTTGCTTTGCATCTGAAGCTGACGGCTGTGACGCTGTAATCTGCTTTTTCTTAGGCACTAAAACGTCATTCAGTCCGCTATTTGAAGAACCCGTTCTACCTCTTGACAAGGCGTCACGCTGTTCCTTACTCAGCCTGCTTTTATCAGCCATTGCTATTCCCCTTTCTTAGTTTTTTATTAAAATCAGATTACAGTATTCCGAAATAAAGCAAAGCTATGCCTGTAGCACAAGCTAAAAGCTCTAACAATGAGAATACCGTTACTATCTTACCTTCCTTCCAGCCTCTTATTTCAAAGCTGTGATGGATAGGAGTCATTTTGAAAAGTCTTTTTCCGTGGGTAAGCTTGAAATACGTCATCTGGATAAGAACGGATAACGCTTCCCAAATGTATATAGCACTGCATACGACCATTATGAATTCAGTACCTGTTCCGATACCGAGTGCAGTTACGATACCGCCTAAGAACATTGAGCCTGTATCGCCCATCATAACCTTTGCAGGATGTAAATTCCACACTAAAAAGCCCATACAGCCTGCTCCTGCTACTGCCGCTACCAGTGACATTTCACCAAAATCCACAAGCGAGCAAATAACAAGATATGCAGCACAGTATACTACTGTAACTGATGAGCATAAGCCGTCAACACCGTCTGTAAGATTTACCGCATTTACAAGATAGAGTATGCCAAGTCCCATTATAATGTAGTAAAAGTACCATAAATCAAGCTGACCTAAGAAAGGAAAGCTGATTACTGTAGACGTATCTCCTGAAATAATGCGGGAGGTAAAATATGCGGCTATTACAAGCACCTGCATAATTATTTTCTGAATAGGAGTAAGTCCCTCGTTACGCTTTTTCTTTACCTTTATAAAATCGTCAACAAAGCCGATAAAGCCAAAGCATACCGCCATAACGATCGCAGAAACCGCTTTTATGAATTTTACCGTGCCTGTACTTTCAAAGCTTATTGCTCCGTTTAACCACATAATAACGATACCTGTAATAAAGGCGATTATCGAACCTGCGATAAACATAACACCGCCCATTGTAGGTGTGCCTTCCTTGGATTTATGCCACGCAGGACCTATATCAAGGATAGTCTGACCGAATTTCAGTCTTTTAAGAGCAGGGATGGTTACAAATCCCAGTAACGCCGTTACTCCGAAGCTTATAAGTGCCGCAATTACAGTTGCAGGTATATTCATTGTGATTTATTCCTTTCGACTTAATATTTCCTCTACTATTTCCCTTTCGCAAAAGGGCTGATATTCTTTTCCGATTATCTGATATCTTTCGTGTCCCTTGCCCGCAAGCACGATAACATCGCCTTTTTTTGCAATGGCAAGTGCCTTTTCTATAGCAAGTCTTCTATCCGCTTCTTTTATACAAGGGAGCGATTTATCAGCGCCTGCATAGACTTCTTCGATTATCGCATCGGGGTCTTCACTTGCAGGGTTGTCAGAGCTTATAACAAGCACGTCGGCATATTCTGATACCGCCGCCGCCATCATAAGACGTTTTTCTCTGTCCCTTTCTCCTGCTCCACCGAAGAGACAGATAAGTCTGCCTTCTACCATCGGCTTTACCGCCGAGAGCATTTTACGAAGAGCGTCATCGGTATGGGCGTAATCGGTGATTACCGTAAAATCACCTTCGTAAACGGTATTCAGTCTGCCGTCAACGCCCTTGCAACTTTCAAGTGCCTTTGCACATTCTGTTATTTCAAAGCCGTCCGCCGCTACTAAAGCGATAGCACACAGAGCGTTCTGCACGTTGTAAAGTCCCGTCATATTTAGCTTTACTCTGCAGGCTTTTTCACTTCTGCTGTCTATCAACATAAATTCACTGCCTGTAGCAGTCATTTTTATATAATCAGCGTAAATATCCGCTTTTTCTTTCACACTGTAGGTAATTGCAGTATCCTTATGACGCTCTGCAAGTATTTTTCCGTAATCGTCATCAATGCATACAACTGCATTATCCGTAAGAGTAAAAAGTCTTGCCTTTGCATCAAAATAGTTTTCCATCGTCAGATGGTAATCGAGATGATCTCTTGTGAGGTTTGTAAAGCCTGCCGACAAGAATTTTTCATCTGCGACCCTGTACTGGCAAAGTGCCATGGAGCTTGCCTCCATAACACAGTATTCTGCACCGTTCTTTGCCATTTCAGAAAACCATTTGTAAAGTGTCGTTGGACTCGGAGTAGTAGGAGTACCGTGAGGAGAGTCTGTCAGTTTCCCGTCGCACAGATCGTTTCCTGCCGTACCGATACATCCGCACTTTTTATTAAGTTCAGTCAATATGTGTTTTACAAGATGTGCGACCGTTGTTTTACCGTTTGTACCCGTCACAGCGATAAGCTTTAACCTATCGGTAGGATTTCCGCTTACTTTAGAGCAAAGCTCTGCCAGTGCAAGTCTTGTATTATCAACTATTATCTGATTTTCAACACCTGTGTCGTGGTCTGTAACCACCGCCACAGCACCCTTTTCAAGCATTTCACCTGCAACCAAGTGTCCGTCAAAGCGTGCTCCCTTAATACATACAAACAGACTGCCCTTTACAACGTTTGCCGTATTGTCAGTAACGTTTGTTATTTCACAGTTTTCAACACCCTGCTCTTTTGCTTTTTTACATATATCGTAAAGCTTTATCTTTCTCACCTCATCAGCCTGTTTCATCATTTACAAGGAAGTTTACTTCTACTACCGATCCTCTGTATTGCATAGTTCCTGCTGAAATGCTCTGGGCGATTGCTCTTGATTCGTTACTGCCGTAAGCACCGGTCAGTCTTATGTTAAAGCCAGCTTCAGTAATAGCCTTATTCGCCTCTGTTACAGTCATACCGATTACGTTAGGTACTTCTCTGAGCTGATAATCACCTATCGTCATATCGCCCATATACACAACTACGGTACCGCCAGCCGGCATTATAGCACCTGATTGTGGGAACTGTCCGCCGACCATCGCTCCGTCCTCGGTGCTTCCTACTATTTCAGCCTTAAGTCCTGCCGCTGTCAGCAGTGCTTCTGCTCTGATACTGTTATAGCCACATATATATGGCACCGTTACGTCCTGAGTAAGCAGATCCTCTTCGGTATACTGGGGATAGATATTGAGATATTCAAGACCTTCCTTGAATACTGCAGATACTACGGGAGCCGCGATGGCACTGCCGTAAATATATCCGCTCGTGGGTTCGTCTGCCACGACAAGCATCACGTATTCAGGATCATCTGCAGGTACTGTAGCGCAGAAGGTCGCAACGTATCTTAGCTCGTCGTGCTTACCGCTGTTATAGTCGTCGATCTTTTCTGACGTACCGCTCTTGCCGCCGATACGATAGCCGCTTATATAAGCATTACTACCGCCGTTGAAGTTTACTACATCCTCAAGTATCTGACGCATAACGGCAGAAGTTTCTTCGCTTATTACCTGTCTTTTTACAACTGTTTCCGTAGCTTCAACCACGTTGCCGTTACTGTCAACCACCTTATCAACGATATAGGGAGTAAGAAGTTTGCCGCCGTTTACTGCCGCACATACTGCTGTTGCCATCTGTATGGGGGTAACCTTGTTCGTCTGACCAAAGGCTGAACTGGAAAGCTCAACTATTCCCATATCAGAAAGGGGGACGTAAAGCGACTGTGCTTCTCCGGGAAGATCTATACCTGTTTTTTCAGTAAAGCCAAAGGCTTCGAAATACTTTGTAAATTTATCCTGTCCTAAAAGCTGACCTATCTGAATAAACGCAGGGTTGCAGGAACGGATCATTGCTTCTGTAAGATTTGAAGTGCCGTGTCCGCCTGCACTCCAGCACTTGATATGTGTGCCTGCAACATCGGCAACGCCGCTGCACGTAAAGGTACTGTCAAGACTTACCACTTCTTCTTCAAGAGCCGCCGCACAGGTGAATATTTTAAATACAGAGCCGGGGATATAAAGCTCACCAACGGCTTTATTCTGCCACTGGCGACCCCATATTTCAGTTCTCGCTTCGTCAATCGCTTCTTCAGTTGCTCCGTCATCAGCCATCTGTGCCAACGTGTATCTATCCTTTTCAAAATAAACGAAGGAGGGATCGTTCGGATTAAAACCGGGGTAAGTCGCCATCGCAACTATTGCTCCGGTTTTGGCATTCATTATAATACCCGTGCTTCTGTTTTCAAGCTTATGCTGTGAAACCGTTGTTTCAAGATTTTTTTCAAGATAATACTGCAAGGTCTGGTCTATTGTAAGGATAAGACTGTTTCCGTCCTTGGCGGGATAAAGTGCCTCATAACCGTAAGGCATATCGTCGCCCTGGTTATCCTTTGTTGTAACAATCTTTCCGTTTACGCCCTTTAAATACTCGTCGTAGTAGGATTCGATACCGTATGCACCACCGTTGGCGTTTACAAAGCCAAGTACACCTGCCGCAAGCGTTCCTTCGGGATAATGACGGATGCCGTTTTCTCTTGCGTAGCACATAACGTTGTAAAGCCCGTTGTCGCTCATAAACTTCTCGACTTTAGCTACCGTTTCTCTGTCCACCTGTTTTTTCGCAACGTATTCCCAGTATTCGTAATCGTTACAGGCATCAACAAGAGTCTGCATATCTATATCAAGGATCTCAGCGAGATTTCTGCATATGAAATCTCTTTCCTCCTCGAAATTTGCCATATCCTTTTCTTCATCACCCTCGACGTAATTTATTCTGTATATCTCACGGGGCGATATAATTATATCCCAGGCAGGTGTGTTCTGTGCAAGAACCTTTCCGTTTCTGTCGTAGATGTTGCCTCTGTCGGCAAGCACGGTAAGTTCTTTTTGCTGCTGGCCCTCTGCTTTAGCTACCATATTATCGTGCTGTCCTACCGACCAGTAGAAAAGAAAGCCGGCTACGTAAACAGACATAAAACCAACAAGCAACAAAAGCACTACCAATATCCTGATTTTTATACCGTGTGTCAGTTTCCCTTCCATCATTACTCCTTAAACGCCGTAAATAAAATACTTCAATAAAAAGCTTTATCCTTTTCCGAAAACAGCCGTGCTGAATTCAAAAAAGGAGCTTTTAGCCGCCACACTTAGTGGCTTGTTCATTTATATTCATCAAAATCCTAAATATTCCGCTACACCACGAAACCACTTGCTGATACCGACAAAGATATTATCATCAGTATCCTTTTTGGTTTCTATCAGTGCACCCGTATCCATCTCAACATACTTTTCCTGAGCGTTGACAACCTTCTGCATACCAAGCTCGTCCTTGGCGTACTGCTCCACCTGTTCAAGTGATACAGACCCATTGAGCTCTGCTGAAAGTGCCGCATTCATCGCCTTGGTCTCCTCTAAGACGTTCTGTCTTAAGCTTACGTTAAGATTTGCTTCACTTACAGCCGCCTTACAGAATATAAACGCCATAAGCAGTATTCCGAATAAAGCCGCTACTACTGCAATTGCTACCGGTCTGCCCTTTTTAGCAGCCGATACCGTCACCACCTGAAGCTCAGGCTTTTCCTCAGCCTTTACCTGAGGTTTACGGAGCGATGTATCAAACAGCGAAAAATCATACGCTGTACTTGTTCTGTTGTATGAGTTCTCCATCGTTCATTCCTCCATGAATTTACAATTTCTCTATAACCCTTGATTTTATAATTTCTCTATAATTCTTAATTTTGCACTACGGCTTCTCACGTTTAAAGAAAGCTCTTCATCACCTGCTATTACAGGCTTTTTGTTTACAAGCACACCTCTTGGTGTCTTTCCGCATACGCATACGGGAAAGGAAGGCGGGCAGGTACACCCTGTGCAATATTCCTTGAATTTATTTTTCACTATCCTGTCTTCTATCGAATGGAAGGTTATAACGGCAAGTCTGCCACCTTCATTCAGTGCTTCAAAAGCACTGTCAAGCCCTGTCATAAGCTCGTCAAGTTCACCGTTTACTTCTATGCGGATCGCCTGAAAGGTCTTTTTGCAGGGGTTTTTTTCTTTTCTGACTTTAAGAGGTACGTTTCTCTTTATAATTTCAGCAAGCTGGAGCGTTGTTTCGATCGGAGCTGTTTCTCTTTGCTTTATTATGCCCGATACTATTCCTCTTGCAAATTTTTCTTCACCATACTCGAATAATATTTTTTCAAGCTGTGCGGCAGGATATTCATTGACAACATCGTAAGCACTGAGGCCGCTTTTGCTCATTCTCATATCAAGAGGTGCATCCTCGTGATAGGAAAAGCCACGCTCTGCTGTATCAAGCTGATAGGATGAAACACCAAGATCCATAAGCACTCCGTCAACCTTGGTAACGCCGATTTCCGAAAGTGCTTCAGTAAAACAGGAAAACTGTTTATTAATAAGTGTATGATTATAGGGTTTAAGCTTCTCTTCAGCCGCCTTTATTGCATCAGGATCTCTGTCAAAGCCGATAAGTCTGCCCTTTTCAAGTCTTTTTGCAATCTCACTCGAATGACCTGCAAAGCCTGTTGTACAGTCGACGTAAATACCATCCGGTTTTATATCAAGCCCTTCTATAGTCTCATTAAGCAGCACAGGTATATGAATTTGTTTTTCGCTCAATTTTACCATTCCTTCCTATGCAGCGTAATAAAAATCACATTCCGAGTTCTTCAGCTATTCTGCTTACCTCATCCTCGGTTTCAGGGCTTTCATTAAAGCTTGTCCATGCAGCCTTATCCCATATTTCTGCTACACCGTCTTCCATACCGACAACCATAACATCGGTTGTAAGACCGGCATATTCAATAAGAGATGAATTTATAGATACTCTGCCCTGCTTGTCCACAGTCAGTTCATCGGCAGAGCCGACAAGATATCTTCTGATGGTCTGAGTCTTAACGGGAGGTAACGCCTTAAGACTTTCCATAAGTGCTTTCCACTCAGCCACAGAATAAACTCTTATACATCTTGTACCGATGTTTTTAGCAAGATAAAAGGAGTTCCCAAGCTCTTCACGAAGCTTTACAGGTATGTTCATTCTGCCCTTGGCATCAAGCGTTGATTTATGAGCACCAACCATACCTTATCCCTCCCTTTCCTTGAATTTTTTAAGATTTATGTGGTAAGGTTAAAAAATTTCACCAAAAACGTGGATTTTTCACCTCAAAGATGAAAAAAAGTGTCTAAAAATATTATACATCGCCCTAACAAAAAATTCAAGTGGAAATTTTATCATTTATAAAAAAATTATGCAGAATGTCGAGGGGAATTTTTGTAAAAAATGCACAAAAAAATCGCCTCCCTAACGGGAGACGATTTGAGAATTATTATCATTTTTCAATATGTTGTGGGTGGTTTTTTCGCCCTGACTACATTTTGAATTTGTGTAATATTTACTTTTTATTCAGCTTTTGCTTCTTCGTACTCATCAGACAGATTATCTTCCAGCCACTTTGCAAGCATAAGAGGTGTAAGAATGAGATCCATTGTCTGCTGCTCACCGTCGCTTACACTTTCAAGCGCTATCATATCACCGTGTTCACGGGTCTCGCTACCGATGATATCATAAGTAAGCTGGCTGCGGTACTTAATAGTACAAAGTAAAAACTCAGGAGGAATAGCTTCGCATCTCTGGATTTCTTCAAGCCATATGAAAGGACTCATACCGCCGATGCTGATATCCTCAATAACCCAACCGCTTGCCGCGAAAGAGTCGTTAGCACACATATAAAGAGAGAACTTGAACTTTTCTTCCTTATCGTCCTTGAACAGACCAACTTCAAAGCCCTTTATAACGTAGTTATTGATGATACTTGTTTCGTTGCCGCAGCAAGAACAGATACCGCCGTAGCCAAAGAGCTTGCCGTTGATATCCTTAGCAAAGTAGTTGCGGTAAATTCTGAGATTAGAAAGACTTCTCAGCGTCTTGTAATGTTCACGGAGGAACTGAAGCTCGCCCTTTGTAATTGTGGGCAGAGGCTTATAATAATAAGGTATCTGATCAAGAAGTACCTGGTTAGGTTCTTCTGTGCTGGAGTAGAACTGACTTAGGATATTGTTGTTCTCGCCAACGAGCAGATATTCAAGATACTTAGAGAATTCAGGCTTTGTGCAGTCATCCTTGAGTATTACGTACTTTGTGACGTTCTTACGTTCTTCTTCGCTTATCTCATCGTTGATATCAACAATACGGATGATCTTGTTACCCTCGCTGAGAAGTGCTATTCTCGGAATTTTGAGGTCGCAGATGTAAAGGCTGGGTATTACGGATGAAACCTTTTCATCTGTAAGATCATAACTACGCAAAAGGCTCATAAGAGAAGCCTTTTCGAAAGAGTAACCTGATTTTGAGAAGGGGAAGTCGAATACACGGCCGTTGAACATACCGCAGTTGATAAGTGCGTATACGTCACCGATGATTTCGAGAAGGTCAGCGTTTGTGATACTTCCCGGAATCATAAACTGCTTGCCGTAAGCAGCGAAACGGAACTTCTTGTTGATATCAAGCTGTAGCGTGATATCGCAACCCTGTTCCTTCATTTCACGCAGGAAGGTCATTGTATCCTTACCCTGTGTGAAGCTGTTTATAAGCATATTGATAACTTCGTTGTAAATCTGGTGATTTTCAAAGTTATTCTTATGTGCCACGATACAATCGTAAATCTTCTTGAGATTGCCGACTGTCATTCTTGCAACGTCAAAATTATGCTGGATATCACGGTAGCGTACGTTAAACTGATAGTAACGCATACCGATCTTATAATCCTGACCGTACATAGCGTCAAACAGTCCAAAGGCACCGATAAGTGCTTCTTCATCCGCTACAGCGTCATTGATAACATACTTGCCGAGCTTTAAGCTTACGATACTTCTGAAGCCAAAACTGATGCCAAAGTCCTTGATAGCAGGATTTTTTTCACTGTCAAGAACATATGTGTTATCACCGAAATTGAAGTGGTAGCAGAATTCACTGCCCTCTTCTTCCGTTTCCTCATCAGCCCAGTTGTAAGATGCCATAATAATGTTATCAGGAAGATCTGCAACATCCGCCTTCATCTTTGTAAGTTCCTGTTCGATGTACTCTGTAAACGCAGAGCCATCCTCATGCTCTTTCTTTGTAACACCGTCAGCAGTGGAGAAGAAGCCTATCTCCTTAACCTCCGAATAGGGCATTATAGCCTCTCTGCCCGGTACGAGCAGGGACAGGCTGTTGTGGAACTTGCTCTGGAGATTACTTGCCATAACACTTGTATTTAAATAGTTGCTGAAGAACTCAAATACATAGTGCTTGGGTCTCATATAATATTTTTCTGAGTTCGTTCTGGGTAAAAGCTCTAAAACGAAGTATCTTGAATACTTGTCGATCATATATTCAAGGTCACGGCTGATAGAAGCGGAAACCTCTTCTTCACATTCGTGGCGGATACCTGTTCTGTGAGTTGTGATATAGGAGTTAGGAACACTGATAAAGAAAGCTGAAAGCTTTTCCTTTATAAAGTCCTCACCCGTTGACTTGATAAGACCCGTCAGCTCGTAGGTCGAGAAGTAGTTGTACTTATCAAGCAGTACCTTTACAATAGTATCTCGGCGTGCCGCTGATACTGCAAAAGGAATAAGATATACAAATCCATCGTTTTCGTGCCAGATGAACTCGATTACGCTCTTACCGTTCTGTAAGAAACGAACTGTAGGATCGTCCTCGGGATTTTTCTGATAACGGATAACCTTATATACAGCAAGAGGCTTGCCCATCTCCATTACTGCAATGTTGAAGGAACGCTCTCTGTTTTCAGCTTCACCAAATCTGCCGAGCTGTTTCTTTCTGATAAAGGCAAAGCAGAATTCTACAAGGTTTATGTATTCGCCCTTGTGGATAGTTAAGTTGATAAGGTTTTCCTTGATCTTATTCTGTTCTTCTTCAGACACCTTGAATACGATCTCTGTACCCTTAAATACGGGAGCTGTAAGATTAAGCTCACGGATCTTCAGTATACCTGCATCGTTTACGATACGGAAGGTAAAGTTGTTGGAGCGGAGCTTCATCCACTCAACGTTCATAAATACGCTCTTTGAACCTACACCGAAACGACCTTCTCTTGACTTGTCTCCGTCACTTCTGCCGATACTTAAATAGTAGAGTATCTGCTCTAACGTAAAGCCGTCTTCGTTGTATGTAATTCTTGTTTCGCCATTCTGTTCAAAGTTGAACAGAACCTTGATATCGGGTTCAGAATAGTAACAACCAAAGGTATTCTGCATAAGCTCACGCAAAATGGATTCCTTAGGATAGTCACTTACTGAAAGTGAAGCGTTATAGGGGGTACGACCCGAAAAGACCGAGTTGAAGTAATCCTTGAAAGGAGTACTGTCAGCTTCGCCGGTGTAAAGCAGATTCTGCATTTTCATCAGCGTCTGATCCATTGTAGCACGGTCTTCATTTGCATGCGCCTGATAAAAGTCGCCTAACAGTCCTGATATTTCTTCGTTGCGAAATGCTTCCACCTTACATCACTCCCTCATTATAATTTTTCATAAACTGCCTGAACGTATCCTGTATGATATATTCATCTGTAAGATAACGCCACGCACCGAGCAGTACGGGCATTCTCATAACGTCATCAAGCTGATTTACACATATACGAAGCTCTGCATACTTGTTTTCCGTAAGGAAGTTTGCAAGAGCGTTCTGTGCCATTTTTATGCCGGAGCTGAGTTCTCCCGTTGCTACCATAGCCTTATACTGACTGTACTTTGCGTGATTTAAGCAATCCTTAAGCTCATCGCCGCTTACCGTTTCGATCTTGTTATTTTCATCAAGATAAAGAAGTGCACCTTTGTAGCTGTCTATAACAGGCTTGATAAGAGCCTTTAAGGTCTTTTCATCTGTTGAGTTATCCTTTATCTTATCTTCAATGCCAAAAGCCTTGTAAATTCTCTGAAGCTTCTTTGAAGTATATTCATGAGCCTTTGCAGCTGTTGAAATGTCAATCTTGGGAATTACATTGAAGTCGCTCTTGAACTGAACTATTACGTCGTGGCTGCTTGCGACCTCGCCTGTATATCCGCATACGTACTGAAGATCTCTTATACCGTTTACGATAAGCTGTACTGCGTTAGGTATATCAAAGAGAACGTTTCTGCCGGGCAGACCCTGAACAAGGCTCTTATAGATCTTGCCGAAGAGGACCTTTGATAACATACGGCTGTCAAACAGTCCGTTTTCATCGCAGAAAAGAATAAATTCCTTGCTGTTGTCTCCGGGTACACTGTGACGTGCTATTCTCTGTTCAAGCACTACAGGGCTGTTGGGAAGCTCGTAGTTGAAGATATGTGTATATGTTTTTGTAGACGGCTTTATCGAACCTACCTTATCAACTGTAAGCACGATCTTTGTATTGTCTACTGCCGCAGTTTCTGTAAACTGGTCATACTTTGTGTTGAAGATATCGCCGCGGTCGATCCTGATCGTATTACCGCTGTTGGGGTAAATAGCCGCAAGAATTTTTCTGAGGTATGTAATAGTAGAACCTGTTACACAGTATACGACCGCCTTTGAGGAGGAAGAATTCATAACCTCTTCAAGCTTTGTAAGGAAGCAATCAAGCTTCTTATCCACCTCACGAAGCTCGCCCACATCCGCTAAGTTATATGTGGGCTTTGTATATATCTTCTTCGCTTCAAGACCGTATTCTTCAAAGATATTACCACCGCTCTGGTATAAAGGGAGTCCCGTCTTGATATCAACAAGCTTTCTTGAATTTGCAATAAAATCTGCAGGGAAAGCATAATCAAGCACTACGACGTTTCTTGCTACGTCACCATTATACACTTCTGCGTCGTAATAGCGCATTACGGGTTCATAAGGATTGAAACGTATCGTCTGCTTGGAGAAAGTAAGGTCATCAACCGCCTTTGACTTTTCCTCATCCTTCATAAGTCCCTTTACAAGATTCTTTATATCATCGTAACCGCCCTCATATTCGCAGGGAACAGGGCTGAAAACAACAAGCTTTTCCGTCTTAGATTTTATGTGATCAAGATAAAGACTGCTGTTTATACCGGCAATGTTAAGACCTGCATCAATAACGATAAGACCCCATACGAGTCCGGACTGTTCAAACTGTGCGAGTATCGGGTTATCTGCCTTTACAGCATCCTCGGCGATAATGAACATATTCGACATATTCGCATCAAAATTGTTGATGGAACGGGATGCACCTGATATCATCTTGAAGTCTACGCCGTCATTTGTAACGATGGATCTGTACCAGTTGTGCATAAGGTGTTTGGGACACACCAAAAGGATGTTCGGTGTACTCTTGCCCTGAATAGCATCAAGTATCGAAAGCTGAGCCTTCGCCGCCTTTGCCGAGCCGTACTCGTCGAGTACGAGACAGAAACCGAACTGTCTTACCTTTTCATAAAATGACTGGTTAATCGTACCTGTATCCTTACCATAGTAGGATATCCATTTGATTTCTTCGGTATTCAAAAAATCACCCTCCAGTTTATATTGAAGCCGATTCGTAAAAAATGCGGCAAACAACTCATTAACATAACTATTATAATACATTTGCGAATTTTTTACAACTGTATTTTTGCATTTTATAAAAATTTGATAAAATTTCTATATAAAATTCGTAAAATTTGCACTATAATTTTGTTTAACTGTTCAAAACAACTGCTCACTTTCGTCAAAAAATTGATTAATCCGAAAAATTATTTTAAATTTTTCAAGTTTCTTTCGACCTTACTTGACAAAATCCGCAGAATATAGTATCATAATAACATATATATCAATGTGAGGAGTGGTTTGCTTGTATTTTGGCAGCGTCAGATTTTTCAAGCATCTGATCCTGACCGTCGTCGCATTGCTGATTATAGTACCCACTATCCTGTGCATTATCCTTTTATGCGATAACAGCAGCAAGTCTGCAGAAATAGACAGACTTAATTCTATAATAGCAAGCGGAGAATATAAGGACGATGTGTCGGACGATTCTTCAGTGACTGAAAGCTCCGATGATAAAAGCTCATCGGAATCTTCAGTGACCGAAGGAGAAACATCCGTATCCTCCGAAAAAGAGCCTGAGACTTCCGCTCCCGAAACCACTACCGAAGAGCCTGAGACCTCCGCTCCCGAAACGACTACCGAAGAGCCTGAGACCTCCGCTCCCGAAACGACTACCGAAGAGCCTGAGACTTCTACTCCCGAAACAACCACGGAAGAACCTGAAAGCTCATTACCTGATGAAAACATTGATCTTTCCACCTTGTACGAGGATATGTATGTCGATCGCTATGAAGGTGAATATATAAACGATGACAACACGGTCTATCTCACCTTTGACGACGGACCTTCGATACTGACAGAAAACATACTTATGTACTTAAGGCAAGAGGAAGTAAAAGCCACCTTCTTTGTAGTGCCTGAGGATACCGAATACTGTCGTATTCTTTTAAGAAAGATCGTTGCTGACGGACACACCATCGGCATCCACACTTCTTCTCACGATTATGAGAAGATATACAGCTCTCCGAAGGCGTTTTTAGATGATTTCTACGCCGCTTACAGCCTTGTATATGAGGCTACGGGAGTAAAAGCAGACATCTACCGCTTTGCCGGCGGAAGTATAAACGACTATAACGAAAACACAAGAGATGAAATTATTGCTGAAATGAGCCGCAGAGGTTTTCAGTACTTTGACTGGAACGTGGACAGCAATGACTGGCAGGGATATAACTGGACACAGCTTTACAACAACGTTCTGAAAGATGCCTGCAAATTTTCAACACCTGTTATACTTTTCCACGACACGGGAATGAGAGAAAATACCGTTCTTGTGCTGGAAGACATAATAAAGGCATTAAAAAACAAAGGATATAAATTCGGCAGTCTTTCACAGAAGACCGAGCCGATACAGTTTTAAAAAGTTTAATCAATAACTGAAAGAGGGATAAAAATGGGACTGAAGGATAATTTTTCACAGGCTTTCAAGGAGCTGACAAATCCTAAGGAGGCTAAGGATCAGGGAAAGACTGAAATCAAGGATGTCGCTTCATATATGAACGACACTGAAGAAGAAGCAGTACAGACACAGCCTGTAGAAGAGGCTCAGACTGTTACAGAAAAGGAGGAAACACCCGTGGCAGATCAGCAGTTTGCTCAGAATGCACCCCAGCAGGATGCTCCTCAGAGTTATCAGCAAGCTCAGAGTTATCAACAGACTCAGAATAACGATAACGCATACAGCAGACAGGGTTATCAGCAGAATGTGGCTCCCGTTGCAGCCAACCCCTTCGGTTATTCCGATAATATGCGTCAGGACGTTTCTGAAACTACTATAATTTCCAAAAATACAATTATTGACGGTAACATCCGTTCCTTTGCCGATATGAAGATCGACGGCAGCATCAAGGGCAGCGTTGAAACCACCAAGAACGTAAGTATAAATGGTAAGGTTGTAGGAAACATCACCTGCGACAATGCAGTTATGAAGTCTTCCTCTGTTCAGGGTAATGTTACTCTTAAGGGTCAGGCTACAATGACAAGCGAATCAATGCTCATCGGCGATCTGACTTCTCAGGTAGCTACATTAAACGGCAAGATGAAGGGTAACCTCACAGTAGCAGGTAAAGCTCAACTTGACAGAGACGCTGTTATCTTCGGCGATATCAAGGCAGGTGCAATTTCCATTTCTGATGGTGCTATCGTTCAGGGTTATGTCAGCACCACTTATCTTTCACAGGATGAAAGCAGTAACATCTTCCCCGAAAGCATTGCAATCGGCGAATAATCCCATAAATATACCCATATACATTCTCTGCCCCGCTTAATATCGGGGCAGATTTTAGAATAAGAGAGGTTTTATATGTCACTCACTCAGCAACAGATAAATGAAAATAAACAGAGATTCATTGAGCTTTTCAACACCTGCGTAAAAAGAGAAGGTGCTGATAAGATCATCGATTATCTTGTAAATAAAAGCGATTTTTTCACAGCCCCTGCAAGCACGAGATTTCACGGTGCTTTTGATGGCGGGCTTGCTTTACATTCGCTGAACGTATATGATTGCCTCAAGGACTATCTTGAAAGACAAAGAGTAAAGGAGCAGTACAAGCTCGCTTACAGTGATGAAAGCATTGTTATATGCTCCCTGCTCCACGATATCTGCAAGGCTAACGTCTACGTCAGAGGCACGAGAAACGTAAAGAATGATCAGGGCGTATGGGAAACCGTCCCTACATACTTTTTTGAAGATAAGCTCCCCTACGGTCACGGAGAAAAATCCGTATATATGATAACAGGCTTTATGCGACTTACAAGAGAAGAAGCCTTTGCTATAAGATACCATATGGGCTTTTCAGGAAACGAGGACAGCAACAACGTAGGAAAGGCATTCGAGATGTTCCCTCTTGCTTTTGCTTTAAGCACAGCGGATATGGAAGCTACGTATTTCGTTGAAAAGGATTAAAAAATAAGATAACGGTCAAAAATAGCAGTACGGATTTTAAAAAAGCAGTTGACAAATCCGTACTGCTGTGTTATAATTACTATCTTAAAGATATATAAACGGGCCCGTAAAGGTTTCGACGGGGGTAGTGAACCCGACTAAGCACGCAGAGATCGCCTTATCTCTTAAAACGGGGCAAACTTTAAAATTAAACGCAGACAATAGATCTGAATTAGCAGCTGCCTAAGCGCACTGCCGTCCTCCTGAGAACCGCTGCGATCTCAGCTAGGGCGTCGACCAGCAGCCAACGTTTTAAGCAAGAGCCTTGTAGCTTTTAACGCATCAAAAGGCTACCGTATCAGCAATCCTGTTTGTCGGAGTGCTGTGAGGGAATTTCAAAAGATAAACTAAGCGTGTAGAAAGGTTGGCGGATTTGCTTTCGGACAGGAGTTCGATTCTCCTCGGGTCCACCAAAAAAGAAGGGACTTTTGGTAGACAAAAGTTCCTTCTTTTTATCCAAGCCGCAGGCTTGACATATTTAGACTGAAAAAGCAATACGAAATTTACGACTGGAACACTTATCAGTGCATAGTAAAGTAATCCCCAAACCCCAAACCTGAACCGACATCTAAAAACCCGGTATCGTTTTGATACCGGGTTTAAATTATGCTCTTGTAAGCTTAAACAGTCTTGCTCCGTGAGTTTTAACCTTGGCTGTTATTTTGTCTGTTGCTGTACCGCAGTTTTCTTTTGTCCAGACATCAGTAACGGTAAAGTCTGCCGCAAAGGGAAGCTCTGCGGATATTTCACAGTCTGTTTCACCTGCGTTGAATAAAGCTATATAATAGCTTTTTCCGTCGTTGTGAGAGGTAAACCAGGCAATCTGTTCGTTGCCGTCAACCGTCTTTCTGAATAAGGGGTGTGCGGAATGAGTGTTGTTCAGCACCTCAAAAAGCTCTCCGTTTGTAAGGATAGACATTGTAAAGTCGTCAAACTTTGTCATTTCTCCGCCTATCATAAGAGGTGAACGCATAACGCTCCAGAGAGTCATCATAGTTATCTGCTCGTCCTCTGTAAACTTCGTGTAGTTATCAGGGCCGTAATCCTGCAAGATAGCGCCAATAGGGAGCATATCGCAATCGGGCCAGTGACCCGCACCTGAATGTATACACCATTTTTCAGCACGTTCAAACATATTGTAAAGCAGTTCCCACTTATCCCAGAAGTCATCGGTTATACGCCACATATTTGAAACCTGCTTATAAAGCTCCGCTCTTTCAAGCTGTGCAGGACCGGGTGAAAGGCTGAGCACCATATCCCTGCCGCAGCTGCGGATAGACTCGCTCACCATACAAAGCTCGCTTTCCTCGTGAGGAAGCTCACGGCAGATATCATCTATCTTGATAAAATCCACTCCCCAGCTTGCATAAAGCTCGAAAAGGCTGTCGTAATATGCTCTTGCACCTTCCTTTTCAGGGTCTACGCCGTACATATCGGTATTCCACTGGCATATGGATGAGGTTTTTGCTATCTCACGGGCAGTCTTGTCTGTTCCCATTATAGCAGTATTTCTATGTACCGCTTGACGTGGAATACCTCTCATAATATGAATACCGAATTTAAGTCCTAAGGAATGAATATATTCAGCAAGCGGAGCAAAGCCCTTGCCGTCCTTTGAAGACGGGAATCGGTTTTCTGCAGGAATAAGGCGGGAATATTCATCCATACAAAGCTCGGTAAAGGGGTGATATTCGTGAGTGTCTGCTGTGGGTTGTGACCACTGGATATCGACTACGATATATTCCCAGCCGTACTGTTTAAGATGCTTCGCCATAAAATCCGCATTGGCACGGACTGTTTCTTCGTTTACTGCAGGGCCGTAGCAGTCCCAGCTGTTCCATCCCATAGGTGGTGTTTTTGCAATCATATTTATCTCCTTTGTAATAAATATTACGTACCGATGTTCTTAGGAACAAAGGTAATTTCTTTGATTTTAACGGTATGATTATATCATAATTTTACATTAATGTAAAGTGCACAAAAACGATACAATCGTTGTAATATTGATTTTCATTGAATTTTATGGTAAAATTAATTCAGAAAACGATCTATTAAATCAAATGAGGTGACTTAACTTGTTAAAAAAAATAACCGCAGTTATTCTTGTTTTATCAGTTCTGATGACAACAGCTTGCAGCAGCAAGCCCTTTTCGCTCTATGACACGCCGATAAAGTTCAATGACCCTTTTTCCACCGAGGGTGAGGATATGAGCTTTTCGGATCTTAAGATAACCGAAATCGACGTAGAAGGTCTAATTAGTTCCATCGATCGGATGAAGGAGCTTTCCGAAAAAGAAGGCTCACTAGAAGAGCTTAAAAAACTATATAAAGAAACCTATATCGGCATGGATAAGATCAGTGCAAATTACGCCGTGTCAAATCTCTTATACGATATAGATGTACAAAACGACGACCTGAGCAAATCGTGCTTAGAACACGAAAGCACGTATAATCGCGTATATACCTTATACGATGACGCTATGAAAACGCTTCTTAACAGCAGCTATGCCGATGAGATGAAAAAGTTCTTAGGCGAAGATATAGCCGCCCTTTTTGATGAAGAAAAAGTAGATATAGAACTTATAACTGAGCTTTCGAACGAGGAATCCAGACTCACCAATGAATATACACAGCTACTTGCAACTCCCGTAAAAGTAACGATAGACGGAGAGGAATGGGACGTCAACAAACTGTACGAGGAAATGAATTCTCTTACTAACGACGAATATCTCAGTATATATCTTGAGCTTGACAAAGCTTTTAACAAGAAGGCGTTAGAAATATATATCCCTCTTGTAGAGCTACGAAAGCAAATTGCAAAGGAATTCGGCTTTGACAACCCCTCGGAGTATTACTACGAAAGATATTTTAATCGTGATTATACCCCCGAGGAAGCTAAATTTTTCCATAAAAACGTAAAAGAGCATATGGTTCCTGTTTTTAACTCTCTGCCCCGGATATCTCACGACGCTGAAATTCGTTCAGAGGATGTATTACCCAAAATCGCTGAAATACTTCCTCTTATCTCAAAAGAAATGTCAGATATATTCAATGAAATGACCGAAAATGGCTTATGCATCCTTGAGGACGATATGACAAAAAGCTATGACGGAGGATATACCACAAGTGTAAATACGTATAAGCGTCCTTTGATATACAATGCCATTTACGGGAATTACAGAAGTATCACTGATACTGTTCACGAATTCGGTCATTATTGTGATTATTATCTTAACGGCATTTATTCTCCCTGTTATAACAGTGTGTGTTTTGATATTGCAGAAGTACCCTCAATGGGACTTGAAGCGATATTCTATGATTATTATGACAAAATAATTGAAGACTGCAACGACGAAAAAGCACATCTTATAAAATATTTTCTGAGTTCAGTAATAGATGGTTGTTATATGGATGAAGCCCAGCAGAAAATATACAGCTATGAGGGTGAGCTTACAGCAGATATCGTAAATGACATATTTGAAGAAACCGCTAAAGAATACGGAAAGACAGATGATTTTGAAAGATACACCTGGGCTTATATTTCTCACAATTTTTACTCTCCCTTCTATTACGTAAGCTATGCCGCTTCATCAATTGCCTCACTTGAAATATGGAATATATCTCAGACAGAGGGAAAAGAAAAGGCTAAGGAGATATATCTGAAGATCCTGTCTGACGGCAGCTTTGAATACGGCTATACCGAATCTCTTAAAAAGAACGGACTTAAAGGCTTTACCGATGCTGATAATCTGAAAAATATTGCACAGAGTGCTAAAAATGAAATTGATAAGCTGATGACAGAAAAATAACCCACAAAAAACGTACCTGCCAATAACGTTCGGGTACGTTTTTTACTAACGTATCACATCATTGACTTTCTTATGTTGTTATGTTATAATACGCTTGTTGATATTTCAACAAAAAGGAGAATGCAGAATGACGGACAGATTTGAAACCTTTACGATACTTATAAACAGAATAAGCCGCAACGTAAGAAAGATCAAAAATCTTGAAATGGCAGAACAGGGACTGAGAAGCTCCCATATCTCCTGCCTTTACTATTTATATAAAACAGAAAACATGACTGCTACAGAGCTTTGCGAAAAATGTGAAGAGGACAAGGCGACCGTTTCACGATCTATTGATTTTCTTGAAGAAAATGGCTACATAGTAAGTCAGAGCAAAAGCACAAAGAAATATAAAAATCCCATTACCCTGTCCGAAAAAGGCAAAAGTGCAGGTCAGGAAATAGCAGGTAAAATCGACAGAGTACTCGATGAGATAAGCAGTGAACTTTCAGAGGGTGAAAGAATTGAATTTTATCGCTCGCTCACAGTTATCAGCAACAGACTTGATAAAATGGTAAAAAATCTCGGAAAAAAGTAAACATTTATTCTTTTGGTGACAGATATGAAAAACAAGGCTCTCTTTATAACAAACATCATAGTAATTGCAGCAGTGCTGGTAGGGAACTATTTCTATCAGAGCAACAATTTTGACTTTACACTTAAATGTATTTGTAGCGGCGGTTTTGCCGCTCTTGGTGTGCTGAATTTCTTCTATATGCTGAAAACAAAGCAGAAAAACCTCTCCTTTTATCTGACCCTTTGTCTTGGCATATTCTTTGCAATGCTCGGGGATATAATGATAAAATTCAGCTTTGTTGCAGGAGCTGCGGTATTTGCCGTAGGGCATATATTCTTCTTTGTTGCCTATTGCTTTTTACAGAAAATCAAGACAGCGGATATAGTAATCGGCGGCTCGGTATTCATAGCAGGTACTCTTTTTTTGATACTTTGCCCGCTTCTTAAATTTGACCCACCCTTTTTCAGAATAGTCTGCATATTCTATGCTCTTATAATCAGTATGATGCTTGGAAAGGCTGTCGGAAACTTTATTCGTGAAAAAAATACGTTCACCTTTCTTCTTGCCATAGCAAGCTTTTTATTCTTCTTCTCAGACTTAATGCTGGTATTTGACTGGTTTATAGGACTGTGGAGCTGGACTGACCACGCTTGTATGGGTACATATTACCCCTCTCTTTGTATAAGTGCATTTGCAATGCTTTTATATAAAAATAAACAGTAGCAATATTTTTTTCATTTCATAATAAAAATTCTCCGACACTTTTTACAGTGCCGGAGAATTTTTATTCTACGTTTTTAAGTGCCTCTGCAAGAGGTACTTTTTTTACTTTTCTGTACTGCATAAAGGCAATTACGGCGTAAGCAGCAATGCCAAGACCTATTATCATGGGATAAATATAAAAGGGTACTACATAAGGCATCCAGCCTGCAAATTCAGAAAACATAATAACGCATACATATCTCATAAGTATATCTACTATCGGCATAGTTATAAAGAATGACGCTACTACAACAATGCTTGTTGATACGATATAGAGTCCGCTTATCTCTTTATTGCTGTAGCCTAAAATCTTGGTCATAGAAATTGAACGGGAGTTCTTTTCGATTATGATTTTTGATAGCAGATAAACTATAAGCATAAACATTATTATCCCGAATACTGCAAAGATATCCATTACACCGCCCATTGAACGTGTGAGCTGACGGGACATCTTGTTCATATCGTCTTCGGTTATAGTTGCCGCTATCAGCATTTTGTCAATATCAGTTATCTTGTTATCGGATAAATAGCCGTTATAATATCCATCGTCATAGTCAAAGCTTTCGCAGAAGGTATCACAGCTCATATACATTGCAATGGTAACGGGAGCATCTATAATTCCTGTTACAGTAAAGGTGTATCTCTTTTCACCGAATTCTTCCTTAAGTGTTACTGTATCTCCTGCACCGACTCCGTATTTTTCTGAAAAGGCAGAAGATACGCATATCTCGTCTTCCCCACCGATATCTATATATCTGCTACCGGGCTGAAGTCCATAAATTGTGACAGCTTCTTTTTTTCTTCCCTCATAATCTGTAACAAGTGAGCCTGCACAGTATTTTT
Source organism: Oscillospiraceae bacterium (assembly GCA_015067025.1). Lineage (GTDB taxonomy): Bacteria > Bacillota > Clostridia > Oscillospirales > Ruminococcaceae > Ruminiclostridium_E. The sequence continues at coordinate 114,140 of SVNC01000003.1, forward strand.
CTGCACCCTCGCATTCTGTTTCGGCAGGTGCTTTAAGTATATACTGATAATTGCAGATAAGACTTTCGGAAATAAGTCTGCTGCTGTTATCAAGAAGCTTCGGGAAGCCAAGTCCTAAAAGGATAATGATATTAGCAAGAAAAACCCCTATAGCTATTGTTATATAATTCGGCATATTCTGCAGTATTATTCTCAGTCTGAAGCGGTGTATAAAGCCTATTTTCTTATTAAGTCTTATTGCTTTTTTCTTTCCGTTTTTCTTTAAATCCCTTCTGATAAATTTAAGAGGAGAAAGGCTGAGCTTTCTTTTAAGAATAAAGAAATTGATGATGAACATTAAGATCACAGGGATTATAGTTGTGCTTATAAAAGCGTCCATATTCCACTGTATATCAAATAAGGGCAGGCTATAGTTGGTATAATAAATACCAAGAGCGTAATCCTTGAATACCGTATATCCGAGTATGTTACCAATGACCGCGGAAACAAAGGTTACAAGGGTCGGTATAGCAAGATAGTGCTGTATTATCTCACTTTTCTTATAGCCTGATGCACGGAGAGTACCAATAACAGTTGCCTCTTTTGCTACTGTATTGCTTGTGGTGATAGCCATAATAAAAGCAACTATTGCGATAACGATATAGAGGAACACGATAAACATTACCCTGTCCTTTCCGGTATCATCACCCACAAACTGCATCGCCTGATTTGAAAAAGCTGGGATAAAGCTTGTAACGGGAGCTTTTTTCGCTATACTTGTAAGAAGCTCTTCGCTCATTTTCTTTGCCTTTATATCATCTTCAGGTGATGTGTTATAAAACCAGGAATAATTGTAGTGAAATCCCGCTTCACCCAATGCTTCAAAGCCTTCGTCAGTTGTTACTGCCACACCAAATTTTATAGCGTCAAACATCATATCCGATGGACTGCGATATAAAGCACTGTAATCGGAAAAAGCAACCAAGCCTGAAACAATGAACTCCTTTTCTCCTACTGTAAGTGTATCACCGACCTTTATACTATTGTTATCAGCGTACATTCTGTCTATTGCTATCTCGTTATCCTTTGAGGGAATTTCGCCCTTCATTATGCTGACAAGATTAATTTCCTCACGGTTTTTATAGATACGGAGTATGCTGTCAACTTCCTTTGTATCTCGTTCTATATAGAAATTTTCATAAAGCTTTATATCATCTTCTTCAAGAGTACTTATAAGCGACTCGTCTGCCCTTATGGCAAGTTCTAAATTACCATCTTCCACATTGCATTTATCAAAGCTTTCAGTATAGCATTTCATAAGACTGCCTGACGCTACACTCATACCTGATACAAAACCTATGACCATAATCATAAATAAAAAGATTACTGCATATTTAGGGAATTCACTTTTAAGCTCTCTCGGGAGTCTTTTGATAAGAGGATTTCTCATTTCATTCCCTCCTTACCAGTCGAGTTCTGAGGCAGGTATGATAGTATCGTTCAGATAGTTTTTGCGTATCATACCGTCACGAAGCTTTATGACTCTGTGAGCCAAATTCTTTATAGCATCATTATGAGTTACCATTACCACTGTATTTCCATACTTGCGGTTTACTTCCTCGATAAGCTTCAATATTTCCTTTGAGGTGTTATAGTCAAGAGCACCTGTCGGCTCATCACAAAGCAATATATCAGGATTTTTAATGATTGCTCTGCCTATTGCTGTACGCTGTTGCTGACCACCTGAAAGCTGATTCGGGAGCTTATAACGATGCTCGTATAAGCCCAGCGTATTTAAAAGCTCGTCAATATCAAGAGGGTTGTCGCTTAAGTACGCACCGACTTCAATATTTTCTCTGATGTTTAAATTTGGGATGAGGTTATACATCTGAAAGATGTAGCCAAGATGCTTTCTACGATACATTGTAAGGGCTGATTCGCTCATATCTGCAGTCTTTTCTCCGTTTATTGAGATGTATCCGCTGTCTGCGTTGTCAATACCTCCGATGATATTAAGTAATGTGGATTTGCCTGAGCCTGAGGGACCTAAAAGTACGCATATCTCGCCTTTTTCAATACCGATATCAATTCCTTTCAGTACTTCTGTTCTGCTTTCTCCTTCGCCAAAGCTCTTTTTGATTTTGCTGATTTCCAGAAACATATCTGTTACCTTCCTTTTTCTTTTAATCAACAAAAAAACCGGGCACTGCATAAAGCAATCCCGGTACTGTACTTTTTACTAATGAGAAAGTAAAAAAGACGCCATGTACAGCAATAGCTTTATGCAATACATGAGTCTCGTTATTTAAGACAAGCCAGGCATTACGCCAGGATGTTGACTTGCCACACGATTTTCCGTGCCACTACTCCCCCATCGGAATGTTCTGTTGTTGAGGCTATTATAACCCCTAAAAATACTTTTGTCAACCTCATTTTCCGACTTTCTGCCATTCTCACAAAAGTTAGTTTTGACTAACTCAATTGTTTGTAAATTCTGTACAAAAGACGGAAAAGTCAAAAAAAACTTGATTTTAAAAGGGGAATGTGATATAATTCTAGAAAAAGACCACCAAAAATTCAATCTACGTTTACGAAAGGTTTCAGCAATGTACAAATACGAACTTCACATGCATACAAGAGAAGGCAGTGCCTGTGCCATAAGCACGGTACATGATATGATAAAAAAATATAAAAGCCTCGGATATTCAGGTATGGTCGTAACAAATCACTTCTATTGCGGTAATACCTCCGTGTCAAGAAATCTCCCCTGGAAGGATTTTGTTATGGAGTATGCAAGAGCCTATTACGAAGGACAGAAAACCGCTAAGGATCTGGATTTCGACCTTATTTTCGGTATTGAACAGGGATACGGTGACGGCAGAGAAATTCTCGTTTACGGCGTAGAGCCTGAATTTATTGCAGAAAGGCCCTTTCTGATAGACGAAAATCTTGAACTATGGTCAAAGGAGATAAGGCAGGCAGGCGGTTTTGTAGCCTATGCTCACCCTTTCCGCAACAGAGAATATATTAAAAATCCCGATGAAATACCGGATTTAAAATTTGCTGACGGTGTTGAAGTGCATAACTACTGCAATCAGCCTGAAGATAATGAAAAGGCACAGCGTATTTTTGGTAATTCAGGTGCTATTCTCGTTGCCGGCAGCGATATGCACAGCACGGATTTTGAAAGTGCAAACGGCGTTATGTTTAAGAACAGAATTAAAAACTCAGCTGAGCTTGCAAAAGCACTTTTTGAAAATGATTTTGAGCTTAGTATAGGGGAAAAATAATCATAAGAAGAAAAAATCCTGTCAGGATAATTCCTGACAGGATTTCTTTTTACTGTGTTATTCCAAGACCGTTCATTATGTCGTCAAGGCTTATATCTGAAAAGTTGCCGTTCTTGATGTCATCAATAAGCTCATCATCCACGTCAATACCTAAATCGCCCTGCTCTATCTTATCTATTATTTCATTATCCTTTATGAAATCTTCTATCTCTTCTATTCTTATTTCTTCTTCAAGCTCACCACTCTGAAGCTTGTCGATAAATTCAGTCACTTCTTCAAGGGGAATATCATTGTCAGCTATCTTATCAAGTATCTTGTTTTCTTCTATGTATTCCGTTACCTTATCGGCAATGTCTTCGCCTACAACATTGCTGATATTATTCTCGATAACATCGGATACAACGTCACGAGGAACAAGAGGGGATGTTAAAAGAGTCTTTGCCGCTTCAACCTTTGAGATTTCGCCGTTATCAACCTTTTGTACGGTTTCGATAAGCATTACCATATCATCTTCAGTATCAGTGAAATCTATATCGGCAGGGTATACGTAGCTGTCATCTGACGAAAAGCTTCTGATTGCAGAGGTCAGAACGTAGCGTAGTATCGTGTCTCTGAAATTAAGAGAATATATCTTATCCACCGCTGACTTTTTATCTTCGATATCAAAAATCTTTTTTAACAATTCTCCTTCTTCAAAGAGCTTATTATCCTTTGCCACAGTATAAAGACTATCTACCGTAGAAAGGTCGGTACTGAGTTCTGCTTCTGAGGTGTAGCCCTTAAAACTGTAAACCTCTTTTAAAATATTATCATCAATCTTGCCTATCGCACCGTTTATAGCACTGTTTATAAGAGAAAGTCTTGTACTGTCATCAGCCTCAATAATCTTTGTATCAAAATAGATATCGGTGCAAGTCTTGTTATTATGGAGTATTTCTTCTATAAGCTGATCTTCAGGCTTGCTTACAAGCTCTATAACGGTATCAGCTCTTTTTGTTTCATCGAAAATATTTATCTTGCCTACAAGAACCGTAAATAAAAGCACAAGAGGAATAGAAACCGATGCAAGTGACAATCCTATAAGCTTTGATTTTAAATCTCCCTGCTCTTTACTGCACTTCATTATTTTTCTTACAATAAAAGCTACAATAGCTAAAATAATAAAGAAAAGTATAAAAAGAATTATAGCCGCAGGTATCTCCAGCACCTTATCAATACTTTTTTCAACAACAACGGATAACTGCTCTTTTCCAAGTCCGATATTCTCCGCACCGCTGTAGGCATTATCCGTAAGAGCTGTTATAAAGGGCATATCACCTATAACTCCTGCAATAACGGGTGATAAAAAGAAAGACAATAGTGCGGAAACCGCTGATACACAAAACAGGGATAATCCGCCTTTCCAGCCTTTTTTATATCCGTAAACAGCGAAAATACCGCCACATATAACTGCAACGCCTACGTAAACGGCAATAACAATAGAATTAATCATAAAATCAGCTCCCTTGTAATTTTTTCCTTTATTTTAGTATATACCTTTTTTGATAATTTTTCAAGAGCAATTTCTGAAAATTCCAACAAATAGTAAAAGCAGAAAATAATAAATCTGATATTTCAGCAAATACTTTTTTTATCTATAAAAAGGAGCTTATTTCAGTTATGCAAGATAAATTCAATATATATTCTCCGCTATGCGGAAAGGTCGTATCTCTTGATGACGTACCTGACAGTGTATTTTCTGACAGGATACTTGGTGACGGGTGTGCTGTAATCCCGTCAGAAGGCAGGATATACAGTCCCATTGACGGAATAATTTCCTCTGTTGCGGAATCAAAACACGCCATCGGCTTTGACGCTGATAACGGAATATCCATACTCGTCCATTTCGGGCTTGATACTGTTTCTCTCAAAGGAGAGGGATTTGATATAAAGGTAAACGTTGGCGACAGAGTAACAAAGGGTCAGCTTGTTGCTGTTGCCGATATTGACTTTATAAAATCAAAAGGCTTTGATACAGTCACTCCCGTTCTTATCTGTGATGGTGCAGAGGACTCTGAGCTTGTAACCGCTACGGGAGAAGTAACGCAAAAGGACGTTCTCATCACTTTGGAGAAAGTCAGCGATACAGGTGAAATAAAAGCAGATAGTTCTATAAAAGAAGAGCCTCATAAAAAAGAAAAGAAAAAATCAAGGATAAACTTTGAATTTTTACAGAAGCTTGGCAAGGTGCTGATGGTAGTCATTGCGGTGATGCCTGCTGCAGGTCTTATGATAAGTATAGGCAAACTTATCATGATGGCAGGCGGAGATATCGCACTTATAAACACCATAGGCAGTGTTATGGAAAGTATCGGCTGGACTATAATCAGCAATCTGCATATTCTTTTTGCGGTCGCCATAGGCGGCTCCTGGGCAAAGGATAAAGCAGGCGGTGCTTTTGCGGCTTTGCTTTGTTTTATTCTTGTAAACAGTATTACGGGGGCCGTTTTCGGTGTTACGAATGATATGCTCAGAAATCCTGAGGCTATAGTGTACTCACTTTTCGGTCAGGAGATGCCGGTAGAAAACTACTTTACTTCCGTCCTCGGTGCTCCTGCTCTTAATATGGGTGTATTCGTGGGTATCATCTCAGGCTTTGTAGGTGGTGCAATATATAATAAATTCTACAATTTCAGGAAGCTGCCAAACGCCCTTTCCTTCTTTAACGGGAAGCGTTTTGTACCGCTGGTGGTTATTTTATGGTCGGTTATCGTATCTCTTATTTTATCGGTGGTATGGCCGATAGTACAGTCAGGTATAAACGCCTTTGGTATCTGGATAGCCTCCTCTGCCGATACTTCTCCCGTGCTTGCTCCCTTTATCTATGGCACGCTCGAAAGACTTCTGCTCCCCTTTGGTCTTCATCATATGCTGACTATCCCAATGAACTACACCAGCTTCGGTGGAAGCTATATCATACAGACGGGTGTAAACGCAGGTCAGACTGTATTCGGTCAGGACCCCTTATGGCTTGCCTGGGTAACAGACCTTGTAAACTTCAAGGCACTCGGTGATACCGCCGCTTATGAGACCCTGCTTGCAACCGTTACTCCTGCACGCTTTAAAGTAGGACAGATGATAGGCTCTATGGGCCTTTTACTTGGTGTTGGTTACGCAATGTACAGAAGAGTTGATAAAGATAAAAGAAAAAAATACCGCTCTATTTATATTTCAACCGCCGCCGCAGTTTTCTTAACAGGTGTTACAGAGCCTATAGAATTTATGTTTATGTTCTGTGCATTGCCACTTTATATCGTTTACGCTATACTTCAGGGTATTGCCTTTGCCATATCGGGAATATTTGATTTGCGGCTCCATTCCTTCGGAAGTATCGAACTGCTGACAAGACTGCCAATGTCCATTGAAGCAGGCCTTACGGGAGATATAATAAACTTCGTTATAAGCGTTGTCGTATTCTTCGGTCTTGGATATCTCGTTTCATATTTTATGATTGGGAAATTCAGTTACGCAACCCCGGGCAGACTTGGGAATTATACACTTGACGTAAATTCGGAGGGTAACTCGGATAGCTCGCATAAAGAAACTTCAGATAGTGACAGCAAAGCAGAAAAGATAATAGCACTCCTTGGCGGAAGAGAAAATATTATTGACGTGGACGCTTGTATGACAAGACTTCGTGTGTCGGTAAAAAATCCCGATACAGTATCAGATGAAAACCATTGGAAGGCTCTCGGTGCTTTAGGGCTTATAAAAAAGGATACGGGTATTCAGGCGATATTCGGACCTGAAGCAGACGTACTGAAATCTGATATCAACGATATTCTTTAAGAGGGCTGATATGAAATTAATGACGCTTAACACCCATAGCCTTATAGAAGAAAACTACAGTGAAAAACTTAATATTTTTGTAAAGGCTGTAGCTCGGATAAAGCCTGATATAATAGCACTGCAGGAAGTAAATCAGAACAAAGTGAAGGAGCAGGTAACGGATCTAAAAAACTTCTACGCTCCAGATAAAAAAACTATTGTCCGTGAGGACAACCACGCCTTAAACGTTGCAAAAATGCTTTCCAACGTTGGAATAAACTATCACTGGAGCTATAAGAACATCAAAAACGGATATGATGTTTACGATGAAGGGGTTGCTATTATGAGTCTCAGCCCGATTATTTTTACCGACTGCTTTACCGTCAGCAAAAAGGATGATTATAACGACTGGAAAACAAGAAAGGTTCTTGGGATAAAAGTTAAAGATTTCCCCAATGACGTTTTCTTCTCCGTTCACTACGGTTGGTGGGATGACGAAGACAGCTTTTCGGGACAATGGCTTACAACTCTTGAAAAACTCAGGAAGTACCGCTCTGTCTGGCTTATGGGAGATTTCAACAACCCTGCTGAAATAGAAAAAGAGGGATATGATCTGATAGAAAGATCAGGCTTTTATGACAGCTACAAAAAGGCCCATATAAAGGATAACGGAGTTACAGTTGACAGAATAATTGACGGCTGGCGTGACAGAATAAAAAACAGTGCAGATGGAATGAGGATCGACCAGATATGGAGCAGTAAGCCCCATAAAATAAAAAGTCACAGAGTAATTTTTAACGGAGAAAACTTTCCCATAATATCAGATCACTATGGAATAATTATTGAGTTATAAATTCCTCAAATTACACTTGCACAAAGCGAAAAATAATAGTATAATAAAATTAAAGAAATAAAAACAGAAAGGACGGTATTATTTATGAAGAGCTTTCAGTATGTAATTAAGGATGAATTAGGTCTGCACGCAAGACCTGCAGGAATGCTTGCAAAGCAGGCAAAAAATTACGAAAGTGAAATTACCATTACAAAGAACGATAAAACTGTCGTTTGCACAAAGCTTATGGCAATGATGGGGATGTGTGTCAAAAAAGGTGATACCGTCACAGTTGCTGTAAACGGTGCGGATGAAGATACCGCATTTGACGATATCAAAAAATTCTTTGAAGAAAATCTGTAAAGGAAAAGCTATGGTAAAACTTATCGGAAAGGGCGTATACTCTGCGATAGCAATCGGCAATATCTCAGTAATAAAAAAAAGCTATGCAGAGACCTCTGAAATAAAAGCCGATGACAAGAATAAAGAGCGTATCCGTCTTGAAAATGCAAAGAATGAAGCCGTATCACAAATTAAAAAGATATACGAAAAGGCTCTTACCGATGCGGGAGAAGAAACAGCACAGATCTTCGATATACATCTTATGATGATTGAGGATGAAGATTATAACGACGCTATTTCAGCTCTCATAGATGAAGGGTACACAGCGGAATACTCTGTGGCTGAAACGGGCAAGAACTTTGCACAAAGCTTTGCTGATATGGATGACGAATATATGAAGGCAAGATCTGCCGATATAAAGGATATCTCAGACAGAATTTTATCCTGCCTTTCGGGCAAGAAGGACGACAACCGGTCGCAAAGAGAAAACCTTATTATCTGTGCCGACGATCTTTCCCCCAGCGAAACTATGTCCATTGACAGAGACAAGGTAATAGCTTTCGTTACTGCCTTCGGCTCACCTAACTCTCATACCGCCATCCTTGCAAGAAGTATTGGTATTCCTGCTATAATCGGTATGGGCAAGGACTTTCTGCAAAAGCTGACTGACGGAGAAAAGGCTATCGTCGACGGTGAAACAGGAGAACTTATCCTTTCCCCCGATAAAGAAACACTTGAAGTAAAAAGCAAAAAACAAGCAGAAGAAAAGCAGGAAAAGGCTCTTATAGAAGAAAACAGAGGTAAAGAAAATATAACCCTTGACGGTACAAGAATAGACGTATTTGCCAATATCGGAAATCCTCAGAACGTTATATCCGCTATAGAAAACGACGCAGGCGGTATCGGTCTTTTCAGGAGTGAATTCATATACCTTGATAAGGAACGTTACCCTACAGAAGAAGAACAGTTTGAAATATATAAAACCGTTCTCAGCGAAATGAAGGGTAAAAAGGTAATTATCCGTACCCTTGATATCGGTGCTGATAAAAACGTAGAATACTTTGGCATTCCGAGGGAAGAAAATCCTGCTTTAGGACTCAGGGCGATAAGACTTTGTCTTGACAGACCTGAAATTTTTGAAACTCAGTTAAGAGCGTTATTCAGAGCGTCTGTTCACGGAAATCTCGGTATAATGTTCCCTATGATATCAAGTGTAAACGAGCTTATTGAAGCAAAAAGAATTTGCGATAAAATAAAGAATGAGCTTAAATCGGATAATATTCCTTATGATGAAAATACCGAAATCGGCATTATGGTAGAAACTCCTGCCGCCGCAGTAATAAGCGACAAGCTTGCAAAGCACTGCGACTTTTTCAGCATAGGCACAAACGATCTTACTCAGTATACTACTGCTTGCGACAGACAAAATCCCTATCTTGATAAATTCTGCGATACGGAAAACACTGCAGTATTAAGGCTGATAGAATACACCGCAAGATCCGCCCACGAAAACGGAATATGGGTGGGTATATGCGGAGAGATGGCGGCTGATACCTCGCTCACGGAAAAATTCCTGAGAATGGGTATAGATGAGCTGTCAGTAACACCCTCCTTTGTACTAAGAGTGCGTGACAAGATAAGAAAAACAAATTTAAAAGGACACCCCGGCAAATGATACACCTACTTCTCGCAATAATCTATATCTCGTTCATAAGTCTTGGATTACCCGACGGACTGCTTGGCAGTGCCTGGCCGGAAATGTATAAAGGATTTGACGTACCGATCTCATACGCAGGAATAATCAGTATGATAATTTCTGCTTCAACGGTAGTTTCTGCCTTGCTATGCGAAAGACTTGTAAAAAAACTTGGCACGGGACTGCTTACAGCATTAAGCGTTGCTACTACTGCTATAGCACTCTTTTTATTCTCACAGAGCACACAGTTCTGGCATTTATGCCTTGTGGGTATCCCCTACGGGCTCGGTGCAGGAAGCGTTGACGCCGCACTGAATAATTTCGTGGCGATTCACTATAAAAGCCGTCAGATGAGCTGGCTACACTGCTTCTGGGGTGTGGGATGCTCGGCAGGACCTTATATTCTGTCTTTCTTCCTCGTAAATGGACATAGCTGGTCTATGGGATATCTCGCCGTATTTATAATACAGGCGATACTTTCCGTTATGCTGTTTATTTCTCTTCCTCTATGGAAGATGAAAACACAGCAAACGCCAAGCGTATCAGAAAAAAGCGATACAAAGCCGATAGGATTAAAACGCACCGTTTCAACAAAAGGCGTAAAAGAAGTCATGGCAACCTTCTTCTGCTATTGTGCTCTTGAATCTACCGCCGGACTGTGGGCGGTAAGCTACATAGTTCTGACAAAAGGCATACCGTCAGAAACGGCGGCAGGCTTTGGAGCAGTATTCTATCTTGGTATTACCGTAGGCAGATTTTTAAACGGCTTTATTGCTGATAAATTTGGTGATAACAAAATGGTCTATATCGGTTGTTCCATAATAGCGGCAGGTATAACGGCACTTATTCTCCCCTTTGGAATAGTCAGTGCAGTCATCGGTCTTTCGCTTATCGGACTTGGTTGTGCTCCTATCTACCCTTGCGTTATACATTCAACCCCCGCAAGATTCGGTGCTGATATCTCTCAGGCAATTATCGGCGTACAGATGGCAAGTGCATATATAGGTATTACAACTATGCCTATACTTTTCGGACTGATAGCCGATAATATAAGCATACAACTTTTTCCGCTGTTTCTTGTAATAATACTTGTTCTTATGACGATATTCTTTTTAAGGCTCAATAAGAAAGCAAAAGGATAAAAACTAAGTGCTGACCTATCTTTAAACGATAGATCAGCACTTTTGTTATTTTGATTTTAATTTTCTTTTTCGTTTCTTTATAATTATAATTGCAACAATTATCAACAATATCGTAATAACTGATATCACTATTATGATCGGCACAAATAAACCTTCAGAGTCATCTTCAAAAAGCTCATAATTTTTTCTGTGCATCGCAGCGTATCTGTAAGCCGCCGAATTCTCTACACATCTTATAATTATATCCGGACTTTGATTGAAAGCACTTTGACTTATCCGTATATTATCTATCATACCTGAAGGAAATTCTATGCATTTCTCTCCCTGAAGTGATGCAAAAGCACGATCGCCTATTGCAGTCACACTCTTTGGCAGTATTATCTTTTCAAGGTGCTCATTGTATTCAAATACGCTATAACCGAAGTTACTAAACTCACCTATAGTTTTCGTCCCATCGGGTATCTTATATACAGCATCCTTTTTACCCTCGGGATAAAGCAGGATAGCGTTTTCCTCTGTAGCAAAAACAACTCCGTCTATGCTGTAAAGCTCTTTGTTTTCAGGGTCTACTTCAATAGTTTCAAGGCTTGTGCATTTTTCAAAGGGAGATATTATATAATCGTAATCAAATACCCTGCCGAGATTCTTTACCGTCAGATTTTTCGGCAGACGGATAGTTTCAAGAGAGGTACAGCCATTAAAAGCCCAGCTTTGTAATTCGGTAAGGCTATCGGGCAAGGTTATCTCTTTGAGCAAAACACAACCACTAAAAGCATTCTCTTTGATAGAGGTAACATTATCTGATAAGATTACCTTTTCCAAAGCAGTACAACCCGAAAATGCAAAAGGGCTTATTACATCAGAGCCGATCGTTATCTCTTTTAAGGATTCGCAACAAAAAAACATATGACCTGGTATAGTAAGACTGGCAGGCATATTTACTTTTTCAAGGCTATAGCAATGACTAAAAACAGCGTCTCCCATTTCGGTAACTGTTTTAGGAATAGTGACACTTTTAAGTTGTTCGCAAAAAGCAAAAGTACCTGAACCTATATACCGCACGCTATCAGGTATGACCGCACTTGTAATATCACTTCCGTAAAAAGCATTTTCTGATATTTCTACAACTGTTCTTCCATCTATTTCTCTTGGTATGACCATATCCTTATTTTCGCCGTTATATCCGAGAATGGAGATAGTTTCTTCGTCAATAATCAGATAGTCAAAATCTCCTTCGCCAACTGAACCTCTGCCATCCAAAGTATAATCAAGCCCATAAGCCTTCGCATATCTTTCTCCGACTGACCCGGTGTAACATCCAACATGGAAAAGGTATATATAATTTCCATTTTTATAGCGACCCATGCCTGTATCCTCTATACGAAGAACTGATGCAGGGATACTTAAGAATTTGAGCGATTCACAATTGTAGAAGGAAGCATATTTGATAATCTCAACCCCTTCAGGAATAGTCACAGAAGAAAGGGAGATACAATCCGAAAAAATTCCGCTTTCTATAACCTTGACTCCTTCAGGTATATCTACAGAAGTAAGTTCAGAACAGTTACTGAAAGCACCTGTACCTATAGAGGTTACACTTTTAGGAATTTCAATCCACTCAAGAGCAGAACAGTCTCTAAAGGCATGTGCTCCGATTTCAGTCACGCCTTCACGTATAACTACATACGTGAGCGTTTTACATTCGTTAAAACAACCGCCGCCTATTTCGGTTACTGTTTTGCCGTCAATTTCATAAGGAATATAAACAGAATCTTCGCTACCGGTGTAACGTGTAATCTTAACCGTCCCGTCATCATTTACGGTATATTCATAATCTTCATAAGTCTCTGCTCCTGCAACAGCGGCACATAACATCATCGCTGACATAAGCGTAAATATAACAAGTAATAACTTTTTCATTTTTTCTCCGTTTTATATAAATCAATTTGTTATCAGTTTTTGTCTGCAAATTTAATTGTGCAGATCATAATAGGTTTTTGAAATACAGCTCATACTGATCTCACGGAAACTGGTTATCGCTTTTTCCGTTTTGTCATAAATATACGAGCAATCAAGTATCGGTGAAGTGCCGACGTTATTATAAAAACAGATATAACCGGTTCTTTCATCATCAAGAGTATAAATATATCTTGTTATATCCTCATTAGGATGATTGAACTCATCAGAGTCACCCACATTAAGCTCCTCGATCTCGTCAGGGTCGCCCACATAATCAAGGACATCCTGTTTTGTATTAGTTTCAGAAAGCTCGAGGAATTGAAGTTTGTCTTCAAAATGCATCTGTGCTAATTCAGTTCTTGTATAATCGGATTTGGAATTCTGAACACAATACCCCTCGTCATGCCTGCAATTTGTAGGATGAAGCAAACATTCTCCATCTCCCGACAATTTATCTGTGAGGTATATTCTATACAAAACAAACCCGTTTGAACTATATGTAAAATCCACATATAAAGCATAGTAGTCATCGGGGTAATAAGTCTGCGATGAGGAAGTGCCGCCACCACCTTCATATCTTGGATTTCCAAGTATATCTTTAACCTCTTCCGGATTCATTCCATGCTTTAATTCGCTGCATATTTCTATATACTCGCTGACCTTGTCATAGCGGTAAAAATCGTGCGTGCAATAATCATCCTCGTGATTACATACTCTTCTGTGAAGAATGAATTCCGCCTCATCATCCATTTTGTTTGCTAAGGTACTGCTTATATACGTGTAGTCAATACGAGGATTATCGCCGTATAAGAACTGCACTACGGCAAGTCTTTCGTTATCCAATTTGTAGGAAAGATATTTTACATACTCCCCTCCCATTTTGTAAGGTATGCCAAGCGTTTTTAAAACTTCATTATAACGCATATCCTGATCTAATGCTCTGAATTTATCTTCTATAGTCGGAACAATTTCAGAATCTGAGGATATGTCGGACTCATAATCGCTTTCCGCTCCACTAATACCCGACGTTGTGAACAGTTCGTTATTTGACACGATGACTCCTACAAATACGGACATTCCTATAACTGCAACTACTGCTGCCGCAAATAGGGGAAGTTTTGATTTTTTTCTGTTCTCAACCATAATAAGCTCACTATCATTTATTTCTTTATCTAACTGTTCCTCTATTTTTTCGGATGCTTCATCGGTATACTCTTCGCTTATACCGTCCATAGCCTCATCCCACATCTTTTTATTGTTTTCGGTCACTATAATCCCTCCTAAAGAGTTATTCCCTTTTCCCGTAAAAAGCTTTTCAGATTTTCTCTCATTCTGAAAAGCGAGGAGCATACTCCCTGCTCACTCATACCAAAACAGTCACTAAGACTTTTTATCGACATATTATAATAATACCTAAGCACAAAAAGCTGGCGATTACGCTTTTTCTGCGTGCTTAAAAAGCTATTTATAAATGCTGCAAGCTCCTTGCCTTCAACCGCCGACTGAGGTGTTTCAGTATCAGTCATCATTGTTTCAAGCTCTTCATATATATCCTCAGCTCTGTGGCGATTAAGCTTTGTAAGAAGAGTAAGTGCGGTATTTCTCGCTATGCGACAGATAAAAGAGCGTAAAGATTTAGGGACTGTGGGAGGTATTGCGTTCCAGGTTTTTAAATATGTAGTGTTTACACATTCCTCACTGTCGGGAAAGCTGTTAAGTATTTCAAAAGCAATCTTATTAAGAAGTAGTCCGTATTTTGTTTCGGTTTCCTTTATGGCGTTTTCGTTTCTTTCATTATATAACGCTATTATTTTGTTGTCATCCATAAATATCTTTTTCACTCCCTTCATTATATATGACTATTTTTTTCGGCTTACATTTCGTTTTTTATAATAATATAAAAAAATTATACTATATTTTTGTAATTCGTGCAACTGAAAAGCTAATGGGCTGACCTTATAAAAGGTCAGCCCACAATTTTTATTCTATTATTTCAAATCTCAGATCGTGTTCTTTAGCATACTGGTGAGCAACAGAGTTTTCTCTGCATAGGAAAATTATACCGTTGCAATATTCAAAAGCTTTATCGGATATGGTGATATCCGACATTCCTTCCGGAAATTCTATATACAGATCCCACTCTACCTTTCTGAAGGCGTACATATCTATATTTATAAGCGATTCAGGTAATATAATCTTTTTAAGATATCCGTTACCCTCGAAAACTACATAGCCTCCCACCTTAAGACTTCCCTTTGTAGCCAGTTTTCCTATGGCTTTAACGCCATCCGGTATTTTGAATTCTTCATCCTTCTTTCCCTCAGGATATGCTATAAGTCTGTTATCTCCCTTGGTGTATAAAACGCCATCCTCACTGTAAAGCTCACGGTTGTCAGGATCGACCTCTATCGCTTCAAGATATAAGCAACCTAAAAACGGGCTGTAACCATCATTATAGGAATAATTTACACCAAAGCTCTCTGCCTTTACCTTTTTAGGCAGATAAATTCTTTCTAACTCTTCGTTATGAGCAAATGCCCATCTGTCTATAGCTGTGACAGATTCGGGGAGGGTTATTTCTTTAAAGCCGCAGCTGTTAAACGCACTTAAGCCTATTATCTCGAGTCCATCAGGCAACACCACCTTTTCGAGGTCCTTACAGCCGTAGAAGGTATAATCTTCTATCTTCTCAATATCCTCAGGTATTTTCACTTCAACAAGCGACTCGCAATTATAAAAAACTGACGATCCTATCTCACGGAGAGTATCAGGCATATCTATTTTTTCAAGTCTTTTGCAATTATAGAAAGCTTTGCTTCTTATCGCTGTTACCCCTGACGGAATAACAACTTCTTCTATTTCCTTTTCGTTGAAGGCTTTTTCAGCAATTTCAGTTACAGGCTTACCATCGATCTCGCCCGGAATAACAATAATCTTTTCCTTGCCGCTATACCCTGTTATCGCTACGGTATCATTATCAAGATAACGGTAAGTGAAACTGTCTATACCCACCTGTGATGAATTGTTACTGCTTGTAGTTTCCGATGGAGTACTGCTATTCGTGATTTCCGATGAATTACCGCTGCTTGTAGCTTCTGATGAATTAACGTCATTTGTAACATGTGAAGAGGTATCATCCTTATCACTGCTATCGTCAATACTGCTTACTTCCGAACTTCCATAAGGGTTTAAAAAGACGGAGTTAGTTATCACAATAGTCGTAAGCGTCGCTACTCCAATAACCGCAGCTACTGCCGCCGCTATTGCAAACACCGGAGTTTTGCGTTTTTCTTTTCTTTCATATATGATAAGCTCACTGTCATTTATATCATCGCTTATCATATCTTCGACTTTATCGGCAGCCTCATCCGTATATTCTTCTTTTATGCCGCCAAGGGCTCTGTCCCATAATTTTTTATTATTTTCAGTCATAATTATCTCTCCTGTAACGAAATACCATTATCAATCAAATATGTGCGGAGATTTTCTCTCATCCTCATAAGTTGCGAGCATACCGCCTGCTCATTCATCTGAAAGCCTTCTGCTAAAGTCTTTATAGACATATTGTAATAATACCTGAGCACAAAAAGCTGACGGTTCCGCTTTTTCTGAGTGGCAAGGAAGTCGTTTATAAGTATTGTGAGTTGATTTGCTTCAACCACAACTTCAGGTGTGTTGTTATCCCCAAGCACATCGTCAAGCTCGTAGTATATATCTTCTTTTCTGTGCCGATTAAGCTGTACAACAAGCGTCAAAGCGGTATTTCTCACTATACGACAGATAAATGATCGCAAAGACGCAGGAGCTGTTGGAGGTATTGCATTCCAGGTCTTTAAGTATGTAGTGTTGACGCATTCCTCACTATCAGGAAAGCTGTTAAGAATTTCAAAAGCAATTTTGTTAAGAAGTCGCCCATATTTTGTTTCAGTTTCCCTTATCGCTTTTTGATTTCTTTCGTTGTAAAGTGCTATGATTTCGATATCATCCATAACATTTTCACTCCTTTCGATATATAAGACTGATAATTTTACATTACATTCCGAAAAATTTTAAATATTTTAAAAAAATTATACTATATTTTTGTAATTTGTGCAACCAAGGGGTGAATTGTTGTTTGGCGGGTTGCACCCGCGGGCAATTCACCAAATTACAAAAACTCCCCGTGATAAATCACGGGGAGTAAAATTAAAATATATCCTTTTTCGCTTTTATGTGTCTTCTTATAAGCACGAACACTATAAGTCCGAGACAGCCTATAAGGAACACGGGGACAAGCCATTTGTTCGTAGTCTCATCCTCTGCGGATTTCATTTCCGTCCATAAATCCTGCATAAGACGGTTCGTTTCGTCAGAAAGATTTACGAAAACTGTGGTGTTTTCTGCAATGAAGTCCTCATCAGGATAGGTTATGGGGCTTTCCTTTACTTCATCGTCAAGCATCTCAAAAGCCGCACTGTGAGGAGTTGAGTAGCAGATATACTCGATATTTGAGTATGCTATATCCGGCTCGCACATAAAGTTTATATACATCTCAGCGGCTTCCTTCTGCTTTGAGCTTGTGGGAATGCACATAGCGTCAACGAAAAGGTTTGTACCGCTTTTAGGAACGACGAAATTGAGAGCGTCGTTCTCATCCATAATAGTCAGAGCATCACCTGCGTAATATGGAGCGATAAGCGCATCGCCTGCACCCATCTTATCGAAAATTTCGTCCATTACGTAACCCTGAACCACACGCTTTTGCTGTTTCAACTTTTCTGCGGCAGCAATAAGCTCATCGGGGTTTTCTGAGTTTATTGAATAACCCAACATAATTTCCGATATAGCAAATGCGTCACGAGGGTTATCAAACATCAGTATCTGACCCATATAGGTTTCATCCCAAAGGATATCCCAGTCGATTTCTTCAGGGTCTAAATCTATAACTGTTTCGTCGTAGATGATACCAACAGTACCCCAGGTAAAGGGTACGGAATATTCATTTTCAGGGTCATAGGACATATTGCGGAAATTATCCATAATATATTTGTAGTTCGGGATATTATCAAGGTTTATCTTCTGAATAAGATCTTCCTTTATCATCTTGCTTATCATATAATCAGAGGGGATGATAACGTCGTAGGAAGCTCCGCCACCCTTAAGCTTTGCATAAAGCTCTTCATTTGTGGCAAAGTTTGTATAATTTACCTTTATACCTGTCAGCTTTTCAAATTCTGCATTTACGTCAAGAGTTCCCTCCTCTGCACCTGCAGAAATATATTCGCCCCAGTTGTAGACGTTTATGGAAATGCCTTTATCTTTAAATCTGGTATAATAAGCCTCGTCCTCAATGGTAAGCGTCTGCTGATATACCTCTTCTTCCTCTTCTTCGCCTTCGTCAGATGCCTTTTCAGCACATCCGCTGAATAAGCCTACTGTCATTATCGCTACAGCTATAAGGGAAAGAAATCTTCTTTTCTTCATGCTCTTCCCCCTTTATATACTGCATTTTTCTTTGCCTGACGATTTTCAACGATATTCTTTACAATAAGAATTACAACGACCACCACGAATATAAGTGTTGACAGAGCATTGATTTCGGGAGATATCTTTCTTCTTGTCATTGAGTATATCGTGATAGGCAACGTCTGTGAAGTTGCTCCGCAAGTAAAATAGCTTATTACGAAATCATCAAGAGAATAGGTAAACGCCATTAAAAAGCCGCTTATGACACCCGGCATAATTTCAGGGAGTATTACCTTTCTGAAAGCGGTAAAGGGGCTACAACCCAGATCCTGTGCGGCTTCAAAAAGATGGGGGTCCATCTGCTTGAATTTCGGCATTATGTTAAGGATAACGTAAGGCACGTCAAAGGTTATATGTGCTATAACAAGGGTTACAAAGCCGAATTCCATATTCATTCTTGCGGCGAAGAATACGAATAAAAGCATTAAGGAAACACCCGTTACGATTTCGGGGTTTATTACGGGGATATTCGTTACGTTCATAACGATGCTTTTCGGCACTTTTCTCATACTGTTGATACCGATTGCCGCTAAAGTACCTAAAATGGTAGATACTATACTTGCTATCACCGCTATAATAAGTGTATTTACAAGCGATGACATTATTATACTGTTATTGAATAATCTTTCATACCATTCAAAAGTAAATCCGCTGAAAACTGAACGGCTCTTTGACTCGTTGAAAGAGAATACGATAAGCACGAAGATGGGCACATATAAGAAGAAGATTATCAGTGCCATATAGATTTTACCAAGTCTTTTCATATATGCACCTCCTTATATAAGCACCTGATCGTCAGGGCTGAACTGATTCATAACCGTCATAATGGCAAGTATTATCACCATCAGTACGAGAGCTATCGCCGCACCTAAATGCGGGTCATAGGCATTACCTAAGAACTGCATTTCGATAAGGTCACCGATAAGCAGGTTAGAGCCGCCGCCTAACATTCGGGATATGATAAAGGTTGAAATTGCAGGCACGAATACCATTGTTATACCTGACACGATACCGGGAAGACTTAAGGGGACTATTACCCTGAACATTACCTTTACAGGATTACAGCCTAAATCTCTTGCTGCTTCAATTACACTCTTATCTATCTTCTGCATTACAGAATAAAGAGGTAATATCATAAAGGGCAGATAGTTATACACCATGCCGAGTACAACTGCACCTGAGGTATTTATAAGCTTGAAAGGTCCAAGTCCGATAAGACCGAGCAGATAATTTATAATGCCGTTGTTGCCAAGTAATGTCATCCACGCATAAGTACGCAGAAGGAAGTTCATCCACATAGGGAGCATTACTATCATAAGCATTGTACCCTGCTTATGCTTTTCCATACGTGAAAGAAAAAAAGCAACCGGGTATGACAGTACTAAGCATATTGCAGTAGCAATGAGCGCAAGCCAGATAGAATGTACGAAGATGTTTGCATACTGACCTACGTTTGATATATTATCGATAGTGAAATTACCGTCACTGGTGGTAAAAGCGAATACTGCTACCATTATGATAGGAACGACAATGAATATCACCATCCATACAAGATACGGAAGGGATAAAACTCTTAACTGCTTCATTATTCTTCCTCCGTCTTCTTCATAATGTGAATATCAAAGGGATCGAAATCCATACCTATCATTGCACCTACAGGCTCAGCCTTGGTGGAATGGATTATCCACTTATGATCAACACCGTCAACGGTCATTTCATAATGTACGCCCTTGAATACTACAGATTCAACGATACCTGTAAGCTTTGCCTTATCTGCAGGGATGACCTTGACGTCTTCAGGTCTTATAACCACGTCAACTGTTTCGTTGGGGTCAAAGCCCTTGTCCACACACTTGAACTTTCTGCCCATAAACTCAACAACGCAGTCCTCGGGCATACAGCCGTTTACTATATTACTTTCTCCGATGAAGTCGGCAACGAAGGCATTTACAGGTTCATTGTAGATATCCGTAGGTGAACCTATCTGCTGGATAAGTCCGTTATTCATAACAACGACGGTATCAGACATAGTAAGAGCCTCTTCCTGATCGTGTGTTACATATACGAAGGTAAGCTCTAATGCCTGCTGGATCTTTCTCAGCTCTGTCTGCATTTCCTTTCTGAGCTTTAAGTCAAGTGCGCCTAAAGGCTCGTCAAGGAGCAGTACCTTGGGGTGATTTACAAGAGCACGGGCGATGGCGACTCTCTGCTGCTGACCGCCTGAAAGTCTGTTTACGCTACGCTTTTCAAAGCCCTTTAGGTTTACAAGCTCCAGCATTTCGCCGACTCTTTTTACAATTTCCTTTTCTGATGTCTTCTTTACACGAAGACCAAAGGCGATATTTTCATATACGTTAAGATGGGGGAAAAGTGCATAACGCTGAAATACGGTATTAACGTTTCTCTTATGGGGAGGAAGTCCGTTGATACGCTTGCCCTCAAAGAAAACATCACCGCTTGTCGGCTCTAAAAAGCCGCCTATGATTCTTAAAGTTGTGGTCTTACCACATCCTGACGGACCTAAAAAGGTTACGAATTCCTTATCCTTTATATCAAGGCTGATACTTTTTAAAATTCGTTCTCCGTCTTCAAACTCTACAACAAGGTCTTTAAGGCTGACAATGTTCTCCATCTTTTTTATTTCCTTTCGTCAAAAAAATTTACATTTCTGCAATGTAAATAAATACAGTTTTTATTATAGAATAATGTGAGAAAAAAGTCAATAAAAATCCGTATTTTGTCGAAAAAAACAGGGTAAAAAATTTCGGCGTAAAGCTTATATGCCTTACGCCGTTATTTTTATTCGATATTCTGTACCTGCTCACGCATTTTTTCAATCTCGCTCTTCATATCCACTACAAGTCTTGTAATGCGGATATCGTTAGCCTTTGAGCCTATGGTGTTGGTTTCACGATTTATCTCCTGAATAAGAAAATCAAGCTTTCTGCCCGTTTCCTTATCCCCCTCCAGCATCTGACGAAGCTGTGTCATATGGGAGTGAAGTCTTACGGTTTCTTCATCTACTGCAATTTTTTCCGAGAAGATTGCTGCTTCCATAAGTATTCTCTGCTCGTCTATGTTTGTAGCACCTAAAAGTTCTGACATCTTGTCATAGAGCTTCTTTCTATATATTTCAGTGCTTTCCGGAGAATATTTTTCAACTTCACATACCATATTTTCGATATTCTGAGCCTTTTCAAGAACGTCAGCCTTAAGAGCCGCACCTTCTTTTTCACGCATTTCTATAAACTTTTCTACAGCCTTGTTTACAACTGATGAAATATCAGCCCATAAAGCTTCTTCATCGTCTTCTTCCTTGATAACTGTAAAAGCATCGGGAATACGGAAGATATCAGGCATGGAAAAATCCTCGTAAATACCTACGGTAGGTGCAAATTCTCTTACTGCATTTATGTAGCCTTCTACCACATTTCCGTTTACTCTTACTGTAGTGTCCTTTACGTCAATATTATAAACAGATAAGGAAAGCTCTATCTTACCTCTTGTCACTTTTTCCTTGACTAAGGTCTTGAGTCTTGGTTCAAGATAGCTGAAGCTTCTGTGAAGCTTTGAGCTGAATTCAAAAAACTTGTGGTTTACACTCTTGATTTCGGCAATTATCTCTCTGCCATTTATAACGGCCTGCTCTCTGCCGAAGCCTGTCATACTTCTTATCATTATTCTGTCCTCCGATTATATTTTAAGCTGTCCGCTTTTTAACATTGACTCAGCCGCAAGCATTATACCCATCTTGCCGCTGGGATAGGTGATACCGCCCTGAAGCCATACCGCATAGGGTTCTCTGAGGGGTGCGTCAGCTGAAAGCTCAATACTTGCACCCATTGTAAAAGCACCTGCCGCCATAATTACCTTACTGTCATAGCCCGGCATTTCCCAGGGCTCAGGAGTCGCCATACTGTCAACGGGAGAACCGTTCTGTATGCCGCGACAGAAGGCACAGAGCGATTCTTCATTGCCAAGCTTTAAAGCCGCAATAATATCAGTTCTGTGAGCGTCATAAGAGGGGAAGACCTCATAACCAAGTAAAGAGAAGAATGCACAGGCAAAAACCGATGTCTTTACAGCACTTTCAACCACCTGAGGCGCTAAGAAAAAGCCTAAATACATTTCTCTGTTTTCGTCTAAGGAACAACCTACCTCTTTACCGATACCGACCGTTGTCAGTCTGTAGCTGCATAGCTCCACAAGATCTCTTCTGCCTGCGATGTATCCACCTGTCTTTGCAATCGCACCACCGGGATTTTTTATAAGACTGCCTATAATAAGATCCGCACCGACCGCTGTAGGCTCTCTTTCTTCTACAAATTCACCATAGCAGTTATCTACCATTATGATAGCCTTGTCATTTACCTCTTTTACTGCCTTTATTATTTCGCCTATTTTTTCAACAGAAAAGGATTCACGAAGAGAATAACCGCGTGAACGCTGTATGTATGCTACCTTGCAGTCCCCTGCTCTTTTCTTTATCTCTTCAATATCTGCACTGCCGTCAGGAAGAAGATCGACCTTTTCGTATTTTACGCCGAACTCCTTTAAAGAGCCGCCGTATTCACCCGTTATCACTTCTGTAAGTGTATCGTAAGGCTCGCCTGTAACACATAAAAGAGTGTCACCGGGGCGAAGCACACCGAAAAGTGCAGTCGAAAGAGCGTGGGTGCCGTTTACAAAGCTGTGACGGACTAAAGCATCCTCGCAGCCGAAAGCGTCTGCGTACACTTTATCAAGCTTATCTCTGCCGTCATCGTTGTAGCCGTAGCCTGTCGTTCCCTTTAAATGCATTTCGCTGACGTTGTTGCTGATAAAGGAATAAAGCACCTTCTGTCCGTTATATTCAGCAACCTTTTCAATTTCCTTGAATCTCTTTTCGCACATCTTTTCCGCCTTTTCGGCTATTTCAAGTATGCGACTGTCAATTTCAAAAAAGCTCATTTTTATCGTTCCTTTACTATCTGATATGCCGTTGGCTCATCTTTACAGATAAACCCACAGCTTTTATAAAATTCCCTTTTATCCCATTTACATAAAAGAGATAATTTTTTATTTTTTAAAAGGCGGTTTGCATTCCTCAGAAGTTTCTTTCCGAGTCCTTTGCCCTGATATTCTTTTTTTACTCCGATATGGGATAAAAAGCATTCACTTTCGTTTTCATAAAGCACCGTGCAGGATGCTGTAAAGCCTTCGAGTACGATAAGCCTTGACACGTTATGGCGTACTCTGTGGCAGATGTCAGTATACCAGCCGCTAAAGCCTTCGTCACTTATACCAAAGGCGTCCTTTATGACTGAAAAGACTTCGCTATAACTTTCGGTAAAGTCTCCACCGTCAGCTTCCGCCACATTTTCACTTTGCATAAGGTAAAGCGGCTCTGAAGAAAAGTCTGCAAGCATTTCACCTAACGCTTTATAACAAAAACTATCCATAGTCGCCGATGTCATTCCACCACTTTTAAGGAAGAAGTAAAGCTCCTCCTTATCAAAGCCGTCCTTTACCGATATAAAGAACTCTCCGCAGTAATTCATCATAAGGATATTGTCACCGCTGTAAAAACGGCAGAAGTCATAGGCTCCGCCATAGGCTTTAAAATAGGCTTCTATTCTGCCCTCTATAACGTTGCTTTTATCAATTATCGGTAATTCAAAAATCTGTTTTATCATTATTTTACTGCAAGAGCAAGATACATTTCGTAAGCTAAATCTGCTACTGCCTTCATATCCTTTTTAGAAAGCACGCAAGCAGGTGAATGGAGGTATCTGCAGGGAGCGGAAATTGCAACTGTTTCAATACCGCCTGCCGAAACGTGAATAGCTGAGCTATCATTACCACCTGCAACAACAGTCTTTGTCTGACAGGGAATATTCTTTTCCTTTGCCTTGTCAAATGCCATTCTGTAAAGCTCACGGCTGTATATAGTGCCGTTATCCATATAGCTTACTACTGCACCCTTACCAACTTCACAAACCTTCTTTTCGCCCTCGTTGCCTGAAAAATCGCAGGCGGTCGTAGTTTCAAGAACTATTGCATAATCAGGTGCAACGCTATAAGCCGCCGCCTTCGCACCTCTTGTGCCTATTTCTTCCTGAACCGTGAAAACAAAGGTAGCATCATAAGGCAGATCGCTGTTTATCATTTCTATCATTACGGCACAGCCTGCTCTGTCATCAAGTGCTTTGCTTTTCAGCATATCTTTGTTGCTACCGAATTCTAAAAATTCGCCTGTAAAATATGCACAGTCACCGGGGAGCACCTTTTCAAGTGCCTCAGCCTCAGATCTTGCACCGATGTCAAGGAGCATTGCACTGAATTTCACCGGCTTTTCTCTCTCATCTTCGGTCTGCTGATGTACTGCCTTGGTGCCTATTACACCCTTTGTACCGTTTTTAAACTGTAATTGTCTTCCGATAACGGTTTCGGGATTTATTCCGCCAACGGGAGAAATACGAAGATAACCGTCTGAAGTTATATAAATTACGATAAAGCCCACTTCATCCATATGAGCCGCCAGCATAACCTTGTTTTTTGGAGTAACCTTACCCTTTTTTTCTACAATAAGATTGCCGAGTGGGTCAACCTTATATTCAACGTCTGAGGGAAGCTTTGATATGATAAGATCTCTTACCGCTTCTTCATCGCCGCTTGTACCGTTAAGATTGCAAAGCTCCTTTATAAGCTCGGTCATAAAGCTGACACCTCCCCTTTCTTTGCAAATTCATAAATCAGTCTGCCGATAGCTTCTATATCCGTAATGTCTGCCACTTCAACAGGGGTATGCATATAGCGAAGAGGGATAGATAACGTGCAACACTCTGCTCCACCCTTGGCTACTCCTATAGCATCTGCATTTGTTCCTGTTTCGCCGCTCATTATTTCAAGGCTGTAGGGTATATTCTTTTCCTTTGATATAGAGATAAGCTCATCGGAAAGTCTTTTCGAAAGGGATGGTGCAACACCTATCATAACACCCTTACCAAGCTCTCCGCATTTATGCTTTTCACTATCGGGAGTGTAGGCAAAGCTTACGTCCATTTCAAGACAGATATCGGGATCAAGGTTAAAAGCCGCTATCTTAGCACCTCTTTCGCCTGTTTCCTCCTGACCTGTAAAGCTTACGTCAAGATTGTATTTAAGCTTCTTTCCCTTTAAAAGCTCAAGTGCGTAAAGTATGCAGACAACACCTGCTCTGTCATCGCAGGCAGGAGCACACACTCTGCCGTTTAGAAGTGTAGCAGGCTCGTTATCAACGGTTATTCTGTCGCCGAGAGAAACTATTTCAGATAATTCTTCCTTACTATAGCCTGTATCAATAACCAGCTCGTCTATCTGTGCTACCTTATCTCCGTCCTTTTTTACGTGGGGAGGGAGTACGGAAATAACGCCCTTTATCTTCTTACTACCGTGAATGGTGACAGTTTGTGCCGCAAGCACTCTTCTGTCAACACCGCCGCATTTTGACACGCGGATAAAGCCGTCATCGTCAATAAAGGTTACAATAAGTCCTATCTGATCTATATGTGCGTCAAGGAGCAATGTAGGTTTATTGTCATCCTTTTCTCCTATATGCCCGATAACGTTACCGAATTTATCAATATAGCAATTATCCGTGTAATTTTTAAGCATACTGAGTGCAAGCTCGCCTGCAGTCTGTTCCTCACCCGATACGCCCTCTGCACTGCAAAGCTTTATAAGCGTATCTTTTATATCAAACGTAGTCAATTTACTTTTCCTTTCTTTAGCTTAGTTTATCTATCCTTATTTTTTCCTTTACTCTTTCAAGCTCGGATAAAAATTGTTCGTCCAGTCGGCTAATATTATAGTCACTGCGGAATATAAGAACATCCTTGTATTTCTTCTTTTCCGTGTCCGCATTAAGCTGAATTAATTTATATTGCTCCAAAACACTTTTCGGTGTCGGGGATACCCACATATAAGTATCTGTTAAAGCGGTGAGCAGATCATATTTACTGCCTCTGTCATTTATTCTGATAGTCTTTTTGCCGCTTTCGACAGTCCCGAAGACAAGCTCGGTCATATCTTCAAGATCACTTTTACTTATAACCTTGCCTGACTTTGCAAGAATACTTTCTCTGCCACAAAGGAGCTTTTCGTCAAACTCCCACAGTATGCGGTATTTTATATCGTTATCAACAAGCAGCTTCAGGTACTTCTTTTCGTTGTCGGCACTGAGTCTTATTATACCCATACCGATATCAAAATCCATAATATGATTTATTATCTGCTCGTTGTCCGTTTCCTCATACTGCAAAGCTATCTGCTCATTGCTGTCAAGCATACTTGCAAAGGAGATAAAGGCGTTAGCTATATAATCAGCTCTTGGTACTGCTACAAAAAAGCTCGTGCTTCTTGCGTTATCCTTGTTGTAGCTTTCTGTTAAATTCTTAAAGCTGCTTATAAGCTCTCTTGCCCTTTTCAAAAATTCCTTCCCCTGCTCTGTGGGAGTTACTCCCTTAGAGGTACGGATAAAAACAGTGATACCGATCTCGTTTTCAAGTTCTTTTATTGCCTTACTTAAATTAGGCTGTCCCATAAAGAGATTTTCTGCCGCCTTTGAAATAGAACCTGTTCTTTCTATTTCAACCGCATATTTAAGATGCAAAAAATTCAAAACCGATACCCCCTTTTTATTAAGCTCTTATAATTTTATCAGTCAAGCTTTGCATTGACCTTTGACATAAACTTTTCGCTGTTTACAATAAAACGTTCGTGCACGCCTTCACTTATCTTGTCCTTTTCATCCGTTACAGATACGCTGAATACAAGTCTTCTACCGTCTATTTCCGTAAGGGTTACCGTTGCTTCTGCCTGCATTCCAACAGGGGTTGCCGCAATATGCTTTATATTAAGTACTGTACCTACACTGGTCATACCGTCATCAAGCTGACCTGCAAGGCAGTTACAAGCCGCCTTTTCTATAAGCGCCGCTAAGGCAGGAGTTGCAAAAACTCTCAGCGAGCCGCTTCCTACCGTTGCTGCTGTATTTTCATCCGTTACCGTTACCGTTTCTTTTCCCGTCATATTAAGCTCTAACATAAGTTATCTCCTTTTTGGATTATAGCCCATAATCCCTCATTATAATCACTATACTATATTATATAATTTTTCTCACTTTCTGTCAATGGAAAAAAGAAAACTCCCGCAGAAACTGCGGGAGCTCTAAACAAGTTATAATTACTGAACGGATGCGTTCATTTCTTCGATACGGGTATTTATCTGACCCTGGTTGGATTCACGAATCTGTGTGTAGCTTGCACCGGTCATATAAGGATATTTTGTGAGCTGTTCTACAATTGTATCCTGAGATGAACCGTCTGCAATATCAGGACCGAGACCGTTCTTAAAGTCAAATACGGGTGTAAATGTGCCGGGATCCTTAACAAGGTCCACTCTGTCAAGGAGTTCTTCTGTCCACTGATAGTTATCAATAGACTGCTGACGAGCTGCCGCCTTTACTGTGGGATCCTTGGTTGCAACAAGATTAGCATATATCCATGCCTTATAACCGTCAACGTTCTTCGCACCTGCACAGAGCATAATAGCGTCTTGCTTCATGCTGTGGTAGTATGTATCAGAATCATCCATTGTAGGGAAAGGAACAAAGTTTACTTCATCTTCTTCCCACTTCATAAGCTTTATATACTTGCACCAGTTGCTTTCGTAAGCCCAGATACCATCTTCAAAGAAGAGTGTCTGACCGTTTACCCATTTTCTGTAGTTTACAGTCCAGTTGTTTTCAACGTCACGAGGGTAACGGAGATTTTCCTGAGACGTATCAAACTTCATAAGCATATCCATACATTTTTCAATATTAGCATTGTTTAAGTTACTTACGAGCTTGCCATCCTCAAGTGCTACTAAAGGAGTACCTGTTGAACATACGAAAAGGTTTTCGGGGTTGTAGCCGTCGAGAGCGTACATACCATTTTCGGGATCGGCAAACTTTCTGCACATTTCCATAAAAGCAGACCAGTTCCAGTCACCGTTTTCAAAAAGTGTCCAAGGATCCTCAAAGCCTGCTTCTTCAATTACAGATTTTCTGTACCAGAGGAAAGAAGTAGGCGTAAGCTCCATGATAGGACAATAGTTTTTACCGCCCCACTGGAACATATCAATTACATCCTTATAATCTGCCCAGTCATCTGTAGTAAGGTCGATTATTCCATCAACACTCTGGAAAAGGTTCTTATAAATTCCGTAAGGATAATAACCGATCTCAAAGGGGAAGCAGTCGGGAGAATCATCTGATGATACTCTCTTCGCAAGGTCAACATATCTATCTGCGTATACAGGTACGTTGATGTTGCAGAATACGTTTTCATCAGGAACGTGATCGTAACCCTCAGGCTTTGTTGCAGGTGTACCGTATAATGTCTTGAACATTTCTACTGCAGGAGACGCTTCCTGAATCTCCCACCATGCCATCCATACAAGCTTGGTATCAACCTTGATATCCTTATATTCTTCGTTTACGGAAACATTACTTACTGCTTCCTGTACACCTGAGTCTGTACCCATTGTAGTATTGGTTGTGGTTGTTTCAGGTGCTGATGTCTGTTCGTTATCGCTTGACGCTGTCTGGTCGCCGCTGCAGGCTGTCAATGCCGTAACAACAGTTGCAAGTGCCATTACTCCCGCAATGGTCTTCTTTAGATTGATCATATTAACCTCCTGTTTAATTAGTCCATAGACTAATTTAATAACATTTTAATTATATCATTAATCGGTTATAAAGTCAATCTGTGAATTTTTTACTTAAAACTTAACAAAAATAACTTATAAACAAAACAACTCCCGCAGTTTCCTGCGGGAGCTTTAAGTAACTATTTCTTACTGAACTGTTGCGTTCATTTCTTCAATACGAGTATTGATCTGACCCTGGTTAGATTCACGGAGTGTTGTGTAGCTTACGCCGTTAACGAGGGGTTCCTTAGTGAGCTGCTCAACGATGCAGTCACCCTTTGTTGTATCAGCGATATCAGGTCCGATACCGTTCTTGAAATCAAATACTGCAGTGAATGTGTCGGGATCCTTGAGGTGATCAAGTCTGTCAAGAAGTGTTTCTGTCCAGTTGTAGTTATCGATAGACTGCTGTCTGCCTGCTGCCTTGATGTCGGGGTCCTTTGTAGCAACGAGGTTAGCGTATACCCAAGCCTGGTAGCCTTCCTTGTTCTTGGAGCTTGCACAAAGCATCATAGCATCCTGCTTCATACCCTGATAGTATTCATCAGCACCATCCATCTGAGGCCAGGGAACGAAGTTGATTTCGTCTTCTTCCCACTTCATGATCTTGATGTACTTCTGCCAGTCTTCTTCATATCTCCATGTACCGTCATCGAAGAATAATGTCTTACCGTTTACCCATTCTCTTCTGTTGGGGTTCCAGTTGTTTTCAACTTCCTTGGGGTACTTGAGACCTTCCTTGCTGTCGTCAAAAGCTGTGATAAGATCAAGAGCCTTTTCAACATTAGCATCGTAAAGATTGCTTACGAGCTTGCCATCTTCAAGGGATACGAGAGGAGTACCTGTTGTAAGAACGAGGTTATCACCCATCTGGTAACCGTCGATAGCGTACATACCGTTTTCAGCGTCTGTAAACTTTCTGCACATTTCCATGAACTTATCCCATGTCCAGTCGCCCTGTTCATAGAGTGTCCAAGGATCATCAAAACCGGCTTCTTCTACTACAGACTTTCTGTACCAGAGTAATGTGCTGATGTTGAGGTCCATAATAGGACAGTAGTTCTTGCCACCCCACTGGAACATATCGATTACTTCCTTGTAATCTGCCCAGTCGTCTGTTGTGAAATCAAAGAGATCATCTACACTCTGGAAGAGGTTCTTGTATACACCATAGGGATAGTAGCAGATTTCGAAGGGGAATACGTCGGGAGCGTCATCAGAAGAGATACGCTTTGCGAGGTCTGTATATCTGTCAGCGTAAAGTGTGTAAACGTTGCAGAATACGTTTTCGTCGGGAACGTGATCAAAACCTTCGGGCTTGTTAGCGGGTGTGCCGTATAAAGCCTTGAACATTTCTACTGCAGGAGATGCCTCCTGGATTTCCCACCAAGCCATCCAGATGGGCTTTGTGGTTACTTCAATATTCTTGTAGCTTTCATCTACGTCGCCAATAGCTTCACTTACCTTGTTCTGAACTTCTGCGTCAGTACCCATTGTCTGCTGTGAAGACTGAGATGTTGTTGTTTCAGGTGTGGATGATGTGTTGTTGTCGCCTGATGTTGTTGTTTCGTTGTTGCAGGCTGTAGCTGTAGCAACGACTGTTGCAAGTGCCATTGCAGCTGCAACATACTTTGTGAATTTTTTCATTATTGTCCTCCTGTGTTTAGATTTCCCTTTTATTCTAAAAAGGGTATACGATAAATTATCATATTAATTATAACAAATTCCGCCTATCTCGTCAATCAACATTATGTAAAAATTAAGATTAAGATTTTTGTACAAATGGTACAAATTACATTTATTTATCAGCTTAATTTACTTAATTTAAGCTTTTTAACTCTCTCCTACACTCTCTGCGATAACTACGTCTATACAGTTTTGAAGCATATTTCTGTGACTTAAATTAAAAAAGAGACAGACTGCAAAGGCAGTCTGTCTCAGTGTGTAGACAAAGCAATTTGTCTACACACTGTCAGACGATGAAAAACGCACGCAGACAAGGAAAAAGCCCCGACAGGCATATATAAATATGTTGAGGGGGTTTTGACGAAGTAAGCAAAAATGCTTTGGGAGAGCCTTTTACGGCTCTCCCAAACTTCTGTATCAATTTTTTTATATACTCTCAAGATAAACACAAAACTTTACGCATTTTTGCGGTGCGTGAGTTTGTCTTCAGTCTGAGACAGACTGCAAAGGCAGTCTGTCTGAATTTCTTATTCGCCGCAAAGCTCAGAATAGATACCTATATAAAGCTTAGCAGACTGCTTCCAGCTGAAGTCAGCCTTCATAGCACGGGTAACGAGCTTATTCCATTCTGTCTTGTTGTAATAGCAGTCTCTTGCTCTTTCAATAGCTCCCAGCATATCATGAGCGTTATAGGACTGGAAAGTATAGCCTGTACCGTTTTCATCTCCGCAGTCGATGATGCTGTCTGCAAGACCGCCTGTTTTACGAACTATAGGAATAGTACCGTAACGTAAGGAGATCATCTGTGCAAGACCGCAGGGCTCACTCTTACTGGGCATAAGGAACATATTGGCACCCGCATATATCTTCTTTGCAAGGTCGGGGATATATCCGCAGGTAAAGGCTACCTTATCAGGATACTTCCAGCGCATTTCATGGAAGAACTGCTCATACTGTGCCTCACCTGAGCCTAAGATAACCACCTTATAACCGAGGTTTACGATATCGTCAAATACGTACTTTACAAGGTCAAAGCCCTTATGTTCAACAAGTCTTGAGATCATACCGATTACAGGCTCGTCGCCCTGAGGAAGACCTACTTCTTCGAGGAGCTTTTCTGTACATACCTTCTTGCCTGCTTTCTTTGTAGTTGTGAAGTTTGCAGGAATTACAGGGTCTGTAGCGGGATTGTACATATCTGTGTCAATACCGTTAAGGAAACCGCAAGTCTTATACTGCTTATCCTGAAGAGCTCTGTCAAGGCCGTGTGAGAACCAGGGATCGAATATTTCTCTTGCATATGTGGGAGAAACTGTTGTAACCTTATCTGCAACCTCGATAGCAGCTTTCATAAGGTTTACGTCTCTATCGTATTCCATAAGAGATGCAAAATGACGGGGAATACCAAGCACATCCTCAAGAATTTCCATACCGTATCTGCCCTGATACTGAATGTTGTGGATAGTAAACATATTCTTGATGCCCCACAGCTTGTGGTGATGCTTATAGAAAATGTTATAATACACAGGGATAAGAGCACACTGCCAGTCATTAGAGTTGATAACCTGAGGCTTAAAATCAATAACTGTCAGCATTTCAAGTACTGCACGGGAGAAGAACGCATAGCGCTCTGCATCATCGTAATAGCCGTACAGACCGAAATCTCTCTTGAAGTAATATTCGTTATCAAGGAAATAGTACGTCACACCGTTGATATTAGCTGTAAAAAGACCGCAGTACTGACTACGCCAGCCAACAGGTACGGAAAAGTTTGTAACGTAAGTCATCTGGTCACGCCACTGCTGCTTTATGGTATTGACGTAAAGGGGCATAACAACGCAAGCCTCGTGCCCTTCCTCTACAAGTGCCTTGGGTAAAGAACCTGCTACGTCTGCAAGTCCACCGGAAGCTGCAACGGGCTGAGCTTCACTTGACGCATAAAGAATCTTCATTGGTATTTCTCCTGCCTTTCAGCCGGAATTTCCGACTATAAATTATATATTCTGACTGTCCTTAAAATATCCCGATAAAATTATGTAACAAACCATCGGAAAAGCCTTTAAGAACATTCAATTTTATGATTTTAATATAGCACATTTTCACCTTAAAAGCAAGCGGATTTTAATTTTTCCATTCTTTCAGCGGAAAAAATCGGAAATAATAAACAAAAATCTCACTTCTTATTGTACAAACTAACAAAATCTGCACCTTTGACTATTGATTTTTTATTTATTTTATATTATAATAAAAACATCGGAATTTTACCTAAGGTAAAACCTCTTTTATTAAAGGAAGGAATGGATATAAACTATGGCTAACGAATTTACATCATTTGATGCAACTGCAGCAGAAAGAAATGCTACTCTTGACAAAATTCAGGATAATTATCAGGTAATTGACGAAAAAATAGATGCGGTAAACACCAGCATCCGTGAGCTTACAGGCGAATTTGACAAGCTCCGTGAAAAGACAGCCGAATCTGCAAGGATAGTTGCTCAGACAGACTCCATCATCAAGTACATACAGAACGTTGCTACTCAGATGACTCTGCTCGGCTTTAACGCTTCTATCGAAGCAAAGCACGTTGGCGAAGCGGGTGCAGGCTTCAACGTAATCGCTCAGGAAGTAAGACAGCTTGCCGAACAGACTCAGAACCAGACTCAGAACGTTGAAGACGTACTCGGAAATGTTCGCACATCCATTGCAAACATAGAAAAGGAGATTGCTGCCGCTGTAGAAACTCTGCAGACAAATATTGCTACGGTAAAGGAACTCAGCGAAATAATCGCTCTCACATCTGACGAGATCAAGAAGATCACAGACTAACAAAATTTATCCCCCACTGCAAAGTGGGGGATTTTTACTTGAAATTACTCCCCTGTTATTATATAATAGACTTATCAAACTAAAAGGAATAAGACATGTCGAATATTGAATTAAAATGTCCATATATAAAAAAATGCAGCGGATGCCAGTTAAGCAACCTTGATTATCCTGCTCAGCTAAGCTTTAAGCAGACAAGAGTTATAAAGCTGATGGGTAAGTTCTGCCATATTGACGAAATAAAAGGTATGGAACGTCCCTATCACTACCGCAATAAGATGCAGTCAGCTTTCTTTAAAAAGAACGGTAAAACTGTGTCAGGTATTTATCAGTCCACCACAGGCAGAATAACCGAAACAGAAAGCTGTCTTATTGAAGACGAGCTATCAAACGAAATAACCTTAGCCTGCCGCAAGCTCTTTGAAAGCTTTAAAATGAAGCCCTATAACGAAGAAACAAAATCGGGCTTTATCCGTCACCTGCTTATAAGACGAGGCTTTGCCACAAATGAGATAATGATGGTCATAGTAACAGCTGAGGGTAAATTTCCGTCATCCCGTTCCTTTGTAAATGCACTTGTAAAGAAATTCCCTGAAATAAAAACTATCGTATGGAATATAAACGATACAGAGCTTTTCCTTTCCCTCGGAGAAAAAAGCGAAATCCTCTTTGGTGACGGATATATCGAGGATATACTCTGCGGACTTAAATTCCGTATTAGTCCTCATTCCTTTTATCAGATCAATCCCGTTCAAACAGAATATCTTTACAATAAAGCAAAAGAATTTGCTGAGCTTAAACCTACCGATACGGTCATTGACGCCTATTGCGGTACGGGTACTATCGGTCTTATTATGGCAAAAGAAGCAGGAAAAGTCATCGGCGTGGAGGTAAACGGTTCGGCTGTAAATGATGCTATCAAAAACGCTGAGCTTAACGGAATAACAAACGAAAGCTTTTACTGTGACGATGCAGGAGAATTTATGGCTTCTCTTGCTGAAAAGGGCGAAAAGGCAGACGTTGTCATAACCGACCCGCCAAGAGCAGGCTGCAGCAGAGAGTTTTTACAAAGCCTTGTAAAGCTGTCGCCAAGAAGAATAGTTTATATTTCCTGCAATCCCGAAACGCTGGCAAGAGATATGCAATATCTCCTGCATAAAGGTTACAGAGCAGAAAAAATTCAGCCCGTGGATATGTTTCCTCATACGAGGCACGTCGAGTGCGTAGTATTGATGACTAAAGTACAGAAGTAAATACCGAAAAAGGCTTGAAAATAAGGCATTTCCGAGAGTTGGGCATCTTGATTTGATAGCTACCGAACGGAAGATTTATCAACTGAATTATGTCGGAATTGATAGGTTGAGTTGACAGGTTGAAAATGGGCAAGGTTGAGTTGACAGGTTGAAAATGGGCAAGGTTGAGTTGATAAGATGATTTTGTAATAGGTCGAGTGGATAAGACGATTATCTTGCGACAAGGAGGAACAGTACCATGATAAATTTAGGAAAACTTAAAGAAATAAAAGATTTGCGAAAGGTATGGCCGCATGAGGCATTAGACTTCACTCCTTGGCTTGCGGAAGAGGATAATCTTACCCTGTTGGCAGATGCTGTTGGATTGGAGATAACGGTTGATGAAACCGAGTCAAGTGTCGGCGATTTCAATGTTGACATTTATGCAACTGAAACCGGAACGGACAGAAAAATCATCATCGAGAATCAGCTTGAAGATACAAACCATGACCACCTTGGTAAATTGATTACATATGCATCCGGGAAATCTGCCGATATTGTGATTTGGGTTGTAAAGAGAGCAAGAGAAGAACATCGCTCTGCCATTGAGTGGCTGAATAACCACACCGATGAGAATATTGCTTTCTTCCTGGTAGAAATTAAACTGTATCAAATCGGAAGTTCTGATATTGCCGTTAAGTTCGAAGTGGTAGAAAAGCCAAATGACTGGACAAAGGAAATCAAGCGAAACACCAGTAATTCTCCTACGCTGCAAGCGAGATATGACTATTGGGTTGCCTTCAACGATTATGCATTTCAAAATCATGCATTTGCAAAGCAGTTCAATAAGAGAAAGGCAAGTACAGACCATTGGATGACTATGAGCGTGGGTTCCTCCGCTTGTCACATCAGCATCAATCAGATTCGCAAGGATAACCAGATTGTTGTAGAGTGGTACATTTCCGATGATAAAGAACTGTTCCATAAGTTTCATTCCCATAAGACGGAAATTGAAACGGATATGGATATGAAACTTGACTGGAGAGAATTGCCGGACAAGAAAGCCAGCAGAATCCTTATATCCCATCCGGCAGATTTTGATAATAAGGATAAGTGGTCTGAACAGTTCGATTGGGCGATGGACGTTGCTTTGAAGATGAAAAATGCCTTCAAGAAATACTTATAAAATAAAGGATTCATTAACTTTGAGGGTTAGTGAATCCTTTTCTTTTATAATCTTTGCTGTGTTCCTAAAAGAGGTACGTGTACTTCTTCCAGGAATTCATTGCACTCATCGATGCTTACAGTACCTTTGCGATACTTTCTGCGGAGCATATCGTAATATTTGCGGTAAAGTACAGTCGTAAGCCAGTTTTTAGGGTTTTCCATAGGCTTATTCTGACTGATGGCAACAAGTGCCGCAAGCATTGTTTCCTGTGCCAAATCCTCTGCGTCTTCGATATTATTCACCTTATACATTGCCGTTTTCAGCAGGTAATCAGCATATTCTGTAAGTTCGTTTTTGTTCATAAGAACACCTCTTTTGAAAGCTTTCATCTATATAGTCGCAGAAATTTACAACAGGTTTGCTAAAATCAGGATTTATAAAAGAAATTAAATAACGGGCGACTGATAGTAGCCCCTACGAATTCCCTCAATATAACATGAATAAACGTAGGGGCGAACAGTGTTCGCCCGTTTTCATAATTGATGTTTTCACCTAATCAAAATAAGGTGAAGTTTTTACAGTCACTTATGTTTACTATTTACTTGATAACTTCTACCATCATACCGGGAGTTGCAAGAACTGCATTGGACTCGTCAGTATCGATGTGCATAGCGTCTGCGAAGTTTTCGTGTACTCTTACTACAACGTCGCCGAGGATAGCTTCTCTGCCTTCGCTCTTAACCTTAACGCTTACGATCTGCTTGTTTTCAACGCCCCACTTTTCTGCTGTCGCAGGAACTAAGTGGATGTGTCTCTTTGCAACGATAACGCCCTCGCTGATTTCGATTTCGCCGCAGGGACCTGTGATCTTACAGCCGGGTGTACCCTTGATGTCGCCTGATTCTCTTACAGCGATAGGACATCCGATTGAACGAGCGTCTGTAGCTGAAAGCTCAACCTGTGTATCAGGTCTTACAGGACCTAAAATAGATACGTTTGCAAGTGACTTCTTGGGGCCAACTACTGTAACTCTTTCTTCACAAGCAAACTGACCGGGCTGAGAAAGATCCTTTTTCTTTGTAAGCTCATAGCCCTTGCCGAATAATGTTTCAAGTGCTTCCTGTGACACGTGGATGTGTCTTGCAGAGGTTTCGAGTAAAACTTCCATCATAATTTGATATTTCCTTTCTTATGTAGCGGATATCCGCATAATTTTCCTATATAATTATACACCTTTATAAAGGAAAATGCAAGTGATATTGTTAAATTATAGGCAATTAATTGGCGTTTTATTATCCGATGAATTTCATAGCCGCCATTGCTTTATCCCAGACGGGAACAAAGGCTTCGTTCAGAGTAGGGGTTTCACATTCATAATCCTTACAGGATAAATAAAAATCATATAATGCAATATTCTCTCTATCATCCTTTATTGCTTCAATGTCTGCAATAGCGTTTCTTGTAAGCTCTATCTTACGCATGTTTTCTTCAATCACCTTATTTTCAGGCTTTGAAAGTTCTGCAAGCTGATGCTGGTATTTTTCTATAGTCGCATTATAATTGTTTACACGACTGCCTAAATCCTTCATATTAGCCTTGCACACACTTGCCGAATATGCAGATACGCCCGAATTCTTTCGTCTGAAGGAATTTACAAGGCTTGATGATATAGCGTGAACAAGCGCCATAATCAATGTTTCGATAAGGGCAACCGACGCAACAATTGAAACTATGTCGTTTATTTCCTGTGATTTTGACTTTGGGGTAGAAATCGCTATAAAAAAGCAAACAATAAGCGTAATAATGCCAAGCGCAAAAAAGAATTTAGTTACCTTTGCTCTTGTTATTCTCTTTTTGAGGGTACCGTATTTTTTTATAAGAGTGCGGGATTCCTTTATATCGTCAGTAAGATCGTCTATATTCCTGTTACAGGATTTTATAGCGTCAGCTACACGTTTTTCTTCCTTTTGTATTGCCGATTCAGACGCCTTTATCATACCATTTGCACAAGCCAGCTTTTCACTGTACATATCCCTTGAGCCTTCTGCATAGGCTGAGGACTTGATACGAAGATATTCTTTCATTTTTGATTTGATCTCCACCTTCTGACCATCGTCAGCAAGGCTTAAAGCATAGCCGTACCATTCCTTTATCTTAGCTTCATCTTCATCCGAAACTACTGTCAGATTTCTTGAAGACGCTGTAATAAGTCCCCACCAACCAAGATAGTGTCCGGGATATTCACGGGTCATCGTCTGATACGTTTCATAAGCCGCAGGGTAATTCTTTAAATTCATATACACCCGGGCATTTTCAATACATTTATCAAGAGTAGGAGCTGCCGCCGCATATGTAACGGGTACAGGTGTACTGCCACCCATAAGCTTACCTATACCTCTGACAAGATCCTGTTTAAAGCCGATCTTAGTCATATCCTGACCCTGAAAATTCTTGAACTCAGCAGGCATATCATAAGCGTCAATATCAGCGTAACAAGGAATAAGAGTCTTGCTCTTATCATCCTTCATCATTTCAAGGAATCTTCCCCACTCATTCTTTACCCACACTGCATTGAAGTATTCATACTTTGTGCCTACCGCAAGCATTACCTTTGCAGAGCTTAAAGCCGCAAAGATATAGGGCTCGTAAGCCTTACCCAGCTTATCCTCTAAAGTAATTCTTGAGAAGAATACTTTATACCCTTTTTCTGTAAGAGCCTCATATATTTCCTGAGCTAAAACGCTGTCCTTTGTACGTTCGCCCTCCTCGTCGGTTTCCTTATAGCATATAAAGATATCGAAAGGCTCTTCGTTAGCCGCAACGCTAAGTATCTCCTTTTGCAGTCTATCGATCTCCTTCGCTTCACGGCGGTATACAGCCGTAGCATCCGCGTCAGAATACTGAAGAGCAGTAGTAAAGTTTTCATCCTCAAAAATGCTCTGATATGAGGTGCGGTGACAGGTAGGTATCTTTCTTGCAGTAGCAGGATCGTCAACGTACTCTATACCGTATTTGCAAAGGCACAGTCCCCAATAAGCTTCTGCCTCTTCAATAAATTCGGACGCTATCGTTTCATAGATACCTGCCGCCTTATCAAACTCGTTATTCATACGAAGTCTGTTCGCACGGGAAAAGAGATTTACCTTCTTTTCACTGTCAAGGGTAGGTACTGTCTGCTGTGTATTGCAGTATTTACAGGTATATATATTGGTGGACGTATCAGTAACGTCAAGATCGCCACCACACATTTTACATCTGAAAACAGCCATATATTTCCTCCATATTTTTATGCCATCTGTTAAAATGGAATTTAATTAACAATTTATATAATTATAGCATAAATCGTCGCATTGTGTCAATTGCAATGAGTGAACCGAGAAAATAAAAAACAAACGTAAAAGCAGTGCCTTTAAACAGCTCCGCCGCACAATAAACAAGTGATGTTCAACACTTTGTTTGTGCGGCGGTTTCAAATCTGCTTTATGATGGTCTTGCTAAGGTCGGGGGTGAAGAAAAAAATGCCTTTAAATGCGGTATATAATTTTCTCATTTATTATCAATATTCGCCTTTGCCGTTCTGCAGGAAGAAACCGGCATTACGCGAAGTGTGCACATTTATCGGATAAAAGTTTATACTGATGACCGTCAATATAGTTGGTTCTATGCAATAGTTCAAGCCAATAGCCTGTTTCACTCGCCTCCTTGAGAGCAATTTCAAGCTTAGCGATAAAATCCTTTTTGCCTTGAGCGTATTGTGCCTCGTGGATATTTGCACCGATACTTGTACCGCTTCTGCCGATCTGGTTAGCAATAACGGATTCGTGATTGAATTTCAGATATTTAACAAGGTTAATGATTTCTACGGAAAACTCCATTGAAAGTTCGCGTAATTTAGATTCAGCCATAGTAGTACCTCACTTCCTATTATACTGTAGCATAAATTATATAGTTTGTAACGAGTGATGTGTCGGCGTCGCCGAAGTGATGTAGTGCTGACGCATAGTGTTGTATTGTGCCTATGGCACAAAGTGATGTGATGTGTTCCGCATCCTCACGCGCGAAGCGCACATCACTGCCGAAGGCTGCATCACGCACGAAGTGTGCATCACGTTCCGCGCGAGCGGAACACATCGTTCCAAACAAAAAAGCACTGCTCTCGCAGTGCTTTTTTGTTTGGAGGCGCCACCCAGATTTGAACTGGGGATCAGGGAGTTGCAGTCCCATGCCTTACCACTTGGCTATAGCGCCATAAAAAAATGGAGCGGATTACGAGGCTCGAACTCGCTACCTCCACCTTGGCAAGGTGGCGCTCTACCAGATGAGCTAAATCCGCATTTAAAGAAACGCTTTTGCGTTTCTTTGGTGCCTCCGGTCGGAATCGAACCAACGACACGGGGATTTTCAGTCCCCTGCTCTACCGACTGAGCTACAGAGGCGTACTTAAGAAATTAAGTAATGGCGACCTGGATGGGACTCGAACCCACGACCTCCGCCGTGACAGGGCG
Organism: Oscillospiraceae bacterium; assembly: GCA_015067025.1. Classification (GTDB taxonomy): domain Bacteria; phylum Bacillota; class Clostridia; order Oscillospirales; family Ruminococcaceae; genus Ruminiclostridium_E. The sequence goes on from SVNC01000003.1 coordinate 154,819, forward strand.
GCGTTCTAACCAACTGAACTACCAGGCCGTAGGAGTAATGGTGGAAACTATAGGGCTCGAACCTATGACCCTCTGCTTGTAAGGCAGATGCTCTCCCAGCTGAGCTAAGCTTCCGTGGTCTCCGTTTGCCAATCACCTAATCTCTTCAAGCGACTTTTATATTATACACTTTTCATCATCGTTTGTCAAGTGTTTTTTAAAATTTTTTTAAATAATTTTTATTCCCAGCTTTTCCACACCTCTGGGCAGTAGCCTACAGTCGCCTGTCTGCCGTTTCTGACAATAGGTGTTTTGAACATTGCAGGGGTATCCATAAGTTTTTCTATTCTGTCTTCCTCATGAGCAAGATACTTCAGCGTACTGTTTTCATAAGCCTTTGATTTTTCATCTATAAGCTTTTCATAACCGCCTACTGCACTGCTTACACTGTTGAATTCGCCTTTACTAAGCCCCTTGCTCATTATATCCACGAGCTGATATTTTATGCGTCTTTCCTTAAAATATCTTTCTGCCTTTTTGGTATCAAAGCATTTTGATTTTCCGAAGATCTGAATATTCATATATATTCTCCCTTTAGTGCTTCCAGAACATTTTTACCGTGGTTTTTTCTCTTTCTTCAGGAACAGTCAGCATTTTCATCGAAACCGCTGTTGAAATAAACACCATACCTATTCCTATCGTCATATCGACAAAGAGCAACGTATTGAGCGTTGTCAGTATGTAGGAAAGTATCGTTCTGTAGCAATGTGGTGTTATTCTTATCACAAGTGTAAACAAAAGGAAGAAAAAGCCTAATGTAAGTGCAACCTTCCAGTCAGGGAAAAAGCCCATAAGACTGCCAAAAGTCACCGCAATCGCTTTACCGCCTTTAAATCTTGCAAATATCGGCAAAATATGCCCGATAACGGGAGCAACCATTACAAATGGCAGGAAAAAACCTTGATAGTCATTTGAATGTATGTAAAGGAATACCGGCAGAAATCCCTTTGCAAGATCGCAAAGAAGTGTGATCGCTCCGCAAAGAAAGCCGCCGTAGCGGTAGGCATTAGCCGTACCGAAATTCTTATCGGGACTGTCGGATATAATATCCTTATGAAACAGCTTTGCCACTATTCTTGCAAATAATATACTGCCCATAAGGTAACCCGACAGCATAAAGAACAAAGCCGTAAGCATATTAACACTCCCTTTCCTTTTATTTTATACTACTGTAAGTGATTTTGTCGTATTTGTGAGATTTATACATCCCTCTTCGGTGACATATACCATATCTTCAATTCTTACGCCGAATTTACCTGAAATATATACACCCGGCTCAATTGTTAAAATCATACCCTCTTTAAGTGTATGTGTGGAACTTCTGGAAGATGTCGGTCCTTCGTGAATTTCAAGTCCTACACCGTGTCCAAGTCCGTGACCGAAGTAATCTCCATAGCCCCAGGCATCAAGAGTACTCCTTGCAACGCTGTCAGGAATTTTTCCGCCAACTCCTGCTCTTACTGCTCTTATGGCGTCAAGATTTGCCGAGTAAACTGCACTGTACATCGTTCGCATTTCATCGGTAGCACCGCCTATTGCTATGGTTCTTGTCATATCGGAATGATAGCCCTTGAAGGTCGCTCCAAAGTCAAGTGTCAGAAATTCATTAGCCTTGAGCTTTTTATCGGTAGGCACTGCGTGGGGTGAAGCAGAATTTATACCCGATGCCGCTATAGTATCAAAGGATACTCCGTCAGAGCCGTATTCAGCCATATAGTAATCAAGTAATGCAGCCACGTGTTTTTCGGTCATGCCAACCTTTATATCTCGTAACAGCCTTTGATATGCTTTTTCCGCAATTCTCTGGGCAGTAACGATATATTTAAGCTCTTCCTTGCTTTTTATGATACGCATATCGAGTATTGTATCAGACAAGAATGACGACGTATCGAACTGAGCAAAGGCGTAATTATCCTTATATCTTGCAAGCTCTGCTAAAGTTACCTTATCATTTTCAAGATAGACGGTTGATATAGCGTGGGTTATGAGAAGGTCAAGAAGCTGTTCTCGTGTGTTTGTCAAAAGCACAACCTCGCACTCTTCACTTGCCTCCTGCTTTGCTTTATCAAAATAGCGAAAATCTATAAGCAGATAGCTTTTTTCCTTTGTTATAAGCAGTACACCTGCCGACGACCTGAAGTTTGTGAGATATTGACGACTCACATCTGAAGTAATAAGAGCCGCTTGCTTCACATGGGGCAGCTTATTCATAATATCTGCTATTCTACCCATATAATTTCCTCTCCGTTTTATTTTAGCTTTAATTTTTTAAATAAATATTAAAATTTATCTGTAAGTGCATAATTTAGTGCAAGAACGTAGCTCTGCTCACCAAAGCCGGCTATAACACCCTTGCATACAGGAGAAATAACAGACTTATGTCTGAACTCATCTCTGCTGTGTACGTTTGAAAGATGCACCTCTATAACGGGTATTTTAATAGCAGCAATAGCATCACGGATAGCATAGCTGTAATGAGTATACGCACCCGCGTTTAAAATGACGTAATCAAATTCGGTTCGTGCCTCGTGAAGTTTATCGATAATAGCTCCCTCGTGATTGGACTGGTAAAAGTCGATCTCCGCACCTGCATTTTCTGCCTGTGTTTTCAGTCTTTCGTTGATTGCTTCAAGGGAATTATCGCCGTATACAGATGGCTCACGCTCGCCTAAAAGGTTAAGGTTAGGGCCATTCATTACAAGAATTTTCATTTGCTCATCCTCCGTTATACTAAAAATCTGTCATATGCGGCTTTCATAGCACTTGCGTCCTCTGCCTGAGTGCCTGCCGATTCGCTGATTACAGTGCAATTCAAATTACGTTTTGCGAACAGCTCCATCAAAGGCTCGTAATCAGGGCCAAAGGTGGTGTCTTCAAAGGTAAGATGCCTTTTCTCGCCGCCTGCTGTATATTCTATCTTTGAAAAATGCACGTGCATTTCGGATAGTCTGTCAAAGCCTAACTTGTTTTCAATTTCATCAAAAATAGCCGCATAATCATCTATCGTCTTTATTCCGCCAAGGGTCCTTGCATTAAGATGTCCGAAATCCACACAGGGAATTATCGAGTCGTCAAGTGTGCAAAGCTCTATCACTTCCGACAATGTACCAAGTTGATTTATCTTGCCCATAGTTTCAGGACAGAAATGAGCCTTGATGTTCTCATTCTTCATAGCCTGCAGAGCCTTTATCACAGTGTCCTTTGCAAGTAAAAGTGCTTCTTCTCTTGTCATCTTTGCGCAAGAGCCTGAATGAACTACCACCTTTTTAGCCTCCAGCTTATCTGCGGCTCTCATAGCCTCCATTATATACTCTACGCTTTTTTCTCTTGTTTCTGACTTTTCTGAAGAAAGAGAAATAAAATAAGGTGCGTGAAGAGTTATCAGTATGTCGTTATCTTTTGCTATCTTAGGAAGATTTGCATAGGTAGCCTCTGATATACGTACCCCTCTGCCACATTCGATCTCATAACAATCAAGGGAAAAGCTCTTTAAATATTCTGCTATATCCTGCGGAAATTTTCTTTTGCCGAAGCTTTCAGAATTTCCACCCGGTCCGAATCTTACTGCCACTATACTTCTTCCTTTCTTTTATTTTATCTCAAGCTTTGAATAATCTCTGTGGAAGAAGAGATTTTCCAGCTTTCTTTTCAGTCTGAAGGTCCAGGTCTTTTCAAGATGAAAGGGTTCTACAAGAACCGATATTGCTCCCTTCAAATTGCCCGCCATAACGTCTGTGAATATCTGGTCCCCTATTACCGCCGTCTGTTTTTTAGGCACACCCATCAGCTTTATTGCCTTTGATACACCGAAGGTGAGAGGCTTACAGCCGTTTGCACAATAGGGTAGCCCCAGCTTATCAGCAAGAGGTTTTACTCTTTTATTGGTGTTATTTGACACCACTCTCATAGGTATACCAAGCGTTCTCATAGAGTCGAGCCATTCGGGTATTCCGTTTTCTGCGGCGGGGTTGCCATGCATTGAAAGTGTATTGTCAAGGTCAAGGACAAGTGCCTTTATATTATGCTTGTCCAAAAATTCTTTATCTATATCAAGTACGTTTTTAATCCATATCTGAGGTTTGAAGATCATATATTACCCTTTTCTGACATTAAAAAATATACTGTTTACCGAAAAAAAGCGGACAAAAGTACAACCTTTGTCCGCCTCTTATTCATCGTAAGTATTAATTACTTAAACTTGCGCTTACGAGCAGCCTCGGATTTCTTCTTACGCTTAACCGAAGGTTTTTCGTAGTGTTCTCTTTTACGAACCTCTGCTAATACACCATCTCTGGCGCAGGATCTCTTAAAACGCTTGAGAGCTGTATCTAAAGATTCATTTTTACCTAAACGAACTTCTGCCATCTATATCCCTCCCTTTGCCATACGGCACAGGTTATAATAATCTCATACAAATTTTTTAAAGATGTATGTTAGTATTATACTACTTTATAATCTTTATGTCAATAGTTTTTTTAAATTTTCGGAAAAATTTCTCATTCCTCGCCCAAAAACTGCTCTACATCTATAATTTCGCCATCCTGCCACAGTCTTTCAAGGTCATAAAACTCTCTTGTATCCTTATAAAATACGTGGAAGATAACATCTATATAGTCAAGCACTACCCAGCTCGAGCCTTGCTTGCCCTCTATCTGCTTTGGCTGTTCGCCTGAAAGGCCTAACTGATAATCAACTTCATCAGCAAGAGCCTTCACCTGTGTCGTACTTGTACCTGATGCAATTACAAAATAGTTTGCAAGGATGGTAAGATCCTTTACTTTTATTATCTTTATATCGTGTGCCTTTTTGGAGTCAAGTGCCTTGACGCCGATTTTAAGCATTTCTATATCTGTCATTTTTTATTTCTCCTTAATCTTGTTAAATAATCTTGTGTAGAAATTATAAGCGTTTATAGTGCAGGGCGGAACAAGTCCTCCCTTTTCAAGCGTTTCACCAACCGAGTGTTTAAGTGCGTGGTACATTGCACTGTCAAGATCGTCAATGCTGTACTTTCTGTACTTTTCGACATCCTTATAGGTTCTGTCCTCGCTTACTAAATCCCCTAAATAGACGATCTTCTGCAGCTTACTCATATCAGCATTACCTGCGGTATGATAACGGACCGCGAGTAAAATATCCTCATCCTCTATTTTAAGCTTTGTTTTAAGATAATATGCCGCCGCAGGTCCGTGCCATAAAGCGGGAGTTTCAAGCTCTTCAGTGCTTACGTCCATACCACTTAAAACTGCGAGGGATTTTTGTGCATTAGGAGTTTCTTCCTTTTTGATATCGTGAAGAAGTCCTGCAAGGTAAGCTTTTTCCTTATCCCCACCGTGTTTTTCTGCCAATTCATAGCACATCTTTGCTACGTTTACACTATGGGTAAAACGTTTTTTTGAAAGAACGTCTTTAAGTATCTCTGTATATGAACTGTATTTTCGTTCTAAATCCTTTATATTACACATACAGATTATTTTCCTTTATGTATTTTTCAACTTCAGCAGGTAATAATCCCTCTGTGCTGTCACCGTTCTTTATCTTTTCTCTTATCTGCGTGGAGCTAAGCTCAGTGACGTTTAAATTAAGCACCTTTATTCTGCCCATCTCTGTAGCATATTCCACCATATCGCTGTATTCGGAGGTTTCTCTTGCCGCCGCTACTACCTTACATTCGCCAAGCAATGCTTCATATCTGTACCACTTATCAAAGTAGAAGAGCATATCTCCGCCTATTATGAGATAAAATACCGCATCTGACGGATAGCGTTTTTTAAGTTCTCTCACTGTAAGAATCGTATAGCTTGTGCCACCCATTTCCTGCTCGATATCGCTTATCTCGAATTTTCCCTCTTCGATAAGATCTGCAAAGGCAAGTCTGCACATCTCGGCTCTGTGCTCAAAAGGAACAAGAGCTGTATCCTTATGGGGAGATTTGCAGGTGGGTATTATCAGCATTTTCTGTAATTTAAGGTCGGCAAAGGCTTCCTTTACCATATTTATGTGACCGTTATGAATGGGGTTGAATGCACCACCGAAAATTCCGATTTTAATCATTTAAATCTATTTTCCTTTTCTTAGGGTTCTTATTCTGTCTAAAAAGTACTATCTTTGTACCTATTACCTGCACTACCATACTTTCAGTCTTTTCTGCAATTTCGCCTGAAATTTCCTTGGCACTGTAATCACAGTTTTCAAGCACCTTTATCTTTATAAGCTCTCTTGCTTCAAGTGCTGCGGAAAGCTGCTTTATAAGCTCATCGCTTATAGCGTTCTTACCGATCTGAAAAATCGTATCCTCTGTGCTTGCTATACTTTTGAGCTTTGCACGCTGTTTGCTTGTAATTGTCATATTGTCTCCTATCCTCTGTAAAATAAAAACCACACAGTAACTACTATAGCTATCTGAATAAAAAATATAACGGGTATTCCTATCATAAAGCTTTTATGTTTTGTCTTATGATGGAAGAAAACCATAGAAAGATACATTGCAAGACTTCCGCCAAGTGCAGAAAATAAAAACAACGTTCTTTCCTTTATACGCCACTTTCCTTTTTTCGCCTTTTGCTTATCAACAATCGGAAGAATAAAGGAAATAACGCTTATCACGATTATGTAGACGAGAAGAACTATAGGCAGTATATCCTTCATTTTGATAGCTCCTTTACAAGCTCTTCAAGTGCCTTTGCTCTGTGACTTATCTTATTCTTTTCCTCGGCGGGTATGCATGCCATACTGACGTCATCATCTATCATAAATATGGGATCATAACCAAAGCCGTTATCACCCATAGGCTCTTCTCCGATAAAGCCGTGACATTCTCCACTGACGCATATTTCCGTTTCCTCATCCTTTATAAAGTAGAGAGAGCAGACGAATTTAGCACCACGAAGGCTTTTATCAATACCCTCAAGCTCTTCTAAAAGCTTATTCATTCTGTCCTTATCGGTGGCGTTTTCTCCTGCATATCTTGCAGAATAAACACCGGGAGCACCGTCAAGAAAATCTACTGCAAGTCCGCTGTCATCAGCAAGAACGGGCATTTTTGCAATTTCGTATATAGCCTGTGCCTTTATTCTCGCGTTTTCGCTGAAGGTCTCGCCATCCTCAACGATATCTATTTCTATCCCTGCCTCCTTCATAGATACAGGCTCATAACCAAGAGGAGATAAAATCTCCTTCATCTCTCTGATCTTACCCTGATTATTAGAGGCAATAATAAGTTTCATTATAAGTTTTCCTTCCTCTTTATTCACTGAATAAAGCTTCAACATAATCCTGCGGTACAAAATCCTGAAGGTCGTCTATTTTTTCTCCGACACCCACAAGCTTTACGGGTATACCCAGCTCTTCCTTTATAGGTATTATTATACCACCTTTTGCTGTTCCGTCAAGCTTTGTAAGAACAATACCTGTAATTTCCGCAGTTTCCTTAAAGAGTCTTGCCTGATTTACCGCATTCTGTCCCGTTGTTGCATCAAGCACTAAAAGCGTTTCTACTCTGCTGTCGGGCAGATTGTTGCTGATGATCCTTGCAATCTTCTTAAGCTCGTCCATAAGATTTTTCTTATTATGAAGTCTGCCTGCAGTATCGCATATAATGACATCTGCATTTCTTGCCTTACCTGCCTGAAGCGCATCAAAAACAACTGCGGCAGGATCAGCACCCTCGGCGTGCTTTATTATATCAACGCCTGCTCTGTCAGTCCATACCTGAAGCTGTTCAATAGCCGCCGCACGGAAGGTATCAGCCGCCGCTACTACTACCTTTTTGCCGTCACTCTTAAGATTGTGGGCAAGCTTTCCTATCGTAGTTGTCTTTCCTGCACCGTTTACACCGATTACAAGAATTACCGTTGGCTTTGTATCAAGATTTAAAGAGTTATCACCCTCTAAAATCTCTGCAATGATATTCTTCAAAAGTCCCTTTACTTCGTTAGGATCAGTAGCACCTGTACGCTTTACCTCTTTTCTGAGGCTTTCACAGATGTTTGCGCTGGTCACAGCACCGATGTCGGAAAGAATAAGAGTTTCTTCGAGCTCCTCAAAGAAATCCTCGTCAATCTTTGTAAAAGAATTTATTACGCTCTGAAGCTTACCGGAAAGAGCGTCCTTTGTGTTTTTAAGTCCGTTTTTTAATTTTTCAAAAAAGCCCATTTATTTATTTCCTTATTTTAAATTATTCGAGCTCCATATCAAGATCGTCAACGATTTCCTGCTTTAACAGTCTTGAAACGCCCTTTTCCTGCATATATACACCGTAAAGCACGTCACAAAGCTCGATAGTACCTCTTCTGTGAGTGATTACCATAAGCTGTGTGTTTCTTGAAAAACGCTTAAGATATGTAGCATATTTTTGTACGTTGGCTTCGTCAAGAGCCGCATCCACCTCGTCAAGCATACAGAAGGGTGTGGGTCTGTGAAGAAGTATTGCAAGATATATAGTCAGTGCTACCATTGACTTTTCGCCGCCTGATAAAAGTGAAAGGCTTCTTATTACCTTTCCCGGGGGAGCCGCATATATCTCTACGTCGGAATTCAGTACGTCGTCGGGATTTGATAGCTCAAGTCTTGCTTCACCACCGCCGAATATTTCGGAGAACAGATTACCGAAATGCTTATTGATACTGTTAAAGCTTTCGGTAAATCTCTGCCTTATATCACGGATAAGATCAGCAATCAACTTTTCAAGCTCCGCCTTTGAGGTCTCAACGTCCGTAAGCTGAGCGGAAAGCTCAGAATACCTTACTGAAAGCTCTTCAAGCTCTTCAATAGAACTGTAGTTTACGTTACCAAGTGCAGATATTTTACGCTTGATATCCGCAAGCTCGTTCTTTGCGTCAATTACGTCAGGAAGCTCTTCTGCCTTGTCCTTAGCTTCTGTCTTTGTTATTTCATATCTGTCCCAGAGATTTGTTATTATCTTCTCTGTCTGCGCTTCACAGGACAGCTTTCTTTCTTCCTGTCTTGCAAGCTCTGTACTGAATTTTTCCTTAGCTTCAGTAAGCTCTCTTATGCTCTTTCCTATTTCACTTATCTTCTGCTCAACGGCGTTTGTAAGAGAAATATTATCAGCAATTTCCTTTTCACTACCGCTTGCCTGCTCGGATATCTTTTCGCAAAGAGCATTTTTCTCTGCAATCTGCTTTCTGATATCTTCTATTTCCTTTTTCTTTTCTTCGATAAGCTGAAGGCTTTCATCGCCGCCTGAAAGTAATGCCCTTTCAGACTGTTCTATGCCGTCAATACGGATTTCAAGAGCTTCAATATCCTTTTCGCAGGTAAGTACAGCAAGATTGTTTTCAGAAATTTTATCTGCAATTTCCTTCTTGCCGCTATCAGCCTTATCAAGATTTTCTCTCTGCTTTTCAAGGATAGCTTCGTTTTCTGAAAGAGTCTTTTCAAGAGCTTCAAGCTCCTTATTAAGCTCCTGCTTTTGCTTTTTGCCGTCTGCCGCTGTGATATCCTGCTTATCAAGCAGTTCTTCATTCATATCACGCTGAGACTGAAGTTGTGATAAAAGGCTCTTTACACCATCTCTTTCAGCTTCAAGTCTGGCAATTTTGGGAGCACATTCAGCAAGTATCTGAGCAAAGCCCTCCATCTCAAACGCCATCTTATTTACTTCCGCCTGTAAAGGCTTTAACTGTTCAGTTTCGTCATTTATCTTAAGAGAAAGCTTTTCGATAACCTCTGAAAGATCCGTAAGCTCCTGCTTTCTTGAAATGATACCTGCATCATTCTTAACGCTACCGCCTGTGAAAGAACCGCCTGCATTGATGATCTGACCGTCAAGAGTAACTATCTTGAAGCGGTATCCGTATTTCTTAGCGATAACCGATGCAACATCAATATCTTCAACTACTGCGGTCTTACCGAGTATTGACTTTACGATGCCGTCATATTCCTTATCATAGCTTATAAGGTCTGCCGCCATACCCTCAAAGCCGTCCTCGTTTTCGAGTCCGTCCACTTCAAGAGTTTTACCCTTTACGCTTGTAAGAGGTAAGAAAGTAGCACGGCCAAGGTTATTATCCTTCAAATAACGCATACTGCGTTTTGCGGCATCCTCATTGTCGGTAACAACGTTCTGCATAATACCGCCTAAGGCTATTTCTATAGCAACGGTGTATCGCTTGTCCACGCTTATGATATCTGCAACGGTGCCTCTGATACCACTGAGTCTGCCTTGCTTTGCCGCGGAAACTACCGACTTTACACTTGCCGCAAAGCCCGCCATATTCTTGTCAATGCCATCAAGCACGTCATAACGGGAACGCTTTGCGTCATAGTCCTTCTTAAGTCCTTCAAGTGTTCGGCTTTGATTTTTAAGCTTTTCAGATTTACTTTCATAAAGCTTTTTATAGCCTGTCATCTTGTTTTCGGTTTCGGACTTTTCTTCTTCAGCCTCTTCAAGCTCGCTTTCAGTTTCAAGGAGCTTTTTCTTCTGAGCGGATATTTTTTCGCTAAGTTCTTCCACTGCCTCCTTAAGCTCTTCGGAACGCTGTGCCGCTTCCTTTTCAGAAAGTCCTAATTGCTCTATACGAAGATTTATCTGCGTCTTTTTAAGATAAAGGCGACCCTGCTCTTCATCAAGCTTTCTATACTCTTCGTCAAGGGTGCTGTTTTCTGCACTCAGTCCCGCAAGCTTTTTCGTAAGCTCTTCCGATGACTTTTTAAGTGCTTCTATCTCATTTTTCTTTTCTTCTATCTGTAAAGAAAGTGCCTTTTTATCTTCGATAAGCTTTTCTCTGCCCTGCTTACTGTCTGCAATTCTTTCTTCAAGCTGAGCTATATTTTCTTCAGCGTGGTGAATATCGTTTTCAAGTACGGCAATTTCCTGCTTAATGCCGTTTATCTTTTCTCTTGCTTCGCTACCCTTGTCCTGAAGAGTCTGTAAAGCCGCACGGAGTGACAGCTTCTTTTCGTTATTTTCATTTTCTTCCTCTTCAAGTCTTTTAATATCTCTGTCCAGATTCTGAAGCTGAGCTTCATTTAAAAGAATCTTATCTTCAGTTTCCTTAAGAGTTTTTTCAAGATTTGCAAGCTCATATACGCTGACAGAGATATCAAGCTTTTCTTCTCTTTCTAAAAGCACCTTTGCCTTTTTTGCCTTTTCAGCCTGCTTTTCTAATACGGGGAGTCTTTCTTCAAGCTCCTTTGCAATATCTCTTATACGAAGAAGATTTTCTTCTGTGTGCTTTAATTTGTTTTCAGCGTCCTTTTTCTGAGCTAAGAATTTAGAAACGCCTGCCGCTTCTTCAAACACCTCACGGCGTTTGCTACCTGCGGATTCTACGATTTCGGACACCTTACCCTGACCGATAACGCTGTAACCGTCTCTGCCAAGACCTGTACCCATAAAAAGCTCATGAATATTTTTGAGCAGGGATTTTGCACCGTTTATCTTATATTCACTTTCACCGCTTCTGTAAAGCTTACGGGATATTACTACCTCGTCGCTGTCAATACGCAGTGCTCTGTCAGAGTTATCAATGGTGAGTGCCACCTTTGCAAAGCCCATAGGCTTTCTTCTGACGGTACCGTGGAAGATGACGTCCTCCATCTTATCTCCACGCAGACTTTTAGCGCCCTGCTCTCCCATTACCCAGCGCAGTGCGTCACTTATATTACTTTTGCCGTTGCCGTTACTACCGACTACGGCGGTCATTTTCTTGTCAAACGTCAGTATGGTCTTATCGGGAAATGATTTAAACCCGTATATTTCCATAGATTTAAAAAACATTAATTAATCCTCTCTGCACGAAGCTTTGTGCCTTTTTCCTCTTTTATCTTAAAGGTTATATTTTTCCCCTGCAGGATATTACGGTTATAGCCGCCCTGCCCTATTATTTTGCTGATATTGCTCTTATCGGTATAGAATACGTACTTGCCTCCGTTTTCAGTAACGGCTAACATCTTTTCTAAATAAAGTCTGCTTTCCGCTATTTCACGAAGAGCGGGGTGATACACACCGCCCGTCATATTCTTTTCCACGTCATCACTTGCGTGAAGCCCCATTCTTATTACCGGGATGCCCGCTTTATCGAACGTTTTTAAAAGCTCTGCACATAGATCCACAGTTTCATCAAAGCTAAAGGTTTTATATGTTCCCTTTTCACGGAGTTCATCAAGCTCCGTGCCCTTAAGTATAACCGTGGGATATATTCTTACCGTATCGGGAGAAAGCTTAATAAATTCTTCTGCCGTATACACACATCTATCGGGAGTATCTTTATACAGTCCCGTCATCATTTGCAGTCCAAGCTCAAAGCCGTAGGACTTTATAAGCTTTGCCGCCTTTCTGACGTCCTCAGCCGTATGACCTCTGCGGTTGGCACAAAGCACCTCGTCAGACATACTCTGTGCACCAAGCTCTATTGCAGTCATACCATAACTTTTTAGGATAGTCAGCACCTCATCATCTATGCAGTCCGGTCTTGTAGAACAACGGATACCGCAGAACTGTGCAGGGTATTCCTTTACAAAATCTGACGCCACCTTTAAAAGACTGCACATATATTCTTTGTCTATAGCGGTAAAGCTACCGCCGAAAAAGGCTATCTGTGCTGTCTTTTCGGTCTTTTCAAGATGTGGCTGTTGCTCTTTTAAAAGCTCATACAAAGCATCGGGAGTTATCTGCTCACTATGTCCGCTGATGGTACGCTGATTACAAAAGCTGCAGGTATTTTTGCATCCGTTATGCGGTATAAATACCGAAATGTTAGTTTGTTTCATATCCCATAAGGCTTATTGCCTCTCTTGCGGCGTTCTGCTCCGCTTCTTTCTTACTTTTGCCTGTGCCTGTTCCTATTATCTGACCGTTGAGCAGTACGTTTGCGGTAAACTGCTTATTATGTGCCTGACCGCTTTCTGCGGCTATTTCATAGGCGATCTTCTCTTCGGGGTTCTGCTGGATTATCTCCTGAAGTACAGTCTTGTAATCGCCCAGCAGGAATTTACCGTTTGCTAATTTTTCAAGAGGTGGTATAAAGGGGAGAATAAAGCTTCTTGCCGCTTCGATACCACCGTCAAGATAAATTGCCGCTATAAGTGCTTCAAAAGCGTCTGCAAGAATAGAATGTCTGTCCCTGCCGCCTGTCATTTCTTCGCCTTTTCCCAGGAAAATATACTTACCTAAATCTATTTTCCTTGCAAAAGGATAGAGTGCATTTTCACATACTACGCCTGCACGGATCTTTGTAAGCTGTCCTTCAGGCATATTTTTGAGATTTTCAAAAAGATATTTTGATACAACGATACTCAGTACGCTGTCGCCCAAAAATTCCAGTCTTTCATTGCTTTTAAGATGCTTTCCGTTTGTGAAGGAGGAATGTGTAAGTGCTTCCTCTAAAAGCTTTTCATTCTTAAAAGTGTAGCCTATCTTTTTTTGTAGCTCTTTCATCTGACTTTTCCTTTCTGTAAAATTTTTATGAAGGGGACGCAAAAAGTCCCCTTCGGATTTTTATTTATTCAGCCGTTTCAAGATTTGCAAGTGCCTTTGTCATTTCTTCAATAACGTTGCCCTCTACAAACTGCTTTGCCTGACGGATTGCGTTCTTGAACGCAAGGGCGTCACTACTGCCGTGTGCCTTGATAACAGGCTTTGCAGTACCTAAAAGGGGTGAACCGCCTACTTCGCGATAATCCATCTGCTTAGAAACGGACTTGATGCCCTTCATGCAGAATAATGCGCCGACTTTTGAAAGTCCGCCACCGAAGATTCTTTCCTTCAGTGCCTTCTTCATAAACTTGCCCATACCTTCAACAGTCTTTAAGTACACGTTGCCTGTAAAGCCGTCTGTTACAACTACGTCAACAGCACCCTGTGCCGCATCTCTCGCTTCCACGTTACCTGTAAAATTAAGATCGCTGTTCTTTAAAAGTGCATAGGTCTGAAGTTCTAAATCTCTGCCCTTTTCTTCTTCTGCACCAACGTTTAAAAGTCCTACCTTGGGCTTTGCAATGCCCATAACCTTGTTCATATAAACACTGCCCATTACAGCAAACTGTCTTAACATATCAGGGCGGCAGTCCACGTTTGCACCACCGTCAAGCAGAATGTACAGATTATCAACGCCGGGCATTACAGGAGTTAAAGAAGGACGCTTTACTCCCTTTATACGTTTTACTATAAGAGTACCGCCCATAACGAGTGCCGCTGTACTGCCTGCACTTACCATAGCGTCAGCCTTACCCTCTGCCACCATTGTAAGAGCAACACCCATAGAGCTGTTCTTCTTTTCCTTTAAGATCTTCTTAGGGTCATCCTCTATTTCAATAACGCCGTCAGCTTCGGCGTATTCGATGCCATCCTTTGAAAGACCAAGCTTTGCAAAGCATTCGTCAAGTTTTTTGGTATCTCCTGACAGAACGACTGTTACACCGTATTCCTTTACAGCTTCTACCGCACCCTTAACTACCTCGTCAGGAGCGTTATCGCCGCCAAAAGCGTCTACTACAATTTTCATAAAAAAGTCCTTTCCGTATTATAACTGAGCATCCAGTGCCGCTTTAAGCTCGCTAAGTCCTCTGTCAGCGATAGTGCGATATCTCAGTTTCTTATCCTTTATTCTTTCTTCTAAAGCCGGGAGAATGCCCATATTGGCACCCATCGGCTGAAAATCCTTATTTTCTGTGCTTATATGCTTTGATAAAGCCGCTGTCATACAGGTATCAGGTAAATTCAAAGGCTCTTTTCCCATAAGTCTGTGTGCTAAATTTATACCTGCTACTATACCCGATGCCGCACTTTCAACATATCCCTCAACTCCTGTTATCTGTCCTGCAAAATAGATATTATCGCTGTCTTTCAGCATAAAGTTCTTGTCAAGAAGCTGAGGACCGTTTAAAAACGTATTTCTGTGCATAACGCCGTATCTTACAAATTCAGCGTTCTGAAGGCCTGTTATCATTGAAAATACTCTTTTCTGCTCGCCGAATTTCAGATTTGTCTGAAAGCCCACGAGATTATATAAAGTACCCTCATTATTCTCTTTTCTGAGCTGGACTACCGCATAGGGTCTTCTGCCTGTTCTGGGGTCAGTAAGCCCAACCGGCTTCATACATCCGTATCTTACGCTTTCTATACCACGCTTTGCAAGTACCTCAACCGGCATACAGCCCTCATACACCTTTAAGTTTTCGAAGGTTTTCAGCGGTACGCTTTCGGCGTTTACAAGCTCGTTATAAAAGGCTTCATATTCTCCCCTTGTCATAGGGCAATTGATGTAATCCGCTTCACCCTTATCGTATCTTGTGGCGAAAAAGGCAAGAGACATATCAATGCTTTCTGCAGTTACTATAGGTGCCGCTGCATCGTAAAAACTCAGCTGTTCGCCGCATCTTTCCCTTATTTTTTCTGCAAAAGCATCGCTTGTAAGAGGTCCTGTCGCAATTATAGTATTGCTTTTAGGAAACTCAGTAATCTCCTCTGATACTATCTCTATATTAGGATGATTTTTTATAGCCTCTGTCACAGCATCTGAGAAAAGCTCACGATTTACTGCAAGCGCTCCGCCTGCACTTACCTTCGTCTTTTCCGCCGCCTGCATGGTAACAGAACCCATATATCGCATTTCTTCCTTTAACATTCCGCAGGCACTTGCCGTATCTGCAGATTTAAGAGAGTTACTGCATACAAGCTCTGCAAAGCCGCTGTATTTATGAGCAGGAGAGTACTTCTGTGGCTTCATCTCGCAAAGACGCACCTTAAAGCCTCTGTTTGCAAGTGCCCATGCCGCCTCACAGCCGGCAAGTCCTGCACCTATTACAGTCACCTGTTTTGTATCCAATTATTTTTCCCCTTTCGGAGCTTATTTTTCCGTACTTTCTTCCTCGGCAGGTCTTACGTATCCGCAACCCTCTGCCGCACAATATACCTGACCTGCCTTACCTGCCTTTTTAAAGAGCGTCTTGCCGCAATCGGGACAGATATCTGCAATGGGGGTATCCCAGGTCATATAGTTGCAATCCTTATAGTTTTCGCAACCGAAAAAGGGCTTGCCCTTCTTGGATTTCTTGGCAAGCATCTTGCCGCCGCAGTTGGGGCAGCTTCCGCCCGCCTCGTTTACAATACGCTTTGTATTCTTACATTCAGGGAAACCTGAGCATCCTAAGAACTTGCCGTAAGGACCGATTTTGATGACCATATTCTTTCCGCAAAGCTCACACACAACGTCGGTAGGCTCATCGGGAATTTTTACCCTCTTGCCCTCCATATTTGTTTCTGCCTTGCCCAGCATCTTATCAAAATCGCCGTAAAACTTCTGAAGTATTGCTACCCAGTCAGCACTGCCCTCTTCGATCTTATCAAGATTACCTTCCATTTTTGCGGTAAACTTTGTATCTACTATCTGTTCAAAGTGATCCTTCATAAGCTCGGTAATTGCAATACCGAGGGCTGTAGGCTTAAGCTGTTTCGCCTCACGCTCAACGTAATGTCTGTCTAAAATAGTAGCAATGGTCGGGGCGTAGGTAGAAGGTCTGCCTATGCCGTTTTCTTCAAAGGTCTTGATAAGACTTGCTTCTGTATATCTTGGTGGAGGCTGTGTAAAATGCTGATTACCTGAAAGCTCCTTAACCTTAAGCTTTTCTCCTGCTGTAAGCTTTGGTAATGCACCACCCTCTTCGTCATCCGTATCCTTACTTTCCTCGTAAAGTGCAGTAAAACCGTCAAACTTCACCGTATATCCGTTTGCCTTGAAAAGACAACCGTTGCATATGATATCAACTGATTTTGTATCAAGCACCGCATTTTCCATCTGGCTTGCCATAAAGCGTTCCCAGATAAGCTTGTATAATTTATATTGGTCGCTTGTAAGAGTTGACTTTACCATAGCAGGAGTTACTGTGATAATAGAAGGACGGATAGCTTCGTGTGCATCCTGCGCATTGTTCTTTGACTTATACGCCCTTGGCTTTGCAGGAAGATATTCCTTACCGTAGGTCTCTTCAATAAGCTTTGCCGCCGCCGCCTTTGCCTCATCGGATATACGAAGGCTGTCGGTTCTCATATAGGTGATAAGACCTACTGCACCCATTCCCTCTACTTCAACACCTTCGTAAAGCTCCTGTGCCGCCTTCATTGTACGACGGGAATTGAAGGAAAGCTTTCTTGAAGCCTCCTGCTGTAACGTTGATGTTGTAAAAGGTGGAGCAGGAGTCTTTTTTCTGCTGGAATTCTTTATTTTATCTATTATAAATTCGCCGTTTTCAAGTCTTTTTAGTACCTTGTCCGTTTCTTCCTTTGTAGAGGTCTTGAACTTTTCTCCATCTACTTCAGTAAGCTTTGCAGGAAAAGCTCTCTTGCTTGAAGCTGATAACAGCTTTGCATCAATAGTCCAATACTCCTGAGGATCAAACTGTTCTATTTCCTTTTCTCTGTCAACTATAAGTCTTACCGCTACAGACTGCACTCTGCCTGCGGAAAGTCCTCTTCTTACCTTCTTCCATAAAAACGGACTCAATTTATAACCCACTATTCTGTCAAGAATTCTTCTTGCCTGCTGAGCATTGATAAGATCCATATCAAGAGTACGGGGATTTTTCATTCCCGTTTCAATACCGCTTTTGGTAATTTCGCTGAAGGTTACTCTTACAGGATCCGTATCCTTGATGCCAAGAATATATGCTAAATGCCAGGATATAGCCTCTCCCTCTCTATCAGGGTCGGTTGCGAGGTATACGACGTCTGCTTTTTTTGCATCCTTTTTAAGCTCTTTTATAAGGTTTGCCTTGTCTTTTTTATTTTCATACTGGGGCTGAAAGCCGTTTTCCACATCTACGCCAAGCTTTGATTTGGGCAGATCTCTTACGTGACCTGCTGAAGCTACGACTACATAGTCCTTGCCGAGAAATTTGCCTATTGTTTTCGCCTTGTGAGGCGACTCCACTATAACAAGATTTGACATCGGTAATATTCCCTTTCTGTTCTGTTCTTAATTTATCTTAGTTTTCTTTAATTAACTACACATTAATTCTTTCTGCTCTTACTTATCTCCCAGGCGATGATAGACGCCGCCACGGAAGCGTTAAGGCTTTCTGCACTTTCCATTGGGATGTAAAGCGAGTTACCGCAAAGAGCCGCCGTACTGTCAGTCACTCCGTTACCCTCATTGCCTATAACTACAGCAGTCCTTTTGGGGAGCTTCTCTTCGCCTAACTTCTTTGCATTCTTATCAAGAAGTGCCGCGTATACAGTAAAATCACTTTCTTTAAGAGGCGGTATGACCTCATCCATATCTGAAAAATATATCGGTACTCTGAAAACCGAACCCATAGTACTTCTCACAGTTTTGGGAGAAAAGGGGTCGGCACAGTCCCTTGACATAATTATTCCGTCTATTTTAAAAGCGTCGCAGGTTCTTATAATGGTGCCCACATTACCCGAATCCTGAAGATTTTCAAGTATCAGAAAATGGGCACTATTATTTATTGTACTTAAATTCAGAATTTTGTCAAGTAACTTTACTGTAATAAATATCCCCTGAGGTGTTTTCGTGTCGGAAATATACCCGGCAATGTCCTCGGTAATGGTTACTATATTACACTTTTCACTGATAAGCTTTACTGTATCGGGATACTTTTTCATTGCCGCTTCGGTAACAAAGGCGTCATCTCCGAGTGTGCAGCCTGATTTTACAGCTTCTTCGCATAGCTTACTGCCTTCGCAAGGAAAAAAGCCTTCTTCTCTCCTGCTTTTTCTGTCAGCCACAAGACTGCGGTACTGCTTTATAAGGGGATTTTTTCTTGAGGATATTTCCATAATTACTCCTTAATATTGTCTTTATATAAATAGTATATCATTTTAACTGTTATTTTACCGCCTTGACTTTTTTTATACGGTATGTTAAAATTCTTCTATCGGCTGAAAGGAATGATAAAATGATATTTTCTGAATTAAGATCAATCTGCAACGCCACAGGGCTTACCTATAATGACGAAACCGGTATTTTATCCGGCACAAAGCACGGCGTCAGTATTGCTGTTTTTGATAACAAGGCACAGCACAGATTTGATATAGTCTGCGGTGCTTTACTGGGCGATGAGCATATTGCTAAGATCACCTCAATGACGGATAGCTTTCCTAAAAAAACTCTGCTCGGAGTCGAAAACGCTGACGGTTGCGTTAAAGTATACTGCAAGGGCTATAATCTTATGCAGGAAAATCTGCCCCTGCTTATAAATTTTTTAGAAAAACTCACCGTTTATGCAAATAAAAAGAAAATTTCTCTTACCGGCTTTGCGGATGAAGATATACTCTCTCTTGCAAACTATGCGGTTATAAGAAAGGGTACGCCTAAAAAGGAAGTTAAAAATAAGAAAGGAGAAACATCTCCCACAGAGGTAAAGGATACAGTAAAGGGTGTTTTGGGTGGACTTTTAGGCACCGCCCTTGGTTGCAGTATCTTCGTTCTCTTTATAATGCTTTCTGACATTCTGAGCTGGATAGGCGGCGTTATAATGGCGGCGGCGATAATTTCGCTCTACACCGTCTTTTCTCACAAGCTGAAAGCGGTCGACGTTATCTTTTCCGCTATAATGGTGCTTTTCGGATGGTTTTTCTCAAACAGCTTCGCATTACTGTTCAAGATTTTCCTTCGTCAGCAGGAGGCGGGAGAAACTCTCAACCTCTTTGTTATAATGGATAATCTGAGCCACTATATCGGTAAACATACCGAGCTTGCAAATCTCTATTCCAACAGCCTTTTAGTCACCTTTGTCTTTGTTATCGCAGGTGCAATAGGCAGTTATTATTTCTACTACAGACATAATCAGAGAGATATGTATTAAACCGTAAAAATAAAAAATCACACGCCCATATATATGGGCGTGTTTTTTTAATTAAAGAGCTGCCTTTGCCTTTTCGCAAAGTGCTGTAAAGCCTTCGGGATCGCTGATAGCGATTTCAGAAAGCATCTTTCTGTTAAGAGCAATGTCAGCCTTCTTAAGACCGTTGATGAAAGAAGAATAGTTCATACCATTCATCTTGCAAGCAGCAGAGATTCTTGTGATCCAGAGTCTTCTGAAATCTCTCTTCTTTAAGCGTCTGCTGATATATGCGTACTGGCCTGACTTCCAAACAGCTTCCTTAGCTGTCTTGAAGAGTCTGCTCTTGCCGCCCCAGTAACCCTTTGCTAATTTTAATGTCTTATTTCTTCTCTTACGAGTTGCTAATGCACCTTTAATACGAGCCATCTTTATTTTCCTCCTGTTTTGTTATGTGCTTTTTACTGCAGCTTCTTCTTATTTGTAAGGGATAAGCTTCTTTACTTCTGCAACGTTTGTCTTATCGCAGTAGCCTGCTGCACGATTGATGCGCTTTCTCTTTGTAGCCTTCTGAGTTAATCTGTGACGACGGTTTGTCTTCTGATACTTGATCTTACCGTTCTTGGAGATGTTGAAACGCTTCTTAGCGCCGCTGTGGGTTTTGATCTTGATTTTCTTTGCCATTTTGGAATCCTCCTTATTTAATTTCAGCTGTTGTCAGCTTCTTTTTTTGCTTTCTTTGTGTTTCCCTGAGCCTTAGGAACAACAACTGCCATATAGTTCTTGCCCTCAAGCTTTGCAGGCTTTTCGGTACCGCCGTATTCAGCAACGGTTTCTAAGAACTTTGCCATCAGATCTTCACATAAATTCATGTGGGAAAGCTCTCTTGCACGTCTGAAACGCACCTTTATCCTTACCTTATCGCCGTTCTTCAGAAACTTTATTGCCTGATTAGCCTTTGTGTTGAAATCGTTGGTATCAATGTTAAGTGACATCTGAATTTCCTTGATTTCTGCCTGCTTCTGATTTTTTCTCGCTTCCTTTTCCTTTTTGGACTGTTCGAAACGGAACTTGCCGTAATCCATTATACGACAAACGGGGGGATTGCCCTGAGGAGCAATCAGTACAAGGTCGAGATTAGCTTCAATAGCTATTTCAAGAGCCTGTGCTGAAGACATAATACCGAGCTGTTCGTTATCGTTGCCGATTACTCTTACTTCCTTCTCGTCTATCTCTTCATTGATGAGCTGTTCTTTTGTGCTGATATTAAGCACCGCCTTTCTGAAAACAAAAAGTTTTGGTTTTATGCAAAACAAAAAGCGTGAAAAACTGCATATAGGCAGATTCTCTCACGCTGTACAAATATAACAGACGGATACACCGTCGGAAATTTCTGTAATTACCACATTGAACTACCATAGGGCGTAAATGGGTGAGAGTGCTTCTCTGCTTTTGTTTTACAATTTAATTTACCGTATGATTATACAACATATTTCCACTGTTGTCAATAGGTATTTTGAAAAATTTTAATTTTTTATTCTTTTTTGT
Organism: Oscillospiraceae bacterium; assembly: GCA_015067025.1. Lineage (GTDB taxonomy): Bacteria > Bacillota > Clostridia > Oscillospirales > Ruminococcaceae > Ruminiclostridium_E. The sequence goes on from SVNC01000003.1 coordinate 176,173, forward strand.
CCATTGCATCAAAAATAAGATTAGAAACACCGCAAAGAAGAGCGGCTACGGGATATGCTATCCAGCATATCTTCCACATATTAAAGACAAGTCCTAAAATGAGGAAAATAATAGTTGCTATAATCATAAGCGAGCCACTGACAGCACCTGATATCTTTTCGTATTTTGACGGTGTCTTATTATACGCTTTGTTGTAGCTTTCGATATCATACTTACAGTATTGCATTCCTGCGTAAATATATATAGGTGCCGCAACGGTAATACTCATCATAAAGAAGGACACCACCCACACCTCAAACTGTTCCTTGAAGGGATCTTCTACGGGGAGCATCATACTGCATACCACAAGAGCAATAAGCCCCAAAAATACAATAAGGGTAGCCACGGCGATATATACAGGAAATTTTCTTTTAAAGGCTTTTATTTCCTCTGCTTTATAAAAAGGAGTGATTAAAGGGTTTTCCTTTACGAAATTACCGTGACGGATACCGCCTACTATAAATATCGCAGCTCCTATAGCTACAAAAAGCAGGAATGTACCTATAGCTATACCCGTCATAAATGGTGCTGTATATTTTTCTTCGGGTATGCCGAATAATCCAAACATAAAAAGCATCGCAGAAAGTCCGAAAAGCACTGTTGCAGTACCTGCACAGATAGCTTTTGTAAAGCTGTTTGCTTCCTTGTCATAGCCTGTTGTATCTGCTACAAAATCCTCTTCCGCATCACCCTTTATAAGAGTATCGACAGTGCAACCGAACATATCGCTTAAAGTAATAAGCTTATCAGTTTCGGGGTAAGCGGTGTCAGATTCCCACTTTGAAATAGTCTGACGGGATACTCCCATCATATCCGCAAGATTTTCCTGGGTAAGCTCTTTCTTTTTTCTGTAAATCTGAATATTTGTTCCAAGACTCATTTTTTCTTCCTCTGCTTTCTTTTTTCTTCAGGGGGTCACCCTGTGGCTAAAGCATACCACTTACATCGGTGTAAAGTCTACAAATTCTTCGTTGCTTTTAGGTTTTTTATTGCAAACTTTCAGTTGCATTCCTTTCGCAATGCGGGTTTGCAGCTTTAAAAAAGAAAAGATTTTTCGAAAATTTTTCGCCGTATCTGATCAGATACGGCGATATTTATGTAGCTTTTAAACCTCGTCTCCCTTGATATCTTCAATATCAAGATTGGTAAGCTGGTGGTCATCCTCAGGAGTACCCATCATTTTTCCGACAAAAAGCGACAATATAAGTCCCACGATTATTGGGAAGTAGAAGGTTAAAAATCTCCAGATAAAGGTTGAAAAGGAAGTGAACTTGCCGAATATCTTACCAAAGAATGCCGCATAGCTTCCCTCTGCCGCACCCATAGCACCGGGGAGTGGCATAAAGGCAGATATCATCAGCACGAACGCCTGACAGGAGATTATAGTAAACAGATCCGTTCCCGACAGTCCGAAGCCGAGGAATATAACGTAGGATATTGCAAAATAAACAGTAAGTTGTAATACGGTGTAAAGCACCATACGGATTATAAGTCCGGGCTTTGACTTTATAAAGCAGAAGTTATCGTGATATTCTTCAATGGTTTTGTCAACCTGCTCTATTTTTTCCTGAACACATTCTTCAGTTTTCAAAATCTTTATCTTTCCGAGCAGTCTTACAGCCCAGAATGCAAGCTTTTTGACGGGCTTTTTAGTAAACGCCACCATTAAAAGTAAAACTATTACAGCAGTGTTTATAATAAAGCCGAATACTACCAGTGCCATAAGCGGTGCAAATTCCTCTGCAAAGCTGTTGAAACGAAGTATCAGCACCACCGCCGAGTATACAGTCAGCACAAACTGGTAAACTATAAACTTACTGAGCAGTGCCGTCATAGAGTGAGAAACGGGTGTGCCGAACTTTGCAAAGTAATATACCTGCATAGGCTGACCGCCCGATGATGATGGAGTTATGCAGTTAAAATACTGACCGAGCATTGCTACCACCAACGTTTTCCAGAACTTCTGTTCAGGGTGTATCGTTTTAAGTGCCGCATGGAGTCCTACCGCTTCTAAAAGCCAGTATGCCACCATAAACAACGCCGCAATCAGTAAAAAGCCCACGTTGAACTGCTGTATGGAGCTTACCAGATTGTCTACACCATCAACAAACACGATATACAGAACCATTACTAAAAACGCTATACCGCAGATAATAAGGTTCAGCTTGTTTGATTTTTTCTTTTTCTTTTGCTTCATTTATTTGCCTTTCGTTTCTTTTTTTCGGGCAAAGAATTGTAAACCTTTGTATAATATTCGTCCCACATTTTCATTACGTTTTCTTTGGAATAGAACTTGTTACCCTTTTCAGACATAGCTGAGGCGTTATCGTAATATTCCTTATCGGTGCGAAGTCTGTCAATACAGGAAATAAAGCCCTCCACATCCTTTTCCTTTAAGTAGAAGTCAAACAGGATGCCCTCATAAATAGGCAGGTCTCTTAAAAGGATAGGCTTATGAACGCACATACCCTCTAAAATGGTCATGGGGAATAATTCCTCAAAGGAAGCAAGGAACATAACATCGGCAATATTGAAAACCTCGTTCATATATTCTCTGTCAACTATTCCGAGGAATTTTACGTTTGCGGGGGGATTATCAAGCACCTTCTGAATTTCCTTGTAGCCATCGGTTATAGCACCGAAGGAAAAGCCTCCTGCCCACACAAACTGCACGTCGGGCATCTGCTCAGCGATCTTAAGGAAATCGAAAATTCCCTTTCTCACCTGAAGCTGACCCGCACTCATTACAACAAATTTATCCCTGGGTATACCGTACTTATCACGGAAAGCCATTCTCTCCTCCTCACTTACGGGGTGGAAGGTATCGCTTGATACAAAGTTCGGGATATAGGTTATTCTTTCTCTCGGAACTTTATAGTGTTCGTTAAGCACGTCTATAAAGTAGGAGTTTACCGTTACGAGATGCTTCATGCTCTTGTAAAAGCGTATCATATACCAGTAAAATATCTTCTTTATAAGCCAGGGGAGCTTTAAACTGCTCTCAACTGTTTCAGGCACCATATGAACGTAGCCCACAGACGTTCCTTTAGACGTAAGCCAAGGCTTAAAAAGAAAGAAGGTAGGATTAATTGTATGATAATGTACTATAGGTGTACGCTTGTTGCTGTTTTCAAGCACGGTGTACTTATCGGACATTTCCTTTATAAGTCCCACCTGTTCAATGTAGGCTGAGCCTACACCCTGACCTTTTACAGAAGTCGCCTGGGATTTCATATTAATTTCTATTGGCATAATAAAACCTCTCAATAATATTTTTTAAGGTATTTACTCATAGTCTCTATTCACAATTAACTAAAATTATACCACATATGTACATTTTTGTCAATGACGGTAGCCTTTCGCCGCACTTCTTATCCCTTTCTTTGCCTACGGACAAAAAGTCCGACAAGAGCAAAGAGCAGGAACGCACCAAGATTAACGACCACTACGCTTGCCCCTGCAGGAAGATCGAAGTTATAGGTTACCTCCATACCGATTATATAGCATACCGAAGAAATAAGAGCAGAGCAGATCGTAACACCCTTAAAGCTTTTGAATACTCTCATTGAAGTCAGTGCAGGGAAAATTATAAGGCTGGATATTAAAAGTGCACCCATAATTCTCATACCTACCACCACAGTAAGAGCAGTAAGAAGTGCCAGCACCGTATTATAGAGGTTTGCCTTTACGCCTGTTGCCTTAGAAAACCCCTCGTCAAAGGTAACGCCGAATATCTTGTTATAAAAAAGCACGAAGAGAGCGATTACAACTACAGAACATATCACGCTTAAAACAAGGTCGTCATTGCTGATAGCCATAATACTGCCGAACATATAACTATTCATATCCGCACCGCTGTTACTCTTTGACAGAATTATTATACCTATTGCCATTGCACTGCTCGAAAGGAGTGCAATTGCCGCATCTCCCTTTATTTTGCCGCCGGAGCTTATTTTTATGAGTATAAAAGCAGCAAGCATAACAACGGGGATAGAAACGTGCAAGGGTGCAAGATTAAGTGCCGATGCTACCGCAAGAGCACCAAAGCCCACGTGAGAAAGTCCGTCGCCTATCATCGAGTAACGTTTAAGCACAAGGCTGACGCCGAGAAGTGAAGAACATACAGCTACTAAAAGCCCTACTATAAGAGCACGGACAAGAAAATCATACCGGAGCATCTCAAACATTTTCTTCACCCGCTTTCTTCTGTCTTGCGTTATGGTGTTCGCAACAGCACTGGCAATCACAAGTGCTCATTTCGTGGAATATATCAGTACTGCGGTACTCTTCGGTCGTGCCGAAATAATATTCGCCGCCCTCCATATGCAGTATTTTGTTTCCGTATTTCAATGCACCTTGCAGGTCGTGGGATATCATTATTACAGTTACTCCCTCTTCCCTGTTAAGACGGCTGATTATTTCATACATCTCATTTGTTACCATCGGGTCAAGGCCTGATACCGGCTCATCAAGAAGAAGCAGCTTGCTTGTAGCACAAAGAGCTCTTGCAAGCAGTACCCTCTGCTGCTGACCACCTGATAATTCACGGTAACTTCTGCGGGCGATATGCTTTATACCAAGCAATTCGATGTTATCATTGCAAAGCTTTTTTTCCGCCTTGCTGTAAAAGGGAGAAATTCCGCTTCTGCCAAGACAACCGGACATTACGACTTCCTTTACGGTAGCAGGAAAGTCTTTCTGTGCCGCTGTCTGCTGAGGCAGATAGCCTATCTCCTTTTGCTTAAGACCACCGCCAAATAATATTTCGCCCGATATTGCACTCTTAAGTCCTAAAATAGTTTTCATAAGAGTAGATTTGCCGCTTCCGTTTTCGCCTACTATACAAAGATAATCCCCCTGCTTTACGTCAAAGGACAGATTATTTATTACTGTCTGTCCTTCGTAGCCTGCAACAAGATCATTACATTTTATCAGATATTCCTCTGTCATTTTATACCTCGTTTATAAATACTCAATTACCCCTTAAGCACCTTTTCTATATTCTGAAGGTTCTGTCGCATAAGACTGACGTAGCTTTCGCCCTTTTCAAATTCTTCATTTGATACGTTGTGGCAGGTGTGAAGAGGATAAGCTACCGCTCCCGTTTCGTTACAGATATTATCCGCCACCTTTTTACTGCTGAACTGTAAATAGAACACCGCAGGAATTTTGTGTGCCTTTACTTCATCAATGATCATCGCAACCGTTGCCGCACTGGGTTCTGACTCGTCAGAGCAGGAAGAAAACGCCGCAAGACAGGTAAAACCGAATTCCTTTGCAAAATAAGTAAAAGGAAATTTGTCAGCAAAAACGAGTATCTTTTCGCCTGTTATGTCAGCCGCCGCCTTGAAATCATTCTGAAGTGCGGTTATCTCGTTTTCATATTTCTCTTTACTTTCTTTATAACTTTCACTGTTTTTTGCATCCGCTTCACAAAGGGCGTCACAGATTGCACTGAGCATTATTTTTGCATTTTTCGGCGACGTCCATATATGCTGGTCATAGTCGTTTTCATTATGACTATGTTCGTCGCTATGCTCTTCGTCCTCGTGACTGTGTCCGCTGTTGGCAATAGAAGGTGAAAGATCATCAATGTGATCAATCAGCTTTACCACCTTTACCTTTTCCCTATCAGTATCGGATAAGAGCTTTTCCGCCCATTCTTCATTACTGCCGCCTATATATATAAATACGTCGCAGTCCTTTACCGCTATCATATCACTTGGAGTAGGATCGTAGTGGTGAGTTTCACTTCCTATCGGTAAAAGCATCTTTATATCCGCTTTATCCCCTGCAATCTGCTTTGCAAAATCATAGGGAGGAAATACGGTAGTCACAATATTCAGTTTTCCGTTACTATCATTGCCGCTTTTATTTTCTGAGCAGGCAGTAACGCTCATTATCAAAGACGAGCATAACGCTATTGCAACTGCTTTTTTTGTAACATTTATAAATTTCATATCTTTTCTCCTTCCTTCGCTAAAGCACATTCTTCACATATACCGTAAAATACGGTGCGTGAACTGTCAACTTTAAAATTGTGACGTGCATTTATATGAGTTTCGATTTCAGAAAGGTGGTCACATTCAAGGTGCAGAAGCTTATTGCAGCTTAGACACTTCAGATGAAAATGGCTGTGACAGGTGTTATCCCCGATATACTGATAGCAGGCACTATCACCCTCTTCAAGTATATATTTTCTCACCGCACCGTCACGGCAAAGCTTTTCTAAATGTCGGTATACCGTAGTCTTGCCTACGTTCTTACCACTGAGTGCCATTGCAATCTCATTTGCAGTCAGATGACTGTCGGAATTTTCTTTAAGATATTCCAGTACTATCTCACTTTGCTTTGTTTTATATGCCATAACAGTTCCCTTTCTTCAATTTGAAACTGAATTTCAATTTCATATTACTATGGTATTATACCCTTTTAGCGTTAAAAAGTCAAGGAAAGATTGAAACATAAAAGAAAATATGGTAAAATTTTAAAAAAGACCGCAACCTTTTTATATTTTTTTCGTCTATATAGATGAAAAGGAAAACCGAAAGGGTGATATATATGGATGACAAAAGAATAATAGAGCTATATAACCTCCGTGACGAGCAGGCTATAAAGGAAACGGATCTAAAATACGGCAGACTATGTACTAAAATAGCAGACGGAATACTGAAAAATCCGCCTGATAGTGAAGAATGTAAAAACTCCTCTTACTTTAAGCTATGGAACAGTATACCGCCGGAAAACCCCATTTCTTTCTGCGGATATCTGTGCAAGATAGTCAGAAACACCGCTATAGAGATGTACAGAAAGCTAAGCCGTGGTAAAAGCTATGACGTATACGAAGAATTAAAGGACACCTTTACCGATAACGATAATCCCGAAAAAGCCTACGACAGAGTTATGATGATACGACAGCTCAATGAATTTTTAGAAAAGCAGGATAAGAAAAACCGTAAGATATTTGTGGCAAGATATTATTTCGGGCTATCACACAGGGCGATCGCTGATAATTTCGGGCTTACCGAGCAAGCGGTAAAATCCCGTCTGCTGAGAATAAAAGCGGCTTTAAAAAAGCATCTTACAGATAGCGGCATAACGATATAGAAAGGAGAAAAGGGTATGGATGAAAGATTTTTAGAAGATATCGTAAGCGGTATCGACGATGAGTACATAAACGAAACGGCATCGGCACTTTATGAAAACGAAAGCCGTAACGTAACAAACTCCGACGATCTTATTATAGTGGAAAATAAAATCAAAAAATTCCCCTTTGCTCTTGTTTCTGCGGCAGTTACGGTCATAGCAATCGTTTCCGTTATAGCGGGAGTGGTGCTTTTTAACAGTCAGAATATAAACACCCTTGATAGCAGTCAGAATAAGGAATATCCCTTATTCCATGAAGAGATGCTGGCGATAAAAAAAGACGGCAAGTGGGGATATATAAATAAATCAGGCGAATGGGAAATAGAACCGCAGTTTGACGAAGCCTGTGCCTTTCAGAAAAACGGATATGCTATAGTCGGCATTGAAGCAAAGAACGACAAAGGCTCAGAAACAATGATATACGGTCTTATAGACAAAAGCGGAAGCTACGTAATAGAGCCGACTTATGATTTATTTTACCCCTTTGACGATAACGGGCTTGCTCTTATTAAAAACTATGGAAGTGCATGGTATATAGATATTTCGAACAATGTTCTGACAAAGCCCGGCTTTACCTTAAGTAAAACTACCAGATTCTGGTCAAATGACTATGCAGTTGTCGGCAATCAGATATACGGCGGAATCAAAGTCGGCGTCATTGACAGCGAAGGAAAGTATATCATAGGACCACAGTTTGACAATGTTTTTATTTTAGAAAACGGCTGTTTTATGGTAGAAAAAAAAGACGTAACAGAAGGAACGGATACAGTGGCAACAGAACATCGTTACGGCATTATTGATAAAGACTACAACGTCATACTTCCTGTAGAGTATTATAGCATTCTCTGCGGTGACGACGGCATATATGCGGTAGAGCATTATGGCGATGCATACCACGTTGATAAAAACGGAAAACCTCTTTATAATCAGCGTTTTAGCCACGTATCAGTCTTTAGCGAATACGGTGTGGCAGTAGCATGCACTAAAGATGATACGTACGGACTTATAGATAAAAACGGCAATTATATTACAGAGCCTGTTTATGATCATATTATAAACCGGGGCAGTTTTGGAACTTACGTAGTAGAAAAAGACGGGAAGTACGGATTTATAAATTACAAAAATCAAAAGATAACAGATATTATTTTCGAGCATGCTGAAATTTTCGAGGAAAACGGTCTTGCTATCGTTGTTAAGGACGGAAAATACGGCTGTATAAATAAAAACGGTGAATTTGCAGTCCAGCCTGTTTATCTTTCAATCAGCAATTTTACAGACGGCGTTGCCGTAGCTGAAACCAAAGACGGCTTTATTCTGATAAACGAAAAGGGCGGGCAGATCACAAACAAAACCTACGGTTATCTCGGCAACATCAAAAACGAAAGAGTCGCATTCTATGACGGGGAAAGGACATTCGGCTATTTAGACTATAGCGGAAACGTGATTTTCTCGCAGGTGTTCGGAGAGGATGTAAGCCTGTGGGTAAATTCTTATTCAGACGACGGATACACCGTCGTATACAATCTTGATGACGAAGGTAAAATAAAAGGCCTCGGCGTTATAGATCACGAGGGTAATTTCATATCAGATCTATGCTTTGGCGAATATTACGCATACGAATACGTTGAGGAAATAATCGGCGATCGCGAACCTGATATAATAATTAAAATTTCTGAAGACGAAAAAAAGGACAATATCCCGATTGCCTTCCCCTCCTCTCCGGTAAACAATAAAATATACGCTCATTACGTAATCACGGAAAACATGGCAATAACCGCAGAAAACGTAGATACCTGGTTACCCTACTCATATGTCAGAGATCCCAACGCACCGGATTGGTATATAACCAAAAACGAAAAAAATCAGATGATATTAAAATGCGGAAAAATATCATTACCTGCCGCACTCGGTGCCGCAACACCGGCTAATATCCACATTGGCGACGACAGTCTTGAGGATTATTCCCTCAGAATAAAATTCAGATTTGCAGAGGGTGAGGATATTTATTTTTCTCTCTACGAAACCACAATGAGAGGCACTATACACCCTGATTACAATGTAGAGGACAAGGACGGTACAGGAACACCCACATGGTTTCATTTATCCGCTAACGGAAAGCTTTATAAGGAGTACACCTTTAATAACAGCGAGCTTATTCTCGACTTAGGAGAGCTTGACCGCAATGAATGGCACACATTGCTTATAGATAATATCGGCGGTAGTATACAGCTTGTTTTAGACGATGAAAATAAGGGAGAAATATATAAGGCTTCAACCAACGAATATGGCAGCTTTGCCTTTGGTGGATATGAAGGCGTTGAAATAATGAGCATAAAGTTGCTTGATATTGACAACGAATATCTGCCCGTTTATAATTTTAGTTATCTGCCCGAAAAGCTCCGTAATGAGCTTGAAAAAGCAGGACTTGGCAATGATATAAACGACGAGCACCAGATAGGTATGATTTCAGCCTTTGTGACCGGCGACACTTCCCTTTTACCGGAAGATACCGACGAAGACGTAAGACGGGTTTTTGAAGAAATATACAGTACGATAGTTATAAAGGACTACTATATAGAAGAGCGTGACAACAGCCTTCATTTCACTGCAAGCTATCCGGGTAAATCCAGCATAAAAGCAAACGAAGAATATGTAATATATGAGTTCTACCAAAGAGCAGAAAATCAAAACGATAATTATTTAAACAAAGCGTCAAGCGATGTCTATTCTCTGCTCAGACTCAGCAACGATGGAAGACTGCCCGCAGATATAGATATCGACTTTATCAACAGCGACAAAAAGTACAATCAAGATCTGACAGACCTCATTATACGCGACCTTTACTATTATAGCAAATCTGATGGAGATATAGAGGACTTCCGCACTACAAAGCAGGAAATAACCGAATATGCAAAAGCCTACCTGGGAATAGATTATATCCCAATAGAATACGATTCTATTTTCGATGAAAACGGTAAGTTTAAAATCGACACCTGGCCCTTCGAAGATGAAAGAACTCCGTTTAAGTTTTTAAGGAAAAATTATAAGGACGATGGTACGATAGAAGAAGTATTCGTATACTATCAAAAAGGCGATTATCTGAATTTAGCCGAAGAACATATCCGTGTTTATATCCTTAAGGAAAATGAAAACGGGCGAAACACCGTAATTTCTATGGAGGAATACTGGCAGACAAAAACCGAAAGCGACCTCAGCTATGATTATCTTGGCAGTACTGAGCTTACTCTGACTGCAGAAGATGTAATATATGCCTACGAAAAATATACAAACGAAAAGAACTGGGAGTTGCTGAACGTTCTGTGGTACGGAAACGAAATGAAGTGGTGCGGTAGCAAGGGCGACGCAGAGAGTATGTTCAGTGATATGAAAATAACAAGCTGTAAAAACGTCACCGAGGAGGAATATGCCGACCGTTTCAATATAAGAATAAACGAGCTTATATATCATATCACCTATGAAAGCGACTCTATGGGAGAAGGCAGTATGTTTATAAGGCTCAAGAAAGACGGTGCAAATTATTATATCAAAGAGACCTTTACCGGTTGAATACAGTACAACAAAGCCACTTCTGATTTTTTCAGAAGTGGCTTTTAATTTACCCTAAAATACGTTTGCAAGTCTTGGCATCTGCTTGTCTATAAAAGAGTCAAGCAGGCTGTAAAGCACTCTGCATTCGGCATAGATATCATCACTTTTCTGTCTTGTCATTTCGGATATTCTTGCGAGAGTCATCTCTATTTCTATATCATTCTGAACGTCTTCAACAAATATCGTTCTGTCAGAAAGCTTGTGCCAGAGATTTATTGCATTATCAGCCTTTTGTAAAGCAGTATCGAAATCTTCTTTTCTGAAATTTTCGGACACGCTTTCTATATTCTGCTTTATCTCTTCTGCCGTAGCCTTACAGCTGTAAAAGGCATAAATGCTGAAAACAGTCATCAAAAGCACTAAAGAAAGGCAAAGTAATAATCTTTTCATTATTTTTTCTTATCCTTTAAAATTATATTTATCCCTTTATCGTCTGAGTCGGTCATTATAAAAACCTCGTTTATCTTCGTCTTCTTTTCAGCAAGAATATTATATATCCTTTGCTCCCCGCCCTCCCATTTTTCTACGGCGGGGATATTTATTTCTCCATCTTTTACAAGCAGTGTCGGAGGGTTGCAATTGGTCTGTCTTATATCAAGGTCGCCCTTTTCTACGTTTCTGTAACAGCTTTTCTGATAGAAATTTATCTTACCCGTGGTTTCTACTATTGCATACTGCACCTCGGATAGATCGAATATCATACATTCTCTCATTGCTTCCATAAGCTCGTCTATAGTATATCTCAGCCTTTTCATTACCTGCTGGTCAATCTTACCATCTGAAATGATTATCTGTGGAGTACCCGTCACCATTTTTCTGATACCTGTGCTTTTAAGCATTATAAAGGACATAAAAACATCCATACTCACTATCATGAGAATAGGGATAACGCCGTATATCATCGGTACAGACAAGTCCTCTAAGGACAATGTTGCAATATTTGAAATAAGGATAGTAGTCACAAGCTCCGAAGGCTGAAGCTGGGCAAGCTGTTTTTTTCCCATAAGGCGAAGGGACAGCACGATTATAAAATATAAAAGCACCGACCTTATTATAACGATAATCAATAAATCACGCCCTTTAAAAATTTACCGACCTTATTATTTTCTTTTACGGATAAAAAAATACATAAAGGGGAAAATATGAGCAGAACATAAAAAGGAGGAAGTAATATGAAGGACAGATTGCCTGATTTTTCCGAGCAGGCGGTAAATAATACTCTGAAAGATATAAAGCTCTCTTCATCTCTTGAAGAGAACTGTGTAAATATAAGAGCAATGATGAATAACAGTACCGACCTTATTATAAAGTACGCCACGTTAAAGGGATATAAAATAGCGGTGGTAACCTGTGAGGGTATGATAGATAAAATGAAACTTGCAGACCTTATCTATAGACCCCTTATGGAAAATCCGCCTGAGAACTGCTCTACCGCAAACGAGCTTTTCAATAAGGTTGCATCCACTATGCTTATTGCGGAGGAACAACGGCAGCTCTACACCTGTGATGACGTACTGCACGCCGCAATGTCAGGCTTTGCGGTGATACTCTGTGACGAAGTAAAGTATGCCATAGCGATAGGTATTCAAGGCTTTTCTCACAGAAGTATAGACGAACCCAGCACTCATATAAACTTAAGAGCGTCAAGAGAAGGCTTTATCGAAGTTATCCGAATAAATATAGCTATGGTAAGGCGAAGGATGAAATCTCCTACCCTTAAAACTGAGCTTATGAAGATAGGAGAAAGAAGTAACACAGATATCTGTCTTTGCTATCTTACAGACAGGGCGGATGAAAAAATAGTTGCTGAAATAAAGGATAAAATAAAAAACATCCCGCTAAACACTATTTTAAGCAGTGAATTTTTACAGTCCTTTTTAGAGCAGAGCAATTCAAGTTTGTTTTCGCAGATAATGGTGAGCGAAAGGCCTGACGTATTCGTTTCAAAGCTCTATGAGGGGAGAGTCGGCATAATCGTTGACGGCACACCCTTTGCACTTATTCTGCCCTCTTTATTTATCGAAAACTTTCACACTATGGACGACTATACCCATAAACCCTATTTTTCGGTGTTTATGCGTACTTTAAGATTTGTCGCCTTTATTCTTGCGGTGATACTGCCGGGACTTTATGTGGCACTATGTAATTTCAACCCCGAAATGTTAAGGAGCAGTCTGCTGCTGAATATCTATTCCTCGGTGCAGACTACAGCCTTTCCTGTTTTCGGGGAATGTCTTATTATGTATTCCCTTTATGAAATTATGAGAGAGGCGGGGCTGAGATTGCCGAAAAGTGTCGGTCACGCTGTCAGTATAGTGGGCGGACTTGTAATAGGTGAGATAACCGTTTCTGCAGGTCTTATGAGTGCCCCCGTAGTGCTTATCATTGCCGCTACGGGACTATGCTCCTTTGCAGTGCCCGACCTATACGAAAGCTCAATGATATTAAGACTTATATTCATTTTAGCAGGCGGCATATTCGGACTGTTCGGTATAACTGTGGCAGGTACTGTACTGCTCTTCAGACTTTGCTCTAAAAACGCTTACGGAGTTCCTTATATGGCACCCTTTGCACCCTTTACCTTAAGGAGTATACTTCGTGATACCTTCGTAAGAGTAAGCTGGCAGAGCCTTTCAAAATCTGACATCACGGTACAGCAGTTATCAGGCAAGGCAAAAAGGAATGAGAGAAAGGATAAGTAAATTTTGAGTAAGATCAGCAGCAAACAGTTAGCTACTGCCTTTGTGGCATCCCGCCTTACAACTGAAATGATAATGATACCCGGTGAGCTTATCCGCTACGGCTCAGACAGATTTATCGCAATCCTTATTGCAAAGCTTATGGTACTTCTTTTATATCTTCCTTTACTTTTACTGACAAGAAAATATAAAGGAGATAACTTTGTATCAGCGGCGATCAGACGTAACCGTATATATGGGATCATCCTCAGTATCATTTTCGGTGTTGTGCTGACGTCGGTGACGGTAAATTCAGTGCTTAATTTACAGCTTTATATCACCGATACGCTTCTTGGCGAGTTGCTTTTAATAAGCGGTGTTGCACTTATAACAGGTGCTTCGGTGTACGGTGCTGTAAAGGGCGTAAGTGCCGTTACAAGAACGGCGGTATTCGGCACTTCAATATTCGGCTTTTTAATAATTCTGATAATTATTACGATGTCTGATAAAATGGATTTTTCCTACCTCTACCCTGCTACTATAGAGGACGGCAATTACTTTTTCAGAGCCTTTGTTTCAGAAGTAAGCTGTAATAGCGAAATTCTTATCTTTGCGGTGCTTTGCAAAAATATTGAAAGCAAGCCGAATAAAACGGTATACTATTCTCTTGCAGTGATATTTGTACTTTTAGAGCTTGTAAATTTAATCTACAATCTTATATTAGGACCGTATCTTAACGAGCTTGAATATCCTCTTTACGTCATTTCATCACTTTCTGATATCGTGATATTCCAGAGACTTGACGGGATCGACGCTATCGTGTGGCTTTTATGCGGTATTATCAAGATAGCACTGCTTTTTACTTCGATGAAGGAGATATACACAACTGCATCCAAAAAACCTAAAGCTATATGGTTTTTAATTATCTATGCTCTTTTAGTAACGTTTATCTGTATGATAACAGGCTCAGACAGAAGATATTACGACCTTTTGCAAACGGTACTGCACACTGCTGTGCCGCTTGTTATAGCAGGAACCGTTATCCCGCTACTGGTTTTATTCACAGGAAAAAAGAAGCCGCAAAAGGAGGAAAACTATGAAAAAGATTAGTCTGCTTTTAACTATAGCTATTACCTTACCGCTTATTCTTTCCGGCTGTGTAAGATACGTGGAGCTTTCTGACAGAGCAATCGTGCAGGCTTTGGGGATAGATTATTTTCCCGATACGAACACCTACAGAATAAGTATGCAGTATTTCTCCCAGACCAGCGAGGGCGGACAAAATCAGATAGATAAGACTCAGCCAAACGTGCTGAAGTCTGTAGGCGAGGGTGACAGCATACTGACTGCCGCTAAAAACGCTTCTATACTATCAGGCAAGGATCTTCTGCTAAGCGAAAACAGACTTATCATTATAGGTTCAGAGCTTTGCAATTATGACCTTATGAAAACATTACAGTTTTTTATTGCAAACTATCATTCCCACCCAAAGACCTACGTCTGTGCGGCAGAAAACACAGCAGAGGAGCTTATTGATATCCGTTTTAAAGAGGGCTACGTTTCTTCTCAGCATCTTATTAATCTTATCGAAAACGCCTCCTCCGAGGGCAGAACTTTAGCCGATTATGCCTATCAGATAATGGGACAGCTCTGCAATAAAACAGGTAGTGCCTATCTGCCAAAACTTAAAATATCCGAGCAGAAGACTGACGGCACGGTACCAAAGGAATCGGGTGGAGAAAAAAAGGGTGAAAGTAGTGAGCAAGAAACCGAAAAGACTATCGTTCTCGATGGTGGGGTTATCTTTTCCGATAAGCTGAAAAGCGGTGTGATAGATAATGACAGTTGCATAGGGCTTCAATTTCTGTGTAACAGAATGGCTGAATATTCGGTTACTGTAGACACAGAGAATAATTATAAATCTACTATAACTTTTTTCAGCGTTCAGACTTCAATCACTCCGAAATTTGACCTTGACGGCAGATTTTATTTCGATATAAGGGTAAAGGCTGATGGAAGGTTTGACGAGCGTGGGGGAATTTCTGAAACCGATACGGGAAAAATTATGAAGGTAAAACAAGATGCAGAAAACAAAGTCAAAATGCTGATAGAAAAGGCTATAGAAAAAGTGAGAAATGAATGTAAATCAGACGTATTCGGACTTGAAAAAGCACTCAGGCATCACTATCCCGATTATGCTTATCAGAACAGAGACAATATAACGGATATCATTCTTTCAGCCCCCTGCACTGTAAAGGTAGAATGCGATACCTTCAGCTTAGGGCTTGAAAGTTATTAAATGGGAATAAAAAAATGCACTCTGAACAATGTCAGAGTGCATTTTTATGTTATTTTATATGCTGAAGCTGTCGGGCAGAAGCTGTGCAAGGGTGCGTGTTTCGTAATGCTCCCCGACGTCAATCATATATATCAGAAAATCATCCTTGCAGAATTCTCTCATCACCTGACGACATACACCGCAGGGAGGGAATATTCCCGAAATAACTCCGTCCTTTCCACCGCATACCGCAATGGCGGTAAAATCACGATAGCCCTCGGAAACTGCCTTTGCAAAGGCGGTACGCTCCGCACATATGCTGGGGCTGAAAGCACCGTTTTCAATATTACAACCTGTAAATACCGTTCCATCAGCACATAAAAGTGCCGCACCGACCTTATATCCTGAGTAGGGTGCATAGGCACGGGACATAGCTTCTACAGCGATTTTTATAAGCTCTTCGGGTTTCATAGCATACCTCCTGACGTTCGTTACTATTATTGTAGCATATTTTAAAAGAGATTTCCAGTGGATTGTTGATTTTTGTTTTTGGTGGTGATATAATGATTTTACTGCAATATATAAGGAGAAAGAAGCAATGGAAGAATATATAAAGGGGTATTGTGAAGATTTTGAATTTTCACAGACAGAACAAATTTTCCAGACCGTCTCAGGAATTGATATTAATATTGATATATTTGAAGCGTGGAAAGAGATAAACGGGTTAAAACACTATAGAGAAAAAGCTTTTGTCGCTCTTACAAAGGGAGAAAAGACTTATGAGTGTGTGTTTTATGATGAGCATAATTACAAATATTTATTTTTCTCTGTGACTATAAAAGAAAAATCCTATCTGCTTTTTCGTAAGACTTTATATGGTTTTACGCTTTTAGATACCGATACACTTACTGAAACGTATAATTATATACCTGAAAATATAAAGAACGGAGAAGAATCCTTTATTATAACAGGGGTGAATCAGCTTGGAGAATTATTGATATTTGACGGCTGTTACTGGGCAGCACCTTATGAATGTTATGTGTATGATTACGAGAAAAAGCTCTTTGCCAACGTCAGCACAGCTCTTGGGGTTGACTCACTTGAGGAAATCGAAATCAAGGATGATACACTTTATTTATCAGGTGATGTGTTCAGTGATGATGACGAAAGTAAAAGAATACAAAAAACGGTTTCAGCAAAAGAACTCGATAAGCTGATTTCAGAAAACGGAGTGAAAGAAATATAACAAAAAGCAGTATCATTTCTGATACTGCTTAAAATTGTATATGGACTACAAAAAAGATATTTTCGGCAGTTTTGCGTATGAATTCGAACTCACCTCTGAATGTGTTATATCATAATTCGTTATTCAAATCAATGCTTTGCGGAGCAAAGCTACCTTCTCTTCTCTTTTCACTCTTATCTTTTCTCTGGAAACGACAATTTTAGAGAAGAGAGAAGAACGAATAGAGAAACGTGAAGAGAACAAAAGAAACGACAATCTTCTGTCGAAAATTGTCGTTTCTTTTTGTGTAAGGACTATAAAAAAGATATTTTCGGCCGTTTTGCGTATGACTTCGAACTCTCACAAAACATCTTGAGCTTTCTAATTTAGTGTGTGGTGGTGAGCCACCGTCAATCGATTAGTGGCT
>SVNC01000001.1 GCA_015067025.1 Oscillospiraceae bacterium
ATCGAACGGGGCGCCCCGTTATGTCCTGTTGCGGTGCCCGAAATTTTTCGCTCGCTGTTCGCTTCGCAAAATTTCGACCGCTGCCACTCCTTTTTGCTCCCTTCATCCGCCACCGGCGGCGGTCGCAAACGTCCCCACTTCGATACGTCTCCGTATTTGATTGTGTTTGAATTTTGCACGGCTTTTGCAAGGCCGAGTGAGAAATGCTGTCATCCAAAATTCAAGAAAATTGAAGCATTTGCGAGATAACACGAGTTTTCACAAGCCCATAAGTAATGAACTCGTATGACTTTCGAGTCTCTCAATTCATTAAAAACAGGTATTCCGACAGTTTAAGCCTGTCTGCCGGAACACCTCTTTTATTATACACTATCTTTTTCTGTTTGTCAATTGAAAAACGCTTATGCCGTTTTTTCTCCGACACCGATATTTGTATTTTCGCCTATTGAGATAGAGGGCTCACCCGATAAGTGCCTTTCAATTCTGTAGCTTACGTTTTCCTGCAGATTGCGGTAGAAGAACTGATAATCATAAAGATGGAACACGCCGTCTTCGAATATATCAAGACCTGCAGGATAGTCTTCTGCTGTGACATCTGTTATCTTTAGCGTGCCTCTTTTGCTGTCAATATAAGCACCTGTAAGGTTGGGGATTTCACTATTGATATTTCCGTCATAATTAGTAAAGCAAGCACCGATATTTTTCTCTTTATCTGCCTTTTCACTATTTGTTCTCCAGTTGAGCGGATTTATTGCAAGAGCCTTTACACCTTCAGGGACAAGCAGTGAATTTGTTACGTTCTCTGCTTCACAGTTAAAAGAAATGATCACTCCCGTATCCGCTTTATTGGTAGCAAATTTCAGATGAGGGTACTGTGTCAGTTCTTCCTCTGTTATTGCCCAGCCTATAGCGTAGCAGGCTACAAGCTGATCCTGAAGCTTTTCATCTGTGAAGAATTCCTTCATCAGTCTTATACACATATCTGCACCCTGAGAGAAACCGGCAAGAACAATTGATCTTCCCTCATTGTAGTTGTCAAGATAATATATGAAAGCGGATCTTATATCTTCGTATGCGTAAAGCAGATATCGATCTCTGTCTTCTGCTGTAAGAGTATAAGCATTAAGTCCTGCCTGACTGTAGAACGGAGCAAAAAATCTGGCGTTCTCATCATATATACCCTTTTCCATATTAGCAGCGCCTATAAAGGCTTTCTTTGCTTCTTCATCCGAAAGTGACATATTGAAAGAGTTTTCATCACCTTTATATACTGTAGGGCAGATAAAGAAAACGTCCGCTTTAGTTTCTTTGTTATCCTTTTCGCAATAAGCCCAGTTGTTTGCGTCAGAATAATTGACGTTACTTTTTGGCATTTCCTGCTGACACCCCGTTATTAAAAGCGGCAGTGACATAACGAGGGATAAAATTATCGTTGCTATCTTTTTCATATTATTCATACCTTTGTGATTTTTTCTTATTGTACCATAATTTATGGAAGTTTTCAAGGAAGAATTTAGCATCAGTTCTTCTTTTCTGAAAAGCCTTTCTCTTGACTTTTTACACCCATTGCTGTATAATTATAATAAGTCGGAGTATAAGCTCTGATTTATGAAAGAAATAAATAAAAGAAACAGAACATCTGAAAGGAAAAGAAAGTGAAAAAGAGAATTTTATCCGTTGCAGCTCTTGCAACTGCGGCAGTTATGACGTTTTCGGGCTGCTCCTTCTTCCAGCAGCACAGCACCAACGCAATGGGAAGCTATAATTTTGAAGAAATGCACCTGGTTCAGCTTGAAAAACCCGCTGAAGGTCAGGATGTGGCAATCATCGAAACAGACTGCGGAACTATTACAGCTGTGCTTTATACGGAATATGCCCCCAAAACCATAGCGAACTTTAAAAATCGTGTGAATGAAGGCTTTTATGAAGGTAAATCCTTCTTTGCAATCGAAACAGGCATCTATGCTATTACGGGTGCGTCAAACGAAGAGGGAACAGAGGGCGTTACCGATGACGGAAAGTTTATCGAGAACGAATGCTCCGTTGACTTATGGCCTTTCAAGGGTGCTCTTATGGGTTACAGCAGTAATGCGGGATATTCCGACAGCCGATTCTTCTTTTCAGGTGCTATTGAAATAACACAGGAAAATATCAACGAATTAAAGGGTTATACTCATGAAGAAACCAGTAAGCAGGTTATTCCCGATGAGCTGATAAATGCCTTTACAACTGAGGGTAGCGTTCCCGGATTTGCGGCGTCCTACACAGTGTTCGGTCAGGTTATAAACGGCTTTGATGCACTTGACGAAATTCTTTGGACAGCCTCAGATATAAACAGCAAGAAGCCTGAAAAGGATATAAAGATAAAGAAGATCACTCTTGATACTTATTCTGAGGGTAAATTCACACTTGAAGAACCTACAGCGGATAAGTATCTTACCAAGGAAGAAATAGATAAGCTTGAACAGCAGCTTAATTCAAGTACCTCTTCAGGCACTTCTGTAAAGCTTGAAGATTATAAGGACCAGAAGCAGGAAGACGTAAAGAAAAAGCTTGACGAGCTTGGCATAAAAACGGAAGTTTACAAGATCCACGATGATAATGTTGCAACAGACTGCGTTATAAGAACAGAGCCTGCGGCAGGAACTGAGGTTCAGAAAAATTCTACCATCAAGCTTTACGTAAGTATGGGTAAGAAGGAACAGTAAGCAGGGTTTCAGGAAAGGAACTGATGACAGATGAAGGTTAGATCTGTAATTACAAAAGCGGCGGCATTGCTTATGACTGCTGTAATAGCTGTAGGAGCGTGTGGCTGTCAGGGAAAAGTACCGGAAGACAACACCTCTGAAATTTCAGTAAATCCGGGTGATATTTTAGCTGAAATGACTATTCAGATAGGTGAAGAAACGGGTAAGATACGCTTTAAGCTGTTTCCTGACGTAGCACCTAAGGGTGTGGATAATTTCGTTAAGCTCGCCGAAAACGGCTATTATGACGGAAAGACCATTCACCGTGTAATTGAAGATTTTATGATTCAGGGCGGCTCTTTAAGAGGTGATGGAGCAGGCGGTACTACTGCCAATAAGGTGGACGTCCCCCGTGAGACAAACGACCGTATGAGAGCTTATTACGGTGCGTTAGGCTATGCTGAAAGCAGTATGGGTATAAACAGTCAGTTCTTTATCGTTAATAACAACAACCCCTTTGATATAGCAAAGACTGCAGAAAATATAAAGTCCGATCTCGAAGAATATGCAGATCGCCTTACCGAAGAGGATAAGAAGTATTATGAAGAATATCTTGCGTCTCTTAACGCAGTAAGCGACGACGTAAAGCAGAAGTATCTGACTAAAGGCGGCTCTTTTGCCATTGACGGAAATTACACGATTTTCGGTCAGTGTATAGAAGGCTTTGAATTTATTGACAAGATATCTGAGGTGGAAGTATCCTCGGGTAATGAGCTTGATGATAAGCAGGGGATCGACTCCAAACCTACAGTATCTATTACAATAAAGAAGATAGCTATTGCACGTATTCCTTATATTGATGAAACAACTACTACAACGAAGAAAAAGCCGTCCCGTCCCACTCAGTCGGTAACTACCACAACTTCACAGGCAGAGAACGATCCTGTCAGCGAAACTGAAAGTGAAGAAGAAAGTGTTCCCGAATCATTACCCGAATCGGAGCAGTCAGATACATCCGACACAGCAGAATAAATATGTAATTGCCTTTATGATAGCAATGGCGGTTTTCATATAGTAAAATGCAACGAGGCAATATTATGATAAAGAAAACACGTAACAAAACATTAGCTTCCATAGTAACAGCAGTATATATCCTTGCGACAATGACTGCTTGTAGCAGTAGCTCAAATAGCGGTGATTTATCCTCCGATACCATCACTACAACTACAACTGTAACGCAGGTGCAGACCCCTGCACCTGAAACGACTACTACAGCAACTACAACAACTGTTGCCGAAGTTATTACAACTACAGAAAAGCAGACTGAAAGCACTACTGAGACATCAGAAACACCTGCACCCGAAACAACTACACCTGTGCCTGAAACCACTACAACGGTTCAGACTACAACTACTAAGCCTGAAACCACAACTACGGCACAGACAACTACGTCAAAGCCACAGACTGAAGTTCCTGCACCTGAAGAAGTTGTTGAAAAGCTCAACAAAAAAATGTACGCGATAGGTGCTGTATGCAGTTATGAGAAAAATACCATTCGCTTTTCTGATCCTGTCAATAAGTATCATATGAATGATGAAGTGGTGGTAGTAGAGAAGGTAGAAGGTATGTATAACGGAAAAGGCTGTGACGAAGGATATTTTTATAAGCTTGACGATGGTTATTACGTGCCGGCCGGAATGTTTACGGACAATAAAAACTGGCAGGCAGAAACGACCTTTCAGACTTATGACTGGAATCCCGACAACCCTGCAATACCAGATCTTCCACCTTCGGATCAGTTTGTAGGAGATCTGTTTGATTAATGCATATGAGAGTCTTGAATAAATCAAGGCTCTTTTTCTTATCTGTTATAAATCAATATTTACCCATTCATAAATCCCCCTGCTCACGCATATAAATGAGCAACGGATTAACTTCCGCAAGAAAGGGGCGATTTTGTGAAAGCCAGAGATATTTTATCGGACTCAAAACAGGAAAGATGTATCATATTAGCAGAATATATAGTAGAAAACAATGCAACGGTAAGAAGTGCCGCAAAGGTTTTCGGAATAAGTAAAAGCACAGTGCATCAGGACGTGACCTCCCGACTTGAAAAACTGAATCCCGAGTTACATAAAAAGGTGAGGGAAGTGCTGGAGAAAAATAAAGAGGAACGGCATATCAGAGGCGGTCTTGCCACAAAGCTGAAATACAGCAGATAATACGTAAAAAGACGGAGGGTTGCTCCGTCTTTTTTACTGTGATAAATTGTTGTTTGGCGGCGAGCCGCCGCTCCCAATTCCGCCTTTACAAGCCATTGCAATTGGCAAAACATTATGAACGGCGGTGTTACAATGTTGTTGTAATTTTTTTCAAATAACCCACAAGCTTTGATATGCAAGGGGTTTGGGGCGGTAGCCCCAAAGGGTCACAAGGGGCGGTAGCCCCTCATTTATCCCCCTTCCCTAAGGGGGAAGGGGGTAAGGGGGTTGGGGGCTACAATGCCTACGGCAACCCTATAAACAACAATTTATCTTTCACATACTATAGGAAGATTTAGCCCGCTATGATATCATACTATTTGAATGAGATCGTGCTACGCACGATGAAATCTTCAACCTTCGGTTTCAGATGAAATTAAATCCGCCGATTATCCCGACAAAGTCGGATTTCATTACGAAGTGATTTATTCCGCCTAAGTCGGATTTAGTTAAAAAAGCCTTTGTCATCTGACAAAGGCTTTCTTCCTGGCACCCCCTGCGGGAATCGAACCCACATCTAACCCTTAGGAGGGGTTTATTCTATCCATTGAACTAAGGAGGCGTATCTATTTGATTTTCTTTTTGCGTACCTATGTATTATACACTATCCTGAGTTTTATTTCAAGCGTTTTAAAATGATTTGTAGCATAATTTTGCGGAAAACGTCGGTTTATTATATAAAATCCCTTAAAAAAAAGAAAAAGTGAACAATTATTTGGATTAAATTGATATGGACAAAAGACGGTTTTGGTACTAAAATAAAAAGGCTTAAGAAAATGTATTAAGAATATCGGAGAAAAGAAAATGGTTAAAAGATATGTAAAAAGACTTGGCTCAGAATTTAAGGGCTATAGCGGTGCAAAATTCGGAAAGGATCTGCTTGCAGGCGTTACTGTAGCGGCGGTAGCTCTTCCTTTAGCTCTTGCTTTTGGTGTATCCAGCGGTGCAACTGCAGCAGCAGGACTTATAACTGCGATTCTTGCAGGTGTTATTATAGGCTTCTTTTCGGGTGCGTCCTATCAGATATCAGGGCCTACAGGTGCAATGGCGGCTATTTTATGCTCACTTGTTGCTACCTATCATATGCAGGGCGTGTTTATTGCTTGCTTCTTATCAGGCGTGATATTGCTTATCTGCGGTATATTCAAGCTTGGCGGACTTGTATCCTTTATTCCTACTCCCGTAATTACAGGCTTTACGTCAGGTATTGCAATCATTATCGCTTTCGGTCAGATAAATAACCTCACGGGACTTACCTGCACAGGCGAAACAACGATAGATAAGATAGTAAGCTACTTTAATACACCTCAGACACTTAATATCGAGGCTATTATAATCGGCGTCAGCGTTATAATCTTTATGCTGATATATCCCAAAAAGCTGAATGCGATAGTTCCCTCATCCTTAGCGGCTATCATTATTGCGACAGCACTGAACTTCATCTTCAACTTTAACGTGGGAGTTGTAGGCGCTATTCCTCAGACCCTTTTACCCGAGGAAAGACTTGACTTTACTGCCCTCGATTTTGACACTATAAAGAACCTTATCGTTCCTGCTATCAGTATTGCAGCGTTAGGTCTTATAGAGAGCCTTTTATGCGGTGCTTCTGCAGGCAGAATGAAGAACGAAAAGCTCGACAGCGATATAGAACTTGTGGCTCAGGGACTTGGCAATATGATAATCCCCATCTTTGGCGGTATTCCTGCAACGGCGGCTATTGCCCGTACCTCTGTTGCTATAAAGGCAGGGGGTCAGACAAGACTTACAAGCGTTGTACATTCTGTAGTTCTCGTTGCTTCTATGTTCCTGCTTGGCGGTGTAATGTCAAAAATTCCTTTAGCGGCTCTTGCAGGTGTGCTTATCGTTACCGCCTGGAGAATGAACGAATTCCACGTTATAAAGGATATCTTCGGCAGAAAGATAAAGACCGCAATGTTCCAGTACCTTATAACAATGGTTGCAACCGTTATTTTCGACCTCACCATTGCTATTTTAGTAGGCGTTTTATTCTCTGTTATTATGTTCGTGCTCAAGGTTTCCGATATGCAGGTGAATATAGCGGGCGTTGACGCTTCAAAGGTCGGTATTGAGGATAACGAATGTTTTAAAAACACAAAGGTCGTTTACATAACAGGCCCTCTTTACTTTGGCACGTCAAATAAGCTTTCTGAAAAGCTTGCATTTCTTGATGACGGAAAATCCGAAAACGTAATTTTCTCAATGCGTGGTGTACCTGTAGCGGATATTTCAGGCGTTCAGGCACTTATGGAATTGTGTGAGAGTCTTACAAAGCAGGGCGATGAAATTTATTTCTCCTGCGTACAGCCCCAGGTCGATGAAATGTTTACCCGTTGCGGACTTGTAGAAAAGTACGGCAAGGAAAGATTTTTCTGGAGTACTGATAAAGCACTTATAAAGCTTGCAGAAAACAATTAAATCTGTTATACTAATATCAGTCGTCGTTTTCCGACAAAAAGGAATTGCGGCTGATATTTTCTTTGAGGTGGTTATATGTTCAGCATATTATTTGCATTGCTTACCGCTTTACTGCTTTCCTGTGGTGCGGTATTCTATAAGCTTTCCGTAAAAGACAGCGAGCCTTATTCCGTTACGTCGATAAAGACGGTTGCTGTTATCGCGGTTACTCTTCTTTATGCGTCCTTTACAGGCGCTTACGTAGATATAACCTCAGTGGGCGGACTTAACCTTTTCTACCTGATAATATCAGGCGTAGCACTGGGCGGAGCGTGGCTCTTCCATTCCTATGCCCTGAAAGGTTCAGAGCTTGTAAGGGTTCAGCCGATAATCAGCTTTCAACCTATAATGATGATGCTGATGTCGATGATGTTCCTTTATGAAAGCTACAGCATACTTACCATAGTAGCGGTTTCTCTTGCCGGTGCAGGTACTGTGCTTATGAGCTGGAAAAAGGGTAATAAGAGATGGATGCTTTTTGCGTGGCTTTCGGTTGTAGTGGGAGCAGTCTCACTATTCCTTGCAAGAACGGGAGCGTATAGCGTAAACTACACTTTAGGTGTTATGACAGAAGCGGTAGTTATATTCGTAATGCTCTGGATAACTGCTTTGGCAAAGGGAAAGAAAAACATATTTGCGGGTGTTACCGTAAAGGGAGCGTTCTTTATGATCCTTGCCGTGCTTGCGATGACTTTAGCGGCATTCTCGGTTCAGTATGTCGGAACGATAGAAGGCGTATCCCTCGATAAATACATAAAGCTTGTTACACTTTTACTGACCGTAGCAGGAGGTGCGGTTTTCTTAAAGGAAAAACCCTCCTCGGTAAACGTTGCAGGAATAATGCTTGTTGTAGCAGGTGTAGTAGTAAGTATATTCTGATAAAAAAGCCGTATCTGATGCATTTTCAGATACGGCGTTTGTTATTTTATTTTACTATTATTGATATGTAACCGGGTGTGTAGCAGTTGATACTCCTGATAAAGTCGAGAACAAGCTTATTGGTTGTCGTGTTGTGGCACAACTTTCTTGCCAGATGGCATACTATAGTTTTGAATTTTGCTCTTACTGTTGCTTCGTCGTCGTTGGATGCGGCGATACATACGCCAAGGTATTCTATAGCTGCCACGCATACCGCAAAATAAGCGTAATTTGCAAATATGCTGTCTTTTTTATTAATGAAGGGCATCTGCATATCCATATAAAGTGCACGGACAATGTTTCTGATGACGTAATCCTTCGGAAAACAGCTTCTGAATTTCTTGTAGTAATCATTATATTGTTCGGGAGAAATAAACAGAACATCGGTATCTGCGGTGCCCTCACCATTCTGGATGAATTTTCTGAATGGTACTTCTATTTCAAGTGAAGAAAACAGATTCTTCAATACGGGGAGCTTTACCGATAAATTCGGAGCTATATCCTGAAGGGATTTCAGGGTAGCGGGGTTTGTCATCTGGGGAGTAAGCGCCTTTATGACCTCAGGTATTCTCTTTACGTCCCTTGCGGCAAATTCGTCTATTTTTGATGCGGCAAGAATTCCTGAAATAAGCGCTGTGATAATATCGGTATTCTTGTTTGAGATAATGCCGTAGAAGAAATCAAAAAGCTCGTTGCGATACATTAAAACGGGGTTATTCGATACATCGGCTTCGGTATCGACAAAACAGCTGTTGACAGTAGTGATGTCTTCCTTGCGGGCTTTTGTATAGACGTCGCAGGCGTCGGGTGAGGCTGTGACCAGATCGTAAACCGCAGGACAACTGATAACACGGTAACGAAGTATAGTGCCGTTGTTGATCGTTCCCGCAAGCGGATAGGTCTTGCAGGTGTGGGAAAGGTAGTCGTGTCCCAGCTCCTTTTGTATCATACAGAGTCTGTCATTTTTATCGTGGAAGGGGCAGTCCTTGTCCTCACCGAAGATTATGCGTACTATATCGTCATGCTCCGTTTTCTTGAAGGAGCGGGCAACAAGCTCCTTCAGTTCCTGTGAGCAGTCGGAATTCTTTATTCTTTCTACCTCAGATACGTACCAGTCTATACCCCATACCTGACAGCAATGAAGCTCACACTCCTTGCCTATGCATTTAAAATCGTTTATATACGATGGAATTTTTATTGTGTAAGACATAATATCACCTCCCGATAATTATAACATTTTTATCCGTTAAAATCAATATATAGCTTGTGTGAAATACAGAATATATAAAAACGGCTTTGTTGATAAATTTTATTATATATGATATAATTAAAGAAGAAAAAATTATAAAACATATGGGACAAAACGGACTTCTGTTTTGTATTGTATATGAAAAGCACATAAAACTGAAACTTCGAAGGAGGAACGACCATGAAAAAACTCACATCATTCTTACTCGCTCTTGCCGTTACGTTCAGCCTGACTGCTTGCAACAGACAGGGAAATTCCAATAACAGCAATATAGAAAGCGGTAGTGCCGTAACCTCTGACAATCAGACGTCTTCTGATAATAAGAGTACAGAAGATAAAGGACTGGGCTTATGTGCTCCGAATAACGTCATTAATTATCACTTTGATAGTTATGACCAGTTGTTATCGGCACTGACAGATAGGAATTCCGACGGATATAAGGATATCTATACACAGATGAAGCAGAATACCTCCGAAGAAAAATTTGAGCTGTTCAGAAAGACGCTACAGTATTTTGAAACGGGTAAAATAAAGCTCTGCGTACCGCAGTTAAACGGGGAAAATATGAAAATTCAGAGCGATAGCACTTATGTACAGATAACGTTTATGACAAGTGAGCTTTACCGTATTCCGTGGATATGGTATCATTGTGGGGCTGTATCAGGCGATGAGCAGATGATAGTAAAGTTATCCTATCTGTTACCTCTTGAAAATGAAAGCATAGATAACGCAAAATCATATCTTGAAGTACAGAATATTATTTCGCCTTCGTCACCTAATCCCGATAGTTACAGCAATTTTAAAAACTACACTTCTGTTTATGAAAAGGAGATCACACTTGCCGATAACAGCAAGACTGTAGCTCTTATTTCCGAAACCGACAACGCCGGAGAAACTTATGCGAATATATATAAAGATGGAATGCTGATTTCTATCAGAGCAAGTAAGGAAAAGCTGAACGACGACTTTTTCCGTTCCTTTGACGTAGCTGAGATGAACTGATAACGAGGTATTTTTATGGTAAAGAAGCTTTTAAAGCACAAGGTGCTTTTGGTTTTATCGGTAATAGCTTTTCTTATTGTCGGTACTGTTCTTATGTACATTTTCGGCTGGCGTTTATGGGGATTTTCCGCTTGCGTCAGTCCCGAGCGTTACATTACATACCACTACGAGATAAAAGATGATTCTGTGGAAATCCTTTTCACCAAAAACGGTTTTCACGGTATAGGTCATACTCTTGGTTACGTAACCGAAGAAAAAGACGGAGTCTTAAAAATAGGCATAAAATACTATGTAGGGCTTGTCCCCTTGTTGTTTGGCAGTGGACCGAGAACAGAAACTATAAAAATACCATTGAAAACAAAGCCGGAGAAAATAATTCTTTGCGGAAACGGTTTTGAAATTGATATAGATGACCACGTTAATGAGGAGTTTTATCAGGATTATCTTGATACATTGCAACAAATTGAAGAGCAGGAGAAGAATAAGACGAGTGAATAACGGAGCTTATGACGTCATTATCATCACCTGAAGAAAAATTCAAAATTTTTAAAAAACCTATTGACAATCATAAATCAATATGATATAATAATGAAGCTGTTCTAAAGACAGTAGGTCGGGTAACCGCTAACGACAATGTCGCCTACCGAGGAATGGGAAGAAAGAATATGATTTTTCTGCCCTTTTCTGTCTTGACAGGAAAGGGTTTTTATATTCCCCTTTTCGAACAGTTATTACACGAAAGGAGAAAACACTATGCCCAGTGAAAAGATTTTAGCGTCAAAGCAGGAATACGTAGCTCAGCTTGCTGAAAAGCTCAAGAATGCTGCTTGCGGCGTAATCGTTGACTACAAGGGTATCACAGTTGCTGACGACACAGTTCTCAGAAAGGGACTTCGTGAAGCAGAGATTGATTACTTCGTAGTTAAGAACACTCTTTTAAAGCGTGCAGCTGAAATTGCCGGTATTGAAGGAATTGATGACGTTCTTGAAGGCACAACAGCTATTGCACTTGCTAAGGAAGATATCGTTACAGCTCCTAAGCTTTTATACAAGCAGGAAGAAGCTTCTAACGGTGCTTTCGCAATCAAGAAGGGCTTCGTTGATGGCAAGGCTATCAGCAAGGAAGAAGTAGTAGCTTACGCAAAGCTTCCTACAAAGGAAACTCTGCTTTCTCAGCTCGTATTTATGCTTCAGTCCCCTATCCAGAAGCTCGCTATCGCTATAAGCGAAATCGAAAAGAAGAACGCATAAGAAATGCGGCGGCTTAAAATAAGCCACTAAATTAAGAGCGGGAAATCCGCAAAAAAATTAAAACATATTTATGGAGGAAAATAAAATGGCTTCAGAAAAGATTTTAGCAATGATCGAAGAAGTAAAAGGTTTAACAGTATTAGAGCTCAACGAACTCGTTAAGGCTCTCGAAGAAGAATTTGGCGTATCTGCAGCAGCAGTAGCAGTAGCAGGTCCTGCAGCAGGCGGTGCAGCTGCAGCAGCTGAAGAAAAGACAGAATTTGACGTAATTCTCGCATCCTTCGGCGATGCTAAGATGAACGTTATCAAGGCAGTTAAGGATATTTGCGGTCTTGGTCTTAAGGAAGCTAAGGAACTCGTTGAAGCAGCTCCTAAGGCTCTCAAGGAAGGCGTTTCCAAGGCAGAAGCTGAAGAAATCAAGGCAAAGCTTGAAGAAGCTGGCGCTAAGATCGAACTTAAGTAATTACTGCTTAAAACGACAAAGCTTATCCCCACTCGTAAGAGTGGGGATTTTTTCTTTAGTCCCATAACGAACCATCATCTGTTTCAATGCTGCTTTCTATCTCGTAGGATACTACGTTGCTTATACGTGAATAAGAACCGTCAATAAAAGCAGTAAGATATATTTCGTACTTTCCGCTTTGGAAAGAACAGTGATTGTAGTGTAATTCGTTTTCGGCATTGCGGTGTAGCACTTGTTCGCCATTATGCATTATTATCCATCCAAGATTACGAAAACGTTCAAGGTCGGCGGGACGGGTTACGTTGTGATTATCGTCTATAGTGATCTGTACAAGGTCATTAAGGATCTGATCTATTTCTCCGTTTTCATCCCAGACGAGATGATACGGGAAATCTTCGTTTTCAGACGGCGTCCAGTGGTAAGAGCAATTCGTCACAGTACCGAGTAATGATATTTTTCTGTTGCTGCTATGGTTGCTTGTTTCACCTGTCAGATATATATGGCAGTTATCAAAGAGAGAAGCTTCATTACCTATAGAGCAAATTCTATCCAGTCTGTTGTAATAATCAATGAAGCTATCCTTTATAGTAATATCTCTTACCGTGATTTTCTTGCCGCTTATAATAAAGCCGTCACATTTGGAGTCCTTTACATAGGGTTTGATTATAAAATGATTATTGCCGTTTATTTGTCCGTTGAAGTAATGTGTTTCGGAATTTTCGCGTTCCCATCCGATGCCGCACCATTCGTATCCGGAAAGGTCGATATCTTTTATTATTTCAATTTTTATATCAGCTTTTTCTGATTGCTCATCGGTGAGATACGCATTGATATAATAGGTAACGCTTGCAAGCTCTTCAGGTCTGCTTACTTTGAAAATTCCCTCCTTAACACTTCTATCTATATAATCGGTATCAGCTATATAGGGGACGTCTCCAAAGGAGTTTCCTGAAGCTAACCAGCCTGCATTGTCAGGGTATTTTTCTAACAGGTCTGTACGCTCCTGAATCAGATTATACAGCTCTTTCATCATGCCTATCTCATCGCTGTCTTTTCTGTATAGCTCTTTAGTTATCCCGTCCTTTGTGAGAATAAGTTTGTTTATATCTACCATCTCAAATTCGTATTCATCAGTAGAATTTACTGTCAGCTTGTTGCACTCATAATATGGTTTTGCTGTATAACTGTACAGCGTTCCGTTTATTGTAAGAGTACCGCCTCGGGTAAGCGTCCAGTTATCAAAGGGGTGTTCTGCCATTGTCCATTCGCCTGCAATCATTCCCTTCAGGTCAACGGTAGACTGGATTTCTTCAATATCCGTTCGCTTATATCTTAAGGTCTGAATAAAGGTCTGGAGGATCATATCCTCGCCGTCAAAACGAATGGTAGCAGAATAGTCAGCAACCTGTTCGTTTTCCTGGATTTCTTCAAGCGAAACAAGACGTATGCCGTCTGTATCGTTATTGACTGACGTTACATTTCCGTTGACGATAGAGGTTATTTTTTTGTTGTTAATGATCATATAGCAGTTATTCAGAATATTGGAGCTCCAGCAGCCCTCAGCTTTTTTTCTTATCTCCTTACA
The DNA here is from genome assembly GCA_015067025.1 of Oscillospiraceae bacterium. Taxonomy (GTDB): domain Bacteria; phylum Bacillota; class Clostridia; order Oscillospirales; family Ruminococcaceae; genus Ruminiclostridium_E. Next base: position 13,892 of record SVNC01000001.1, read on the forward strand.
CAGCTCTTTACCCTTTTCACCCGATGCACGATAGGCGTAACATTTTTTTATATTTGTTCCGTCTATGATTATGGTGTCTTCATCTTTTCCTGTTATCCTGATAACGTCAGAGGTATCCTGAAGTGTTGCTGTACCTTTTTCATAAGTAACGTTATATTTTCCTGTGTCAGTATATATATAGGCTATGTCGTTGACGAAATTAACAACGTATCCTTGCTCATCTACCCAGTCGCCTTTCAAAAACTCCTTATCTACAGGTATGGTAGATTCGTCCTGAAACATCAGAATGAATGCAGATATAAGTATAATTATAACAGGTATGATAAGAAGATATTTTTTCATACTTTGAGCCTCCTTGCGACCTTTGTTTTCGCTATAAGATATATCAATATTATAGTACGGTATTAGGGTATTGTCAAGTAAAGGAATCTGTAGTCGCTGTATCATATAAGAATATAATCAGGATATAAAAAAACTTTGTTAATTTGCTGACGGATTTTTCTCAAAACTATTGAAATTTTCTTCAGAATAGTATATAATATATTTGTATATGTGACTTGTCCGAAAGCGGACAAGAACTGTAACATTTTTGAAAGGAGCAGAAAAATGGCAAGTTTTTCTCATGAAGTTCAGAACATGTGCGTGGTTGCCAAAGGCCCCAAGCACGGTCCCGCACCCATTCCCGAAGAGGGCAAGTGGGTAAAAGCCTATCAGATTTCCGATATCAGCGGTCTTACACACGGTGTAGGCTGGTGTGCCCCTCAGCAGGGTGCCTGCAAGCTGACACTCAACGTTAAGGATGGTATCATCGAAGAAGCATTAGTTGAAACACTCGGTTGCTCTGGTATGACACACTCCGCAGCAATGGCAGGTGAGATCCTCCCCGGTAAGACACTTTTAGAAGCTCTTAACACAGACCTCGTTTGTGACGCTATCAACACAGCTATGCGTGAGCTTTTCTTACAGATCGTTTACGGTCGTACACAGACAGCCTTCTCTGAAGATGGTCTTCCCATCGGTGCAGGTCTTGAAGACTTAGGTAAGGGTCTTCGTTCACAGATCGGTACTATCTTCTCAACAAAGGCTAAGGGTGTTCGTTATATGGAAATGGCAGAGGGCTACATCACATCCCTCGGTCTTGACGAAAACAACGAAATCATCGGCTACCAGTTCATCCGTCTTGGCAAGATGCTCGAAGACATCCGTCACGGCAAGACTCCTGACGAAGCTTACAAGGCTAACATGGGTCAGTACGGCAGATATGATGAAGCTGTTAAGAAGATCGATCCCCGTGAAGAATAATAAGGAAGGAGTAAAGATATAATGGCTAAATTTGAAGGACAGGAAAGACGTGCAGCCAAGATTGCAGCATGTCTCGAAACCCTTGGTATGAAAGAAATTGAAGAAGCAAGAGATCTTTGCCTTTCCAAGGGAATTAACGTAGAAGAAATCGTTAAGGGCGTACAGCCCATTGCATTTGAAAACGCCGTATGGGCATATACACTCGGTACAGCAATCGCTCTTAAGAGAGATATCAAGAAGGCAAGCGAAGCTGCAGCTGCAATCGGCGAAGGCTTACAGGCATTCTGCATCCCCGGTTCTGTTGCTGAAAACAGAAGCGTTGGTCTCGGCCACGGTAACCTCGGTAAGATGCTTCTTGAAGAAGATACAAAGTGCTTCTGCTTCTTAGCAGGTCACGAATCCTTCGCAGCTGCTGAAGGTGCTATCGGTATCGCAAGAACAGCTAACAAGGCAAGAAAAGAACCCTTAAGAGTTATCTTAAACGGTCTTGGTAAGGACGCTGCACAGATCATTTCCAGAATCAACGGCTTCACTTACGTTCAGACAGAATATGATATTTCCAACGACAAGCTCACAGTAGTTAAGGAAATTGCATACTCAAACGGCGACAAGGCTAAGGTTCGTTGTTTCGGTTGTAACGACGTTACAGAAGGTGTTGCTATCATGAAGATGGAAGGCGTTGAAGTTTCCATCACAGGTAACTCCACTAACCCCACAAGATTCCAGCACCCCGTTGCAGGCACATATAAGAAGTGGGCTATCGAAAACGGCAAGAAGTACTTCTCAGTTGCTTCCGGTGGTGGTACAGGTCGTACACTTCACCCCGACAATATGGCAGCAGGCCCTGCTTCCTATGGTCTTACAGACACAATGGGTCGTATGCACGGTGACGCTCAGTTCGCAGGTTCTTCTTCTGTTCCTGCTCACGTTGAAATGATGGGTCTCATCGGTATGGGTAACAACCCCATGGTTGGTGCTACAGTTGCTTGTGCAGTTGCGGTTGAAGAAGCTAACAAGTAAGCAGTAAACGTTGCACTGACAGATAATTTAACAACAGAGGCGGTCACTTTACAGTGACCGCCTTTTGCTATTTGTTTCTTTTTTTGTTTACATTATTCTATAATTCATACCGTACATGATCGCAAACTCTTCTGCGGCAGACCCTTTTTCACAGACGATAGTCGGCAATTCTTCGGGATTTGTTAAAAGTCCGAAGGCTTTTTCCTCTATTACTTCTACAGTACTTGGAATAACTATCTCTTTAAGAGAATAACAGTTCTCAAAGGTCCAATGTTTTATTGTAGTTACTGAATCAGGAATTGTGACTGATTCAAGATTTTCGCAGTAGCGGAAGAGAGATGATATCGTAACCATTTTCTTTGGCAACGTTACCGATGTGAGTGAAGTGCAATCCATAAAAGCGTCATCGCCTATGCGTGTTATGCTATCAGGCATATTGATATCTGTAAGTGATTTACAATCGCCGAATGCATTTCTGCCTATAGATTCAATGCTGTCAGGGAGCTGAATTTTTCTGAGGTATCCGCAATAATAGAAGGTACTATCGGATATTTCCTTTACTCCGTCAGGTATAACGACTTCCGTGAAATTGCACCCACGGAAAGCTTTGGGACCGATATACGTTACACTGTCAGGCAGGTCGATTTCTCTGATACTACATCCTGCAAAGGCTGAATCCCCTATATGCGTTACACCATCAGGTATAGTTACTTCCATAAGTGTATAACATCCATTAAAGGCTGATTTCCCGATACTTTTAACACCTTCAGGTAGCTTTACTATTGACATTTTGCAATATTCAAAAGCATTGTCTCCGATAGTTTCTGCTTTTTTCGGCATTACGATTGCAGTAAGATTTGAGCATTGTTCAAATGCATTTGCACCAATATCAGTTACGTTATTCGGCATACGTACATAGGTCAGAGATCTGCAACCGGATAATACAGACGTGCTGACGTTCGTCATATTCTCAGGGAAAACAAAGCGTGTAAGAGCTGTGCAGTCTGCGAAAGCAGAAGCTCCTATCTGAGTTACTGACTGAGGAACGGAAATAGTTTTAATAGAAACACAATTAAAGAAGGCTTTGCTTTTGATAGTTTCTATTCCCTCAGGAATAATTACGTCAGTTAAAAGCCAGTTCTGACTGAAAGCACTTTCACCTATAGACGTCACATTTTTGCCGTCTATTTCTTTTGGGATGGTGATTTCTTTATCATTGCCGTTGTACTTTATAATCTCCACTGTATTGTTACGAAGCAGCGTATATTCGTAATCGTCCGAAGCCAAAGTATCCCCATTCATAACGCCGACATAATCGTAAATGAACCCATTTTCCTTTGCGTAGCTTTCTGCATATGAGTCCTTGAATACATATAGCTCTGATTCTTTTTCAAATGCATTAATTCCGATTTGAGTTATACTTTGGGGTATCTCTATTCTATCGAGAGAACTACAACCTGAGAAAGCATAACTTGCAATACGCATAACGCCTTCTTTTATTGTTACTTTATTTAGTTTTGTACAATCTGAAAATGCATTGTTATGAATAACGGCTACCTTTGGCGGAATGGTGAAAGAAGTAAGCGATTTGCACCCTTTAAATGCTGCAACGTCTATATATATCGTACTATCCGGCAGGGTTATGTTTTTAAGTGATACGCACTCTGCAAAAGCGTAAGCACCGATATTTTCAAAAGAATCGGGGAAATAAACGGCTTTAAGTTCATGGCAACCCATAAAAGCGTATCTATCAATAGAGTATATGCCTTCTGAAATGGTTACAGATTCAAGGAAATAACATCCTTTGAAAGCCGCTTCTCCTATAGTAAATATCTTATATCCATCTAACTCACTCGGTACGACGAGGTTTCTGTCGACACCGTTGTATTTTGTGATTTCAGCAACGCCACTGCGAGAAACTATACACTCAAAATCACCTGAAGTAAAGGTTTCGCTGTTTGTGTTATTCTTATATTCATATTTATACCCATATTCTTTTGCATAGCTTTCTGCCTTTGTGTCCTTCTGCAATTTCAGAGTCAGATTGTCGCATCCGTAAAAAATGTTGTGACCGAATGTGTCTATCCGGTCGGAAAGCTCCAACTCTGTAAGAGAGTCGCAATCTGAAAAGGCGTAACCATCAATACTAGTAACACTTTCCGGTATGGAAATATCGCTTAAAGCTTTGCAATCCTGAAACGCGTGCATACCTATGTACGTCACGTTGGCGTTCATTATTACTGTTTCCAGTGATTTGCACTTTGAAAAAGCACTATACTGTATTTTACAGGAGCCTGAACCACCGTCAGTTACGCCGATAGTTACCGTTTTCAGCGAATCACACTCTGAAAATGCACTCTGATTTATATCCTTGATGCTATCAGGTAAGATTACATTTGTAATCTTGCTACATCCAAAAAAGGCGGTAGGACCAATGAAAGTGAGTCCTTCGGAAAAGCTTATGTTTTCCAGCGAACGGCATGAAGAAAAAGCACTGGTTTCTATTTGTTGCAGCCCCTTTGGAAGCTGTATATTTTTAAGAGAATGACAGTTTTTGAAGGTTTCGTATTCGATAACGGTTACATTTTCAGGAACGTTTATTTCTTCAAGTGAGCGACAATCCAGAAAAGCGTGACTTCTTATTTTAGTTATCGAATCGGGTAATTTCACGCTTTTAAGAGTTACCTTTATATTGTCAAAAGCTTTTGACCCGATGCAGGCAACTTTTTTACCCCCTATTTCTTCTGGGATAACTACACGTGTATCTTTACCTTTGTACCATACGATCTCAACTGTATCATCGTAGAAATTTCTGTACTCAAAGTTTTCGTCTATCATTACGTCATAGCTTTCGTTACTGTCCGTTTCAGAGGTTACACTGCTATCAGTATCGGAGCTTATGACGCTGTCAGTATCGGAGCTTATGACGCTGTCAGTATCGGAGCTTAACGGATCTGTGAAAATTCCGCTGTTTGTTAAAATTACAGTAGTGATCGCACCTACGCCGATTACTGCAATAATAGCGGCGGCAGCGGCGAATAAGGGAAGTTTATTATTTTGCTTGTTTTTCTTTTCTTTTTCTACTAAAATAAGGTCATCGGAATCAATATCAGAAAGGGTTTTCTTATAAAGGGTCTCAGCCGCTTCTGCTGTATGCTTTTCACTCAGATTTTGCAGAGAATTGTCCCATAATCCTTTTTTATTGTCATTCATAATATGTACCTCCTTATAATTCCATACCGTTTTCTCTAAGGTAATTACGCAGACCATCACGCGTTCTCATAAGTTGGGAGCGTACCGCCTGTTCGTTCAAATTAAAGCAGTCGCCGATAGCTTTCATAGACATATTGTAATAGTATCTCATTACAAATATTTGGCGGTTACGGCTTTTAACGGTGTCGAGATAGGTATCTATAAGAGTTGTCAGGGCGTTCGCCTCAATAATATCCTGCGGATCGTTATTGTCGCCGATTATCTCTTCAAGCTCATCGTAGATGTTTTCTGCTCTGTGGCGATTTAATTTTTTCAGGATGTTAAGTGCAACGTTTCTTGCTATACGGCAGACGAAAGAGCATAGAGATTTCGGGATAGTGGGCGGAATTGCATTCCAGGTGTTAAGATACGTACTGTTTACGCATTCTTCAGTATCCCGGTCGTTACGCAGAATTTCATAGGAAATTTTATTCAACAGTTTTCCGTATTTTATTTCGGTTTCTTTTATGGCATTTTCGTTTCTTTCAGTGTATAGTGAAATGATTTTTAAATCTTCCATTTTCCTCTATCGCCCCTTTCACCCTATATGACAATAAAAAACTGAATTCGTTACGAAATTTTCAGAAATTTCTTTTTTTATTATAGCAGAGCAGGGGAGAAAAGACAAGACAAGAAGTAAGTTGTTGTTTGCGGTGTGCCACCGCGGGCATTTTTGCCCCCAACCCCCTTACCCCCTTCCCCCTTAGGGAAGGGGGAGAAATGAGGGGCTACCGCCCCTTGTGACCCTTTGGGGGCTACCGCCCCAGCAGTCCAAGGGACTGCGACGCCCTTTAGGGCAATAAACCACCGTTTATATCGGCGTTTGCGGGCAATTTACCACCTTGTTTTAATTATAATCATTTCCGTAGGGGCGTCTGTTTCGCAAGAAACAGTCGCGGTCTTTAGACCAACTGCTACTCAGACGCCCGCCGCCGAAGGGAGCAGTCCAAAGGACTGCGTGACTTTATGAAAATGCAATTTTCATAAAGTTTAGGCTACTGCCCCTGTAGCAGTCTGAAAGACTGCGACGGTCTTTAGACCAATGACCCCTTTGGGGCTACCGCCCCAGCAGTCCAAGGGACTGCGACGCCCTTTAGGGCAATAAACCACCGTTTATATCGGCGTTTGCGGGCAATTTACCACCTTGTTTTAATTATAATCATTTCCGTAGGGGCGTCTGTTTCGCAAGAAACAGTCGCGGTCTTTAGACCAACTGCTACTCAGACGCCCGCCGCCGAAGGCGGAATTGGGAGCGGCGGCTCGCCGCAAACAACAATTTATCCTTCTGTTTTTACAATTCCATCCGTCACGTTGATAATCCTGTCGGCATACATTGCCGCCTCTTTATCGTGAGTGATAAGAATAACGGTACAACCATCCTGATTAAGTTTTTTCAGCATATCCATAATTTCCTTGCTTGCTTTACTGTCAAGATTGCCGCAGGGTTCATCCGCAAGAATAACTCCGGGATGACTGGCAATCGCTCTTGCAATGGCGACCCTTTGTTGCTGACCGCCTGAAAGCTCGGTGGGCCTGTGGTGAAAGCGGTGAGACAGTCCCACGGTAGAAAGAGCCTTTTTCGCTCTTTCAGTCCTTTCCTTTCGTGCCATACCTCTGTATTCAAGCGGCAGTATTACGTTTTCAAGAGTGGTAAGAGAAGGGATAAGGTTAAAGCTCTGAAAGATAAAGCCTACCCTGTGATTTCTGATACGGCTTATCTCTTTATCCGAAAGCCCCGTTATATCCTTTCCGTCAAAGTAATAATTTCCGCTATCGGGTATATCAAGCAGACCTAAAATATTCATAAGGGTGGATTTCCCTGAACCGCTTGCACCTACGATAGACACGAATTCGCCCTTATCAATTTTTAAATTAACATCCTTTAAAGCCTCGACTCTGCTTTGTCCACCCTGATTGTGATAGGTTCGATACAGATTTTTAAGTTCTATCAGCATAATTATTATCCTTCTTCTGATAATTGTTGGGATCGTTATCTTTAGGAGAAAAATACCTGCAGGGAGAAAGAGAAGCGTTTGTTATAACTCCTGCACCTTTAAGCAGACAACAGCCGTCACATTGATGACGGCAGGGCTCTGAACAGATTATCATATTCATAGTTTTATTCCTTTCCTTTTTTATGCTTTGTTTTATTATTTCTGCAAATTTTCTGTTTATTCTTTGAAATTTACATAATAATTCGTGGAAGAAAAGCTAAAATAAAACTGTTATGAGTTTTATGAAAGGAAGTCTTTATATATATGAATAAAAAAGTCCGCAGAACAAAGAACAAAAACACATTTTTTCTAATAATTTCGGTAGTGCTGCTGATTGCAGGAGCTTATCTCATTATAATCATACCTGAGGCACTTAAGAATAAATTGCCTAACGTAGCAGTTATATATCCTGAACTTTCAGTATACACTCCGAGCGTTGAATGTAAGGGAGTAGTTGGATATTCTTCCCTTGACGAAATAAAGTTGGATATCCCTGTTGTGCTTTCAGAATGTTATGTGGCACAGGGTGAAAGAGTTGACGAAGGTCAGGTGCTTGCAAAAATAGATAAAGAAAAAACGATAGCGGTATTGTCAGAGCTTTACGGAAACAAGGGCTTTGAAAGCGGAGAGTTTTATACCATACTAAAAACTGCAGGAGAACAGATAATAGCACAAACCTCGGGTGTAGTATACGAAATAGCCGGTAACGGAGAAGTGATAATGCAGGGTGACAGCATCTGTGGTATAGGCAGAGACAGTATGCTGACTTTAACTGCGATGGTGTCGGAAAGAAATATATCAAAGGTTGCAGTGGGACAGAATGTGAAAATAACTGCAGATGCCGTTGATAACAGTTTCAGCGGTAATGTTCTGTCGGTAAGCTCCCTTGCATCAAAAATTTACAACGGCTCAACAGAGGAAACCGTTGTAGAGGTAGAGATCAGTATAGATGGTGATACGGCTATGCTTAAGAGTGGGTTTTCGGCAAAGGGAAAAATTCTGACAGGGCTTGAAACAGAGTTTCTCACTCTCCCCTATAGTGCAATATGTCAGGATGAACAGGGAGAATTCATCTATCTTGTTGAAAAGGGAAGAGCAAAAAGAAAGAATATAACCACAGGCAGGGAGCTTACAGGATGTACTGAAGTCTACGGAGTAACCCGAAACGAAATGGTTATAAATTCTCCTAAAGGTATAACGGAGGGTATGCTGATAGTAAGCAGGCAGGATGGTGAAGAATGAATATTATTTCAATAATTTCAGATGTAATAAGAGGAAGAGGGAGAATAGCTCTTACCATAGGCTCAATAGCGGTGGGGATTTTTGCGGTGACTGTAATCTCAGCTATTGGAGAAATAGGGACGGATAAGATAAACCGAAGTCTTGATGATATGGGGATAAACTCCGTTTTGGTAGAATCGAACGGTTCGGTAAAGCTAAGTGATGAGGATGTGTCTGCTCTGTCAGATGTCAGCGGAATAGGAAAAGCAATGCCTCTTATGGCAACGGTTACTACCTGCGAGCTTGTAAATGATAACGTTATCTGTATGGCTTGGGGAGTAAGCTACAATGCAGATGAGATAATCTCTCTGCGAGCTCTTCACGGCAGACTTATAGATGACAGTGATATAAAAAGCGGCACGAGAGTATGCGTTGTCGATAGAGAGATAGCTCTTCAGACCTACGGCAGAGAAAATATAGTCGGTAAAACAATTGATATCAATATGGGTGGGCATTATGAAAGCTTTCAGATAATCGGAGTTGCCACGTCGGGTTTATCGGGAGTACAGAGTGTTATAAACGAAGTCGTACCGTATTTTGTATATCTGCCTTATACCACCGTCCAGCAGATAAGCGGAAGGACTGATTATGACAAGATAGCACTTCTTACTATGGGGGCAGAGGATACAGCGGTAATTGACAGGATAACAGACTGTATGGAGCAACGAAAGGGCAAGGATAAGGTGATTGTGAATAACCTTTTAAATCAGAGAAGTACGCTTAATCAGATCTTATCCGTAGCTACGGGAGCACTTGGCGTGGTAGCGGCAATATCCCTTGTGGTAGCGGCAATGTCGGTTATGACCGCAATGCTTGTCAGTGTAGCAGAGCGTAAAAGAGAAATAGGAATAAAAAAGTCCCTTGGTGCAAAAAACAGTCGCATCGTCACAGAGTTTTTAGCAGAGAGTATTATGATTTCTCTTGCCGGAAGTGTTATCGGGGTAGCTGCGGCTATGACTGTGATAGTTATTCTTTGCTCTGTTATGGGAGAAGCTCCCGTATTACAATGGGATAAAGCATTTTTATCTGTTGCGGTATCGCTTGTTATAGGGATGATATCAGGTAGTTATCCCGCATATAAAGCAGCAAAAATGAAGCCTGTAGACGCACTTAAAGGGTGAAAGGGGAGAAATAACTCCCTACATAAAACGTGAGGAAAATAAAAGCTAAAATTTTCTCAAAAAAAGTGTTGACAAACGTTTTTTCTTGTGGTATAATATATAAGCGTTATGAGGTTAACGCCTCTTAACATAGATGCGGGTGTAGTTCAATGGTAGAATGTCAGCCTTCCAAGCTGAACACGTGGGTTCGATTCCCATCACCCGCTCCATCGCAGAAATGCGAAGTAAATATGAAGACCATACGCGCCACTAGCTCAGCTGGATAGAGCAACCGCCTTCTAAGCGGTAGGTCACAGGTTCGAATCCTGTGTGGCGTGCCATCTATGGTGGGTGTAGCGTAGCTGGTTAACGCGTCGGATTGTGGTCCCGAAGATCGTGGGTTCGAGTCCCATCTCCCACCCCATATTTACAAATTACCGTCCTGCACTTGAGGCATACCCAGTGCCGGGCGGATTTTTATTTATATTGGGATGTAGCCAAGCGGTAAGGCAACGGACTTTGACTCCGTCACCCGTGGGTTCAAATCCCGCCATCCCAGCCAGAAAAAGCACTTGCGAAAGCAAGTGCTTTTTCAGTTAAATCCGTCCTTTCGGACGGGATAAATCCACTATCGTGGATGAAATCGTAAGCGATGAAATCCGACTCTGTCGGAAGAAGGACGGATTTAATTTCATCCGAGGCGAACCGCCGAGGATTTCATCTGAGCGAAAGCGAAGATTTCATCGTGCGTAAGCACGATTTCATTAATGATGCAAGGCTACGCCTTGATTTATTGGCGAAAGTATGGCATAATTAACTCATCGATAAATAAGAATTTGGAGGTAGGTTATGAACGTAACACCGTCAATAGAAAAGATAGAAGAATACTTAAAAGAAGATGATGTGATTGATTACAGCAATGATATTATCGCTCAACTTGCTAATTTGTTATTCCAAAAAGCAGATAGTGAGATTGAATATATCAAAGCAGCATACGAATATGTACGAGATAACATTTCTCATTCAGCAGATATAAACAGAGATATTATAACTTGTACCGCATCTGAAGTGCTGAGGGCAGAACACGGAATATGCTTTGCAAAATCTCATTTATTGGCAGCTTTGTTGCGTTGTAAATCTATCCCAACAGGCTTTTGTTATCAAAAGCTGATTTTAGATGATGAAACAGCTCCAGTTTTAATATATCATGGGCTTAATGGTGTATATATCGAAGAGTATAAAAAGTGGATACGCCTTGACGCAAGAGGAAACAAAGAAGGAGTAAATGCACAGTTTTCGATAGATAAAGAGCAGCTTGCTTTTCCAATTCGTCTTGAAAAGGGTGAAGAAGATGGTTTTACGGTCTATCCTAACCCTGATATGAAAATATTAGAAAAATTAAGAAAACACAAGACAAGAACAGAACTTTGGAATGACTTGCCAACCGAACTTCTGTATAATTCGTAACGGCAAATTCCAATTTATCGAGTAGTTAATAGAACAAAATCACACACCTTTTTGCTGTTCTTACCTACATTTATACACCTTTTGGTCGTTCTTAGGCAGTGAAAAACCTCTCAACCGATAGGGTTGAGAGGTTCTTTTCGTTTTATGTTTTTTTAATTATTTACGCCTTACCGCACATTTTACGTCAACTTTTTTCTTTGGGCAATACAAGATTAAGCACTATTGCGAGTACGAACACCACTGCAACGCAGTTCTGTGCAAATATCGACTGAACTATGTCAGGAAAATTTTTGAATATGTCCGGCACAAGTGTAAAACCTACACCTACGCTGAGTGAAAGTGATGCGATGGTGATATTTCTTTCGGAGAAACCGCACTTTGTCAGCATCTGAATACCGCTTACAACTATAGAACCGAACATCATTATAGTGCATCCTCCCAGTACCGCCTCGGGAAGAGTTGCAAGCACTGCGCCGATAATGGGGAAAAAGCCTGCGATTATCATTACAACTGCTCCCGTTGCAATGGTAAAGCGATTTACCACCTTAGTCATTGCCACAAGACCGATATTCTGACTGAAAGAGGTTATAGGCATACAGCCGAAAAGTCCCGATATCGCACTTATAAAGCCGTCACAGGCAAGAGAGCCTGAAATTTCTTTGTCGGTAGGCTCTCTGTCAAGTGCCGCACCTGCAAGAGCTGAGGTATCGCCAATGGTTTCTGTTGCAGAAACAAGGAATATCACCGCAACGGAAATTATAGCGCCAATATCAAATTGCGGCATAACAGGTAATATTGCGGGAGCGGAAACGATGCCGACTTCTGAAAGCTGTGAGAAGTCCACCTTGCCAAGGCAGATTGCGACTATGTAGCCTACGATAAGTCCGAATAAAACAGATAACTGCTTTAAATGTCCTTTAGCGAAAATGTTGACAAGAATACAGGTGATAAGAGTTACGCCGCCCAGTAACCAGTTCTGCCAGGAGCCGAAATCCGCTGCTCCATTACCGCCACCAAAGGAATTTGCACCGACAGAAAACAATGAAAATCCGATAGCGGTTACAACACAGGCGGCAACTACAGGTGAAATTATCTTACGCCAGTACTTTGCAAATAAACCTAAGGTTCCCTCGAAAATACCACCGACTATGATTGCACCGAGCATTTTTTCGTAACCGAAGTCACCCGAACCTATAACACAGAGGGTTGATACAAAGGTAAAGCTGATACCCATTACAATTGGCATTTTAGAGCCTATTCTGAATATTGGGAACATCTGAATGAGTGAGCCGATACCGGCTATTATCATAGCAGTCTGAATAAGTCTTGCCGTATCTGCACTACTTAGTCCGCAAGCACCCGATACGATGATTACAGGGGTGATATTTGCAACAAACATTGCAAGAATGTGCTGTAATCCGTAAGGGATAGATTTCAGCAGAGGTACTTTTCCGTTAAGATTATAGATGTTATCTATGGAACTTTTTTCGTTTTTAAACTTTGTGAAATTTTCTTTTATCTTTCCCATCACGCGGTTTCTCCCTGGTTTCTGAACGTAACCGTAGCAGTTGCGGCATCCATATCCTCAACTATTGCCAGTGATTCAAGATGATAGCCAAGATTTCTTATCACCTTTCCGCCTATCTGGAAGCCCTTTTCAATTACAATTCCTATACCCTCAATGGTTGCACCGGCGTTTTCACTGATGGAAATAAGCCCCTGCAACGCACATCCGTTGGCAAGAAAATCATCTATTATAAGGATGTGATCGTCAGTCCCTAAAAATTTCTGAGATACGATAACCTGATTTTTGCAGTTGTGAGTAAAGGATTCTATTTCAGCTACATACATATCGCCATCGATATTTACACTCTTTGATTTTTTTGCAAATACCACGGGAACGCCGAAATATCTTGCCGCAAAGCAGGCGATAGCTATGCCCGATGCTTCTATAGTCAATACCTTTGTGATTTTTTTATCTTTAAAGCGACGGTGAAATTCCTCGCCTATCTTATCAAGCAGTTCAATATCCATTTGATGGTTTAAAAAGCTGTCAACTTTAAGTACGTTACCTTCTTTTACAATGCCGTCCTTTAAAATTCTTTCTTCAAGAAAATTCATAATTCCCTCCGTATGTAGCTTTAAAACAGTAATATATAGTAAAATTATAACTTCTATTTGTCGATTTGTCAATTAATTTGTAGATGAAAGACGAATTTTAGCGTATAATTTTAAAATTAAATCCTCATACTAAATTCAAATCAAAGGAAAGAAGGAAATATAATGATCGAACAGGACACCATAAAGCTCTTAAGAGAATGTGACGCAGGAATACAGATGGGCGTATCAGCTATAAACGACGTACTTGATTATGCAAAGGACAAGAGTTTACGTGAAAGTCTGCTTATAAGCAAGACTGCCCATAACGGACTTGATAAAAAGCTCAGAGGCAGACTTGACAGCTTTCACGATAAGGGTAAAGACCCACCGATGATGATAAAGGGAATGTCCTATATAAAGACAAACGCCAAGCTGATGGCTGACCCCTCTGACAGTACAGTTGCCGATCTTATTACAGATGGTTGCAATATGGGGATAAAGTCTCTTTCAAAATATCTCAATCAGTATAAGGCGGCGGATGAGGACTCTAAAAATCTCACCAAAGCACTTATCGGCATTGAAGAAAAATTAGCCGATGATATGAGAGGTTATCTGTAAATAAAAAAGTGCAGGATGGGAGACCATTCTGCACGTAAATTTATCTTGTTAAAAACATGGCGGCAACTATTATTGCAAGTGAGCCGATACAGATTATCCAGTTGCGTGCTATAGTACGCTCTAACTTCTTCTCGTGCTCTTTTCGTTCTATATCACGAAGCTCTCTTCTTGTGGGGATTTTCTTTGACATACGGCTCACCTCTTTTTTATTATCGTTATATACTATAAATATAATAACATCATTCCGTCAATTTGTCAATATTTCCGCTTGACATAAAGAAATTTGTATGTTAAACTAAGTCTGTAAATAGTATAGAGCCTATATACAGCAAGAGTAGATGGAGAAAAATCTCACAGAGAGCCGTGATGGTGGAAATCGGCAGACAATATCCGTTGAAGTGCGGCTGTATGCTTTGTCGGGCTGACAGGGGGAATAAAGTATCTCTGTCCGTATCTCTGCGTTAAAGAGTAATGAGGAAATTTCCGCTACGGAAATTTCGAACCGAAGTGGAACCGTGATTTTATCGCCTTCGTCTTTTTGACGATGGCTTATTTTTATTTAAAGGGGAATTTTATGTTTGAAACTATAAAAGCTGACATTAAATCCGTCCGTGAGCGTGACCCTGCAGTAAAAAGCGATCTGGAAGTATTCTTCCTCTATCCGAGCTTTAAGGCTATAAGAGCCTACCGCAGAGCACATAAATGGTATCTTAAAAAGCATTATTTCATTGCAAGATGGATATCTCAGCGTGCTTTACACAAGACCGGTATTGAGATACATCCGGGTGCTACCATAGGCAAGGGACTTTTTATAGACCACGGAAGCGGTGTTGTAATCGGTGAAACCACCGAGATAGGCGATAACTGCACCATTTATCAGGGTGTTACCCTTGGAGGTACAGGCAAGGATACGGGAAAAAGACATCCCACTCTTGGCAATAACGTAATGGTAGGTTCAGGGGCAAGAGTATTAGGTCCTTTTAAAGTCGGAGATAATTCTAAGATCGCCGCCAATGCGGTAGTGCTTAGCGAAGTTCCGCCGAACTCCACAGCGGTGGGCGTTCCCGCAAGGATAGTGAAGAGGGACGGTCAGAAGGTGGAAAATTACGACCTTGACCAGATTCACATTCCTGACCCTGTATCTCAGGCACTGTGCAGTATGCTTGGTAAGATTGAAAAGCTGCAGGCACAGGTTGATGAGCTGAAAAAACAAAATGAAGATAAAGCTGAATGACAGAAAGGAAATAAAACAATGTATATCTATAACACGTTAACAAGAAAAAAGGAAGAATTCATCCCTAACGTAGAGGGTAAGGTAAATATGTATACCTGCGGACCTACGGTATATCATTATGCACATATAGGTAATCTCCGCAGCTACATTATGGAGGACGTACTTGAAAAGTATATGCGTTACACAGGACTTGACGTAAAGCGTGTAATGAACATCACAGACGTAGGACATCTTACAAGTGATGGTGATACAGGCGACGACAAGATGCTCAAGGGCGCTAAGCGTGAGCATAAGACGGTTATGGAGATCGCCAAGTTCTACACAGACGCATTCTTTGCAGACTGCAAGAAGCTTAACATCAAGACTCCCGACGTGGTAGAGCCTGCAACAGGCTGTATTGATGATTTTATAAAGGTTATCCAGTCACTTATCGAAAAGGGCTTTGCCTATGAAGCAGGCGGAAATATCTACTTTGATACTTCAAAGCTTGAAAAGTATTACGTATTCAACGACTTCAAGGAAGAGGACCTCGCAGTAGGTGTCCGTGAGGGTGTTGAAGAGGACGAAAACAAGCGTAACAAGGCAGACTTTGTTCTTTGGTTCACAAAATCCAAGTTTGATGATCAGGAACTTAAATGGGACAGCCCCTGGGGTATCGGTTATCCCGGCTGGCATATCGAATGCAGCTGCATCAGTATGAAGCATTTAGGCGAATATCTCGATATCCACTGCGGCGGTATAGATAACGCTTTCCCTCACCACACAAACGAGATCGCTCAGAGTGAAGCGTATATCGGCCATAAGTGGTGCAACTACTGGTTCCACGTTCTTCACCTTAATACAAACAGCGGCAAGATGAGTAAGTCCAGCGGTGAATTCTTAACGGTATCCCTGCTTGAAAGCAAGGGTTATAATCCTCTTGTTTACAGATTCTTCTGCTTACAGTCCCACTACAGAAAGTCCCTTGTATTTACTTACGAAAACCTTGACAATGCCGCAGTAGCTTTCAATAAGCTTATTGCAAAGATTGCCGCATTACAGGCACAGCCTCAGGGAGAGGTTGATAAGGCAAAGTTTGACGAGCTTAAAAACTCCTTTGTTACAGCAATGGATAACGATATAAATACGTCTCTTGGTATTACTGCCCTTTACGATGTGTTAAAGGCAGACACAACACCTGCTACGAAGCTTGCTCTTATTGACGACTTTGATAAGGTGCTTTCTCTCTCCCTTCTTGAAACTGCAAAGAACAGCGTAACAAAGCAGGAAAACGAAGCGGAAGAATTACCTGCCGAAATTCTTGCTCTTGCAGAAGAAAGAAAGCAGGCGAGAAAGGATAAAAATTTTGCTCTTGCTGATGAGCTTCGTGACAAGATTGTAGCAATGGGCTACACGGTTGAAGAAACAAGACAGGGAACAGTTATAAAGAAAGCGTAATAAAGAAAGGATTTTATATGCTGAAAAGATTAATTTTCTGCTTACTGGCATCTTCTCTTATGCTTGCAATATCCCTTGTAACCGCTTGTGAAAAAGCGGAGATAAAGGAATATATGGGAGAAATAGTTCAGCTTTCCGAGTATGAGGGTAATTACAGTATACTTGTAAAGGTTGACAAGGAAGATTTTACAGACGGCCAGCTTTCGATAGGTCTGAACTCTGATATGGAGCTTGTCAATGCAGATGGGGAAACAGTAACAGCTGACAAATTCGTAGAAAACAGCAAGATCACATTCTACGCAGACGGAGAAAATCTTTTACTTAGCTACCCACCGATACTTAACGGTGTTACAAAGATAGTGCTTGAAACAGAATAATAAACAGAAAACGGGCGACCATTGGTCGCCCGTTTTCTGTTTATTTTTCCGTTTTAATTTCTAAAACTCCCGTTGCAATGACTTTCCCGTTATCTACTATTTCAAATCGGGAATTGTCCTTTAAAAGTTCCCTAGGTATAAATTCACCCTTTATAATATGTATAGGGTATTCCTCTGTTCCTTCCTCATTTAGAAACACTACAGGAACAAGCCCGTTTGTAAAGGCTTCGCTGAATTTAATGCTTTTAACCTTTTCGTTAAATCTGATGCCGTATATGGAAAGATACTTTATTCTTTTGCAGGGAGAGTCTAAAACTATTGAAATATCTTTATCTGCTGACGGAATAACGTAGCTGTTATATGAACGGTCTATCTTCACTAAGGCAGGGAAGAACAAACGGCTGATAAATAATATTGTCAGAAAGATAATTATCGACAGAATTATGAGAGGAGCTTCCATCTTACTGTTGCCTGACGTTATAAATCCGGCTGTAAGTATAGTCTGTATAAAAAATACAACAAACATTACTGCGATGTTTAAAATATGCTGAGGGATAACAGAATGCTTGTTCAGATTTTTTCTCCTGCAACTAATTGCAAGATTGTTACATTGCGGACAGTATGAGCCTATTTTTGTTTCTCCTGTAAGTTTGTTATATCTGAAAAGGGGAAAACTGCGTCTGAAAAAGCCAAAGCATTCTTCTCCGCAGTGTGGACAACGACGTTTTTTCATTTTTTTATTCCTTTGATCTTTCTTGTTTTTTTCTGTGCTTTTCTACTATTGCAATAACTGTGGCTGTCGCTGCAACAAGTATACCGAGAAGTATCCACTTGTAAGCATTTGCAAAGGCAGTTTCAGTTCCGATTATTACAGGCTTGTCATCAAGCTTATGATGTACGAAAACTCCGTTTATACCGGCTATCGGTGTATCGTTATAGGGCTTTGTGTCAAGCTCAAGGGTCATATTCTTTACATAAAAGTCCAGTACCTTTCCCTCTGCCTCACCGTAAATACATATCTGCATTTTTTCGGCGTTTTCGGGAATGTTTACAAAGCTGTCTTCCTTTAGTCCTTGAGTTTTATATTCGTAGAAGTATTTTCTTTCCCGTATCGGAACAGTGCAGACTGTATCAATAATCTTCCCGTTTGCGTCTATAAATTCAGCAGACACACAGCCACTGTCACCTTTTCCCGTTACAGAACCGTTGACCACTGTAAAGCTGAGATTGTAGCTGTCCACATCGTCAGGAATATCTATCACTGTTTTGCACCATGCATCGCAGTTTTCTATATTTATAACGGGAATATCGGAAAAACCTTCTTTTTCTTCCTCTTCTATATCGGTTTTCTCTTTTGAAATGTCAAAGAAGATAACATTATTACCTTCGTCGTAGGATAATGTGCCGTCGTGTTGCCAGTAGTCAGGATCTTTCCAGTCTAAATCGTATTTCATAGGCTAATGTTCCTTGTGTTTTTAACTGTTTGTTGTTTGTTAGCAGAAGTTAAGTTTATACTTCGGTTTCAGTTTAACATAAGATTATTTGAATGTCAATATATGATTGGGTTTGCAGCAGATTTACAATTCTTAAAAGGAATAACTATATATAAATTCGGCATATCGTTTTATACATTTCGTCAAAATAATTAAAAAATACTGTCGAAACACTTCCATAAATCGTTATTTTTAAGCGATTTAACTATTGACGAATGAAGAAATTTGTGGTATCATTATAAAATGTATCATAATGGATTTATATGCGTTTATGCGTATTCGGAAGGCTTTATTCCGCACTGTGAAAAATGGCTTCAAAACCTTTTGCACAGCGAAATCACGAGCAGAATTCAGACGGTCTTTTATGATGTTATTATTTTAAGGAGTGGTAAAACCAATGGTGAATGTCAAGAAGGTAAATCTTGGTAGAAATACTCGTATGAGCTTTTCAAAGATTGACGAAGTTAGAGAAATGCCTAACTTAATCGAGATTCAGAAGGACTCATATCAGTGGTTTCTGGACGAAGGTATCAAGGAAGTATTCAAGGATATTTCTTCTATTACCGACGCCAACGGCAAGCTTGTACTGACTTTTGTTGATTACAGAATCGACGATAACCCCAAGTACACAATCGAAGAATGTAAGGAAAGAGACGTAACCTATGCAGCACCTTTAAGAGTAAAGGCACAGCTCAGAAACACCGAAACCGGTGAGGTTATGGAAAACGAGATATTCATGGGTGATTTCCCTCTGATGACCGATAGCGGTACTTTCGTTATCAACGGTGCAGAGCGTGTAATCGTATCTCAGCTCGTTCGTTCTCCCGGCGTTTATTACGATTTCGATTACGACAAGACAGGTAAGAAGCTGTTCAAATCTACAGTCATCCCCAACCGTGGTGCATGGCTCGAATACGAAATGGACCCCAACGACGTGTTCTACGTTCGTATTGATAAGAACAGAAAGATTCCTGCAACCACCCTTATCCGTGCACTCGGTGTCAACACAGACGATGATCTTACAGATTTATTCGGTGAAGATCCCCGTATCGTTCAGACGATAACCGAAAAGGACACAACAAAGAATACTGAGGAAGCTTTACTCGAAGTCTACAGAAAGTTAAGACCCGGTGAACCTCCTACAGTAGAATCAGCACAGAATCACCTCGATGCACTCTTCTTTGATGCAAAGAGATACGATTTAGCAAGATTCGGCCGTTATAAATATAATAAGAAGTTAGGCGTTGCATCAAGAATTGCAGGCCACAAGACAGTAAATCCCATCATCAGCCCCTTAACAGGTGAAGTTCTCGCTGACGAAGGTGAATACATCACCTACGAAAAGGCAGAGGCTATCGAGCAGGCAGGCGTTATGGAGTGCGTTGTACTTTCTGAAGGTAAGGAAGTAAAGGTACTCGGTAACGGTATGGTTGATATTGCAGGCTATATTCCTGCTTCTATCGACGCTGAAGCTCTCGGTGTAAATGAAAAGGTTTCCTTCAAGGTTCTTGCTGAAATTCTTGAAAAGTGCGGCGATGATGAAGAAAAGCTCACAGACGCTATCAGAGAAAATGCTGAGAGACTTGTTCCCAAGCACATCACTCTTGACGATATCTTCGCATCTGTAAGCTACTTTATCAACCTTTGCGAAGGCGTTGGCACAGTTGACGATATCGACCACTTAGGTAACAGACGTATCCGTTCTGTAGGCGAACTTCTTCAGAACCAGTTCAGAATTGGTTTTGCAAGAATGGAAAGAGTTATCCGTGAAAGAATGGGTCTTCAGGCTCAGGAATCCGATACGATCTCTCCCAACTCCCTTATAAATATCCGTCCTGTTGTGGCAGCTATAAGAGAATTCTTCGGTTCTTCTCCTCTGTCACAGTTTATGGATCAGAATAACCCTCTTGCAGAGCTTACACATAAGAGAAGACTTTCAGCACTTGGTCCCGGTGGTCTTTCCCGTGATCGTGCAGGCTTCGAAGTTCGTGACGTACACTACTCTCACTACGGCAGAATGTGTCCTATCGAAACTCCTGAAGGTCCTAACATCGGTCTTATCTCTTATCTTGCATCCTTTGCAAAGATCAACAAGTACGGCTTTATCGAAGCTCCTTACCGTAAGGTTGACAAGGAAACAGGCGTTGTCCTTGATGAAGTTGTATATATGACAGCTGACGTAGAAGATAACTACGTTGTAGCACAGGCAAACGAACCCCTCGATGAAAAGGGTAGATTTGCAAGAAAGCGTGTAAACGCACGTTATCGTGAAGAGATCCTCGAAGTTGAACGTGACAGAGTAGACTATATGGATATTTCACCTAAGATGGTAGTATCCGTAGCTACAGCAATGATTCCGTTCCTTGAAAACGACGACGCAAACCGTGCTCTGATGGGTGCGAACATGCAGCGTCAGGCTGTTCCTCTGATGGTAACACAGAATCCTATGGTAGGTACAGGTATGGAATACAAGGCAGCTGTTGACTCAGGTGCTGTTGTACTTGCAAAGCAGGATGGTGTTGTTTCTAAGGTAAGTGCTGACGAGATCGTTGTAACGGATGATTACGGTCAGGAACATCCCTACAAGCTTATCAAGTTCAAGCGTTCCAACCAGGGCACTTGCGTAAACCAGAAGCCCGCAGTTGCAAAGGGTATGACTGTCAAGAAGGGTGACGTACTCGCTGATGGTCCCGCTACAAGCCAGGGTGAGATCTCCCTCGGTAAGAATGCTCTTATCGGCTTTATGACATGGGAAGGCTACAACTACGAAGACGCCGTTCTCATCAACGAAAAGCTTGTTTACAATGACGTATTCACATCAATTCATATAGAAGAATATGAGCTTGAGTGTCGTGACACTAAGCTCGGACCTGAAGAGATCACAAAGGATATCCCCAACCTCAGTGAAGATGCACTTAAGGACCTCGACGAAAGAGGTATCATTCGTATCGGTGCTGAAGTTCACTCAGGCGATATCATGGTAGGTAAGGTAACACCTAAGGGTGAAACTGAGCTTACTGCAGAAGAAAGACTTCTCCGTGCGATCTTCGGTGAAAAGGCAAGAGAAGTAAGAGATAATTCACTCCGTGTTCCTCACGGCGAAAGCGGTATAATCGTAGACGTAAAGGTATTCACAAGACAGAACTGCGATGAGCTTGCTCCCGGCGTAAACATGGTAGTAAGATGCTATATCGCACAGAAGAGAAAGATCTCTGTCGGCGATAAGATGGCGGGCCGTCACGGTAACAAGGGTGTCGTTTCCCGTATCTTAAAGCAGGAAGATATGCCTTATTTACCCGATGGTACACCTCTGGACATCGTTCTTAACCCTCTCGGCGTACCTTCACGTATGAATATCGGTCAGGTGCTTGAAGTACACTTAGGCTTCGCTTGTAAGGCTCTTGACTGGCATATAATGACACCTGTATTCGACGGTGCTCACGAATCGGATATCCGTGAATGCTTTGCAAAGGCAGAAGCTGAAAGAGCTGATTACAAGGACAAGGATACAGCGAAGATCGACTTCTCAAGAATTCCTATGAACCCTGATGCTAAGACAGTTCTTATCGACGGTAGAACAGGTGAGAAGTTTGACAGCCCTGTAACTGTAGGTTATATGTACTACCTCAAGCTCCACCACCTCGTAGACGATAAGATCCACGCACGTTCAACAGGTCCTTACTCACTGGTAACACAGCAGCCTCTCGGCGGTAAGGCACAGTTCGGTGGTCAGCGTTTCGGTGAAATGGAAGTTTGGGCACTCGAAGCTTACGGTGCTGCTTATACACTTCAGGAAATCCTTACAGTTAAGTCTGACGATATTATCGGTCGTGTAAAGACGTATGAAGCTATCGTTAAGGGCGATCCCGTTCCTAAGGCAGGCGTTCCTGAGAGCTTCAAGGTTCTTATCAAGGAACTTCAGTCACTCGGTCTTGATATCAAGGTGCTTGATGAGGACAAGAATGAAATTGACCTTAAGCAGACCTTTGATGATGACGATGAGGTAGGCGTAATCGCAGGCGATGACACATTTGATTATGTTGCCGATGAAGAATCTATGGATGACTCGTTCATCACACAGGATATAGATGATGACAGCGAATTCTATGCAGGAAAAGACGACGATGACGATTTCGGTCTCGGTGGCTTTGACGATGAAGGCGATGTGGACGATTACGATGAATAATCGTAATCCGAAGCTTAGCTGAGGTTAGTTTAAAGATAATAAGAAACTACAAATTTATTAAAGAATAGAGGTCTGTAAATTGGCATTTAATACTTTTGATTCAATGATGATCGGTCTTGCTTCACCTGACAAGATCCGTGAGTGGAGCTATGGTGTAGTAGAGCGTCCCGAAACAATCAACTATCGTACACAGAAGCCTGAAAAGGGCGGTCTGTTCTGCGAAAAGATATTCGGACCCCAGAAGGACTGGGAATGTTCCTGCGGTAAGTATAAGAGAATCCGCTTTAAGGGTAAGATATGTGAACGCTGCGGCGTTGAAGTAACACGCAACAAGGTAAGACGTGAACGTATGGGTCACATCGAGCTTGCTGCTCCCGTTTCACACATCTGGTATTTCAAGGGCACACCCAGCCGTATAGGTCAGATGCTTGATATATCACCCAAAAGACTTGAAGAAGTTTTATACTTCACCAAGTATATAGTAGTTGATCCCGGTGACACAAGTCTTACAAAGGGTCAGCTCTTAAACGAAAAAGAATACGCTGATATGAGAGAGCGTTATGAAGATGATTTTAGAGCAGAAATGGGTGCAGAAGCAATCAAGGAAATGCTCGCTGAGATCGATCTTGACAAGCTCTCAGAAGAATTAAAGGCAGAGCTTCAGGAGACCCAGCAGGGACAGAAGCGTGTAAAGCTCTTAAAGAGACTGGACGTTGTTGAAGCGTTCAGACAGAGCGGTAACCGCCCCGAATGGATGATCCTTGATGCGATCCCCGTAATTCCCCCGGATATTCGTCCTATGGTAATGTTAGACGGCGGTCGTTTCGCAACCTCCGACCTTAACGATCTTTACCGTAGAGTTATTAACAGAAACAACCGTCTTATGAAGATGAAGGAGCTTCACGCACCTGAGATCATCATAAGAAACGAAAAGAGAATGTTACAGGAAGCCGTTGACGCACTTATCGATAACGGCAGACACGGCAGAGCGGTAACAGGCCCCTCCAACCGTCCCTTAAAGTCTCTTTCCGATATGCTTAAGGGTAAGCAGGGTCGTTTCCGTCAGAACCTTCTCGGTAAGCGTGTTGACTACTCGGGACGTTCAGTTATCGTAGTAGGTCCTGATCTTAAGATGGATCAGTGCGGTCTGCCTAAGGAAATGGCAATCGAGCTCTTCAAGCCCTTTGTAATGAAGGTGCTTGTTGAAAGAGGCTCAGCTAACAATATAAAGAATGCAAGAAAGATGATCGAGCAGGCAAAGGATCCCGTTGTATGGGATATCCTTGAAGAAGTGATCAAGGATCACGCAGTTCTTCTCAATCGTGCTCCTACACTTCACAGACTTGGTATCCAGGCGTTCTCACCCGTACTGGTTGAGGGTCGTGCTATCAAGCTTCATCCCCTCGTATGTACAGCCTTCAACGCTGACTTCGACGGTGACCAGATGGCGGTGCATCTGCCCCTTTCTGATGAAGCACAGGCAGAAGCAAAGAATCTTATGCTTGCAGCAAAGAACCTGTTAAAGCCTTCAGACGGACGTCCTGTAACAGTTCCTACACAGGACATGGTACTCGGTTCATACTACCTTACTATTGATAAGGCAGGTGAAAAGGGTGAAGGCAAGGTATTCCGTGACTTCAACGAAGCTATTATGGCTTATAATGAGGGTGATATCACAATTCACTCCAAGATAAAGGTAAGAGTAACAAAGGATGTAGGAGCAGAACGCCCCGAAAGTGCTATTATCGAAACAACGGTAGGCCGTATCATCTTCAACGAGCATATTCCTCAGGATTTAGGCTTTGTTGACAGAAACGATCCCAAGACAAAGTTCGATCTTGAAATCGGTTTCAAGGTAAGAAAGAAGGAGCTTGGTCAGATCATTGACAGATGCCTTAAAGTACATGGCACTCCTATGACTGCACAGGTACTCGATAAGGTCAAGGCTCTCGGCTTCAAGTACTCCACGAAGGCAGCTATCACGGTTGCCGTATGCGATGCGGTTATTCCTGAAGAAAAGAAGGATATCCTTGCAGCAGCTGATGAAAAGGTACTTGAAATTAACGAATATTTTGACAACGGCTTTATTTCCAACCAGGAAAGAAAGTCTGCCGTACTTGATGTATGGAACAAGGCGACAGGCGACGTTACAAAGGCACTTACAGACGGTCTTGACGACTACAACCCCATCTATATGATGGCGGACTCAGGTGCCCGTGGTAGTACAAACCAGATAAGACAGCTCGCAGGTATGCGTGGTCTTATCGCCAACACATCAGGTGAAACAATCGAAATCCCCATCAGAGCTAACTATCGTGAAGGTCTTAACATTCTCGAATACTTCATTTCTTCAAGAGGTGCGAGAAAGGGTCTTGCCGATACAGCTTTACGTACCGCCGACTCAGGTTACCTTACAAGACGTCTTGTTGACGTATCTCAGGAGGTTATTATCCGTAGCGATGATTGCGGTACAACGGATGGTATTGAAATTTACGAGATACGTGAAGGCAAGGAGCTTATCGAATCTCTCGAAGAACGTCTTATCGGCAGATATCTTGCAGAAGATTTCTGCGACAAGGACGGTAACGTTCTCGTTTCAAGAGAAAAGCTTATCACAGACGCTGATGCAAAGCTTATCGTAAACTCAGGTGCTGAAAGAGTAAAGATTCGTTCAGTTCTTACTTGCCAGGCTCATCAGGGCGTATGTGCTAAGTGTTACGGTTCATCCCTTGCAACAGGCAAGACCATTACAATGGGTGAAGCAGTTGGTATCATTGCTGCACAGTCTATCGGCGAGCCCGGTACACAGCTTACAATGAGAACCTTCCACACAGGTGGTATCGCTAACGCAGAGGATATCACACAGGGTCTTCCCCGTGTAGAAGAACTCTTCGAATCACGTCGTCCCAAGCTTGTAGCAATTATGGCTAAGGATAGCGGTAATTGCAGAATTGACGAGATCAAGAAAACAAAGCACGTTATAATCACGTCTGAAGATGGTGAAGAACATTTCTATCCTATTCCCTTCGGTTACAAGCTTAAGGTAGAGGACGGACAGTATATCGCAGCGGGTGACTCCCTCACAGAAGGTAGCGTAAACCCTCACGACGTGCTTGAAGTAAAGGGTAAGGAAGCAGTTCAGAACTACATTATCACAGAAGTTCAGAAGACTTACCGTTTACAGGGTGTTGATATCAACGACAAGCATATTGAAGTTATTGTTCGTCAGATGATGAGAAAGGTTAGAATAACCAACCCCGGCAGCAGCTATCTGCTCCCCGGCTCAGTTATCGACAAGAGCGAGCTCGTTGGTGTTATTGAAGGACTCGAAGCACGCAAGGCAGCAGGCGAACAGATCGAGGATGTTGAATACGCACCCGTTCTGCTCGGTATCACAAAGGCTTCTCTTGCAACAGACAGCTTCCTTTCAGCCGCATCCTTCCAGGAAACAACCAGAGTACTCACCGATGCCGCAATTCACGGCAAGGTCGATCCTCTGCTTGGCCTTAAGGAAAATGTTATCATCGGTAAGCTGATTCCTGCAGGTACAGGTCTTGAAGCTCTCGAAAAGGAGAAGGAAGAGGCTGTAGCAGCAGAAGAGGCTCAGAATGAAGAACAGGTTGAAGCAGTTGAAGAAGCAGTTACAACAGAAGCATAAGTTGTGATATTGCACAAAACTGAAATCTAAAATTCGTGAAAAGTGGTAATTGATACAAAGTTTTTCGGTCAATCTGAAAAACCTTGACAATTACCGCTTTTTTGTATATAATTTAGAATTGTGTGCAGAATATTTTACTGTAGGTAAGTATTCTCAGACAAATATTAACAATTATTTTTTAAGGAGGTGTAAAGTTTGCCAACCTTTAACCAGCTCGTTCGTAAGGGCAGAGCAGTTGCTGTTAAGAAGTCCAAGGCTCCTGCACTTCAGAAGACCATGAACACTCTTAAGAAGGAAACAGTTGATATGTCTTCTCCTCAGAAGAGAGGCGTTTGCACAGCTGTACGTACTGCTACCCCCAAGAAGCCTAACTCTGCTATGAGAAAGATCGCCAGAGTAAGACTTTCAAACGGCTACGAAGTTACTGCTTATATCCCCGGTATCGGACACAAACTGCAGGAACACAGCGTAGTATTAATCCGTGGCGGCCGTGTTAAGGATCTCCCCGGTGTGCGTTATCACATCGTTCGTGGTACACTCGATGCTCAGGGTGTTGACGGAAGAATGCAGAGTAGATCCAAGTACGGAGCTAAGCGTCCTAAGGCTGGTGCAAAGAAGTAATTAAACTGAGATAAGCCACTATTGTGGAGTAATATATAATAGTATTACCTCTGCAATTGGACGGCGGGAGTTTATTGCTTTCGAGTACCTATGATTTTCATTATTTATGAAGGAGGGAAGTAAAGTGCCAAGAAGAGGTAACGTTCCTAAGCGTGATGTTCTGCCTGATCCTATGTACGGTTCAGAGCTCGTAACAAGACTCGTAAACAACATCATGCTTGATGGCAAGAAGGGTGTAGCCCAGAAGATCGTTTACGGTGCATTTGATATCGTAGCAGAAAAGACAGGTAAGGGTGCACTCGAAGCTTTTGAAGAAGCTATGGAAAACATCATGCCTCAGTTAGAGGTTAAGGCTCGTCGTGTCGGCGGTGCCACATATCAGGTTCCTATGGAAGTTCGTCCTGAAAGAAGAAGAACTTTAGGTCTGAGATGGATCACTCTGTACTCAAGACAGAGAAACGAAAAGACAATGAAAGAAAGACTTGCAAACGAAATCCTTGACGCATTAAACGGTCAGGGCGGCGCATGCAAGAAGCGTGACGATACACACAGAATGGCTGAAGCTAACAGAGCTTTCGCTCATTACAAGTGGTAATCAGTAGAACGGAGGAAATATGGCAAGAGACGTAACTCTCGAAATGACCCGTAATATTGGTATCATGGCTCACATTGACGCAGGTAAGACAACTACTACTGAGCGTATTCTGTTCTACACAGGTGTAAACCACAAGCTCGGTGAAACACATGACGGATCTGCAACAATGGACTGGATGGAACAGGAGCAGGAGAGAGGTATCACAATTACTTCCGCTGCTACAACTGCCTTCTGGAAGAAGCACAGAATCAATATTATCGATACTCCCGGTCACGTTGACTTCACAGTTGAAGTTGAACGTTCACTGAGAGTACTTGACGGTTCAGTTACTGTATTCTGTGCAAAGGGCGGTGTAGAACCCCAGTCAGAAACAGTATGGCGTCAGGCTGATAAATACAGAGTACCCAGAATGGCTTATGTAAATAAGATGGATATTATGGGTGCTGACTTCTACAACGTAGTAGGTATGATGAAGGACAGACTTAAGTGTAATGCTGTTCCGATCCAGCTTCCTATCGGTGCTGAAGATACGTTCAGAGGTATCATTGACCTTCTCGAAATGAAGGCAGACGTATACTACGATGATCTTGGTAAGGATATGCGTGTAGAAGAGATTCCTGCTGATATGGCAGAGATCGCTCAGAAGTACCACGATGAACTCATCGAGGCAGTTGCTGAGCAGGATGAGGAACTTATGAACAAGTACCTCGAAGGTGAAGATATCACCATTGAAGAAATCAAGACAGTATTAAGAAAGGCTACTATTGACAACGCAATCGTTCCCGTAGTTTGTGGTACATCCTACAGAAACAAGGGCGTTCAGAAGCTTCTTGACGCTGTTATCGACTATATGCCTTCTCCTCTTGACATTCCTGCTATCAAGGGTATCGATCCTGATACAGATGAAGAGACAGAGAGATGTGCAGGCGACGATCAGCCTTTTGCTGCTCTCGCATTCAAGATTGCGACAGACCCCTTCGTTGGTAAGCTCTGCTTCTTCAGAGTATACTCCGGTACAGTTGCTGCAGGCTCCAGCGTTCTTAACGCTACAAAGGGCAAGAAGGAACGTATGGGACGTATTCTCCAGATGCACGCTAACCACAGAGCAGACCTCGAAGTTTGCTACTGCGGTGATATTGCTGCTGCTGTTGGTGTTAAGAACACAACAACAGGTGATACACTCTGTGACGAAGATCATCCCGTAATCTTAGAGTCTATGGAATTCCCTGATCCCGTTATCGACCTCGCTATCGAGCCCAAGACAAAGGCAGGTCAGGAAAAGATGGCTCTCGCTTTAGCAAAGCTTGCTGAAGAAGACCCCACATTCAAGACTTACACAAATGAGGAAACAGGCCAGACAATCATCGCTGGTATGGGTGAACTTCACCTCGAAATCATCGTTGACAGACTTCTCCGTGAATTCAAGGTAGAAGCAAACGTTGGTGCTCCTCAGGTTGCTTATAAGGAAACAATCACAACAGCTACAGAGCAGGATACAAAGTATGCTCGTCAGTCAGGTGGTAAGGGTCAGTACGGTCACGTTAAGATCCGTGTTACACCTAACGAATCAGGTAAGGGTTACGAATTTATCAACAGCGTTGTTGGTGGTTCTATTCCTAAGGAATATATCCCTGCTGTTGACGCTGGTATTCAGGGTGCTCTCGAAAGCGGTGTACTCGCAGGCTACCAGACTGTAGACATTAAGGTTGAGCTTTATGATGGTTCTTACCATGAAGTTGACTCTTCTGAAATGGCATTCAAGATCGCCGGTTCTATGGCAATCAAGGAAGCCTGCAGAAAGGCTAACCCCGTAATCTTAGAGCCTATTATGAAGGTTGTAGTTATCGTTCCCGAAGAATATATGGGCGACGTTATCGGCGACTTAAGCTCAAGACGTGGTGAAATCCAGGGTATGGAAGACAGAAACGGCGTTAAGCAGATCAATGCTCACGTTCCTCTGTCCGAAATGTTCGGTTACTCCAACGACCTTCGTTCCAAGACACAGGGTCGTGGTCAGTACGTAATGGAACCCCATAGCTATATTCAGGTTCCTAAGTCTATTGCAGACGGCATTATCAGCAAGAGAGCAAAGGCTTAAATAAATTTTTAAAAAAAGTAGTAAAACTACTTGTAATTTTTCAGATTTTCTGATACAATAATAGTGTATTTAAATACACATAATTTCTAAGGAGGAATATTCCAATGGCAAAGGAAAAATTTGAACGTAACAAGCCGCACGTTAACATTGGTACAATCGGCCACGTTGACCACGGCAAGACAACAACAACAGCTGCTATCACAAAGTTTCTCGCTATGAAGGGACAGGCTAAGTTCGAAGCATACGATATGATCGATAAGGCTCCCGAAGAAAGAGAACGTGGTATCACAATCAACACAGCTCACGTAGAGTACGAGACAGACGCTCGTCACTATGCACACGTTGACTGCCCCGGCCACGCTGACTACATCAAGAACATGATCACAGGTGCTGCTCAGATGGACGGCGCTATCCTCGTAGTTGCTGGTACAGACGGCCCTATGGCTCAGACTAAGGAACACATCCTTCTCGCTCACCAGGTAGGCGTACCTGCTATGGTAGTATTCATCAACAAGTGCGACGACGTTGATGACAGCGAGCTTCTCGACCTCGTAGAAATGGACATCCGTGATGTTCTTTCTCAGAACGACTTCCCCGGCGATGATATCCCCGTAGTTCGTGGTTCTGCTAAGGTTGCTCTTGATTGCACAAGCAACGATCCTAACGCTCCTGAATACGCTTGCATCCAGGAACTCATGGACGCTGTAGATAACTACATTCCTACTCCTGATCGTAAGGCTGATATGCCCTTCCTTATGCCTGTCGAAGATACAATGACAATCACAGGTCGTGGTACAGTTGCTACAGGTAGAGTAGAACGTGGTATCCTCAAGCTCAATGATACAGTTGAAATTACAGGTCTTACAGATGAACCTAAGCAGACAGTTGTTACTGGTATCGAAATGTTCCGTAAGCTCCTTGACTACGCTGAAGCAGGCGATAACATCGGTGCTCTTCTCCGTGGTGTTCAGAGAAGCGAAATCGAACGTGGTCAGGTACTCTGCAAGCCCGGCTCTATTCACCCCCACAAGAAGTTCTCTGGTCAGGTTTACGTATTAAAGAAGGAAGAAGGCGGTCGTCACACACCTTTCTTCTCTAACTACAGACCCCAGTTCTTCTTCAGAACAACAGACGTTACAGGCGTTATCACACTTCCTGCTGATAAGGAAATGTGCATCCCCGGCGATAACGTAACAATGGACGTTGAACTTATCACTCCTATCGCTATCGAAGAAGGTCTTCGTTTCGCTATCCGCGAAGGTGGTAGAACAGTAGGTTCCGGCGTTGTAACAAAGGTTAACGACTAATTATTAACACCTTATATAAGGCAATATCCGCTTTAACGAGCGGATATTGTTTTTATATAAAGCTAAAGGAGTTTTTATGTACCTTCCCGACTACATTAAGATAATACTTGATAAGCTGTCTGCAAAGGGTTATGAGGCTTATGTTGTAGGCGGATGTGTGCGTGATTATCTTCTGGGGCAATGTCCCAAGGATTACGATGTTACTACATCGGCATTGCCCGAGCAGATAATAGAATGCTTTAGCGACTACAAGCTGCTCACTAACGGCTTAAAGCATGGAACAGTTACTGTAATAATAAATAATCTTCCCGTTGAAATAACCACGTATCGTATAGACGGAGACTATAAAGATCACAGACATCCTGAAAAGGTGGAATTTACTTCATCTTTGAAAGAGGATCTTTCCCGCCGTGATTTTACTATTAATGCAATGGTATACTCTGAAAAAACCGGAGTGGTAGATTACTTCGGTGGTAAGGAGGATCTTGAAAAGAAGATCATTCGTGCGGTAGGAGATCCCTATCAGCGTTTTGATGAGGATGCTCTGAGGATTTTAAGAGCGTTACGCTTTGCTTCCCGTTTCGGCTTTAAGATAGACAGACCTACTGCAGACGCCGCCCACAGATTAAGATATCTGCTCGAGGGTATTTCCGTAGAACGGATACAGACAGAGCTTTGCGGTATACTTATGGGTGATTGTCACGATGTGCTTTATAATTTCCCTGATATTATATGCGAGATAATACCGGAGCTGAGAGCTTCAATTGGTTTTATACAGTATTCAAAATATCACAACAGAACTGTATACAGACATACCATTGCCGCAACGGCAGGAAGCGACGCTGATATTATTTACAGACTTACGATGTTGCTCCACGACGTGGGAAAGCCCGAAAGCTTTTATATGGATGATGACGGTGTGGGACACTTTAAGGGTCATGCACTTGTCAGCAGGAGAATTGCAGAAAAAATCCTGAAAAGACTTAAATTCAGTAATAAAATTACCGATGAGGTATTATTCTTAATAGAAAATCACAGCATAAAGATGAATGATACTGAAAAGTATATAAAGAAAGCTGTTGTAAGATATGGTGCCGAAGGCTTTTTAAAGCTTATAAATGTCCATATTTTTGATAATCTCGGCAAGGCTGAGTGGTATCTTTGGGAGAATGACTTTTTCCGTAGTATTGCACAGCATACAAGAGAATATCTTGAAAAACAGCCTGCTCTCTCATTAAAGGATCTTAAAGTGAACGGTAATGACGTTTCTGCACTTGGGTTTGTGGGTGAAGAGATAGGCAAGGCTCTGCATTTTCTTATGGATGCGGTTATAGATGAGCATTGTCAGAACGAGAAAGAAAAACTGCTCGTATTTTTAAAAAAGAACAGAAAGAACATAAAGTAAGGAAAGGTGACGTAAATGGCTTCAACAGATATAGGAATTGATTTAGGTACAGCGAATATTATTATCACACTGGGAAATAAGGGTATAGTAATAAACGAGCCCTCGGTAGTAGCTTATGATAAGAAAAAGCAGTGCGTTTTAGCGGTAGGTAACGAGGCGTATAAGATGCTTGGCAGAACTCCCGAATACATCGTTGCAGTAAAGCCCTTAAAGGATGGCGTTGTATCAGATAATGAAATGACGGAAGCAATGCTCATTGCCTTTATCAGAAAGGTTATAGGCAGAATTGTAAAGCCCAGAATAATTCTCTGTGTTCCTTCCTCTGTAACAGACGTGGAAAGCCGTGCAGTTGTAGAAGCGGCATTATCCGCAGGTGCAAGAAAGGTATATCTTATTGAAGAGCCTATTGCGGCACTTCTCGGTGCAGGAATTGACATTTCAAAGCCTAATGGTACAATGGTAGTTGACATCGGTGGCGGTACTGTAGATATTGCAGTAGTATCCTTTAACGGTATTGTAAAGAGTGCTTCGCTCAAGTTGGCAGGAAACCGTTTTGACGCAGCTATTGTAAAGGGCGTTACCCAGAAGTACAAGATACTTATAGGCGATAAGACAGCGGAGAACGCTAAGAAGGAAATCGCAACTGTTTTTGAGCCTACAGGCAAGAAAAAGATAACGGTAAAGGGCAGACATCTTATAAAGGGTCTTCCTGAAAGTGTAGAGATAACCGACAAGGATATGTATGATTTCCTTATTGACGAGGTAACGGAAATCGTAGATAAGATAAAGGTAGTATTTGAACAGACACCCCCTGAGCTTGTGGGTGATATTCTTACAAACGGCATCGTGCTTACAGGTGGAGGTGCATTATTAAAGGGACTTCCCGAACTTATTGCAAAGACGGTCGGAGCTCCCTGTTACGTTGCAGACGATCCTATCGAATGTGTGGCCAAGGGCGTACAGAAGGCGTTTAAGCACGCAGATGAATTGCTTGATGGCTTTGAAAAGATCTCACTTTACAGATATAAATAAACAAAGAAAGCTGAAATGCATTTGCATTTCAGCTTTTTAATATATTTCTTGCTCAAGATTTTTAAAAAGTTCGCAATCGAAAAATTCAACTATTGTCATTTGTAATCCGTCACAGAGCTTTTTGATAGTCACTATACCTATATTTTTTGCCTTTTTGTTTACAATGTCATTGACGGTGGATTGGGTTACTGCGGATATAGTGCATAGCTTGTTTACTGTTATATCACGTTCCTTGCAAAGCTCTAAAATACGTTCTGCAACTGCCTCGGAAATATACATATCATCAAATCCTTTCTAATATGATGATAGCATAATTTTATGCAATTTATTAACGGTAAACCGTTGACATTTGAATATTTCTGTGATATAATCAACTTAACGGTAAACCGTTAATAAATTTAGTGATTACATAAGTAATCGGGAGGTAAAAAATATGTTTAATAACATAGGTCGAAAAATTAAATCTCTTGTAAAAGTTTTATTTGTTGTATCCTGCATAGGTGCTGGCATACTTGTGTGTTTGTGTGTTGCTTTTACTTTCCAATATAAAATACCGGAAGTTGCTCTCTTTGGTTTGCTTATTGCAGCTGCGATAGTGTTTTTCTCTTGGATTGGTTCGTTTGTGTTATATGGATTTGGCGATTTGGTAGAAAACAGCGATATCACTCAGTACTACACGAAGAAAATTTATGACGAACTACATGAAGAGCCAAACGAAACTACTCACAATACTGGTTCGCATAGTAGTAGCATGAGCAATTTTAGACAGCAGGCTTTAGGCGTTAACCATACTTGTTGGACTTGCAAAAACTGTAAAGAGGACAATCCTAATACGTCTGTATTTTGCCAGAACTGTGGCGACCATAAATAATCACAAAAGCTCAGATGCACCGCATCTGAGCTTTTTTATGTGGTAATATTCTAATGGTGGGATAGATAAATTGTTGTTTATAGGGTTGCCGTAGGCATTGTAGCCCCAATCCCCCTGACCCCCTTTCCCCTGAGGAAAGGGGGAAAATACGGGGGCTACCGCCCCTTGTGACCCTTTGGGGCTACCGCCCCAGCAGTCCAAGGGACTGCGACGCCCTTTAGGGCAATAAACCACCTTTTATATCGGCGTTTGAGGGCAATTTACCACCTTATTTTAATTATAATCATTTCCGTAGGGGCGTCTATCAGACGCCCGCCGCCGTAGGCGGAATTGGGAGCGGCAGCAGTCCAAGGGACTGCGACGCCCTTTAGGGCAATAATCCCCGTTTATATCGGCGTTTGCGGGCAATTTACCACCTTGTTTTAATTATAATCATTTCCGTAGGGGCGACTGTTTCGTAAGAAACAGTCGCGGTCTTTAGACCAACGACTACTTAGTCGCCCGTATACAACCAATCGCTAAAAGCGAAAATTTCACACCGGCGAAGCAGGTATTTCACTCTTAAATTTGCGTAGCAAATTTAAATCAATATCCCAGCTCTTCCGCAATAAAGATAACCTTTATTCTGTCTTTATCTCTCTGATGAGCCATAATTACGTAGTCATTGCAGATTCTGTCATCACTGTTGCAATGACCGCAGCGTCCTGTCATAGCGCAGGGCGTTTTTTTATTCAGTCTTATGCAGTTTGCAGGAGAAGCGATGGTTTCCAGTCTGTCAACTGCGGCGTGAAGGTCTGTTACAATCTTATTTATACCTGCAACTACGATAACCTGCTTAGGACCGTATATCATAGCCGCTACTCTGTTGCCGTTGCCGTCAACGTTGTAAAGCTCGCCGAATTCTGTTACTGCATTGGTGCTTGTAAAATATGTATCGGCGGTAAATGCCTTTCTCATAAGGTCGCCTACTTCTTCAGCAGGAACACTATCACGGTCAAGATAAATACCTTTATATTCCTTATTCAGCCAGTCCTGAATACCCGTGTCACGAAGAGTCATAGAGCCGCCTGACAGTATTATCTTATCATCTTTTATAAGCTCCTTGATTATTTCCTTTGCTTCTTCAGCGGTGTCTACAAGATAGCCCTTCATATTATTCCTTTCAAGGGCGGCAATGACCTTGCCTGCACGCTTTTTTAACGATTCTCTTACGGTTGCATCCATTTTTAAGCTTCCTTTCAATGTAAATTCTTTAAAATAAATATAACATATTTTCTTAAAAAAGTCTATATGGGAATAGACAATTTGATAAAAATATGCTACAATAAATGAGAGTATAAATTGACGAAAATACAGAAAAATTTTACATACCTGAAAGGAATAACTTACAATGGAAATTTTAAAACTTACAGCACCCTGCAAGGATTATTTATGGGGTGGCAACAGATTAAGAGAGGAATACGGTAAGAAGTCAGATGCTGACAAGATAGCAGAAAGCTGGGAGCTTTCCTGCCATAAGGATGGCGAAAGCGTTATCGCAAACGGCAAGGACGAGGGTAAGACTTTAACTCAGTACGTTGCTGAAAATAAGTCTGCACTTG
Source organism: Oscillospiraceae bacterium (assembly GCA_015067025.1). Taxonomy (GTDB): domain Bacteria; phylum Bacillota; class Clostridia; order Oscillospirales; family Ruminococcaceae; genus Ruminiclostridium_E. The sequence goes on from SVNC01000001.1 coordinate 49,941, forward strand.
GTACAAACTGTGACAGATTTGAGTATTTTCCCATTCTTATAAAGCTTATTGACGCAAAGGACAATCTGTCTGTTCAGGTTCATCCCAACAACGATTATGCAATGCGTGTCGAGGGCGAATACGGCAAGACAGAAATGTGGTATATAGTAGACTGCAACGAGGATGCAAAGCTTATCTACGGCTTTGAAAAGGAGATATCAAGAGAAGAATTTGCAAAACGTATCGAAGAAAACACCCTCCTCGAAGTAACCAACAACGTACCAGTACATAAGGGAGACGTTTTCTTTATCGAAGCAGGTACACTCCATGCTATCGGCAGCGGAATACTTATAGCTGAAATCCAGCAGAATTCCAACACCACCTACAGAGTATATGACTACGGCAGAGTAGGAGCAGACGGAAAGCCCAGACAGCTCCACGTTGAAAAGGCGGTAGAAGTAACCGAGCTTTGCCCTCCTAAATACGACACGAAGCCCGAAGGAAGTACAGAAAAGATTGACGGCGGCGAAAAGACTCTTCTTCGTTCCTGCGAATATTTCAACGTAAATAAGATAAAGGTAGAGAGTGAAGTAAAACTTTCAGCTACAGAAAAATCCTTCAACAGCATTTTGGTTCTTGATGGACAGGGCGAAGTCGGCGGTATCAAGGCAGAAAAGGGCGACAGCTTCTTTATTCCTGCAGGCTTTGATAATTATAACGTAAAGGGTAACCTTGAAATAATCGTTACAGACATTATATAATGAATTTCTGAAAGGACGGTAAGGCTTATGAATTATTATATCGGTGTTGATATCGGCGGTACGAACATTAAGGCAGGAGTAGTGGATGATGGATATAATCTCCTTTCTTCCGTATCGGTTAAGACCAATTCGGTGAATGGTTACGAAAGTGTTGTAAAGGCTATATATGAAGCTATAGAAAAGGCTGTAGCCCAGACAGGCGTAGCTATGGACGATATAAAGTCAATAGGTGTAGGCTGTCCCGGTACAATGGACAGTGAAAATGGTGTCGTGCTTTACGCAAACAATCTTCACTGGGAGAACGTACCTCTTGCAAAGGATATTGAAAAGAAATTCGGCAAAAATGTAATACTTGAAAACGATGCAAACGTAGCGGCATATGGTGAATTTTTAGCAGGTGCTGCCAAAGGTGCAACAAACTCCGTTGTACTTACTTTAGGTACAGGAGTCGGTGCAGGTATAATTATAAACGGCAGTATATACAGCGGCTCAAACAATGCAGGCGGTGAAATAGGTCACACAGTAATTGAGGTCGACGGATGCCAGTGTACCTGCGGAAGAAGGGGTTGCTTTGAAACCTATGCATCTGCTACGGGTCTTATCCGTATGACAAAGGAAATGATAGAGGAAAGACCTCAGACTAAAATGCGTGAAATGGTGGAGCGTGATGGAAAGATTTCTGCCCGTACCTCCTTCAATGCGGCAAAGCTTGGTGATCCTGAAGCTATAGAGGTAGTTGAAAAGTATATAAAATATCTTGCGGCAGGTATCGCAAACGTTATAAACGTATTCCAGCCTGATATCTTATGCATAGGCGGTGGCGTTTGCAACGAGGGTGATAATCTGCTCATTCCTCTAAAAAAGCAGATAGCCCAGCAGATATACAGCAAAAACAGTGCTAAGAATACTGAGATAGTAATCTGCTCCCTTGGTAACAAGGCGGGTATGATAGGCAGTGCTATGCTTGGCAGAAAATAAAATGTCCGATGGGCGAACGTTGTTCGCCCGTCTGTAATTATTGAAAGGAGGCGGCGAACGTTGAGCAAGAAGAATAAACCTGACCACAATATACACGAAGGGCACAGAAGCAGAATGATGAGCCGCCTTATTAAAAACGGCAGTTCGGATTTTCAGACCCACGAGCTGTTGGAAATCCTTCTTTACAGCAGTTGTAAAAGATGTGATACAAACCCGATAGCACATAACCTTATTGACGAGTTTGGCTCACTGACAGGAGTGCTTACCGCATCCGCTGACGAGCTGTCAAGGGTTCAGGGCGTTGGAACGGCTACTGCAAATATGCTTGTTTCTATGGGTGCGGTACTCAGAAGATTACTTGAAGAAAGCGTAGTAAAGGGTGATTCCTTACAAGACTCTGATTTAGCAAAGGACTTCTGTTCATCAATGTTCTATCTTGAAAATTCAGAGCAGATAAGAATGATATTCTTAGATGGTGATTATTGCTTTGTTTCCCAGGAAATAATAAGCAGGGGATGCATTGAGCAGGTAAAACCGAATATGCTTGAAATTATCGAAAAGGCAGTTAAAAAGCGTTGCCCTATAGTTATGCTGACTCATAATCATCCTAAGGGTAGTGAGTTGCCCTCAAACGAGGATAAACTGCTCACCCGAAACCTTTTCAATTTATTGCAGAAGGTAGATATCTATCTTGCCGACCACATAATAGTGGGTATGTACGGCACAATGTCAATGAGAGAAAACGATCTTCTTCCTGATTTGTGGAATGAGCTTGAGAAAGATTAAAGGAGAAAACGCCCGATGGACAAATTTATTTTACATTCAGATTACAAGCCTATGGGCGATCAGCCCGAGGCGATAGACAGTCTTGCAAAGGGTGTACTTGAAGGAAAGAATGAACAGGTGTTGCTTGGCGTTACAGGTTCAGGTAAGACCTTTACAATGGCAAATATTATTGAGAAAGTAAACAGACCCACCCTTATCCTTGCACATAACAAGACCTTGGCGGCACAGCTTTGCAGTGAGTTCAAGGAGTTTTTCCCCGAAAATGCAGTTGAATATTTCGTATCCTACTACGACTATTATCAGCCTGAAGCTTATATTCCCTCAACTGACGCCTATATAGAAAAGGACAGTGCGATAAATGATGAGATAGACAGACTCCGCCATAGTGCTACAGCGGCACTGACCGAACGCAGGGACGTTATAATCGTAGCCAGCGTATCCTGTATATACAGCCTTGGTAGTCCTGAGGATTACCGTGAAAATATGCTTTCTGTAAGAGTAGGTCAGGAGTACGGCAGGGACGATATCATAAAAAAGCTTGTGGATATCCAGTATGAGCGAAATGATATGAACTTTATCCGAAATAAGTTCAGGGTAAGGGGAGACGTGCTTGAAATATTCCCTGCAGGCGCAACCTCAGACAGAGCGGTAAGAATAGAATTTTTCGGAGACGAGGTAGACAGAATTTCCGAAATTGATATAGTTACGGGCGAAGTAAAGACACGTTTTTCACACGTGGCGATCTTTCCTGCGTCCCATTATATCGTAGGTAAGGACAGGCTTGACAAGGCGTTATCCGATATCTATGATGAGATGGAGGAAAGAGTACGGTATTTTACAGAGAATAAAAAGCTTATTGAAGCTCAGAGAATAGAACAGCGTACAAGATACGATATGGAAATGCTCCGTGAAATAGGTACTTGTAAGGGCGTAGAAAACTATTCACGAGTGCTTTCAGGCAGAGCACCCGGTAGCTCTCCGATAACCCTTTTACACCACTTCCCGAAGGATTTTCTGATGTTTATAGATGAAAGCCACGTAACGTTACCTCAGGTTAGAGGTATGTTCGGTGGTGACTATGCAAGAAAGAAAAATCTTGTAGATTACGGATTTCGTCTGCCCTCAGCCTATGACAACAGACCTATGAATTTTGAGGAATTCACGTCCCATATAAATCAGGTGGTATACGTTTCCGCAACTCCGGGTGAATATGAAAAGGGCAGAGCAGAGAACGTGGCAGAGCAGGTTATAAGACCTACAGGGCTTCTTGACCCTATAGTTGAAGTAAAGCCGGTCGAAGGACAGATAGAGGACTTATATTCCGAGATAAATGAAAGAACCGCCAAGGGCGAATGTGTGCTTATCACCACCCTTACAAAGAAGATGGCAGAGGATCTCACAAGCTACTATGAAAAGATGGGTGTAAAGATCCGTTATATGCATCACGATATAGATTCCATCGAGCGTATGGAGATAATAAGAGATCTCAGAATGCACGTCTTTGACGTGCTTGTTGGTATCAACCTTTTAAGAGAAGGTCTTGACCTGCCTGAAGTTTCTCTTGTTGCAATACTTGACGCTGATAAGGAAGGCTTTTTAAGAAGTGAAACTTCACTTATTCAGACCATAGGCAGAGCGGCAAGAAACGCTGAGGGCAAAGTAATAATGTACGCCGATACCGTTACAGACAGTATGGAAAGAGCGATAACGGAAACCAACCGCCGCCGAGAGATACAGATGAAGTATAATGAAGAGCACGGCATAATTCCTAAAACTATAGTCAAGGATGTAAGAGCGGTGCTTGAAATCTCATCAGGCAAGGATAATAAGCCGAGAAAGATGACTAAGGCACAAAGAGAGGCACTTATAAAGCAGTATACGGCAGAAATGAAGAATGCCGCAAAACTTCTCGACTTTGAGCATGCCGCATATTTAAGAGATAAGATAAAGGAACTTAGTGAACAAAAGTAAAAGTATAAGGAGAAAAGAAAGTGAGTAAGGATAAAATCGTAATCAAAGGTGCGAGAGAGCATAACCTTAAAAATATAGATATAGAATTGCCCCGTGATAAGCTTATCGTTATGACAGGGCTTTCAGGTTCAGGAAAATCCTCTCTTGCTTTTGATACAATATATGCAGACGGACAGAGAAGATATATAGAAAGTCTTTCTTCCTATGCAAGAATGTTTTTAGGACAGATGGAAAAGCCTGACGTTGACAGTATAGAGGGCTTGTCTCCTGCTATTTCAATAGATCAGAAGACTACCTCCAAAAACCCACGTTCAACAGTAGGTACGGTAACAGAGATATACGACTATTTAAGACTTTTATACGCAAGAGTCGGCGTACCTCATTGTCCTATCTGCGGCAAGGAAATAAAACAGCAGACGGTAGATCAGATAGTTGATAAGGTACTGACGTTACCTGAAAGAACGAAATTCCAGATATTATCCCCCATTGTAAGAGGAAGAAAGGGCGAATATAAAAAGGAATTCGAGGACCTTATAAAGCAGGGCTATGCAAGAGTAAGAGTAGATGGTATCATCTATGATTTATCGGAGAAAATTCCCCTTGATAAAAATAAAAAGCATAACATCGAAGTAGTAGTTGACAGACTTGTACTGAAAGAGGATATAAAGACCCGCCTTTCCGATAGCGTTGAAGTGGCGGGAAAGCTCTCTGACGGTCTTGTACTTGTGGATGTGATCGACGGAGAAGAAATGCTCTTTTCTCAGAATTACGCCTGCCCCGAACACGGAGTAAGCATAGAAGAGCTTGTACCCCGTATGTTCTCTTTTAACAACCCCTTCGGTGCTTGTCCCACCTGTACGGGTCTTGGTGTTTACAGAAGAATAGATGAAACACTTATAATTCCTAATATGGATCTTTCGGTAAAGGAAAACGCAATAACCGCCAGCGGCTGGAAGTATGCTGAAGGAACTATTGCCCAGATGTATTTTGATGCAATTGCAAAGGAATACGGCTTCAGCGTGGACACTCCTCTTAAAGATCTTGACAGAAGTCAGATAGAGCCTTTACTCTACGGCACAGGCGATAAGAAAATAAAGATTGTCCGTAGTCGTGAGCAGGGCGGCGGTGAATATATGGCGGCTTTTGAGGGCGTTATAAATAACCTTGAACGTCGTTACAGAGAAACTACCAGCACCTATTCAAGAGAGGATATCGCACAGTATATGGGGGACAGCGTATGCCCCGACTGTCACGGCCGGCGACTGAAAAAAGAATCCCTTTCCGTTACTGTAGCAGATAAGAATATAAACGATTTTTGTAATATGAGCGTATCTGATGCTTTAGAGTTTGTAAACTCTATCAGGTTGTCAGAACGCGATGCGATGATAGCAAAGCAGATATTAAAGGAAATAAGAGAAAGACTGGGCTTTTTACAAAGCGTAGGTCTTGAATACCTCACCCTTTCAAGAAGTGCAGGTACGTTATCAGGCGGCGAAAGTCAGAGAATAAGACTTGCAACCCAGATAGGCAGTTATCTTATGGGCGTGCTTTATATCCTTGACGAGCCGAGTATCGGTCTTCATCAGCGTGATAATGACAAGCTCATCGCAACACTCCGCCATCTGCGTGATTTAGGTAATACCCTTATCGTGGTTGAACACGACGAAGATACTATGAGAGCGGCAGACTACGTTGTAGATATAGGACCTGGTGCGGGTGTGCACGGCGGTGAAGTGATCTGTGCAGGCTCTTTACAGGATATTATGGACTGTGAACGCTCCATTACAGGACAGTATTTAAGCGGCAAGCTTAAAATAGAAATTCCGCAAAAAAGAAGAGAGCTTACGGGTAAGTGGCTTACTGTAAAGGGTGCAAGAGAAAATAACCTTAAGGATATTACGGTAAAGATACCGCTCGGAATATTCACCTGTATCACAGGCGTATCAGGCAGTGGCAAAAGCTCACTTATAAATGAAATAGTTTATAAGCACCTTGTAGGAAAGCTTAACCGTGCAAGAGTAAGAGCCGGCGACTTTGACAGCATCAGCGGTGTAAGTCATCTTGACAAAGTAATAGCAATAGACCAGTCCCCGATAGGCAGAACTCCCCGTTCAAACCCTGCAACATATACAGGTGTATTCGGTGATATCAGAGAGCTTTTTGCACAGACCAACGATGCAAAGATGCGTGGCTATACCCAGGGACGTTTCTCCTTTAATATAAAGGGCGGCAGATGCGAAGCCTGCGAGGGTGATGGTATAAAGAAAATTGAAATGCACTTCCTGCCCGATATTTTCGTTCCCTGTGAAGTATGTAAGGGACATCGATATAACAGAGAAACTCTTGAAGTAAAGTACAGAGGAAAGAATATCTATGACGTACTTGAAATGACGGTAGAAGAGGGACTTAATTTCTTTGAAAATCACGAAAAGATACGCCGTAAATTACAGACCCTTTACGATGTGGGTCTTGGTTACGTCAAGATAGGTCAGCCTGCAACCACGCTTTCAGGAGGTGAGGCACAGAGAGTAAAGCTTGCCACCGAGCTTTCAAAAAGAGCTACGGGCAAGACGGTATATATCCTTGACGAGCCTACAACCGGACTTCATACAGCGGACGTGCATAAGCTTATTGACGTACTCCAGAAGCTGACAGACGGCGGAAATACCGTACTTGTAATAGAGCATAACCTTGACGTTATAAAAACTGCCGATTATATCATAGATATGGGTCCCGAGGGCGGTGACAAGGGCGGTATGGTAATAGCCAGCGGCACACCTGAGGAGGTTGCTGCTACCGATATTTCCTATACGGGAAGATATTTAGCTCCGCTCCTTGGTATAAAGAGGGATGAGCAGATTACTCTTTCATAAGAGTGGTATTATTTTTAAAAAGCTGAAAAAAACTCTTGTAAGTTAAAGCAAAATATGGTATACTTAAATTTGTATAAAAATCGAACAAGAGAAATAAGTCTGAGCCTTTGAAAAGTATTAAGAACGGCAAAGACTTAAAGGAAAGGAATGGTCACAGATATGGCTAAAATAGCAGTTCTGGGCTACGGCGTTGTCGGATCGGGAACGGTCGAAGTTATCTACAAAAATCAGCAGGGGCTGGAAAAGAAAGCAGGTCAGGGTATTGAAGTGAAATACATCCTTGATTTAAGAGATTTCCCCGACAGTCCTTATGCGGATAAATTTACAAAGGATTTTAACGTAATAGTAAACGACCCTGAAATAGACGTGGTTGTAGAAGTACTCGGTGGTGTAAAGTTTGCATATCCTTATGTAAAGGCATCACTTGAAGCAGGAAAGAGTGTTGTTACCTCAAACAAGGAGCTGGTTGCTACCTACGGAGCTGAGCTTCTTGCAATAGCAAAGGAAAAGAATATAAACTTCTTCTTTGAAGCAAGTGTAGGCGGTGGCATTCCTATCATCAGACCTTTACATCAGTGTCTGTCTGCAAACCGCATTGAAGAAATTGCAGGTATCTTAAACGGTACGACAAACTTCATCCTTACAAAGATGATAAGAGATAATATGGGCTTTGACGAAGCTCTTAAGATTGCGCAGGAGCTGGGCTACGCAGAGCGAGATCCTTCCGCTGACGTTGACGGTATTGACGCTTGCAGAAAGATATGCATTTTAGCGTCACTCTCCTTCGGAAAACACGTATATCCTGACAATATCCACACAGAGGGTATCACAAAGATCACGCCTGAGGACGTTGCCTACTGCGAAAACTTCGGTGGCTCTATAAAGCTTATCGGCTGGGCGGCAAAACAGGAAAATGACAAGGTAGCGATTATGGTATGTCCTGCCTTTATCCACGAGGACAGCCAGCTTGCAGGCGTAAACGACGTGTTCAACGCTATACTTGTAAGAGGCGACTCTACAGGCGACGTGGTATTCTACGGCAAGGGTGCCGGAAAGCTTCCTACAGCAAGTGCGGTGGTTGCCGACGTTGTTGACGTAGTCAAGGCTACAGGTACTTCAAAGTCACTCAGATGGGAAGATAGTGAGCAGGACTTCATCGAAGATACAAACAACATCGTATGTGAAAACTATATAAGAGTAAGCGGTACGGATAAATCTCTCATCGAATATCTCTTCGGTGAAGTAACATACCTTTCAAGAAAGGGTGCACCTGCTGACGAGCTTGCATTCACAACCTCGGCTATAAGCGAAAAGGAATGTGAAGAAAAAATAGGCGAGCTTCAGAAGAAGGCGACTGTACTCGGCAGAATAAGAATACTCAATTATTAATAGCGTACACATATCATACTTGCGAAAGGAAATACCCGAAATGGAAAAACAGCCTAAATATAAAAGAATACTCTTAAAGCTCAGTGGTGAAGCACTTGCAGGCGAAAAGAAGATGGGACTTGATATCCCCACAATAACCGAAATATGCAAAAGCATAAAGAAGTGTGCTGACGTAGGTACACAGATAGGTATCGTCGTAGGTGGCGGTAACTACTGGAGAGGTCGTTCAAGCGAATCTATGGACAGAGTAAGAGCAGACCATATCGGTATGCTTGCAACTGCTATGAACGCTCTTGCAGTAGCCGACGTTCTCGAAGGACTCGGTTGCGAGGTAAGAGTACAGACTGCTATTGATATGAAGCAGATAGCAGAACCCTATATCAGACAGAAGACTTTAAGACACTTTGAAAAGGGCAGAATAGTAATATTCGGTTGCGGAACAGGCAGTCCCTTCTTTTCAACAGACAGTGCGGCAGCATTAAGAGCGGCAGAAATAAACGCTGATATACTTTTAAAGGCTACTATGGTAGATGGTATTTACAATAAGGATCCCCACAAGTATGCAGATGCTGTAAAGTATGAAACACTTTCCCACCACGAAATACTCGTTCACAGTTTAAAGGTTATGGACAGTGCGGCGGCGGCAATGTGCAGTGAAAACAAGACACCTATTTTAGTATTTGATTTAAGCAGACCCGATAATATCTTTGACGCTGTAATGGGCGAAAAGGTCGGAACAGTAGTAAGCTAAGAACATAAGCGATAGAATATCGCAAAAATAAACGGTCATAACTGAAAGGAATTAAAATTATGAAGGCTACAATCAACACAGCAAAAGAAAAAATGGAAAAGTGCGTTGCAGCTTTAGAAAATGAATTTGCAACCATCCGTGCAGGAAGAGCAAACCCTGCTGTTCTTGACAAGATAACGGTAGATTATTACGGTGTACCCACACAGATCAACGCTATGGCGGCTGTATCTGTTGCAGAAGCAAGAATTCTCGTTATCACTCCTTGGGATGCGACCACGTTAAAGTCTATCGAAAAGGCAATTCTTGCAAGTGATATCGGTATAACACCCACAAATGATGGCAAAGCTATCCGTATAGTATTCCCCCAGCTTACAGAGGAAAGAAGAAAAGAACTCTGCAAACAGATAAAGAAGATGGGTGAAGACAGTAAGGTAGCTGTAAGAAACGTTCGTCGTGATGCTATGGATAAGCTTAAGGCAATGAAGAAGAATTCCGAAATCACAGAAGATGATTTAAAGGACTGCGAAAAGAAGGTTCAGGATCACACAGATAAGTTCTGTGACAAGATCGACAGCGTTTGTGCAGATAAAGAAAAGGAAATAATGACGGTATAAAATTGGCTGAAAATGTTTTACCTAAAGAGCAGATGCCTGCTCACGTAGGCATAATAATGGACGGTAACGGCAGGTGGGCTAAAAAAAGAGGTCTTCCACGTACCGCAGGTCACGCACAGGGTGCAAAGGTCTTTAAAAACACTGTTGAATGGTGCAGAGAGCTTGGTATAAAATATGCCACCTTTTATGCTTTTTCAACTGAAAACTGGAAGCGACCCAAAGAAGAAGTTGACGCCATTATGAATTTGCTGAATAAATACCTTGATGACATAAGAAAAATGTCCCAGAAGAATACAAGAATAATTTTTCTTGGCGACAAAGGGGCATTTTCAGAAGAAGTAGCGGCAAGACTTACTGAAATCGAAGAGGTTTCTGCCGCAAACGACGGACTTTACGTTCTTGTTGCACTGAACTACGGCGGCAGGGATGAAATTGTAACTGCGGCTAAAAGGATAGCACAGGAATATAAGGACGGAAAAATCAGTATAGATGATATAAGCGAAGAGTCGTTTGAAGATTATCTGTACACGAAGGGGATACCTCCTGCGGATCTTATTATAAGACCCAGCGGAGAACAGCGTACCTCCAACTTTCTCGTATGGCAGGCAGCTTATGCTGAGCTTGTTTTTATGGATGTGCTCTGGCCCGATTTCTCAAAAAAGGATCTTAAAGCTGCGTGTGAAGAGTTTATGTCACGCAACCGCAGATTTGGCGGTGTATGATTCTTTTGGAAAGGACAGTAAATGGCAAAAAGATTGATATCTGCGGCTATCGCAATACCCTTAGGGCTTGTCGTCATTATTCTCAATAATGAATTGCTTTACTATATAGCCATGACCCTACTATCTGTAATGGCTGTGTATGAGCTTTTTATGGCTACAAAGTATCTTAAGAATAAGCTTATATCAGCACTAAGTCTTATATTTGTAGCAGTTGTACCTTTTGTATACTGGATAGAGGAGTTAAGAAGACACGTAAAGCTTATATATCTTTGTTTTATAATACTGCTTGCCGTTACAATGATAGCAAAGCACGAAAGAGTAAAGTTCGAGCAGGTAGCGTTAGTCTCCTTTATATCTCTTGCAATACCGCTTGCACTTAACACTATTTCTTTTATAAGAACAAACTTCCCCGAGCATTCAATTTTCTATATAGTTTATATAATGCTCAGCGTTTGGGTAGGAGACGCAGGTGCTTACTTTGTAGGAACATTCCTCGGTAAACATAAAATGTGTCCTAAGATAAGCCCCAAAAAGACCTGGGAAGGTTTCTTCGGTGGCATAATAACCACAGGTGTAATAGCACTTATTACCTGCTTTGTATATGAGTTTATTGACACTACGGTAAATAATGGCGTACACACCTTCAGTGTGAACTATCTGTATCTTGTGGGATTATCCCTTGTACTTTCAGTACTTGGTGTACTTGGAGATCTTTCAGCATCTCTTATCAAGAGAGAATGTTCTGTAAAAGACTTCGGCAACATACTCCCCGGACACGGTGGTGTGCTTGACAGATTTGACAGCGTTCTTTTTGCGGCACCCTTTGCCTATATGCTGTTCCAGTTATGGTCACCTATCACACAGATAATCTAAGATAATATTCAATTCAAGTTAAGAAACGATGCCGAAGTTGTACATCTTCGGCATTCTTTGTCGTAATGATAACTTCGATTTGATAGTATGTTAGCGTGTTGCTGTCTTAAATTCCTGCAATAAGGAGATAAAAATGAGTATTCCGAATAATATAACTTTGCTTGGCAGTACAGGGTCGATAGGTACACAGACCCTTGACGTATGCCGAAGACACAATATAAAAGTAAAGGCACTTACTGCCAATAAGAGCGTAAAGCTTTTATGCGAGCAGGCGAGAGAGTTTATGCCGGAGTATGTCTGCATAGGTGATGATAGCCTTTACAGTGATGTGAAAAACAGTCTTGCCGATACTGATATAAAGGTGTTTTGCGGTATTGACGGTATATGTGAAGTGGCTACGGTAAAGGCTGATATGACAGTAAATGCAGTTGTCGGTATGGTTGGACTTCGTCCAACTCTGTCCGCTCTTGACAGCGGAAATATGGTTGCCCTTGCAAATAAGGAAACTCTTGTTACAGGCGGCGAACTTGTAATGAAAAAAGCGGCAGAAAAAAATCTCCCGATAATCCCCATAGACAGCGAACATAGTGCAATTTTCCAGTCACTTATGGGTAATGAAAAAAATAAAATTGATAAAATTCTTCTTACTGCTTCAGGCGGTCCTTTTTACGGTTACAGCTATGAGCAGTTAAAAGAAGTTACAAAGGCTCAGGCGTTAAAGCATCCTAACTGGGCAATGGGACAAAAAATAACCATTGATAGTGCTACACTTATGAATAAGGGGCTTGAGCTTATAGAAGCGGTGTGGCTTTTTGACGTTGCACCCGATGATATAGAAATACTTGTACATCGTCAGAGTATTCTTCATTCTGCGGTACAGTACGCAGATGGTTCGATTATCGGTCAGCTTGGTGTACCGGATATGAAAATACCGATACAGTTTGCCCTTACCTATCCCGAAAGACATTCTTGCGATGTGAAAAGACTTTCTCTTTCGGATGTGGGTACTCTCACCTTTGCAAAAGCAGATGAAGAAACCTTCCTTTGTCTTGCATCTGCAAAAAAAGCTATAAAGAGAAAGGGGACTGCCTGCACAGTGCTAAACAGTGCTAACGAAACGGCAGTAGAGCTTTTCCTAAAGGATAAGATACCATTTTATCGCATAGGAGAGCTTGTAGCAGACGCTTTGCGTGACGTAAAGCCTGAAGATAAAGTAACGCTTGAAGCGGTGCTTGAAACAGAAAAGACAGCTAAGGAATACGTTCTTGGCAGAGTATAAAATGAAAAAAGTAGTTTTGATATAAGGAGTAAGCTTTGGATATTTTAGGCATAATTCTTGGAATAGTAATGTTCCTGCTTATAATTTTAATACACGAGTTCGGACATTTTGCAGTAGCAAAGCTTTGCAAGATGAAGGTAAACGAGTTTTCGATAGGTATGGGTCCCGTTATTTTGAAAAAGCAGTCAGGACAGACTCAGTATTCCTTAAGACTTTTACCTATAGGCGGATTTGTTTCACTTGACGAAGACGTGGAGTCGGATGACCCGAACAGCTTTCGCAATAAGCCTGTATGGATGCGAATACTTGTTATAGCCGCAGGAGCATTTATGAATTTTGTGCTGGGCTTTATCTTCTGTCTTGTATCTGTCCTTTGCAGTAACAGTATAACAACTACCACAGTTGCTGGCTTTCACGAGGGTGCGGTAAGCTCTCAGCATCTTATGCCCGGTGATAAAATAGACAGTATAAACGGCATGAAGATATTCACGACTATGGATATTTCCTTCCAGCTTACAAACTCCGAATCAAGAGAAGAAGGCACAGGTTTTTATAAATACGACTTTGTAGTTATCCGTAACGGAGAAGCGGTAGAGATAAAGGACGTACGCTTTGCATCAAAGGCTTATTCTCAGTTCATCGCAGATTATAAGGCACTTGTAGGAGAAAAGACAGGCTATGCAGAGTTACCTACAGAGTATTTTGATATTTCCGATAACAGCTATACAGAAAAGTTTGTAGCTTTAGAAGAAAGTGACGGTACCTTTGCAGGAGAATTCAAGACTATTGCAGAAAAATATAAGGCCGATTACGAAACGGAAACCAACAATCTCTTCCTTGATTTTATAGTGTATGGCGTCGGCAAGGATTTCGGAAGTGTTATTTCTGCAACCTTTGCTTCCTTTGTGTCAGACGCAAGACTTATCTGGATATCGCTAATAAACCTTCTCACAGGCACTTACGGACTTAACGAAATGTCAGGTCCTGTAGGTGTTGTACAGAGCGTCGGAACAGTTGCCGCCTTCGGACTTGGTTCACTTCTCACTTTAGCGGCACTTATTGCAATAAACGTAGGTATAGTAAATCTTCTGCCTATTCCTGCAATGGACGGCGGCAGACTTGTATTCCTTATTATCGAAGCGATAAGAGGAAAGCCTATAAAGGCAGAGCATGAGGGACTTGTGCATTTTATCGGTATCGTAGCACTTATGCTGTTAATGGTGATTGTAACCTTTAACGATATAGTAAGAATTTTCACAGGCGGATAACAGGAGAATAAAATGAGTGAAAAAAAGGTAAAGCTTGGCAACTTACTGCTTGGCGGCGAAAAAATATACATCCAGTCAATGCTTAGCGTTCCTGCTCACAATATAAAGGGTAATGTTGAGCAGGCGATTGCACTTGAAAAAGCGGGTTGTGAAATAATCCGTACCGCTGTCCCTACAGTAGAGGATGCAGAGCTTATAACCGCCCTTAAAAACGCAGTAAATGTTCCTATTGTTGCAGATATACACTTTGATTACAGAATAGCTCTTCGCTGTGCAGAGCTTGGAGTTGACAAGATAAGAATAAACCCCGGAAATATCGGCGGAGAAGACAGAGTAAAGGCGGTAGCCGATATCTGCAAGAGTAAGAATATCCCCATAAGAATAGGTGTAAACAGCGGCTCACTTGAAAAGGATCTGCTTTTAAAATACGGCAGTCCCACACCTGAAGCCCTTTGCGAAAGTGCAGAAAGACACATCGCACTCCTCAGAAAATTTGATTTTGACGATATCGTGCTATCGGTAAAATCCTCTGACGTAAGACTTATGATAAACAGCTACAGAGCAATACGTGAAAAATACCCCTATCCTCTTCATTTAGGTGTTACTGAGGCAGGAACACAGCATATGGGTATTTTAAAATCCGCAGTAGGCATAGGCTCTCTTTTATCTGACGGCATAGGTGATACCATAAGAGTATCCCTTACCGCCGATCCCATAAACGAAGTGTATGCCGCAAAGGATATTTTAAAAGCTGTTGGCAAGGGAAACGGAGTAGAGATAGTATCCTGTCCCACCTGCGGCAGAACCTCTATCGACCTTATCGGTCTTGCTGAAAAGGTAGAGGATGCAACGAGAGATATAAAGAAGAATATAAAGATCGCCGTTATGGGCTGTGTTGTAAACGGACCGGGAGAAGCAAGAGAGGCTGACATCGGTGTTGCAGGCGGCAAGGGCGAGGGAATTATATTCAAAAAAGGCGAGATAATTAAAAAGGTTAAAGAAGATGAACTGCTTTGCGAGCTTCTTCACGAGATTGAAAAGATTTTATAAAGGATGGTAAGTAAAATGGCAGCAAAGCTGAAAGAAGTACTGAATAGCGTAACCTTCAGTGAGGCAGTAGGAGAAGGCAGACTGTTATCGATCCTGTGTGATGATAACGATAAAAGTCTTATCCTACAACTTGAAGCGGACGAGCTTATTCCTGCATCGTTTCTGTCAGAGGGTGCAGACGCTGTAAGAAAATATCTTAACGTACCCTCGGTAAAGATCTACCCTAAATATGACGAGGGTCTTTTTGAGGTGTCCTATCTTCGTGATATCGTGGATATTATGAAAAGCTCTTATGGTATGATAAACGGCTATCTTGATGATGCAGAGATAAGCGATGACGGTGATACCTTCGAGTTTTCACTTATGCACGGTGGCTATGACCTGCTTATCAGCGAAAAGATAGATAAGGAAATTGAAAAGTTTATAAAGGGCGTATTCGGAAAATCTGTCCATATTGCTTTTAATGAAGTAAAGGCAGTTGATTTTGAAGAACTGGACAGAATATATTATGAAGAGCTGGCTTCTCAGCCTTTACCCGATTTTGACGCTATAAATAAAAGAGCGGCAGAACGTGCGGCTGAAGGGAAGAAAACAGGCGGTAAGAGAAAAAGCCGTCCCACGCCTTATGAAAAGCCTAAGAATAAGAGCTTTTCATATGAAAGCGACAAGTATGAGCAGAATGCTCTTTTATATCTCGGTGACACTATTGAAGAACAGCCTACCGATCTGTCAGCCTTAAATGGTGAATATGACAGCGTAGCAATATGGGGCGAGCTTTCAGACGTAGAACGCAGAGACACAAGAAACGGCGTCTATACTATAATTTCTGCAAATCTTTATGATGGTACTGCAAAGATATCTGTAAAAATGTTTGCACAGACTGAGGAAATTGACAAGTACGCCTTTTTTGATGACTATGCAACGGTAGTTATGAAGGGTAGCTACAAGCTTGATACATACACAAATCAGAACTGCTTTATGGCAGAAGATATAATGCAGGTACAGATGAAGGAAGGCTACACAATGGCAAAGCCTAAAGCGGACAGCTTTGCCCCCCCTTTTGGTGCACCGCCACAGCAACAAGGCGGAGGTTTTGGCAGTCGTCTTAACGTGCTTGAAGCCCCTGAAGAGATGGAACTGATGTTCGATACAACTCTCTTTAACAGTACTGCAACTCTTGTTATGGGAAAGCCGATAAACGACCACCCTGTAGCAATGGAAGCTGTAACCACAGAGCGTGACGAGGTTACCGTATGGGGTGAGATATTTGAAGTTGAAAAGAAGGAAACAAAGACAGGTAAATCTGTAATTGTTACTGCCGCCTTCAGCGACAAAACAAACTCTATGATGTTGAAGCTCTTTGTCCCCGCAAACAAAATGGACAGCTTCGGCTTTATCTCAAAGGGTACAAAGATACTTGCAACCGGAAGCTTCAAGGCTGACGAATTTATGAAGTGCAACGTCTTTAATCCTACTTCTGTTATGCTTGTTACAACAACTGTAAAGAAGGATAATGCAGAGGTTAAAAGAGTAGAACTTCACCTGCATACAAATATGTCGGATATGGACGCTATTACAGCCCCTGCCGACCTTATAAAGCAGGCTCACAAATGGGGTCATAAGGCTATTGCGATAACCGACCACGGCAACGCCCAGGCGTATCCCGAAGCTATGAACACAGTCGAAAAGATAAACAAGGACGACCCTGACTTCAAGGTCATCTACGGACTTGAGGCTTACTTTGTAAATGACGGCAGTACCATTGTAGAGGGCTGTGACAACATAGATATAAACGATGATATCGTAATATTTGATATAGAAACAACAGGACTTCATCCCGCAAGTGAAAGAATAACCGAAATCGGTGCGGTAAAGCTCCGTAATTTAGAGGTGGTTGAGGAATTCTCCACTTTTGTAAATCCTATGATGCCTATACCGACAAATATTCAGAATTTAACAGGCATCACCGACGATATGGTAAAGGATGCTCCTACAGAAGATAAGGCAGTAGCAGACTTTATGGCGTTCGTGGGAACAGCACCCGTTGCGGCTCACAATGCAAAGTTTGACGTTTCCTTTATAAAGAGTGCCCTTTCCAGAATGGGCAGGGAATTTACAAATCCCGTAGTGGATACTCTTGCGATAAGTAAGGCGTCCTTAAAGGGTCTTAAAAACCACAAGCTTGATACGATAGCAAAGTATTATAAGTTAGGTGATTTCGATCACCATAGAGCAGTAGCAGACGCAAAAATGCTCTGCGACATTTATCTGCATATCGTAAACGATACAAAAAAGACTGTAAAGCTTGAAAAAGTGGGCGACTTCAACAAGGCGTTCGGTGAAGTAGACGTAAAGAAACAGCCATACTATCACCAGATAATACTTGTAAAGAATAAGGAAGGCTTAAAGAACCTTTACCGCCTTATTTCAGCTTCAAACCTTGACTACTTCTATAAAAAGCCGAGAATACCAAAGTCACTGCTTGAAAAGCACAGAGAAGGACTTATAATCGGTAGTGCCTGTGAGGCGGGTGAGCTTTTCAGAGCGATTTTAGAAAATGCTCCTCAGGAGAGAATTGACGAAATCGCATCCTTCTATGATTATCTTGAAATCCAGCCCATCGGCAACAATATGTTCTTATACCGCAACGGCACAGTTCAGAGCGAAGAGGGACTTAAGGACCTCAACAGAAAGATCGTAGAGCTTGGCGACAGACTCGGAAAGCCTGTAGTTGCTACCTGCGACGTACATTTTATGAATCCTGAGGACAGCGTGTTCCGTGAGATATTACAGGCAGGTCAGGGCTACGGCGACTTTGCAAATCAGGCACCTCTTTATTTCAGAACTACAGAAGAAATGCTGGAAGAATTCAGCTATTTAGGCGAAGAAAAGGCATACGAAGTAGTTGTAGAAAACACAAATAAAATAGCTGATATGGTTGAAGCGGTAAGACCTATCCCAAAGGGTACGTACACTCCTCACATTGATGGTGCTGACGAAGAGCTTCAGCAACGTTGCTGGGACAGAGCAATGGACTGGTACGGCTATAACGGCGTTATTCCTGAAGTAGTTGAAACAAGACTTAAAAAAGAGCTTGACTCTATTATAAAATACGGCTTCGGCGTACTATATATGATCGCACAGAAGCTTGTAGCATATTCTGAACAGAACGGTTATCTCGTAGGTTCCCGTGGTTCCGTAGGTTCGTCTGTAGTTGCTATAATGGGCGGTATTTCAGAAGTAAATCCTTTACCTCCCCATTATCGTTGTCCAAAGTGCCGTTACAACGAATTTATCACAGACGGCTCAGTAGGCTCAGGCTTTGACTTACCGCCAAAAAAGTGTCCTCACTGTGATATTGATATGATCCGTGACGGTCACGACATCCCCTTTGAAACCTTCCTTGGCTTCAAGGGTGACAAATCACCTGATATCGATCTTAACTTCTCCGGTGAAGTTCAGGGTAAGGTACATAAATATACTGAAGAATTGTTCGGTAAGGACCACGTGTTCAAGGCGGGTACGATTTCTGCGGTGCAGGAAAAGACTGCTATCGGCTTTGTAAAGAAGTGGCTTGAAGTCAAGGGTATGACTGCCTGCAATGCAGAGATCTCGAGACTTGCGGCAGGCTGTACAGGCATCAAACGTACAACCTCTCAGCATCCCGGCGGTATGGTCGTTGTGCCCAGCGAATTTGACGTATACGACTTTACGGCAGTTCAGCACCCCGCTGAAAAGGCTGAAAGCGATATGGTAACAACTCACTTCGACTTCCACGCACTACACGATACTATCCTTAAGCTTGACGAATTGGGACACGATGTGCCGACCCTTTACAAGCACCTTGAAGATATGACAGGTGTTAAAATTGCCGACGTACCCCCGTCTGATCCAAAGGTAATGCAGCTCTTTACATCTACAGAGCCGCTCGGTATTTCAGAAGAGGAACTTGGCGTTTCGAGTGGTACTTACGGTATCCCTGAATTCGGTACTTCCTTTACGTTACAGATGTTAAAGGATGCTCAGCCTAAGAAATTCTCTGACCTTTTACAGATCTCAGGTCTGTCACACGGTACAGACGTATGGCTTGGTAACGCACAAGAGCTTATTGCCAACGGAACTTGTACGATTTCAGAGGTTATCGGATGCCGTGATGATATAATGGTTTATCTGATGCATAAGGGTGTTGAACCCGGTCTTGCCTTTAAGATCATGGAAATTACCCGTAAGGGTAACGCTATGAAGCTTTTTGATGATGATATCTACAAAGCTTTTGAAGAAAACAACGTACCCCAGTGGTATGTAGATAGCTGTAAGAAGATAAAGTATATGTTCCCCAAGGCTCACGCCGCCGCATACGTAATGGGTGCGACAAAGCTTTGTTGGTTCAAGGTATATTATCCTTCTGAATTCTATTCAGCAATTCTTACAAAACATACGGAAAATATTGACGTTGAAACTGTTCTTGGCGGCAAGGATGCTGTTAGAAGAAAAATTCAGCAGATACAGAGCAATCCTGACGCCACACCAAAGGATAAGGCAATGGTAGAAGCACTGCTGTTAGTACACGAAATGATGTTAAGAGGAATCAACTTCCTGCCCGTTGATTATAAGAAGTCAAGGGCTACCACCTACGCAATCGAGGACGGCAACCTCCGTCTGCCCTTTATGGCTGTTGCCGGTTGTGGTGAAAATGCGGCTATAAGGCTTAAAGAGGTAATAGACGAGGGCGATTATATTTGCGTTGATGATATCCAGTTCAAATCAGGTATCAACAGTACAGTCCTCGCAAAGCTCAGTGATATGGGGGTATTTGGAGATCTGCCACAGTCGGCACAGATATCCTTCTTTTAAAATCTGAAATCGCATATCATCGCCCCTTGTGGGCGGTGATATTGCATAAAAATTATAATCATAAAAAAGTCAATTTGGTTTTTCTGCTGAAATACAGGCAGAAGATATGTATTTAGTTGACAATTTAGCTGTAATGTGTTATCATAGTATCGTGATAACACATTAGCACGCTAAAGTGTTTAAGAGATCACCCTATTAATTACGGAAATAAAACAAATTTACATAGAAAGAAAACCGAAAGGAAACAGCATTATGAAAGGCTATGATTTAATTACTCCCGAGGGCACGAGAGATCTGCTCTTTGATGAATGTGTAGCAAGAAAGAGAGAAGAAGACAGATTAAGATATCTCTTTATAATGAACGGCTACAGCGAGGTAATAACTCCCGCCCTTGAATTTTACGACGTGTTCAATATGAAAGCGAGAAGCTTCCGTCAGGAAAGTATGTACAAGCTTGTAGACGGTAAGGGCAGACTTATGGTTATGCGTCCCGACAGTACAATGCCTATTGCGAGAATAGTTGCCACAAGATTAAAGGACAGAAATAAACCCTTAAAGCTTTTTTATTCACAGAATATCTATCGTTGTAATCCCAAGTTATCGGGCAGAGATGACGAGATACTCCAGACCGGTATCGAAATCATCGGCGGTGATGAAAAGAGAGCCGATTTAGAGGCGTTAAGCCTTGCGGCAAAGGTGCTTTGCGAATGTGGAAGTACTGATACAAGACTTGAGATAGGTGATAACACCTTCTATAAATATCTGCTTTACGCTTTATCTCTTCAGGATGATGAGGAAACAGTAAGAGCATTTATTGAAAGCAAGAACACTCCCGAGCTTAAAAACTGGATTGCCGAAAAGACAGAAAAGATTACAGACGGCAATAAAAGGAAGTATGCAGAGTTACTTCTTACACTTCCTAAGCTCTTTGGCGGCGAAGAGGTATTTGATACTGCAGAAAAGCTCTTCAGCAACACAGAGCTCGCTGACAGACTTACAGAGCTTAAGGAAACCTACAACGCATTATGCAGACTTTATGATAAGAACAGCATAACAGTGGATTTAGGTCTTGTAAATAAGGCTGAATATTATACAGGAATTATCTTCAGAGGTTATATTGAAGAATACGGTCAGGCGGTAATCTCAGGCGGCAGATACGATACGCTTATTGGTAGCTTTGGCGCGGCTGATACAGGAGCTATCGGTTTTGCGGCAAACGTAAACGCCATAGCGGCGGCAACGCTTCAAAGGGCAAACGAACCGCTTTCAAAGAGTGCAGACGTATTGGTGTTTGCAAAAGATGGTTATCTCACTGAGGGTATCCGACATTGCGATAATATGACTGAAACAGGCGTTATTGCAGAATTCTGCACCTGTTCAGACGTGGAAAGTGCAATCGCTTACGCAAAGGAAAACGGTATACAAAAGCTCATCGTTATAGATGAAAATACACAAACAATAGAACTTTAATAAGGAACAGAAGATGAACAGTAATAAAACTATAAGAATAGCCCTTACAAAGGGCAGACTTGAAAAGGACACGGTAAATCTTTTTGATAAGATAGGCTACGACGTTTCACAGCTTCGTGACAAGGGTAGAAAGCTTATTCTTGAAATACCCGGTGCAGATATCGAAGTAGTACTTGCCAAGGCGGCTGACGTTATTACCTACGTTGAGCATGGTGTATGCGATATGGGCGTTGTAGGCAAGGATACGATAGACGAGTATGGTGGCAAATTCTTTGAAGTATGTGACCTCGGCTTCGGCAGATGCCGATTTGCACTTGCAGTAAAAGCAGGTACAGACTTTTACGAGGGCTACGGTGTAAAGACTATCGCTACAAAATATCCCAACGTTACAAGACGATTTTTTGAAGCAAAGGGCATGGACGTTGATATAGTAAAGATCGAAGGCTCTGTAGAGCTTGCTCCGTTATTAAGTCTCTCAGACGGTATCGTTGATATTGTAGAAACCGGCACTACCTTAAAGGAAAACGGACTTGCAGTATATGAGGACGTATCTCCTATTTCTGCAAGAGTTATCGTAAACCCCGTAAGTATGAAGCTTAAAAAGAACGATATAGAAACACTCCTTCAGAAGATGGAGAGCAATTTATAATAAAAGAAAGGCAAAGATTATGATAAAGATAATTAAAGCAGACGGTGCAGAAAAAGAATTCTTAGCCGATATGAAAAAAAGAAGCGGCGAAGTAAATTTTGAAGTTGAAAAGACAGTAAAGGCTATTTTAGCCGACGTTGCCGAAAGAGGTGACGAAGCTGTAAAGGAGTACACCGCAAAATTTGACTGTGCAAACGTACAGTATTACAGAGTACCTGATGAAGTAATTCAGGATGCTCTGACAGAAGCAGACCCCGAATTTGTAAACTCAATGCTGAACTGCCTTGAAAATATTACAAAGTTCCACGAAAAGCAGAAGCAGAACGGCTATATGATGACCGATGAAAGCGGATGTATCTTAGGTCAGCGAGTAAGAGGTCTTGACAGAGTAGGCTTATACGTACCCGGTGGTACGGCGGCGTACCCCTCTTCCGTTCTGATGAACGCCGTACCTGCAAAGATTGCAGGAGTAGGCGAAATCGTTATGGTAACACCACCCTTAAAGGATGGTACACCCAATAAGGATATCTTAGTTGCAGCGGCATTATGCGGTGTTGACAAGATATTTATGTGCGGCGGTGCTCAGGCTGTTGCGGCTTTAGCATACGGTACAGAAGAAATACCTAAGGTATCAAAGATAGTAGGCCCCGGCAACATATTTGTTGCAACTGCAAAGAAGCTCCTTTACGGAACAGTTGACATTGATATGATTGCAGGTCCCAGCGAGATCCTTATAGTAGCTGACGAAGGAGCTAATCCTAAATATGTAGCCGCTGACCTTATGTCCCAGGCAGAACACGACAAGCTTGCAAGCTCTGTTCTTGTAACAACAAGTATGACAGTGGCAGAAGAAACGGTAAAGGAAATCGAAAGACAGAGTGCTTACCTTTCAAGAAAGGAAATTATTGATATTTCTCTTGACAACTATGGTGCAATCATTGTATGCGATGATATGGACAAAGCTTGCGAAATAGCAAACGAAATTGCCCCCGAACACCTTGAAGTACTTGTAAAGAATCCTCTCGAATATATCGGAAGACTCACAAATTGCGGTTCGTTATTCTTAGGCGACTATGCTCCCGAGCCTCTTGGTGACTACTATGCAGGTCCTAACCATGTTTTACCTACCAGCGGTACTGCAAGATTTTTCTCACCCTTATCAGTAGACAGCTTTATTAAGAAGTCAAGCTATATCTACTACACAAGAGAAAAGCTCTTTAACGCAAAGGACGATATCGTATTAGTGGCAGAAAGAGAACAGCTTACTGCACACGCTAATGCTATAAAGGTAAGATTTGAGGACTGATATAATGAATAACAACTGGGAAAACAATATCCGCAGGGTAGTACCCTATACCCCGGGCGAACAGCCTAAAATAGCGGATATTATAAAGCTCAACACAAACGAAAACCCTTTTCCGCCATCTCCTATGGTGACAAAGGTGCTGGATGAATTTAATACGGATAAGCTCCGTATCTACCCCGATACAGATTCTACAGTGCTTGTAAACGCTCTTGCAAAGAGATATGGTGTAAAATCATCACAGGTGTTTGTTGGCGTAGGCTCAGATGATGTTTTATCAATGGCGTTTATGACCTTCTTCAACAGCGATAAGCCGATACTTTTCCCCGATATTACATATTCCTTCTACGATGTATGGGCGGATGTATACAGAATACCCTATAAGACCTTCCCGCTGGATGATGATTTCAAGATCAACAAAGAGGATTATAAGTGCGAAAACGGCGGTATAATTATCCCTAACCCCAATGCACCCACAGGTGTATTAGAAAGCACGGCATTCTTTGAGGAAATAGTAAAGGCTAATCCTGACAGCGTTGTTATTGTCGATGAAGCGTATATTGATTTCGGCGGCGAAAGCTGTATAGGTCTATGCGAAAAGTACGAAAATCTGCTCGTAGTACAGACCTTCTCCAAGTCACGCTCAATGGCTGGTATGAGAATAGGATTTGCAATAGGCAGTGAAAAGCTGATAAAGTATATGAACAACGTAAAGTTCTCTGTAAATTCCTATACAATGAATCCCGTTTCTCAGTACTGCGGTGCGACGGCAGTAGAGGATGAGGAGTACTTTAAAAAGACTGTGGATGAAATAATTGCAGTCCGTGAGTATTCAAAGGAAAGACTTACAGCACTTGGCTTTACTTTCCCTGATTCCTACAGTAATTTCATCTTTGCTTCTCATAATAAAAAGCCTGCAAAGGAAATATTTGAAGCACTTAAAGAGCGTAAGATATTCGTAAGATACTGGAATAAGGAAAGAATAAATAATCATCTTCGTATTACCATCGGCACAAGAGAACAGATGGATAAGATGTTCAAGGCTTTAGAAGAAATATTAGCTTAATAAAGCACAAGGGTGGAAGGAAAAACCTGTCCGCCCTGTTGCTGTTATTTGACACATAGCTTTTAGTATGGTAAAATGATAGTATATTTTTATAATCAGGAAAGGAATGATTTAAATGAGCGTTATCGAAAGAAAGACAAGAGAAACAGATATAAAAGCTGATTTATCTGTATACGGCTCTTCAAAGGCAGAAATTGATACAGGTATAGGCTTTTTTGATCATATGCTGACCGCTCTTACAGTACACGGCGGTTTTGACCTTAAATTATCCTGTATTGGAGATTTAAAAGTTGACGGTCACCACACGGTAGAGGACTGCGGAATAGTGCTTGGTAAGGCTCTTGCCGAGGAACTTGGTGACAAGAGCGGTATTGTCCGTTTTGGCAGTGCCTTTATCCCTATGGACGAGGCTTTATCCTTCTGCTCTGTGGATATCAGCGGCAGACCCTATCTTGTATTCAATGCAGAATTTTCTGATGACAGAACAGGCGAGTTTGACAACTGCCTTACAGAAGAATTCTTCCGTGCTTTTGCGTTTAATGCAGGCATTACTCTCCACATAAGAAACGAATACGGAAAGAACGACCACCACAAGATAGAATCTATCTTCAAGGCGGTGGCTTATGCATTAAAACAGGCTGTAAAGAAGAATGAGGACGGCTCTGTTGTTTCTACGAAAGGAACGCTTTGATTTATGATAGCAATAATTGATTACGGTGCAGGAAATCTGTTCAGCGTACAGAATGCACTTAACTTTCTTGGTATAGAAAATAAGGTCACTAAAGACCCCGAAGAAATAAGAAATGCTGATAAGCTGATACTCCCGGGAGTAGGTGCTTTCCCTGATGCTATGAGAATGCTTTATGAAGCAGGTCTTGTGGATGTCATCAAGGAACAGGTAAAGACAAAGCCTCTTATGGGTATCTGTCTTGGTATGCAGATGCTTTTTGAAAAGAGCTATGAATTCGGCGAAACCGAGGGACTCGGTTTTATCCCCGGCACAGTAGAGCTTATGAAGCCTGAAAACGACCTGCTTATTCCCCATATCGGCTGGAACGCTTTAGAGAAAAACGAAGCTTGTCCGCTTTTAAAGGAAGTGGAAGAGGGCGATTACGTTTACTTCGTACATTCCTTTGCGGCGGTAACTGACGGTAAAAACGTAGCGGCATACTGTGACTACGGAATGAAAGTACCTGCTCTTGTTGCAAAGGGAAACGTGTACGGCTGTCAGTTCCACCCTGAAAAAAGCGGCAAGACAGGACTTGATATACTGAAAAACTTCGCAATGCTTTAAGGAGGTTTTATTATGGAAGAAAAAATTTGCAGCTGTGGTGAAAAGATGGTAAAAGCCCAGTTATCATCAGGACTGTTTGGTAGTACAAATATCGTAATACAGGACGAAAAAAATAATATGAACGAATACAGACTTGTCCCATATGTATGTGTAAAGTGCGGAAAGACAGAGCTTTACGCTGATTTTAACAATCAGAACGGTGACAACGTATTTGTCGGAGGAGTGTTTTTTTAAATGATAATTTTACCTGCAATTGATATAAAGGACGGCAACTGTGTCCGTCTTGTAAAGGGCGACTACGGCACAGCCCACAAGGTAGCGGATAGCTATATGGATACAGCCTTAGGCTTTGTAAAGGCTGGGGCAGAGTGGATACATATGGTTGACCTTGATGGTGCAAAGGACGCCAGCACAGCCAATAAGGACGTTTATCTTGACGTTGCAAAGAATACCTCTCTTAAAGTAGAGGTGGGCGGCGGTATCCGCAGTCTTGATACAGTAGAAATGTATCTTTCTGGCGGTATTTCCCGTGTTATCATAGGCTCTGCGGCTGTGAAGAACCCTCAGCTTGTAAAGGACGCCGTAAAGGAATACGGAGACAGAATTGCAGTAGGTATAGACGCTAAGAACGGCTATGTAGCAACGGAGGGCTGGCTTGAAACCTCTGACGTACATTTTACCGACCTTGCAAAGACTATGTCCGATATAGGTGTAAAGTATATCATATTTACAGACATTTCAAAGGACGGCACTTTATCAGGTGTAAACGCACAGCAGTTAAAGCAGATAAACGAGGCTTGCTCTGCAAATATCATTGCCAGCGGCGGAGTACACACTATAGAGGATATAAAAATCTGTAAACAGTTAGGACTTTACGGTACTATCTGTGGTAAATCTCTTTACAGCGGTACGCTTGATTTGGCTGAAGCTATAAAGGAAAGTCGTGAATAATCGCTAAAATTAATTTAGTTTTGGTATAAATCTATCTTTTTGTGCCATTTTACTTGATTTTAAAGCAATATTCAGTATAATAAATACATACCGAAAGGAAAAATTATGCTTGCAAAAAGAATAATACCTTGCCTTGACGTAAGAGACGGCAAGGTGGTAAAGGGTATAAATTTCGTTGGAATAAAAGAGGTCGGCGACCCTGTAGAATGTGCGGCAGAGTACAACGATCAGGGTGCAGACGAAATATGCTTTCTTGATATAACTGCAACTCACGAGGGCAGAAAGACAATGGTGGACGTGGTACGTCGTACTGCACAGAGGGTGTTTGTTCCCCTTACAGTAGGCGGTGGAATATCCAGCGTAGATGATTTCAGAGAACTGCTCAGAAGCGGTGCAGATAAGGTTTCTGTAAACTCTGCGGCGGTAAGAAATCCAAATCTTATAAAAGAAGCGGCTGAGATATTTGGCAGTCAGTGCGTAGTCGTTGCCATTGACGCAAAGAAAAAGGGCGATAGCTGGACTGTCGTTGTAAACGGCGGCAGAATTGATATGAATATCGATGCTATAGAATGGGCACAGAAAGCCGAAGAGCTTGGCGCAGGTGAGATACTTCTTACGTCCATGGACACAGACGGAATGAAGCAGGGCTTTGATATTGAACTGTTAAATGCCGTTTGCGATAAGGTAAAGATACCCGTAATTGCCAGCGGTGGTTGTGGTACGTTACAGCACTTCTCCGACGTGTTTAAAGAAACTAAGGCTTCTGCGGCTTTAGCGGCTTCGCTTTTCCACTATAAGGAGCTTACAGTAAGCGAAGTAAAACAGCATCTTAAAGATAACGATATCCCCGTGAGAAATTTTTAAAGAAGGTATAAAAATGGATTTAGATATTTATTTTAAAAAAGCAGAGCTTATCCCTGCCATTGTAACTGATATAGACACTGGTGCAGTACTAATGCTTGCGTACATGAGTAAGGAAAGCTTAAAGCTTACTCTTGAAACAGGCTATACCTGGTTCTGGAGCAGATCAAGAAAAGAACTGTGGAACAAGGGTGCAACCTCAGGCAATATGCAGAAGGTTATTGAAATCCACGCAGATTGCGACGACGACACTTTACTTGTAAAGGTAAAACCCGCAGGTCCTGCCTGCCATACAGGAAGCTATTCCTGCTTCTTTAAAGAAGTAATAAAAAACGAAGAATAAGAGGAATTTGATATGTCACTTTATGAAGAAATTTTTGCAGTATTAAAACAGAGAAAAGCTGATTTTGACAGCGGTAACGCACCGGAAAAATCCTACACCTGCTATCTTTATGAGAAAGGTGTGGATAAAATATGCAAGAAGATAGGCGAGGAAGCCTCCGAAACTATCATTGCGGCAAAGAATAATGACAACGAAGAGCTTATGAACGAAATAAACGATCTGCTTTATCACATCATGGTTCTTTGCGTAAATCAGGGACTT
The DNA here is from genome assembly GCA_015067025.1 of Oscillospiraceae bacterium. Lineage (GTDB taxonomy): Bacteria > Bacillota > Clostridia > Oscillospirales > Ruminococcaceae > Ruminiclostridium_E. Next base: position 78,287 of record SVNC01000001.1, read on the forward strand.
GACTGGTCAGACGTTGAAAAGGTCCTTGATGAAAGAAACGAAAAGATTGGAAACTTAAAACAGTTCCACACAACAGACAAGCTTTCATAAATTACGAGGTGTAAAAATGAAAAAGCAACTTAAAACCAAAATCTTAGCAGCGTTTATGAGCATTGCTATGCTTGCAGCCTTTGCAACAGGCTGTACAGACAGTAGCAACAACTCATCAGCAGATAACAGTACAACATCAGATAACAGTTCAGTAACATCAGAAGACACAAACTCGCAAACAGGCACACCTGAAGCTATCCGTGATATAAGCTCTATGGAGCTTGTAAAGGAAATGAAGGTGGGCTGGATTCTCGGTAACACACTCGACGGCGGCGGAAAGCACCTGAAGGGTGCATCGGTTCAGTCGCTCGAAACTGCATGGGGTAATCCCGTAACCACAAAGGAAATGATAGATGCAGTTGTAGCTGCAGGCTTCAATATTATAAGAATTCCTGTAACCTGGGACTGGAGCACGGGCGAAGCGCCTGACTATAAAATAAGCGACGCCTGGATGAACAGAGTTCAGGAGGTTGTCGATTATGCTATCGACAACGACGTTTTCGTCATCCTTAATATACATCACGAGACCTGGCATTATCCCACAGAGGATAATTACGAAGCGGCAAGCGACAGACTGAAAAAGATCTGGACTCAGATAGGCAACCACTTTAAGAATTACGATGAAAAGCTCATATTTGAAGGTATGAACGAGCCTCGTGTAATTGGCACAAGCGAAGAATGGAACGGCGGCAGTCCTGCTACAAGAGAGATCGTAAACAAGCTGAATTTCGACTTTGTTGAAACTATCCGCAGTCTTGACGGCAATAACAAGCTTCGTCATCTTATGATTCCCGGTTATGCGGCATCTTCTTCAACTGCAGCACTTAAGGATATCAAAGTTCCTGAAAATGACGATAAGATAATCGTTTCTGTTCACGCATACACACCTTATAATTTTGCATTAAGTCAGGAAGCGTCAGCAAGCAGTAAGTGGTTCGCACAGAATAAGGGTCATACAAATGAAATTGACAGAATAGCAGAGGATATAAAAACACTCTTTATAGATAAGGGTACGCCTGTTATCATCGGTGAATTCGGTGCGGTAAACCGCAACAATGAGTTATACAGAGCTGACTGGGTAAAATACTACATTGCAAGAATGAAGCAGGTTGGCGTTCCTTGCGTATGGTGGGACAACGGTGCTTTTAACGGCGGTGGTGAGAACTTTGGCTTTTTTGACCGTAATTCACTTACTTTCAGATATCCCAAAATACTTGAGGCTATGATGACAGCGGTAAATACCGACGTTGATCTTGAAGAAATGAGAACAGCTCCTTTACAGATATATGATAATGATAAGGCGGCTTGATTGTAAATAACATAAGACCTGATTTACTAAAGTAAATCAGGTCTTTTATATTATTTACTTGTGAAATTCTCCATTAAGAAATTCTACTCTGCTTGTAAGCCAGCTTTTGAGGTATTCTGCCGCCTGTTTATGCGTTTTGCATCTTTTAGCACCAGACGAAAGTTCTCCTGCAAAGGAGCTGTTGTTTCTTATATTATCCCATTTGTCATAATTTCTGTCAAACATTTCGGCATAGTTGCTTGCGGTGTCGTCTATCATCTGATATACACGGGTGAATACTCCGTTATCGTAGGTCTTTGTCCAGGTATCTGATATCATGTCTCTGTACCAATCCTCGTAAGCAAGAACGACAAGCCAGGGATTTAAGGTTTCAAAAGAACCGCCACCGTATGGTCCTCCGTTTACGTCAGGTACTATATTGGATGCATAGTAACCTTTGCCGTTTGCACAACGATTTTTGTTACCGAGTCCTGAGTCAAAATCCCATGGTGCACAGAATGTGAGCTTTTTATCTCCTTCTTCACCAAAGTCAACGCTCATATAAAAGCTTGACCAGTATATATCGGCATCGCAACCGATTTCGTTTATAATATAAGTATCAACAAGAGATTTTACGTTTATTACTCTTTCTATAGCTTCTCTTGGTGTGATGGTTGTCGTTTTTGTTATAGCCGTGTAATCAGAATTGAAAACGTAAGCCTCGTCCTTATATGCGGCGTAGTATAGAATATCATAAACACCGTCAACAAAGCCTTTTATAAAATCTCTTTGTTTTTCAGAATAGACGTCGCTTTTTATTGTAAATCCGACTTTGGCATCATCGAGGTATCTGATCGTTCTGCCGCTACCGCCTTTTCCATCGTAAGGGGTAAGGGGAGCGTTGTTTGCATAGTCAATATAGAACTGCTGGAGCGGGTCTTCGGTATTGCAGTAACCGTCAAGTTCAAGGAAGTATCCTATATCTGTTCCTGTGTAGTCCTTTTCAGCTTCTGTTATATTAACACGGTTTTCGTTTATCTGCTGATATTCTGCAAGAAGATAAACACCCCAGTATTGCTCGTTGATATACACCTCTACAAACTCCGAATCGGATACGTAAAAGCCATCCTTACCGAGTATCTCCTCGGCTATCTGAAAGGTCGCCTTGTTACGAAGCATTGAGGCGTCCTTGTATTCGGCAATAAGCACCCAGTTTTTCATCTGTGCGCCGTCGTTAAGACCTGCCATATTCTGTTTTTCCGTAAACTTTATGCGTAAAGGCTTTTTATCATAGGTGGTAGTCCAGTTACCTCTTACCTTTACTTCAGCTTCCGTATTGTCAAGAAGTGTATTACCGTTATCCTTAAGAGTGATAGTGCAGTTTTCGTAATAGGGTGCAGGAGGCATTCTGTAGCCTGGAGTCCAGGATGCTATCTGCTCGGAAACGTGAGGAGCAACCGGCTTTGTTACAAAATCAATGGCGTTCTTATCGGTACTTGCCGTATTTATATAAAGAACGGGCATTGTAGTATCATTGCTGATTTCAGGCGGTGCGGTAGTGACCGCAGTTGTAGTTTCAGGCTTTGGTGTTGCCGTAGTCGTGGTTTCAGGCTTTGACGTTGTTGTAAGCTCTGTTTCAGGCGTGTCTGACGGCTTTTCCGTCACTCCTGTTCCGGTATTTACACTACTGCTCTCGGGAGAGGGTATACTTACGGGAAGTCCGCTTTCCGAACAGGAACAAAGCATAGAAATCATCATAAAGGGCAATATAAATTTTACGAGCTTTTTCATTTCAGATCCTCCGTATTTTCGGTCTTAATTACCTATCTGTTACAGATGGCATTACTGTTTTAATAAAAGTAAATAATTTAAAGTGTTCTTACCTTCAAGAATATATATTTCGCAGGAATCTCCGACGCTTGAGCTGGGATCATAGCTTAAAAACTGTGAACAGAAAACGGTAGACGGTACAAAATCAGCGTCTGTTATCTGACATTCCAGATGGTACTTACTATGAGTTCTGCCGGATGAAGTGGTATTCTCGTGGCGGACTGCCTTTTTCACTTTTCCGGGGTATTTTCTGCCCTTCTTCATCATAGCGGTATAGGTAAAAAGATTTCTTAACACATTTATTATACCGACAACTCCCGCAATAGCCATAAGTGATACAATAACGATTCCTGAAACGGGACCGAACAGATCTGTTTCGTTGTTACCCTTATCAGGGTAAAGATCGGGCGGCTTCGGTGCATTCATAGAATTTACGATAAGTACGATAATAAATACACAGAATGCTATCCAGCAAAGACACAGTAAAAAGGTTGATATCTGCGGCTTTCTGCATTCCTTAAGCTTCAGAATTTTCAGATTGTTCGTTTTCATGTATTACTCCTATAACAAGCGTTTTATTCATTTTATCACATAAATTTCTATCGGTCAATAAATTTTTTTGCCAAACCTCTTGACAAGTTAATAATAATATGATATTATCATATTGTAAATAACAAATACGTTAAGGAGGTGAGAGCTTGGAATCTGAAAAGAAATTTCTTGAAGTGTATGATATAGAAAGCTACGACAGACCATCGGTAGCAACCGATATTGTAGTCTACGCCATACGGGAGGATGACAGCGACAGCTTCCGCAAGGATCCCGAAAAAAAGCTGTCGGTACTAATGATAGAACGTGGCGAGTATCCCTTTAAGAATAAATGGGCGCTTCCCGGAGGATTTGTCAGAATGGACGAAACAGTACCTGAAGCGGCTCTCAGAGAAGTGAGAGAAGAAACCGGTGTAAATCCATCCGCACTTATCTATACGGGAGTATTCAGCAATCTTAATCGTGATCCAAGAGGAAGAATAATATCAAACGCATTTACTTGTATATTAAAGGATTGCGAAAAGCTTACTGCGGGCACAGACGCTAAAAACGCACAGTGGTTTGATATAAGACTAACTGAAGAAAATAAAAAATACAAACTCACCCTTACAAACGGTGATATCATACTCTCTGTTGAAATTTGTGAAAGTAAAAGCAAGGAAGGGATGAAGGAATACACCGTAGCTGATAATCCCCCTTTTGCCTTTGACCACGCAGAAATAATCCTGACATCTTTAAAACAGATAAGAAGTAAGGCGGAGAATTTCGGACTTATCTTTGATTTTCTACCCGATGAATTTACCCTTGCAGAGCTACAGAGGGTGCAGGAAGTGATAACGGGTAAGACTTCCGTCCCTGCAAATTTCAGACGAAAGGTCTGCGAATACGTTGAAGAAACAGGCAATATGTCAGGCGGTGCAGGACACAGACCCGCAATGCTCTACAGAAAGAAGGTGCTTTTATGAAGCTAAGTAAAAAGCAGGCTTACGAGCTTTTGATAAGCGGACTAAGTAATCCCGATGAGATACGCTACGTGGCACATTCAAAGTACGTGGGAGATTTAGCAGGGATGATTGCAGAAGAGCTTTCTCTTGACAGTGAATATGCATCAGTGCTTGGTTATCTTCACGATATCGGAAGAAAGTATGAATCTGACAATCACATTTACGCAGGCTATGAATATCTTAAGGACAACGGATATGACGAATACGCCTTTATCTGTCTTACCCACTCCTTTTTAAATAACGATATAGAGTGTATTTGCGGATGTTTTTTAAGTCCCGATAGCAGAGGGTATAGTGAAGTAAAGGAGTTTGTAAAAAATCACCCTTATACTATATACGATAAGATAATACAGACCTGTGATCTTCTGTGCCTACACTCAGGCGGTACATCCTTAGAAGACAGAATAGAGGATATTGAGCAGAGAAAAGGAACGCATTATAAATCGATGTATCACAAAGAAACGGCATTTTCTCAGAAAGAAGAAATAGAAAAGCTGCTCGGGCATTCAATTTACGATTTTTATGACAGCTTATAAGCAGAAAGGAAAAGGTTATGAAAAAGTTTTTGATAGTTATAGATATGCAGAAGGACTTTGTAGACGGTGCTTTAGGAACAGAAGAAGCGGTTAAGATAGTTCCTTTTGTAGAAGAAAAAGTAAGGAGCTTCGATGGTGAAATAATAGTAACCTACGATACACATTTTGAAAACTATATGGATACGGCAGAGGGCAAAAAGCTCCCCGCACCTCACTGCATAAAGGGAACGGATGGTTGGAAGCTTGATAGCACAGTTGCAGATGCTCTTTCGGGCAGAAGCTACATAGAAGTTGAAAAGCTTACCTTCGGCTCAGCAGATCTCCCTGCGATAGTAAGAACAGCGGCGAGAAATGAGGATTTTTCGATAGAGCTTATCGGACTTTGCACAGATATATGTGTTGTAAGTAACGCACTTTTATTAAAGGCTAATTTCCCTGAAGCAGAAATCTCCGTTGATGCGAAATGTTGTGCAGGAGTATCGGTAGAAAGCCACAATGCGGCACTTTTAACAATGAAATGCTGTCAGATAGATATAAAGGAATGAGAGGTATATAATATGAATTTCAATGCAGAAAAAGTAAAGAATGATTGCGTACAGTGGATAAGAGATTTTTTTGAAGAAAACGGCAAGGGCTGTAATGCAGTTGTCGGTATATCAGGCGGCAAGGATAGCTCTATAGTAGCGGCACTTTGTGTAGAAGCACTGGGCAAAGACAGAGTAATAGGAGTGCTTATGCCTTGCGGAGAGCAACACGATATTGATATGGCACAGCTTCTTGTTGATACACTTGATATAAAGCATTTTGTAGTAAATATCAAGGACGCAGTTGAAGGAATTACCAAGGCTATCCCCTTTGAAATGTCTAATCAGAGTGTTGTTAATCTCCCTCCCCGTATCAGAATGGCAACGTTATATGCAGTATCCCAGAGCCATAACGGACGAGTTGCAAATACCTGCAATCTGTCTGAAGACTGGGTAGGATATTCTACCCGTTACGGTGATGCGGCAGGTGATTTCTCCCCCTGCTCAAATCTCACAGTAGCAGAAATGAAGCAGATAGGCAGACTTTTAGGACTGCCTGACGTGCTTGTTGATAAAGTCCCCATCGACGGACTTTGTGGTAAAACTGACGAAGAAAACCTCGGATTTACCTACGCAGAGCTTGATTTATATATAAGAGAAGGAATTGAACCGGCTCCCGAAAAGAAGGAAAGAATAGATCATCTTCACAGAATAAACCAGTTCAAATTACAGCTTATGCCAAGCTTTAAGCCCGAATTTTAATTTGCGAAAGGATTTTTGATATGAAACTACAGCCTATCGTTATATCTTTACTTGATACTGATTTATACAAGTTCAATATGAATCAGGTAATATTTCATAAGCACACAGACTTATGCGGACAGTATTATTTCAAATGCCGCAATACCGACGTGAGATTTACAAAGGAAATGGCACAGGAAATAAGCGAGCAGGTGGATCACCTCTGCACGCTTAAATTCACAAATGACGAGCTCAGCTACCTTCGTTCCATCCGCTTTATCAAGGATGACTACGTGGAGTTTTTAAGACTCTGGCATCCTATAAGAGATTACGTAACAGTAAAGTTACTCGAAGATGGCGAGCTTCAGATAGTTGTTGACGGACCTTTATTCTCTGCAATGCAGTTTGAAATTTATCTGCTTGAAATAGTAAACGAAGTATATTTCAGAATGAATTATGATTATGACGTACTTTTAAAATCAGCAGAAGAAAAGCTTGATGCTAAGATAAAGGCTCTTAACGACGGTACGTATAACTTTATCTTTGCAGAATTCGGTTGCCGCAGAAGATTATCAAGAGAGTGGGAGAACGTGGTTGTAAAGCGTTTTGCTACAGAAACAAAGAACTGTATCGGTACGTCCAACGTTTATCTTGCAAAGAAGTATGGAATTACTCCCATAGGTACTTACGCCCACGAATTCGTGCAGATGTATCAAGGCATTGATTCTATCCCTCTTGCATATACAAACCATTTTGCAATGCAGGACTGGTATGATGAATATAAGGGTGATAACGGTACGGCACTTACCGATACTATAACAACGGATTTATTCCTGCTTGATTTTGACAGATCTATGGTGAATAACTATACAGGTGTCCGTCACGACAGCGGAGATCCATACGCCTGGGGCGACAGAATGATAGAGCATTATAAGAAGTATGGAGTTGACCCCAAAACAAAGCTTCTATTATTCAGTGACAGCCTGAATTTTGACAAGGCTCAGGCGTTACATAACTATTTTGCCGATAAGACAAAGGTTTCCTTTGGTATAGGAACGTTTTGCTCAAACGATACCTGCGAAAAGGCACTGAACATAGTTATAAAGCTTCAGTACGTAAACGGCAGACCCGTTGCAAAGCTCTCCGACACACCCTCTAAGGCAATGTGTAAGGATGAGCAGTATCTCGATTACTTAAAACGCTCTGTTGAATTCAGACTTGGCAGGGAGAAATGAATTGATGATACAAAAGTACAAACTTCGTTTCTTTATTGAATGGGGTGGAAGTATTCTATGGGCTGATGCTTCTGATAAAGCTACGTATAAAAAGTTTAACATCGGTCCGATAGAGCCTGAGCAACTGAACGTATCAGAAGAATTATGTATGGAATTGCACAGTCTGGAAGATGAGTGGCAGACCTCACTGAATTGGGAATATCCCCCCGATCCATCTCCGTGGAGTGATGAGCAATTTGATGATTTTTTCAAAAGGTTGAAATCTGCTTATCAAAAATTGTGTGATGAGTTGAAAGATAGTTGTGATATCGCTTTTTGTATGGCGGAAGAGAATGACGAAACATAAAAACAAAGCCATCGGCATTGCCGATGGCTTTGTTGTATAGTAATGACACAGGACTTACGAATTGGATGGTTTCAACTCCTGAACGGTATAACAAAAGATTTTTTTATGTTTATAGGTATGAATTCTCACAGTTTTAGTGAAATCGTTCGCTAATGCTCACGGTGAAATAATTTACTTCGTAAATTATGAAATTTGATGCTGTCGCATCAAGTGAAATTAAATCCGTCCTACTTCCCGACAAAGTCGGATTTCGTCACGCTAGTGATTTCATCCCACGAAAGTGGGATTTATCCCGTCCGCAAGGACGGATTTAGTTGAAAAAAGCTCATTGCTTTCGCAATGAGCTTTTTTCTGGTACGGGTAACAGGAATCGAACCTGCACGGTCTCCCGCCAGAACCTAAATCTGGTGCGTCTGCCAGTTCCGCCATACCCGCATATTAACTTACTTTATAACACCTGTAAAAATAAAACTACGCTGAATAAAATATTCAGCGTAGAATGGCGGAAAGAGAGGGATTCGAACCCTCGAACGGGTATTAGCCGTTACACGATTTCCAATCGTGCGCCTTAGACCAGCTCAGCCATCTTTCCACGACTTTAATATTTTATCACATTTTTTTGAAATAGTCAAGTCTTTTTTGAAATTTTTTTGTATTTGTGTTATGTAAAAAATTCTACCCTTGATTTTTTTAAAAACCTGTGCTATTATATTCTAAAATTAAGACAGAAAGAGGTGGTATTATGAAAATTTCGGTATGCGATGACGAAAAGAGCTTTGCAGAGGGACTTATATCAGAAATATCAGCCTTTTTCCTTGAAAGAAATATCGAATGTGAATTCCGTTATTTCTCTGAGGGAGAAGAATTTTTATCGTCAATAAAAGAAAATAATGATTACGAACTTATCTTTATGGATATAAACCTTATCAGTGCCGATGGGGTAAATATCGTATCGAAGCTTCGTGATATGGAAATAACCACTCCCGTTATATTTGTTACGAGCCTTGAGAATAGAGCCATAGACGGTTATGACGTAGATGCCTTCGGCTTTGTGGTAAAAAAGAGCTATAAGGAAAAGCTACCCCGTGTTCTCACAAAGCTTTACGATAAGCTTTATAATAAAAAAACAATGGCAATACACGAAAAGGACAGCACCGAGATTATGAACACCGAGGATATTTTATATATCGAATCGGACAAGCGTGCAAGTGTAGTCCATACTTTAACAGGAATTTTAAACGATATCCGCCCTATAGGACAGATAAGCACAGAGCTTTCGGCAGATGATTTTGTTGAGGTGTTTAAATCTGTCTACGTAAATATAGCAAAAATAAAAAGAATAAATAACGATACGGTAATTCTTGAAAATGAAGATTCCTTGCCGCTCAGCCGACGCAACAGAAAGAACGTTATGTATGCAGTTATGAAGAAGGTGGGCGGACGATGAAGAGTTATAAAAAAAGCTTGCTTTTCTTTATGCTTGCGATCTTATTTATAGTGAGCATAAACAGTGCTATCTTCTACTATACCGCCTGCATAGGCAGCACTGTAAAAAGCACGGATTGTTACGGTCAGACCTATGAAACGGATAAGGAGACTGTATCACAGATAATAAGCATTACCGAAAAATATGGTGATAATTATGTTGTTATGGCACAGGAGCTTCATGAAGAATGGTCTGTATTGTCTGAGCTGCTGTATAACCTCAGAGAACTTCAGAAGTACGGCTCTACCCTTGAAGAGGTTAAGAAAACCGAAAATCTCAGCACAGAAAAAAAGGAAATGATTAATAATCTTATTTCCTACTATGGAAATGAGGATGTCAATATAGCGTCAGCAATAGAGAATATAAGTAAAAAGACGACTATATTCAATGCGGCGGTAACTAATACGGATAAATATACCGACTATGACAGCTTTATAAAATCCGTATCTGATAACGCAGACTTTATGCTGGAAATTTCAATCTATAAAAATGACCTTTTCGCCGTAAACAATATAGAAAAAACAAAATCTGACTATAATGCTTTGAGCGGACTCTCTCCGAAATATGCTGACGACAGTGGGCTGAGTTCGTTTTTAAATTACAGAATAACGGATATCATTGCCATTTTGTCGGTGCTTTTGCTACTTCCGTTTTTTGCGGGAATGATAAAGAGTGCAGACTCCACCCTCACTCTTGACAGAAGATATGCGGTGATATTTCCGCTTATCCTTACAGGTGCTGTTATAGTAATGCAGGGGGCAAATCTTCTTTTTTCCGTGCTTTTTATCGGAAAGATAGATATTTCTCTCCCGGTTCAGTCCTATCCTATACTGTTTTATTCGGGAGAAAAAATAAGTACCGGTTTACTAATTCTGCACTTTTTCCTGTCAAAGATAGTCGGTACAGTGATATTCCTGCTTTTAACTTCCTCCCTCGTTTGTATCGTTAAGGGCAGTAAGGGAGCGAAAAAGCTTGTCGGCAGTCTTGCAATAATACTTTTTGTGGTATTTGAAGCAGTTACGGTTATCTTTATGGGTGACGGCAATATTTTAAAGGAACTTAATATATTTTCCTGCTTTATGCCTGAACGTTATTTTATAAGATACATAAACGTTGATATCCTGGGTAATGCAGTATCAAGAACGGGCGTGTTTTGGGGCTTTGCTCTTGCGGTACTTCTGATATCACTGATAGTCTTTATAAGAAGTCTTGGCAACTTTATGAAAATAGCAAGAGCAGACGCCGAGCAAAGCTATTATGACGAAATAAACAGAAAGTACGAGCAATCCCGTGCTATCCGTCACGATATCAATAACCATCTGACTGTAATCAGCATGCTTATTGAAAAAGGCGACAGCAAGGGAGCGTTAAAGTACATAAATGAGGTCTTTGATGAAACAAGCCTTGCAATGCAGCCTCTTAAGACAGGCTCCAGCGTGCTTGACGCCTTACTGCATAAAAAGACTGAGCAAGCGTCAAAAAGCAATATAACCTTGTCTTATGAAGTAAATGCATCGCTGAACGTGGGTATATCCGATTACGATATGTGCGTTATCTTCGGTAACATTCTTGATAACGCTATTGAAGCGGCAAAGAAAGCCGATGAAGATAAAAGAGATATAACGCTTACAGTCGGCACACAGCACGATATGCTCTATATATCCTGTCATAATTTCCATAGCAATGATATAAAGGAGCAGGGTGACAGACTGATGACCACAAAATCAGATACCTCAATGCACGGAATAGGACTTTCCCGCATAAAGACCGTAGCGGCAAAATATGGCGGTACGGTGAAGGTAAGCTATGATGAAGCAAACTTTATGATTGAAGTATTAATACACAAAATTAAATAAAATTGACCGCTTTTGCAGGAAAAACGACCGCTTGTGCAAAAGCGGTTTACTTTTTTTGTTTCAGTTGATATAATGCAGATAAGACGATAAAAGGAGTGTATCTGTATGTTTAAAAGAATAATATCAGCAATACTTATCTGTGCGATGGCGGTGTCCTTTACCGCTTGTTCGGAAAATAATACGTCGGGTGGAAATATAATTTCACTCACAGGAGAAGAAAATATACCGACAAACAACCCAAACGTGAATTACGGCGGCACACCTATAATGAAAACAGAAAATGGATATTATTTTTTTTCATCCGCTGGCTCTCTTATGTTTTATGACAATCAGGCTGATCAGAATATTTATTTATGTAATAAACCTGAATGCCTTCACGATGGCAACGACTTTTGCGTATCAACAAAAGATCGGCTCAGCAGAAGAGCCGGAATGTTATATAACGATCACATATACATTGTAAACGTGGAAGAGGAAGAGGAAAAAAAGACCTATAAGCTTTTGCAGGCTGACTTATACGGTAGCGAGCTTTCAGAGATATGCACTTTCTTCTCTGCGGTTGAAGGTGATATGAACATAAGCACCGCACATTCCATAATCCATAAGGGTAAAATGTTTGTAACGGTGCAGCTGCATAAAAATCCTTTGTCGCAAAATACCGAGCTTAATGAAGGAATTGGTATGAAGATATTTATGATAGACCTGAAAAACGGCAGCTATCAAGAAATACAGATAGACAACAGCGGCGAAAACGAAGGGCAATATGTCTATGACGGCTTTTTGTCGGCAGACAAGGATAATATATACTACCTTACCTCATCTAAAGAAAATATGTTCAGACCGAGGTTACAGTGTTATAATATCACAACAGGTGAAACGAAAGTTGCATATTCCTTCGAAAGGGCTGTAGCAAGCTTTACAGTAAATAATGACAAGCTTTATTACACATCCACTTGCTATAAAGACAGCAGTTCATCGGATTATCTTTCAAAATTTAAATTCAGCCTTTATTCAGTTGATCTTAAAACAGGAGAAGAGAAAACCTTTATAGAAGAAAAAGAATCTGAAAAGCCGTTAAGTCCGTATGTGTTCTTTGGAAACTATGTCGAGGTCACTACAGACAGAAACTATCTTTATGTCTGCACTGCGTCTTCTACAAGCTACTCAGCAGATTTATACCCGATAGGATTTTATATTTATGATTTTAATGGAAAAGAGCTTGCCGCCTTTAATGGCAACGGTCAGTTTGACTGGGAAAATAAGCATAAGGGATATATATTTAACGTTCTTGACGGTGTGGCGTATCTCAGAGTGTTTGAAGAGTTTCAGCAATTTGAAACCTATTCATGCTCTGTAGAAGATATTTTAAACGGTAAAGAAAAATGGACAAGAATTTTTGATTATACCGTACCGACTCCCCCAGAAAGCGAAGAAGACGAAGAAAACAGCGTTAATAGCGAAGGAGAAAATGTAATTGAAACAGAAAGCTAAAAGATTATCAGCGTTTATTTTAACAGTGGCAATGATATTATCATTAACCGCCTGCTCAGAAAACACTACCTCTGTAACAAGTGGTACAAGTATTAATGAGAGCGGTAACGAAAGTGTGGATAATTCAGAAATCACATCAGAAACTTCTTCAGATGTAAATGAAAACATCACAGTTCAGAATTCGCCGAATAAGGTGGATGACACCCTGCCTCAGTGCGAGCCTGCGAATATGAGGATCGTATTGGGTAATAGAACTCAAAGCATAATGAAGGGCAACGAGGGATATTATTACAGCACCGTATATGAGTCTATGAACGGTTGGAGAACCCTTAATGCATTACACTATTATGATAATAAAACAGAAAAGAGCCTGATACTTTGCAGTAAGCCCCAATGCACGCATGATGGTAACGAGTTCTGTACTGCTACCGCAACCGATAAGATGAGTGTATCTTTCGATTCGGCGTATTATTGTTACGGTAACTTTATATATAAGGTTTTCAGCACTCGACCGACCGCTGATAATTCTACTCAGGAATTCAAGCTTTACAGATACGATCTTATGGGCAATGAACGGTCGGAAATAGCTACGCTTGCTACCCCTGTAGTGACGACCGAAGATATGCCTCATACTTACATAACCCAGTCTGTTTTCCATTACGGTAAAATGTTTTATGTAATACACGGTGATGTCGGTATGAAGGCAGATATTTATATGCTTGATCTTGAAAGCGGAGAATCAAAGAGGATAATGACGCCCACCACTGAAGATGGGGCAAAAAGAATTAGCGACGCTTTTGGCTTTATTACCGCCGACGGAGATTGGCTGTATTACCCGATAAGATACGGCAAATATAACAGCAACGGGCAACAGACAGATGCCAATATGTCATATGATAAAACCTTTTTATACAGATTCAATATAAAGACAGGTGAAACGGAAACAGTATCAGCTATGCCGGATATCTATTCTTCTTATACTGTTAATGACGGTATTGTATATTATACTGTTGTTGACAGAAAGAATAACACCTTCAGCCTTTATTCCTATGACATTACGGCAGATAAAACGGCAACCCTTGCGGAAAATATTCAGCAGAACTATCTGGATGGAAAATATATTGTAAGCAACAATCCGGTAACGGTATATACGGACAGACAGTATCTTTATATCAGTACCTGCGGTGATACCCAGCACTATAGAGAGGATCTGACCGATCGCGAAAGGGATTTCTATATATACTCCTTTGATGGAAAACAGCTTTTACACGGTCTTAAAGGGTTACCGACAGACCGAGAAGAATGGAGTTTTGTTTTTCACGCACTGAATGGTGAGATATATCTGAACTTTAACGCTTGTCCTAAAGAGGGTGAAGAGGATGTATTATCGGGCGTGTACATGATAAAGACAGAAGACCTGATAAACGGCGGTACGGAGTGGAAAAAGCTCTATAAAGCAATAAACTAAGGAGAGATAAACAAAATGAAAATGGAAAAAGTATTAAGCGTAGTTTTAGCAGTAGCAATAACATTAACTTCAACCGCCTGTGCGGGCAGTAGCACAATTGGATATGATGATACTATGCCGCAGTGCGACCCTGCAAATATAACGCATCGGACGATATTAAGAAATGAATACGCAACAATGAAAGGCACAGATGGGTATTATTATACTGAATCGCCAACAGGTAAGCATAAGCAGACCGTATTTTATTACGATATAAACACTAAAGAATCTATTCCGCTTTGTGCAAAGCCTCAGTGCGTGCATGACGGAGGTGATTTTTGTGTTGCTACCGGTGGAGAATTCATGGTATATACTCTTTTTTATAATAATTACATTTACAAGCTGTGTTATGAAAATGCCGACGCAGAGATGTATTCCTATAAGCTGTTAAGAGGTGATATGCAAGGAAATGAATTATCGGTGGTATCAGATATATTCACGTCGCCTGTCGGACTTCAGATAGATATATCAAACGTATTCTGCCATTATGGTATGATGTTTTTTGCCGCAAAGAAATATTATGAAAATAAGCCGACAAATCATATATACTCAGTAAATCTCAATTCGGGAGAGGTAAAGGAAATAGAAATACCAAATGCAGAAAAATATGAGCGTTATCCTTATATGACGGCTGATAAAGATTATCTCTATATCGCAACTGAGGATGAAGTGATGGCTCCAAATCAGTCAGGGGTCAAGATGGACGCTGATACTGTAATGCACCGTTATAATTTAAAGACGGGTGAGATCGAAACCATTCCCGAAATGCCGAAAATATATTCTTCCTTTACAGTTGATAATGGTATCATTTATTATACTACAGTAAACAGAAGCGACAACACCTTCAGCCTTATTTCCTATGATACAGAGAAAAAGGAAACAAAGACCCTTGTAGAAAACAGACAGATGGTATATATGGATAGTAAATTCATTTCGGGAAATGGTGCAAAGGTCGTTACTGACAGAAAGTATCTTTATATCACTATGCCTTGCGGTAGTGGTTTTGCCGAGGTGAAGGACAAGAGAGGTATGGAATTATACATATATGATATGGACGGAAAGCAACTGTATGAAGGAGTGCTAAGCACAAAGGAATCAAAAGATAGCGAAACGTATGCTTTTTCTGCTATTGATGGAGAAGTATACCTTTTATGCAGATTTATTGAGAATGTAGGAACTAACGGATTTAAAATAGATGAAGCGTCAGGGCTTTATACCATAAAAACTGAGGAGCTTGCAAAAGGCACTACAGACTGGCAAAAGCTCTTTCAGTTAAAGGAAATGGATTGATAAGATTCACTAAAGTGGTAAACTAAGGAGAGATAAACAAAATGAAAATGAAAAAAGTATTAAGCGTAGTTTTAGCAATATTTACAGCCCTTGCTGTTACTGCTTGCTCGGGAGAAAGCACGTCGGCAAGTTCTGTAGGCGGCAACTTAACAAGCGAAAATAGTAGCGCTATAGAAAATACAGGTAATAAGGTGGACGACACCTTACCCCAGTGCGAGCCTGCAAATCTGCCGTCTTATGTTTTTGACGCCCGAAACGTTATGAAAGGAAAAGAGGGTTATTATTATACCTCTACGTTAAGCTCGGGCGATAAATTCAGCAATGCTCTGTATTATTATGATCTGGCAACGGGTAAGTCTATACCTCTTTGCAGTAAGCCTCAGTGTATACACGACGGAAATGATTTCTGTACTGCGACAGGTGGATTTTTCTTTATAAACGGAAACGGCAATGCAGACGTTCTTTATAACGGGTATATCTACCGACTCGGCAATATTGCCGAAGAGCCTGATAAATATGATCTTGCCCTTTTTAAAGCCGATTTACAAGGTAACGAATTATCAAAGGTGACAGATATACTTTCTGTCTCTATAGGAGAAGATATGTCAGAGCCTGAATTATGGAGTAAAGTATTCCATTACGGTAAAATGATCATAACCGTGCAATTTCACGATGATGGCACAGGATTTTCAAACCGATTGTACATCGTGGATATTTCAACAGGTGAAAAGAAAGAGATAAATGTACCTGAGCATAAAAAGGGTACAAGGGTAGAATATGAAACAGGTATATCCCTTGTATGTGACGGCGATTGGCTTTACTATACCGCAAGATACGTGGCATATAAAAGTCAGGTTCAGTCAGAGGCGAATATGTCCTATAACAGGACCGTAATGTACAGATATAACCTGAAAACAGGAGAAACGACCGAAGTAGAAGAAATGCCCGATATCTATTCTTCCTTTACGGTAAATGACGGCATTATCTATTATACGGTAGCAGACCGCAAGAGTAACACGTTTTCTCTTTATTCTTTAGATACAAATACAGGAAAGGTCACAACATTAGCGGAAAAGGTACAGCAGACTTATGTTGATGGAAAGTACGTTTCTCATAATAACAAGGTTACAGTTGTTACCGATAGAAAATATCTTTATATCTGCACAAGAGGACTTACAGGCTATTATAGCGAGAGTAACGTAAACAAAGAAAAGCAAGACGATATAGATTTTTATATCTACAGTCTTGACGGCAAGCAGCTTTTACACGGACTGCCGGGAAAAAGTATAGATGTTGCATACTGGAGCTATAGCTTTGCTGCAGTTGACGGTGAGGTATATCTGAGATTTTCTGACTATGGACAAGGAGGCGGTGAAAGCTTATCGGGTATGTACACGATAAAAACCGAAGACCTGATAAACGGCGGTACTGAGTGGACAAAGCTCTATAAAGCAATAAACTAAGGAGAGATAAACAAAATGAAAATGAAAAAAGTATTAAGTATAATCTTAACAGCGACAATACTGCTGACCACTGCTTGCAGTGATAACAACACATCTTCCGTAAACTCACAGAACAGTACCATCAGTAATTCCTCGGGCGGCGTTACCGACAACACCACAAGCAGTATGGTAGTTGAAAATACACCGAATAAGGTTGACGACACCCTGCCTCAGTGCGAGCCTGCGAATATAGGCAATGAGGCAGGTACAAATGTATATAATAGAATAATGAAGGGTACGGACGGTTATTATTACAGCCAGCATCCGTGGGAATACAGAGAGAACGCCACAGAAGAAATGAAGGTTTACTATTATGATGAAATGCCTCTTTATTATTATGATACTGAAACCGGGAAGAGCATAATACTTTGCAGTAAGCCTCAGTGTCTGCACGATGGCAATGAATTCTGTGCAGCAACAAGCAGTAAAGGTCAGCTATATTACAACTGCCTTTATAATGGATATATTTATAAGATAAATTCGAAGCGTACTGAGGTAGAAGATACCCTTGTTTTACAATTGTTAAGGGCAGATCTTCAGGGTAATGAATTGTCGCTTGTTACCGATATTGCTCAGTTTATAGATCGGTATCCCCCTGAACTACACAATGTGGTTGTTCATTGCGGTAAGATGTTTATTGCAATGACTGCCTATGTTGCCGAGGACAGCGGGACGAAGCATCTTTATGTTATAGATCTTGAGAGTGGAGAAGTTAAGGAGATAAATGTCCCTGATGCACAAAAATACGAAACCTACGCCTATATGACTGCTGACGGCGATTATCTCTATTATGCTACAGAAGATATAAAATATGACAGTATCAATAAATATATGATTGATACTCTTAAAACTGTAACACACCGCTATAACATTAAGACGGGCGAAACCGAAATACTATCTGCTATGCCTGAGGTCTATTCTTCCTTTACTGTAAATAACGGAATAGTTTACTATACTGTAGTTGACAGAAAGAACGATACCTTCTGCCTTTATTCCTACGATACCGTAAAAGATGAAAAGAAAACCTTTGTAGAAGATAAACATCTGAAATATACATCCGGGAAATATCTGTCCGGTCAGAACAGCTTATCGGTTTTTACAGACAGAAAGTATCTTTATATCATTACGTCAGGAGGAGCAAACAGATATAATGAAGAGGTCGGAATTTATAGCGAGTTCTATATATATGATTTCGACGGCAAGATGCTTTACGAGGGTGTTCCCGGAATTGATCCGGACAAAGAATGGTGGGAATATGTGTTTTCTGCAATAGACGGAAATGTATATTTTTATTATAATATTTCTGATAACTCAGATGCTCTTTACTTTGATGAGATAACGGGGCTTTACACTATAAAAACCGAAGACCTTATTAATGGTAAAAGCGATTGGACAAGACTATATAAAACCTCAAGCCATAGTGGAGGTATGAACTGATGCTCGAAATTAAAAATCTTACAAAAAAATACGGCGATTTTGCCGCATTATCTGATTTCAGCTACAGCTTCGGTAACGGTGTTTACGGTCTGCTCGGTGCTAACGGAGCGGGTAAATCCACATTTCTTAATCTTATCACAGACAATATAAAGCGAACCGAAGGTGAGGTGCTTTATAACGGTACGGATATTTTAAAGCTTGGCGGAAAGTATCGCAGAAAGGTAGGCTACACACCTCAGCTTCAGGGTATGTACGAGGATTTTTCCGCAAGACAGTTTTTACGTTATATCGGTGCTTTAAAGGGTATGAAGCATAAGGAGTGCAAAAAGCAGACCGAAGAATTTTTAGAAATAGTAGGTCTTAAAAAGGTAGCAGGCAAAAAGCTGGGCGAATTTTCAGGCGGTATGAGACAAAGAGTACTGCTTGCGGCGGCAATGCTTGATAACCCTGAAATAATGATTTTAGACGAGCCAACGGCAGGCCTTGACCCGGAAGAAAGAATAAGACTCAGAAACTACATATCCGAAATTTCAAGAAACCGCACGGTACTGCTTGCGACCCACGTTGTAAGCGATATCGAGTCTATTGCGGAAAGTGTTATTGTGCTGAGCCACGGAAAGATAAAGATCTCAGGCAGCCCTTCAGAGCTTAATAATTCCATCAGAGGTAAAGCGTTCTTTTTTGAAGGAAGCTATGAAGAGGTCATGGAAAAGAAAAAGCAGTTCCCTAAAGGTGAAATTTCCCTTTCAGGCGACAGCTATAAAATAAGAGTGCTGTGTGATGTTGAGCCTGACGAATTCCGTCCCTCCGACCAGCCGATAAACTTAGAGGACGTGTACCTTTATTATGCGGAGGGCAGAAGATGAAAGAACTGCTGAGAACCGCATTGTCAAAAAAGATGCTGTTGCTGACGTTGCTTATGGTGTTTATAAACTGCGTTTTCTTCTCCTATGAGTGTGATACGGAAAAGCAGATAACCCTTACAGGCGATGAACTTAATACTTATCTTGTAAGCTACCCTGATTATTTACAGTCAGTGTTTGATAACGCTGAAAATATGGGGACTATCTCTTTACTGCAGGGCAAGGATTCCTTTGCGGTAAAGAATATAGATAAGACTGTAGCTGATTACAGTAAGCTGTCAGGTAAAGTGCAATTTGGTGAAAACAGAGCGATAGTAGCCTTTTCAAACTATATGACAGGCGACTTTATGATGATTGCAATAATCATCCTTATCGCAATACGCTTTTCTGAGGAAAGGCGTAAGGGTGTTACAGGGATAGTAAAGACTACCATCAAAGGCAGAAAAGTACTTGCACTTCAGCGTATAGCAATTATAGCAGGCAGTGCAGTAGTAATAGCATTTCTATTTACTGTAACGGAAATTTTAACAGGTACTGTTATGCTTGGCGATATGGAGCTTTCAAGAAGCATACAGTCAGTACCCGAATTTAAAATGTGCTCATTGCCGATAAATATATACGGATATCTTACGATATCTACAGTTATGAAGGCGATGACTGTAATGACGATAGGCGTATTTATCTACCTTTTTACATATATTCTGAGCATTACTCCCGCTTCGCTCATAGCGGTGGTGATATTCGGAGTAGAATATATCCTCCACGCTTTTATAATTTCAACCGACCGCTTTAATTTCTTTAAATTTGCAAACATCTTTACAGGTCTTAAAAACGACGTGTTCTTCAAGAATTATTGCAACCTGAATATTTTCGGTATGCCTTTAGGCTTTATGGAAGCCTGCATAATAATTATAGCTTTTCTTACAGTGCTTTGCTCTGTGCTTTGCGTGACTCTCACGTCAGGCAATGCAGGATTTTCAATAAAGGGCTTTGCGTTGTTATCAGGCTTCAAAGAAAAAGTTGCGGCAAAATTACCCACATTACCCCTTTTCTTATGGGAAGCGAAAAAGATACTTATAAATCAGAAGGGTATAGTTATAGTAATAGCCGCCGCCTTTCTTGCGATAAGCTCAGTTACCCAGTATAGCTATTACAGCTATACCGACTACAGCAGGACAAAGATGTATCAGAAATACAAGGGTCCTGTAAACGAGAAGATGATAGAACGCATTGAAAAAGATGTTGCAAGCCTTGAGCTTGGTATTGCAAACCTTGAAGAGCTTCTTGCAAAAACAGATCCCGAAAACGAGGAGGAGCTTGACAGACTGGGTCAGCAGATAGGAAACCTGACGTCACAGCTTACTCTTACCAACGAATTTTTAGAGCTTGGCAAGGATCGTTTTGATTACTATAAAAAGACGGGAATACCCGTTCATCTTATAGATAACAAGCCTTATAAGCTGCTTCTTATCTCAGATACGGCGACTATAAACAAAAACAGTCTTTATATCCTTATTGCACTTATAATCTGTTTTTCGGGAGTTATCGCTCACGAACGGCAATGCAATATGTACGACATTCAGCGGTCACAGAGAAGAGGCAGGAAAATTCTTATCCTCTCAAAGCTGATACTTGTGTTTATTATATCGGTACTGCTTTCCGCTTCGGTAAATATAGCACATCTTATAAACTTTACCGACACGGTAGAGCTTACAAATTTAGACGTGCCTTGCCAGAGCCTTACCTTCCTTGACGGAATACCCTGGCTTAAAGTAAATATTTTAGAGTATCTTATTATAACCTATACTTTAAGAATACTTGCCGCCTTTGCTGTCGGACTGCTTATAACCCTTATCAGCAGATTTAGCAAAAGCTCCTCTATGGCAATGGGCGTATCTGCGGGCGTCATACTTATTCCGACTATCCTAAAGGGTGCAGGTGTAACCTTTATGATAAGCTTTGCAGATTTTGTGTCGCTTGTATTAAAATAAAATATCCCGATTCTTTTCTTCAGAAAGTCTCACCTCTGTTTTTGGGGGTGGGACTATAAATTTGTCGGCATCAACCATAATCTGACAGAATATTTACCACCGCTAAAGTCCATACTTTTAACAAGAAAAGTATGGACGGTGATCTTTTGTATTATAACAAGGTTGAAATAAGCGGTGTAAACACGTCGAAATTAAAGGTGCTTAAGGAATCGGAAAAAATGGAGCTTTTAAATCGCATCAAAAACGGCGATACAAAAGCGAGAGAAGAGCTTATAAACGGCAACTTAAGACTTGTTTTAAGCGTTATCCAGCGTTTTGCCACAAGAGGAGAAAACCCCGATGATCTTTTTCAGGTGGGGTGTATAGGGCTGATGAAGGCAATCGACAATTTCAGTACAGAATTCGGCGTTAAATTCAGTACCTATGCCGTGCCTATGATCATGGGAGAACTCAGAAGATTTTTGCGTGACTCAGGCTCTGTAAGGGTAAGCAGGTCTATGAGAGATCTTGCCTACAAGGCAATGCAGGCAAGGGAAAAGCTGACTAATGAAAACCTTCGTGAGCCTACAATAGAGCAGATTGCAAAGGAAATCGATGCAAAACGTGAAGATGTGGTTTTAGCTCTTGAGGCTGTCAGCGAGCCGGTATCACTTTATGAGCCGGTCTTCTCAGAATCGGGAGATACGATCTATATGATGGATCAGATAAGCGATAAGCAGGACGATACCGATTGGCTGCAGGAGCTTGCACTTAAGGATGCTATACGTTCCCTTGATGAAAGGGAAAAGCATATTTTAAGCCTTCGCTTTTTCAGAGGTAAAACACAGGTTGAGGTTGCAAATGAGATAGGTATAAGTCAGGCTCAGGTGTCAAGGCTTGAAAAGGGTGCTCTGACAAAAATAAAAAAGAAGCTATAAGGCAAAGCAAGGTAGTCAGTTTCCTACCTTGCTTTTTTAATTGTGTAATGCTATAATAGGTACATTACGAATAAGGAGGGAATTATATGTTTAAAAATTTACATATTCCAAGCAAATTCATTTTAATTATTTTAACACTCGTCTCCGCGGCCTTTATTATCGTCGGAATTGTCGGCAGCGTTTCTACTGACAATTTTACAGGCAAAGCGGAAAAGACTTACGCCAAAGTGACTGATATTGATTCACAAAGAGATATAATCGCTACAAGCAAAAGGCATAAGACAAAGTATGTTGTATACGTTGATTTTATGGTGAATGGCGTGACTTACAGCCGTGTAAAGCTTGGCACGTATAATTCGCCAATGGGACTTGGAGAACATATTGAGATATATTACGATCCTGATGATCCCAATCGTATATCAGACGGTAAAAAGTCGAGCAATTACGTTTCTATTTGCACCGGTGTTATTATGTTTATAGTTGCGATTTTTGTATTTATAAAGAAACGTAAAGAGGAAACGGAAGATCTGGAGTAGTTTGTTTAGCAAGGTGATAACTTCACCTTGCTTTTTTTATTATAATATGATAGAATAATACCAATAAATGACTTCTGGGGGTAACTTTATATGAAAAAGAAAACCAATGTCGGAAGTATCTTGGTTATAGTTATTTTCTCTCTTTTTTCGGCAGTATTCTTATGTATAGGCATATTCGGTAAAATGAGTGTTGATAGTTTTATGAGTACGGCTCAAAAAACAGATGCAATGATAACTGAGATAGAGGTATATTATCACAGGGACAGCGATGGCGACAGACATAAGCGACATAACGTTTACGTGGAATATACCGTTGATGGAAAGCCCTATGAGGCAAAGCTTAACAGCTATAATTCCACGATGTACAAGGGGAAAATAATCGAGGTATATTATGACCCTTATAATCCCGAAAAAATTATGTCTGATGACACAACGCTCTTTATTATCTTTATGTGTGTAGGTGGTGTGTTTGCTGCTGTAACTATTGCTGTGGCAGTAATGTTGATCGTAACTCGAAAAAAACAAAAAAACCTTATAACCGCGGGAACACCCTATACAGGCACTATTATAGATGTAAGAGTGATTACAAATATAAAGGTTAATGGCAGACACCCATACAGGGCCGACTGTGAGGTAATAAATCCTATTACGCAGGAAAAATATCTTTTCAGTTCAGAAAACGTCTATAGTGATATAAGACATCTGATAGGCTCTCCGATAATAGTTTATATTGATGATACCAATCCTGCAAATCATTTTGTGGATATAAACAGAGCTATAGCGGATAGTCATATAAATACCGGCGTTGCTGATTACAGAAGGGAAGAGACTGTGCTATGAAACTCAAAAACGAAAAAGGGTCGTCACTTGTTGGTACAACAATTTTCTTTATAGTAGGAGTTGTATCTGTTGTTGCAGCTACGTCACTGCTATCAGGAGATGTTCCTGAAAAGTCACGGATACCATTTATTGTTTGGGCTGTGATGGGTGGAGTTTTTGCGATAATAGCACTGATAGGATATGTCACCTTTTTAAAACAGAAGCTCGACAAAGAAAGGCTTTTAAGTGGAGGAATTCTTTATAAAGGTACTATCATATCGACAGAAGAACATCCAACGGCACATATAAATCACGTTCGCCCCCAGGCTGCTATATGTCAGTATTCGGACAATATAACAGGTGGATTGAAAACGGTAAAGAGTGAGTATTTTTACAACAACCTTACTCTTTGTGTAGGCAGGGAAGTTGATATCTACATAGACAGAAGCAACTTTGAAAAATATTACGTGGATATGTCAAAGCTTGTAAATTCCTATACGGACAACGAGTCACAGACTAAGGTACACGATTTCAGAAATTGAGAGGTATATATGAAACTGAAAAATACAATCGCAACTACCATATTTTATTTATCAATATTCGTTATAGTCGGTGCACTGCTTATAGTGTTTGGTGTGCATATGATAATCGAACAAGAAGAAGCAGGTCCCTTTATGATTTGTTTTTTTATTGGTGGCTTGTTTATATTTGCGGGAATTTTTGCAATAGTAAGCACCGTAAAAAATCGTCCCGACAGGGCATATCTTAAAAAATCGGGACAAAAATGTAACGGAATTATAATAGAAATTGTTCCGGACAGTAGCACTACACTTAACGGCAGACATCCCGATATGGCACGGTGCCACGTAGTCGACTGTTATACGGGCGAGCCTTTTGAGGTTACAAGTACCGGGTATATGAGTGATCTTTCGAAATTCGTAATGCGAGAAGTAGACGTATATATAGACAGACGTGACAGAAAGAAGTACTTTGTAGATATTGAAAAGCTGGTTCAGGAAAATTCCGAACTGCCTGATACGACAGGTGTTCACGACTACAGAAATTGAGGTGTTGATGTATGAAGCTTAAACATACCATTGCTCCTGCGGTGTTTTATTCATCAGTTTTCCTTGTAGTAGGTATAGGCATTATTCTGTTCGCAATCAGAATAATTATGTCAGGAGAAGCAAAGCTTTCCACTTTGTCGTTTGTTATAATGTTTGTCGGGATAATAATAGTAGTAATTTCTCTTTTATCTATAAAAAGCACGTTAAAAAAGGTAAAAGTTACTGACGACTTAAAGCAAACGGGATATAAATGCCCCGGTGTTATCATTGAGATAGTGCCGGACTACAGTATGGCAATCGACGGCAATCATCCCTTTATTGCAAGATGTCACGTAATGGACAGCGTTACGGGTGAAATAATGGTGCTGAAAAGCGATCCGTATTTTAACAATCTTTCAAAGCTTATGTATAAGGAAGTTGACGTGTACATAGACGATCTTAAAAAGGGTAGATATTTCATAGATATGGATAAGCTGATAAGTGAAAATCCGGGACTTGTCAGCGAAATAGCTTCCTATGATTATACGCCGTATTAAAACCGAACAAGATAAATAACGGGCATATTGCTATTTTATCGTCTGACAGCGTGCAGATAAATGACTTTGGATACAAACAGAAAGCTCCGATATCATATCGGAGCTTTCTGTTTACTTATTTTTTAACATTTCAATCATTTTAAAGGCTACCTTGTAGACGTCACCACAACCGAAGGTTATGATAAGATCACCGCTTTCAGCGTTATCCACTACGTACTGTGCAACCTCTTCAAAGGTTGAGAACCATACTGAGCCATCGATCTTCTTTGCCAAATCGGAAGTATAGATATTATAGGTGTTCTTCTCTCTGCCGCCCATTATTTCTGTAAGGACTACCTTGTCAGCAATACTTAGAGCCTTTGCAAAGTCATCTAAAAGAGTTGCTGTTCTTGAATAAGTAAAGGGCTGATGTACTGCCCATACTCTCTTAAAGCCCTTCATTGCCTTTGCGGTTTTAAGAAGTGCAGTTACTTCTGCAGGATGGTGGGCATAGTCATCAACAATTGTTATTCCGTTTATCTCAGCCAGTCTTTCAAAGCGTCTGCCTGCACCCCAGAAGGTTTCAAGTCCCTTATTGATGCTATCTACACTACAGCCTGTGATTATTGCCGCCGCAGATGCCGCAACCGCATTAAGGACGTTATGACTACCGGGAACGTGAATTGAGATAGTACCCAATTTTACGCCCTTTTCCATAAGGTCAAAGTCTGTCTGAAAATCTGATATCTGAGTGATATTCTGAGGATAAAAACGGTTTTTATCGCTATAGCCAAAGGTTACTATTTCCTTATCAACGGTTGAAGCCTTTACTGCAAGCATTGTATTTTCATCATCGCCGTTTACTACAAGTGCCTTGCTTGTGTTATCGCAGAACTTTGTAAATGACGCTCTTAAATTATCCATGTTACCAAAGAAATCAAGGTGGTCGGCATCAATATTAAGAATTATAGAAACATCGGGATAAAGCTTTAAGAAGGTATTTGAAAACTCGCAAGCCTCGCATACCATAGTTTCGCTCTTTCCCGCTCTGCCGCTACCGCCTATAGCCTTGAGCTTTCCGCCGATAACTGTTGATATATCCACGTTCTCGGCAAGATAGATATGTGTAAGCATTGAGGATGTGGTGGTCTTTCCGTGAGTACCTGAAATACATACAGCGTTACTGTACCAGCTTGTAACCAAACCTAAAAGCTCACTTCTTTCAACGCATACGGCGTCACTCGCCTTTGCCGCTATAAGCTCAGGATTATCACTCATAATTGCGGCAGTATATACTATAAGGTCTGCACCTTCAATATTTTCTGCCGCCTGACCCATAAACACCTTGATGCCCATATTGCGAACCGCCTTTAAGGTCTCGGTCTCATTATTGTCAGAGCCTGTAAGATAAAAGCCCTTACTATGAAGTATCTGTGCCAGCGGATACATACCGCTGCCACCTATTCCTATAAAATGAATGTGTTTCTTACCTGTAAGAAAGTCTTCCATATATCTCATTCCTTTCGGAGTTTATTTAAATTTTAGACGACGTTCGCTTTTTTATACAGATATATGTGTATAAACTGTGCCCTTATGCTTAAAATAGAATTGAAAGCTATAAGCGAAAGGACGGTATTTAAATGACAGTAAGCGATGTCAGAATAAGAAGAACGGTACAGGATGGCAGACTCAGAGCAGTGGTATCAATAACTCTTGACAACTGCATTGCGGTACACGATATAAGACTCGTACAGGGTGACGACAGACTGTTTGTGGCTATGCCCAGTCGCCGAGATGACGAGGGGAGATATCGTGATATCATCCATCCTATAAACTCTGATATCAGAAATCAGATAGAGGACAGGATAATCGAAGCATATCAATCTCTCGAAGCTGCCGCAGATATCTGATTTTCTTTAGACGGTGATATTTTCACCGTCTTTATTTTTTTGTAATAAGCATTTTTGTTTTAAGGATAGCAAGTTGAGTTTTAGCGTCCTCAATCTCGTTGTTCATAACCATTTCAACAGCCTTGTCGAGGGGGATTTTTTCCACCTCTAAGAATTCATCCTCATCAAGGTTCTGCTCTCCGCTTGTGAGTCCCTTTGCAAGATACATATGAATTACCTCGCTGCAATAAGCAGGTGTAGGATAAAGACAACCAAGATAACTGTAATTTTCTGTAGTACAGCCGGTTTCTTCCTTTAATTCTCTCAGTCCGCAGGCATAGTGGTCTTCGCCGTAGTTAAGCTTGCCTGCAGGTATCTCTAAAAGAACCTTGCTATGAGGGTATCTGAACTGACGGACGAAAAGCACCTCGTTGTTTTCAGTAAGAGGAACAACGCATACTCCGCCGCTGTGCTTTACGACTTCTCTTTTGGCAAGAGAGCCGTCTTCAAGCTCGGCGGTGTCCTCTGTGACTTCTATTATCCTGCCGTCAAATATCTGTTTACTATCTACTGTTTTTTCAAATAAATGCATATTACTGTACTTCTTTCCGTTTTTCTCTGTCTGCTTTTCTTGTGAGAGTTCTGATATAAGCATCGTGATTATTAAGTGTATCAAGCTGTTCATTTTCGTAAAGATGGCAGTTTACGTTTGCTTTATACTTAAACACCTTTTTAAGCACAATATAGTAAGCTATAAGCAGTAATGCGGTTGCAACTGTTATAACGGCACCTGCCTTAAGACCTGGGGTTACGTAGTCAAATTTTATTTCACATTCGCCCTTAGGTACTTTTATACCCATTACACCGCCGTTTACTTTTTCAATTTTCGCTTCTTCTCCGTTTATGGTAGCAGTCCAGCCACTTTCAAAGGGGACTGTAAATACTACAAAACGGTCTGTATTAAATGAAGAATGAGCGATGAAGCCGTTTGCAACGGGTGTAAAGTCATCAACACAGGTCTGCGACAAAGCCTTTGCATCTGCCTCATAATCATCATAGGATAATGCATTGGAATTGTCTACAGGCAGATAAGTCATTATATCGTTATATTCTTTGATCTGCTCATCGTCTAAAACACACGCCTTTAAAAGAGTATTATCACGGTACGCAGAGCCTAAGGCACGGTATTCCTTATTGGTTATAAAATAATCATAGGAATATCCGATAGGCACGAAGGCTTTGTTTTCATAAATCGTAAAGCCGTCCTGCTCATCTATCTTTTCAAAGCTTCTCATATTTTCAAGGAGCTTTTTGGTATCGGAATAACCCACCTTATAGCTTTGTACTATAAGATACTTTGTGGAGTTTACTGAACGCATTGCATAGAAGGTGCCGTCAGGGTCGGTATTTACGCTTCGGTTAAAGCCCATACCCTCGTAATATTCAAACGCCGCACCGGGAACGATACTGTGGAAACTTCTGAAGCCGTACATATCCCACAGCATATTTGCATTATTGGTAACGCCAAAGGTCTCTACTCTGTAGAATTCATCATCAGGCAGTTCTATCTGAGCGTTTACTATATTGTTATAATCTCCCACCTTAGGGCCGAGTGATCTGCCGTAAATCAAAGTGTAGTAGGAGAAGCCAAGACAAGCTACTACCGTAAAGCAAAACGCCTTATGAAGAAATGCAGATTTTCTGATTTTAACCTTATTGCGTACCAGCCACCAGCAGACTATTATAGCGGTAATGGCAAGTATAACCGAGATCCAATAGGGTAACTTTTCATTGGGGAGCTGGAAAAGCTCTGTTACCTTTACATCAGACTCATCGCCTGTGATGGGGTCTGTGATAGTCTTTTTGACTTCTGACGGAAGTATACCGACAACGGATATAAGTGCCACTGCAAGAGAACACCATTTAAGTCCGTAACGGATATCAATACTGTCATCCTCAAGAGCGTGTGCTGTCATAAAGCAACCTATCAGGATAGGCATATAGAACCATCTTGTATAGTAGTTGTTATTGAATAAAACAAAGGAAGCGTTAAGCACGGGAACAAGTGCGAAAAGGAGCATTATCGGCATTAAAAGTTTTGCCCAGTGCTTTTTCTTGTATCTTATAAAGGAGATGACGCCTGCCATTGAGAATAGTGGCAGATATGCGGTAACGCTTGACCATCTCGCTGAAGTGTTCGGGAAGAAATTCTGTCTTGCAGGTACGTCGCAGGGGAAGAACAGACTCTGGAATACAAGTCCGTATCTCTGCTCGCTGGAGTAGAATACAAGATCCCAGCCGTTAAGCATATTATCGCTTCTTGGTACGGCAAGACAAGTCAGTATTGCAGGCAGGAACATTACACCTGAAAGTGCTACGCCTGCCACCGCCTCAAAGGCAAGGGTAAAGAAGGTCTTTACCGTGATCTTGAAATTCTTGTCTGTAAGTCTGCACAGGAAATATGCCACGAGGAAGATACATTCTCCGATAAAGAAGAAGTAATTCACATATGCGTTAAGAGCTACTGTAAGAGCAAAGAACACGTGACGCTTGTTTACTACGGTTTCTTCAAGAGCAATAAGCATAAGCGGGAATACAACCATAGCTTCGTGGAAATGATTGAAGAATACGTTGTACATTGAAAATCCCGAAAATGCATATAAAAGTCCGCCTATAAGCGCCGCTTGCGGCTTTTTCACAAATCGTCTTATAAAGGCAAAGGCGAAAAGGCTGCAGCAGGAAAATTTAAGCACTAAAAGCGGTGCCATAAGGTACTTCGCAAATTCTGCAGGGAAAGGCAGAGTCAGTAAAAAGAAAGGGCTACCTATAGTGTAGAATGAATATGAACCGATAAAGTTTACACCTAAATCGGTATACCAGTCCCACATAAACGAGCCTGTTTTAAGAGCCTTGTTACATAAAGTGTAAAAGGGTATCTGCTGTGCATTGTAGTCGCCGTAATAAATAAAATATCCGCCGTCTATAAGCACAAAGGGGAGCAATAAGATCACTCCCATTATCATAGCTGTAAAAAATGCTTTTTTATAATACTTTAGTTCTGATTTGTACATCTTTTTTTACCTTCCTTTCAGACTGAAGGCGTTATGTCTTTATATCTTTAATAAACGACAGCACCGTATTTCTGTGCTATCTCTTGTAATTTTTCCTCTTCGATAAGGGATTTACCATCAACGATCGCTCTTCCCTGATAAAGCATAAGTGCCATTTTAAGTGATATTTCATCATCAGACAGGAAAGCTACAGGAAGTGTTGACATATGCATATTCTTTGCAAAGTCTATTGCATCATCAGGGGAATTTATCGCTACTGTGAGTATGTCATAGCTTTCTTCACACATATCTGATATTTCCTCCGACATATCGGGAGCACATTCAATAGCAGGTGAAAACTCGGTCGTATCAGGCTCTAAGAAAAATATCTGATTTTCGTCCGCAAAGGCGAGTGACATATCCTGCTTTTCTATTTCAGGCATTGTATATTCTTCTTCTGAAAGCATATCAGCGATAGCCTGTTGACAAACGTTATCGGAATAATTGCTTCCGCCTATTATTATTGCACCGTTTTCAATGCATAATCTTAAATTATCAGCAAACTCCTTTGGGGAAAGTCTGTGCTTGTTTCCGTCTTCATCAACGTATTCAGCAGAAGGCTTTGCTATAAGGGGAATTTTAGCATAGGGTGATATTTTTCTTATAAGCTCTGCTGTAATATCTGCTGCTGTACTGCTGATGCCAAAGGCACTTATACCAAGCTCCTGAAGTATTATGAGCGTTGAAAGTACGTTTGTGCCGACGTCGGTATCACCATCCTCATCAACACACATCGTTACCATTATAGGCTTATTCTCCTTCTTGCAGGCAAGGACAGCCGCACGCATATTCCATATTGCAGGAACGTTCTCGATTGAAAACATATCGCAGTAGGGGGATAACGCCTTGACCTGCTCACGATACACGGACATAAGCTCTGTAAAGGTGCTTTCTCCATAGGGCTCTATGTAAAGTCCGCTGGTAGAAATACAGCCTGCTATTATTGCCTTTTCGTGAAAAGCGTCATAGGTTATTCTTGCCGCCTGCTCATTTAAGAATGCAGTTTCTTTCTGAAGTCCGAAACGGCTTAATATAGCACTGTTTGCACCAAAGGTAGCTGTACGGATTATCTTTGCACCGCTGTCAAGATAGCCCTGCTGTAAGGCTATCACTGCATCCGGATTTTCTACGGCAAACTTTACGACGGGTGTATCGCCTTTGTAGCCGTATTCTGTAAGTCCTGTGCCAATACCGCCGTCAAGCAGTATCGGCATCTGTATAGGTATATCCTGTAACGGAGGGTAACTGTCCATTTTATTTCCTTTCGATATAAATTACATTTTTTCGGGTGCTTCGACCTTTAAAAGATCAAGCATATTCTTGAATACTGTTCTTGTAGCAACACAAAGTGAAAGTCTTGACTGGATAACATCCTCACTTTCACCCTTTATCTTGCAGGTATCATAGAACTTGTGGAAAAGCTGAGCTAAATCGTAAAGATATCTTGTTATCTTTGCAGGGTTGTAATCCTTCGCCGCTTCGTTTATTGTGCCGGGTAATGCGGCAATGTGTCTTATAAGAGCAAGCTCTGCGGGTTCTGTGAAGCTAAGCTTATCCGCAGGAACGTTCTTGTACTCTGTTCCTTCTTCGCTGAGTCTTCTTAAGATACTGCATATTCTTGCATGAGCGTACTGAACGTAGAATACGGGGTTGTTACTGCTTTCTTCGATAGCGAGCTCTAAGTCGAATTCGAGATGTGTGTTGGGATCTCTTAAGTTGAAGAAAAATCTTGCCGCGTCAATAGGCACTTCGTCAAGGAGTGTTGAAAGGGTTATCGCTTTGCCTGAACGCTTTGAAAGCTTTACAGTTTCACCGTTTCTTACAAGCATAACCATCTGCATAATAACGACGTCAAGCTTTGCACTGTCAACTCCTAAAGCTGTAAGAGCCGCCTTCATTCTGGGCACGTAGCCGTGGTGGTCTGCACCTAAAATATCAATAGCCTTATCAAAGCCTCTTGTTACAAGCTTGTTGTAGTGGTATGCAATATCGGGTACAAAGTAAGTAGGAATACCGTTTGCTCTTACAAGTACTCTGTCCTGGTCGTCACCGAAATCGGATGCCTTGAACCAGATAGCACCATCCTGCTCATAGGTATGGCCCTTTTCTGTAAGGAGCTTTACAACTTCCTTTACAGAACCGTTTTCATGGAGTGTGCTTTCTCTGAACCAGGTATCATAAACGATGCGGTATTTCTTTAAGTCTCTTTCAAGTCCTTCAATGTTGATAGGAAGTGCATATTCTACAAGAGCACTCTTGCGTTCTTCTTCATTCACGTTTACAAGCTTATCGCCGTTTATCTTGTAGTAGTTATAAACGTGTTCAATAATATCAACGCCCTTGTAAACGTCATCGGGCATAGGGAAGTTTTCTTCATCTGCAAAGATCTTTGAGCAGAATTCTTCACCTTCATATGTCTTAAGTACGTCTGCCTTGTTACCGTCTGCAATCTGCATATAACGGAGTGATAAGGACTTGCCGAACTTTTCTATCTGGTTGCCTGCGTCGTTGATGTAAAATTCTCTTTCAACGTAAAAACCTGCATACTGTAAAAGGGATGCAAGGCTGTCACCTAAAGCACCGCCTCTTGCGTTACCGATATGCATAGGACCTGTGGGATTTGCGGACACGAATTCTAAAAGTATCTTCTTATCACAGCCGTAATCCGTCTTACCGTAATCAGCACCCTCTTCGATTACAGAAGCTACTGTCTGTCTGAACCAGTCATCGCTGATGTAGAAATTTAAGAAGCCGGGGCCGGCTACGTCTACCTTGTCAAAAACGCTGTCCTGAAGATTTATTTCTTCTGCTATCATCTGTCCTATTGCTCTGGGGTTTGACTTTAAGGTCTTTGCAAATGCCATAGCCGCATTGCAGGAAAAATCACCGTGGGATACGTCTGCAGGACGCTCGATATTGAATGCAGGAAGGGGTACGTTTTCAATCTTGCCCTTTGCCACAAGCTGGCCGAGTGCGTCCATTACCATTTCTCTTACCTGGCTTTTTGCCATTTCTATCATGTTGCTCATTTTAATTATACTCCTTAACGTTTATTCTCATTTCGTTTTCTGACATTAAACTTGAATTTATATCAAGCGTATATTTAAGATATACTTCACCGCCATTTTCGGTAAGGTTATTTTTTATCTCGTCGGTGTTTACACCGATAAGGAAATCGCCGAACTCTGTACCGTAATGGCAATGATGTTTTTTACCACGTTCTATTATAAGCGTGCTTACTGCTTTTCCCGTACGCATAACGGTAACGCTGTCAGGTAGAAGCTTTACAGTAACCGAGCTTCCTTCAAAACCGGTAGCTTCGCTTTCGTCATAACAAAGCTTGTAGCCGTCAGCATCAGCTTCAAGTATACCGACTGTAAAAAGCTCTGTCTTGTCGCTTTCACCATCGACTGTCTGGGTACTGTCAATAGTAATTGATACTTTTTTAGTCATCTTTTTTCTTCCTTTGTTTCTTTTTATCTTTTATCTATTGCCGAGGATATGAGATAATCCAGCATTTCACTATATTCAAAACTGCTGTTTGTCATAAGTCTTGTGAATATGTTATTATCTTCAAGACCGGGGACACCTCTTACCCTTCTTACGTATATTTTATCTTCGCATAAAAGCAGATCTATTCGTGCATAGCATCGGCAGGAAAGTACCTTGAAGGCTGACTTTGCCACTTCCTTTACCTTTTGTGCCATATCACTGTCAAGTGCCGCAGGGATAACAAAATCATAGGTAGCCGCCACGAATTCTGAGCTATCTGTATCTGCATCAGGAACAAGCTCACCAAGCTCAATATAATCCTCTGCACGCTCTCTTGTGATTATGGCACATTCTATAATTCTGCCCTTAAGCTCATTTTCTATTATAATGACGGGATGATGCGAAAAGGCAGTCTTTATCGCTTCGCAAAGCTGCTCCTTATTTTCTGCACGATATGCACCTATTGAACTGCTGCAGCTTGTTGCAGCGACGTATAAGGGGAAAGAAAAGCTTTTCATAACCTTTTCCATAGCACTTTCAATATCGTCTATCTCATCTCTTGAAAGCGTCATATAATCAGCTACGTCAAAGCCTGCATCTTTTAATACGATATTTGTAAGCTTTCTGTCCTGTGTTATATTTGCAGAACTCATATCGTTACCGATAACGGGAAGCCCTGTCATTCTGCAAAGGCCCTGTATTCTTCCGTCTTCGCCGTATTTACCGTGAAGAACGGGGAAAATAGCATCCACTCTGCTGATTGATGAGCTACCGTCCGGAAGAATTTTTACAACGCCCTTATGAAGTGCATCAGGACTTAGTATGCAGGAACAGCAGTCGCTGTCCGTTTCCCAGCTGCCATCGAGGATGTTTTCGTAAGCACCCGGATAGAAAAGCCATCGACCTGCTCTTGTAATACCTATAGGCATAGGCTCATATATATCTTTAGGTATGCCGTTTAAAACGCTGTAAGCTGTTTTCAGCGATGCATTGTGGTCTGCTGACACGCCGCCGAAAAGAACAGCAACCTTCTTTTTTGCCATAGTTTTTCCTTTCTGCATAAAAATTGCATTTTCCATATAAACATATATCATTTATTATACCACGCTTTATGCTTTTTTTCAAGTAAAATAAGCAGTTTTTACAGTCGTCTCATAAAAAATCAGTAAAGAAATTTTCCTTCATTCTCCTCAGGTTATTATGTATCTCGTCAAATTTAAGGAAAAAGTCTTGACAACCACCGCTTTGTATGATATAATAAATATCCGTCAGGACGATTACAGACAATGCTAATATGGCTCAGTCGGCAGAGCACATCCTTGGTAAGGATGAGGTCCCCGGTTCGAATCCGGGTATTAGCTCCACATTAAATAGAAAAGCGCTATCCTTGATTGGACAGCGCTTTTTGATTTTACTTTGTCATTACCTTCTTATGATAGCCCTTTTTATTGCAGTGCGGGCAACGCATTTTTCGCGTTGATCCATAATGAATAGCCAGAACAACAGCTCTCATAGAAGGTACATATCTGGTCTTGCATTCCGGACATTCGTAGTATCCTACATCGTGTTCCATTTTAACACCATAAGCAACACCTAAAAACACTATCAGTGAACCGAGCGAGCATAAAATAATACCTATCGTCGGATTAAGTTCCGCAATCAATACTCCTGAAATAATAAGAGCAAGCGAAGCAACGATAGTCAGGACTATTAAAAAACTTTCTGCCTTCATCAATTTCTTGTTTGCCTTTTCTTCCTGAGTTCTCATTTCAACGAGATTCTGTTCAGCAATTTCTTTGTAATTATCCATAATAATATGCTCCCCTGTCAGGAGTTCATTTGCATTGATTTTCAATAATTCACAAAGCTCAAGCATAATAGAAGCGTCAGGCATACTTTTACCTGTTTCCCATTTAGATACCGCACGGTCTGTTATACCAAGTTTCTCAGCAAGAGAAGCCTGTGTATATTCGTTTTCTTTTCTGCATTCAGCTATGAATTTTCCGATTTTTTCCTGATTCATTCGGGAACCCTCCTTTCATTACCGATTATACAGAATTATTGCTGTTTTACCACACACCAACAGTTGATATGCCGCAAAGCCGATTAAATCCGCTGTCCCAACCGGTGGTTGAGTAAGAAATAACTGGTTTCAGCCTTCATATCAACTATCATTATACGCTAATATCGGCAAAAGGTCAAGGGATAAAATCTATTCCAACCACCACTTATAGTCAGAGATTCTGACAATGGTAAAATTCAGTTTTATACTGAGCTTTATTTTTCGCTATAAATATAATATTAGAAAGGCAAAATATGATTAACATAAAAATAACAGACGTAAGATGTGACAAGGGCGACAGCGCCTTTTTACTGGATGATGGTAAAACTGCGATACTTTATGATACGGGCTTTGGATTTACTGGTTTTGAAGTAGCAAAAAACATCAAAAATAATTTAGGCGACAGACCGCTTGACTATATATTCCTCACCCATTCTCACTACGATCACGCTCTTGGCAGTGCGTATATACTACGTCATTATCCTGATGCAAAGGTAGTTGCAGGAGCTTATGCTGTTGACATCTTTAAACGTGACGGTGCCAAGAGAACAATGAAAGAGCTTGATTCAAAACATGCGGAAAAATGCGGAGTATATGACTACGAATTCTTAGGTGACGAGCTGAGAGTGGATATTCCCGTTAATGACGACGATATAGTAAATGCAGGTGATATGAGCTTTGAGGTGCTTTATCTTCCCGGTCACACTCGTTGCTGTGTGGGGTATTTCTGCAAAGAAAAGGGGCTTCTTCTTTCAAATGAGACCTTAGGTGTGTATGACGGAAAAGAAACTATAGTTCCTTCTTATCTTGTAAGTTATAAGGATTCTATCTCTTCTATCGAAAGAGTGGAAAAGCTTGATATCAGTTATATTCTTGCTCCTCATTACGGAATTTTAAGTAAGGAACAGTCGGAATTTTTCCTTGGCAATATGAAAAAAGCTTCACGAAAGGTTGCTGATGATATTCTGATAAGCCTTAAAAACGGAAAAAGTGATGGAGAGATAATTGCAGATTTCAAAGCCCGATACTGGCACGGATATATAAAAGAGATTTACCCTGAGGATGCTGTGAATTTAAATACATCCATAATGATTGGGCTTATAAGAAAAGAATTACTGTAAAAATAAATCGGACAAGCATAGCTTGACCGATTCAGCGTGTAGACAAAGTCTTTGTCTACACGCTGGCAGACGAAGAAAAACGCACGCAGACGAGGAAACAGCCATCGTCGGCGTACGATGGTACGGTAGATGGATGTTGACGAAGTAAGCAAAAATGCTTTAGGGGAGCCGTTTGCGGCTCCCCTAAAATTTTATGTTGCAATTTTTATTTATACACTTAAATCAATATAAATTGCCTGTATTTTTGCGGTGCGTGAGCTTGTCTTCAGTCTGAATCGGACAAGCATCGCTTGTCCGATTTTGTATTACAATTCTGTATCTATTACCAGATCCGTAAGCTTACCCTTGACGTCAAAATATTCTCTTCTTTTTTCATCATACACTTCTATAAGCATAAATTCAAGAGAGGATACCCTGTCTTTGTTTTCTTTTGCTTTTTCATAAATATTGTGAACCGGTGCAAGAGCTGAAGAAGATGAAAAAAGCAGTAACATTCTGTCTGCGAATGTACGAAGCTCTTTAAGTTCTGCTTTAATTTTATCATACGAATAAGTTAAGACAGCCGCTTGTTCTTCCAGTTTTTTCAGTTGTTCTGAAAACAATTCAGAAAGCGTTTTGCCGCTTTTCACGCTTCCGCCAAACATAAAGTCCACACTTCTCCACTCGCAACCACGGTCACGTGTGGCATAATAAAGAGTTTCTATATTATCATAAAGATCTGCCATACGTTCTTTCATTTCTTTTACCGTGTAAAAAGCCTGTTCCGCACTCTGTATCTCCTTTGAAAGAGGTAAAAGCATTTTTTCTGATTTTTCTATTTCCTCTGTGAGTGGATGACCTGCCTTTTTCATATCAAGTTTTTTCTCACCGATAAGAGTATCGAGAGTTTTTTCGCATTCGTCAAGCTCTTTTAATTCGTTAAGGTAAAATTCAAGATTATCACAGATTGCAGAATATTCTTTGTAAACGGCATCGTATTTCTTTTGGGCTTCATAAGCCTCATTCTTTTCCTTGTTCAGCTTTTCTACTTTTTGTCCTGTAAGGCTGTAGAAAAGGGATTTTATCCCACTCTTTTCAAGCTTTTCTATATCTGCCTGCTCCTTATTCCTGGATTTTTCAAGAGGATCAAGTCTTTTTTCAACTTCTTCTTTTTTGAGCAATAGCGTTCGTAAGGTTTTATTAAGATTTTCTCTGCCGTTAAGCTTTTTCCTGAGTTCTTTAAGCTGTTCGTCTGTATATCCCATAAAGTTTCCTACTCTTTTTTTGTTTTTTTACAATTATATACTTTATCTGATATATTGTCAAGAGATGGGGATTAAGCGGTAAAAACACAACGGACGCCCATTAAGAGCATCCGCCGTGTTTTGATAATTTATCTGTTATCCCATTATTTTTTTAAACTTTTCATAAGCTGTTGCGAAACTGGGTAGGAGTTTTACCCTCTTTTTCTCTGAATTGCCGCATAAAGCTGTATTCGTTAGTATATCCACACCTTGTCGCAATCTCCCTTATTGTGAGATTTGTGGCGGAGAGCAGTCTTTTTGCCTTTTGTATGCGGGAAGAAATAACATCGGTCATCACACTGACACCGAACATTTTTTTATACAGATGCTGAAAGCCTGAACGGCTCATACCAAGTCGTTTTGCCATTTCATCCACATCAGGCACCGCATCAGGCTGAGTGAATATCTCGTTTCTCAGCTGTGTAAAACGATAATTCTTTTCACTGAGAGCTTCTGAAAAAGCACACCTCTTCTGCTTTAAAAGGCGGGATAGCTTTAAAAATAGAATTTCAGTGTATCTTTCCTCAATTTCGCTATGGTATGCATCAGAGGTGTATCGCTCGTAACAGAGAATATGTACAAGCTGAGAAATTTCTTCCACATCGTTGCCTAAATGAACAGGAGTATCTACAGGTATTTCAAGATTGTCTATGAAATTCTGGTCCCAATAATCATTTTCAAAATACACCCAGTCATCCGTATACACGTCATCCTTTGCAGTATATCTGCATGGGGTGTCTGCCTTTAAAAGCACAAAGGAATTAGGCTTAACAACGTATTCCTTGCCGTTTATTGTGAAGAGTGCAGTTGTTTTCACGATAAGAAACAAAGGTGCTCCCGTACCTTTTGGTCTATCCATCTCAAAATGTTCTTTTTTCATATCGTGAATGTAATTATAACCGATGGTCCCTATCTTCAACGTATCATATCTCCTTTTCAGTGATATGATTCTATTTTATCATACAGTTACCTTTTGTGCAACAGTTACTTTGTAAAAACAAACTTTTTTAGTGCAAATAAGGTTCTGTTTTTGAAATAACCCGCAGGCCAACCTTCGTAATCCGTTGTTATTTTAAAGAATACAGAATGTCTGCCTGTTACCGCCTTTACAACTGTTGTA
Source organism: Oscillospiraceae bacterium (assembly GCA_015067025.1). Classification (GTDB taxonomy): domain Bacteria; phylum Bacillota; class Clostridia; order Oscillospirales; family Ruminococcaceae; genus Ruminiclostridium_E. The sequence continues at coordinate 117,784 of SVNC01000001.1, forward strand.
AGAATTCCACCGTTTCTGCCGATATCAAGACAGCCTATTTCTTCTCCATCCTCGCCGTCAATAAGAATATGCATACGGCAGTCAAGTCCGAGTCCTTCAATATCAGCTGAAAACTCCATAGTCTTACTGCCGAAGTCATCACCAAAATCAAAGTACTTGTAGCCGATAACTGTGCCTTCCCGAATATCAGTTATCGCTCTTTCAAAGATGTTCTTTTCAATAATTGTTCCGCTGTATTTAAGCACACAGGCGATATCCGCTTCTGTGATTTTATAAGGATTCAGAGAATCTTCAAAGCCAAGGGAGGTCATCTCTACCGGAGGAATCGTTCCATCGGGAAGAATTTCAATCTTTTCTACGCAGGCTCTTCTTGACATTATGGAATTGTTGGTCATTCTGTGATAGAAGATATACCACTGACCATTTATCTGTGCAATTGAGCCGTGATCGTTGCCGCCGGGATAATCAATTCCGTTATCCACTATATAACCTCTGTAGGTAAAAGGGCCTGTTGGCTTGTCTGAGGTTGCGTAAGCAAGACGGCAACCTCTTTTTGGCGAATAGATAAGATAGTAGGTATCTCCTACCTTTCGCGGTGAACAAGCCTCAAAGAACAACTCATCATTTTCTGAAAAGCCGTATTCTTCTCTTGGTTCGATGGGGATAATATGTTCAACAACGGTATCTCCTGATACCTCGTACATATTATCAGGGTTTACCTGTGCTATAAAGGAACGTTCAAAACCACAGTAAATATAAACCTTTCCGTCATCATCGACCAGCACCCCCGGATCAATAAACCAACCATTGCAGCAGATCTCGTCAGGTACTGTGTATTTGTATTTTGAAAGGAGCTTGAACGGACCTTCAGGACGGTCGCTCACACCCACACAACCGATAGAATTTATGATATATGCGTAAAGATAATACTTGCCGTCCTTTTCCACCACATCGGGTGCATAAAGTTGCTGATTTTCTCCTGTCCAATCGGTATCAGAAGGGTGATCTCTGTCAGCCATTGTATGGAATATATCTCCGTGACACACCCAGTTATTGAGGTCGTTTATCGGGGCACTCCAGCATTTCAGCACATAATCACAGAACGAGGGCGAACCTGCCTTGTCGTGAGAACCGTAGACATATACTCTGTCCCCGAATACTCTTGGTTCTCCGTCGGGGATATACTCCCAGTTAGGTAAATATGGATTTGCCATTTAAAAATTCTCCTTATGTTTTTTGTTATATTCACATTATAGAACCTAAGACCGTTTTTTTCAATGTCCTAATGTAGCCGAAAAGGTGACGTTTTGTGCAAAAGCATATACAACAAAAAAAGGGGCTGTTTTTTAAGGCTCCATTTCTTGACATTTAGGTGTTATATGCTATAATTATAGTAAATTTAAATGCGAAATTTCTACAAGGAGCAGTACGATGAAAAAGCTTAAATTATTATCCGTGTTATTGTCAGCATTTGCTTTTATCTTTTTCTGTGCAGATATGGTAGCCTTTGCGGACGAAACCAACGTTTTTGATTATAGAATAAATGCAGACGGAACAGCCACTATAATTGGCTTTAAAGCAAATGATATAAATATAGTCATTCCCGAAACTGTAGATGCCTACAAGGTAACTGCAATAGGTGATTATGCTTTTTCAGGTATGAATGGAATTGAAAAGTTGACGATCAACGCAGAAATCACTTCTATCGGCAATTCAGCCTTCTATGGTTGCACTTCGCTTAAAGAGGTTGAAATACCGGATACTGTTACACAAATAGGCGAATATGCCTTTGGCAATTGCCCCTTGCTCATACCCGATATAATACCCGATAGCGTTCAGAATAAAAATGATAAAATTTTTGCACTTCGTGATGATATAGCTGACGATACCGCCTCATCTGATACAGAATCCGAAACAGACAACGAAAATGATAATACACCTATAATAGTTATGTTGGTGATTGTATCTGCTTTCAGTGCAATCGCTTGTGGAGTATGTGTCTGGATGTTTGTAAAGTCAAAAAGAAATAAAACAAATTGAGGGTGTGACTTTTTATACGATCCACCTCCGAAGTCAGAATGTATTGGAGAAAGTTATTCGGGCGAATACAATTCGCCCCTACAGAATGGTAGAATAATAATGTAGTAGATTGTCCGTAATACCGATGCAAACAAGTTTTATAGTGCCATTCCCACGAAATCGCAAAAGGAAAATGTAGGGGTCGGCGAGCAGAATTGCGGCGCCCTTCAGGGCATGTCCTCGACGACCCGTTATTGTAATCGCAATTTTTTTGATAAAAAAAGAGACAATTAGGATGAATGTATAATGAAATGTGTTTTTTGTCATAAAGAGAAAATTATAACAGATATTATTTATGAAGATGAATCGGTGATGGCATTTATGGATATGGAGCCTATTAACGAGGGGCATATATTGTTAGTTCCCAAGGAGCATTACCTTGATGTTGATGAGATTCCTGATGAAACACTCTCCCGTTTAATGATAGTATCAAAGAAAATAGTGGCAGTCTTAAAAGAAATATATAAACCGGACGGATACACCATAATACAGAACGGTGGAAGATTTAACGACGTAGGCCACTATCATCTGCATATTTTCCCGAGATTTGTCAGCGATGGATTCGGGTGGATCTATGGTGATAATTCAATGAATTTAAATTCTGAAATAGCAAGAAGAATCAGAGATAGGTTAACATAAAAAGAGAGAAGTCTGCTTAAAATCACCGTCAGAGTGCCGTTTTTGTGTTTCCTTACGGGTGTTAAATATAATAAAGGAAAATGAAAAATCGGTGTTTATCGGGGATACCTCATCCGTCAAATGAAATTTTAATGCCATTTGCCACCTTCTCCTCGAGGAGAAGCTGTCACCGAAGGTGACTGATGAGGTGTTAATATACAAATAAATCTTCGCACATATAAATAATCCCGCCGTTTTGCAACTGCGGGATTACGTATTTCTTATAAAAGGCGGAAATCGGGAGCGGCGACACGCCACAACCTTCTTACTGCTCCATACCGAGCTTTATAGCCTTGAGGTTTACTTCAATAAGGTGAGCCTTCTTAGGAGGAATAACCTTGTTCATTGCCTTTTCTACAGTTTCCATGGAAGCAATGCCTGTTTCCTTTAAAAGCTTACCTAAAAGGATGATGTTAGCCATACCCTTCATATTGTTTTCTGCGGCAAGACCTGTTGCAGGTACGTAGTAGCAGTCGATATCTGTTCTGTCGCACTTTGCGTCAACAAGTGTGCTGTCGATGAATACCTTACCGCCCTTTACAACAGTATCAATGAACTTGTCGTAGCTGGGAGTATTCATAGCGATGAGAAGGTCAGGCTCATCAACGAGGGGAGAACCGATAGGATCATCACTTACAACTACTGAACAGTTGCAAGTACCGCCTCGCATTTCAGGACCGTAGGAAGGAAGCCAGGAAACTTCCTTTTCGTCTATAAGACCGAAGTAAGCCAGCATCTTACCGATAAATAAGATACCCTGACCACCGAAGCCTGCAAGTAAAATATTGTTTGTCATCTTACAGCACCCTCCTTATATACACCGAGAGGATAGTAAGGAATCATCTCTGTTTTAACTCTTTCAAGAGCTTCAACAGGTGTCTTACCCCAGTTTGTAGGACAAGTTGAGAGAACCTCAATGATTGAGAAGCCCTGCTTGTTCTTCTGGAACTCAAAGCCCTTTCTGATAGCTGCCTTTGCTTTTCTTACGTTGGCAGGATCAATAACGGTTACGCGTTCTGCTAAAGCTACACCATCAAGCTGAGAAAGCATTTCACAAACCTTTACAGGGAAGCCTTCGTTTGAGGTATCTCTACCATAAGGAGTTGTCTGTGTAACCTGACCGGGAAGAGTAGTAGGAGCCATCTGACCACCTGTCATACCGTAGGTTGTGTTGTTGATAAAGATAACTGTGATGTTTTCGCCTCTTGTTGCAGCGTGTACTATTTCAGCAGTACCGATAGCAGCAAGGTCGCCGTCACCCTGATATGTAAATACAAACTTATCGGGGTTAGCTCTCTTTACACCTGTAGCTACCGCAGGAGCACGTCCGTGTGCAGCTTCAAGCATATCACATTCAAAATAATCGTAAGCCATAACGGAGCATCCAACGGGGCAAACACCGATTGTTTCGCCTTCAATACCCATTTCGTCGATTACCTCTGCTACGAGTCTGTGCACGATACCGTGTGTACAGCCGGGGCAGTAGTGGGTGGTTACGTCCGCTAAAGCGTGAGGTCTTTTAAATTCAGGCATTAGTTCTTACCTCCCATTTCCTTGATTTTTGCGAGAATTTCAGCAGGCTTGGGGATAATACCGCCTGTTCTGCCGTAGAATTCTACAGGCTTTGAGCAGTTAAGTGCAAGCTTAACGTCCTCAACCATCTGACCCATTGACATTTCAACAACGAGAACGTTCTTTGCATTCTTGCAAGCTTCGTTGATTTCGTTAACAGGGAAGGGCCAGAGTGTTACAGGTCTTACGATACCTGCCTTGATGCCTTCTTTTCTTGCAGCTTCTACAGCGGACTTTGCAAGTCTTGCTGTAGAGCCGTAAGCTATTACAACCGTCTCAGCATCGTCACAGTAGTCGCATATAGCTTCTGTGTGCTTAGCCTTAACGTCTTCATATCTCTGGAATCTTTCGCGAACCTTATCTTCAAGCTCATCGGGCTTTAAGTAAAGTGAGTTGATGATTGTGTGCTTTCTCTTACCACCGTGACCTGATGCAGCCCAGGGCTTACCAGAAGCGTCAGACATCTTGATTTCAACATCTTCAAAAGCAACAGGTTCCATCATCTGACCGAGCAGACCGTCTGCTAAGATAACAGCAGGCATTCTGTATTCATCTGCTAAATCAAAAGCCTTTGTAACTGTGTCAACCATTTCCTGTACGGAAGCGGGAGCAAATACGAGAGCGTGGAAGTCACCGTGACCTAAAGCGTGAGTAACCTGCCAGTAGTCTGCCTGAGAGGGCTGAATACCGCCAAGACCGGGGCCGCCTCTCTGTACGTTGATGATAACGCAGGGAAGATCAGCACCTGCTATGTAAGAGATACCCTCTGTCTTAAGAGAAATTCCGGGAGAAGAGGAGGATGTCATACATCTGATACCTGAACCTGCACAGCCATAAACCATGTTGATAGCTGCAACTTCGCTTTCAGCCTGTAAGAATACACCGCCAACCTTGGGCATTCTCTTGGATAAATATGCTGAGATTTCTGTCTGAGGAGTGATAGGGTAGCCAAAGAAGCACTTGCAGCCTGCTCTGATGGCAGCCTCTGCTAACGCCTCGTTACCTTTCATTAAGCTCTTTTCTGCCATTAGTTGTCACCTCCTATTGTAATTGCACAATCGGGACACATAACTGCACATAATGCACAACCGATGCAAGCGTCATCGTCTATACATACCGCTGTGTAATAGCCCTTTTTGTTCAGTTTTTCCGTCTGCAGTTCCACAATCTTCTTGGGGCAGGATGTGGTGCAAAGTCCACAACCCTTGCAGCGGTCAAAGTCAACCTTCATTTTAGCCATTGTTCTGACCTGTCCTTTCATAGTTTAAGTCTTTCCGTTTGTCGGAAAACATTTAATTTACATAATTTATATTAACCTTTACGGTTAAAATCGAAATTAACCTTCAAACTCTTCCCAGAGCTTCTTTACGTATACCTCTACGGGATAGCCCTTGTCTATACCCTCTAAAAATTCTGCCTTACCGCAGTTTGCTACAAGAGGAAGGTCTGCCGTCTTTGCAACCTCATTTGCATAAGCAAGAGAGTTTTTTATCGTGTCAGCGTCAGTTTCGTTTCCTAAGTTGGAATTGTTGATAATGCCACCGCATTTAAGACCTGAAGAAAATTCGATATCCTTCATAAGCTGTAATGCTTCACAAGGCTCTTTTGTGAGATATCTGTAGCAGTTTATTACGTAAAGCATCGTCGTATCATGATTTTTAAATACGGGTAAATATCTGCCCAGTGCCTTTGCACCTTCATCATCGCCGCCTACGTCTATTATGATGTAGCCCTCTTTATCTGCAATACTGCGTATATCAAAGTTAAGGGCAGGTATATCGAGGTTAGAGTTTGCGTACATCGGTACAGTAAGAGTCACGTTGCGACTTTTAAAAAGCTCTTCAAAATCTGCTGTACGGAAATAAGGATTTACGATATCAAGGTCTACAACCGTTACCTTTTCTCCTTTTGCCGCAAGCTCTAAAGCCATATTGACGGAAATATTTGTTTTTCCTGAGCCGTAATGACCCGTTACTATAGTAACTTTTGAGTAATCCATCTTTACTGTCCTTGAAATAAAAAGTAAAAGTGCTATATCATAAATATAGCACTTTACATTATACCATTATTTTGCCGATTTGTAAATACTTTAACACTACAAATTACTACAGTAAAATGAGGTTTTTTTGTGTATTTTATTCGATATTATCGCCATTTTCGGTAGAATTTACATCTTCTTCGGCTTCTGTTACTTCTTCATTAGCTTCTGAAACCACTGCTTCAGCTTCGATAAGCTCTCCTGCCATCAGCTTGTAGAAGTCGTCACCATCGATCTTTTCGTGCTTGATAAGGTATTCAGCAACCTTGATAAGCTGATCCTGATGATCTGTGAGTATCTTCTTACATTCATCATAAGCTTCAGTGATGATTCTCTTTACTTCGCTGTCAATGAGGTTTAATGTTTCCTCACTGTACTGAGCTGTATGACCGTAATCTCTGCCAAGGAATACCTCGTTTTGATCGCCACCGTAAAGCACAGGACCGAGCTTTTCAGAGAAGCCGTACTGTGTAACCATAGCTCTTGCACGCTTTGTAGCCTGCTGGATATCTCCGCTTGCACCTGTGCATACATCCTCAAAGCTGATGCTTTCAGCAACACGACCACCCATAGTCATTACTATGTTCTGGTACATTTTGCCCTTTGTAACATGGTTATCGTCATTGTCTGGACGGCATACTGTAAGACCTGCCGCCTGACCTCTCTGAATTGTTGTAACCTGATGAACTCTTTCACATTCAGGCAGATAGTATGCAGCAACTGCGTGACCTGCCTCGTGATATGCTGTGATCTTTCTGTCACGCTCTGTAACGATATGTGATTTCTTTTCAGGACCTGCAATAACCTTTAAGGTTGCTTCTTCGATATCGGTTTCTGTGATAGCGTGTCTGTTTTCACGTGCAGCAAGTAAAGCTGCTTCGTTAAGAAGATTTTCAAGATCAGCACCGGTAAAGTACTGAGTTGTTTTAGCAATTACGTTAAGATCAACGTCCGGAGCTAAAGGCTTGTTTCTTGCGTGTACCTTTAATATTTCCTCTCTTCCCTTTACGTCGGGGTAGTTTACCATAATTTCACGGTCAAATCTGCCTGGACGGAGCAGAGCAGGGTCGAGGATATCTCTTCTGTTAGTAGCCGCCATAACGATAATACCCTGATTATCGCCGAAGCCGTCCATTTCAACGAGCAACTGGTTTAAGGTCTGCTCACGCTCATCGTGACCTCCACCGAGACCTGTACCTCTCTGTCTTCCGACAGCGTCGATTTCGTCTATAAAGATGATTGAAGGAGTATTCTTCTTTGCCTGATCGAAAAGGTCTCTTACACGGGAAGCACCAACGCCGACAAACATTTCAACGAAGTCGGAACCGCTTATTGAGAAGAAGGGGACGTTTGCTTCGCCTGCAACAGCCTTTGCAAGTAACGTTTTACCTGTGCCGGGAGGTCCGATAAGCAGTACGCCCTTGGGAATTCGAGCACCCAGTGTCTGATACTTCTTGGGGTTCTTCATATAATCCACTATTTCTTCAAGCTCTTGCTTTTCCTCATCTGCACCGGCAACATCCTTGAAGGTGACTTTCTTGCCGTTTGACGGCTGGTTTCTTGTGTTAGCCTTTGAGAACTGTGACATCTTTCCGCCACCGCCGGCCTGACGCATGATAACGAAGGTAAAGCCTATCATTAATGCAATCATTAAAAGGTAAGGCAGGAAGCTGAGCAGGAAGGAATTATCAGAGATAGGATAGAAGTCCTCGATAAGTGTAGCACCGGGATTTTTCTCGTTATAATTCTTTCTGTATTCAAGTGTATCCTGTAAAAACAGATTTACGTTAGGTACAGTATATTTTTCCTGTTTGCCGTCCTTTGTCTTGTAGATAAGCTCACCTGAGCCTAAGTCAAGAGTATATTCGGTAACGTTGTAATTATCAAACTGGGATATAACATCCGAATATCTTTTGGGGACTGCTCCGGGTGTCGACATTCTGAGCATTGTAACCATACCTATGACAAGCAGTAAAATGACTGCTACATAGATAAATACACCCTTGAATTTGTTGTTGCTATGATTCATACTTTGGTTGTTTCCTTTCGTCTGTTTAAGTGTTCTTCACATTTATACCAAAAGCTTATTATATAGCTTCTTCTTTAATAACACCTATGTAAGGGAGATTTCTGTATTTCTGTGAGTGGTCAAGACCGTAGCCTACTACGAATACGTTATCTACCTCAAAGCCTACGTACTGTGCCTTGACATCCTCTGATTTTTCAATCTTCTTGTCAAGCAACGTGCATATACTGATGCTTTTGGGATTTCTCTTTGCAAGCTCTCTTTTGATGAAAGCAAGAGTTTTTCCCGTATCAAGAATATCCTCAACAAGTATAATATTCTTACCTGAAATATCTTCAGATAGATCCTTAGTGATAGTAAGCTCCTTTGATACCGTACCGTCATAGGATTTTACACCCATAAAGTCTATTTTGCAGTCAAGATCAATATTTCTCATTACATCTGCAAAGAACAATACAGAGCCTCTTAAAATACCGACAAGCAGTATCTCTTCGCCCTCAAAATCCTTTGTTATCTGCTCACCGATCTCCTTTGACCTTTTGATAAGCTGTTCTTCGGAAAAGATGATCTCTTTTATATCCTTATGCATTTTTTGCTTCCTTATCATATCATATTTTATTTTTATGAATTAAATATAAATAAACAGAAAATATTTCACTGATTTCCAGATTAGCCCAATATAGTATATCATAAATTGATTTTAATTGCAACTAAAAACAGGTTAATTTCAGATTATATTCACCGTTTCAACATATTTACTGTCAGTTTCTCCTGAATTTCTCCGTATCTGTAATTACAGACAGATATTTTTTTCTTATCTGCAGGAATTTATACTGGCACGGATTTATTTTACCCTTTCCGTCCCTTATTATTTGTACTGCGTTTGCAAGGGCAAGTGAGCCTATTGGGATGTCGTTCTCATCAAAAATCATCGCCACTGCTCGTCTTAATATACATTCGTCAAGGCTTTGTAAAGCTAAGACACTGTATTTTCCGTCTTTTCTTGCTTTTTCAAGTTCTCTTTTTGCTATATCATCAAGATATAGATCATCAAGAGCTACTGACTGACTCATTCTGCTGATAGATGTCACAAGTGACGGATTTATTTTTTTAAGCTCGGGTATTATATTTATCCTCAGCTTGTTTCTTGTATAGTCGGTAGAAAGGTTTGTGCTGTCGGTAACGTAGGGTAACGAATATTCCTTGCAGAAATTTTCAATATCCTCTCTTGTACAGTCAATAAGCGGTCTTATGATATTGTCTCTCTTGGGTGGAATACCACACATACCCGACAGAGCCGTACCTCTTATAAGATTTATCAGTACCGTTTCACAGTTATCAGATGCCGTATGTGCAGTAGCAATAAGTCTGTCTGCCCCAAGCTCTGAGAAGAAATCGTATCTTATCTTTCTTGCCACAAGCTCAACACTTTCATGCTTTGAAACGTAGTCCAGCACCTTTATATTTCTTACGTAAAGCGGAATATCGAGAAGTCTGCACATTCTTCTTACAAACATCTCGTCGCCATCGCTTTCGTCGCCTCGTAAATTGTGGTTTACGTGGCAGGCAGAAAGCTCTATCTGCAGTTCATCCTTTAAAAACCACAGAGAATAAAGCAACGCTACGCTGTCAGCACCGCCGCTTAATGCAACGGTTATTTTGCAGGGAAGTTCTTTTATCATACCGAATTTAAGAACAGCGTTTTTAACTTTGTCTTTCATCTTTATGAACATACTCCACGTCGGTAAATCTTGTAAACTGTCCGTCCCACATCATATTGATATCTCTTGTTTCACCGTGACGGTTTTTTGCAATGATACATTTGCAGGCACGCTGGTCTTCCTTGTCTTTTTCATAATAGCCGTCTCTGTATAAGAACAGTACGATATCTGCGTCCTGCTCGATAGAACCCGAGTCACGAAGGTCTGACAGCATAGGTGTTTTATCTTCCTTCTTTTCGGCTGAACGGGCGAGCTGTGAAAGGCAGATAACGGGGACGTTAAGCTCTTTTGCTAAGATCTTAAGATTTCTTGTGATTTCAGAAACCTCGTTTACTCGGTTCAGATCCTTTCTGCCTGAAGACATAAGCTGAAGGTAGTCGATTACCACGAGTCCTAAATTATCTATTCTTCTCAGCTTTGCCTTCATTTCGTTTACTGTACTTACAGAGCTGTCGTCTATATACATATTGAAATTTGACAGAATTGCCGCAGTATCCGCAAGATTTTTCCACTGTGCACTTGTAAGTCTGCCTGTCTTCATTACTTCACTGGGCAGTCTGCCTTCGCTGGACAGCATTCTTGTAACCAGCTGTTCCTTCGACATTTCGAGAGAGAAGGTACATACAGCCTTTTCGGGATGATATTTTGCCGTATTTGACGCAATATTCATTGCAAATGACGTCTTACCCATACCGGGGCGGGCAGCGATGATGATAAGGTCAGATTTATTAAGACCGTAGATGTACTTATCGAGAGTAGGAAAGCCTGATTTAAGACCTTTACCATTTTGTCTTTCCGGGTCAGCGGCAAGAGCTGAAAGATCATTCAGAATGTCTACGATAACACCGTTTATCTTTACAAGACCTCTCACCTGATTTTCGTTTCTTATCTCATATACTCGTCTTTCGGCAAGCTCTAAAAGATTAGAGGTGGAAGCACCGCTGTCCGCAGATTCGTTTAATATTTCTTCAGCTATTTCAATAAGCTGTCTTCTTGTGTACTTTTCTTCAATTATTTCGATATATCTGTCAATGCTTGAAATACTCGGAACTGATTCCATAAGCTTTACAAGATATACCTTACCTTCTTCGGGAGTGTCAAAGACCGCCTTTTTTGTGCGTTCATCCTTTTTGTTGCAGGCTTCAAGCACCGTTACTATATCAATGGTTTCGCTTGCGGCGAACATCTGTGACATAACGGTGTAGATTTCACTATGTAATTTTATATAGAAATGCTCAGGGTGCAGCTTTGCTGACGCCTTGGGCATATTATTCTGACTATCCAGCAGAATTGCACCAAGCACTGATTGTTCGGCGTCAAGATTGTAGGGCTTATTTATACCCGAAAGTTCAAGCTCTGCCACTTATGCCACTTCCTTTTTTATTATTCTTCAACTACGTTTACGTTAAATTTTGCAACGATACCTGTGAAAAGCTTAGCTTCTGCTTCAAAAGTACCAAAGGACTTGATATCTGTTCTTGTGCTTATCTTTCTCTTGTCAACGTCAAAGCCGAATTCCTTTTTGATAAGAGCACTGATGTCCTTGCCTGTAACAGAGCCGAAGAGCTTTCCACCCTGACCTGCCTTGGCAGTGATCTTAAGAGTCTTACCGTCAATTGTATCCTTTATCTTCTGAGCGTGAGCAGCTTCAACGTCAAGCTTGTGCTGAGCAGAAGCCTTCTGTCCCTCAAGGTGGTTTAAGTTTTCATTTGTAGCTTCAACTGCAAGCTTTTTCTTTATAAGGCAGTTTCTTGCATAGCTGTCCTTAACTTCCTTTATTTCGCCTTTTTTACCTGTGCCGGCAATATCCTGTAATAAAATGATCTTCATAATAAATCTTCCTTTCTTTTATTTAGACGTATTTTCGCTTGAATTTACTTTTACTATATTGATGTAATAATCATCAATAGCTGATTTAAGCTGTTCTTCAGCTTGCTTTATATTGTTCACCTTAAGCTGTGTACCTGCCATTGTCTGATGACCGCCGCCGCCTAAAGCCTCCATAATGAGCTGAACGTTAAGTGCACCCATACTTCTTGCACTTATAGATACTTCGTTTGACATAGTCTTGTAAAGTACGAAGGATGCATCTACGTTGTTTATTGTCAGCAGATCGTCTGCCGCCTGAGGAGCAGTTATTCTCATATCCTCTGCATAGAAATCGCAGGGAGCAATAGCACATTTGCGGTATATCTCAGCGTCTGCAACAATCTGTGTTTTTCTCTTGTAGCTGTCTATTGAGCTTGCAAAAAGCTTCTTTACCGTAACGGTATCAGCACCGAGTTTTCTTAAATAGGCGGCCGCTTCAAATGTGCGGGCACCTGTTTTCATAATAAAATTCTTTGTGTCAAGCATAATACCCGCCAGCAGACATTCTGCCTGTACGGCTCTCAGCTTTCCTGCCTCACCGAAATACTGGATAAGCTCTGTTACCATTTCTGAAGCAGAAGATGCATAAGGCTCGTGGTGGAATATTATAGCATTATCTATATGATTTACCATTCTTCTGTGATGGTCAATTACTACTACCTTTTCAGCCGCTTCGTGCAGTTCTTCACTTTCAATTATCTGAGGATTATGAGTATCACAGATTATAAGCAGTGACTCTGACGTGATATCTTCAAGAGCCTTTGCAGGAGAGATGAATACAGGGTCTTCGTTTTCTGTTTCAGGGAACATATCAATAAGATTTCTTGCAAGCGAAGTTTCTACGTCGCATACCGCATAGGCTTCTTTGCCTAAATTTCTTATTGCACAGGTAAGACCTACCGATGAACCGACACTGTCAAGATCGCTGTGCTTGTGTCCCATTATGTAGACCTTATCAGAGCCTGCAACTAAGTCAAGCAGAGAGTTTGCAATAATTCTTGTTTTAACCTGAGTATGACGCTCAACGCCCTTAGAAACACCGCCGTAAAATTCAAAACCGCTTTCAGTCTTGATAGCCGCCTGGTCGCCACCACGTCCCAAAGCCATTTCAAGTGCCTGCTGTGCTAACTGTTCGCTTTCGCGGAGTGTCTTACCGGTTCTGCCGATTCCGATGGAAAGAGAAACTGTGATTCTGTCATCGATTGCTATTTCTCTTGCCTTGTCGAGTATTTCAAATTTGCTTTCAATAAGCTTTGCAATGTGTCTTTCTTCAAGTACTGCAATAAATCTGTTGGAAGAATTTTTTCTCAGTATACCTGAAGTCTGTGATACGAAGTCTTCGAGGAGCTTATCTATCTGTACGGATACGTGTGCCTTTTCACTTTCAAGTGCACCGCTTATAATTTCTTCATATCCGTCTACCATTATAAGAACTACAACGGGGTGAGATAACTTTTTCTCAGTCTGCAGAGCCTTGAACTCCGTTATATTTCTGAAGAACAGAAGTGATAACTCGCCCTTTTCGTCTTCATCTATCTTTCTTGCGTGCACGCTGTATATACTTGAATTGTAGCTTATCGTAATGCCGTCTTTTTTGAAAAATTCTTCTACCGAAATATCGGTTATCATACTCAAGGGATTGCCATATTCACAACTACCTCGGAATTCCTCGGAGAATTTCTCGTTGCACCATACGATGTTGCTCTTGGTATCTACAACTACCGCTGACATAGGAAAGGTCTGGACGCTTAAATGCTTTTTTGAGTCCAACTCTTCTTCTACTCTTGCATAATACTGAAAGGTCTTTCGAGTGACCTGAATAAGCTTGCCAATGGCAAATCCGCCGATAAGCACTATAAAGGGTGCAGACAGCCAGAATATTTTTACATTACAGGTGTAGGTGTACACAAGTAATGCGGCAAGGGATACAATGAGTGCGGTGATTGATATTACAAGACCGCCGTCACGGTAGAAGTTTTTCAAGGCTGTCGCCTCCTTTCAGGATGTCATATTTCCATAATTATAGGAAGTATCATAGGACTTCTCTTTGTCTTCTGATAAATATAATCTCCAAGATCGTCCCTTACTGCCGACTTTATATTACCCCATTCACGGATATTTCTGTCAGCACATTTCTTAAAGCTCTTTGCTACTACCTGTTTCGCATTGTCGATAAGCTCTTCAGATTCTTTTACGTATACAAAGCCTCTTGATATTACGTCAGGGCCTGCTACAACAGTGCCGTTTTCACGGTTCATCGTTGCAACGACGATAATAAGTCCGTCTTCTGCAAGATGCTTTCTGTCACGAAGCACTACAGAGCCTACGTCACCGACGCTAAGACCGTCAACAAGTACCTTGCCTGCCTGAACCTGCTCGGTTATCTTCATTTCGATACTGTCTGTAGTAACTACCTGACCCAAATTCAGCAGGAAGATATTTTCTTCAGGAATCCCCATCTGCATAGCAAGTGATTTATGCTTCATAAGGTGCTTGAATTCGCCGTGTATAGGAATAAAGAACTTAGGCTTTGTAAGAGCAAGCATCATTTTAAGCTCATCCTGGCAAGCGTGACCTGAAACGTGTACCTCGTACATTGCTTCGTATACGACTTCCGCACCCTGCTTCATAAGTTCGTTTACGAGCTTGCCGACAAATTTTTCGTTGCCGGGAATAGGAGTAGCAGAAATGATAATAAGATCGTTAGGGGTGATAGACACCTGTCTGTGATCTCCTGATGACATACGGGAAAGGGCGGACAATGGCTCGCCCTGGCTACCAGTAGTGATAATAACCACCTTTTCGGGAGGATAATTATTTACGTTTTCAATATCTATAAGCATACCTTCAGGAATTTTGATGTAATTCAGTTCCTTTGCAGTATTCATTACGTTGAGCATACTTCTGCCTGATACAGCAACCTTTCTGTCCCAGAGCTTTGCACTGTTTATTATCTGCTGTATTCTGTGAATGTTACTGGAGAAGGTCGCAACGATGATTCGCTTTCCTTCACCGCTGGCAAACAGACTGCGGAAGCTTTCGCCCACCTTACGCTCTGTTGCGGTATAGCCCGGACGCTCTGCATTTGTACTTTCGGATAAAAGGGCAAGAACGCCCTTGTTACCAAGCTCGCCAAAGCGTGCTAAATCTATAATTCCACCTTCGATAGGGGTGTAGTCTACCTTAAAGTCACCTGTATGAACGATAATACCTGCAGGAGTATGGATAGCCATAGCACAGGCATCGGGGATAGAGTGATTGACTCTGATAAATTCAACTGCCATACAGCCCATTTTTACATTCTGTCTGGGTTCTACCACGTTCAGCTTGCAATCGGCAAGCATACCATGTTCCTTCAGTTTTCCTTCTACTAAACCTAAGGTCAGCCTTGTACCGTATACGGGTACGTTTACCTTCTTTAAAAGATAGGGGAGTGCACCGATATGATCCTCGTGTCCGTGAGTCAGAACAACGCCACGGAATTTTTCTCTGTTCTTTTCAAGATAAGCAAAGTCGGGTATAACAAGATCGACACCCAGCATATCCTCATCAGGAAAGGCAAGACCGCAGTCTATAATGAACATATCGTTTGAACATTCATAAACGTAGAGGTTTTTACCTATCTCGTTTATACCGCCGAGTGCCATAATACGCACGGGAGTTTTTTTCTGGGGTACAGCGGGCTGTGCAGGTACAGCAGCTTTCTTTGCCGTATTGTTTTTTAATACGGGTGTGCCCTGGGGCTTAGCTGCGGATGCAGCCTTCTTCTGTGTTTTCTCTGCAGAATTATTTGGCGGAGTATCACTTACAGTCTTTTTTCTGTCTGTCAGCTTGAACTGACCGCCAAGCTTAGTTATTTTCTTTGTTCCTTTACTTTTGACGTTCTGCTTTGCTTTGCCTTTCTGTTTTGACTGTTCAGGTGAAGTAAGCAGATTTTTTGAGTCTAATATTCCCATATAATTTCCTTTCTTTTTGTGGGGCAAAAGTGATTTATGTACAGCTATAGCATATATACGAGATTTTAATCAAAGCTCAGGCGTAATTACAATACACAAATCCCGTTTCACTTCTGCTATTTTTTTGATTATATTATAGAGCGTATCTGCAAATTTTTGTAAGCAGATATTCGCTTAAAGCACATAAAGATACATAATATATTGTAACCCAAAATGACCTCGTTGTCAAGTAAAACGGAAAATAAACACCACACAAAATTCCATCTCAGTGAAGATATTATTGACAGGTGTACAGCCTTTATTACTTTCACTTACATAACTTCTGCGGCATATACTGCTAAAAAAGACCGATTGCGACATACAGAAGGGAGAACTCAAATGAAATATTTTATAATGATGAAATCCTCAACCCTTGCAATGAGAGCCCAGCGTGTGGCAAAGGGTATGAAAATAAATACGGTATACACAAAAAGAACTGACAAGCAGGGCTGTCATTTCGGACTCGATACT
Organism: Oscillospiraceae bacterium; assembly: GCA_015067025.1. GTDB lineage: Bacteria > Bacillota > Clostridia > Oscillospirales > Ruminococcaceae > Ruminiclostridium_E. Next base: position 134,233 of record SVNC01000001.1, read on the forward strand.
GATTATGATGCAGAAAAGCTTTGCAGAATGCTTTCACTTCACGGAATTGAATGTGTACGGATACAAAGGACAGGTGATAAGAGATGATCTATTTTGATAATGCGGCAACTACCTATCCCAAGCCCTTAGCAGTAGTGAAAGCGGCAGAAACCGCTCTTCTTGATTACGGAGCAAATCCGGGCAGAGCAGGGCACAGACTCTCTGCTATGACCTCTCTTAAGGTATATGAAACGAGAGAAAAGTGTGCTGATTTTTTTGGAGCAGACGCAGAAAATACAATATTCACCCTTAACTGCACCGAGGCTATTAATTTCGCACTTAAAGGGGTAGTAGAAAAGACAGGCTTCTGTCACGTGATAACTACGGATCTAGAGCATAATTCCGTTATACGTCCGCTTGAAAGACTTGCTCTTCAGCGTAAGGTAGTTTACAGTGTTGCAGATTCCGGTAACAGTGACGAAGAGCTTATACGTTCGGTATCTTCGCTCATCCGTAAGAACACAAAGGTTATAATTATGACCGCCGGCTGTAACGTAAACGGTAGGATCACTCCCGTTAAAAGCATAGCTTCTGTTGCAAAAAGATACGGCGTCTGCCTTATAGTAGATATGGCACAGGCAGCAGGAATATTGCCGCTTACTCTTCAGGATGGCATAAATATTATATGTGCACCGGGACACAAGGGATTATACGGTCCTATGGGTACAGGTATACTCTGTACGGATGGTAAATATCCGCTTACATCACTTATAGAAGGCGGAACAGGCAGTAACAGTCTTGAAATAAACCAGCCATCCTTTCTTCCTGATATGCTCGAAAGCGGAACTATAAACACATCAGGCGTAATAGCTTTATCAAAGGGTATAGATTTCATCAAATCAAAGGGGATGGATAATATCCGTCGCCATGAGGATATGCTGTGTGATACGTTTATAAAATTGGCATCACGACTTTCGGATATCGTTATATACCGCAATGAAAAGCAAAGCTATCTTCCCGTTGTTGCTTTCAACGTGAAGGGAAGGGATTCTTCTGAGGTCGCCCGGTTCCTTTCTGATAAAGGAATATATTTAAGGGCAGGATATCATTGTAATTTCCTTGCTCACAGAAAGCTTGGAACCGATAAAAGCGGAGCGTTGCGCTTTGCACCCTCCGCGTTTAATACCAAAAATGATGTTATAAGATTTGTAAAAGTTCTTTCAGAATACAGATAATATGTAAAATTTTAATGTAAATTTAAGTTTACAAAGCTATAATTCTATGGTATAATCGGGTTAGTTGCTTTGGGAGACTATGCATATGAATATGTTCATTTTAAAAAGGAATATATCACGGGTTATAGCGGTATCATCTGTTATAGCCCTTGCTTTCGTATGTACAGCCTGCAATTTTGAAATAATCCGCTTAGATGATAAAACAAGCGGTACAGTTACCGATAAATTGAATAACGGCGATGTGATACCGCCTTCGGATGAAGTAACGATACCGCCTGCCCTCGATCCGCCTGATGCGGAAGAATTAATCCCGCCTGATGATGAAGAATATGTTGAGGCTGTCAATAACACCTTTATCTCATCAGAACTTTCCGAAATAAGACCTCAGGCTATGACGGAGCTTCCCGATATCAAGATAGCGTCAAGCCTTGTTAATAATACGGAGCTTGAAATACCGAAAGAAGTAGAAAAGCTGATTTTGAACTACCATACCGACCGATATGCAGCTCTTGGCGGACTAAAATTCCTTTCAACCTCTCAGTATTTTGATAACAGTACAGTACGTGGAAAGCTTTATTCCGTCTTTAACGATACGGTTATCGAGTATCTTATATTTGTACGAAAAAACAGGACAGCCGACTTATCATATGACAAGGCAATGTTCCGTATTTCAGTGAACGAGGCGGAAGAAACCGCCAAAGGCTATAAACTGACCTATATGATAAACGACGCCATAAACTTTGCCTTTTCTGACGTTACCTCCTATTCGGCGTATATGGAAGCGGAGGTTGTAATAGAAAAGAGTAGCGATGGGACTTATCGTTTTACCCAGTATGCTGAAGACACCGACGTAAATCTTCTTTTTGAAGAGCAGGTAATGAATTATCTCGGCTATGATTACGAGGAACTTTATCTAAAGGATATGACGATACCCGCATCCTTGCAGAGCAATCGTATGATGTTATCACTTCTGAAAAAGCAGAAATATCTCGCTAATAAGGATATAGAGCTCCAGAAAAAGATATTGGAGCAGGTAAACGAAGATCCTGAAAAATTTGCTATCACCGCTTCAGCAAAGAATAAATATGATGCTGAGAAAGCGGTAGCTTATTCTTATGAATGGGTAGACAGAACGGAAATTATAAGAAACCCTTATTATTCCGACTACTCGATTTATGGCGGTAATTGTCAGAACTATGTTTCCCAGTGCCTTTTAGCAGGCGGTATACCGATGGATACTGAAGGAAGTTATGAACAGCAATGGAAGTGGTATTCCGATTATTCAAACCACTATCAGACCGCCTGGGGAAGAGTGCCTTCCTGGGCAGGTACAGAAGCCTTCTATGAATATACCAAATCAAATACAGGTAACGGGCTTGTGGCAAAGAATACAAAATATATCTACACCGCAAAACCGGGTGACGTAATGCAATACGTGGTGGATGATTGGGCAAGCCACAGCGTTATTGTTTCAAAGGTTATTTATGACGATGAAGGAAAAATCGTTGAAATACTCGTAAACAGTAACACAACAGACCACGTTGATTTTCCCCTTACCGCCTACGGATACACAAATATCAGACTTATCCGTATAGCAGGATATAACTAAAAAAGACTGTAAGTTCAGATGAAGCTTACAGTCTTAATTTTTATTTCATATGGATGTCGAGTTGTCTGTAGGGTATTTCAATGCCGTTTTCATCAAAGGCATCCTTTACCTGAGCAGTGATATCATAGTATACATCCCAGTAATCATCGCTGTTTACCCAGGGCTTGCAGACGATATCGAGAGAGCTTTCCGACTGAGAGAACAGCCTTACGGTAGCTTCAGGCTCTTTCAGTACCTTCTTGTGTCTGCTTATTATATCGGTAATGATCTGCTCAGCCTTTTTGTAATCATTGTCATAGGATATCTGAAAGGTCATATCCACTCTTCTTGTCTTTTTCAGAGTGTAATTTATGATCTTTGATGCTACTATCTGACCATTGGGAATAAATATCGTCTTGTTATCAGGAGTCAGTATTCTTGTATACCAGATGCTGATAAGTTCAACCGTACCCTCGGCACTGTCTATCATAACGTAGTCGCCTATCACAAATGGCTTCGTGATAAGTATGTTGAATCCCCCTGCTACATTCGAGAGACTATCCTTTAACGCAAGACCGATAGTAACACCTGCGGTACCTATTACCGCAATCATAGATGACATCGGTACACCAAGCACAGCAAGTACGATGGTTGCCACCAGTACGTAAAGTAATATCTTTACAAGCGAATAGGAAAAGCGAGATACGGTCTTATCTATGTAGCCTTTTTCAAAGCCTTTTTTCATTAATCGCAGTATCAGCTTTGATATTACGAGTCCTACTATAAGTATAATTACAGCGGTGATGATAGAGGGGATAGCGTCAACAAAATTTTTCCCGAGTGTTCCGAAAAAATCACCGGGGGTCACATTTGTGCTTTCACCGATTACAGGAGCATTTTCTGTCAGCTCTTTTATAAACAGATTTTCAGTCATTTGTTTCCTTACCATTGTTCTTTATTTCAGGGTATAACGGCCACTTGTGGTTATTATACATTTATTTCAAATGTCCTCGCAGATACGCAAATCAAAGATTTGCTCCCTGCGTATCGGACGGTTATACCATAACCGTAAGGTTACGGTATAACAGGCTCACTTGGTGTATTTCTTTCTGTTTTTTCTGTAGCCTGCAGGGTTATTTTATATTCGCCGGTTACCCAGCACTTTACGTTTGAACCTCTTATAATAAATTCAGGGGTAACATCCTTAAGTCCTTCTGTAAGGGTCGTACCCATAAGGTCTATTGTCGCATAGATATCCTTTGATGCAAGTGCTGAGATTTCAGATTCAGGACCTGTAACGTTTACAGAGAGTTCATTTGTAAGCACTTCTACGTCAAAATTTTCGGGGGCGTTTACAATTCTGATATTTTCCTTCTGCACAGTGAAGTTTAAGAATGTAAACTCATCTGCGTTTTCAAAGGTTACCATTGCATAACTGTTACCGCTTACATTCTTGAAGCCTTCAGGAAGTGTTATCGGTAACGTGACCTTCTGAAGATACTTTGTTGTAAGCTGACTTAAGTCGATTATACCAACTTCAAACTTTTCCTGAGCATCAACTGAGTCGTCAGGAGAAGAGATAGTAAGCGTTTCGGGGTAAATACTGTACTTAAGACTGCTTAAATCAAAGTTCGCAGGAACGTTTGTAAACTGTACTGTGAGAGGCAGAGTCTTCTGCTTGAATAGGGTCACATCTACGGTAAAGTTGTTGTTGTCAGCCTTTATCTCAGGATTTTCTACAGGCTTGCCGCTTGCATTCAGCAGTATTACCTGTCCCTTTGTGCTTATAGACGTATTTGTTTTGCCTGCAAAGTTAGAACGGATTTCAACCTTTTTAATTGCTTCGATATCAGCCGCATCACCTGTAAGTGTAATGGTTGCAGGATTTACAGTAATACTGTCGATCTTCATATTTTCAGCGGCGATAACGTCATCCGCAGTCACTATCATACTTCCGTCCGTTATGCTGAAGGTTTTGGAGATTATCTTTTCTACCTTTATTTTTACCGTGATATCGTCGCCTATAACTTTACAGTTTACATTGCTTTTGGGTGTTACGTTGACGTTTACAACATACTCTCCAACTCCCGTTACACCTGAGAGGTCAAGAGTTGCAGTGAAGTCTTCTGCACTTAAATTACCGATATCGTATCTCTTACCGCTTATTCTCGCAGATACAACATCCTCGTATCCTTCTGCAATACTCAGACTGTTTTCAGTCATATATTCAGTAGGGGAGGCGGATACCTTGATATCACTTATATGTGATGAGATATCAGGGAATATCTGCATCGAAATTGCAAACCAGGCTACAATAGCCACTAAAACTGCAATTATGATATTTTTAAGTTCCTTAACAAAATTGTTAAGAGTTCTCTTTAAAAATTTACCCATTATTCAGTCGCCCCCTTATCGTTATTTTCCGCAGGAGCGTTCTTCTTTATTTTCTTCTTTTTCTTATCTCTTTTCTTACCCTCGGGCTTTTCAGGGATAAGTCTTTCAGTCAGCAATTTACGCAGTGTATCCTTTGTATAAAAACGGGTTAGACTGCCGTTTTCTGCGATTGAAATAGTACCCGTTTCCTCAGAAACGATAATTACGACAGAATCCGATACCTCACTCATACCGATAGCGGCTCTGTGTCGTGAGCCGAGTGCCTTTGAAATAAGCTCTTCTTTCTGAGGCTTTGGTAAAAAGCAACCTGCCGCATATATCTTACTGTCACGGATGATCATAGCACCATCGTGCAAAGGAGTGTTCGGGAAGAAGATATTGCCTATCATTTCCGTACTCGGTACGGCGTTCAGAATAGTACCTGTATCAATCTGTTCGCCGAGCTTTGTCTCTCTTTCAAATACGATAAGTGCACCCGTTGCAGTCTGAGAAAGCTGTTCGCAGGCTGAGCATACCGCTTCTATACAGTTTACAACGTCTGTATTTGTGGAGTCGTTCCTGTTATCAAAGCCGAGTGCGATACCCTTTACCTTTGTTCTGCCAACACGCTCTAAGATACGGCGTAATTCAGGCTGGAACACGATAAGTATAGCTACGATACCCACGTTTATGAAGGTCTCCATGATAACTCCCATCGCTTTCAGCTGCAACTGATTTACTACAAAGAAAAGCACGACGATAACAACGATACCCTTTACAAGCTGTACCGCTCTCGTTTCCTTTACGATCTTTATGCCCTTGTATATAAGATAAGCAAGCAACAGTATGTCAATATAGTCGATGATGCCCATCGTACGCCATACGCTGATGAGATTTTCCCATATATCCGTCAGATACTGTATCACAGACAGACCTCCTTTTTATATTACTCCATAACTATTTATATTGTACCATTTAATCGATTTAATTTCAATAGCTAAATTTCAAAAAAATGTGATTTTTTGCGGAAAATCAGGTGAACATATTATACAAATCTTTTTTCGTTCAAAAAATATGCGAAGGCAATATAAAAGATGTTGACAAATAATAGATTTTGCATTATAATGAAAGTGCAGAAATTCTCTGTAAACAAATAAAACAGGAGGTTAAAAATGAAAAGAATTTTAGGTATTACCTTGTCAATTGCAATTATTGCAGGCAGTATATATATGCCTGCATCAGCGGAAGAAACCATTTCCTTAAACAGTTATGGAGAAACCATAAAGGAGGTGTATATAAGCAGATATCCGAAATACGATGAAGAGATTACTGACATAGTTGATCAGTTAATTGTTTCAGATGTTATATATGAATGCTTTGAGATAGACGGAGAATCTTCGTTAAGGATTATTGAGGATGCTATTTTAGATGCAGTGACACCTACGGTATCCGAACTTTTTTATTTAAGAGATGGTGGTGATGCTCGTTCCTATGCGTATAACCCATCAAATAATTTGTTTTACGCACCATATACTGTTCCTGTTTTACGCCAAATGACCAGTTATTTTTGTGGACCGGCAGCAACAGCTCAAGCCCTTGTGGGTAATGGAGGATTAAGTATAGAGGATTACTCGACTACAATGCAGTATTGGATAGCTGATGCACTTGGAACAACAAGTGGAGGTACAGAAATTGTCAGCATAAGAGACTATCTTAATCAGGAAATGGGATATAACAATTCATCAAATAGATACGCGGTAAAAGCGTTCACTCAACATTCATATGATAAAGCGCTTTATTATATCCGCAATAGCCTTTATTATGATGCTTGTCCCATTTTCAGAATGGCGGATACATCTTATTTTAATTATTACAATGGAACATCGCAAACCCATTATATTACTATATCTGAATATATTACATCAGCGTCAATAGTCAAATTTGTTGATCCGAATTACGATGTGAGCTACCGTGGTTATCACGAAATCACCTTTGATGATTTAGAAACAGCTATTTATGAAATGTCATATTACGAAAACTTGGATTCTTTTTTTGTTGTCAGAACATCCGACTATAATACAGATGCATATGATTATATTTACTAAACAAATAAAACAGGAGGTATAAAATGAAAAAAATCAGAATATCAGCATTGTTACTCACAGCCGTAATTGCTTTATGTTCCTGTTCAACCGCACCGCAAAACAGTGAGCAGTCATCAGATGTTACACAGGTTTCGTCGGAGGGGAACAATAAGGAAAATGCATCCTCTGAAGAGAAGCCCTCATCAGATTCATTAAACCCTTCAACAGAAATAATTTATGTAGAGCTTAATGAGGAAAATGTTCCTTATGATGAGAACGCCTCATTTATGAATGACTCAAAGAAATATTACGCCAGAACACAGGCAAAATCAGTTCTTGGATATGATTTTGCAGTCGGCGGCAAGTTTATAAATAATAACAAGGATTATTTCAGCGGAAACGCAGGAGTCCATATATTCAAGGACGGAAAAGAAATAAAGGGCGGCGGCGGATTCCCCAGTGATGGAGGACAGTCGGGCATGAGATTCGACAAGAAAGACCCTGCCGCAGGACTTAAAGTTTATGAAATGAACCAAAACGGCAAAAAATACCCCCTTGCAATAGCTACCGCAACATCATATAATACCACCGATGAAGAAATATCCGGCACATATACAAGGTTTACCACAGTAATTGACGGTGAAGGTTATTTCTTTAACAGTACAAGAAAAAGAGGTATAGATGGCATAAGTCCCGAAAGTGTCAGAAATTTCACCGACAACCCCGTAATTTCTGAAAACACAATAACAGATAACGATAATGGAATAAAATATACCTTTGATTTTGAAACAGGAGAGATACTGATAGAAAGAATATAAGCTTTTGCTAAAATTAAAGTGAATAAAATTAAACCCTGATTACCTTGTAACAGTAATCAGGGTAATTTCTTATCTTATAAATCCCATCTTTATTTTATCTTCAAGAACGGGTTTTTCAAGACTTTCCGCGGCTTCTTTCATTTTAAGGATATAAGCCATATTATTGCCTATATTTCTTGCTATCTGCATACCTTCTTCGTCCTTAGCCGCTTCACCGGGTGCGCCACCGTGAATAACGCTCCAGTATCTTGTGGGAGTGATTATCATTTCAGAGAAGAGAAAGTATCTGTTTATCTCTTCAAGTGCCGCTACACCGCCGCTTCTTCTGAGAGCAACGAGCGCCGCCGCCGCTTTAAATCTCATAGATGCGGAGGATGTAAAGAAAAGTCTGTCAAGAAAGCTCTTTACAGTACCGTTGATACCTGCATAGTAAACGGGAGAGCCTACTATAAGACCATCAGCCGCTTTTACCTTTTCAGCTATTTCGTTAAGTCCATCGTTAAATACACATTTACCACCGTTTTTGCCGCAGTAGCCGCAGGCTTTACAGCCGGTAAGATTCATATTACCAATCTGAATAATTTCTGTTTCAATTCCGTTTTTGTTAAGCTCTTCGCATACTACAGCAAGAGAAGAGTATGTATTGCCCTTTGCTTTAGGACTTCCGTTGATTGCAATTACCTTCATAATGTTCCCTTTCGTTGTGTAAGTAGAAATTTACTTTATATTATACTATAACTTTTACCGATTATCAACAATAATGCTCTGTTTTTTGTAATTTATTACAAAAAAACTGTTTCAGAATTGACTTTTGTGATATATTGATATAATTTTTAAAAAAAATAGCACAAAATCGCTTTAGCGTATTGAAACATTATTAATAATGTGTTAGAATACGATACGAGGATTTTACTGAAAATCTTTTTTAAATAACGGATTTCCCGTATTAAATTTATGTGAAAGGAAATATGCAAAATGGAAAATAACAACCAGAACGCAAACTGGCAGGAAGCGATCAACGAAATGTCACAGACAGCTTCCGAACAGGTTAATCAGACGGTAGAAAACGTTCAGCAGGCAGCACAGCCTGTTCAGCCTGAACAGCCTGCACAGCCCCATGCAGAGGCAAACGGATGGTTCACCGCTCCTGACAATCAGAATGTATACGATGCAGGTGACTTTGCAGTATTACCTGCAAAGAAAAAGTCAAACAAGACTCTTATCATTGTTCTTGTTATCGTAGCAGCAGCTATCCTTATCGGTGGCGGTATATTCCTGCTTCTCACTATGAACAAGTCTTCAGGCTATGAAACACTTGAAAGAAACTACTTCTCAGGTCTTACAGAACAGATTGGCACAGTAACAACACAGACAAAAACCGGTGCAGATATGAAGATAACTCTTACTCCCGGTTCTTCAATGACAGGCGGTATGGAGGTTGCTCCTACTGTTCTTAAGGGTAAGGCTTACGCAGATGCTGAAAGTCTAAAGACATACGCTGAGCTTACATACGCTGCCGGCGAAGAAGATATTGCTAATTTAAAAACATGGATCGAAAACGAAGTTATCTATGTTCAGATTCCCGAATTAACTGATATTATCGTAAAGCTGGATATGAATGAGCTTGCATCAATGATGAACGATCTTCAGGCTGGTGTAGGTAGCTTAGATACTTTTGCTCCTATGATGGAAAATACTATTGTTCCTTCAAATCCTCTTGCTGGTTATCAGGATATGTTAAACGGTATTGACGAAAAGACTGCTGAAAAGGTGCTCAACATCTTAGCAGATGCTTATTTTGACGCAGCAAAGAATTGCACAAAGACAACTTCAGGCACATTACAGTGTGGTGAAGTTTCTATGAACTGTGATATCAACACAATCACATTTACAATGAAGGATGCTATGAATTTTATTCTTGCTATCTTAAATAAGGCTGAAGCTGATGCAGATATTATGGAGCTTCTTTCCGCTCTCGGTCTTGATAAGGCTATGCTTTCAAGTGCAAAGACATACGTTGAAGAAGCCGTAAAGGAAATGCCTGAGGAAACCGCAAAGCAGGTTCTTTTTACAATGACAGTTTACTCAAAGGGTAAGGATATCGTAGGCAGAATTATCAACGTTGCTGATTCCGCTGAAATAAGACTTATCACAGTAAACGATGGTTCAAAGTTCGCTGTAGAATTTGCTATGTCTTCTGACGGTGTTGACAATGTGAAGTTTGTTGCAAGCGGTACTGCAGCAGGTGATAAGTACGATGGTACAGCTACATTGGTTGCAAATGATGAAGCAGTTATAAATGCTGACTACTCTCTTACAGTGAATGAGTATGTAAATGGTACAATCAATATTACCGGTGTTACAGGCGACGCTTCTTCCGTCTCAAAAATTGCGATAACAATTGAAGATAGCAAGGACTCAGGTAAGATCGGTATTGACCTTCTCTCAGGTAGTGAATCAATGATGAAACTTGATATCGAAGGTAGCACTATCGACTATGTTGACGTTCCTGCTCCCACAGGTACTATTGCGGATATCACAAATCCTGATGATCCCAGTGCCGAAAAGTTCAATGCAGATGTTGAAAACGGCCTTACAAATATTATGAACAAGCTTTCCGGTCTTGAAAAACCTGACCTCATCGGAGCACTTATCGGTTCTATGGCAGGTGGTATGGGCGGAGCAGATGCCGCTTAATTGCAAGTGAAGTTTGGACACAATTGAATTCCATATAATCAAACGCCATCTTCGGATTTCCGAAGATGGCGTTATTTTGTTGTAATTTAAATTGTTGTTTGCGGTGTGCCATTGAACTAAAGATCGTCGCAGTCTGTTGGACTACTGCCGCAAAGGCGGAACCGCCAACGGTGGCACACCGCCAACAACGCCGCTGCGGAAAAATTCCACAACGGCGATGTCGGTGTATTAAGATATGAGGTATATCAGAAGTTAGCTTATGTACTTTTCACGATATTCATTGTAAAGACGGTCAAAGTGTTTATTGTCCTGCTTTACTGTTCTTAAGGATTCGTGAAGGTTGAGGTTATTTGCCGCTGAGTCGATCAAGCATCCTGCAATGTTGGAGCAATGGTCGGATATTCTTTCAAGGTTTGTAAGAATGTCTGACCATACAAAGCCCATTTCTATACTGCAAGAGCCCTGCTGTAAACGGAGGATATGTTCTGAACGCATATTTTCCTTCATTTCATCAATAACCTCTTCGAGGGGTTCTATAGCAATTGCTGATTTAACATCATTGTCTACAAACGCTTTTATCGACAGATCAAGTATATCAGATACAGCTTCAGTAAGCTTTCTCAGTTCGCTTGTAGCATTTTCTGAGAACGCAAGCTCCTTGTCGGACATTTCTTTTGCGGAGTCTGCGAGATTTGTTGCATGGTCAGAAATTCTCTCAAAGTCGCCGATTGCTTTAAGTAGCATCGCCGCTTCAGCACTGTCAGCGGCGTTTATCTGAACTGTACTGAGCTTTACAAGATAAGTTGCTACAATATCTTCATAGTGGTCGGTCTTGTCCTCAAGCTCTCTTACCGCATTTTCTGTTTCTGCTGAGTAATGCCACAGACAATTAAAGCTTTCCTTGACAGAATCGACTGCGTGTTTTGCCATTTCCTGTACAACGTTGTGACATCTTTCAAGAGCAACAGCAGGAGTAGTGATAAGTCTTTCGTCAAGCTCAACGATCTTTTCGGGAACCTTCGTTTCAGGGATAAGCTTGTATGCTAACTTCTCCAGTAATGACGCCATAGGGAGAAGAAGTAGTGTACAAAGTATATTGAATGCAGAGTGGGCTATCGCTATACCGGCCATATCCGCGGACTTATCGAAAAGAGCAGGAGCAAATATAAAATCTACTATAGTGAAAACAGAAAGCCATACAACAGCACCGATTACGTTAAATGATAAATGTACCAAAGCCGCACGCTTTGCGTTTCTGTTTGTTCCGAAGGAGGAAAGTATTGCTGTGATACAAGTACCTATGTTCTGACCCATTATGATCGGTATTGCCGCACCAAAGGAAACCTGACCTGTAACTGCAAGAGCCTGTAAGATACCGACAGAAGCAGAGGATGACTGAATAACAGCAGTTAGTAAAGCACCTGCTAAAACTCCGAGAACAGGATTTTTAAACATTATAAAAAGCTGCTGGAATTCGGGGACGTTCGCAAGCCCTGAAACCGCATCTGTCATTATGCTCATACCGAACATCAGCACTGCAAATCCAAGGAGAATTGTGCCTATGTCCTTTTTTTTCGTGTCCTTGCAGAACATATAAAGTGCAATACCGAATAACGCAAGCACGGGTGTAAAGGACATCGGTTTTAAAAGCTGTAAAACAATGTTGTCGTCTGAAATTCCGCCAAGGCTCAATATCCAGGCCGTAACCGTAGTACCGATATTGGCACCCATAATTACGCCGATAGCCTGCTTTAAGGTCATCAGATTTGAATTTACAAAGCCTACTACCATAACCGTAGTAGCTGATGAGCTCTGAATGATCGAGGTAACGCCAAGACCTGTAAGAAGTCCCTTGAGTCTGTTGCCTGTGAGCTTTCCAAGAAGGGATTTAAGCTTTCCGCCTGCTCTTCTTTCAAGAGCATCTCCCATAACGCTCATACCGAAGAGGAAAAGACATAATCCCCCGATGAGAGTAAGCACGTCAAAAATAGTCATATACTTTTCTTTCCTTTTTTACTTTTCTTTTTCATCACTTTGTGTCCATAATGATTATAACATTTTTTCGGCAAAGACGGGGTTAAGAAAAAAATAAACGACCGTTGCAAAGATAATAATCTTTACAACGGCTTATGTCAGTTCTTATCACTATTCATACGATATCCTACTCCAAGCTCGTTTATGATGTAGCTTTTATCTCCCGGCTTTATACCGAATTTCTTACGGATATTAGCCATATTTACCTGCAATTTTTTTATACTACCTTCATCGGGATATCCCCATATAGTCTTTATTATTGCACTATAGGTCATCATCTTGCCCGAATATTCGGATAATAATGCCACTATGTTGTATTCTGTCTGTGTGAGTTTTATCTCGTTGCCGCCTATGAATATCTGTCTTGCGTCATAGTCGATTACCATGTCACCCAGAATGAATTTGCCTCCGGGCAATTTGCCTTCCTCTGAACAATGACGATTGTTGCGAAGTGCAGAACGTACTCTTGCAAGAAGTTCTGCAGAACCGAAGGGCTTTGTTATATAGTCGTTTGCACCCATATCAAGAGCTTCAACCTTATCATGCTCGTCAGTTCGTGCAGATAATATGATTATCGGAGTAAGTGATTCGTTTCTTACATAATTTAAAAGCTCCAGCCCGTTTTTATCAGGCAACCCCAGATCAAGTATTATAAGATCGGGCATGTGAGAAGCAAACATAGTTTCTGCCTCTTTGCAGGTGGTGGCTGTTATTACTCGGTATTCTGAAGCTTCAAGCATCGTGCTGACAAGATTTCTGATGTTGCTTTCATCTTCTACTAAAAGGATTTTATATTTGTTGTTGTTCATAGCAAGCCTTTCTTACATATTCCCGGTATTATCTTCAATATCAAGTGAGAAGCGGAATACCGCACCGCCTGATTTTAAATTTTCTGCCTTTATATCTCCGCCGTGTGCCTTTATGATAGTGGCACATACCGAAAGTCCTATCCCTGCATTTCGTTTCTGGCTGTCAACCATTTCAGGTTTCGTGTTGTAAAGCCCGGTAAATATCTTATCGAGTTTTTCGTGACTTATTCCACATCCGTTGTCCTTTATTTCAAATATAGCGTTGTTTCCCAGTATAAATACTTTTAAAGCAAGCTCAGTCATACCCTTAGCGTGCTGAACGGCATTTTCAAGTATATTCACAAGTACCTGTTCTATAAGCATCGAATCCATTGGGATTATAACGATATCGTCAGGTATATCTATATTTATATTCTGATCGGGGTATCGCTTTTTAAATTTCTGTATGACTGAATCTATCAGCTCGTCCAATACTGTAGGAGCTTTTATTATTTCTACGTTTCCGCTGTCGATTTTAGTGATAGAAAGCAGATTTTCCACCATTCTTACAAGCCATTCAGAGTCTTCTTTTACGCCTTTAAGCATATTTTCCTTCTGTTCATCAGAAAGATTTTTTTCTTCAAGCAGGGCAGAGGTGGAGCTATAGATAGTGGTCAGTGGTGTACGCAGATCATGAGATACCGCTCTTAAAAGATTTGCTCTCATTCGTTCCTTTTCGCTTTCTGCCTTTATCATTTCATGACGTCTTACCTTTGTGGTGAGAGCACTTGTCAGTATAGATATTGTTATCATTACAATACCTGAAACTAAGTTTTTAAAAATCAGAAAGTTTACCTCGAAGAAAGGGAAGGTGAAAGCGTAGTTTACAGCCACAGTGCCTATCACTGATGCGATGATACCATAGACGTAACCGTTAGTGGTAAGAGAGATAAGAAATACGGCAAATACGAAAATTGTAGTTATATGTTCTTCAATCTGCAGAAGATTGTGTATCACAAGACATAAAGCAAAGCATAATACCAACGTTGATACAGTTATAAGTATGTCCTTGATGATCTGTTTCGATTTCACGATAATTCCCCCTTTGTGTGTCTATTTTATAATTATATCATAATTGGGGTTAAGATGCAGTAAATAATAAAAAATTCCGCCGAAAAGGCGGAATTTCAATATTATTCATTCATTTCCCAGTTATGCCATACGTTCTGTACGTCATCGTTATCCTCTAACATATCAAGAAGCAGACCCATCTTCTTGATGTGATCTTCATCAGTAAGAACCGTATATGTAGAAGGCACCTGTTCAGCTTCAGCGGATACTACCTTGTAGCCCATATCTGTAAGAGCCTTTGCTACCTCGCCTACAGTCTTGGGGTCGGTTGTGATTTCTACACAGCCATCTTCAAAGCTGAAATCGTCGCCGCCTGCTTCGAGAATATCTTCCATTGCCTTGTCTTCGTCAATGTCGCCATCCTCGTTGTCAAGTACGATGATACCCTGAAGGGAGAACATAAAGGATACGCAACCACTTGTACCCATATTGCCACCGAACTTGTCGAAATAGTGACGGATTTCGCCGGCAGTTCTGTTTCTGTTATCTGTGAGGCAGTCAACGATAACTGCTACACCGTTAGGACCGTAGCCTTCATATACACAGTTTTCGTAGTCGCTCTTTTCGCCTTCACCGGCAGCCTTCTTGATAAGTCTGTCAATGTTGTCGTTGGGGATGTTGTTTGACTTTGCCTTCTGAATAAGTGTAGCAAGCTTTGAGTTGTTGTCGGGGTCGGGACCGCCTTCCTTTATAGCAACGATGATCTCACGGCTTATCTTTGTGAATATCTTTGCTCTTGCACCGTCCTTTTCACCCTTTTTTCTCTTAATGGTACTCCATTTTGAATGTCCTGACATGATTATTTCTCCTTTTAATTATTGCTTGTTTAAATCTATAAATCCATTACCAAGTACCTCTTTGGCACTGGCTATAATCATAAATGATGAGCTGTCAATTTCCTTTACAAAGCGTCTGAACTTTGCATATTCGTTCTTTCTTACTGCACAGCATATTACCTTTGTAGCCTTACCGCTGAAACCTCCTTCAGCGTCAAGGAAGGTAACACCTCTGCCGTTTTCGATAAATTTCTTTGCAATCTCTTCATGCTTATCAGAGAATACCAGCAGCATTTTTCCTTCCATACCGCCATAGATAATAACGTCCATCACCCTCGATGAGATGAATATGGCGATAATTGCGTAAAGACCTGCTTCAATTTCTCTGAACACAAGCATTGATGCACCTATTACAATGCAGTCGGTGATAAAGGTGATAACGCCAAGGCTTGCTGATTGCAGTTTCTTGTTTATCAGCTTGTTTACAATATCCGAGCCGCCTGAGGTAGCTTCTCTTGAATAGGTAAGTCCAAGTCCTGTACCCATAAGCAGACCGCCGAATATTGCGGCAAGAATTCTGTCGCCCTCATAGTGAGGAAGGTTTGCAAATATAAAGTCAACCGCCAAGGTAACGGTAACAACAGATATCAACGTTTTACCGATAAGCTTCTTTCCGAGGAAGATAAATCCTAATATCAGTAGCGGTATGTTAAGACCTAAATAGAAAATACCTTCGTTAAGCCCCGTAAGATAAGATAATGCAACCGAAATGCCTGAAACGCCACCGGGTGCAATATTATTAGGTGATACAAAGCTTTCAAGTCCGCAGGCGAATATGATGCCTGCAACTATTATTATAAGAAAATCGACTATAGTCCGCATTACTTTGGATCTCATAAAAAAGCTCCTTTTTTTGTTTATGTAGCTGTTTTATTCCTGCGGAATTTTCATTACCGCTTCAAATAACTCGTTCATTCTGTCGTTTTCGCCGATAAGATAAAGATAACCGAATAAGGCTTCAAAGCCGGTTGCCCTGCGGTAATCTTTTGAATTGCTTGAACGGGGAACGTTGTTGCCTGTGGCATTTCTGCCACGCTTGAATATATCAAGCTCTTCTTCTGAAAGCATCGGCTCGATAATATCAAATGCTTTTGACTGAAATCCTGCGTTTACCTTTTCCACAGCTTTTTTGTGAAGGGTATTGACAGGCATCGTGCCACCCTTAACAATTCTTTCCCTTACCAGTACTTCATATACGCTGTCGCCGAAAAAGGCAAGGGTCAGACCGCCGAGAGCTCTTGCTTCTGCCTTTGTAAGTCTTTTGTTATCTGTCATCTTACGTACCTGAATTCAAAGTCATAGATTGAAACGATATCGTCCTCTTCAACGCCCATTTCTTCTAACTTGTCAATAATTCCGCTGAAACGCAGAACCCTTTGGAAATACTGAAGACTTTCATAGTCCTCCATATTGACCATCTGTAGAATAGGAGCGATAAAGGGTGCGTCTACTATAAATATACCATCTTCCTTGGTAACTGTAAAGGTCTTTTTGCGAAGTTCCTGTTCGTCCAGTTCTTCTCTTGTAAGCGGCTGAGCTTCAAAGCGTATAGGAGGAGGTAATTTATCAAGCTCGCTTGCAATATACTCGACTACTTCACTTGTGCCTTTTGTGGTAGCAGCACTGCAGGAGAAACAGGGAAGACCAAGCTCTTCAATATAGGCTCTGAATTCTTCAATCTGTTCTTCGGTAGCTAAATCAGTCTTATTCATAACCACTATCTGAGGACGCTCGGCTATTTCTTCAGAGAAGTTTCTAAGCTCGTAGTTTATTTTTTCAAAATCATCCTTGGGATCTCTTCCTTCGATACCTGACACATCCACAACGTGAACGATAAGACGGCATCTTTCAACGTGACGTAAGAAGGAGTGACCAAGTCCCACACCTTCACTTGCACCCTCGATAAGACCGGGGATATCTGCCATTACAAAGGATTTTTCACCAACGGAAACCACACCTAAAACGGGAGTGATAGTGGTAAAGTGATAATTTGCAATTTTAGGCTTTGCGGCACTTACTACACTTATGAATGTAGATTTACCAACGTTGGGAAACCCTACAAGACCAACGTCCGCAAGCAACTTTAATTCGAGCGTAACGTCAAATTCTTCACCTGGATAGCCGGGCTTTGCAAAACGGGGGATCTGTCTTGTAGCTGTGGCAAAGTTCATATTACCCTTGCCGCCTTTACCGCCCTTTGCAACTACAACAGGTTCATCGTCAGATATATCTGCTAAAATTCTGCCTGTGTTTGAATCCTTTATAAGCGTTCCTCTCGGCACACGAATTATAGTAGGCTCTGCACTTTTACCTGTGCATCTGCCGGCTCTTCCGTTTTCGCCGCTGGGAGCGATATATTTTTTCTTATAGCGGAAGTCAATAAGGGTAGATAGGTGGTCGTCAGCTACGAATACGATATCCGAGCCCTTGCCACCGTCACCGCCGTCAGGACCTCCTGCGTTGACATACTTTTCTCTGTGGAAAGAAACAGCACCGTTGCCACCGTCGCCGGCTTTGATGTAAATTTTAACGATATCTACAAACATCTAATATCATCCTTTCTTTTAAACAGCAGTGCTTAAAATTCATTAATTTATTGTATGCGGAAAATATCCCGTCATACAACAAAAAAGGCGAGTATATACCCGCCTTGATTTCGTATAGATTAGTCAGCGTATACGCTAACCTGCTTGCGGTCCTTACCACGACGCTCAAACTTAACCTTACCGCTTGTTAAAGCAAATAGTGTATCATCAGAGCCACGGCCAACGTTGTTACCGGGGTGGATGTGTGTACCTCTCTGGCGAACGAGGATGTTGCCTGCTAAAACATACTGACCGTCTGCACGCTTAACGCCAAGTCTCTTGGACTCGCTGTCACGGCCGTTCTTTGTTGAACCCATACCTTTTTTATGAGCAAAGTGCTGTAAGCTGATTTTAATCATAGTAATTTTCCTTTCTGATCGTAACGATCACTGTACTGTGCGGACCATTATATGTCCATAATCTTCTTCAAGAAGTGTAAGATGTGCACGAAATGAATCTAACATAATGCAGGCGTCCTTGTTATAAGGTTCTTTAAGCTCTAAATATGCATATCCGATATTCTTGTGATTGATATCCACGTCAGCCTGTGCCTTTATAAAATCTGTTATCGTGTTTACTGTAAGCATTATCGCACTTGATACACCTGCACAGATTATATCCTGTCCATTGTCGGCATATCCTGCGTGACCCTTTATAGTAAAACCGATTATGTCATTTCCGCACTTTCTGAAATCTGCTTTGATCATAAAGACTTAAGCGTTGATAGCTTCGATCTTTACCTTGCTGTAGGGCTGTCTGTGACCCATTGTTCTCTTAACGCTCTTCTTGGGCTTGTATGTGAAGACTGTAATCTTCTTAGCCTTGCCGTTCTTTAAGAGTGTAGCCTTGACAGTTGCACCATCAACGTAAGGAGCACCTACAACAACGCCGTCTTCCTTACCTACCATGATAACCTTGTCAAAAGTGATTTCGCCTTCAGCGTCCAGCTTTTCGATGAAGATCTCGTCGCCTTCTCTTACCTGGTACTGCTTACCGCCTGTTTCGATAATTGCGTACATTAGTTTTACCAACCTTTCTTAGTTTCGACCACTTGGTCTTTGTCTTAAAAATCTCGCTGCTTTAAGGTGAAACTTACGTTTACTTATAGTTACCCTATCGCATGCGGCCTTATTATTATATCAAACCCCATTCAGCTTGTCAAGTAGATTTTTTCTTTTTTACCTCAAAATTTTAAAAATTAAAGCAATTATCGGAAAAATTACCGCATACGCTGTAATTTCTACATTGTATGCGGTGAAATTTTAATTATTTGCAACAAGCTGAGCTACAAGGGTGTTGAGCTGGTCGATAACGTTTCTGATTTCTTCTGTGCTTGAATTGATAAGTGAAGAACTATTGTTAAGCTCGTCTACAGCCTTGTTCGTGTTGGCAACGTTCGCCTTTGTATTGGATACCTGAGCAACGATCACATCAGAATCGCCTTTTATCTTTTCGATAGTTGAAAGCATTGAATCTGTATGTATCTTAGCTTCACTGAGTGTATCTGCTGATTTAACTGCAAGATTTCTTACCTCATCAGCTACGACAGCAAAGCCCTTGCCTGACTCGCCTGCCCTTGCAGCCTCAATAGAAGCGTTTATAGCAAGGATATTGGTCTGCTCGGATATATCTGCAATTCTTCTTAGGATTCTGTTATATGCATCAATATCGTCACCAATCTTTTCAACATGTTCTGCAATGCCGTTTGTACCATTAATAACGGTGTCGATGTCACTGCTCAGAACATCCATATCGTTTTTGATGCTTTCGTTCATAGATGCATTTTCAACTGTGTGCTGTGCAATAGGCTGAACCTTGCTTGCAAGTACTTCAAGTGATTCGTTTATGCTTATTACCGCACTCTGAAGTTCGTTGTGCTGGGACTGAATATCTTCTGCAAGCTTTGCAATTCTCTTCTTTTCGCAAGCTACACAGTTTTCGGGAAGGTTAAGACCGATGTGAATGGTGGTTGCCATATCATAGCAGGTTTTGTAACCGCAAGCGTGACAGTCAATGTGCTTTTCTTCGTCAGTATACTTACCCATACTTGCAAATACTGCGTCAAGTTCGCTTTCAGTGGGAAGAGTATAGCTCATTCTGTTCTTATATTTACGGATAAAGTCGTTAAGATCAAGACTCTTGAAGGCTTTCTTATGGAAGCGTTCAGTACTCTTGCGTTTTTTGGACCAATCCTTAACCTTAACCATTATATTGTAGGAATTGAACATATCAAATTCGCCTGTCGCACCTGCACCTGAGTTACAACCGAATTCACAGGAGAGAACATCATATACAGCAGGAAGCTTTGACTTGTCTGTTTTCAGATACTCGTCAAGGTCTGCATATACCTTCTGTACACCTTCTGAGGTTGCAACTGCAAGGTCGGGACAGTAAACAGAAAGACATTCCTTAAGACCGCCGGGGATGGGATAGAAACCTCCGTCAAAACCACGCATAGCAGAGAATTCAAATTCGCTGTAGCCTGTGGGAAGTGTTATATTGTTTTTCTTCAGATATTCGTCAAGATATTTGAAGGTTACGTTTCCGCTTACAAATCCAGCGTTTCTGAATTCATCAGTTTTTGCAAGACAAGGTGTAAGTCCGTAGATGATATCGTTGTTACCAAGATAGTTCTTTACGTATATAGCAGTACACATAAGAGGTGACTGTATGGGTGAAAATCTTGATAAAAGCTCAGGCTTGTGCTTTTCAGCATAGTTTACGATAGCTGCACAGGGCTGAGATACGATCTTTGCACCGGGATTTTTCTTTACATATTCAATGTGAAGATATGTACAGATATCTGCACCGAATGAAGCGTCGTATATTTCGTGGATTCCCTGATTTTTAAGCCACTGCAGAACATGACGCCATCTGCCGTCCATAGCAGTTTTAATAGCAGGAGCTACAACGAGAGAAACCTTCTTTGATTTTGCAAGCCTCAGCATCTCTTCAAGAGGATCGTCATAATATCTTGCACCATGCTGGCAGTTTTTTATACATTCGCCGCACTGTATGCACTGGTCGTTGTTTACTCTTACAACTTTCCCGTCGTATTTATTCGCAAAGGGCACGGGACAGGCTCTTATACAGGCGTTACAGCCAATACATTTACTTTCGTTTACATGAATCATATTAATCTTCCTCGGGTTATGAATTTGCAAATTTGGTTAAATTGCTACAAACATTATAACATAAAAAAATAAATTTGTCAAATTTTACTTTTAAAAAATAAAAAATATCGGATAAGCATAAAAACCTATCCGAATTTTATATAATATGATTTTAAACGTTAAATCTGAAAAGAACAACGTCACCGTCACGCATAACGTATTCTTTACCTTCAAGTCTTACGAGACCTTTCTCTTTAGCTGCCGCCATACTACCGCAAGCCATAAGGTCATCAAAGGAAACGATTTCGGCTCTGATAAAGCCCTTTTCAAAGTCGGTGTGAATCTTTCCTGCCGCCTGAGGAGCTTTTGTGCCGTTTGTGATAGTCCACGCTCTTACTTCAGGAGCGCCTGCTGTAAGGTAGGAGATGAGTCCTAAAAGGCTGTAGCCCTGCTTTATTATACGGTTGAGACCTGATTCTGTGAGTCCTAAATCTGATAAGAACATCTCCTTATCTTCTGCATCCATATCTGAAATCTCAGCTTCGATCTGAGCACAGATAGGAAGTACAAGGCTGTTTTCTTCTTTAGCAATTTCACAAACTGCCTTATACTGCTCGTTTGACTCAATGTCACCCTTGAAATCAGCTTCCGACATATTTGCCGCATAGATTACAGGCTTATTTGAAAGCAGGGGAGATGTTTTTATCATTTCCGCTTCGCTTTCTGTAAAGTCAAAACCTCTTGCGGATTTACCTTCTTCAAGGTGACTGAGCAGTCTTTCGAGGAATTCAACCTCTGCCGCCATACTCTTATCCCCCTTCATCTGCTTTTTTGCTCTGTCAATTCTTCTCTGCACGATTTCAATATCGGAGAATACAAGCTCTAAGTTTATAGTTTCAATATCTCTTGCCGCACCTATCTTGCCGTCAACGTGAATAATGTTGTCATCCTCAAAGCAACGTACGACGTGAACGATAGCGTCAACCTCACGGATATTGGATAAGAACTTGTTGCCAAGTCCTTCACCCTTTGATGCACCCTTTACAAGACCTGCAATGTCCACAAATTCAAGAGTTGCAGGAGTGAACTTTTCGGGGTTGTACATCTTTGCAAGAGCGTCAAGACGCTCATCAGGGACTGATACTATACCGACGTTCGGCTCAATTGTGCAGAAGGGGTAGTTCGCAGATTCTGCACCTGCATTTGTAAGTGCGTTGAATAATGTACTTTTGCCTACGTTGGGTAAGCCTACCATGCCTAATTTCATTTTTTATCACCTATTCCAAAAACCCTCTGTTTTCAAGGGTTTTTCGCCTTTCTCATTTTTTTTACTACACAATTACTACACATTTTATTATATAATATGGTGTAAATTCAACCCTTTTTTTCAAGTTTGTTTCTTTCTTTTGGGCGAAGTACATCTTCATTCCATACCCGAATAACATTTTGACTCCATATGTACTGAACTGATTTCATAATTCTGGACGGTGCATACATTTCTGTTCCTAATACCCACCGTGGAACAGTTGCAATTTCTGTTCCTTTCTGCTTTGAATTATTCATAATGTGCGTACCTATTATCGGCAATGCTTGCTTATTATATTCGAGCATAAAATTTTCTGCCAAAGTCGGTTCTCGTGCTTCAAGAAGTAATTGCAGATTATCATACACCACTCTTGAACATATATCCAATGCCCAATATGGAGTTACCTTACCATCAAAAGGATTGATGTATATATGGCTGAACCAACTGACATCCACAATACAACCGTGAATTTTTCCGCTTCCTCCAAAACTTTTCACTTCTTTAGAAATGGCTTCTACAAATTGTTGATATGGCTTGATAGCATCACGAACAGCCTGTCCATATCTCGCCATATTATCATAATAATATTTTACATTAAATTCTTCAAGCGTTTTTCGTTGCCCACCACTTAACAAACACAAACTTCGCATTGAATCAAGTAAAAACATATACAACCCATCTCGTTTAAGCATATATATTTGCCCCTGATAATTACAACCTTTACTGCTAATTCCTCTTCCAATATTAAAATCTTTGTATTGTTCGGAATTTATCTTGTAAATACCATCCTGATAGTTTTCAAAGGGGTCATACCAGCCAAAGGAAGAAAACGCATTCAGTTTCCACTTTCGTGGTTTATATCCAATTTGATTGTCAGACAAAATTGCAGCACCATTTTCTTCAATCTCCATTTGGTTGTGATGTGTATGTCCATTCACATAAATCCAATTTGGATTACAAGGCTCATTTGTCCAATCAAATACAGGTGTATGTGTAAGTACAATTACTTGTTTATTTCCTGCACATTGCTTCATTTTGTCATATATTTTGTAGAATCGTTTTGATAATTCTCTATCTGCTTCCAATGAAGCAACCGTAGACCGATATAATCCCATTTCAGCGTTATACTGCGGATTCAGACCCGAAAACCCTACACCACCCAATATTATTGTTGATGCTTTCTCAAATAACTCCGACAGTTCCTCAATACTTGCATCAAGAATCTGATTTTCTCTGATTACTCTTTCGCCATTGAAGGACTTGTTTTTATATACAATATAAACATCATTTTCCAACATATATGTTTGGGTTAGCCATTCGCTAATATGTCTCTCTCGGTCATTAACTCTCTCTCTGTATTCATTTACAATTTCATCAACACTTCTTACGCCATCAGTTGTAACTGCACCTGCTTTTCCATCCCATAACTCGTGATTTCCAAGAATAAAAACAACATTGCCTTTCCAATGAGCTTTCAACAGTCTGTAAAACAATATAGTTAATTCTTTACATCCAGCAACATCGCCACCTACGAGCAAAGTGGATTCATTGTCCTTGGCAGTAGAAATCATCTCTTGAATTTTTGAATCCAAAAATTCAATAACCTCTGGTACAAGTATCTTATTTTCCTTAATGGCACATTCAACCACATTTTTGAGTTGATGCTCTAAATGAATATCTGTTACATAATAAAATGTTTTTGCTGAATTTTCTCCTGATGCCAAATCGTGAAATATTTTTACATTCTCCAAACAAGCTGGCAATGTTTCTACACTCTTTGTCTCCAACGGAACTAACAACTTTTCATTATCCAAATTCGATAATTCATACATTTTTCTACCGACAGGAGATAAATTTTGTCTTTCTTGTCTCCTCGCAATTTCTTCTTCGTACTTTGCCTTAATGTAGACTTCTATTTCTTTGTCTAAAGGTTCATTCTTTTCGTCTTTGCTATCAGCTACATTTTCTTCACGATTTTTTTCATTCCATTCCAACAACAATGATGCTCCATTATCAAACTTACTTACTATCGCATCAATTATTCTTTTTTCATTACGCATATTATGAGGAATATCATCAAAAAACACCTTGTCTTCAGCTTTAAATACTCTATATGACACTTGAAAGCACTCTTCGCTTATTACTTTCAAGCACATATCAATCGTTTTGAATTCTTCTGGTATATATTTGAATGCCAAAAAGTTTCTTGCAAATACCGTTTCACAAATCTCAGCATCCAAAAACTCATATGGTATATATCTGATTGTCAAAGGCTCTCTTTCTAAACATTCAAGACACATATCTCTTTTGATTCTGTTTTTCGTTATAAACTCTATGGCGAAAGGATTATTTGCAAGTGCTGCATCAATTATTTTCTTATTTACTATTCTCTTAGGTGCATAGCAAAGTGCTGTTCCATCTTTTAATACCGCTTCAAGCACGAGTTCCTGATTCATATTTTTTTGTGGAATATCTCTCAAACTATGTGGTGAGTATTTAACAGACTCAACTAATAAGCTGGCACTTATCTTTTTAGTTGGCACATATGCAATTGGATATTTTTCATAATTCAGTATTCCGCAATCATACCGCACTGCTTTTTTCGCCAAAGCAGATGTCCTCATTTTCTCAGGAACATATTCAAATGCTAAACCATTTCTGCTGATTGCCAAATCGCACAATTCGCTCGTCATCAAGGAATTCGGCACATATCTAAGTGCCAAACCGTTTTCTTGAACAGCGATTCTGCATAGTTCTTCTGTAATCAACTTCTTTGATGCGTACTTCAGTGCATTTCCATCATTTGATACAACAAATTTTACCAATTCATAAGTTTGTTGTGCTTTCGGCACTTGTTTCAATCTATGTCCTGTCGGTTCTCTATAAGCCATTTCGACAGGTGAGACTTCAACCAAATTCAGTTCTTGTTCCAACCTCATACATTACACCCCTTGCTTTTGGGTTTTAACGAGCATAAACTCTATATTTATTATATCTTATATAGGTATCGTTATCAATAAGAGCAACACGACTTTGTATGAATAAACAAAAGTCAACAGGATGTTGCATTGATTTTTGTAGATACTGTAATTCTCCCAATAAAAAATCTCGGTAATGCCGAGATTTTTCTAACATCATATCTTTTTTTGTATCAGACTCCTTTATTTCAGATGCTTCTACTACACAATTTACTACACAACCACTACACAAAATAGCTGTTTTTTTATATAAAGTTGCATAGAGCTATATGAAGCAGAAACTCCAAAAAACCTTTATTTTATCAGGGTTAGCGAGGTTTTAAGGAGATATGCAAAAATATATGAAAATGGTACTGAAATTACGATTCCAAGCCTCATAATTTATATTATCCTTTCAGAAAATTTAAAATAAGTCCAAATAAGTATAGCATTATTTCAGGAATTTTTCAAGAGCTTATGTTACAAATTTGTTGACTTGATAAAAATAATATTGTATAATATACCCGATAGGCTTTTTCAGGAGGTGGTGTAATGCCCGATATTTATAAGCACGGTTATGATAATTTCAAGAAGATGTCGGTTCTTTTTGTTCTACAGATAATTCTTGGAATATTACCGGTTATACTCCTTCTTATATATATAGGCTTTGATTTATTCCAGTATCCTGTTATCGGATATGTGTTTATAGCGATAATACTTGCAGGTGCTATCACAAATATCACGGTAGCAAAAAGATATAACGTACTCCTGTCAGGCTTCAGGGGTGAAAAATCCCTTATGAAGACTGTCAAGAAATTAGGCAGCGAGTATATGGTGTTTTCAAATATCCCTGTAAGATATAAGAAAAACCGTTCAGAGATAGACCTGCTTATAATAAGTCCCACCTACGTACTTATTATAGAAGTAAAAAATCATTCAGGATATATCAGCGGAAAGCACAAGGATGAAAAATGGATCCAACGTAAGGTATACAAGGACGGCAAGACAACCGAAACAGAAATGCAAAATCCTCTTAAACAGCTCCGCCGTCAGCGTGATATAATAAAGAGCATACTTCAGTCAAACGATCTTGACCAGTGGATAGAAACGGTACTTTATTTTTCTTCAAACTCAGTTCATCTCTATCTTGATCTTTTTGACAGTGACAATGTCTGCTCCAGTGAAAAGGAGCTTTTGGAATTTTTACGTACCTACAAGCCGCCTAAAAAGGCAGACCCTGAAAAGTTGGAAAAAATAAAGCAATTATTCAAGGAAATGTGTCAGAATTAACGGTAAGATCGTTAAATTATTTACAAATATTAGAATTTTTTTGTGTGAATTAACTATTTAACAATCTTAATTATTGGAATATCTGCACAAATTTTTCTGTTTTGTCAAAAACTTTTGTATAATTTATTGACAATTTGGTAAAATTGCGGTATAATAAAACCATCGTAAGACAGATAAGTTTTACGATGGTTTAGTTTTTTAGTTGTCTCCTTTCTTTTGTTCTACACATTATACATTATTTGATTTCAGAGCGTGAGTACACGCTCAATTTTTTTGCCCTGATTTATCTAACGATGGCTTTATTATACTTTTATTTCAACTGTCCTCGCAGATACGCAAATCAGAGATTTGCTCCCTGCGGATCGGACAAATCTGTCATAGACTTGCGTCCATGACAGATTAAAAACCATCGTAAGACAGATAAGTTTTACGATGGTTTAGTTTTTTAGTTGTCTCCTTTCTTTTGTTCTACACATTATACATTATTTGATTTCAGAGCGTGAGTACACGCTCAATTTTTTTGCCCTGATTTTGATTTTTTTGTGAAAACTATGGAATTTCTTTAATAAGTGTGGTATAATTAATAAGTATGTTTTATTATCACACAGAAAGGACAGCGTAAAATGAGTAATATAATCGATCGCAGGGAGCTTGCCAAGGGTGTATACTTCAGCAGTATCACCGATGAAAGATACAAGAAGAATTACATTTCAGTATGCTTTTATCAACAGCTCAGCGAAGATACGGCAACAGAAAATGCAATAGTACCTTATATACTTGCAAACAGAAATGCCGTTTATCCAACCTATAAACAGCTTAAAAACCGACTTTCTACTCTTTATTCTTCAAGAATAGGCACATCCTCAGGCAGAAAGTACGATCTTAATTTCAATGGACTTACAGCATATTTTCTTGATGACGTATACGCGTTATCAGGAGAAAAGATAACAGACGAAATAACCGATATGCTTGTGGACTGTATCTTCAATCCTGTGCTTGAAGACGGTTGTTTTCCTGAAAAGGTGCTTAATTTAGAAAAGCCTCTTCTTATTGATGATATTGAATCGGTTATCAATGATAAGCGTTCCTACGCTATAAACAATGCGGTAAAACTCCTTTGTGAGAACGAACCCTTCGGTGTAGCGGCAGAGGGTAATGCGGAAAAGGCAAAGTCACTTACTCCTGCAGATGCTTTCAGAGCTTACAAGAGAATGCTTCACAACACCCATTGCGAAATTATGTGTGTGGGCTGCAATGATTTTGAAAAGGTTGCGACAAAATTTGCCGATGCTTTCAGCAAGGTTGAGAGAACAGACATCAGCGACTATTCACTTACCATAAGTCCTATTAAAGAGCAGGTAAGAGAATATACGGAAAGACTCAGCGTAAATCAGAGCAAGATGGTACTCGGTCTCAAGACTCACAGCGATGATATGGCGGCTATCGTAATGCTTCAGAAGATTTACGGCGGCACGACTACATCAAAGCTTTTTATGAACGTCCGTGAAAAGATGTCACTTTGCTATTACTGTGCGGCATCCTATAATGATGTAAAGGGTCTCATGCTGGTTGATTGCGGTGTTGAAAACGAAAACATCGAAAAGGCAAGAGCCGAGATATTGCATCAGCTTGATGAAATAAAGAACGGTAACATTACTGATGAAGAATTAGAACATGCAAGAATGGCAGTACAGAACAGTTACAACAGTATAGGTGATAGTGCTCAGGGGGTTGCAGGCTGGTACATTGACCATGTAATAAAGGATAATATCGAAACACCTGCAGACGCGTTAAAACGCTATCTTGCAGTAGATAAGGAAAGAATAATAGAAGCGGCAAAGAGCATGGTGCTTGATACCGTTTACGTTCTTACTTCCCTTGAAGATGATGGAAAGGAGCAGGACTGATATGGAAAAGATAGTAAACGAAAGAGTCCGCGAGGAGTATTTCAGATTAAAGCATAAAAGCGGTGCTACTATCCTGCTTTATCCTATGAAAAAGTATTCTACAGCCTACGCCCTTTTTGGCACAAAGTACGGCTCGGTTGATACCACCTTCAAGACGAATGCAGATGAAGATTTTGTAACGGTACCCGAGGGTATCGCCCACTATCTTGAACACAAGCTCTTTGAAAATGACGAGTGCGACGCTTTCCAGCTTTACGCAAAGACGGGAGCAAGTGCAAATGCTTTTACAAGCTTTGACAAGACCGCATACCTTTTCTCTTGTTCTCAGAAGTTTGAAGAGAATTTAGAAATCCTTCTGAATTTTGTACAAGAGCCTTATTTTACAGATGAAACGGTAGCCAAGGAGCAGGGAATAATCGGTCAGGAGATCCGTATGTATGAGGATGATCCGGGCTGGAGAGTATTTTTTAACTGCCTGCAGGCACTTTATCACAAAAACCCCGTAAGGATAGATATCGCAGGTACGATTGAAAGCATCGCACAGATAGACAAGGATCTGCTTTATCGTTGCTATAATACTTTCTATAATCTTAACAATATGGTTATCGCAATAGCAGGTAATTTCGACGTGGATAAGACTATTGAAATATGTGACAGACTGTTGAAGCCTTCTGAAGATCCCGGTCTTCAGGTGATAGTTCCGGATGAACCTTCAACCGTTCGAGAAAAGAGAACAGTCCAGAAGCTTTCCTGTGCTATTCCGCTGTTCAATATCGGCTTTAAATTTCCCGCGTACGAGGGTAAGGAGCGTTACAGAAACTTCATTATTTATAATATCCTTATGGAAATGTGTCTTGGTAAGAATTCTGACTTCTACAATACACAGCTTGAAAACGGCATTATAAACGATACCTTTAACGTTGGCGTATTCTGCGGAAGAGGATATTTTACAGTTATAGCAGACGGCGAATCAAGAAATCCTGACAAGGTGATGGAAGAAGTTACCAAGGAGCTTTACCGCATCAAGAAGGATGGACTTAAGGAAGAAGAATTCATAACCATCCGCAATATGACTTATGGAGATCTTGTTGCTTGCTTCAACAACGTAGAATCCGTCGCTACAAATATGCTGGACTACGAAATAAACGGCATAGGAATTTACGACGGCATTGAAATAGCCGCCACGGTAACCTTTGACGATATAAAGAAAGCTCTTCAGGATTTTGATATTGAAAACAGTTCAATTTCAATAATCGAACCTGTAGAATAAGACAACAGAGAAAGGACACATCAATGAACGGAATTTTAAATTTACTTGATGCTACGGAAAAATTTGTTGATAAGATAGAATTTCCCAATCTGTTCAGCGGATCAATAGCAATAAACAGAGTTGCATTCAATCTTTTTGGCGTAGACGTTTACTGGTATGGAATAATAATTGCTATCGGTGTTATTCTTGCATTTATCTATGCAATGAAGAGATCAAAGCAGTTCGGACTTATTGCAGACCACGTTTTCGATGTAGTATTCGTAGCGATAATTGCAGGCTTTATCGGAGCAAGAGCATACTACTGCATATTCATAAATGCAGAAATAAGCTTCTTTGATTTAAGACACGGTGGACTTGCCATCTACGGCGGTATAATCGGTGCGGCTATAGCGGCGGCAATTATGTGTGTTATCCGCAAAGTCAAGCTTCCTGCACTTTTTGATATGGGCGGCTTAGGACTGCTTCTCGGTCAGGCAATAGGCAGATGGGGCAACTTTGTAAACCAGGAAGCCTATGGTGCTCCCACGGCAGGAACACTCCCCTGGGGTATGACGGGCACTATCATCATCGAAGACCCTCAGGTAATAGCAATGCAGAATCAGCTTGATGCGGCAGGAGAAGGGGTATACGCCCTCGTTCATCCCTGCTTCTTATATGAGAGCTTACTGTGCATCATCGGATTTGTGATATTACACTTCTGGTCAAAGAAGCTCCGCACCTTTGACGGCGAGATTTTCCTGCTTTACGTAATGTGGTACGGTGTCGGCAGAGGCTTAATAGAGGGTCTCAGAACTGACAGCCTTATGATAGGAGATTTCAGAGTATCACAGCTCGTTGGATTTGCTACAGCGGCAGTTGCTCTTGTACTGTTTATCTTAGGAAAGATAAAGCTTTCAAAGAAAAACGGTTACGTTATTTATTGTGACAGTACAGCTTCAAAGGAAAAGCTTGAAGCTTATGAATTAAAGCAGCTTGTTCTTGAAGAAAAAGCAAAGGCTAAAAAGGCAATGAAGAAAGCAGAAGAAATTGCACCCAGTATTCTTGCTGATGGCACAGAGGATATAGCAATAGACAGCGATTATGTCCCTGACGTTGAAAAGACTGAAACTGAAACAAAAGAAGCAGAAACCGAAAACGAATAAGGAGAGAAAATTATGAATATTATTGACGGAAAAGCAGTATCCGCAAAGGTTAAAGAGGATATCAGAGCAGAAATCGAAAGGGAAGGGCTTGAAGTAGGTCTTGCAGTTATTATAGTAGGTAACAATCAGGCAAGCCGCGTGTATGTAAACAATAAGAAAAAGGCTTGTGAAGTATGTGGAATGAAGTCCTTTGAGTACGCACTTTCTGAAGAAACTACAGAAGAACAGCTTTTAGAGCTTATTGACACACTTAACAACGACCCCAAGGTAAACGGCATACTCTGCCAGCTTCCCTTACCCCGTCATCTGAATGAGGAAAAGGTAATTGAAGCCATCAGCCCCTTAAAGGACGTTGATGCTTTCCATGCTGTAAACGTTGGTAAGATAATGATAGGCAACTATGCGTTCTTACCCTGCACACCTGCCGGTGTAATGGAGCTTATCCACAGCACAGGTACAGACGTATCAGGTAAGGAATGTGTTGTTATCGGCCGTTCAAACATCGTTGGCAAGCCTATGGCTATGCTTTTACTTCACGAAAACGCAACCGTTACTATCTGCCATTCAAGAACAAAGGACCTTGCAGAAGTTTGCAGAAGAGCAGATATTTTAGTCAGTGCAGTAGGTAAGGCTGATTTCGTTACGGCTGATATGGTTAAGGACGGAGCAATCGTCATAGACGTCGGTATGAACAGAAACGCAGAAAACAAGCTCTGCGGTGACGTTAAGTATGATGAAGTAGCACCTAAATGCTCTTACATAACTCCCGTACCGGGCGGAGTAGGACCTATGACAATTGCTATGCTTATGAAGAATACTCTTATGGCAAAGCGTCTTCAGATGAAGAATGAGTAATCAGTTAAATAAGTATCAGAAAAAAGCGGCAAAAAAAGCGGCAAATGGCAGGGGAGGACAAAAGCGTTTTCTTATAAATGCAGCTGTGCTTGCAGGAGCCTGCCTGCTTCTTATTTTCCGTATGCCCTCCTGGGGTATCGCTCAGGTGGTAGTCCTCGTTTTACTTGCACTTATAGCGATATTTCAGCTTGTTCTTTATTTTAAGCTACGGTAACTAAAGGCAGCTTTTCTCTTATACTATAAATATAACAAAAAATCAGGAAATTTTTATAAATCCCTATTGACAATCGTGCTTAATTGTGATACAATTATAATACCTCATTAGGGGTTTATTTTTTTGTGCCCTTTTTTAAGACACGAAAATAGACCTTGGCAACGGCAAAAGGCGGTTGCATCGAGGGAGGCTAAAGCCCATAAGGGCAAAAAAATAGGAGGTGCCGAAAAGTGAGAGTTAAAATTACCCTTGCGTGTACAGAGTGCAAACAGCGCAACTACAACACCAAGAAGAACAAGAAGAACGACCCCGACAGACTTGAAATGACAAAGTATTGCAAGTTCTGCAGAAAGCATACTCCACACAAGGAAACTAAGTAAGGAGGATTATGATGGCAAACGAAAAGAGCCTGACAAAAGAACAGGCAAAGGAAAAGAAGGCCAACGAGTTAAGAAGCAAAAAAGCTGCATTAGCTAAAAAGCCCAAGAAATCCATCGTAAAATACTTCAAGGATCTCAGATCCGAGTTCAAAAAGGTTGTGTGGCCAAGCAAAAAGACTGTATTTAACAACACAGTTGTAGTTCTTATTACACTGATCGTATCAGGCGTTTTTGTTTGGGGCATAGATACGCTCTTCGCTACATTATTAAGATTAGCGCTTGGTCTTAGTGTATCAGCCTAAAAGTATTTAAGTAGGAGGGACTTTAAAGTATGTCTGAGGCAAAATGGTATGTTCTCCATACCTATTCCGGTTATGAAAACAAGGTTGCCGGCAACATTATGAAGCTTGTCGAGAATAACAACCTGCACCATTTAATCGAAGAAGTAATGGTTCCTACAGAAACAGTGGTAGAGGAAAGAAACGGCAAGACTCACGAATACGAAAGCAAGCTCTTTCCGGGTTATGTTTACGTAAAGATGGTACACACGGATCAGTCCTGGTACATCTGCCGTAACACAAGAGGTGTTACAGGTTTCGTAGGTCCGGGGTCAGAACCTATTCCGCTGACAGATGCCGAAGTAGCAAACCTCGGTATCGCAAAGAAGACAGCATCCGTTTCATTCGCAGTAGGCGACACAGTAAAGATCGTAAGCGGTACGCTTAACGGTATGGAAGGCAGAGTAGATGAAATTGACGAAGCAAACAACACAGTTTCGCTCACAGTTTCAGTATTCGGACGCCAGACATCTGCGACAATCGAAATTTCAGCTGTACAGAAACTTGATATTTAAGTTCTAATTGTTTTTATTGGAGGTAGAGTTAAAATGGCTCAGAAGGTTACAGGATTTATTAAATTACAAATTCCTGCCGGTAAAGCAACACCGGCTCCACCTGTTGGTCCTGCTTTAGGTCAGCACGGTGTAAATATTATGGCATTTACAAAGGAATTCAACGAAAGAACTAAGAACGATGCAGGTCTTATCATTCCCGTTGTAATCACAGTATATGCCGACAGAAGCTTTTCATTTATTACAAAGACTCCGCCTGCTGCTGTTCTTATCAAGAAGGCATGCGGAATTGAAACAGCATCAGGAAAGCCCAACAAGGACAAGGTTGCTAAGATCACTAAGGCTCAGGTTCAGCAGATCGCTGAAACAAAGATGCGTGACTTAAATGCAGGTTCTATTGAAGCTGCTATGTCTATGATCGCAGGTACAGCACGTTCAATGGGTATTACAGTAGTAGACTAATAAGACTAAGACAGTGGGAGGATTTAATCCGTTTGACCACAAGGAGGATAATGAATGAAGCAAGGTAAAAAATATGTTGATAGCGCAAAGCTCATCGACAGCACAAAAGCATATGATGCAAACGAAGCACTCGACTTAGTTTGCCAGACAGCAAAGGCAAAGTTTGACGAAACAGTTGAGCTTCACATAAGACTCGGCGTTGACTCACGTCACGCTGACCAGCAGGTAAGAGGTGCAGTAGTTCTTCCTAACGGTACAGGTAAGACAGTTCGCACTCTCGTATTTGCTAAGGGCGACAAGATCCAGGCTGCTGTAGATGCAGGTTCTGATTTCGTTGCAGATGATGATACAGTAAAGAAGATTACAGACGGTTGGATGGATTTCGACGTTGTAATCGCTACACCCGATATGATGGGCGTTGTTGGTAGACTCGGTAAGGTTCTCGGTCCTCGTGGTCTTATGCCTAACCCCAAGGCTGGTACAGTTACTCCTGACGTTGCTAAGGCTGTTGCTGAAGCAAAGGCTGGTAAGATCGAATACCGTCTTGACAAGTCCAACATCATTCACTGCCCCATCGGTAAGGCTTCCTTCGGTAAGGATAAGCTCGAAGAAAACTTCAATGCTCTTATGGATGCTGTAGTTAAGGCTAAGCCTGCTGCTGCTAAGGGTACTTACCTCAAGAGCTGCACAGTTTCTTCTACAATGGGACCTGGCGTAAAGGTAAGCACAGTTAAGTTTGGTGTTTAATTACTAAATAATAAAGCCTGAGCAAAAGCTCAGGCTTTTATTTTTGCATATTTAGTTATAATAGCTTATCCTCTTCACCTTTTTAGCATCTATTATAATCGACACCATACCAAGCTTTTCTTCGCTGTTTCGTGTATCAAAACGGAAGGAACGACCTATCTTTCCGTCATTTTCATTCCAGTATTTATAATGGAAAACCCCGTTCTCGTCACAGTATTCAAGAAGCTCTACTTCAAATCCCGCCTGCTCAAATACCGATACAAGCGTTTTGTAGTCATATACTATCTTATGTGTAAAAGCAGGGTGGGAGGGGTCACCGTTGCCACCGACCTTTACTATATCCTGATACCACTCATTACGAAAATTTCTATCAGGCACGGCAACTCTTATATAGCCGCCATCCTCAAGATAGTCATAGCAGTTTTTAGCTGCTGTAATACCATCTGATAAGGTCATATGTTCCCACACGTGTTCAGCAAGAAATGCACAGGGCTTTTCTTTACCGAACATACTCTCAAAATCTTCTCTTTTAAGGATATCAAGCTCACTTTCCTGAGTGCTTATCCAGCCCACATAACTTGTTTTTCCTGCTCCTATTATAACTTTCATATATCTACCTTTCAAGATATTAATAAAAATCCCCGATTTGCATCGGGGATTAAGCTTTTAAATTATTCAGCAGAGCTTTCTGTAGAAGTTGTTGATGATGTAGCTTCTGTAGATGTTTCTGAAGAAGTAGCACTTGTATCAGAAGTTGTGCTGCTTGTTTCAGATGTTGTTGATGATGTGGAGCTGCTTGTTGTTGAGGATGTAACACTGCTTGTTGTAGAAGATGTATTGCCGAGGCTTGCAAAGTTACCGCTGTACATAACGATGAAGTTAGCTACGAGAGCAACGATAAAGAATGTGAAAGCAGCTGTCTTTGTAAGTCTGTTGAGCTTAGCTTCGTTAGATCTGCCTGCGTTCTTCTGATAGTAGTTATCAGCACTGCCACCTGTGATCGTCTGTGACATACCCTGCTTTGTATCCTGCATAATTACAACGAATACGATAAATACGCAAGCTAAAATAAGTACAATAGCAGCGATTATCTCTATAATTCCCATTTTTTAGTCCTCCTTATAGGAAATGGCTATAGCCAATTAATAATATTCTAACACGTACAAATTATTATAACATAACTGAAAATAAATTGCAAGTCTTTTTTACGAATTTTGTGATTATTTGAGGGCTTTTTTTCCTATATCCTTGCGATAGTGTGCTTTTTCAAAGGAAATTACCTCTACAGCCTTGTACGCCTTGTCAAGAGCAACCTTTAAATCGTCACCGGTAGCAGTTACACCAAGAACTCTACCGCCTGCAGTAAGGAACTTGCCATCTTCATACTTTGTGCCTGCATGGTATACAAAAGTATCAGCCATACCGCACTGACCCATTTCATCAAGACCTGACATAACCTTGCCCGTTTCATACTTTTCGGGGTATCCGCCGCTTGCCATAACAACGCAGGCACAAGCCTTTTCACTCCACTTTATATCAAGTGTATCAAGCTTTTCTTCCCAAACAGCTTCGATGATATCCATAATATCAGTTTCAAGTAAGGGGAGAACTACCTGAGTTTCAGGATCGCCAAAACGGCAGTTATATTCGATAACCTTTGCACCCTTGGGAGTCAGCATAAGACCAAAGTATAAGCATCCCTTGAAGGGTCTGCCTTCAGTCTGCATAGCCTTGATCGTGGGCATGAATATCTTTTCCATACATTCAGCCTTGATATCGTCTGTGTATAAGGGATTGGGAGCAATTGTACCCATACCGCCTGTGTTAAGACCTTCGTCATTGTCGTAAGCACGCTTGTGATCCATAGAGGAGATCATAGGCTTTACAGTTTTACCGTCTGTGAATGCAAGAACAGTAACCTCAGGACCTGTTAAGAATTCTTCTATAACTATCTCACTACCCGATTTGCCGAATTTACCATCAAGGAGCATTGAGTTTACAGCGTCCTTAGCTTCGTCAAAATCCTTAGCGATGATAACACCCTTACCAAGAGCAAGACCGTCACACTTGATAACAGCAGGATAGCTGTTCTGTTCTTCAATGTACCTTATAGCCTTATCAGCGTCTGTAAATGTCTCGTACATAGCAGTAGGGATGTTGTACTTCTTCATAAGAGCCTTTGAGAATACCTTGCTGCCTTCTAATATAGCCGCATTTGCACGAGGACCAAAGGTCTTGAAGCCTTCCTCGTTCAGTCTGTCAACCATACCAAGTACCAGCGGATCGTCAGGAGCTACAAATACGTAATCGGGATTTAACTTCTTTGCAAGTTCAACGCATCCGTCAATGTCAGTAGCCTTAACAGGGTAGCATTCAGCGTACTTGGAGATACCACCGTTGCCGGGTGCGGCATAAAGCTTTCCTACCTTTTCGGATTTTGCAAGAGCCATTACGATAGCGTGTTCACGTCCGCCACCGCCTATTACAAGTACATTCATCTTTTCCATTTTTATTTTCCTTTCTGATTACGGTTATCCGTATGTTATTCAATATTTAGACCAAGCAGCTTTGCAAACATTGCTGCCTGATAAACGTCCACGGTAGCACCTTTAAGCTCCGCACCGTTATCCGAAACGACAAGTCCGTCAATTATGCAGTCGGTCAGGTTTATATCTTTTAACGGAGTTTTAAAGAAGACGCCGTTTATAAGCTTTACGTTTTTAAGCTCTATATTCTTTATTTCTGTTGAGCAGATCAATGCTGATGAAAAATCGCAATCGGTAAGCTGCACGTTTTTAAGCTTTGCCTCGTTATAATCAGTCAGCTCCGCATTGCAGTTTTCGTAAGCGGTTTCGATCTGTACCGTGTTTTTAAAACTGCTCCCCACAAGCTTTGAGGAAAGTATAAGGCAGTTTTTAAAATATGTATTGTTAAAATTGCAGTTTGAAAGATCGCACCCTTTTATAACGACGTTTATAAAGGTGCAGTCTTTGAAATCGGAGTTTATCAGCCTGCAATTTTCTATTATCGAATTTTTGATGTACGCACCGCCGAAGGAGACCCCTTCTTCATGTGCTTTTGATATTTTAACCAAATCAAGATCGGTTTCATATTCCGTAGCAAACTTAAGCTCAGCCTTTATATCTGAGATTTCCTTCAGGCTATCGGGTATTATCGGTCGTTTTATCTGCATAGTTATCTTGTGAATTCTGAAAATCTGTCAAATTCTGGTTCAAGTTTTGGCGGATCGTTCAGAATATAAAAGGGAGTGCTCTGAGGAGTAATCTGTTCGCCTCTCAGTATCGAAATATACTTATACTTATCTGAAGTGTATTTTGTCTTTACAGATACGATAAAGCCTATTTTTCTTCTTGTTATCGGATGATGCAGAAATTCGTAGCTTACACCTTCCACATCCTTATATTTATAATTTCTTGCCTGACCTTTTGTAACAAGGGAAAATTGCTTGTCTGTGATAGTATATGTCCATTCTTTACCTGCGTATTGCATTCTTACTGCAGGTATACTGAAAATTAAAAGTGCTATAGCTATTGCGTCAAGAACAAGGGAAACAGTGCCGTTTATAGTTCTTCCTGACACGACGAGTAAAAGGATTATTACAACAGCAAAAATTGCAATTGTTGCTACAATTCTCAGCACTACGTTTTCAGGGACTACCCTGAATTTGCCTGTCCTTTTCTGATTAAATCTTCCGTATGCAATTTCACTGTAATGTCTGTCCATTGCTTACCACCTTCTGCTTTTTGTCTCGCTTTTTAAAAGGTCGCTGTATTTTTTGTCTTCCTGTTGTTTTATAAATTCCATTCGTGCTTTCATCAGCCCAAAGGGAGTATCTTCTTCCTTTGCATTGATCGTAGGTTTAGGATAGAAAAAACGGATATTATGTATTTTTGTTTTGGTTGATATATGTGCGTCATATCCTACCTGTCTGCCAAAGGAAAGAATAGGAGTAACGCCGATAGATGTTATATCATCGTAGCATATGTATATTTCTTTGTCTTTACCTGAAAATCGGGCACCCTTATCGTCAATTTCGTATCTGCACTTTGTACCTGCACAGAATATTCTTGTGATAAATACAGCACCGAAAATCAGAAAAGCACTTATGAAAATAATAATGCATAAAGCAAAGAAGTTTGTATCACTGTCATTACTTGGAAAATAGATAAAGACCCCTTTTATAGCCGCAAATATCAGAATCGCTGTAATTAAAGCAACTACAGCTCCGATAACTTTTGTATTAGGCTTATTATCAATGAATGACCCTGTTTGTCTGGATGTTCTGTGATCGATATACATAATAATTCCTTTAATATAAAGCGGTACAGAACCCTGATATTCTGTACCGCATTTATCTTTAGTAACACGGATTTGCTGTTAAGTGATACTTAAGCCCTCTAAAAGTCTGTCGATTGCCAGCTGTATGTGTTTAGCAGGTTCTTTATTCTGATAAATTATAGTTATAGGATAAAGATGTTCTTTTGTTTGTATATGCATCAGGCGTGAATACAGCTGAGTTGTATCGTCAATATAAATCTCATAAAAGAGCTCTTTGTTTTTGTATCCTGCAAACGTTGATTCTTTTTCAGCGATCATTTTGTAATCTGCATCATTGACCTCTTTTACAATATCAACATATTCATCTAATTCTGTATATTCAGAACCGCCCTGATACGTGAAGAAAATTGATACGTAAACGGAACTTTCTTCATCTGTTTCAGGATCTGCAAACACGTAACTGCAACTATAATCATCTGAGTAGTCAATTTTCCATATGTCTGAAGCTTTTATAGAAAAGTAATCATTCTTGAAATTGTTGGTCGGATTTTGGCTACCATCGTCAGACACAGGAACGTCTTCGTTTCCTGTTACCGTTTCTACGATTTCAAAATCCTCTGTGCCTTCATAGTTTTCATTGCTGTTAATGTTTGCTAAAAAGTCCTTCAGATTGACAGGAGCTTTTTTGAAATCAGGCTTATTTTGCTGTGTGCATCCGCTTAATGTGAGAATTGCTGAGATAATTGTTAAAACGTAGATAAATTTTTTTGTCATAGCGTTCTCCCGTATTTTTAATTAGTGGTGGAACAGTCTGATACCTGTAAACGCCATAGCGATACCGTACTTATTGCAGGTGTCGATAACGTTGTCGTCACGGATAGATCCGCCGGGCTGAGCGATATATTCTACACCGCTTCTGTGAGCTCTTTCGATGTTGTCACCGAAGGGGAAGAAGGCGTCAGAACCTAATGCTACACCCTTCATAGTGTCAAGCCAGGCTCTCTTTTCCTGGGCTGTAAATACTGCCGGCTTAACCTTGAAGATGTTCTGCCAAGCACCTTCAGCAAGTACGTCCATATAATCTTCACCGATGTAAAGATCAATAGCGTTATCTCTGTCAGCTCTTCTGATATCGTCAACGAACTGAAGCCCCATAACCTGAGGAGACTGTCTTAAGTACCAGTTATCAGCCTTTGTACCTGCAAGTCTTGTGCAGTGAATTCTTGACTGCTGACCTGCACCGATACCGATAGCCTGACCGCCGCAAGCGTAAGCTACGGAGTTTGACTGTGTATACTTAAGTGTGATCATAGCGATGGCAAGGTCAATTTTTGCACTTTCAGGAATTTCCTTGTTGTCTGTAACAACGTTTGCAAAGAAGTTATCGTCAATAACGAGCTCGTTTCTGCCCTGTTCAAAGGAGATACCGTACACCTGCTTTACTTCGAGTTCTTCAGGAACGTAGTTTTCGTCGATCTTGATTACGTTGTAAGTGCCCTTTCTCTTGGACTTTAATATCTCAAGAGCTTCATCTGTGTAGCCGGGAGCAATAACACCGTCAGAAACTTCTCTCTGGATCATCTTTGCTGTACAAGCGTCACATACGTCAGATAAAGCGATGAAGTCGCCGTAAGAAGACATTCTGTCAGCACCTCTTGCTCTTGCATAAGCACAAGCTAAAGGAGAAAGTTCGCCTAAATCATCTACCCAGTAGATCTTCTTTAATGTGTCAGAAAGGGGAAGACCGACAGCAGCACCTGCAGGAGATACGTGCTTGAAGGAGGTAGCAGCAGGAAGACCTGTAGCTTTCTTTAATTCCTTAACGAGCTGCCAGCCGTTGAAAGCGTCCATAAAGTTGATGTAACCGGGTCTGCCGTTTAATACTTCGATAGGAAGGTCAGCACCGTTAGCCATAAAAATTCTTGAGGGCTTCTGGTTGGGGTTACAACCATACTTGAGTTCTAATTCGTTCATTGTTATTAGTCCTTTCCTGTTATGTCAGATTACTGATTCTTGTTTACTATTCTTGATTCCCACTTACCTGTTTCAATATCGATGTAACGAGTAAAGAGAGAAACTTTGTTGTCTTCGTTTAAGTTTTCCCATACAAGCTTTGTGAACGTATCAATATCCACGTCGGGAAGTGTTACCTTCTTGGGTTCGCCCTCGAAGCTGGGGAGTCTGCCGTTTTCTTCATCTCTTGCATAAGTATGGATAAATCTGCCTACACCGTTTTCAGGGCTGCTGTAAGCGTATGTATTTCTTATGCAGCATTCAGCGTTGCCGTCATCGCTCTTTAAGATAGACATAGCGTAGTTCATACCATCATTTTCAAGACGGATGATACCTGAAATACGAGGTGTGTAGTTAGGCTTGTCATCCTCAAATTCTCTTGTTCTGAGTGACTGCTCAAAGGTCATCTGCTTGTCCATAAGCTCGTAGATAGTGTCTGTTTGGTCGCCGTTTGTAACGATCGTCTTGTTACCGAGAACTCTTACAGGTGCGTAAATGATAAGATGGGGGTCTGTCATCTTGGATTCATCAAAGGCCTGAGTTCTGATTCCGTCGCCATCTTCGATAAATACTCTATTACGGCTGTTTTCGCTTCTGCCCATAATGAAGTAAGCGATCATTGCCTTCTTGCCGTCAGCAGATTTGCCGAGCATAATTCCTCTTCCGTGGTAGGGAAGGGTGTTTAATTCTTTTTCAAAAGCTATTGTTTCCATAAAGCCTCCTGAGTTTTTTAAGCATATTTTATTGTACGGTCACCATGACCGTAAGTTACTGATTAATAACAGCCTTTCCATCGACAATGCTTATCTTGTCATCACAGAAAAGTCTTACCGATTCGGGAAGTATCTTCCATTCAGCCTCTTCCATAATTCTCTTCTGAAGAGTTTCAGGGGTATCGCCGTTTTTAACTTCCACTGCCTTTTGCATAATGATAGGGCCGCCGTCACATTCCTCTGTAACAAAATGTACCGTAGCACCGCTTAATTTTACACCCTTCTTAAGTGCCGCTTCATGAACATGAAGTCCGTAAAAACCCTTTCCGCAGAAAGAAGGGATAAGTGCAGGATGTACGTTCATCATCTTGTAGGGGAAAGCACTGCATACCTGCTCATCAAGTATTGTCATAAAGCCTGCATAAACGACTAAATCTGCCTTTTCTTCCTTTAAAGCTTCAGTCATCGCCTTGCTGTATGCGGCAACGTCGTCGTATTCTTTTCTGACAAGCACTCTGGTTTTTATACCGTTGTTTTCTGCTCTTGTAAGAGCGTATGCGTCAGCCTTTGAAGCTATAACGCAGGTGATTTTTCCGTTGCCCAGCATACCTTTCTTTTCAGCATCTATAAGAGCCTGAAGATTGGTGCCGCCACCGGAAACGAGAACTACTATGTTTTTCATATATCCTCCGGAATATCTTTAAAGCTGGAACTCCACGGTGCTGTATTCGTAGTAATCCCGCTCTGTTATTTCCTCTGTTATTTCGGTAAATTCGCTGATAATCGAATATTTGCCGAGCGCAACGTATCTGTATGCTTCCACCTGATTTTCTTCTTCTCCCAGAAATATACCGTCACCATTTTTTACGCATTCATACCAATGATCGTCATTTATATTGAGTATGCCTTGGTATTTCTTTTTGGGTGAGTTATTGGTATCAGGCTCACCGTGATTTAAAAGAAAGCCAATGGAAAATACGCTACCGATTTTTTCAGCGTAGCAATAGATTCCGTGTTTGTCCCAGGTATATCCCGTTATGTACGGCGCTTGTTTTTCTCTGACAGCCTTCGGGAAAAAGGTAGGTGCAAAGTTACCAATCTGGTAGATTCTTGCTTTGCCGAAAAGCTCCTCAAGTATATTGACAGAAATAGGCAAAAAGAATTTTCTGCCGTTTATTTCTATACCTTCAGCCGACAGATTGATTTTGGTTTCAGAAGGAGCTATCTGCGGCTTTCTGAAAATATCTGACAAACCCATACCTTCTCCTTAAATAAGCTTTATTTCAATTCCTGTATAAGCATTACTGCTTCCGTTTTTGTCGCCGTATTCAAAGTCCACGTATTCAGCAAACAAGGAAAGTCCGTCAATCGTGCGTTCTCTTGCAATTTCAAGATCATTGCCCTTTGACATAACGTCCTCCCAGTTTTCGCCGCCTATAGTAAGTACGCCTTTAAACGTTCCCGATGCCTCAAAGGGCATAGGCTGTGCACTTCTGTGCTTCTTTATTGCAATGCAGTAAACCTTAAGCTGTGCCGTTACGTAGCAGTATATACCAAGCTCGTCCCAGACGTAGTTAATATTTCCTGCACCGCCCTCAAAACGTCTTGCCTTGCCGAATATTTTTGTAAGCTCGTCAAGCCGGCAGGGGACGGCAAACTTCTTTTCGTTTATCGTGGCTATGTGATTTGTGATATCAATATTTATATCAGCAGAATTTAGCTTCTGCTTTTTGAAAAGATCAAAAAGTCCCATTATTCTATGATAATGCCCTCTTCACCCTTGATGATCTCACCGATGCAGTAGCTTTCAACACCCTGCTCCTTAAGAAGAGCAACGGCATCATTTGCGTTATCCTTGTCAACAACAACGATCATACCGATACCCATATTGAAAGTATTGTACATATCGTGTTCGGAAATACCGCCGACTTCCTGCATATGCTTGAAGATAAAGGGGACGTCATAGCTGCCCTTTGTGATCTTTGCAGTAAAGCCGTCAGGGAGTGAACGGGGTACGTTTTCGTTAAATCCGCCGCCTGTAATGTGAGAAATTGCCTTTACTTCCATCTTGTCTATAAGAGCAAGAACAGGCTTTACATAGATCTTTGTAGGAGCAAGAAGAGTTTCGCCTAAAGTCTTACCTGTGGGGAGAACTTCTTCAAGGACTTCAACTGAGTTGATATCAAAAATCTTTCTTACAAGTGAGAAGCCGTTGGAGTGAACGCCTGTGGAAGCAAGACCGATAATGATATCGCCTTCCTTAACCTTTGTATTGTCAATAATCTTTGACTTGTCAACAACACCTGTGGAATAACCTGCAATATCGTATTCGTCTTCAGGCATCATACCGGGATGCTCTGCAGTTTCACCGCCGATAAGAGCACAGCCTGCCTGTACACAACCATCAGCAACGCCCTTAACGATTTCTGCAACCTTTTCAGGTACGTTCTTGCCTATAGCAATATAGTCAAGGAAATAAAGGGGCTTTGCACCGCAGCAGATAATGTCGTTTACACACATAGCAACTGCGTCAATACCAATAGTATCGTGCTTGTCCATAAGCATAGCAAGCTTTAATTTTGTACCTACACCGTCTGTACCTGAAACAAGTACAGGCTCCTTTATATCTGTAAGATCAAGCTGAAAAAGTCCGCCGAAACCACCGATACCTGTCAGCACACCGGGGATGTTTGTTCTTTCAACATCCTTCTTCATAAGACGAACGCCCTCGTAACCTGCAGTTACGTCAACGCCTGCCGCCTTGTAGCTTTCTGAAAAACTGTTCTTCATAATCTTTTACCGTCCTCTTGCATTTTAACTTGGTTTATTTTTTTCGGTAACCCGAATGATTTACTTTTAGCCTTCTCCGTTCCAGCAGTGTGTACAAAGCTTGCAGGAGGGGAGTCCTATAGCTTCTACCGTGCCGGGGAGTGTCTGGAATTCAAGAGATGTCAGCTTTAATCTTCTGCATATCTCATCTCTGAGCTTCTTTCCTCTTTCTGTTGAAGAATCGCTGTATTCGTTAATGAACTTAACGCCCTCTGCACCTTCGAATTCGTCTATTATCT
Organism: Oscillospiraceae bacterium; assembly: GCA_015067025.1. Lineage (GTDB taxonomy): Bacteria > Bacillota > Clostridia > Oscillospirales > Ruminococcaceae > Ruminiclostridium_E. The sequence goes on from SVNC01000001.1 coordinate 178,967, forward strand.
GTCTTGCAATAAGTTCCATTTCTGATTTACTCCTTGTGAAGTTAAGGAACTTACAGCCGTACATAATAGGCGGACAAGCGCTTCTCATATGCACTTCTTTAGCACCGTTTTCATAGAGGAATTCTACAGTTTCTCTCATCTGGGTGCCTCTTACGATACTGTCATCCACAAATAAGAGCTTCTTACCCTCGATAAGCTCGTGTACAGGTACCATCTTCATTTTTGCAACCTGATTTCTCATTGCCTGACTTGTAGGAGTAAAGCTTCTGGGCCAGGTAGGAGTATATTTGATAAAGGACCTTGCAAAGGGGATACCGCTTCTGTTTGCATAGCCTATAGCATGGGGAACACCCGAATCGGGGATACCGCATACGTAGTCAACGTCAGGCAAAGTACCGTTTCTGATATCATTTTCAGCCATTATCTGACCGTTTCTTGTTCTCATTGTTTCAACTGTGACGTTTTCGTATACAGCGTTGGGATAACCGTAATACGTCCAGAGGAAGGCACATATCCTCATATCATCATGACCCTCGCTCAGCACTTCGCAACTGTCTGCTGTCAGCTTTACTATCTCGCCGGGAGCAAGCTCTTTATAGCTTTGATAACCAAGCTTCATCATTGCAAAGGATTCCTGTGATATGCAGAAGCCATCGCTTCTTTTACCGACAACGATAGGCAGTCTGCCCTTGTCGTCTCTTGCGGCGATTATGCCGTCTTCTGTAAGGATAAGCAGTGACATCGTACCTTCGATCTTTTGCTGAGCATATTTGATACCATCGCAGAAATTTTCCTTCTGTGCTATAAGAGCACCGATAAGTGCACCCGAATTTATAAGTCCGCTGCTCATTACCTCAAAGTTTGCACAGCCTGAGTCCAGTAGCTCTCTTGATAATTCCTCTGCATTTCTGATAATACCGATACTGCATATAGCATACAGTCCCATTTTTGAACGAACCATAATAGGCTGAGGATCTGTATCACTGATACATCCGATACAGAGATTACCTCTCATACCTGTAGCATCAGCCTCAAATTTTGTTCTGAATGGCGAGTTTTCAATACTATGGATAGAACGCTGAAAGCCTCTGTCCTTTGAATAAGAGGTCATACCGCCTCTTCTTGTACCTAAATGTGAGTGATAATCCGTACCGAAGAATACGTCAGTTATGCAATCGTTACTTGATGCAACACCGAAAAATCCGCCCATATACTAATCATTTCCTTTCCGTTGCAGAAAAAAGTTCTCTTCTGCAGAGTTAAAAATTCTTTACTTTTATATATTATAATAGTATACCCTGATTTTTTGTGGTTCAGAAGCTGTATTCTTCTCTTATCTTCTTATCAGCTTCAAGCACCTTTGCAGTCTGTGCTGCACGGTATTCCTTCATCTTTGTCATAAGAGAGTCATCACCTACAGCGAGAATTTGCACAGCAAGATATGCAGCGTTTGCAGCACCGTCAATTGCAACTGTCGCAACGGGTACGCCTGCAGGCATCTGAACAGTTGATAATAAAGCGTCGATGCCTTCAAGGGCACTTGCCTTAATGGGAATACCTATAACGGGCAGGGGAGTTTGTCCTGCAATAGCACCGGCAAGGTGAGCTGCCTTACCTGCTGCCGCAATGATTACACCAAAGCCGTTTTCCTCTGCCTTAGTCGCAAAAGCTGACACGTCAGCGGCACAACGGTGTGCAGAGAGAACACGCATTTCAACAGGCACACCGAAATTCTTAAGCACTTCTGCAGCTTTTTTTACGATAGGGAGATCAGAGTCACTGCCCATAATGATAGCTACTTTTTTCATAAGTTTACTTTCCTTTCAAGATAAAAATAAAGAAAGCTGTGTAATCAAAAAATCCCACAGCCTAAAAATTATACACTTATTCTGATAAAGGGTGCTGAAATACTCATACGACAAATAAATGATGTCGTATAACCGTTTATGTTATGTCTTGATACTGTTTTCACGGCATAGTTCCCCCTTCGATATCAGTCTATATTTATTGTACCTTATTTTAATATTAAATTCAAGGGCTAAAGCGGAAAATCTATTAAATTATCGTTTTTTACTATTTTCTACAGAAAGTTTTTGTATGTTTTGTACATTTGTAACTTTATAAGCTATTTTTAAGCTCTAAAATGTGTAAAATCGTTTACATAAGTTTGTAACTACGCTAAAACCTTTTGTAGAGCGGGTTTGCATAAGTTTTGTAAAAATTTCGATGTCTTTTTTGTTACAAAATTGTAACACTTTTTTGTGCATATTAACGAAAAAGCCTCAAAAAAACAAAAAATGTAATCGATTACAGTAAAAAAACGAGTTTTCCGCTTTAAAATGCTTGCAAATTCGGACTTTTTATGATATCATATTGTCAACGGAGGAAAATATGCCAAAACAATTTCCCTTGTGAAAAAGTTTTTGTATATTTTACTTCAAAAGTAAGCGACCGAAAGGTCAGGACGTGTTACCAACGGTAACATGAAAAATTAATTCTGGAGGAATTTACCAATGAAGAAAAGAATTTTAGCAGCTGTATTAGCAACTGCATCAATTCTCGGAACAGTAGCTGGCTGTGCAAGCGAGACTACAAGTTCAACAGCTCCCACAGATTCTTCTACAACTTCTTCTACAACAGAAGATAGCAAGACAGACGAATCTAGCAAGGAAGACGAAAAGAAGGAAGAAGGCAAGGTTCTCAACATCTATGCATGGAATGAAGAATTCAAGGGCTTCTTCGAAGCTTACTATCAGGGTCTTGAATACGAAGTACAGGATGCTGAAGGTAACAAGTCTAAGACAAAGTATGAAAATGCTCCCGGTCTCAAGACATTAGAAGGTATCACAGTTAACTGGATCATCAACCCCTCTGACGGTGGTGTTTACCAGCAGAAGCTCGACGCTGCTCTCCAGGGTCAGGCTGACGCTGCAGCTGATGACAAGGTTGACCTCTTCCTCGCTGAAGCTGACTACATCTTAAAGTACACAGGTTCTGACTACACAATGGACGTTTCTACAATCGGTGTTGAAACACTCGATACACAGTACGGCTATACAGTACAGGCTGCTTCTGACGCTAACGGCAAGGTTAAGGGTGTATCCTTCCAGTGCTGCCCTTCAGCTCTTATCTACAGACGTTCTATCGCTAAGGATGTTCTTGGTACAGATGATCCCGCTGAAGTTCAGAAGAAGCTCGGCACATGGGAAGACTTCGATAAGGTAGCAGCTCAGGCTAAGGAAAAGGGCTACTACATGACAGCTTCTTATGTTGAAACATTCAGAACATTCTCTAACAACACATCTTCTGCTTGGGTAGAAAACGGCGCTCTCAACATCGACGCTGCTATCGAACAGTGGACAACACAGGCTAAGAACTACTTAGATAACTGCTACACACTTCCTGATGGCGTTTGGGGCGACGAAAAGAACGCTCAGATGTTCGAGGAAGGTAAGACAATGTGCTTCTTCGGTCCTGCTTGGTACTTCAACTTCTCAATGGGTAACGCACAGGATCCCGATAAGGGTTGCTTCGGTGACTGGGCTATCACAACAGGTCCTCAGGAACACTTCTGGGGTGGTACATGGATCCTCGCAGCTACAGGCACAGACAACGGCACACTCGTTGCTGACATTATGAAGGCATTCACAGCTAACGAAGAAATCTGCTCTAAGCTCGTTGAAGAACAGAAGCAGTTCACAAACAACATGACAGTTAACCAGAAGTATGCTACAGACGCTAACTTTGGTAACGCATTCTTAGGCGGCCAGAACGATATCGCTCTCTTCGTTGAACTCGCAAAGGGCATAAAGTTCGAACACAAGACAGTATACGATCAGCTCCTCAGCGAAAAGTATCCTGAATATATGCTCGACTACTTCCAGGGCAAGGTTGACAAGGACACAGCTTTAGCTAACTTCTACAAGTACGTTAAGGAAACATACGCAGATATCAAGACTCCGTAAGTTTTGCTACTTGAAATTTTAAATTTAACCTAATCGAAAAGGGGCGAGGCAAGTTTCTTGCTTCGCCTTTTTTGAGGTTATTATTGCATTTTGGATGAGAGGATTTCTGCATTATGGGAAAAAAGCATAAATCAATCAGCTATGCAAAGTGGGGTTACATATTTATACTTCCTTTCTTTCTGGTGTATTTTGTATGTACACTTATACCTCTGTTCTCTACGTTCCTCTATAGTTTCTTTGATTACTATACAACTCAGAGCTTCCAGACGGTAGGTCCTAACTTTGTAGGGTTTGATAACTACATTGCATTATTTACACCTGACTCTACAGGTGCAATCGACCTGTTAAACTACACAGGTAATACATTACTCATGTGGGTAATGGGTGCTGTTCCTCAGGTATTATTCGCTCTTATACTTGCACTTATCTTTACAGGTATCAGACTCAGAATAAAGGGACAGGCGTTCTTTAAAACCGTAATCTATATGCCTAACCTTATCATGGCGTCGGCATTTTCTATGTTATTCTTTACATTATTCAGCCCTGTTGGTCCTGTAAACCAGATTATTGAAATGTTTGGAGGAGAAGCTTTCCGTTTCTTCAGTGATATCTGGGCAACAAGATCAATTATCGCATTCATCAACTTCCTTATGTGGTTCGGTAATACCACTATTCTTCTTATGGCTGGTATTATGGGTATCGACCAGAGCCTTTTCGAAGCGTCTTCTATTGACGGTGCAACATCAGCACAGACTTTCTTCAAGATCACACTTCCTCTGCTCGTTCCCATCATCGTTTATGTACTTGTTACAGCACTTATCGGTGGTCTTCAGATGTACGACGTACCTCAGATCATGACAAACGGTAAGGGCGGTGTTGACGGTACTGCTAAGACTCTTGTTATGCAGCTCAATAACTACATCGGCGGTGTAACTAAGAACTATGGTAAGGCTGGTGCTTTATCTGCTTACATCTTTATTATTACAGGTGCTATGAGTATTCTCGTATTCAAGATCACAGGTAATAACAGTGGCAAAAAATCAAAAAAAGGAGGTAAGTAAGATATGGCTAAATTAAAAAACTTAGATGAACCTGCAAAGGTTAAAAACTACAGTGATTTCCAGAACGAAAAGGGTGCTGCATCTCTTTTAGCAGCAAGAATCGGTTCTTACGTATTCTTAGCTTTCGTTACATTGCTGTGTCTCTTCTCCTTCTACCTGCTTATCATTAACTCTACAAGATCTAATGCAGAGTTACAGTCAGGTTTCTCCCTTTTACCCAGAGAGCACTTTATAACAAACTTTATGAATGCAATTAAGAAGACAACCTTCTTCTTACCTCAGGGTCTTTTAAACAGTGCTATTATCGCTGCGTCCACAGCTATTCTTACAGTTTACTTCTCTGCAATGACAGCATACGGTATTTTCGTATATGACTTCAAGGGCAGAAAGTTTGCTGATAAGTTTATCCTGCTCGTAATGATGATTCCTACACAGGTTTCAGCCGTTGGTTTTGTACAGCTTATCAACCAGTTCAAGCTTGTAAACACATACTGGCCTCTCATCATTCCTGCTATCGCAGCTCCTGCAACATATTTCTATATGAAGCAATATATCGAGGGTGCATTACCTCTCGAAGTAGTTGAAGCGGCTCGTGTTGACGGTTCAAACGAATTCAGAACCTTCAATACAATCTGTCTTCCTATGTTAAAGCCTGCTCTTGCAGTACAGATGATCTTCGCATTCGTTGGATCATGGAACAACTTCTTTACTCCTGCCCTCGTTATTTCAAAGGCAGACTTAATGACAGTCCCGATCATGATTTCAATCGTAAACTCTGACCTGCATTCACAGGCTGGTGACTTAGGTAAACTGTATATGTACATTTTCATATCCATCATACCTGTAGTTATCGTTTATATTTGCTTATCCAAGTTCATCATCAAGGGTGTTACACTTGGTTCAGTAAAGGGTTAATTATTAACAGAATAACATTATATAAAAATCTCCCCTTTGTTTTACAAAGGGGAATTTTTATGAGGCGTGATGCCTCGTAATTTCCTGCACTTTATAATAAACTGCTGTACATAGGTATGCAAAACGGCAAAAAAACCGCTTCCATACGGAAGCGGTTACGTTTTGTGTTATCTGTAACTTAGAATTAGCCAAGTCTTGCCTTAAGATTTGCAAGTTCCTGTGTAAGCTCAGCAGGGAGCTTATCACCAAACTGCTTGTAGAATTCTGTCATTTCATCAACTTCCTTGATCCAAAGATCTCTGTCAACTTCAAGGAGGAGATCCTCAACTTCAGAAGTAACTTCATCTTCGATACCTTCAAGGTTGATGTCACCCTTCTTAGGAAGATAACCGATTGCTGTTTCTTCAGCGTCGATTGTACCTTCACATCTCTTGATGATCCAGTCGAGAACTCTCATATTGTCACCGAAACCGGGCCAGATGAAGTTGCCGTTTTCGTCCTGCTTGAACCAGTTTACGTTGAAGATCTTGGGAGCATTTTCACCGAGCTTTTTGCCCATAGCGAGCCAGTGTGCCCAGTAGTCAGCCATATGGTAACCGCAGAAAGGCTTCATTGCCATAGGATCGTGACGGAGTACGCCTACTGCACCTGTAGCAGCTGCTGTTGTTTCAGAAGAAACTGCAGAGCCGATGTATGTGCCGTGCTGCCAGTTGAAGGACTGGTATACGAGAGGAGTTGTAGCTGCTCTTCTACCACCGAAGATGATAGCGGAAACAGGAACACCCTGAGGATTATCAAATTCAGATGAAATGCAAGGACAATTCTTAGCGGGAGCTGTGAAACGTGAGTTGGGGTGAGCAAGCTTGTTACCTGCTGCTGTGTATTCCTTACCGTTTACCTTTGCACCCTTCCACTCTGTTGCATTTTCGGGAGGATTCTTGTCAAGACCTTCCCACCATACAGTCATATCATCGTTATTGATTGCAACGTTTGTGAAGATAGTGTTCTTCATTGTGGACTCTAAAGCATTGAAGTTTGACTTAGCGTTCGTACCGGGAGCAACACCGAAGAAGCCGTTTTCGGGGTTGATAGCGTAAAGTCTGCCGTCAGGACCCTGCTTCATCCAGGCAATGTCATCGCCTACTGTGAATACTTCATAGCCAGCCTTCTTATATCCCTCGGGAGGAATAAGCATAGCGAGGTTTGTCTTACCGCAAGCAGAGGGGAATGCTGCTGTGATATACTTAACGTCGCCATCAGGCTTCTTAACGCCTAAGATGAGCATATGTTCAGCCATCCAGCCTTCCTTCCAGCCCTGGTAGGAAGCAATACGGAGAGCAAAACACTTCTTACCGAGAAGTACGTTACCGCCGTAAGCGGAGTTTATAGACCAGATTGCATTATCCTCAGGGAACTGAACGATGTATCTCTTTTCAGGATCAACGTCAGCCTTTGAGTGTAAGCATCTTACGAAATCGTTAGAATCATCGGGAAGATTTTCAAATGCCTGCTTACCCATTCTTGTCATGATGTCCATATTAAGAACAACATAAATAGAGTCTGTAAGCTCAACGCCAACCTTAGCGATAGGTGAGCCGATAGGACCCATTGAATAGGGGATTACATACATTGTACGGCCCTTCATTACGCCATCATAGAGCTTTGTGAGCTTTTCGTACATTTCTTTAGGGTCGCACCAGTTGTTTGTAGGACCTGCATTTTCCTTGTTCTTTGAGCAGATGAAGGTTCTGTCCTCTACACGTGCAACGTCGTTTTCAGCTGTTCTGTGGTACAGACAGCCGGGAAGCTTTTCCTGGTTAAGCTTGATCATTTCGCCTGTAGCGATAGCTTCATCACGAAGAGCCTGGAGCTGTTCGTCACTACCATCGATCCATACAACCTTTTCAGGCTTTGTGAGGGCTGTCATTTCTTCAACCCATTTTAACACGTTCTGGTTATTTGTCATAACTGTTGTGTTCTCCTTTACTTTTATTTTATCAGCTTGGCTGATACAAATTCATTATTCGGAGTACATCGTACCCCTTTTAATATTATAAACTATTTTTGGCAATAGGTCAATAGAAATTCTAATATTTTGTGAAAGAATTATCGAATTTATTTAACTTTTTTCGGTACACTATTAATATCTGTTTATTTCTTTATTTCGTTTCTTAAAATTAACAGAGCGAGTAAATTCGGAATGGCCATTAGCCCATTTAACAGATCAGAAAATTCCCATACGAACTCAGTTTTTGCAATTGCACCCACAAAGCACAAAAGAATAAATATATAAAAATAACATTTGCACCATTTTTCATTTAGCAGATATGACACACAGCTCTTTCCGTAAATATACCAACCTGAAACAGTCGATACAGCAAATACCATAATTGCAATCGATAAAAATAACGCTCCGTAATTTCCGAACACATTGGAAAAAGCGATATCAGCCATATTAATACCATCAGATGATATCTTATCTGCTCCTGATACAAGTATAGCAAGAGCTGTCATAGTACACATTACAATTGTATCTATAAAAACCTGAAGCATCGCCCACATCCCTTGCTCGTGCGGAGTTTCACAGCTTGAACCTGTATTGATGATTACTGAAGTGCCAAGACCTGCTTCGTTAGAAAACACTCCACGTTTTACCCCCCACATCATAGCGTTAAGCATTACACTGCCTGCAGTGCCTCCGACGATCGCCTCGGAAGAAAAAGCTTCACTTACTATACGATAAAAAACCTCAGGTAATTTATTTACATCTGATGCTATTACTATAATACAGCCGGCAATGTAAAGCACGGATATCATAGGTATAAGCCATATGGTAATATTCGCAAGATGTTTAAGACCTTTTCCCGCAAAATACACGACTAATATTGTACAAAAAATACCTGTTGTCCATAGCGGAACGTTGACACTTCTGTCAAGCACAGCACTTGCTGAATTTATCTGTGCCATATTGCCCATACCAAGACTTGCACCAATACAAAGAAAAGCGAACAATTTTGCAATTAACGAACCTGCTTTTTTATCACCAAAAGCCTTTTTTATGTATCTGAAGGGGACACCCTCAAATCCCTTGTCAGTAGCCACTCGATATTTATAACCAAGATAATTTTCTGCATAGCAGGTCATCATACCAAGCAGACCCGAGATCCACATCCAAAATATGGCTCCTGCCCCTCCAAAGGCTATAGCCGTTCCGATAGCGATAACGTTTCCCGTGCCAAGCGTTGTTCCGAGTGTAGCGGTAAGAGTGGCAAAAGGTGATATGCTTTTCTCGTTGTTGTTATGTTTTCGGAATATGCTTTTAAATCCATGAAATAGAGTAAACCCCTTAAGCTTTACCATAAATAAAAGGCCTGTAAAGGTAAACAGCAGGAGCATCGGTACTCCCCATATTATATTTTCGTTAAGCCATATGATACCTTCCATAATTCCCCCTGTGTGAGCTTGTATATTTATACATTATATTTAAAGAGGAGAAATGATATGCGAGAAAATAACAGATCTTATATAAGGGCTGATAAAGGACTTTTAATTATGCTGTTGTCGCTTTATACATTGTTTACAGCCGTAGTTTTACTCGTACTATCCCTTATCCTGGGTGGAAAATCAATGCTTTATGCAGTGCTTGTCGTCTCTTTGATATTTACAATATTCACTCTTTATTCAGTACTGTATTTTTTTACGGTACGATATGAAAAAGGGGAAAGGTATATAAAAATTTCATCGGGGATTTTAGTAAGGAAGTATACTTATATCAATAGGGAAACACAGCCTTATATCTCAAGATACCAACTGCCTTTCGGGAAAGGTTTTCTGGTAGTTCGTTTATACAGCGGTACACAGGTGATTTTTAGCACTAAAGTATTATAAATAGTTACTTTTTACACAATATATACGTCTTTTTTGTGGCAAATTACACTATATGTATAAAAAGAAGGGCTAAAAACGACAATGAATAGTGCAAATCGACGAAAAGCGATATTGACAAAAAAAAGACTAAAAAGGGCTTTTATTTTTTGCAGAATTGTGCTATAATTATTGTAAGCGAATTTCCAGTAAGGCTATAACTGTGCCCTGCGATGAAATCCGTTTCATAAACAGATAATACAGATTTCTGAAACAGATCGTCAGAAATATCAGATACATTTAATAAGATATTGAGGAAGTGTTTAGTTTGGATAAGTTTATTATAAATGGTGGAACTCCGCTGAGAGGCGAAGTTCAGATCAGCGGTGCCAAAAATGCTGCTGTAGCGATTATTCCTGCTGCAATTCTTGCGGCGGACAAGTGTATTTTAGATAACGTACCTTCAATCAGTGACGTAAATGTTGCTCTTGAAATTTTAGCAGATATGGGTGCATCTATCAGAAGACTCAACAAGTCAAAGATAGAAATCGATACCTCCTGCATACTTGATGGTAAAGTATCTCACGACCTTGCCCGTTCTACAAGAGGCAGCAGTTATTTTTTGGGTGCACTTTTAGGACGCTTCAAAAGAGCACAGGTACCTCTTCCCGGTGGTTGCGATTTAGGCAGCAGACCTATTGATCAGCACATCAAATGTTTTGAGGCACTTGGTGCAAAGTCTGATATCCAGCACGGTATAGTCGACATAAAGGCCGATAAGCTTATCGGTACACAGATATACTTTGACAAGGTAACCGTCGGTGGAACTATCAATGCACTTTTAGCGTCAGCTCAGGCTGAAGGACTTACCATCATTGAAAATGCCGCTAAAGAACCCCATATCGTTGACCTTGCGAATTTCCTTAATACAATGGGTGCGGATATTATGGGTGCAGGTACAGATGTTATCAAGGTAAGAGGAGTACAGAGATTACACGGAGCAGAATATTCCGTTATCCCCGATCAGATAGAGGCAGGTACGTTCATGGTGGCAGCTGCTGCGACAGGTGGTGATGTTCTGCTGACAAACGTTATACCTAAGCACTTAGAACCTATCACAGCAAAGCTGAGAAAAATGGGTGTAACTGTAGAAATAGCAGAGGCAACGGACAACGTAAGAGTTATCGGCAAGCCACGTTATGATGCTACAGATATTAAGACCGCTCCTCATCCGGGATTTCCTACGGATATGCAGCCTCAGATGACAACACTTCTGACAATTGCAACAGGAACAAGCATGGTGACAGAAAGCATTTTTGATACACGCTTCAAGTACGTTGACGAGCTTCGCAGAATGGGTGCTGATATCACTGTTGATAGCCGCGTGGCAGTAGTCAAGGGCGTTGAAAATCTTACAGGTGCCCCTGTAAAGGCTTGCGACTTAAGAGCAGGTGCAGCACTTATCATTGCAGGACTTGCTGCAAAGGGTGTAACGGAAATTGAAGATATTTACCACATTGAACGTGGTTATGAAAACATGGAAATAAAGCTCAGAAATCTTGGTGCAGATATCGTAAAATCACAGTTTGACGATGAAAAGCTCAGAAAGGCATTATAATGGCTAAAATTCTGCCTGTATGCAGTTCGAGTAAAGGTAATGCGGTATTTATAGGTGACAGTAAAAGCGGCATTCTTGTGGACGCAGGTTGCAGCTTCAAAGCTTTAAAAGACGGACTGGAGCTTGGAGGAATACCTTTTGATGCTGTAAAAGCGATTATGATCACTCACGAGCATTCTGACCATGTACAAGCACTTTTGCAGATAACAAAACACACCGAGCTTCCTATATATGCGTCAAATGGTACGATAAACGCACTTCTGAGAGATAAGCTTGTACTGAGTACGGCAAATCTTCATGAATGCAGCGAGTTATCCACAGCACCGATCGATATGGAGATTCACAGCTTTCATACGCCTCACGACAGTGCAGAGAGTGTAGGTTATACGTTCTGCTGGGGTGAGCATAAGGTAGCTTGCTGTACTGATTTAGGATATGTTACTGATGAAGTAAAAGCAAATCTTTTAGGTTCTGATACGGTGTATATTGAGGCAAATTACGAGCCTGTACTTTTAAAGAATAATTTTAAATATCCGCTTTATCTCAGAGAAAGAATAGCTTCAGATAAAGGTCATCTGTCTAATATTGATTCAGCGGAATTTTGCACGGAGCTTGTCAGAAATGGTGCAAGACATTTGATTTTAGGGCATTTAAGCCAGGAAAACAATACACCGTCAAATGCTGAAAAAGCAGTTAGTAATCGTCTTTTATCCAGTGGGATGAACGTTGGAGTTGATTATACACTGAATGTTGCTCCCGTGAAGACAACAGGACAATACATAGTTATTTGACATACGTTCTAAAACTATTTCAACATGTTTCCTGAGAAAATGGTTGAAGTAGTTTTTTTATTTACAAGGAGGAAAAGTAATGGAAATTTATTTAATACTTATGGCAGTGGTACTTTTGTTAGGATACCCGTTTATAGAACGTAAACCATCTGTAACGAAAAAGATATGCTATGTTGCTATTGTTTTCGGATTAATGCTTTTCCTGTCCGTATTCAGATATGGTCTCGGTAATGACTACTATTCATATATCCATATCATGAGACGTATAGACGACGCTTCGTTTATCGAAATGTTTGACCTTGGTTATGAACCGGGTTTTGTTATCGTGACGAAGCTTATCACCTTGTTTACTACCAACACAGATATCCTTTACGCTATTTACGCTTTGATTATACTGATACCAACGGCTTACGCTATTTTTAGATATAGTGAGAATATCTGGATGTCAACAATGATGTTCATAAGTCTTACTTTCTTCTATTGTTCACTCAGCTTTATCCGTCAGGCTATCGCATTTGCGATTATACTTCTTGGATATAAGTGCTTTAAAGAGCGAAATCATTTTAAAGTAATGCTATTTGTATTTTTAGCCTGCCTGTTCCATAGTTCAGCAATTATAATTATACCTATGTATCTTATGGCGGTAGCTATAAAGCCTACGAAAGTTTCAGTAGCAGTATATGGTATTATATTTGCTGCTGTGTATTTCTTATCCTGGAATATTATTGACCTTGCGGTGCTTATTCTTCCTCAGTATAAGAATTACGTTGAACTCAATTTCATCCAGAACGGCTATTCACCCATTTATCTTATAGTTCCGACTATAATTATGGTTCTTGCTTTACTGGCACATTTTACAGGCTACGGAAAAGCATATCCGAAAAGTTCATCTGTATTTACAAACTTCGCAATATACAATTTCTTTATCTGGCTTATTTCTACAAAACACTTCGTGTTAGAACGTTTCTCAATGTATATTTACATTATGATGATATTCTTCATCCCATCAATTGTAACTTACTACAGAAAAAAGCTTCAGATCTATCTGCATGAATGTAAAGCGAAAAAAGCCGTTGCTGCAGGTAAAAAGATAAAGCGTCTGCGTTTTGATATTACGGTAGACGAATATTTTGAAAAGCTTGCTAAGAGCAAGAAAGCTGAAGATGAACCTGTTTCAGAGAAGGTTGAACAGGAAAAAGAAGATGAAGCTGAGCAGATTGCTGACGAAAGAGAAGAACAACGTCTTGAGCTTATAAGAGAGATCATCGGTGAAGATGCCGATTCACTTAAGTCTGCAGTTAATGAAGACGAATCGGAAAAGGAAGAAATTCTGACAGAAAGAGAACTTAAATATAAGTCAGATGAAAGATATCTTCCTGAAAATTACAAATACAGACGTAAAAAGTCTGACAATATCTTTAAGAAAATAATAAAGCATCCTGCGGCTGCTTACAGTGTGTTTATGGCTGTATCTGTGGTGGCGTGCCTGTGGTATAATTATTTCGGACTTACGGTAACCTCTAAGGGCTTCCACGGAGTTGTACCATACCGTAGTAATGTTCCTGCATATATGGAGCTTACAAACAGCGAGGCAGATACGCTTGACGAAACGATTATGCTTCTTCGTAAGGAGCAGAACTTTATGTCCTATCTTTACAGGATGATGTCAACTGATGAACTTACCATATTTATTTCAAGCAGAGCAGATACAGCAAGCGGATTTAATGACGGTATAAAGGGTGCCCTTACTCATCTTGGTTTTAATAAGCTTGCAGGAATAAAGAAGGGTGAAAATTACCTTGCTATCGTCAGCGGTGGCGAGATCGTATATCAGAGCGTGTCGGACGAAACAATGACATACAAAGATGAGATCGACGGCTACAATGTAACACTTAAGGCAGATCAGAAGTTTTCTTCAATTGTGATAGGTAAAAAGGATTTCTCGCTTAACGAAGCAGGTCTTAACATTGTAGTTTTGAACAAGGCACAAAATAAGATAGTAGACAAGGTTCGTTTTAAGACATATTACGTAATGCTGTCAGCAACAAGATAACGACGGGAGATATTAAAATATGAGAATGAGAAGAAAAAAGCACCTTGAAGAGCGAATTGATGATTGCTCTTCAGTGAATTTAGGGTGGCTTGTGGATTATGCCGCAGAGGCAAGAGGTGAAACTCAGCAGTGCACACTCGATACTATGAAGATATTCGGAAATAATAATCCCGTACATCTTGAGGTAGGGTGCGGAAAGGGCGGCTTTGTTGTAGAAGCGGCAAAACGCAATCCCAATATAAATTATATTGCCGTGGAAATGGCACGGAACGTTATTGTAAGTGCAATGGAGCAAGCAATAAAGGCAGAGCTTCCTAATCTTAAGTTTTTGATGGGCAAAGCCGAATATTTGGAAAAATTCTTTCCTGAAAACTCGGTGGAAAGAATATATCTCAATTTCAGTTGCCCATATCCCAAGGAGACCTATAAAAAGCACAGGCTTACGCACAGTGGTTTTCTTAATATTTATAAAAAAATTCTTGTTCCCGGCGGAGAGATACATCAAAAGACTGACAATATGAAGCTTTTTGAATTTTCAATAGAAAGCTTTTCCCATTGCGGCTTTAAATTACAGAACGTAAGTCTTGATCTGCATAACAGCTCTTTTGAAGGCAATATCGTAACAGAATACGAAAAGAGATTTTCTGAAGCAGGATTTCCGATTTACAGATTAGAAGCGGTAAATTCCTAAAAACATCTTTACAATTAATAAAATTTGGTATATACTATAAATAGCACCTGATTTTCAGGAAACGGAATTACATTTACAGAAAGGTAAGGTTCAAAGTATGAGCAAATTATGGGCATTTATCGGTATTGCAGCGGCAGTAGGCACAGGTTATGTTCTTGGTAAAAAGCTTATGGAGCAGAACCCTGAAACTGTTACACAGGTAAAGGAAAATTGTACCGAAAAATTCCGCAAGGCTTCCGAATACTGTGCAGATGCAGTAAAAACCAGCGGAGAAAAAATTTCAGAGATAGTGCAGACAGGTAAAGCAAAGAGCTCTGATATAGCAAAGATGGCAAAGAATACTACCACAAACTTTAAAGATGAGCTTAATAATCTTAAGGATAAGATAGTTTCAGCAGGTAAGAGTGCAGAGGTAGACTTTTACGACGAGGATGAAGAAGCATCCGGATTTACTGCTGAACCGGAAAACGAATTTATAGAAGAGGAACAGTTTGAAGAACCTGAGGAAGGTTCTGAAGCACTCTAATTCATAATAAAAAGATCACCGTAGATAAAGGTCTACGGTGATTGTTTTTTAATAGGGTTTTTTTAAAAGCGTTTCTTTTAACGAGCAATATTTATCTGCCATACACACAAGCCACGCTTCCTTACTGTCGGGGATTTTTGTAAGTGTCAGCGGCCACATATGATTGTAGATTATTTTGCGTTCCTTTCTTGTAAGCGGGAAGGTGTTGCGGGCGTTTCGTTCTGCCGTTATCGGATGAGAAAAACCGTGTAATCCATCAGGTGTAAAGGCCTGATCGTGCCAGTCGTATAAGAAGAAATCGTGAAGCAATGCACCTCTTACAAGAGCTTTTACATCAATCTTAATATTCAGTCTTTTTGCATACATATATGCGTAAAGGCACACCATTACACAATGTTCATAACAGGAAACATCACCGTGCTGGGTAAAATTTTCCATTAACTTTACTTTTTCGTTGGAAAGTATTTCTCTTGCTGTTTTGATAAACTCCTTGTCATTATCAGACAAAGGTGCGTGGTTAGTCTTCACCGGTTTCATCCTTATCTTTGTACTCTTCTTTTCCTCTGCTGTCTCTGTAGTCGATATATCTTGCTCTTATTCTTGAAATAACGTTTATTCTTGAACCTATGTTTGAAAGGCTGAAGGTCTTGCCGAGTCTTTTTGTATCTATCTGTTTTTTGGCAGCAATGAAGAAGTCCACCGTCATAATAAGCGGTACTATTATCGCTGTCACACAGATAAACTGGTAAGGCAGATGGTCAATTACAAAATATGTGACGTAAGAAACCACATACGCCATAAACAGACCCATAACTCCCCAGAAAAGCGATGAAACAAGTGATATACGGTTTTTATAAACCAGCTTGAACATACTGTAATCCCAGAACTGCTTATTGAACATTGTTTCCATAAGCCAGCCTGTGAAATACTCAAGTACGGTGCAGAATGCCATTGCTACAAAGAAAACAACAAACGCATTATCTCTGAAGGGGGTTGTAACCAGTAGCAGAATAATTCCGCCAACGCCGTATATAGGAATATAAGGGCCTTTTAAAAAGCCTCTGTTTATCGGTTTTTTGTGATACAATGATTCGATTGCAGATTCCTGCAGCCAACCTATCATGCAATAAAAGCAGAAGGTGAATAACCAATGTTCAAATCCGAAATTCATACTGTTCTCCTGATATTGTTCTGTCGGTTGTTTTGATCGTCCGGATATACATAAATACCCATCCTTATTATATTATAATTGTTTCAAATTGTCAAATTCTTTTCTTAAATAAAATTTAACTTCTTTAAATTTTGTAGAAATCATAAATTTGAGAGAAAAGTTTTCTTTTAAATTGTTCAGCTTTACATCAAAAAACCGATTGTGACATATATCACAATCGGCATCTTTATTAAAGAGCAGGCATAAACACAGCCCAGATGAAGATTACGAGAAGACAAACGGGAGCAATAAACTTTACCATTACACGATAAAGCTTTTTGGATTTGAATACACCACTTGATTCAACCTCTTCTTCAACATATTTTGTTTTGATTACATAACCTACAAGTATGCAGGTGAACATTGCAACTAAGGGCATGATTGCGTTGTTGCTGATAAAGTCAAAGAAATCAAGAATTCCTTTTCCGAGTATTGTTACGTCTGACCACACGCTGAAGCCTAAAACAGAAAGCATACCAACAGCTACAGTTCCTATCATAACAGCAACGCAAGCCATTTTTCTTTTAAGTTTTGTTTTTTCGCAGATTGCCGCAACTACCGTTTCCATAAGTGATATGGAGGAAGTAAGAGCCGCAAGTGATACTAAAAGGAAGAATACGATACCTACAATATTACCGCCCGGCATCGACATAAATACTTTAGGTAACGTTTGGAACATAAGACCGGGACCTGCATTGACACCCTCAGGACCGCCTGAAAAAGCAACTACAGCAGGAACTATCATAAGACCTGATAAAAATGCAACGCCCGTGTCGAAAATCTCTATCTGTCTTGTGGAGGTTTCGATGGAAGCTGATTTCGGCATATATGAGCCGTAGGTTATCATAATACCCATTGCAATGGAAAGAGAATAGAAAAGCTGTCCCATTGCCGCAATGATAGTTTCTATAGAGAACTTTGAAAAATCAGGCAAAATATAGAACTTAAGTCCTTCAAGTGCCCCTTCAACCGTCAGTGAGTATATTGAAATGCCTATGGTCATTATGATAAGTACAGGCATCATTATCTTACTCATCTTTTCAATGCCTTTTTGTACGCCCATAAGCACAACGCCGGCTGTCAGAAGTACGAATATTACTAAAAACAGCGTAGTCTGCGGCGTACTTGATACAAACATATCAAAATAATCTTTATTGTTTGCAGCTGCTTCGCCCTGAAAACTTACAAAGACTGTAAGATACTTTATTACCCATCCGCCGATTACACAGTAGTAAGGGAGTACTATCATCGGAACAAGTGTAGCAGCATATCCTAACGGTTTGAATTTTTTATGAGCTAATCCATAGGCGTCGATTACACTTTTTCCTGTTCTTCTGCCTATTGAAATTTCTGTTATCATAAGAGTAAATCCGAAGGTTACTGTCAGAATGAGATAGACCAGCAGAAATATTCCGCCGCCGTATTTTGCCGCAAGATAAGGGAAACGCCAGATATTTCCCAGACCTACAGCCGAGCCTGCTGCGGCAAGTACAAAGCCGAGTCTGCTGGCAAAACCGGTTTTGTGATGAGCGTGATTTGTTTTATCCATATATTATACCTTTCAGTTTTGATATTCTTTTTATTAATTTGCCATTGTAAATGTAAATAATTCATTGTTTTGGGCGGTGCTTTTGCTTGACACGTAAAACACCACATTGTATAATTATAATATAATAATTAAAATAAGTCAAGTCAAAGGAGTGCTTTTATTTGGAACTCTCACGAGTTATTGATAAGGAAAATATATCCCTGCTGAGCTTGCTCGCTAAATCGATATGGGCGGAGTGCTACAGCGAAATATTATCCGATGGTCAGATCGAATATATGACAGACAAATATCTGTCACCAAAAGCTGTTTCTCAGCAGATAGAAAATGATAACTACGAATATTATTTTATAAAAGACGAAAAAGATATAGTTGGATTTACCGCTTTTTCGGTAAAAGATAACGCATTATTTTTAAGTAAGCTATACGTTAAAAAAGAGTACAGAAGAAAAGGCTACGCAGGTTTTGTTATGGAATATCTTGAGAAGCGTTGCAAGGAAGCAAAGCTGCCTTACATATGGCTTACTGTTAATGTGAACAATCATAATGCAATTAATTCTTACAAAAAAAGAGGATTTTACACCTTTAAGGATGAATGTACAGATATAGGAAATGGTTATTTTATGGATGATCATTTTATGAAAAAGGAAATTGGCTATTGAATTTTT
Source organism: Oscillospiraceae bacterium (assembly GCA_015067025.1). GTDB lineage: Bacteria > Bacillota > Clostridia > Oscillospirales > Ruminococcaceae > Ruminiclostridium_E. The sequence continues at coordinate 197,875 of SVNC01000001.1, forward strand.
TCATAAAATAGTATATAATTAAAAACGGACAAAATAAGTGCGGTTTTAGTTTTGAAAGGTCGATAAATGAAAAAGTACTCTTTTGATATAACAGGTATGACCTGTGCTGCCTGCTCTGCGAGAGTAGAGAAGGCAACGGAAAGCATAGACGGCGTAGAAAACGTAGCAGTCAACCTGCTTAAAAATTCTATGACCTGCGAAATAAATGAAGATAAAACAAGTACAGAAAGCATAATTTCTGCAATTGAGAAAGCGGGTTACGGTGCGTATGTAAAGGGAGATAATAAGCCTAAAACGGCAGATGTACCGAAGGATGATACAGTAAAGAATATGCTTAAAAGGTTTATAATCTCTCTTATATTCCTTTTACCGCTTTTTTATATTTCAATGGGGCATATGATGGGACTTCCTTTACCATCTTTTATGCATGGAACGGAAAATGCAATAACCTTTGCTTTTACTCAGCTCCTTCTTTGTCTGCCTATAATTTTTGTAAACAGAAATTTTTTTATAAACGGCTTTAAATCACTCTTTCACGGCTCACCAAATATGGATACTCTTATCGCGGTGGGCTCGTCAGCGGCGTTTATATATGGTGTTTTTGCAATTTACCGTATTGGCTATGGACTGGGACACGGTGATATATCTCTTGTAGAAAAATACAGCATGGATCTGTATTTTGAAGGCTCTGCGATGATACTCACTCTTATCACCCTCGGAAAGACATTAGAAGCCCGTTCGAAGAAAAAGACCACCGACGCCGTAGCAGGACTTATAGATCTTGCCCCTAAAACTGCAACGGTTATCCGAAACGGAGAAAGAAAATCCATATCCGTCGACGAAATAGTCGTTGGTGATATAATAGCTGTCAAGGCTGGCGAAGCAGTTGCGGCGGATGGAGAGGTAATAAACGGCAAGGGTAGTTTAAACGAATCTGCTATAACAGGCGAAAGTATCCCAGTAGAAAAAACAGTCGGTGACAAGGTAATATGTGCTACTGTCAATATGAGCGGATACTTTGAAATGAAAGTGCAGAAGACAGGGGAAGACACCACCCTGTCACAGATCATAAAGCTTGTGGAAGAAGCGTCTGCAACAAAAGCACCGATAGCAAGACTTGCCAACAAGATAAGCGGAATATTTGTTCCGGTGGTTATGACTATTGCCGTTGTAACCTTTGTTATATGGATGCTTTGCGGTCAGACTTTTGAGTTTTCTCTCTCCCGTGCAATAGCAGTACTCGTTATATCCTGCCCTTGTGCTTTAGGCCTTGCAACTCCCGTTGCGGTTATGGTAGGTACAGGTACTGCCGCAAAAAACGGAATACTGATAAAATCGGCGGGAGCGTTAGAGATTGCAGGTAAAGCGGACGTAGTGGCTTTTGATAAGACGGGTACAGTTACAAAGGGACAGCCCTCTGTGACCGATATAAAATCATACAGCCTTAGCGAAAAAGAAATAGTTACAATAGCGGCAACCATCGAAAACGGCTCGGATCACCCCTTATCCCACGCAGTGCTCAATAAGGCGGAGGAATTATCAATTAAGACTGATACAGCAGAGAATTATGAAACTGTTATCGGTAAAGGCTTATCAGCCCAGGTAAATGGTAAACGTTATTTCCTCGGAAATGAAAAGCTTACAAATCAGTATAATATCAGTACGGATAAGGCAAAGAATGATATCAAAACATTATCCGATGACGGAAAAACTGTCCTTATCCTTGCAGACGAAGCTCAGGTCCTCGGTCTTATTGCGGTAGCGGATATTATAAAAGAAAGCAGTAAGGAGGCTATATCCCGCCTTCACGCTATGAAGATAAAGACGGTTATGCTGACAGGAGATAATGAGCAGACCGCAAAGGCTATATGCAATGCGGCAGGAATTGATAAAGCCTACAGCTCGCTTATGCCTGGAGATAAATCAAGGATAATAAAAGAACTTATGGATAGCGGAAAAACGGTTGCGATGGTAGGGGACGGTATAAACGATGCACCTGCTCTTACAACTGCAACTGTAGGCATAGCGGTCGGTGCAGGTACTGATATAGCAATCGATTGTGCTGATATCGTGCTTATGAGCAGTGAGCTTACCGCCGTTTCTGATGCTATATCCCTTTCTAAAAAGGTTATGAGAAATATAAAGCAGAATCTTTTCTGGGCGTTTATTTACAACACTATCGGTATTCCCATAGCGGCAGGCATACTATTCCCTGTAATGGGACTTACGCTTAATCCTATGATTGCGGCAGCGGCAATGAGCTTAAGCTCTGTGTGTGTTGTATCAAATTCATTAAGACTGCGTTTGTGGAAGCCAGTAGGCTTTACACAGACCGAAAAACAAGAAATAATAGAAGTAACCAAAAAAGGAGAAGAAAAAATGACAACGATAATCAAAGTAGAAGGTATGATGTGCGGACATTGCAAGGCTATGGTAGAAAAGGTACTGAATGCTATTGAGGGAGTTAATGCAACTGCTGACCTTGAAAATAAGCAGGCAGTGGTAGAGCATCCCGAAAGTGTAAACGTTGATACCTTAAAGCAGGTTATTATTGACGCAGGATATGAAGTTAAGTAAATACCTCTTCCGCTTGCTTTCAGGAGTGGTGGCACTTTCTGTTTGCTTTTCACAGCTTATGTCGACAGCCTTTGCTGAAAACGGTGGGACGGAAAAGAAACCACAGAAGGTTTACGAGCTTGTGACCTCCTACAATCCCGAATACAGCTGTAAGATCAATATATATAGCCAGAGCATAGTGATAGAGGGGTGCTATAAATCAGATCCTGTAAAGGACGTAAAGATAAGAAATACCGGCACTATTTCCACCACTCTTAAAAGTGAGAGCGATGGGACTTTTACCGCAACGATAAACCCCTCTGAAGCTCTTAAGGATAATGATGTCGTGGATATCACTCTCAAGTCAGGTGTTCATCTGACTTACAGGATAGGCTATGCAAACGGCTGGTATTTTCCTGATAACAATTTGTCGGAGCAGAATGCGAAGGTGCTTGAAAAAATAATACCCACGTCAGCTAAAAGCTGGGTTGGATATTTAACAGACCAAGCTACCGAAGAAAGTGTAAGAAAAACGCTCGAGGATGTAAAATATTTGTCTGACTATATTGCAAAAGATATAGAAGGGGATTATAATAAGACTGTAGCCATCGCAAACTGGGTATCGAAGAATATCTATTATGATCGTGATGCAAGAGATACCTCTGTAACTCAGGATACTATCTGTATAAAAAACGTCCTGCAGAGAAAACGAACAGTCTGTGCGGGCTATTCAAATCTCTTCTGTGCCTTGCTTGAAGCACAAGGGATAAGAGCAGTAAACATCAAGGGGACAGTTACAAGCACGGATATTTCTTATGAAGAACTTGCAGACGGTAAAGTAAATCATGAGTGGTGTGCTGTATGGCTGGATAACAGATGGGTCGTAGTAGATACAGTATGGAACAGCGGCAACAAGTACGAAAACGGAAGGTTTATCAAAGGAAAAAGCTACGAAAAGTACACCGATATAACTCCGCTTGCCCTGTCCTTTGACCATTGTGCCTATCTTGCAGAAAGCAGATATTATTTCAGAGCACTGGAATACTTTGAAAAGCAACAGACGGTCACAAGTCCGCCTGAAACAGACGAACCACAATCTTTTGAAACTGTGACTTCAGTACCCGAAACAACCGCAGATACAGAGTCCATCGCACCGGAAACAGAGACCGCGACATCGACTCAGGAAACCACAACAGCTGAAACACAGACAGTCCCGATATCATCTGAAGATAAGCAGAGTAAACCTGAAGAGGTTTCCTCTGTTACAGAAGAAAGTAAGGAAGAACAGTCGGAACAGTTTTCAGCAGACAGCGAAACAGAAGAAAATGAAGAAAAAAATCTATGGCCCTGGATAATCGCTCTCGCGGTGATAGCCGTAATTCTGATACTTGTGGACGTAGGGTATTTAGTTGTGGCAAAAAAGAATAAGGATAAAGGAGAATAATTAGTGAAAAAGAAATTAGTAGCCCTGATTCTTGCTGTTTCATTGCTTATGGCAGGATGTTCAGGTCAGAATACATCATTGGTAGGAGAAAACGGTACGTCAGGAACAACAGAAGTAACCTCCTCAGTACCTGAAAGCTCCGACCTTGAAACAGAAAGCAAGGAAAGCGAGCAGGAAACATCTGCTCCTGAAACAGAAGAAGTAACTTCAAAAGAAAGTGAAACCTCGGTTTCTACAGAAGCCCCTGAAACAACAGAAACATCAGCACCTGAAACAACCACCACAACAAAGGCACCTGAGACTACAACAACTACAAAAGAGCCTGAAACAACTACGACTACAACAACGAAAGCTCCCGAAACAGAAGCACCTGAGCCTGTGGCATCAAAATACATAGCACTCACCTTTGATGATGGCCCTAATACAACTACAACAAATCAGATACTTGACCTTTTGGAAAAGTACAACGTAAAGGGTACGTTCTTCCTTATAGGCAATAATATTAACGAAGACTCTGCAAAAGCAGTAAAGCGTGCCTTTGATATGGGTTGTGAAATTGCAAACCACTCAAAGAGCCACTCCTACATGGATAAGCTTACCGAGGATGAAATAAAGGCAGAAGTACAGTACGTATCAGATAAGATTTTTGAGATCACAGGTACAAGAGAAAAATACTTCCGTCCTCCGTATATCGCAGTAAGCAATCTTATGTGGGACACTATCGACCTTACCTTTATAAATGGTACAGGCTTCAATGACTGGGATGATAACGTTGCTGTAGATAAACGTATTATGGCAATGAAGCTTCGTGCAAAGGATGGTGCAATATATCTCCTTCACGATGCTGCGGGAAACGACAAGACTGTAGAAGCACTCGAAACAATAATCCCTTATCTTATAGACGAAGGCTATCAGCTTGTGACGTTATCAGAACTTTTCGAAGCTAAGGGCGTTACAACAGATGGCACAGATAATAAGATATATTCAAAAGTACCCCAGGATTCACAGTGGTAAAAACGGTTTTAAACCGATTATGAAAGGAAATAAATAAAATGGTAGTTATCGAAATGGAAAACGGCAAGAAGATAAAGCTGGAGCTTTATCCCGAATACGCTCCCATCACAGTTGCAAACTTTGAAAAGCTTGTAAAGGAAGGCTTTTACAATGGACTTACTTTCCACCGTATAATCAGTGGCTTTATGATTCAGGGCGGTTGTCCCGATGGCACAGGTATGGGCGGTGCAAAGGAAAACATCAAGGGCGAATTCTTAGCAAACGGCGTTAAGAACGATCTTAAGCACACAAGAGGCGTTATCTCTATGGCTCGTTCAATGATGCCCGACTCTGCAAGCTCACAGTTCTTTATCATGCACGAGGATGCTCCTCACCTTGACGGCAACTATGCTGCATTCGGTAAGGTTGTTGAAGGTATTGAAGTAGTAGACGAGATCGCTGCAGTAAAGACAGACTGGCAGGACAGACCTACAGAAAAGCAGGTTATGAAGTCAGTTACAATTGAAGAATAATTTAAATCAGCCAATATCGTACTAATGGTATCGGCTTTTTATTGAAAAAAACGCCCATCGGATTATTACGTGTCCGATGGGCTATTCTTATGACTTGGCTATCTCTTGGGTACAGTATTAAATTACTGCAGAGGATTTACACCGCAAGGGATGGAAAATATCCATTCGCAGAGCGGATACCTTTTTTGTTATGTGTATAGCTGTCATTAAGAACCGATTATTTCTTTGTGCTCCGACATACTATAAGCACAAAATTTCACTTAACTGATATCTTTAGTATATCACAACTGCTGAAAAATATCAATAGTCTATAGAATATTTGTTTTAATATTTATAGACTATTTATAGAGCGTAATGAAAGGTGGTATATTATGAGCGACATCGCAAGAGTAGTCGGACAGCGTATAAGAAATTACAGAACCAAAAAGAAACTCAGTCAGGAGAGATTAGCTGAGCTTTGCGGATGTCATCCGACCTATATAGGTCAGCTTGAGCGAGGAGAAAAGAACGCAACGATAGAAAGCGTTGAGAAGATAACCAATGCACTTGATATCCCGCTTTCAAAGCTTTTTGAAAAGTTAGGCGGTCAGGAAGACAGCGGAAAGGATATTCCTCTTGCCTGTTATGAATTTGTTTCTGCAAAATCTGAAAAGGAGCAGGAACAACTTTATAAGTTTCTGCTTGAACTGGATAAATACAAAACCATATAATATTAATCTGTACCGTTCCGAAAGGGACGGTGTTTTTATGCTCAATAAAATTTAGCAGAAGCATCTTGTTGATGCTCCTGCTCTCAAAATCAGTTTTTTACAGCTCTATAAAATACGGACAAATATCCTCATAATGTCCGTCCTTCATACGAAATCCCTTAGGAATAGTACCCAGCTGTTTGAAGCCGATACGCTCGTATAAATGCCTTGCGTGGATATTGGTAGCCACCACCGCATTGAATTGAAGTATTCCAAAGCCCAGCTCCTTTGCCTGCTTTATGCAGTCAAGTACTAATTTTTCACCGATGTGTTTACCTCTGATATCCGATCTTACAGCATAGCTTGCATTGGAGATATGACCGCATCTGCCTATATTATTAGGGTGGAGAATGTATAAACCAATTATGTCACCTTTTTCATTTTCGGCAACACCTGTATAACTTTGACTACCGAAAAACTTTTTTGCAGAGTCTTTATCCAGTATATCCTCCTGCGGAAAGGCGATGCCTTCTTCTACGATCTCATTCCATATTTCTATCATTTCGGGTAAGTCTTTTTCTTCGTATTTTCTGACTGTGATTTTATTTTCCATTGTGCACTTCCTTTTTGAGTTCTCTGATAATTATATCACTATTTTTTTGAAAAAACAATAATAAACCCTTGACAAATTCAAATCTCTGTGATATACTCTACCATAGAAGGTTAGTTATAACTAACCAAATTAGAAAGGAAAAATAATGAGTGTAGTTGTGATAGGCGGTAACGATTGTATGGTTACACGATACAAGGATATCTGTAAATCCTACAACTGTAAAGCAAAAGTATTTACAAAGATGCAGACCGATTTCGAAAATAAGCTTGGTACACCTGATTTGATGGTGGTATTTACAAATACCTGTTCCCATAAAATGCTGAACAGCGTGAATAAAAAATCATGTAAAAGGGATATTCCGGTGGTTAAAGTACACACCGCCAGTGCAACTGCACTTAAATCTGTACTTGAACAGTATTGCAGATAAAATCTGCATATTTTTTGAAATCGCAGTTAGTTATAGCTAACTCAGAAAGGGCAATTATGTATAATAAACTATGCAATGATTTTGTAAAAAAGCTTGCTTTTCATACGGCACCGACATTGCTTGGAATAAAGTGTGCAAGCCTTGTTTCGCTTGTTACAGAAGATTATGAGCTATATGGTCAGTGTGAAAGCTTTAATAAAAGAGTAGCTGTGAAGGGACTTAAGAGCAGAATACTTTGCGAATGCAGAAGTCGTACTTTACTTCTTGTATATAATGAGACGCAACTTGCAGAAAGATTATCTGAAAGGGAAGCGGTAAGGATTTTATCTTTATGCGGTTATCCATCTGATTGTGATATAGATAGTTATATTGATTTTCTATCTAAAAGGATAAGGACGTCAGAGGAATTTCCCCACGAGATTGGCATATTCTTAGGCTATCCTATCGAAGACGTAGAAGGCTTTATAGAAAATAAGGGTGAAAATTTCAAGCTTTGCGGTTACTGGAAGGTCTACGGATGTCCTGAAAAGGCAAAATGCATATTCAGTAATTACGAGAAATGCAGGAGATTTCTTTCAAACAGGCTAAGTGAGGGCGTGGATCTATACCAGGCTCTTAAAATATCATAAATAAAGAAAGGTAGAAAATTATGAAAACAGCAGTTATTTATTGGAGTGGGACAGGAAACACAAAGGCGATGGCTGAGGCTGTTGCTGAGGGTGCAGGAGCAGAGCTTTTTGAAGTATCTTCATTTGGTGAAGATATAGCTGGCTATGATTCAATTGCGTTCGGTTGTCCCTCTATGGGTGCAGAGGAGCTGGAGGAAACTGAGTTTGCTCCTTTTTTTGACAGCGTGGAAAGTAAGCTTAACGGAAAGACAATTCTTCTTTTCGGCTCTTACGGCTGGGGCGACGGAGAATGGATGAGAAACTGGGAAGAACGCTGCAAAGCTGCAGGAGCAGTTCTTATTGATGATAAGGGTTATATTGTAAATGAAGCTCCCGCAGATGATCAGCTTACTATCTGCAAAGAGCTTGGAAAAGCTTTATCCTCAGCAAGCTTATAATTGTCAATTTAACTATAAGTTAGGTCGTGCTAACCAAAACTTGTGTGCAAAGTTACAAAACGTTTGATTATGCAAAATTTACCTTGACATTTTTGTGACAAGGTAGTATAATATCTATGGTTAGCAGATGCTAACTTTTTAAAAACAGTTGTAGTTAGTATTATCTAACTTGTGTATTTATAGCGATTCTCGAAAGAAAAGGAGAAATACGAATGGCAACATTAAAGGACGCAAAGATCGGCAAACCTGTAAAGGTGGTAAAAGTCGGCGGTCAGGGTGCTCTCAGAAGAAGAATTATGGATATGGGTATCACAAAGGGTGTTGAGATAACAGTCAGAAAAGTAGCACCTTTGGGAGATCCTATCGAAGTAAATGTAAGAGGATATGAGCTTTCTCTTCGTAAAGACGATGCGGAAATGATAGAAACTGAATAATTAAAAGCAAAGTTTATTTTGTTTTATTATACAGTTAGTGAAAACTAACGATAAAAGAAAGGGACATCAAGGATACATGGAAATCAGAATTGCGCTTGCAGGTAACCCCAACTGCGGCAAAACAACATTGTTTAACGCCCTTACAGGCTCAAACCAGTTTGTTGGTAACTGGCCGGGTGTTACAGTAGAAAAAAAAGAAGGAAAGATGAAGGGTGTCAGCGACGTAATAATCACCGACCTTCCCGGTATCTATTCCTTATCTCCCTACACACTTGAAGAAGTGGTAGCAAGAAACTATCTCGTAGGCGAACAGCCTGACGCTATTCTTAATATCGTAGATGGTACAAATATTGAACGTAATTTATACCTTACTACTCAGCTTATAGAAATCGGCATACCCGTTGTCTGTGCTATCAATATGATGGATATCGTAGAAAAAAACGGCGACAAGATAGATATAGAAGCTCTTTCTAAAGAGCTTGGCTGTAAAGTCGTAACCATATCAGCATTAAAGGAAACAGGCATCACAGAAGCGGCTGAGCTTGCGATAAAAGCTGCAAGAGAAAAGACTATTACTCCTCCTAAGCATCGTTTTGGCGGTTGTGTAGAGCATGCACTTGCACATATTGAAGAATATCTCCTTCACGATATCCCTGAAGAACAGCAGAGGTGGTATTCAATAAAGCTCTTTGAAAGAGATGAAAAGGTGCTTGAAGTAATGAAGCTTTCCGATGAGATATCAAGCCATATCGAAAAGGATATCCGTTCTGCGGAAGAAGAGCTTGATGATGATGCAGAGAGTATTATAATAAACGAAAGATACCTTTACATAGAAAGCGTAGTTAAAAAGTGCTTTGTTAAGAAAAATAAGGGTGCTCTTACTATATCCGATAAAATAGACAGAGTAGTAACTAACAGAATTTTAGCATTACCCATTTTTGCAGTAATTATGTTTGTCGTTTACTTCATATCTGTTACAACAGTAGGTACGTGGGTAACAGACTGGACAAATGATGGACTTTTCGGAGACGGTTTCCATCTGTTCAATATCGGTGTCGGTGAATTTGAAGAAGCTACAGATGCTTATGCATCTGAAAACATCTTTACTGAAGACGTTCTGAACTTATCACAGGCAGCAGCAGATAAGGGTATTATCGGAGCAGAAGACGTACTTGGTGCAGTACAGGATGGCGACTACGGTGCATTTGAAGAAGCACTTGGCTCTTATGGTGACAGCCTTGCACAGTCAGGTTATGATGTAAGTGCACTTGTAGAAGAAGCTATGGAGGGTGCTCCCGCTCCCGAAGATTACGGTGTGTGGGTTCCCGGTGTTCCCGTACTTGTAGAACAGGGTCTTGACGCTATCTCTGTTGATGGTTGGCTCAAATCTCTTATTCTTGACGGTATTGTAGCAGGTGTCGGTGCGGTGCTTGGTTTCGTACCTCAGATGCTTGTACTTTTCCTTATGCTTGCATTCCTTGAAGCTTGCGGTTATATGTCAAGAATTGCCTTTGTTATGGATAGAATTTTCAGAAAATTCGGTCTTTCCGGTAAGTCCTTTATCCCTATGCTGATAGGTGTAGGTTGCGGCGTTCCCGGCGTTATGGCGTCCCGTACCATCGAAAACGAGCGTGACCGCCGTATGACTATCATGACTACAACCTTTATTCCTTGTGGTGCAAAGATGCCTATCGTGGCTCTTATCGCAGGCTCATTATTCGGCAATGCATGGTGGGTAGCTCCCAGTGCCTTCTTTGTAGGCTGTGCGGCTATCGTTATTTCAGGTATTATGCTTAAAAAGACAAGACCCTTTGCAGGCGATCCCGCTCCCTTCGTTTTAGAGCTTCCTGCATATCATCTTCCTACTATCGGTAATCTTTTCAGAAGTATGTGGGAGCGTGGCTGGTCCTTTATCAAAAAGGCAGGTACGGTCATCCTTCTTTCAACTGTTATCATTTGGGCAGGCTCTTGCTTCGGAACGCTTGCGGATGGCACTTTTGGTTTCAGCACAGAAATTCCTCTCTCTGACAGCATACTCGGAACAATAGGTAATGCGATCTGCTGGCTCTTTATCCCTTTAGGCTTTGGCGATCCTACTTCTGCAATTGCAACTCTTATGGGACTTATTGCTAAGGAAGAAGTAGTTGCAGTACTCGGTGTACTTGACTTTATGGGTATGACTCAGCTTGCAGGTTATTCTTTCCTTATATTCAATCTTCTTTGTGCTCCTTGTTTCGCCGCAATGGGTGCAATCAAAAGAGAGATGAACAGTGCCAAGTGGACCGCCTTTGCAATCACATATCAGTGTGTATTTGCTTACCTTATTTCACTTATCGTATTCCAGATCGGCAGCATCTTTACAGGTGCCTTAAACGTAGTAGGACTTATCTTTGCTCTCCTTGCTCTTGCATTTATAATCTTTATGCTTGTAAGACCCTATAAGGAAAGCACAACTCTTAAAATTAAAGTAAAGTCCTGATTTGAAAGGAGAACATTATGCCTACAGTTATAGTATCCCTTGTAGTAGTTGCGATACTTGTCTTAGCTATTGTACAGTTAAGGCGTGATAAAAAGGCAGGAAAGCCTCTTTGCGGAGGACAGTGTTCAAATTGCCCGAACGGAGCACTTTGTGCCTCTCAGAGGAAGGCAGAAAACGAAAGCTTATAATGGACATATTAAAAATAATAATTCCTGCGATTATAATTTCAGTACTCGTTATAATAGCGATAGTTTCGGTAAAGACGTATCTTAAAAATCTTGCTCAGGGTTGTTGCGGTGCCGGTGGCGGTAAAGAAAATAAAATCAAGGTTGACAAATCTGCAGTTTCAGAGTATAAATATAAGTATACGGTAGAAATTGCAGGTATGACCTGTAAAAACTGCAGTATGAGAATTGAGAATGTCTTTAACCGAAAGAATGGAATTTTAGCCGATGTTAGTTTAGAAAAGTCACAGGCTGTCATCTATTCAAAAGAACCGCTTACTGATTTTTCTGTCAGACAGACTATAATAGGACTCGGCTATTCCGTTACAGATATAACGGAGGAAATATGAATTGTAGTTGCGAACAGGATTATGAATATCACGAGTTTGTGGAATGTATATCTTCCGCCCTTGATGCAAGGGACCCATATACAGGTAATCACTCAAAACGTGTCAGCGATATGGCATGTCATCTTTGCGGTCATCTGGGACTTAGTGAAGAAGAAACGATGGAAATTCATATCGCCGCCCATCTTCACGATATCGGGAAAATAGGAATCCCTGACAGAATACTTTTAAAAGAGGGAAGACTTGACGATGAAGAATGGGCGACAATGAAAAAGCACCCTGAAATAGGTGCAGATATATTATCAAAATCAGACCAGTTTAAAAGAGTAGCGGCGATAATTCTCCATCATCATGAGCGTTATGATGGGAAAGGCTATCCCTTTGGTGCTAAGGGCGAAGAAATTCCCCTTGGTGCAAGAATAATAGCCGTTTGCGACTCTATAGACGCAATGCTGACAAAGCGTTCTTACAGAAATGCTCTGCCTAAAAGCGTATGCAGAGAAGAGATAGAAAAGAATGTCGGAATTATGTACGACCCCCAAATTGCAAATCTCGCTCTTTCTGACTGGGATGAGCTTACAGAATATTATACTAATTAATGATAAACCTTCTTTGTGATAAAACAGCTCTTGGAGAAATCCGAGAGCTGTTTTTTTACGGAATTATTTGACAACGGTTTACCTCTATGTTATACTTTACTAAAGGATATCTCTTAAAAGGAAAATTTGATATGAAGAAGATGAGTAAATCAACTATTGCACTTGCAGTTGCGATAGTAGCGTACATTATGTTTTTTATTCTGATAGCAATATATTATATGTGGGTAAAGGAAGACAGCAAAACTCTAAGAACAGTAAAACTATCAGATGGTACACTGAGTGAAGGTGTTTGGACCCTTTCTGATTTTGATGTAAAATTAGGACCTCGTGGAGGTGATTCAGGTGCTTGGTTAAAGGACCCGATACTTGATGAAAATGGTAATGAACTGCACGGAGCAAGCGTGGGCATTATTTATGAGATGGTTATCGAAAACACGTCACAGGCAATAATATCTGACTGGACTATGGAGTTGTATATGCCTGAATATATGTGGTTCAACAATGCTTGGTGCGGAGATTTGGAATTTCATCAAAGTACTGATAACGGAGAAAAGGTACAGACTATAGATTTAAGAGAGTATTTAAGTATTGATTTTGAGCTTGATTATTACATAGATCATACAGGTCCTATGGTCCCTCTCAGCAAGGGCGATAAATTTGTATATTATCCCAGTAAGGCAGATAATGAATATCCTTTAGTGCAAAAATCCGAAACGGAAGAAGTGCACAGCTCTGCTGTTATGGGTTTCATCGTTTATATCCCTGATAAGGGACTTGATTATGAGGCAGTATTTGATAATGCAATGTTCAGCTATCATTTACAGAAAAGTGCCTGGGGTGAGCCTTTGTTCCTCACTCTTGTAGGTGTGGATATAGGCTGTCTTGTGCTTATAATAGGATTTATTATGTCCCAGATAAGAGTACGTAAGCTTTTAAAACAGCAGAAACACGACGCTATAATTATCGAGCAGTCGATAAATACGCTGATAAATTTTGTAGAAGCAAAGGATCCTAATACAAAGGGTCACTCTGAGCGTGTAGCGAAAATTGCTTATGCTCTCGCCTGTGAGATGAAATATTCTGCAAGAGATTGTCATGATATCCGCTGTATTGCACTTATGCACGACTGTGGAAAAATTGCAATTCCTGTAAACATTTTACAAAAACCGGACAAGCTGACAGACGAAGAATATGAGGAGATTAAACGCCATACCACAGTAGGCGGTGAAATGCTCCGCGACTTTACATCTATTAAGGGTATGAACTTAGGTGCTCTTTACCATCACGAAAGATATGACGGAAAGGGTTATCCTCAGGGGCTTAAAGGCAAAGAGATTCCTCTCATTGCAAGGATAATCTGTGTTGCCGACTCTCTTGATGCGATGAACTCTAACAGATGCTACCGTCCACGACTTACAAAGGAAGTTATAGTTGAAGAGCTCATAAAGAACAAGGGCAAGCAGTTCGATCCTGACGTAGTAGACTATCTGATGAAACTTATAAACCGTGGCGATGTTATTATAGGTGAATAAAAATAAAAGACGTGATATCCGTATGGGTATTACGTCTTTTGTTGTTGCAAAAAAACTGCCTGCTGAAAAGCAGGCAGAAAAACAAAATATTTGCTCTCTATATTTCTATAGAGCAAGAAAGGTGAATTTAAATTTCCCGTCATTTGATGCCACGGGAGTCAATCTTCACAAATTTATTTTATAAGTCGTTAAGCAAGAAACTGTGCCATAAGCTCGTGACCTACAGCCACGTAATCATTTTTAGCGGCTGCTGTTTCTTCAGAGAATTTATCTGCACCGTCTACGTCCTTTGTGCTGTCGTAGATCATAAAAGGAACAGGTGCGTTTGTGTGAGTCTTAAGCTCTAAGGGAGTGGGATGGTCAGGGCAGATAAGTATCTTTATATCTTCACCTTCAAATTCCTTCAATATAACTCCAAGTATCTTTTCATCAATAAGCTCTATAGCCTTTACCTTGTTTGCCACTTCAAAACGATGTCCGCATTCATCGGGAGCTTCCACGTGGATATATACAAAATCCTTGCCGCTCTTTAATGCTTCAACAGCCGCCTGAGCTTTACCGTCAAAGTTTGTATCTATGTAACCTGTAGCACCTTCTACGTTTATTACGTCCATTTCGGTAAATTTACCGATACCTTTGAGTAAGTCAACTGCGGAGATCATTGCGGCACTTTTGCCGTACTTTTCCTTGAAGGGAGTAAGTTCTTTACGAACACCTTCACCCCAGAACCAAATGCTGTTGGCAGGACGAAGACCTCTTTCAATTCTCTTTAAGTTTACAGGGTGATCCTTTAAAAGCTCATAGCTCTTCTTCATCATTTCAATAAGAACCTGACCCTTTTCATTTGCACCTAAATATTCCTTTACAGGCTTGCCTGTGATATCGTGGGGTGGTGTCAGTTTGCCTACGTCCATTGTGCCCTTATCCCAGATAAGGCAGTGACGATAACTTACACCACTGTAAAATCTGAATTCATCCGTGCCTAACTTTTCATCAATATACTTTATGATTTCAGCCGCTTCTTCAGTTGAAATATCATCTGCACAATAGTCAAGTATAGTCTTGTCTTCATACTTTTCTTCATCTGTTACAGTAACAAGGTTTGTTCTGAAGGATACGTCTGTAGGCTTCATATCAATTCCGATACTACCTGCCTCAAGGGGACTTCTGCCTGAATAGTATATTGCAGGGTCATAACCTAAAACAGAGAGGTTAGCAACGTCGCTACCGGGCTTTAAGTTGTCCGCAACCGTCTTTACAAGACCTATTCTTGATTTCTTTGCGAGCATATCCATATTGGGCTTGTTGGCAACGCTCATAGGAGTGCCGTTTAAGTCTTCTCTCGGAAGGTCAGCCATACCGTCGCAAAGTAAAACTACGTATTTCATAATATCGCCTTTCTTTTGTATGAAAATTGTCCGTTAAAATTATATCATACTTTTATGCGGATTGCAATAGAAATAATTATTGAATTTCTTTGAATAAACGACCTTTTGCTGTAAAAAATAACGATAAAATAAAAACGGAGAAAATAATTATGGATATCAGTAAAAAGGAATACAGTAAGATAAGCAAAAAGCATTCAGGGTCATCAAAGATGTATAAGACCATCCCTAAAGCATACGCTATAGGAGGCTTTATCTGTATGGTTGGTCAGTTTTTTCTTAATCTTTATAAAAATACAGGACTTGATGACGAACAAGCGGCGGCGTATACTTCCATAACGCTTATTCTGATAAGTGCTGTGCTTACCGGCTTTGGGCTGTATGAAAGAATAGCAAAGCACGGCGGCGCAGGTACACTCGTACCTATTACGGGCTTTGCAAATGCCGTAGTATCTCCCGCCCTTGAATTTAAGACCGAGGGTTATATTTTAGGCACAGGTGCAAAAATATTCATAATTGCAGGTCCTGTAATAGTTTACGGCATCACGGCAAGCGTTGTGTATGGAGTTATTTATTTTACTATGGGACTTTTTTAATATATAAAACGGCTTGTTTGTTAGCAAGCCGTTTTATAGTTTACAACCCTCTATCCTTTAAATCGCTTACAAGCCCCACGTAAAACTCTCTTACGTCAAAGCCCTTGATGTTCTCTCTGTTCAGGTCGATCATGTCACCGTGTGAGATACCGCATTTGCCTGAAGCTTTCAGGTAAGTGAATTTTTCACCCCAGCGGAAAGACTCTTCGCCTACAAGTCCGTCATTTGCACCGCTGAAATGATGCACTAAATGATAGGAGAAATTAAGAGGAAATTTTCCTCCCGTTGCATTTTTAAGCACTGAACCAACACTCTGACAGAAGACGTTCTTCGGTTCTTCAAGCTCAGAATTAAGCTCAGCACAGTAGCTGTCAGTGAGATTACTTACCGCCGCTAAAAAATCCGAATCCGCTTCGCCGAATCTTTTAAGTGCCATATTATAGGCCTGTGCAGTTCTGTTCTTTACAGCAGTCGGAATTTTAGTCAGCAGATAATCTGCAAATAAGCATCCTTTGTGCGGTGTGTTTATTGTTGTAAGTGATGCAACCTTATCTTCAATACCAAGCTTTGCTATAGCGTATCTGCAATCAAGTCCACCCTTTGAGTGTGCAATGATATTGACCTTTTCAGCACCTGTAGAGGAAATTATTTCGTTTACTCTGTCCTTTATATATATCGCACACTCTGAAACTGAGGCGGCAGAAGGCTGATTGCCGTAGAAGATGGTTGCCCCGTTAGTTTGTAATTCCCCCGGAATTCTTCCCCAGTAATTGAAGAATTTCGAGTCACGGAAGAATACCCCGTGTACCATAAGAATAGGATATTTAGTTGCACAGATTTTATCCTTCTGTCTTTTCAGGTTCAGTTTTTCCTTTGCTGTTTCAAAAAGAACCTCGCTTGCAGTCGTTTTTATAATAAAAAAGAGAGCAATTAAATTCGCTATCGGTATCATTCCGCATATAACGCCGATAACCCTTATTTTAATACCGAGCTGTGTAGACGTCAGATATACGCAGATTATTCCGTTCCAGAATATAACGAATAATAGTGAAGTACAAAGTACCGCACTCCAGATAAAAGTCCAGTAATCATCTGGTATAGTTTTTGTAGCAAGTATAATATGATATACAGTCGATGCAACGACCGAAAGGTAAAAAGCACTCAGCAATATTGTCCCGTGATAGCAGAATTTAAGAGTATGATTTTTAGTCCCTGCTGTCAGAACTCCTGCGGCTATATTAATAAAAAGAAAAACAGGTATAACAATAAACAGTATCTGCGGCAGCTTTGTAATTAAAATAAAAGAGTTTGCAATAAACGTAGTTATAAGAAAATATAAAAGGGAAGTAAGTATATATTTTATTTTCATCAGACACCTCTTAATTCTTTAAAAATCAGCATGATAATTATATCACATTGTGGGCTAATTGTAAATCCATATAATTAAAACAGCCTGCTTGATAGTAGGCTGTTTATGTATGAACTAATCTTCTTGTATAAGTTCTTCGTCAGATGGAAATAGTTCTTTTCCGTTTTCTTTCCTCCATTTAATATACTCTGTAATGTCAGAATCAATAAGTTTTAAGCATGCTGTAATAACCATTGCATCATCAATTAATCCAGCGAAGGGAATAAAATCAGGGATTAAATCAATAGGGGATATAACATAAACCAAAGCACTAATTGCAGCTACAATTGTCCCAATAGGTATTTTATCATATTCTTTAGACACATAGCTTTTTACCATTGAACCTATTGTTGCAACATGAGCTAATGAAGTGCCAACAGCAGGAATTTCTTTGAGTTTTTCCTCTAATCGTTGGAATAATTCTTCTAATTTATCCTCGTCTTTTAGGATTGTTTCTGCATTTTCGTATCCTTTTTTCAGTTGTATTAATGCATCTTCTTCAGTTACGAATTCGTTTTCGTTAATTACATTTGTTTCTTGTGTTGACATTTCAAATTCCTCCTAAAAACAAAAAGTGTGTGTAACCAAAGTTACACACACCGAAAAATGCATAACTCTGGCTTGCTACCACACAAAACCTTTTTAACAACTTATATGAGAAATAAGAATGCCAAAAAAGAGAATGCACTTTTACCATAAAAATGATTCTCATATAAGTCAAAAATATTCGGTTTTGTGTGGTAACTAAATCTTATCACATTTTATATTAGATGTCAATAGGAATATAGTATTAAAATGTATAACTGTTTTAGATTTTCATAAACTACCTAAAACAGAAAGGAACATATATATGTCACAATTTATAAAGGACGGAACAATAAAGCTGACAAATGGTGTATCTGTTTTATCCTATGCGGCGGCTGTAGGAAAGATGGAGGGGGACGGACCACTCGGTGAGTGCTTTGACTATATATCAAAGGGAGCAGAGCTTGGTGAAGAGACCTGGGAGAAAGCAGAAAGCAAGCTTCAGCAATACGCCTTTGATTTTGCTCTTAGAAAGGGACACTTTTTAAGTGATGATATAGATTTTATCTTTGCGGGCGATCTTCTCAATCAATGTACAGGCTCTACCTACGGGCTGAGACAATATAACCTTCCCTTTGTGGGATTGTACGGAGCTTGTTCCACAATGGCGGAAAGTCTTGCAATGGCTTCGCTTTTTATTGATAGCGGTATGGGAGAATACTGTGCGGCGGTCACCTCATCCCATTTTTGCTCAGCAGAAAGACAGTTCCGTTTTCCTATCACCTATGGCGGAGTAAGAACGCCCACAGCTCAGTGGACAGCCACCGCCTCAGGATGTTGCATTGTCGGAGCGGTAACAGAGCCACCCTATATCAAAGCTGTGACTATCGGAAAAATAGTTGATATGGGAGAAAAGGACGCTAACAATATGGGCGCGGCAATGGCAGGAGCGGCATACGATTCCATAAGCCGCCATCTTAGCAATACAGGGAAAAACGTTTCAGATTTCGATGCTATATTTACAGGTGACTTAGGTCAGGTCGGTTCTGACATCCTATGTGAGCTTTTTTCAAGGCATAACGAAGATATTTCCAAAGTGCATAAGGACTGTGGACTTATGATCTTTGACAGGGAAAAGCAGGATGTTCACGCAGGCGGCTCAGGTTGTGGCTGTAGTGCAAGCGTTCTTTGCGGATATATTCTGCCAAGAGTAAGAAGCGGTGAATATAAAAATATTCTGTTTGCCGCAACAGGTGCTCTTATGTCAACTACCGTAGTCCAGCAGGGTGAAAGCATACCCGGTATTTCTCACGTGGTAGAAATATCGCACAGACGCTGAAAGGAGAATTTATGGATATCTTTCTTGAATATTTAAAAGCTTTTCTTGTAGGTGGTGCTTTCTGTGCTATAGGTCAGCTCCTTATAGATCTTACAAAGCTTACTCCTGCGAGAATACTCGTATCCTATGTGGTTTCGGGAGTTGTGCTTGGCGGGCTGGGACTTTACCAGCCGCTTGTTGACTTTGCCGGAGCTGGGGCGACAGTGCCGCTGACAGGCTTTGGAAACTTACTTGCTAAAGGTGTAAAAAAAGCCGTCGATGAAACCGGCTTCTTAGGCGTATTTACAGGCGGTTTTACCTCTGCAGCGGCAGGAATAACAGCGGCAATACTTTTCGGTTTTCTGGTATCTCTTATTTTCAGCCGCACGGATAGAACACTTCAGGAATAATAATTCTCCCTTGCCGTATTGGCAGGGGAGAATTGATTTTATACTGATTTATATCCACCAAAGTTCTTATTTAAACTATCTATGGCTTCTTTCAGAGTTTCGTCTGAAATTCCGCCGAAGGAGCGTATTTGTCTTAAGGGCATAGCCTCTGCCATATTTTTAAGCATAACGTCGTCAACGTGCTGACCGCCAAGAAGACCTTCGCTTACAAGAGGTCTTAATATTTCAAGAGCATCCTTACCCTCGGGATAGTCCATAAATTCACCGAATACAGTGTTTTCGTGGGCAATAAAGGGTACTTTCTTTGTAGCTTTAAAGTCGATCTCAGCCTTAAGTACGATATCTCTTGAGGATTTGCCAATAAGAATTTCATACTTGCCGCTTGCCGCAAACCAGTCGCTTATATCCTCGTTATAGAAGCTGAAGCTACGGGCGTCAAGAGTGAAGATTACTTCCTTGCTTTCGCCGGGCTGTAATTCTACCTTTTCAAAGCCTTTAAGTTCCTTTGTGGGACGGAACTCGTAACCCGTTTTATCAGAAACGTAAAGCTGTACGATTTCCTTACCCGCCATATTGCCGACGTTGGTAACAGTAACAGAAACTGTTAAGGTATCCTTGTCGGTGATGTTTTTCTGAGAAACTTCCAAATCTGAATATTCATAGCTCGTATAGGACAGACCGTGACCAAAGGGATAGAGTACATCCATTTCCTTTGTGTCGTAATATCTGTAGCCTACAAATACACCTTCGTTACATTTAGCGTGATACATAGTGCCGTAATTCAGATAGCAGGGGGTGTCGGAAAGTTTTTTGGGGAAGGTTTCTGCAAGCTTGCCGCAGGGGTTTGCGTTGCCAAAGAGAATATCGACAGTAGCTTCTCCGGTAGCTTCGCCTGAAAGATAGGCTTCAAGTATAGCACTTACTCTGTCGTTCCAGGGCATTTCAACGGGCGAGCCGTTATGCAGAACAACGATTACGTTTTCCTGAACGTCGCATATCTTTTCAATAAGCTCGTTCTGACAGTCGGGCATTCTCATATGCTTTCTGTCGTAACCTTCTGACTCAAATATGTCAGGCAGACCTGCAAAGATCACAACTACATCACAGGTCTTTGCAAGATCGATAGCTTCCTGCTGTAACGCTTCATCCGTTTCGTTCTGTTCTCTTATAAAGCCCTTCGCGTATGCTACGTCGCAGATACCCTTTACGCTGTCAAGAGCAGAGGATACGTTCTTTGTAAAGATGTGAGAGCTACCGCCGCCTTGAATTCTTGGCATTTCTGCAAATTCACCGATAAAGCCGATCTTTAATCCGTTTTTTGGGAGGGGTAACGAACCGTCATTCTTAAGCAGTACCATACACTGCTTTGCGATTTCGACTGCCTTCTTATGATCTTCTTTGCGGTCGAATACATATTCCTTGCCGTCATTCTTGCCATCGTGATAGCGGTATACCTGAGTGAGTATTCTCTTTACCGCTTTATCAACTATAGCTTCGTCAAGTGTTCCGTTTTTAACTGCCTCTACTATCTTAGCATCGTTAAGACCGCCACTTGAGGGCATTTCTAAATCAAGACCTGCGGCAAGGCCCTTAGGTCTGTCGTTTACTGCCCCCCAATCGGATACTACATAGCCCTCAAAGCCCCATTCATCGCGGAGGATTTTGTTAAGAGTATAATCGTTTTCTGAACCATACACACCGTTTATAAGATTGTAACTGCACATTACAGTCCAGGGCTGAGCCTTCTTTACTGCAGTTTCAAAAGCAGGGAGATATATTTCACGAAGCGTTCTTTCATCCATATCAGAAGATACGGTCATACGGCGTAACTCCTGGCTGTTTGCACAGAAATGCTTTATGGACGTGCCAACGTTCTTGCTCTGCACACCGTTTATATAAGCGGCAGATAATTCGCCTGCTACGTAGGGGTCTTCGGATACGTATTCAAAGTTTCTGCCGCATAAAGGAGAACGCTTTATGTTGACAGCAGGACCAAGCAGAACTGATACGTCTTCTGCACGACATTCTTCACCAAGTATCTCGCCCATCTCCTGCATAAGCTTTCTGTCAAAGCTGCAGGCGGTAGCACAGGCGGCAGGGAAGCACACTGCCTCTATAACGTCGCTTTCTGCGTTTACGTTACCTATATCCTGTTTTCTCAGTCCGTGAGGACCGTCGCTTACCATTACGTCCGGAACACCGAGTCTTCCTACCTTTTTTGTGTGCCAGAAATCACCACCTGAGCAAAGTCCGGCTTTTTCTTCCAGCGTCATCTTGCTTATAAGTTCATCTAAATTTATCATAGTGGATTTTCCTTTCGGTTTATTTATATTTTTATTCTAACATATTGAAGGGAAAAAGTCTATTAATTATGGCACAATCGTCTTTGTGAGTAAAATAGATTTTACATATGTTTTTTTAGATAAAATGACAATAGTATGAATAATTCAGAATGTTAAGGGGAAAATATCAGCGTAATGGAAAAATTACACACAGAATTTAGCAGAAAACAGAAAGGATAAATTCTTATGAACAGAAAAATGAAAAAATACAAAAACATAACTTTATCATTAGTTATTGCGGCAACTATTGCATCCAGTCTTTCGGGCTGCTTCTTCGGCGGAAATGAGGTAATGTCCTCTGATAACTCATCTGCGGTAACAAGTGGCTCAGTAGTATCATCAAATCCTGCACCTGTGACAAGCGAGAACACAGACTCAGGGGTGAACAACAATGTTAATGGCAGGACAATAACAGAGATACTGAGAGAAAACATTGCAAAGGCGTATAACGATAATTATCTTCCCAATATGGCTATTCCTGAGGAAGATCTTGAAACACAGTTCGGTATCACATCAGATATGTACGACGAAATAGTTGCAGAAATGCCTACAATCGGTTTCCACCCTGACAGACTTATTATTGTAAAGGCAAAGGAGGGTAAAGCAGATATGATTGAAAATGCGTTCAAGAACGCAAAGAATCTGCTTACTGAAAATAATACTCAGTATCCTCAGAATTTAGCAAAGATTGCCGCCGCAAAGGTGCTCCGTAACGGCGATTACGTGTGCTTTATGCTTTTAGGTAAGCCCAATGAATCGGGAGAGAACGATGAAAGTGCCGCACAGTTTGCCGAGGATCAGGTAAACATCGGCGTAAAGGAATTTGAAAATTTCTTTGAAAATGTAAACCAGTAAGGGTTTGTAGAGAAAAGGTCGTGAAGGGAAACCTTCACGACCTTTTTTGCTGTGGCACACCACCAAATAATAAATTGTTTTACGCCTAATATATGATGCCGCCGTTTATAAATCTTTGCCAATTGCAAGAATTGTAAAGGCGGAGACGCCAGCGGTGGCACACCGCAAAAACCAACTCCCCTGAAAATCAGGGGAGCGAAAAATTATTTTCTTTGGTTTTACTTTTCAGTTTCAATTAGTTAGCAGCACGCTGTACCTTACCTGAACGAAGGCAACGAGAGCAAGCGTGTACTCTGCAAGGAGTACCGTTTACGATAGCCTTAACCTTCTGAACATTGGGCTTGAATGTTCTGTTTGTGCGTCTGTGTGAGTGAGAAACCTGAATGCCGAAAGAAACGCCCTTTCCGCAGATATCACATTTTGCCATGGGGTTTGCACCTCCTTTAGTGTTGCTTATAATTAAGGAACTGACTGTATCTTGTACTGTCTGTTCCATCACCATATCTTTATATAGCGATATAACATAAATATTTTAACAGAAACAAATCAAAAATGCAAGTGTTTTTTTGAAATTTTATTAAAAAATTTAACTTATCGACAAGTTGTACAAAAATGTGCTGATTTTATTACACATCTTGTCTATTTGTCCTTAAAGTATAAAGGAATATTCCTTGCCGGCAAGGGTTTCGAACTCTGTTATGTTGTCCTCGTGAGTGAAGGGAACTTCATTGCCGTTACATAAAACTGAAGAACAGTAAAGCTTGATACGGCATTTTCCACCAATGGTTGATGTTATTCTGACATCGCTTGGAGCGTAATTCTTCCAGATCATATTTACGATAAAGCCATTTCTTGCACGAAGACCCGAGAAGCTACCATCCTTCCATAAGTATGGTAATGCAGGCAGAATATCAATATATCCCTCGTGGCTCTGTAAAAGCATTTCTGCTATGCCCGCACTACCACCGAAGTTTCCGTCTAACTGGAAGGGTGGGTGGAAGTCGAAAAGATTATCAAAGGTACAACCCTTTAACAGTCCCTGTAATATAGAATATGCTCTGTCACCCTCTTTTACTCTTGCCCAGAGATTTAATTTATAGGCTCTTGCCCAACCTGTAGATTCATCTCCTCTGTCGTTGAGAGTGTTTATAGCAGCTATAAGAAGTTCGGGGGTATTTTCATTTATTGCCTTGCCGGGATATAGACCCATAAGATGAGAGATATGACGGTGGTTTTTCTGAGTTTTGGAATGATCGAAATTATCGTCGTCCTCTTCAAACCATTCTTTTAATAAGCCTGTCTTTTCGCTGATACTGAAGGGCTTTAACTGTTCTACCTGCTCCTTTACCTTGTCACGAAGCTCTTTATCACAATCGAGTGCTTCAGAGGAAGCGATAAAATCTCTGTAAAGCTGTTCGATAAGGCTCTGTTCATAAGTGTTGCCGATAGTTACAGGACCGTGTTCGGGAGAGTAGGTGGGTGTGGATACAAGTCTGTTCTGCTTGTCGTCGAATGTAAGCCACTGGGTGTAGAATTTTACACTTTCACGCATAATAGGATAAATTCTTTCCCTGAAATATTCCTTATCACCGGTGAATTCGTAGTATTCATATATATTCTGCATAAGCCACGCAACTGCGGCAGTAGACCAACCCCAGTAGAAATCCCAGCCGGGAGCAGTCCAGCCGAAAGGCGTACTTTGTGTATGTGCAATCCAGCCGTTTTCTGGGTTTTCTTCATCCGACTTTATGCCGTAATAAGCCTCTGCTGATTTTCTTCCCGAGGGACGCATACTATCAAGAAAATCCACCAGGGGAGGTACTGTTTCTGCAAGATTTGTGTTATATGCACCCCAGTAGTTCATCTGGAGATTTACATTTATATGATAGTCACAGCACCAGGGAGGACAGTTGGATTCGTTCCATACCCCCTGAAGATTTGCAGGTAGAGAGCCCTTTCTTGACGAAGAGATAAGCATATATCTGCCGAATTGGAAATATAGCATTTCAAGCTGTTGTCTGTACTTTCTGTCATCGTCGTTTTTATATTTTGAAAGAAGCTCGTTACAGGGGAGAATTTCTTCATTATCGTCGCCTAAAGTAAGCTTTACTCTGTCAAAAAGCTCCTTATAATCAACAAGATGTTCGCTGTAAAGAGCGTCAAAGCCTTTTTTCACAGCTTTTTCTATTCTTTCCTTTACGGGTATCGCAGGGTCAATTCCGTTTCTGAAAGCGGGGTAGATGTCGCTGTAATCTGTAGAAGCGGTGATATATATCACAACCTCATCGGCATGCTCTACCATTACAGAGTCTTTTGCATTTAATAGCTCTCCGCCGTGATTTTCAATACGGAACATTGTGCAGTAACGAAGACCGTTATCGTATAAAGCCCCTTCATATATAAGAGTATCATCTTCCGCTCTTACAGTACCACACTGTATATCTTCGAGACTCAGTCTAACACATATTCTTCTGGGCTTGTCGGAAGAAAGCTTTAAAGCTATCACATTCGCAGGATAGCTTGCAAAGGCTTCTCTTTTGTGGATTGCACCGCGATAGGAAAACTCTGTTGTGAATATGGAGTTATCCATATCGAGAGTTCTCTTGTAGTCAGTTACAAGGCTTTCATCTATATTGGAAAAGCTCAGCATCATATTACATAAAAGCTGATATGCACCAAAGCCTTCTGTTGCACCGGTCAGATGGGGAAGAAGCTCAACTGCCTTTTCGTATTCATCATTATATAAATGATCCTGCACCTGTTTTACATATTTATAGCTATCGTTTATTATTCCGCTATTGTAGTCAGGACGTTTTTCAGAAGGTCCGCCTGCCCACAGAGTCTTCTCGTTCAGTACAACCTTTTCTTTAGCTATACCGCCAAAAAAGCTTGCTCCCATATATCCGTTTCCGATAGGCTGACAATTCTGCTCCCAAAGTGCAAAATCCCCGGGCTTTGTAAAAAAGATTTTATTTTGCATAGAATAACCTTCCTGTGTTTAAAACAAAATTCACTTTGCTTATCTCGGATGATAGGTTTACTATCATTAATCATTGTATATTATACTACAATCTTCAGATAAATGTCAACAATTAAATATTTTCTCACTTGACTACGATAAAGCAAAAAAGTGTTGACAAATAGTTCCTTTTGTAGTACAATTTTATGTGTATTGAAATAAATACAAAAAATACAAGGGGGACAATAAAATGATACTTGATGATCTTTTTTCCTTAGCACCTCAGTTTCAGTTTACGACTGATGCTGCAACAAAAAGCATTTATGGTGTTAATAAAGGCTTTGGTATGATGATTAAGGCAAATGAACAGAATAATTGCTTTATCTTTACAACCTGGGCAAGAAAGGGTGCCTTATCCAATAAGGGCGCTGATCAGTGGTTTGAAGAATATA
Organism: Oscillospiraceae bacterium; assembly: GCA_015067025.1. Lineage (GTDB taxonomy): Bacteria > Bacillota > Clostridia > Oscillospirales > Ruminococcaceae > Ruminiclostridium_E. Next base: position 224,061 of record SVNC01000001.1, read on the forward strand.
AGGCCAAGCCCGAAAATAACTATATCAGAGCAACGGATGTAAATAATTACACGATTGCCGCTGTAATTTCAGCCGATGTTGATTCTGCTTCAACTATCACAAGACTGATGACCTTTATTTATGATATTACCAATTTCCTTTCAGCGAACTATTTCAGCAACGCTTGTGCTCAGTGTGGTTCAGGAATAGGACTTGCTATAGGAAACGACTCTGACGGAGTACGTACACAGCTTTGCAAGATGTGTACAGAAAATGAAGCCGACGAAGCTCAGCAGAATGTAGCTACGGCAACACAATCACAGCCTCAGCAGCCTACGTTCGGTGCAGATGGCTTTGCTACTCCTGTACAGCCCGTACAGAATAATTTTAATGCTCAGCCTCAGCAGCCTACGATCGGTGCAGATGGCTTTGCTACTCCTGTACAGCCCGTACAGAATAATTTTAATGCTCAGCCTCAGCAACCTATGTTCGGTGCGGATGGTTTTGCAACACCTCAGCAAAATACATATAATATGCAGCCCTCTCAGACGAATATGGGAACAACAATGGGTGCTGTTGGAGTTGGAGCAATGGGTGCAGTAGGTGCAATGGGTATGAACCAGGGCAGTGTACCGATGGGTACAAAGCTTGCCTCTACTTCGGATTCTATGGGAAGTATAGATCCTGCTACAGCTCCTGAAAGCACAGGCTTTACAACCGCAGCAGATCTTGCAGCACTTGAGCCTCCTTCAGCGTCATCCTTTGAAAATAATTATTCCGTGCCTCCTATAGCAAATGATTTCAGAGCAGATCCTTCCTATACCGAAGCACCTGCAACGTTTACGCCTATGGTACGCAATCCGGAAAAGGCAAATATCAATTCAAATCCTTTGCTTGGCTTTGTGGGTGCGGTTTTATTCGCTCTTATAGCTTGCGTTATCTGGGTAATCTTTGGTATGATGGGCAAGATTGCCTATATCGGTGGTCTTGCAATGGGCTTCTGTACAGTAACGGGTTACAAGCTTTTAGGCAAGAAATTTGATGTTTTCGGTATTATTTCCTGTATCGTAGTTATTGCACTTGCAGTACTTGGCAGCAATATCTTTATCGAAACGTTAGCTGTATTCAATGAACCCGGTGCGTCGGAAGTTTTATCATGGCTTGGTTATGATGGGTTTGCTGACGTATTCTTCAACTTCTTCTCACTTGCCAATACACTGGATGAATTGATGTTAGAGATTGGAGAGCAGGCAAATGTTATGTCATCTTTCCTTATAAATCTTGGCGTTGGCTATCTCTTATCCGGTGTAGGTTTCTGTGTAGTAGCAATTCCTGCATTCAAGGAAAGAAATTATTAATCAAAATAGTTACGGGGTCATCCGAAAGGATGACCCCGATTTTTTTACGACTTGTGATAAGTTCTTTCTGCAAGCCGTATTACAGAAATGATAGGGACTATAAGCATTCCGCCGATCATATTACTTATGCCGTGAGTAATATCAAAAGGGAGTCCGGCTATTATCCAGGCAATTGTGCCATTGAAATCAAGACCAAACATAATAGCTTGTGCCGGGGCATAAAGTGTTCCGTATAAAAAGCCGTGAGCACCGGCAACTATGATGTATACTATCGGTGCTACTACTTTAGGCATTCTTTTAGGTAAAAGCATTGTAACACCCCAAAGAACAGTCCACAGATATAAATGCGGTATCCACCACATATTAAAGCCGTTGGTAAGCCCTAGTACAAAAACAAATACATATATAGGGTAAAGAGCCTTTTGTCTGTATACTACGGTATATGCTATAGTCAGAACCGCCAGCAAATGAATATTCGGCAGAAATTCCATCACCATCTTCGACAGATACATAATAGTGCCGAGCATTGCAAATATGGCTATTTCTCTGATACTAAGCTTCATTATTTCTCTACTTTAAAGGCGTAGCTTTCGCCATCCTTTATTTCTGTAGTATCAACGCCTGATGTAGCATAAGCTCCATTTACATAGAATGCCCAGTAAGTGCCGTCTATGTCGAAGTCTGCGACGATGCCGTTTACTTTCTTTACATAAAGACCGAAATCGCCTTCATCGCCTTCAATGAGTCCAAGCTCCTGCAATGCTTCTCCGACGATCGTTTTATCGGTGCGGATTTCAAAGCTAGTTACATTGCCATCCTTGTCAGTAACGTCAAAGTTGAATTTTGTCTTACCTTCACCTTTTACTGTGACATCGCCTTTGCTTTCTTCTGTTACAGAAGAGGTGATATCGTTGCTTTCTACCACAGATGAATTGTTATTCTGCGGTGTTTCTTTGTTATCGTTACATCCTGATACAAGTGCTATAGCCGTAATAAGCACAAAACAAAGGAATAACGATAAGGATTTTTTAAAAATTGTCTTCATAAAAATAATTCCTTTCGTTTTTCGGGTTTTACCCGTTTTAATTTTTTATAACCATCTTCAACAGGCACTCGCTGTTATAAAAAGACTTTTAAAAGCTGTCCGCAGTATTTCGACTTAGCACCTTTTCAGTCGCCTTCTCGGTTTATCCAATGGCTTTGTCCCGTTATTACGGCTAACGGTAGACTGAAAAATCTTGTACATCACGGCGACGGGCTCGTACCTGATTTTCACAGGTTTCCTGGGATAGCCTTGTTATACAAATTCAATCTGTGTAAATTAAAGCACGGGAGGGTTTCTCCAGCAATATTTCCACGGGTCGGGAGTTTTATCCGCCTTTATGACTTCAAATTCCTCCAAGCATGCTTCAAGACAGCGTGAGAAGTATTCTTCGCATATTTTAGGTGATATATAATAATGGTCGGAAGAAGCCTCGTCGAGATAGTCCTTTTCCATATGTTCAATAAATTCGCTTAACTGGAAAGGACAGAGCCTGTTTATTTCTTCATCTTCAAATTTTTCAGGGACGGAAAGTTGGAATTTTCCCATTTTGCCGTATATATAGGAATTCAGGCTGTGGAAGTCTGCATAAAGCTTATCAAGAAAGTCCTTATTTCCTCTCAGCTTAAGTAGATCAAGAGTGTAGTATATGAATTTTCTGTAGGCACAGTCCTCTACAAGGTGAAAATAATAGCCCAAGTAAAGCTCGTCTGTCAGTATCTTTTCCTTGTATTCAGCATAAAACCTGCCGAAATCCATAGTTTTATGGTCGTTGCTTAAATGCACGTAGTGAGTGTTATAATCTGCCTTGTTTCCTGAAAGATATGCATCGGGCAGAATAACACCGCATAAAAATCTGTTCTTGTCCTTAATATCAAGCTTTTCTGCAAGCAGCTTGCCGACATAAAGATGCATAAGACGTGATGCCATTATTTATACTCCTTTTCTATAATCAGTATTTCTTCAAAATTTGTTATCTTGTTTTCTTCGTCAAACTCCATCTTTACAACATACGGCATAAAATCGATTATCCGCATAAAACTGTCATAATTGAAATCAGAATAATAATAGTTTATCATCGTGCTTAATGCTGTACCGTGAGTGGCGATAGCAATGGTTTCATTTTTGTATTTACCGAGATATTTATGCAAAGCTTTTACGTTGCGTTTCTGTACGTCGGAAAGACATTCGCCGTCAAGAATATGATAGTTGAATTCTTCCCACTGAGCTTTTATAAATTCTAAAAAGTTTTCACCGTGCCATTTGCCTGCGTTTCGCTCTCTGAAGTCCTCGTCGGTCTCAATGGGAAGTCCAAGCTTTTCTGAAAGATCGGTAACTGTCTGAATGGTTCTTTTATAGGGGCTTGAAAGTATGTGACTTATCTCTTTATCTGATAACGCTTCCGTAATTTTAAGCGTATCGGCGAGGCCCTCTTCGGTTAAAGGTCTTGTCCTGTCATCCTGTGTAAATCTGTCGGACTGGGCGTGTCTTATAAAATAAACAGTTGTCATACGTTATTTACCGCCGCTCTTTCTATTTCAAGTCCTTTACTATAGCGTTTCATAAACGCCTCAAAGCCTTCAACATCCGCCTTGTCGGGAGAAAGCGTCTTGATCTTTGTATCTGCAAATACTTTATTATTCAGATAATCACAGAGCTTTTCATCGGAGCTTTTATTAATCATATAAGACGCCAGAATAGCCATACCCCAGGCACCGCCTTCTCCTGCAGTAGTCATAATCGATACGGGTGCGTTTACTGCGGCGGCTAAAATGCTTTGACCAACGTTTTCAGTTTTGAAAAATCCTCCGTGACCTGTAATGCTTGTAAGTCTTACGTTCTCTTCCTTAAGAAGAATATCAAGACCTGTCTTTAATGCACCGAGAGAAGTGTAAAGCTCTGTTCGCATAAAATTTGCAAGGTTAAAATTGCTGTCAGGAGTGCGGACAAACATAGGTCTGCCTTCTTCAAAGCCTGTAACGTGTTCGCCTGAAAGATAGTTATACGCAAGGAGCCTTCCGCAATCCTTGTCACCCTTCATAGCTACGTTAAAAAGAGCGTTATATAATTCGGCATCGCTTATGTTGTTACCTGTAAGTAGAGAAAATTCTCTGAATATATTAACCCATGCATTAAGCTCAGACGTGCAGTTGTTGCAATGTACCATAGCAACGGCTTCTCCCGTGGGAGTTGTTACCACGTCTATTTCGCTGTATGCTTTCGATAAAGGCTTTTCAAGTACTACCATAGCAAATACGGAAGTACCTGCAGATACGTTGCCGGTAGTAGCAGAGATACTGTTTGTTGCAGTCATACCCGTACCTGCATCACCCTCGGGAGGACACATAGGTACACCGCTTTTTAAAGTTCCCGATTCGTCAAGGAATTTTGCACCTTCGCTTGTAAGTGCTCCCGCATTTTCTCCTGCACACAGTACTTTGGGTAGTAGTGAGAGTATCGGTTTACCAAAGCCGTTTTCTTTTGCGATGCTATCAAATTTTTCGGTCATTTTCTTGTTATAGGTAAAAGTATCGCTATCAACGGGGAACATACCTGAGGCTTCGCCTATGCCAAGAATATTTTCACCTGTCAGTCTGTAATGGATATAGCCTGCAAGGGTAGTAAGATGAGCAATATCTTTCAGATGTTCCTGTTTTTCAAGGATAGACTGATACAGATGTGCAATGCTCCATCTTTGCGGAACAGGGAAGTCAAAGAGTGCTGTCAACTCCTCAGATGCTTTTGCGGTAATGGTGTTTCTCCAGGTCCTGAAAGGTGCGAGAAGTGTCCAGCTGTTATCAAAAGCCATATAGCCGTGCATCATTGCACTTACGCCTATAGAACCATAAGTATCAGGTACTACATCGTATTTTTCTTTTATATCTTTTAAAAGATCGGAATAACAGCTTCTTATTCCGTTATGTATGCTGTCAAGGGAGTAGGTCCATATTCCATCTCTAAGCTCATTTTCCCAGGAATGAGAGCCTTGTGCTATAGGCTGGTTTCTACTGTTGACAAGCACCGCCTTTATTCTTGTAGAGCCCAGCTCGATACCGAGAGAGGTCTTTCCGTTAATAATTGATGTTTTTATATCCATAACAAATCTCCGTAATGTAAGCAGAATGAAATTATATAAATTATATCACATTTTTATATTCAAAACAAGTTTTTTTCGTCATTGCTACAAAATTATATTAAGGAATAAAAAACAATAGTTCAGGTACTGGAAAAAATTATAATTTTCTGTTAAAATAGATATATAAATTTTGAAAGGATGTTATAATATGAAGTTAATGAAAAAACTTATAGCAGTTGCGATATCTTCTTTAATGATGCTGACCTTTGCTGTATCAGTTTACGCTGAAGATATTCAGATTGATGACGGTGGTGTAGTTATTCTATACACCAATGATATTCACAACGCTTGTCAGAAGGAAGAAGGCGTTCTTGGCTTCTCGTCTCTTGCGGCATATAAAAAGTCACTGGAAGAACAGGGCAAGACGGTTATTCTCGTAGATGGCGGTGATGCTATACAGGGCGGACTTATCGGTGCTGTGTCAGAAGGTGAATTTGTAGTAGATATTATGGAATACGTTGGTTATGACGTTTGCATACCCGGTAATCACGAGTTTGACTTTGGTATGGAACAGTTTTTATCCATTGCCGAAAATAGCTCCCTTGACTATATTTCCTGCAACTTCAAGGATTTAAGAACAGATGAACTTGTACTTCCTCCTTATAAGATGATTACGGCGGATGGTATAGATATAGCATTTGTCGGTATAACTACTCCCTATACGACAACTTCCTCAACACCTGCATATTTCAAGGATGAAAACGGAGAATTTATCTACGGCTTTTCAGGTGATAACGAAGGTAAGGATCTATACGATGCAGTGCAGACAGCTGTAGACGATGCAAAGGGCGAAGGTGCTGATTACGTTATAGCAGTTGCTCATACAGGCTACGGCGAAGGTCTTGACAACTGGGATGCTACAGCTATCATAAATAACACAAGCGGTATAGATTTTTATCTTGATGCTCACGCACATCTTACAGTAAACGAAAAAGTATTTGTGAATAAAGATGGCGAAACAGTTCTTCTCACGTCCACAGGAACAAAGCTTCAGAATATCGCAGAGGTTGTTGTAACGGAAGAAGGCATTACAAGTAAGCTTATAAATTCCATTGATGAAGAGGATGCAGACACAAAGGCTTTCGTTGACTCAATTTATGAAGAGCTTGACAAAGAGTTCGGCAAGGTGGTAGCGAACAGCGAGGTTGATCTTGTAATATATGACCCCGAGACAGGCGACAGACTTATACGCACACAGGAAACAAATTTAGGCAACTTATGTGCTGACGCCTACAGAGAGGTTACAGGGGCAGATATAGCCTTTGTAAACGGAGGCGGCATCAGAGAAAATATCAAAAAGGGAGACGTTACATATATGAACATCATAAACGTCCACCCCTTTGGCAATATGCTTTGTATGATGGAAGTCACAGGTCAGCAGGTGCTTGATGCTCTTGAACACGGTATGAGATATGCAGGTAAAGAAGAAACAGGTTCATTCCTTCAGGTGTCGGGTATAACCTTCAAGGTTGATACAAGTATAGAATCTCCCGTAGTAACCGATGAAGGCGGTACTTTTATAAAGATAGACGGTGAGCGTAGAGTATATGATGTTAAGGTGAACGGCGAGCTTATAGAGGCAGATAAAAAGTATACTGTAGCTTCTCATAACTATATGCTTAAGTTAGGCGGAGACGGTTATACAATGTTTAACGGCGGAAAGCTTGTTCTTGATGAAATAATGAGCGACTATCAGGTTATTATTAAGTACATAACAGAAACTCTTAATGGTGCGATAAAGGCAGGTTCAGGATATGACGATCCTTACGGTGAGGGAAGGATTGCCTTTACCGAAGGTAAGGAAGAAGATGAAAACGTTCCCGGTGATAGCACAGAGATACCCGAAGATATCGAGGACAATACCGACGAAAATATCCCCGGTGACAGCGAAAGCAAAAATCCTCCCACAGGTGCAGGTCTGTCCTTTACAGCTGTTATTATCACAGCAGGATATACAATGCTTTCAGCGGCATCGCTAAAATTAAAAAGAAAATAATATAGTGAAAAACAGTCCGTGTGAGTAAATCACACGGACTGAACCTTTTATGTTTTATTCGCCTTCAAAAAGGGGAGTGGAGAAGTATCTCTCCGCTGTGTCGGGGAGTACCGCTACTACAGTCTTGCCCTTGCCAAGCTTCTTTGCAAGCTGTTTTGCGGCGGCAACGTTTGTACCGCTTGAAATACCGCACATAATACCTTCAAGTCTTGCAAGATCTTTTGCTGTACGGATAGCTTCTTCATCAGAAACTATATATACGTTGCTGTAAATGTTGAGGTTTAAATTTCCTGGGATAAGACCATCACCGATACCCATCTGTAGGTGTGTGCCTATTGTACCGCCTGCAAGGATAGCGGCGTTTTCAGGTTCAACTGCCCATATTTCAATATCAGGATAAACAGCCTTTAAAGTTTCACCGATACCGCTTATTGTGCCGCCTGTACCAAAGCCTGAACAGAAGCCGTGAATTTCCTTTCCTGCCTGTTCAAGTATTTCAAGACCCGTGTGATACTTATGTACCATAGGATTTGCCTTGTTTTCAAACTGCTGGGGAATGTACACGTTGGGATTTTCATCTCTCATTCTTTCTGCTGTCTTTAAGCATTCGTCGATGCAGTCACCAATGTTTCCTGCATCATGGACAAGAATTACTTCTGCACCATAGTGCTGTACCAACATTCTTCTTTCACAGCTGACAGAATCGGGCATGATTATAACCGTCTTGTAGCCCTTTACAGCACCTACAAGTGCAAGACCGATGCCCTGATTTCCGCTGGTGGGTTCAACAATTATCGTATCCTTGTTGATGATACCCTGCTTTTCTGCTTCTGTTATCATATTGTAAGCAGTTCTTGTCTTTATAGAGCCACCTACGTTGAGTCCTTCAAATTTTACGAGTATCTCCGCACTGTCCTCATCTACCATACGGTTAAGACGGATAAGGGGAGTATGCCCGATAACTTCTAAAATGTTGTCGTATATCATAGTCGTCTGTCCTTTCGTCTGCGTAAGAGGCATACCGCCATTTTAACGCTATTTTATATAATACCATAAATCGCCTTGATTAGTCAATAGAAAAAACCGTTATATTTATTTTATTGAATTACGGTGAAATTGTTACTATCCTGATTGATTTCAATTTCACTATTGACTAAATTTTACATTATTGCTATAATTAACTACGAAAGAAAACGGAATGTTGAACTCGGAGGTGTATATATGAAAAAAGCACTTATAGTTATTGATATGCAGAACGATTATCTATACGAGAAAAGGAAGGATAAATTTGCATATAAGACTAAAGAGCTTGTAAAAGCAGTAAATGAGTTGATACACGAGTATAAAGACAATGGATCTGATGTCATATACATACGCCATATTATTCAGAACCTGCCTACAAATCGTCTGCTTTTCGGATACTCCCTTGCAGGTACACAGGGTGCGGAATTGTATAGCGGTCTTGATACAGTATCAGATTACATTTTTGATAAGCTTTTAGGCGATGCACTTACTAATAAGGAACTGCTAAAGCTTGTAAAGGAAAAGCAATATGAGTCTCTTTTCCTTTGCGGTCTTGACGAGTGTGGCTGTGTGACCTCTACCGCATTAGGTGCTACAAAGCGAGGTATAAAAGCAGAAATTATCCGTAAGGGGGTAGCAACGGTCTTCCCTGAAAGAAAAGCAGCAAAGGCACGAAAAAAACTTCAGAAAGCAGGCGTTAATTACATATAAAATATCACCTGAGAAGAGAATAAACGCTTCTCAGGTTTTGCTTTTCGGGGATAAAATTACCGAGTGGTCAATTTTTGATACCGAATGGTAAGAAAAGCATATTGAACAAGACTTTTTATTATGTTATACTTAAATAAAGGAAAAATAAAGTGGTGGTAAAGATGATAAAAATTGCCCTTTGCGATGATAACAATGATTACATAGAAAATACTCTGAAGCCCATCCTTCTGTCTGCAATTGCCAAAAGTGCAGTGATAGCTGAAATATACACCTATAACGATGGAAATGAGCTTATAAAGGATTTTGAAAAGCTCAATGGATGTGATATAGTCGTACTTGACATAGATATGCCTGCTTTAAACGGAAAGGAAGTAGCACAGAAATTAAGAGTTCTTGATAGTAGCTTCTTTCTTCTGTTTGTAACCTCTTATAAATCGGAAATATACAGCACTATCCCATATCGCATAAACGCTTTTTTGCCAAAGGATACAAAAAAAGAGGATATGGAAAGCGAATTTGTGAGAGTTATAGGGGAGTTTCTTCGCTATAAACCAAGCTACGAGCTTTTTGAAGCAGAGGACAAGGGAGAACGCTCCACTATAAGAATTGCACTTGATGATATATTTTATTTCAGCTGTATAAACAGAACAATATATCTTTGTACAGGTTCAAAAAAGTATCGTTTATACGGGAAAAAGCTTTCTAAAATAGCTGATAAATATCTTAATATGGGCTTTTTTGAAGTTTGTAGGGGCTATATTGTGAATGTTTCAAAGATAAAGTCTGTAAACCATCTCGATGCGGAGCTTGATAACGGAGAAACTGTTCCGATCAGTCGCAGAAAGACAAAAGAACTATTAGAGAAGATAACTGATTACATTGTATCAAAGGTAGGGTGATAAAATGGTCTATGCAGATCTGATGATTTCAATCATAAAATCAGCAATAATACTTGTTTTCTTTCTGAAACTCGTGGATGAAAAAAAGAAGATCACATTGGTTGGTTGTCTGTCGCTGTTTGTCCTGACCGGAGTAATGATGCTTACGTATAATTTTGGCATATTATGGCTTCAGCAGATAACCCTTATGGCAGTGATAACGCTTATCGGTGTTGTAATATTCAAAGCAAAGCCTTACATTTCCTTTTCGCTTGCAGTGACATCACTTTTTATGAATCTGCTTTCCGAAATAGTGATACGCAGTCTGCTGGATATGATAATGGGCGATGAATTTAATATAGCCTATAAGATAAATCCTATAAATCACTTTATCATTGCATTTATAATGATTTCGGTTTGGGGCGGTGCAATGTATCTTATCTATAAACTTTTATCCCAGGAGGATCTAAAGGTATTCCGCTCAGTATGGATGCACTTTGCCTTTATAATGACGGTATTCATGTTTATTACTACAGTATTTGGCAGTTTTTATTTTGTTGACGGCACAGAAAATCCTAACTCCTTCTTGTTCTTTGTTTTAAGTCTTTCGTTCCTTGCTATGAGTATACTTGTAGTAAATTTCTTTGCAGAGATATGCTCTTCTTATAAAAAAGAAAACAATATGCGTGCACTTTATTCGGATTTTTATGCAGTTAAGGAGCAGCTTGCTATACAGTTCCAAGCGTCAAACAAGATGAAAAAGATCCGTCACGATATAAAAAATCATCTGTATTCTGTAAGCTCTTTGCTTGAAAAGGGAGAATATGAAAAGGCAAAGGAGATGCTTTCTGAAATCAGTATAAGTGCAGACAAGCTTCAGCCTTCACTTCACCAGACCACAGGCAACGGACTTGTGGATGCGATGATATCGTATAAGGCGGCAGTTTGTGAAGGTAATAACATCTTTTTTGAATATTCACTAGAGACTTTACCTGAAATGGCTATACCTTCATCTGCAATTTCTTCAGTGCTGTCAAATCTGCTTGACAACGCTATAGAAGCGTCACTAAGCTCAGATAATCCTGAAGTCAGAATAAAGGTGTTTATGTATAAGGATTATTTTACTGTAATAGTTAAAAATACCTTCAGCAGAGTAAAAAGAAAAGACGGTGCTTTGATGACTGATAAGGAGAATAAGGAATTTCACGGTCTTGGCATGGAGATAGTAAAGGAAGTATGTAAAGAAAACGGCGGCTTTTACAAATGGGAAACTGTCGGAAACGTGTTTGTTGCCAATGCAATAATGAAGATAAACTGAATAAAATTATGTAAATGGAAAAAGCTGTATTATAAGGATCTCCACATTCTTATAATACGGCTTCTTTGCTTGACATAGCACTGTTTGTATGATATAATAGTAAATTGTATAAATGTGCCTGTGACCTGAAATCAGTCACCTAAAACGGAGGGGCCGAATGAGTGAAAAAATGATACTTGAGGTTCTTATATCCTGTATGCATAAAGAGGATATGGACATAATAAATGACAGTAAGATAACAGGACACGCTCTCGTCATAAATCAATGTGACAAAGAGGATTATGACGAGCAAAGAACAAAAAACGGTCTTGCCCGCATGTACAGCGTAAAAGACAGAGGACTTACAAAAAGCCGTAACCTTGCAATAGAAAAATCACAGGGTGATATATGTCTTATATGTGATGACGATGAGGTTTTTGAAAAGGATTATCAGCAGAAGGTGATTTCCGCATATGAGCAGTTACCTGATGCGGATATAATAATTTTTAAAATGACAAATCGTCCGCCATCCTTTCCCGATAAGGTGCTAAGACTTAAATTTCCTAAAATTATGAAGGTAAGCTCCTGGCAGATATCCTTTAAAAGACAGTCGCTTATTGAAAGCGGAGTCAGATTTGACGAACTGCTTGGTGCAGGCACGGGTAACGGTGCAGAGGAAGAATTGAAATTTCTGAAAGACAGCTTAAAGGCAAAGCTTAAGATTTATTACGTGCCGTCAGAAATTGCATCCGTAGGGCAGGAAAGCTCCACATGGTTCAAAGGCTTTAACGAAAAGTTCTTTAAGGACAGAGGTAACACTACAAGATATATATTAGGTCTGCCTTTATCGGTGGTTTATGCCTTTTATTATATAATCAGAAAAAAGAAAATGTATAGTGCCGACATATCACCGTCAAAAGCGATGAAGGCGATATTGAGCGGCATCAGGGAAAACAAACTGACAAAACTGAAAAAAGCAAACAGCGAAAGATAATATGTGCTTTCGCAAAGGTGAAATATGAGTAGAATTCTTTCATTTATCATTCCGTCGTATAATTGCGAAAAATTTCTTGATAAGTGCCTTACTTCCTTTCTTTGTGATGAAACAAATGACAGGGTGGAGGTCATTGTCGTAAACGATGGTTCAAAGGACGGTACAGCGGATATTGCAAAAAAATATTGTGAAAAATATCCGGATGTATTTCGTCTTATAAACCAGGAAAATAAGGGACACGGCGGTGCACTTAATACAGGGCTTCAGGCGGCGAAGGGCAAATATGTAAAGGTCATAGATGCTGATGACTGGATAGAAACAGAAAACCTCCCGAAGTTAATAAACGAGCTTCAGAATACAGAAAGCGACGTGGTGCTTTGCCATCACTACACAGTAAACGTCTTAACAGGAGAAGTGAAGAAGTGGAAGACCTATCCTGAAAAATTCGGAATACCTTATACCTTCTCACAGATAATGGATAACTGGAAGTGCTTTGATAGAAGTCTTACCTTCCACGGGGTTATTTACAGAAACGATTTTTACAGGGAAAATTCGATAAAGCTTTCTGAACACGTCTTTTATGAGGATCATGAATATGCGACAATCCCTTGTTGCTACGCAAAGAGCATAATGCCTCTTGATATATTCTTATATCATTACCGTATAGGAGACGTAGAGCAGAGCGTATCTGATGAAAACCAGCTTGGCAGAATATCTCATACCGATGCGGTGCTGACCAGACTTATAGAGGAATATAAAAAGTCTGTCAATATGGACGAGCAGGGCAGAAGGTATTACGCAATGAAGGCTCAGGGCTTACTGCTCAGTTACATTATTACAGTTATGCTTGTTGAAAAGAATAAGAAAAAAGGCAGGCAGATGGGAGATGCTATGATGGAACGATTTAAGACAGAGCTTCCGCCTACTTATGAGCTTGCTGTAAAGCAGTATAAGATATTCAGAATGATGAATAAGCTCCACATCAGCAAAAAGACCTGGGAGAAGATATCCCGTTCATCATTATATAACAAGCTCAGAAATAATCACAGCTTCGACTGATACTTAGTATAAACGGAGGATTTAATGGCAACTAAACCAAGACAATATAAGGAAGGCTCCTTTTTTGAGGTGTTCAGATACAAGGATCTTCTTGTTCAGCTTGTAAAAAGAGATATAAAGCTGAAATACAGAAGAAGCTTTTTAGGATATGTATGGAGTATTCTGAATCCCCTTCTGATAATGATAATTATGGCGATAGTTTTCTCCTTTCTTTTCAGGAGAGAAATTGCGTTGTTTCCGATATACCTGCTTGCAGGACGTTCAATGTTTGAGTTTATAAACACGGCGGTCAGCAAGGCACTGGGTGCTATAACCGATAACACGTCGTTACTTAAAAAGACCTACGTGTCAAAATTTATGTTTCCGCTTGCAAAGATCACGTCATCAATGGTGGATTTCGTGTTCAGTATGGGAGCGCTTGTTGTAGTGATGATAGTATTCTCCATAGCTGAAGGCAGAGTTCTTTTCTCCTTTTGGAATTTTGGAATATTCATCGTTGTTATTGAAGCTTATATCTTTGCAATGGGACTGGGTTTTTTAATGGCTCAGCTACACGTATTTTTCAGAGATATAAGATATATCTATAACGCCTTTTCAACTATGGTGCTTTATTGCTCAGCGATATTCTACGATGTGGGAATGTTCTTAGAAAAGGCGAAGGAGCAGGTAGCTGCAGGTTCTGCACCGCTTGCACTTTATCTTGCAAATTTCATTGAATATTGCAACCCGTTTTATATTTATATAAAACAGTTCAGATTTTTCATTTGGGCACCCACTCTTGACACCGTACCACAGTGGGCTGTGGTCACTCCGATAGATTTTCTGCTCGGTTTCGGGTACGCTATACTTATGTTCATAATAGGCGTATTCTTTTTCAGAAGATCTCAGGATAAATTCATATTGTATATTTAAGGAGGGTTATATGGCAAATACAGAAAAAGATAACGCTTCTCAGTATATAGTAGATGTTGATAACGTAACAGTACGCTTTAATAAAGCAAATCAGAAGGTGGACAATCTTAAAGAATATTTTGTAAGACTTGTCCGCAGACAACTTATGTTTCAGGAATTCATAGCCTTAAAGGATGTGAATTTGAAAATAAAAAAAGGCGAAGCCTGGGCGATAATCGGAACAAACGGAAGTGGTAAATCTACGCTTTTAAAGGTTATCAGCCGCATTTTAAAGCCCTATAAGGGAAGCGTTAAGGTAAATGGAAGCATTGCTTCTCTTATCGAGCTTGGAGCAGGTATAGACCCGAGACTTACCGCAAGAGAAAATATCTATCTAAACGGTTGTATTTTAGGTCATACGAAGCAGTATATAGACGAGCGCTTTGACGCTATAGTGGAATTTTCAGAGCTTGAGGATTTTCTTGATTCTCCGGTTCAGAATTTTTCATCAGGAATGAAATCCCGTCTTGGATTTTCGGTAGCTACTATGATGGAACCCGACGTGCTCATCGTAGACGAGGTTTTATCGGTAGGTGACGTGCTTTTCAGAAAAAAGTGCATCAATCGTATGAACGAAATGCTGAGTCACGGAACGACGCTCCTTTTCGTATCGCACAATATGACGACTGTAAAGTCTATGTGCAACAAGGCTATATGGCTCAATAAGGGAGAAGTTGTGATGCAGGGAGATATTGATGACGTCTGCGATGAATATACAACCACTATTGAAGCAAAAAAAGCAAAGGAAAAGGCTGAAAAGCTAAAAAAACAAAGAGCTCTTGATGCCGAGGCTAAGGCAATCGCAAAAAAAAGAGCAACGGAAAAGAAACAGTAAAAAAGATCTCTTTGAAAGGAACGGACAATGAGCAAAAAGACAGTAAAACTACAGAATATTATTCTTCAGTATAATGCGGATGCAAATTTAAGCAGATACCCTAATCTTATGCACACCTCAGCACTAAATTATTGGTATTCAATGGTTTATGACCCTGATATGAAGTGTCATATAATCAGAAAATACGATGTGGTTGATTTTGCATTTTATTTCAATACACTCCAGCTTAAAAACTGGAAAACTCACACTTATGCGGAGAATTTCAAGCTGAAGCTTACCTTCAAGGGCAAGGCGGTAGTTGAGTTTACAGAATTCTATCGTAACTCAAAAAACATAAACAGAGGAATTCTCAAAAGAGAAGTTATCGAAAGCGATTCAAAAACAGATATAGTTATTGACATACCCGAAACGGATAAAACACTTGTTTCCTTTACAATAACAGCACTCGAAGATTTTTTCCTTTATGAAGGAAGTTATGTGGCAGAGGTAGAAGAAGAAAATATACGAGATGTCCGTATTTCGCTTGCTTCCACAACCTTCAGAAAAGAAGCGTATATAAAGAAGAATATCCAGTTACTTAAAGAAAACGTATTCTGTGAAGAGAGTGATATAAAAGACGATCTTTTTGTACACATTATAGATAACGGAAGAACGTTAGATCCTGAAGAATTCGATTGTGAAAATCTGAAGATATATCCAAATGCCAACGTTGGCGGTGCAGGTGGTTTCACAAGAGGTATGATAGAGGCGTTGGCTATGCCCAATAAGCCCGATTACGTACTGCTTATGGACGATGACGTGCTTATTATGAGTGAAAGTCTTTTCAGAACCTTCTATCTGCTTCGTATACTTAAACCCGAATATCACAGTCACTTTGTAAGCGGTGCTATGTTTGACTATGATATCCGTGAAAAGCAATATGAGGACGTTGGTTACGTTCACGCTAATGATGCGTCATACGGTCCTTTAAAGGACAGACTTGATATGAATGGCATTGAGGCTCTCTTAAACAATGAGGAAATGGCAAATAGATCCCAGAATCATTCTTACGCAGGCTGGTGGTATTGTTGTATTCCTGTTCATAAGATCGAAGAGAATGGACTTCCTTTACCTGTATTTATCAGAGGTGACGACGTAGAGTTCAGTATAAGAAATAAAGCACAGTTCCTGACTTTAAACGGCATCAGTATCTGGCACGTTGGCTTTGCAGGAAAATTCAACGCAGCTATGGAGCTTTATCAGGTTCACAGAAACAGCTTTGTGATTCAGGCGTCAAGCGATATATGTAAGGATATCGACTTCTTAAAGAGAATAAAGACTTTATTCTGGAAGGAGATAACCCGTTTTGCTTATAACAACGCAGAACAGCTTATTGATTCTGTTGACGATTTTCTTAAAGGTCCTGAATTCTTAAAGACGTTAAACGGTGAGCAGTGCCTTAAAGAACACGCGGGCAAGAACGACAAGCTTATTCCGATAAGTGATTTCCCGCCCGAATATAATGTGAGCAAGGGTGACCCATATTCATACAAAAAGCTCAATCGCTTACAGAAACTTATTTATAAGGCTACGGTAAACGGTCATCTGTTACCCGGCTTTATGTTAAGACGCTGGCCGGTTGTAATCGCTTTTGACTGGTTCTTTGTACCCGGAAAGAACTATATGAGAAAGCGTCTTATTGCAGTAAACCCCAATGACAATACCGCTTGTATGCGTGAAATGAACAGAAAGCGTTGTTTCTCTCTTATCAGCCGTTACAGAAAGGTAATGAAGAAGTATAAGAAAACTCACGTTGCGGTTGAGCAGGCATACAGAAAAGAATTTGCAAATATGACTACAGAAAAGTTCTGGAAGGAGTATTTAGGAATATGAAAGAAAAGTTAAAAAAGAATAAGCTTATCAGAAGGCTTTATGCAGCAAAGAAAGCTTTTAAAAATTCAGAGTATACACCCACAAAGCAGAACGAAAAAACAGAAGTGCCTTTTGTTCCTGACACTGCAGTAAAAACAACGACCCCTTCACCTGTAACGGTAAAGGATCTTAAATGGGAATATTGCACAGGCTGTGGTGCTTGCTATAATCTTTGCCCCGTAAATGCTATTACTATGCAGTATGATAAGGAAGGATTTTTATCTCCTGTTGTCGATGAAGAAAAATGTACAAAGTGCGGACTTTGTATAAAGATGTGCCCCTCCAATAACCCTGATTATTCAAATACATCTGCTCCCGAGTGCTATGCCTCAATAGCGGCAGATGAAGAAGTGAGAATGAAAAGCTCATCAGGTGCGATATTTTCTCTCGTGTCTTCCTATGTTCTTGAAAACGGCGGATATGTGTGCGGTGCGGCTTATGATGATAAGTTTGTGTTAAAGCATATGCTGGTAAATTCAGAAGATGGTATGCAGAAGCTCAGAGAATCCAAGTATGTTCAGAGTGATACGAATACCGTTTATAGAGAAATAGGCGATATACTGAAAAATGATAAAATGGTGCTTTTCTGCGGTTGCGGATGTCAGGTTGCAGGTCTTAACGCTTATCTTAAAACCAAGAAGATAAATGCAGACAAATTGTATACCGTAGACCTTATGTGTCACGGCAGCCCTTCTCCAAAGCTTTTTGAAAAGTATATCAATGACTATCACGGCGGTCCTGAAAACCTTGAAAGCTTAAGCTTCAGAAGTAAAGAGTATTTCGGCTGGTCCACTGAAATGAACGTAAAGTATAAGGATGGTAGCGTATTCAGACAGACAAGAATAGTCGATCCTTACTATAAGGCATTTCTGCCTTGTATTTCAGTCAGAAGAGTCTGTGGTCACTGCCCTTATGCCAAGATTCCCCGTCAGGGAGATCTTACACTGGCTGACTTCTGGGGAGTTCATAAGTACGATGCATCCTTTGATGACGGCAAGGGAACGTCTATCGTTGTTGTGAATAACGACAAGGGTAAGAAGCTTATGGATATGATACATTCAAAGCTGAAGCTTCACAAGAAGGTTGAAACTGAGTATATTTTAACTCACGGTCAACCCTTCAATCATTCCTTCAAGACTCATCCTGCACACGATCTTTACTTCAAGTATATAAACCTTGGTGCAAGTATGGACAAGGCCTTTGAATACGCAACAAAGAGAAAGTTCGACGTTGCTGTAATGGGTGTATGGCCCGGTTGTAACTATGGCAGTGTAGCTACCTATTATGCACTTCATCAGCTTATCACTTCTTTCGGACTTTCTGTTCTGATGATAGACAAGCCGCTTATTAATGATAACGATGTTGAGCAGGGAATGACCCATTCCAGAAGATTTGCTGAAGAGCATTACAATATCAGTAAGAAGTACAAGCTTCAAGATCTTAAGGTGCTTAATAATCACGTTGATACTTTTATTATGGGATGCGATCAGGTATGGAACAGAGGTATCAGTAAGCACTTTGGCATGTCTTACTATTTTAATTTCGTTGAAGATTCAAAGAAGAAGCTTTCTTATGCGGCATCCTTTGGTCATTCAAGAGATTTCTGTAATGCAAATGACAGAACTTCGATATCCTCTTTCTTAAAGAGATTTGATGCAATTTCCGTCCGTGAAGCTGACGGCGTGAGAATATGTGATGAAACCTACGGTGTAGAAGCAACACAGGTGCTTGACCCTGTATTCGTATGCGATAAGGAAGAGTTTATCGCTCTTACCGAAAAATCATCCGCTAATCAGAGAGCAGATAAGGATGAAAAGTATATAGCAACTTATATCCTTGATCCTTCTCCTGAAAAGAAAGCGGCAATCAAATGGGTTCAGGAACAGCTTGGAATTAAGGTAATAAATTTACTTGATGGCCTGCCCTGGACATTTGAAGGAAACAGAGCAAAAATGGAAGGCATGGGAGAAATACCCGAAAACGTTCAGGTTGAAGACTGGCTCTACTATATCAAGAACTGTGAATACCTTATCACAGACTCATGTCACGGTATAAGCTTCGGTCTTATTTTTGAAAGACCATTCGTTGGTATTGCAAATATGCACAGAGGTCTTTCGAGATTTGAGTCTCTGCTGGGCTTATTCGACTTAAAGCACAGATTTGTTACAGATGCAAAGGAAATTGTAGGTAACGAAGATATGCTGAAGCCTGTAGATTATGAGGCTGTAGGCGAAATTATGCAAAGAGAAAGAGCACGCTCTAAGGAGTGGCTCAGAGAAGCACTGTTTGCACCTAAAAAGGTAAATCCTCACTGTGTATACTCAACTGTTGACGAAAGATTGGAGAATAAATAAATGGCAAAATACGACTATCTTATTGTAGGTGCAGGACTTTATGGTGCTGTATTTGCTTACGAAGCAATGAAGAACGGTAAGACCTGTCTTGTTATCGACAAGAGAGATCACATCGCAGGTAATATCTATACAGAAAACCGCAGCGGTATCAACGTTCATGTTTATGGAGCTCACATCTTCCATACAAGCGATAAGTTTGTATGGAATTACATCCAGCGTTTTGCTGAATTCAACCGCTACACAAATTCACCTGTAGCAAGATATAAGAACGAGCTTTACAACCTCCCCTTCAATATGAACACTTTCTCAAAGATGTGGGGAATTGCTACTCCTGATGAAGCTATGGCTATCATCAATGAGCAGAAGGCTGAAATCAAGGGCGAACCTCAGAACCTTGAAGAACAGGCTATCTCCCTTGTCGGTAGAGATATTTATGAAAAGCTTGTAAAGTGCTATACAGAAAAACAGTGGGGAAGAGACTGCAAGGAATTACCCGCATTTATTATAAAGCGTCTTCCTGTTCGTATGACATACGATAACAACTATTTCAATGACAGTTATCAGGGTATCCCTATGGGCGGTTACACACAGATAATTGAAAGAATGTTAGACGGTGCAGAGGTTAGACTTGGCATTGATTATCTTCAGGATAAGGAAAGCCTTAACGCTCTTGCTGATAAGGTCGTTTATACAGGTGCGGTTGATGCATATTTTGATTTCTGCTACGGCAACCTTGAATACAGAAGTGTACGTTTTGAAACTGAAGAACTTGAAACTTCAAACTACCAGGGCAATGCGGTTGTAAACTACACAGACGGCGATACGCCCTTTACAAGAATTATCGAGCATAAGCACTTTGAATACGGCACACAGCCCACAACTATCATTTCGAGAGAATACTCGGCAGAGTGGAAGCCTGGTGACGAGCCTTATTATCCCGTTAATGATGAAAAGAACGGCACTCTTTATGCAAGGTATAAAGAGCTTGCAGAGAAGGAAGAAGGCGTTATCTTCGGCGGCAGACTTGGCGAATACAAGTACTACGATATGGATAAGGTTATCGTTGCAGCACTTGAAACTGTTAAAAAGGAATTTGGCAAGGTAAGCGAATAAATAATTCAAGCCCGGCGTTCTGCCGGGCTTATTTAAAATATCTGAAATTTTTTGTGACATAGATGCAAATTTATCGTCTTTATTTATGAGCGGCTCAAAGGTTGCAGAAAGGAGAGTGGCAATGGATATTACGGATATCAGAATAGTCGAGCTTTTTACAAACAGAAGTAAAGATGCGGTTTCAGTTTTATCAAAGAAGTATGAAAAGCTCTGCAGAAGCATTTCCTATAATATTTTAGGAAACAGAGAAGATGCGGAAGAATGTGTTAATGATACATATTTAAAGGTCTGGGACAGTATTCCGCCTGCAAAGCCCGATAACCTGACGGCTTATGTCTGCCGTATCGTAAGAAATATTTCACTTGATAAGCTGAGATATAACCTGAGAAGTAAAAGAAACGGCAAAACAGATACACTGTTATCAGAGTTATCAGAATGTATTCCGTCACAAGATAACGTGGAAGAATCAGCAGACGATACGCTGAAAAATGCGATAACCGATTTTCTGGACGGGCTTTCCGACCGTGACAGAAAAATATTCATCCGTCGCTATTTCTTCTGTGATGACGTAAAAAGTATTTCGAAAAGGCTTGGTGTTACAGAAACCA
Organism: Oscillospiraceae bacterium; assembly: GCA_015067025.1. Classification (GTDB taxonomy): domain Bacteria; phylum Bacillota; class Clostridia; order Oscillospirales; family Ruminococcaceae; genus Ruminiclostridium_E. The sequence continues at coordinate 245,306 of SVNC01000001.1, forward strand.
ACGTTACTACCATATTAAACCGTACCAGAAACAATCTAAAAAAGTATCTTTCCGATAATGGCATTGCGGTTTAGAAAGGAGCGCTTATAATGGATAATAAAAAGGAAATGCGACTGATGAAGGTCATATCTGATATACCCGATGATATGATAACGTCAGCGGCTAATGAAAAAACGAAAAAGCCCTGGTATAAGAATTTTGCGGTGCTGGGTACTGCCGCCGCTTGTATCTGTGCCGTTGCTGTAGGCGGCGTATTGCTTGCGATGAACGGTCAGGGAGGATACCCGATAAAGTATATTTATCGTGACGCAGATGACATCAAAACCGAAGAAAACGCTGCGTATGTTCCTAAATGGCACGAGCGTACAATTGAAGAGCAGTACAGAACGCTCAGGCTTTCGGATGAGCTTTATGGCTCTCGTTGTACACAGGTCGATTCTTCTCTGGTTCAGGGAAAGATAGCTTCTGCAACAGCTTCAGGCTATGACGATTATACCGAAAAGACTTACACGACAGACGTAGAGGTTTATAGTATATCAAAGGTATCGGAGGATTTTGCAGTTGCGGTAAAATTTGCACAGGACGATGGATACTACGTTTATGAAATAAGCGACTATACTCCTGATAGTCTTGAAAGTTTTGTGAGTGACTTGAATCTTCGCGAAAATCTTTCCTTCAGCGGAAAAATTACAAGTAAGATATGGCTGGATGATGGAAAACTAAGGGATGACGTCACCTTTGAGGGCGACGTTAACAAGGCAGTATGGGATATACTGCTTTCTGATACTGATATTCCTATCACAATTATGGACGGTGATGAGGATATGTTGCATACTATGAACAGAGGAAAAACAATGCACATTGGTATCAGTGTAAAACTTTTCGGTTACAACAATATTGTTATGGATGTGGATGAAAAGGGTTATCTTTCTACCAATATTCTTTCTTTTGCAAAATACTTCTATATAGGAGAGGAAAAAGCAAAGGAATTTATTGACTACGTAGAAAAGAATTTTGAAGGCTATATCATAAAGTACGTCTATGAGGATAACCCCGACGATAAGCCGAAACCTGAATATACCGGCGAAAGCAGTACTTTATCACATGACGTAAGCAAGGAAGAGGTGACTATATACAGCACGGCAAGACCTCCTCACGACAGCGGACCTGAAACAACAGGTGATGGTGGTATTTCGATTGAAAAAGAAACACAAATTGTCGGTGTGGGTTATGATACTTCAGAATATGACGTACCACCCGGCAATAATAAAGAATAAAACAATAAAGAGATAAAAAAGAGGCACACTTCTTTACGAAGTGTGCCTCAAATTTATTGCCTTATATAAATTCCTTGCTCTTCTAAATAATCTTCAAGCTCCTGCTTCATATCCCATATCGCCTGTTCCTTTTCGGCAATATCGTCTGCGGGCTTTTCGTCCTGAAGAATTGTCTTTTCATCGTTCATAAGCCTTATGCCATTACAACGTTAAGACCTTCGGAGCTCTCAACTGTGAAGTTCTTATCAGTACCTGTGCTTGTAACTGTGATCGTATCGCCGTTTCTTGTAGCTGTTACTGTAAGCTCTAAGTTTGCTTCCTTATCGTAGATCCTGCATTCTGCACTCTTACCGTCTTCAAGCTGATAAACTACAAGCTTTGCACCTTCAACGTAGTCATAAGCAAAGTTTCTTGTAAAGTTACCGTAAGCAATGATAGAGTTGGGCTTTGCGTACATACCCATTGAGAAGTAGTCGAACTTCTTTTCGTGCCAGTTCTTGCCCTCTAATACTTCACCGGTCTGGATGTCTGTCCACTTGCCTTCGGGCAGATAGAACTGAGCAATACCTTCTTCGTTGAATACAGGAGCGATAAGCAGGTTATCACCGAGCATATACTGTCTGTCAAGAGGTAAGCAGGCAGGATCGTAGCCATATTCCATAACCATAGCTCTCATCATAGGAATACCCTTTTCGTGAGCCTTTACTGCATTTGCAAAGAGGTAAGGCATTAAGCGGCCTTTGAGCTTTGTGAAGTGACGGAGAACGTCGCAGGATTCTTCGTCGAAGTTCCAGGGAACTCTGTAGGAGCTGTTGCCGTGGAGTCTTGAGTGGGATGACATAAGACCGAATGCACACCATCTCTTGTAAAGGTCGGGAGTACCCTGTGCCTCAAAGCCTGAAATATCGTGGCTGAAGTAACCAAAACCTGATAAGCAGAGTGACAGACCGCCGCGAAGTGTTTCCCACATGGATTCATAGTTTGAGAAGCAGTCGCCGCCCCAGTGAACAGGGAACTGCTGACCGCCTACTGTAGCGGAGCGAGCGAATAAGCAAGCCTTATTCTTTCCGTAGTATTCTTCAAGCACCTCAAATACACACTTGTTGTAGAGGTATGTATAGTAGTTGTGCATCTTTGTAGCGTCAGAGCCGTCAAAGTATGTAACGTCTGTAGGAATTCTTTCGCCAAAGTCGGTCTTGAATGCGTCAACGCCCATATCGCAAAGAACTCTGAGTTTGCTCTTGTACCAGTCGTAAGCGGCAGGATTTGTAAAGTCAACGATAGCCATACCGGGCTGCCACATATCACACTGGAATACGCCGCCATCCTTATTCTTGATGAAGTAGCCGTTAGCCATACCTTCGTCAAAGAGAGAGGACTGCTGTGCAATATAGGGGTTGATCCATACGCAGATCTCGATGCCCTTCTGCTTAAGACGTGTAAGCATAGCCTTAGGATCGGGGAACATTCTCTTGTCCCATGTGAAGTCACACCAGTTGAATTCCTTCATCCAGAAGCAGTCAAAGTGGAATACTTCGAGGGGGATATCACGCTCAGCCATGCCATCAATAAAGGATGAGCAGGTTTCTTCATCATAGTTTGTAGTAAAGGATGTTGTAAGCCAAAGACCGAATGTGTATGCGGGAGGAAGTGCAGGCTTACCTGTAAGGTTTGTATATACGCCGATAACGTCAGCAACGTTGGAACCACCCATAACGAAGTATTCCATACGCTCGCCCTGAACGGTGAATGCAACCTTGGAAACTGTTTCGCTTGCCACTTCAAAAGTAACGTTTTCGGGATGGTTTACAAATACACCGTAGTTTCTTGAAGATACGTAGAAGGGGATCGACTTATATGTCTGTTCTGAACATGTACCGCCGTCATTGTTCCATACTTCTACAGTCTGACCGTTCTTTACAAAGGTAGAGAACTTTTCGCCGAAGCCGTAGATGTTTTCACCAACGGAGATGTTGAGCATTTCTCTTATTCTTGCAGGACAGTCTGTCTGCTGATGAGCGTAGAAACGTTCTGCAGGAGCACCCTGCATACGGTAGTTTGTAAGCCACTGCTGTTCTTCTATGTAGGAGGTCGTTCTCCAGCCTTCCTTAGTAAGAAGCTTGTCTTCATAGAAATACTTTACATCCCATGCAGAACCAGCCTTGCCGATGCGAACAGATGTCTTATCGGATAAAAGCTCCCAGTAGCCTTCCTTTTCTGTAATAACGGGCTTGAAGCTCTTGTCTTCATAAAGATTGAAGTAAGGACCCTTTTTTACAGCACCCTTGTAGTGTTCAATAGTAACCTTGATAGAGTTAGCAAGAGTAGATGTAAATGTGATTTCGAGTACAGGACCGCCAAGAGTCATACCTCTGTTGCCGATCCACTGGTTTGTAGCGAAAACTGTGATAGAGTTTTCTGTTGTTTTGATCTCATAGATCTGTGTAGCATAGTTTACGTCGTAACCCTGCTTGTTCATCCAGAAGCCGTCTGAAAACTTCATAGCAAATTACCAACCTTTCATTTTCTGAAAATATAGTTTAAATTTAGGTTTTCTCCATAGCTGAAAACCAACGATTACATTCTGTGTTTTGAAAATTGTAATCGTTTACTATAACACATATTAACACATAACGAATTAAAAATCAAGGGGGTTTTGAGAAAAATTTTTCTAAAGTAAAATTATTTCCTGATATAGTATTTTATTTACTGTAAAATAGCGGGATAAAGACAAATTTCATACTTGACAAGAAGGCTTTTTTATGATAGAATTAACACGATATAAAAAAGGCTGTGAAAAGAAACAAGGATAACGGTTTTCTACAGAGAGAGGGCGGCAGGTGAAAGCCCTTGAAAATAAGTTGTTCTGTCCCGTCTTTGAGCCACCCGTGATATAAGCGGTGTCGGGTTCTCCCGTTACAGAGAAGAAGTATATTTGTACTTTGTGAGTGCGGTTTTTACCGAATTTAGGTGGTACCACGGACTTTAGTATTAGTTCGCCCTGAGATAATCTCAGGGCTTATTTTATTTTACGGAGGAAAAAACAATGAAGCTTGAAAAATTGGTTGGCGACAGATTTAAAGACAGACCCTCAGACTGCCAGATTGACAGCCACGCAATAATGGTAAGAGGCGGCTATATCAAGTATATGGCAAACGGTATCTTTTCATCCTATATGCCTACAAAGAGAATTACAAGAAAGATCGAACAGATCATAAGAGAAGAAATGGACGCTATTGACGGTCAGGAAGTACAGTTCCCTGTAGTTATGCCTGCAACTCTTTGGGAAGAGTCGGGAAGATATGCAAGTATCGGTAGTGAGCTTTTAAGGTTTTCTGACAGAAACAGAAACCAGATGGTGCTTGGTATGACTCACGAAGAAGCGGCAGTTCATCTTGTACGCGAATACGGTCAGAGCTATACAAAGTACCCTTTTATGATCTATCAGATTCAGACAAAGTTCCGTGATGAAGCACGTCCCAGAGGCGGTCTTATCCGTGTACGTGAATTTACGATGAAGGATGCTTATTCCTTCCATACCTCTCAGGAGGATTTGGAGGAATACTACGACAAGTGCCACAAGGCTTATGAGCGTATCTTCAAGCGTGCGGGCGTACCTGACGTTGTATCTGTAAAGTCTGACTCAGGTATGATGGGTGGTAGCGTATCTCACGAATTTATGCTTCTTACACCTATCGGCGAAGACTCTATTGCTATTTGTAGTGAATGTGGTATGTCAGCAAATATGGAAGCGGCAGAAAGCATTATCGAAAATACACGTGATGACGTTTCAGCGGCAATGGAGCTTGTACACACTCCTGATGTACACACTATTGAGGATGTATGCAATTTCTTTAATGTTGTTCCTCAGAAGACCTGCAAAGCAGTTATCTATCAGAGAAATGAAGATGATTCCTACATCGTTGTATTTGTAAGAGGTGACGTGGACGTAAACGAAACTAAGCTCAGAAATTTCGTAGGTTGCGAAATTCACCCTGCAGTAGTTACAGAAGATTGCGGACTTTTTGCCGGTTTTACAGGCCCTGTAGGTATTACAGATAACTGCACAGTATTATATGATACGTCACTCCAGAATACAAACAACCTTATCTGTGGTGGTAATAAGGAAGAATACCACTACAGCGGTCTTGATATCGAACGTGACTGCGGTAATGTAGAATATCACGATTTTGCAAAGATTCTTGAAGGTGGTATCTGTCCCAACTGTAAGAAGCACAGCATTTCCATTTCAAGAGGTATTGAAGTAGGTAACATATTCCAGCTTGGTACAAAATACACAAAGACAATGAATATGACTTATCTTGATAATAACGGTGAGGCTCACAATCCTATTATGGGTTGCTACGGTATCGGTGTCGGCAGACTTGCCGCATCCGTGTGTGAAGCACATCACGATGATTACGGTCCTATCTGGCCTATGCCTATTGCTCCCTGGCAGGTACACGTATGTGCGGTTCGTTCAGATGATGCAGAAGTAAAGGCTTGTGCTGATAAGCTTTATGAGGATCTTCAGAATGCCGGTGCAGAAGTTATCTATGATGACAGACAGGTAAGTGCAGGCGTTATGTTCTCTGATGCTGACCTTCTCGGCGTTCCTGTAAGAGTGGTAGTAAGCCCCAGAAACTTAAAGGAAAACTGCTGTGAAATAACAGCCCGTGACAAGAGCTTCTCATATAAAGTACCCGTAGAGGAAACAAAGGCTAAGGTTCTTGAAATAATCAAAGAGCTTATGGATAAGGCTAATTCATAACTGCTTATGAGCAAAGTGAAAGTTGTTATATGCTTGGTTATTGCCGTTGTCCTGATATATTTTTCCGTATGTATTACAGATTTTCTGCTTGTTACAAATGGAAATGAACCGCTTTTCTGCATAAATGATGGCGATAATAATTATAATGGACTTGGATATAGTTACGTTATTTATGACCACCCGATAACAGGGAAGAGCGAATATGCCTTTTATATTTTAGGCAACCTTGTTCAAAGTACTTTTACAAACTAAATATAAATAACCCCACGATTTTAAAATCGTGGGGTTAAATTTATCATTTCTTCCACACTGAAGGCTTGAACAGTAAAAGCATAGGGAACAGCTCAAGTCTGCCTATCAGCATATCAAATATAAATACAATTTTTGAAAAATCAGAGAAAAAGGCAAAGTTCTGAGTAGGACCGACCATTTCAAGACCGGGACCTATGTTATTGAAGGTTGCCGCAACGGATGTGAAGTTTGTTATCATATCGTGGTTTTCAAAGGAAATAAGCACGATAGAAACAACGAAAATGACCACATAGGTAATGAGATAAACGTTTACGCTTCTTATCGTTTCTGAGTCTACAGTATGAGAATCCATTTTTATCTTCTTTACCTGTCTTGGGTGGATAAGGGTGTTAAGCTCTTTTTTTATGCCTTTAAAGAGTATAACAAGTCTTGATACCTTAAAGCCACCGCCTGTAGAACCTGCACAAGCACCTATAAAGCTTATCAGTACGAGTAATGTCCTTGAAAGCTCAGGCCATTGATTAAAGTCAGCTACACCAAAGCCGGTTGTAGAAATAAGGGATGCGACTGTAAAAGACGAGTCAAGCAGGGCATCTCCTGCATTTGCGTACATAGAGCTTATATTTATCGTTATAATGGTAATTGCCGCAACTACGATAAATAAGAAGGCTTTTACTTCTACTGTTATAGCTTCCTTTAGTTTTCCTATAAGAATAAGATAGTACGAACCGAAATTTATTGAGAATAGTATCATAAACACTGTAATAACTATCTTTATATAGGGAGAAAAGCTCGCCATACTTGAATTTAAGAAGCCGAAACCGCCTGTACCTGCTGTAGCAAAGGCTGTGTTTACAGCATCAAATACGCTCATTCCGCCGAATAAAAGAAAGATAAATTCCAATACGGTCAGTGCAAAATAAATTGCATAAAGGATAAATGCTGTGGTTTTGATCTTTGGTACAAGCTTGCCGACAACAGGACCCGGGCTTTCTGCCTTCATAATATGCAGATTATTACCGCCCGACAGGGGGAGAAATGCCATTATGAAAACCAGTACACCCATACCGCCTATCCAGTGGGTAAAGCTTCGCCACATAAGTATGCATTTAGGCATTGCTTCAACGTCATTAAGAATACTTGCACCTGTGGTAGTAAAGCCTGAAACGGTTTCAAAGAGAGCATCCACAAAGGAGGGAATAGCTCCTGAAAGCCACATAGGCATTGTACCGCAAAGAGAGAGGACTATCCAGCTAAGGGCTACAATTATAAATCCTTCTCTGGCGTAAAGATTGGTGTTTTTCCTTTTTTTGAAGGTCAGCAATCTGCCGATTATCAGACAAACGATAGCAGTACCTAAAAAATGGAAAAATGTAGCTTCTCCGTAGATTATTGCCGTTATCATAGGTACTGTCATAAAGGCAGCGGCAAACACGAGAATCCAGCCAAGAATATAAGATATCATTTTATAGTTCACTGTGCCGCTCCTTATTTCAGTATATCCGTGATATCCTTCATTCCGAGAATATCGGATACGATTATTACAGAATCTCCGGGCTGCAGCATATCGCTGCCTCGGGGGACAATGACCTGCCCGTTTCTGAGTATTGCCGCAATAAGCACGTTGGGCTTGAATTTAAGCTCACAAAGCTGAACACCTGTTATCGGAGAGCCTTCTTTTACGATGAATTCAGCGGCCTCAATCTTGTCCTTAACAACGTTATAGAGCGTTTCAACATTGCTGCCGATGGCGTTTTGTGCGGCTCTTACGTATCTTACGATGGTTTCGGTTGTGATGTTTTTGGGGTAGATCGTAGTATCTAAGTCAAGACGAGCTATCACCTCGTCAAAATCTATTCGATTTACTTTTGTTATAGACTTTGCGTTGCTAACCTGCTTTGCAAAAAGTGAAAGGAAAATGTTTTCCTCATCAAGATTTGTAAGTGCAACAAAGCCGTCTGCTTTTTCAAGCCCCTCTTCAAGCAGAAGTGCCTTGTCTGAGGCGTCTCCATGAATGATAGTTGCTGTTTCAAGCTCAGCACTTAATTCTTTACAGCGTTCAAGCTTTCTTTCGATGACCTTTACGGATATATTTGAAGAACGGCTGAGTGTTTTGCAAAGATAGTGGGAGATATCACCGCCACCCGCAATAATGACGTTTTTCGCAGATAGCGTCTTATAGTTTATTTTCTTGAAGAATTCGTTTGCGGATTTATGGGGAGCTATTATAGATATAATATCCTTGCCCTCAAACACAAAGTCACCATTAGCGATATATGCTTCTTCACCACGCTCTATCGTACATACAAGTACGTTGCAATGCAGCTTTGAAACAATATCCTTTACCGCAAGACCTACAAGAGGGCTGTCTTCGGGAAGTCTGAACTTGAGAAGTTCTATTCGTCCTCTTGCAAACGTATCGATTTTGATCGCAGAGGGGAAACGCAGTATTCTTGCAATTTCCGCTGCTGCCGCATATTCAGGGTTTATTACCATAGCAAGACCAAGCTCATCCTTGATAAATGGAGCTTCCTTGCTGTATCTGGGACTTCTTACTCTTGCGATAGTCTGACAGTTACCCGTCTTTTTCGCCATAAGACAGCACAGAAGATTTTGTTCGTCTGAGCCCGTCATAGCTATAAATAAGTCAGCGTGCTCTACACCCGCCTCTTTTAAGGTCAGATGGTCAAGACCGTCGCCCACTATTCCCATAGCGTCATATTTGTTTGCAATGTCGTTTACACGGTCAGCGTTGGTGTCTATTACGGATATACTGTTTCCGTCCTTGCTTAATTCACCTGCTAAGGCAGTGCCTACTTTACCGCATCCTACAATTATAATTTTCATGTTGTTTCCTTTTTTGCTGATATTTTTTTGATACACATATATAATATATCATCAAATTAGTTTTGTCAACTAAAAGCGGCGATATGTACTGAAATATGCTTAAAGTTTGTTGAAAGTGACTAAAGCTGAGAAAAAAAGGTTGGAATTGTTTAACTAGTCGAAAACGGGGTAGTGTTCTGTATATACAAACCCCATCGGCATAACCGATGGGGTTAAATTCTGTATTTTCGTTACCCGAAAAGCAATCTGTGTCGCCCCGATATGAATATCGTAAGGGCTTTGATTATCTCTTTGAGAACTGAGGAGCGCGACGTGCAGCCTTTAAGCCGTACTTCTTTCTTTCCTTCATTCTGGGGTCACGAGTTAAGAAGCCTGCCTTCTTGAGTACGGGACGGAGTTCGTCGCTGTACTGAAGTAATGCTCTTGAAAGACCGTGACGGATAGCACCGGCCTGACCTGTAACACCGCCGCCTGCAACTGTGCAGATGATGTCAAACTTCTCTGTTGTGCCTGTGAGGGCGAGAGGCTGACGAGCGATGAGCTTTAATGTGTCAAGACCGAAGTAATCTTCGATGTCACGACCGTTGATTGTGATTGTACCGCTACCAGGATAAACACGTACTCTTGCAACAGAGTGCTTTCTTCTACCTGTGCCGTAGTAATAAGGCTTTGATTCGTACATTGTTATCCCTCCTTAATATTTGTATTCTTCGGGCTTCTGTGCTGCATTCTTGTGTTCTGCACCTCTGTAAAGACGCATTCTTGTTGCAGCCTTACGGCCGATTGTGTTGTGGGGAAGCATTCCCTCGATAGCGAGCTGCATAGCCTTTTCGGGCTTTTCAGCCATTAACTTGCTGTACTGAACTTCCTTGAGTCCGCCGATCCAGCCTGTGTGCCATCTGTAGTACTTGTCTTCGAGCTTGTTACCTGTGAGAACTGCCTTTTCGCAGTTGATTACGATTACGTGATCGCCGCAGTCGCAGTGGGGTGCGAATGTGGGCTTGTGCTTGCCTCTGAGAATGTGAGCAGCCTTTGCAGCAACACGGCCTAAGGGCTTGCCTGCTGCGTCTAAAATATACCACTTACGTTCAACAGTTTCAGCTTTGGGCATATAAGTTGACATTCTTTTTTCCTCCTGAATTTTATGTTTTTTAAACAACATTTAGTATTATACACAAGCAAAGGGCACTTGTCAATAGTTTTTTTTAACATTTTTTAAATATAGCAAGATTTCTCTTTAAATCTCTGTCTTTTTCTATGTTTCTCTCGTTTTCTCATTTGGTGTTTCAAAAAAATTTATTTACTTTAAATATATTCGATATTCTCTTTAAATCTCTTGTTTTTTCTTTGATTTGCTTGTTTTTCTGACTTGTTGTTTTACTTTTGCTTTTCTTGATTTTGCACCTGTTTTGTGATAGAATTATAGCAGAAATGAGGTGCTGAAATGACATATCACAATATACCGCCCGTTTTTGATAAAAACAGTAAAATTCTTGTTTTGGGTTCGTTTCCGTCTGTCAAGTCAAGAGAGGTGCAGTTTTTTTACGGTCATCCTCAGAATCGCTTCTGGAAAGTAATATCATTGGTTTTTAACTGCGAATGTCCGCAGACTGTAGAGGAAAAGAAACGATTTTTGCTTTTAAATAATATCGCTTTGTGGGATGTGATACACTCCTGCGATATTACAGGCTCGTCCGACAGCTCTGTCAAAAATGCCGTACCGAATGATCTGTCACAGATACTGAAAAACAGTGATGTCACAAGGATCTTTACAAACGGAACCCTTTCATACAATTTATATAATAAGCTGTGTCTTGATGATACAGGCATAGAGGCGACTAAGCTTCCTTCCACCAGTCCCGCCAACGCCGCCTGGTCGCAGGAAAGACTTGTGGCTGAGTGGAAAAGGCTTATATCACAGGTCTGACATACTACCTTTATTATAGGAAAGAATATCCACGGATATTCCATCCTCCTTCGCTGACTTTATAAGATGGTCAAGCCTTATCATAAGTGCTTTTTCTTCGTATATATACGCCTCAATTCTTTCAGGGTCTGATTCGTTATTGAATAACTGTCTGACCTTTTCAAGACGGCTTTGTATATACTCCATACGGGTGACGTAGTCGTCAAGCTTTTTATTATAGCTGTCATTTTTCTTTTGCTTTTTCAAAAATTCAAACATAAATAAACCTTCCCTTAAAATCACATTTCTTTAAATGTATGACGGGGGAAGGTTTTATATTACTTTTTATTTATTAAGCTCTAACATTCTGTTTATACATCCGGAAGCCTTTTTAATATATTCATCACTCATTTCTATTTCAAGACCACCCGTACCGAGTAACGCCTTGTAAACGTCCATAAGGGTGGTTTCCTTCATATCAGGACAGATAAGCCCTTTATGCATGGGATAGAATTTCTTGTCGGGATATTTATAGGAAAGCAGTTCTGCGATGCTTATTTCTGTACCTATTATATACTCATCGTGATTATGCTCGTCAACATACTTCATAATACCGCCTGTAGAGCCTATGTAATCAGCTTTTTCGCAGACCTCCGGGGGACATTCGGGGTGAACGAGCAAAAGTGCGTCAGGGTGGAGCGACTTTGCTTTTTCAGCGTCTGCCGATGTCATTCTGCCGTGAACGGGACATCCGCCGTTCCATAAAACGATATTTTTTTGAGGGAAGTTTTCCTTTACATAGCTGCCAAGATTTATATCAGGGATGAAAAGAATGTTTTCTTCCTCCATATTGCCGACTACGTTAAGTGCTGAAGCGGACGTTACACAGACGTCGGTGACACATTTTAAAGCGGCAGTCGTATTTATATAGGAAACCACCGCATAGTCAGGATGTTCGTTTTTAAACTTTACTACTTCATCGGGAGTGAATTGTTCTGCCATGGGACAACCTGCGTGGGGTGCGGCTAACACTACCTTTTTATCAGGAGAAAGTATCTTTGCGGTTTCTGCCATAAAATGTACACCACAGAATAGTATCATTTCCTTATCGACGTTTTTAGCGGCAGCGGATAACTGAAAGCTGTCTCCAACAAAATCTGCAACCTCTGTTATTTCCTTTGCAACATAGCTGTGAGCAAGTATGCAACAATTTTTCTCTTTTTTAAGCTTCAGTATCTTTTCCTGAATATCGTTTATCATAGCTTTTCTTTCCTTCCTTAAAAGCAGGGTATCTGTTATATTTCGTTAAATACAAGTATAGCATTATTTTGTCGATTTTTCAAGAGGTGCTTTAAGCACTGAGGTTTGTTTTACAATGTCAGTTAAATACATTGACTTTTTTTGTTAAATCTGCTATAATTAATGTAAATAAAATCATTTTTTGTTAAAGGATTTTAACAAAAAAGGAGAGGTGGATGACTTTGGCTAAAACTACAACAAAGAAAAACCATTATTCTGACATTTTTAAAGCAAAGAAAAACGCTCTTGGTAAATTTATAAAAGGCGACCCCTATTTAATATCGACCGTACAGGATGGCGTAGCAGGAACACTGTTTGCTAAAGCTGTATGTTTTATTTCGGTGACAGACGGAACATTCCGTGCGAGAGTTTTTTCGGCGGCAGAATATGATGTTTCTGATGCTTTTGAAAAGGCGTGTGAAAAGGCGGAAAATTTCGTTGCAGAAAATAACGTAGAAGTTCTCTGGCTTAAAGCTGATTTTGTAAATTACTGCAAAATTGTCTCCTACAAGAGCTATATAGCAGAGGTTAAGGAAGCAAGAGAATTTTTTTATAAAAAAGGCGTCAGCTTTGATGTGGATTTTGATATGGCACTTCTTGAAGCACAGCTTAACTGTGGTGGCCTTATTGATTATAAATCCTGCCAGCTTAACGTGGCTAAAATAAGAGAATATTTTGCAAGTATTGGAAACGATCGTTTTAAATCAATTCCAAGCAATGTTATAGAGTTTACTACGGTAGGATATATCTGTGATGAAGATATGAATACCTATAAGCTCTATCCTGATGAAGAAAATTACGGTAGAAGGGTTGTAAAGGAACTTACAAAGGAAGATATCGGCAGAGTTATCAGACGCTCTTCTGTATATCTTGCAAATGCTATAGACGAAAACGGTAAATTCGATTACGGTGTAAATCCGGTTACAGATTTCCATTTTATAACCTACAATATTTTAAGACACGCAGGTACTATCTGGAGTGTTATCATGCAGTACGATACTACAAAAGATGAAGCACTTATTCCAAAGATAGAAAGTGCTATAGGATATATGCTTAACAGTATAGAAAGCCCTGACGATGACCATGCTTACCTTATTGAAAGAAAAGCAGATGAAATAAAGCTTGGCGGTAATGCGGTAGCTATTATCACTTTATCAACTTATATGCAGGTGTTCAAGAGCGATAAATATAAGGAGCTTATAAGAAAGATAGCAAATTCAATACTTGACAGTCAGGAAGCTGACGGCAGCTATTATCACGTATTGAGCTACCCCGATTATAAGCGTAAGGAACGCGACCGAATTGTCTACTATGACGGAGAAGCAACCTTTGCACTTGCCCGTGCATACAGCGTTACAGGTGATGAAAGATTTCTGAATGCGGCTAAAAAGGCACTTGATTACTTTATAGAAAATGATTATACACGTTTTTGTGATCACTGGATCGCATATTCGGTTAATGAAGTTACAATGTACGACCCGGAGGAAAAGTATCTCAATTTCGGATTACGCAATGCAAATGAAAATCTGACAAGAATTTTCAATCAGGATACCACCTTCCACACCTTCTTAGAGCTTCTTATGGCGGCTTATGAGCTTTACGAGCGTGTGGTTTCGAAGAAGCTGAATGCATCATATATGCAGAAATTCAATAGAGAAGCTTTTATTAGAACTATTTACAGAAGAGCACATTATATGCTCAATGGTTATCTGTATCCCGAATTTGCGATGTATATGAAAAATCCTCTTGGAGTAGCGGAAACCTTCTGTGTACGCCATGACAGTTATCGTGTAAGAATAGACGACGTACAGCATTATATAGGCGGTTATTATAATTTTTACAAGCATTTTGACAAGCTTCAGCAGTACTATGACAAAATAGTGAACAAGCCTGTGGAAAAACCGTCGGTTGTGTCTGCAGATGCGGAAAGAGCATCCTTTGTAAACTGGATACTCAACAACATTTAATTGTGCGAGCAAGGGAGAAATTTTGATATGAATTATAAACAGCTTTGCGAAGGCCAGCCTAAATTTCCTGTTGAAACAGGGACGGCAGAAAACACTGTATCGCTGACCTGGGATAACGTTCCTTATGCGGATGGGTATCGTGTATTTGCATCTCCTCACGGGAAAAACCGATTTGTCGGCCAATTGAACACCAACAAAACAAGAGCGGTTTTCAGAAATTGTCAGAATGGTGTTGTAGTAGATTATAAGATCAAGGCTTTCAGAATAGCGGATGGTCCTGATAACTATTTCGCAGAATCAAGAATAGTATCACTTTGTCCTATGAAGACACCGCGTAATCTTGTTGCGAGTAATGGTGGTGAAAGCTCTGTTATTCTTTGCTGGATGGATGACTCCGACTCTGACGGATATAAAGTCTACATAGACAGAGAATGTAATGATAAGTATGCGTTTTTACAGTATAGCGGTACTACCGATTGTAAGGTCGATGTTTCGGGAATATCCGGGACAGTTCGCTTTAAAGTAAGAAGCTTTAAAATTGTAAATCATACAGAAAAAATAAGCAACAGCAGTGAGTATGTAGAACTTCAGCTTTCGTCTGTAAAGCATACGAAGCAGACAAGCTCCGACAGAAAGCTTGAGCGTTTTGACAAGAATATAAATAAAGAATATGTCAGAAGATACACCCTTAAAGGCGGTGAGCTTCAGAATGATAATCACAAGTGTCTTATTATGCTTGGCGGTGATATTTCTACCTGTGCTGCAACACAGCATGATGCACTCGTAAGGGGCTTTGGCTTTGATTATACCTTGTCATCTTTAGGAGAAGTGTTTGGCTCTTCCGATTTTTCCGTTGCGGCGCTTGATACTGACGTCAATGATGAAAAAGACTACACTTATGAGAATGAAAATGTGAATAACAGTCCGTCAACTCTGATCGAGACCTTATGTGCGGGAGGAATAGATTCTGTTGCACTCTGCGGAAAGCTTGCGAGGAAAGTGCCTAAGGCTATATCGGATTATCCTATTTCTGCTTTTTCCTCAGGAACAGGGGAAATTAACGGAGAACGCTTCAGAATTGTTGATATAAAGAATATCAAGGTAGGTTTTTTAAGTACAACCATAGATCTTGATATTTCGTCTGCTATCGGAACGGTAAAGAGCCAGGGTGCGGAATTTGTTGTAGTATACTGCAACTGGAAGGAAAAGCACACTCCCGTAGTGAAGGAAAGCTGGCGTAGATATGCTGTAAAGCTTGCTGAATATGGTGCAGACTTCATCGTAGGCTGCGGTCTTGGTACTCTTTGCGAATATGATATAATAGCTGCAAAAGATGGCAGAAATGTAAGTGTTGCTTATTCTATAGGCTCGGTAATTCCCGGAAAGGCGGTTACAAGATTTGAAAATATCGGTGCACTCCTTTGTCTCAGACTTGCAAGAGACGGAAAAACAGGTAAGGTAAGAAATGATTTTACCGGTTATATTCCTTATGCAATGACAAGAGGTACGTCGATGCGTCACGCAGTGGTATTGACAGAATCCAATCGCAGTGTTTTTGGTAATTCTGATTATACAAAGTATCTCAGTCAGGTGAAATCTGCCCTTGGCGACAAGATCACTTATGCGAGATATCAGCGTCCCGGCAGGGATGTCACCTTTGCACTCAACGGCTCTGCTCTTATATCTGAGCTTTTCAAAAATAATGAGGATGCTCTTACAGACCGTTCGCACCTGTTTATATCACAACTTACCTTATGCGGCGATAAGATGGAGGTTGAAGAGGGTCAATATCGCGATGGTGTTACTCCTCTTTACTGGAATTTAACAAAGAATTTTAATGAATACCTTGCTGAAAACAAGAGGGATTGTCTTGTGCTCGATTTCTATTACACGGCTACAGTTCTTCATTATGAGCTTGACGGAGTTCTGTATTCCGGAGGTAAGGCGTTCAGACACTCACGCTTCTTTGCCGAAAACAAAAATAAGCTGAAGCTTGTTGATATTTCGGAAAACGAGATGTGGAAACCGCTTCTTGACAGATATATCGACGCGGTAAGATCCGTTTATGATAGGAAAAAGATAATCCTTGTAAAGGTAACTGACCCTAAGCTTTATTACAGAAACGGAAGATTTATAAAAACAGAAGATACAGCACTTGACAGTAAGCTCTTATTTGATATGGAAAGCTACTTTATAAGAAGGGTCAATCCTGTTGTTATAGACGTTTCAGGCTATTATCCGGGATATATCAATAAGGCAGGTTCAAGCTATGCTGTTTGCCGAGATAAAAGGTTTGCACAGAATATCTCCGATGCGGCAATAAGCATAGCAAAGGATGACCTTTATGCACAGAGCTATTCGTTACAGCGTGACAGCAAGCTGTGGCTTTCGATGGTAGGAGATTATTTTGATGCAATAAAAAGATCCGATTGCGATAGCTTTTTCTTCGGTAATAACGTTGCGGCTGACATAATAATATCAAATCTCAGTACTGATTTTATAAGTGCAAATTTTGATGATCTTCAGAATATGAAGAAAAATGCCCCTCTTAGTTTTTCTGAGCTTATGAGCAGTTATGATTTCGGCGAGAACAAAACTCTTCAGAGAGTCTGCAGTGCAATTTACAGCCTTACTAAAAATAGTCTTGAAAATGAATACATTTCAGAAATTATAAGACTTGACCTTTATGCAAAGAAGCTTCTTGCAAAGGTGCTTTCGGACTATTTTGATAAAAACGGGATTATCCCTGAATGCAGATTAGATATTCGAAATCTTGATTTTTATCTGAAATGTGCTCAGCTGATAATTGGCGGACAGAATGTAACTGCGGTTACGATGCTGGTTTCTGAGTATTACAAAAAGAACAAGCCTGTTGCTGTAGATATGCTCGGCGGAACAAATCTGAAGGAGATAATATCCGAGTGCCGTGTTGCTACAAGCGGAACAACAGTGAACGATTGTTCTGTGCTTACAGCCTTTTCTAAACCTGTAGAGGTTGACTATAGCTACGTGGATTCGCATACTCTTTTTTATAAGGAACTTTCAAAGAAGAGATTTGAAAAGCTGAGCGATCCTTCTCAGTGGATTATCGTTGACTTCAATGAGATAATCAGACCGATCTATATTCATAAGGATACGTATTTTGCTTATACCGCAAGGTGCGAGTCGACGAGGATATTCAAGGCGTTCTTATCAGAGGATAAGCAGATACTTCCTTACGAAGACAAGCAGATGAGTGCATCTTATGTAAAGGAATGCGTAAAGAAACTGGCGGATCTTCTGACAGAGAAATACGGGAAGAATATTATTCTGTCGACTATTACACTTAACGATAATTATCTCGATAATTCTGACGTTATCTGTCCTTTTGATGATGACAGGATAGAGGAAAAGAATAAACTCATAAAGCTTGCTGAAAAGGAATTTATAAAACTTACAAAATGCTATGTGATAAATTATAGCGATAAGTTTATTGCACAGCAGGCAGGAATAAAGAATCGTGCCTTTACAGCCGCTTATGAGGAGGATTTCTATACCCACTGTGCAAAGGCTCTTGACATCATTGTAGAAGGAAAATCTGATAAGAAGATATATGATAATGTGGATATTCTTTCATATATTGAAAGAGCACACCGCATTTTAAGTGCAAATCCTGATATGTCCTATGACCTTCAGAAACAACTCTTCGGAGATATGACTCCGCTGGTGGCAAAGTAACAAACAAGCCGTATTCCTTATGGAATGCGGCTTTTGCTATAAAATATATAAAATTATCTAAATAGCGATTTTTTGGAATGAGTTGACAATATTGTAATGTGTGTGATATTATAATATATGTTGTATGTTTTGTTACAAAAAGTTCATGTTACATTTTTGATTATGTTCATTTTATATTTGTGAAAGTTTAAGTGATGCTAAAACTTTAAAGCAAAATAACTTGATCGTAATGCGAAAAATTTTGTTGTGTTAGAATTGACAGATTAAGAGTCGGAGGAGTCGGATATGAATTTAGAATTAAATCATCCAGATGAAAGTGTTTTTGATGAAAATAAGATTTCTCATATTAGTATTATTGGATCATGTATTCCCAGAGATGTTTTTGAAATTTGTAAGGATGCTGATGGATATATTAAAGATTCGGAAAATCTTTATGTCGTAGATAGATTTGTGCAAAGTATAGGACTAATATCAGCTGTGTCTCCTTGCTTAGATAAGACTATAGCACAAACGTTGATAAAAGAATCTCATGAATCAGATGCTAGCGGCTTTTATAAGAGAAACTTTATGCTGGATGTTACCAAAACATGGAGTGATTATTTAAATGAAGTTAAATCAGAATGGTTAATTATTGATGTTTCAACAGCCAGATTTAGAATTATAGAATTTGAGAATAGTTACATAACCGAGTCTTTGGAAGTGTGCATAACAAGTAAACTCGATAAGATTTCAGACGATTCGCTTTTGTATAAATTAAAACAAAGCGAAAAAGTTGATGCTTTAGATTTTGATTGTGAGTTTTTAAAAACACAGTATTTTAAGTATTTTGACAAAC
The DNA here is from genome assembly GCA_015067025.1 of Oscillospiraceae bacterium. Lineage (GTDB taxonomy): Bacteria > Bacillota > Clostridia > Oscillospirales > Ruminococcaceae > Ruminiclostridium_E. The sequence continues at coordinate 264,177 of SVNC01000001.1, forward strand.
TCTTATCTATGTACCCTCAGGAAAAGATAATTGTTTTAGGTGTGCGTCACGGTTTTTCTTTTATAGATGATGAGCTTTTGAAAGTATCGTTGTTAGATTATAATGTTGAATGTCGACAGAAACGTGAGAATAAAATTATAGATTTTGCTTACAGTTGTGCAAAAGAATATATGCCGAACGCACATTTCATTGACGCTTTACCTATAGAAGTCTGTGACGTGCGTCATAAGTGGGGAATGTTAGGACTACACTTTATAGCTGATACTTATTTGTACTATTTTCGCTGTATTGATTTTATCGTGCATTGTTCTTTGGATAAATTTCAAGAAAAAGATTATATATCGAAAATGCAATTTGATTTTACGAAAAAAATTTTCAGTAAATTCTCTCTGTTTGTGAATAAGATAGTAGAAAAAGATCGTAATAAATTACGTATGGATAAAGGAGTTTTACCTGGCAGTTATGAGAAAAATGGGGTGAAGCTTGTAATAATGGATGATTATTCTTATTCGGTATCCGGAACCTCTACCGATGACACAGTTTTCTATTTGTTTTCTTCTCAAAAAAATCCAATGGGAGAATGGACATCAGTGAAAGAAAAAACAGAATCAGGAGTCTATAAATTTTTAACAGGCACTAAAAATATAGGAGAGGATTTTTTCGTCCAATTGGTACTTGCAAATAATCCGAATGATAGGAAATGGGTAAAAAGCTATGGGTGGGCTGCTAAATTTATTCTTGATAAGTCTTATGAATATCAACTTGTCAGAATGGTTATAAAAAAAGATACACAAGTTGATGCAAGCGGAAAGCTTTTCCTGGAAAAATTAGAATAATTAATACTGCCGTTTGATGCAAAAACAGCCCTCCCGTTTGGGAGGGCTTATGTCAGTTATAAAATCAATCACCAAAGGAAATGCCGATATTTCTGCCCGTAATAACAAGCTTATCATTTTCGGGAACAAATTTGGTTTTCATTGTAACGTCGGATAGTTTGTTTTCACAGATATCGCTGCCGATCTTTGCAACAGTGTAGCCGTATTTTTCATTCTTTATAAGCATAGCTGCTCTTGCACCAAACTTTGTGGCAAGTACTCTGTCGTAGGCTGATGGACTACCGCCGCGAAGGATGTGACCTGGAACGACCGTTCTTGATTCAACGCCTGTAGCTGCCTCTATCTGCTTTGCTATACGGCTTGTAACTGTGGTTTCACCTGCTTCTGCACGCTTTTTGGCACGCTCTTTTTTCTTCATCTTAGCTTCATCCTTGTCCATAGCACCCTCTGCTACAGCAATGATAGAGAACATTTTGCCCGCTTCCATTCTTCTTTCGCAAGCGTCAATGACCTTGTTGATGTTGTAGGGGATTTCAGGGATAAGCACGATATCAGCTCCGCCTGCAACGCCTGAATATAAGGTGAGCCAGCCGGCTTTGTTGCCCATAATTTCGATAACCATAATTCTGCGGTGAGAGGTAGCAGTGGTGTGGATTCTGTCAATTACCTCTGTGCCAATATCTACTGCTGTGTGGAAACCGAAGGTAACGTCTGTACCCCAGATATCGTTATCGATGGTCTTAGGCAGGCCGATTATGTTAAGTCCTTCTTCGGAAAGAAGATTTGCTGTTTTGTGTGTGCCATTGCCGCCTAAAGTCAGTATGCAATCCAGCTTCTGTTTTTTGTAGGTAGCTTTCATTTCGGCAACCTTATCTATGTTATCATCCTCGATGACCTGCATCATTTTGTAGGGGGTACGTTTTGTACCTAAAATTGTTCCGCCCTGAGTTAAAATACCTGAAAATTCTTCAGGCTTCATAATACGGCAGTTGTTTCTGATAAGACCGTCAAATCCGTTTGAAATGCCGATAATTTCAACGTCATCCTCGCCAAATAGGGTGTAGCAAGCTTTTGCAGCACCTCTTATTGTAGCGTTGAGTCCTGGGCAGTCGCCACCACTTGTTAAAATTCCTATTCTGCGTTTTGCCATTTTTATCCGACCTTTCTTTATCTGAAATCCGAGGGGTATTTCTTCTTCTTAATAATATTATATGTATTAATTACTAAAAAGTCAAGAAAAAATAAAGACAAATTGTAAAATATGCCTATTTTTATTTTGGGTGGGCAAAATCACCAAAATTCGTGTGATAATTGAGTTATTTTCTTAAATCATAAAGCGTCTTTTTCTATTGACAAAGGAGCGTGATTTATATTATAATTAATGTGTATTTGTAACGCTTTACTATAGCTTTAAGCGTAATGACAGAAATTACAAAAGGAGAAATAATCATGGCGTACATTTTAGGCGTTGATATAGGTACATCCGGTACTAAAACCGTACTTTTCAGCGAAGATGGTACTCCCGTTGCTTCTGCACTTTATGAATATCCGCTTTACACTCCGCGTAACGGCTATGCAGAGCAGGATCCTCTTGACTGGTGGAATGCATGCGTAAACAGCATCCGTGATGTTGTTGCAAAGAGCGGCGTTCCTGCCGAGGATATCAAGGGTGTAGGTCTTTCAGGACAGATGCACGGTCTTGTAATGCTCGATGGTGATAATAAGGTGCTGAGAAACAGCATCATCTGGTGCGATCAGCGTACAGGTAAGGAAGTTATTGAGATTACTGAAAAGGTAGGTCACGACAGACTTATCGCAATTACAGCAAATCCTGCCATCACAGGCTTTACAGCAGCAAAGATTATGTGGGTAAAGAACAACGAGCCTGACGTTTATGAAAAATGCCGTCATATTCTTCTCCCTAAGGATTATATAAGATTTATGCTCACAGGCGAATATGCTACAGAAGTTTCTGATGCATCAGGTATGCAGCTTTTAGATATTCCGGGACGTTGTTGGTCTGATGAGGTGCTTACAAAGCTTGGTATTGACAAGAGCCTTTTAGCTAAGGTTTATGAAAGCCCTGATATCACAGGTACTATCACAAAGGAAGTTGCAAAGGCAACAGGCCTTAAGGAAGGCACTCCTGTAGTAGGCGGTGCAGGTGATAACGCTGCGGCTGCAGTTGGTACAGGTGTCGTAGAGGATGGTAAGGCATTCACAACCATTGGTACAAGCGGTGTTGTTTTTGCTCATACATCTGATATTTCGATTGACCGGAAGGGCAGAGTACATACCTTCTGCTGTGCAGTTCCCGGTTGCTGGCACGTTATGGGTGTTACCCAGTCTGCCGGACTTTCTCTCAAGTGGTTCAGAGATAATTTTGCATGGGCTGAAATGGAAACAGCTCTTTCAATGGGTGTTGATCCCTATTACCTTATGGATAAAGAGGCTGACAGCGTGCCTATCGGTGCTAACAGACTCCTTTATATGCCTTATCTCAACGGTGAAAGAACACCTCACCTTGACCCCAATGTAAGAGGTGCTTTCGTTGGTCTTTCTTCAATGCACAAGAAAAAGGATATGCTCCGTGCGGTTATGGAGGGTGTTTCCTATTCACTGCGTGACTGCGTTGAAGTTATGCGTGAAATGAACATCAGCATTGACGATATGATGGCTTGCGGTGGCGGCGGTACATCACCCTTATGGCGTCAGATGCTTGCCGACTTATACGGCTGTCAGGTAAAGACAACCGCCAATAAGGAAGGTCCTGCACTCGGTGTTGCGCTTCTTGCGGCAGTTGGTACAGGTATCTATAGCACAGTTCCCGAAGCTTGTAAGGCGGTTATCAAGCCTGAAAGAATTCAGGAACCCATCTCAGAAAATTCTGCAAAGTACGAAAAGGTTTATGAGCTTTATAAAAAGCTTTATCCTGCAATGAAGGAAAATTTCGATCTTCTTGCCAACCTTGATGTATAATCAGTCAAGTATCATTTAGACGGCTGTGAAACAGTCGGACTTCAAATATACCGGAAAGGACAAAATAAAAATGTACAAAGATTTAGTAGACACAATCGGCTACCTTAAGGGATTTGATCCCGATGTAGCAGACGCAATGAACCTGGAGCTTGGTCGTCAGAGAAGAAACATCGAGCTTATCGCAAGTGAGAATATCGTATCTCCCGCAGTTATGGCTGCTATGGGTAGCGTTCTCACAAACAAGTATGCAGAGGGTTATCCCGGCAAGCGTTACTACGGCGGATGTGAAGACGTTGATATTGTTGAAAATATCGCTATCAACCGTGCTTGCGAGCTTTTCGGAGCAAAGTTTGCAAACGTTCAGGCACACTCAGGCGCACAGGCTAACACAGCAGTATATTTCGCACTTTTAAATCCCGGTGACACAGTTCTCGGTATGAGCCTTGCTCATGGTGGTCACCTTACACACGGTTCACCCGTAAACATCTCAGGTAAGTACTTTAACTTCGTACCCTATGGTCTTGATGACGAAACAGGTATGATTAACTACGATACAGTCTTAGCATTAGCTAAGGAACATCAGCCTAAGCTCATCGTAGCAGGTGCAAGTGCATATCCCAGAGCTATTGATTTTGAAAAGCTCGCTGCAATCGCTAAGGAAGTAGGAGCTTACCTTATGGTAGATATGGCTCACATTGCAGGTCTTGTTGCAGGCGGAATGCATATGTCACCCGTTCCTTATGCTGATATCGTTACAACGACTACTCACAAGACTTTAAGAGGTCCCAGAGGCGGTCTTATCCTTACAAACAATGAAGAGCTTGCTCTTAAGATAAACAAGGCTATATTCCCCGGCACACAGGGCGGTCCTTTAATGCACGTTATTGCTGCAAAGGCGGTTTGCTTCGGAGAAGCGTTAAAGCCCGAGTTTAAGGCTTACGCAAAGCAGATCGTAAGCAATGCGTCCGTTTTAGCTTCTTCACTTTTAGAAAAGGGCTTCAACCTTGTATCAGGCGGTACAGATAACCACCTTATGTTAGTTGACCTTCAGCCCTTCAACATCACAGGTAAGGAACTTGAAAAGAAGCTTGATGAGGTTTATATCACAGTTAATAAGAACGCTATCCCTAACGATCCTCAGAGCCCCTTCGTAACAAGTGGTGTTCGTATCGGTACACCTGCTGTTACAACAAGAGGACTTGTAGAAGAAGATATGAAGACTATTGCAGAATGCATCTATCTTACTGCAACTGACTTTGATGCAAGTGCTGAAAAGGTAAGAGGTATGGTAACAGACATCTGCAACAAGTATCCTCTTTACGAATAATATCTAATTATAAGCAGTCATAAACGAGAGATTTTATCCCTCGTTTATGATGTTTATGCAGAAAATATAAAGGATATAATGGCGTGAGCCAAAGTGAAAGGAAATATAAATATGACAGCAAAAGCAAGTGAGATCCTGTTTTCGACATCAGAAAGAGTTGCTCCCTTAAGCATTATAGCTCTACCCGGTGCTGAGGAGCTCGGAGCAAAGATCGACCAGTATTTAGTAAAGTGGTCATCTGCGGCAGGACTTAATTTTGACACATTCTTAATTGAAAATGAATGTCCCAGATTTTCATCCGGTGATGGTAAGGGTCTTATCAAGAGCACAGTCAGAGGCGATGATATCTTCATTATCGTTGATGTAGGAAATTATAGTTGCTCTTATGAATTATTCGGCAGACAAAACGCAATGTCTCCCGATGATCACTTCCAGAACTTAAAGCGTATTATTCAGGCTATCGGTGGTAAGGCACACAGAATCAACGTAATTATGCCTATCCTTTACGGTGGCAGACAGCACAGAAGAAACTACAGAGAATCTCTCGACTGTGCTGTAGCATTACAGGAACTTGAAAATTTGGGCGTATCAAATATTATTACGTTTGACGCACACGACCCCAGAGTATGCAATGCAATTCCTTTAATGGGCTTTGATAATGTAATTCCTACATATCAGGTTCTTAAATCGATGCTCAACAACGTCAAGGACTTAAAGCTTGATAAGGAACACTTTATGGCGGTAAGCCCTGATGAAGGTGCTATGAACAGAAATATGTACTATACTTCTGTACTTGGTGTTGACCTTGGTATGTTCTACAAGAGAAGAGACTATTCTCAGGTCGTAAACGGCCGTAACCCCATTGTAGCTCACGAATATTTAGGTAACTCCGTAGAAGGTAAGGATGTATTCATTGCTGATGATATTATTTCATCAGGTGAATCTATGCTTGATATCGCTTATGAGCTTAAGAAACGTAAGGCAAAGAGAATTCTTGCTTATGCAACATATCCTATTTTTACAAACGGACTTGAAAAGTTCGATATGGCTTACGAACAGGGTATAATCGATTATGTGTTCGGTACAAACCTTACTTACAGAACACCTGAACTTCTTGCAAGAGACTGGTTCTGTGAGGTTGACGTTTCCAAGTATATTGCATATCTTATTGCGGCACTTAACCACGATATGTCGACAAGCAAGGTTATCGATCCTCATCTGAAGATAAGCCAGCTTTTAGAAAAGCATAAAAACGGCTGATAATTAGTTTACCTCCGAAGAAAACGCTTCGGAGGTAATTTGTAATAAAAGGAGTGAAAATATGCCACTCGCAGACAGAATAAGACCCACAACACTTGATGAAGTAGTTGGACAGCGACATATTCTTGCTAAAGGTCGCCCTTTGTACAATATCATAAATAAGGGGAAAATCCCTAATATGATATTTTACGGAAGCTCGGGAGTAGGCAAGACGACGGTTGCTAACATAATAGCAAAGCAGACGAGTATGACGCTTTATAAGCTGAACGGAACGCAGGCATCTACTGCTGATATTAAGGAAATAGTGTCAAGTCTCGGTACTTTTGCAGCCGCCAACGGAATACTGCTCTTCCTTGACGAGATACAGTATCTTAACAAAAAGCAGCAGCAGACTTTGCTCGAATATCTCGAAACAGGCGAAATAACTCTTATTGCTTCTACTACGGAAAATCCATACTTCTACGTATATAATGCGATTTTATCTCGTTCTACCGTTTTTGAATTCAAACCGATAACAGCCGAGGACGTTATCCCTGCGGTAGAAAGAGCTTTTAGCCTTATGGGAGACGAGCTGGGTTGCAGATACGAAATTGAAGATGGTGTAATTGAGCATATTGCCTATGGTTGTGGCGGTGATGTCAGAAAAGCCGTAAATACAGTTGAGCTTTGTGCACTATCTTCGGATGATGATAAAATAACAATGGATATTGCTCAGGTGCTGACACAGAAAAGTAATATGAATTATGACCGTGATGGTGATAAGCACTACGATATTTTATCAGGATTACAAAAATCTATAAGAGGTTCTGACGAAAATGCCGCTCTTCACTATATGGCGAGGCTAATTGCGGCAGGGGATATAACCAGCCTTTGCAGACGCCTTCTTGTAATAGCAAGCGAGGATATTGGTCTTGCTTATCCTATGGCAGTGCCTATTGTAAAAGCTTGTGTTGACAGTGCGTTACAGCTTGGACTTCCTGAAGCGAGAATACCACTTGCAGAAGCGACCGTTCTTCTTGCAACCTCTCCTAAATCCAATAGTGCGTATATGGCGATTGCAGCGGCGATGGAGGATATAGAAGCGGGCAGAGTAGGGGATATACCGAGACATCTTCAGAATACACATTATGACGGTGAGGGTGCGGCGGTAAAGGGGCAACATTATCTTTATCCCCACGATTACCCCAATCACTATGTGGAGCAACAATATTTGCCTGATATTTTAAAGGACAGAGTTTATTATCAATTTGGTGATAATAAAATGGAACAGCAGGCTAAAGCTTATCGCGACATGATAAAGGGTAAGAAATAAATATATGCCACAGGAATTTTATTTTTCCTGTGGCTGTTTTTTTGTGTTGCTTGCTTTTTTTGTAAATAGCTCACGAAGTCCTATTAGTATAAGAAATACTGCGAATAATTTTCTCAGTATTTCTGTATCAAGGTATACGGATAAAAGGCTTCCTGCCGCTGCACCGATAAGTCCTGTGATGCTGTATTTTATTACTGTTTTTACATCTATAAGTTTGTTTTTAAGGTGTATGCATACCGATAACAATGCTATAGGCAGAAAAAACAGTATATTTACGCCTTGAGCAATTGCCTGATTTGTGTTAGTAAATAGCGAAAGATATATCAGCAGTACGAACCCGCCGCCAAGCCCCATTGAAGCAGCGACTCCTGAAAGCAATCCGACGATTATATTCATAGCAGTATCCTCACTCCGCTTACGATTATTATAATTCCAAAAATCTTTTTTAGCAGGTCAGAGGAAATTTTCTTGAGTGTAATAGAACCAACTACCGCACCTGCAATTCCGTAGGGGATAAACTGCATAGAAAGGGAAAAATCAAGCTTGCCGTTTATAAAATAAATGACTGCAGTGAAAAGGCTGAGTACAAAAATCAGTAGAACTGATGAAGCATGAGCTTTTTTTGTTTCAAGTCCGTTTTTTTCAAGGCAGGGAACAGCAACAGTACCCCCGCCTGACCCGAAAAGACCGTTTAAAAATCCGCATAATAATCCGAAAAGATAGGAAATTTTATTTTTCAATTATATTCACCCTTTTTAGTATAAGCGAAAAATATCTGAAGATACAAAAAGCCTTACTGCCAAAAAGCAGTAAGGCTGAATTTTTATGTACCACCTTGCCGTGGTATGACGATAAAACCCGTACATAAGCACGGTGGGTAAGATCACCCGAATGGTTCACGCTCCCTTCGTCCGCTAAAAGCGGGAGGTCTGCAATCCGCACCCGGAGTAGAAATCCCTATTATTTAAGTGTTGGATCATAACAATCATACTTAAACGCACAAGGCAGTTAGAAAGCTAAAATTTATTCAGCGTCTTCGCCGAAGATCTCTTCTGAAAATCTTTCAAGGAAAGCTGCTCCGATACGATTGTATTCGTCATCGTTGTCTATTGTAGCGAGGTATGTTTCGCCATCCTTTTCAGTTTCCTTTAAGATTACAAATTCATCATCATCGATATCTTCATCTTCGTTTTCGCTGTAGGGAACAAGTGCATAATATCTGCTACCATCATCTAACTCTAAGCCGTCAATAATTTCAAAGGTAACTGTGTTGCCTTCTTCATCTTCAAGGTCGATGAGTTCGGGAGTAAATTCTTCTTCCTCTTCGATTATGTTCTTTTCTGCTTCTGACATAATGTTTTCCTTTCTGTCGGTGAGATTATCTCTCTTTTATGATTATAATTTTACACGAAAATATACCTGATGTCAAGTGGAAAATGTTATCTTGCGGCTAAGAAATGTATAGTAAAAGGCAGAATTTATCAAAATATTTGCTTTTTGTGAAAACGTTATGTAACATTATGCATATTAAACAAATGGTGTTTGTGCAAATTGTACATCTTTTTTCAACTTTTGTGTTGACAATTTACTCATTATGTGATATTATTTAATCAAGGAAAAGAAAACCCCAGACCGAATAAACAGCTTGGTGCTTACATCTTAACTTAGTAAAGTGAGTTTATTCATAATGTACACAAGATGGCAAGGTGTACAAATCTGTCGAGAAGGAGGCGAGTCCGATGGGTAAAGAGCCAGTTATTGAATCACAGTCTGTTGAGACTCGTGGCAAATATTAAATAGGGGTATTTATCCTGATACTCAAACGGTATCAGTGACAACCTGAAACCTTAAGATTTACTTAAAATGCTATGAGTTATGTGCTGACTATACGAAAACCTTAATTGCATTGTAATGATGCAGATTTACCGCTCAGGCGTTTACATAAACCTATAAAGGCATGGTGATTGATATGATTAGTTTTCTTTCAGTCAGAGGTAGTTTTAAATAGGCAGTTGTAAAATTTAAGGATGTGTTTAAGGTGATAAATTATCAATAAACTGCAAAATAAGAATCAAATATTATTAAGCGGGGTATATACCAATGTACTGATTGATACTATGAGTTCGGTTTAGCCGATCTTAAAACTGAATAGACTTAAACCTTACGGTATGTTTTGCCGTAAGGTTTTTTATGTTTTGCAAAAAAAATTTGCTAAAAGTAGTGCAAAAGAATATAAATTGTGGTATACTATATAGTGGATATGAATCGAATTTTATAGAAGTGGTGATCAGTTTGAATTATAAAATAGACCTTGGCGGATGGAATGGTATTTTCGCTGTTCCAAACGATGTTGTTGACAGATACATAAAAATTGCAAGCGGCGGTGCAGTAAAGGTGCTACTTTATTTCCTTCGCCATAGCGGAAATACAGAGGATACCATGCGGGTGTCTGAGGCTTTATCTATAAGTAATGAGGACGTGTGCGATGCACTTACCTTCTGGGAACAGGTAGGACTTATTGTAAAGAATAACGATACGTATACACCTTCCCCCGAAAGAAAAGCAATGCCCGTTTCCGTTAAGACTGAACAAGCTTCTGCAGCAGAAATTACAGAGGAGCAGGCACGCTTTACAGCGGCAAAAACAGCGGCTCTTCGTTCTCCGCATTTTTCTCCCCTGGAGATTTCTGAGACGGTCAAGGGCAACGATGAAATAAGCTTTTTATTCAAGACCTGTGAGGGACTCTATGGAAGACCTCTTAAGCATACCGAACAAAACGCTCTTGTTACCATAATCGATGATATCGGGCTGCCTGCAGAGGTTGCTCTGATGCTTGTAGATTATTGTTTTTCAGTGGACAAGGCAACTCCTGCATATATGAGAAATATGGCAGTTGAGTGGGTTGAGAATGGTGTTACCACACTTTCGTCCGCTGAAGAATATATTTCACGATTACAGTCAAAATACGGTGCAGAAAATACAGTAAAAACAGTTTTCGGGCTGGATAGGGCACTTTCTCAGAAAGAAAAGGAATTTGCACTTGTCTGGATTAATGAATGGCAGTTTAATTCGGAGATAATCCGACTTGCTTATGATATAAACGTTAATGCCAAAGGAAAGTTTACATTCCCTTATATAAATAAAATTCTTGAAAACTGGCATTCAAAGGGTCTTACCACAAAGGACCGGATTTTGGAAGATCAGCAGAACAGAGCTAATAATAATGAGATAAAATCGTCCTTTGACATTAACGAAATTGAAAATATGATTCTTGATGATTATATGTAAAGGAGCAAATTATGAATTATCCTAAATCCTACATATCCAGGGCACAGCAGATAATAGATGAAAGAAAAAACGAAAACAGTTATAAATCAGATATGCGTTATGAGGAGATAAAATCAAAGCTCCCTGTTGCAAAAGCTTATATCGAGGAACTTGCAGAAACAATCAGCAAAGTTGCAGATCTCATTTTAACACGAGATGAGCATATAAAAGAAAAGATAAATCAGCTTGAGAAGGAAAATCTTGCAATGCAGGAAGCATTAAAGCAGGAACTCATAAAAAACGGATACCCTGAAGATTATCTTGATCCTATCTACACTTGTCCTGAGTGTGAAGATACCGGCAGAGTTGGCAGTGTCAGATGTAAATGTTTTAACGAGCTTATAAGAAAGATTGCAGGGGAGAAGCTCAGCGAAAATATGTCGATTGGTCTTATCTCCTTTGATACCTTTGATATGAGGTATTATAGTGATAAACCGCTCACAGAATTAAAAGGCAAGTCGGCAAAGTTTATAATGCAAGAGAATTTTGATTATTGCAAACGATACGCCGAGGATTTCCATCTTCCTTGTGATGGTATTTTTATGATGGGCGGAACGGGACTTGGTAAGACTCACCTCTCTTTGTCTATTGCGAAAGTGGTGATAGAAAAAGGATATTCAGCCGTATATGGTTCAGTGCCTGACCTTATTCGCAAAATAAAGGACTCTAACTTCGGGCAGAATGAAGATGATGGCGATGTAATGCAGACGCTGATAGAATGTGATCTTTTAGTTTTAGATGATCTTGGAGCAGAACACGAGTCAAAATATAATATTTCTTGTCTTTACGATATTATTAATTCAAGGATAAATAACAGAAAGCCTACTATAGTCAGCACTAATTTTTCAATTTCAGAGATAAAGGAACGTTATAGCGACAGAATAACGTCCAGACTTCTTTCAATGAAGTGTATGGTGTTCAGCGGTGATGATATAAGATTGCTTTCAAAACAGAATAAATAAACTGAATTAAAGGGGAAAATATAACATGAACAAAAGTACGGCAGCGTTTAGTATGATACTTATACTTGGAATTATTGTCAGTCTTTTTACGTCTGCAGAAACGTTAGGTAAGCGTTTTACTGCAATTACAAGTGTTCTTTTTTCTCAGAATCTAACTCAGGATTACGAGGAACTTAGAAGAAGTGTTGACGCACCGGGACACCTGCCTTTTTTAGCACAATTCGGCGAAGAATATGACAAGAGAGATTTTCCTGCAGAAATTTATGCATCGCTTGATTCCGGGTATTACAGTAAGGCTCAGAAATTGTTTTTCGAAAGCGATTATTCCGAGATACGTTATACACTTGATGGAACTATACCTGATAAAAACTCATTGCTTTATGATAATACAAAGGGCATTGAAATAAACGAGAGCACATTTTTATGTGTGTGTGCGGTAGATGATGATAAGCTTAGTGATATAAGCTTCTTTTCATACGTTATTTTCAAGGATGCAACCGATTATCATTATGCTTATGGTTATAATTCTCTTGATAACGATGAAAAATTTATTTACCAAAAGATCTATGAAGGTGCCAAAAATTTTAAGTCTACAATTAACTTCGGATCACAACATCTTACAAACTCAAAGGTTCAGAAGATCTTATTCTGTGTAAATTACGATAATCCTCTGATGTTCCAGTTGCCGCTTGTCAGCCTTAATTGCGAAGGACCGAAGGATAATATAACAGCTCTTACACTTGTTTTTGATTTCAATAAAAACGAGGTTGAGTATTATGAAAAGCAAACCAAGAAAAGAGTAGATGAAATTCTCGCAAAGGCTGATGGTAGTTATACTCTTATGGATTATCTCGTAACTGTTCATGATCAGATACTGTATAACTGCGAATATTCCGACACGATGGATAAAACAGGAGATTATGAAGCTTTCGGTGTGCTTACTGATAAAGTAGGTGTGTGTGAATCCTATTCAAGAGCATTTCAGTATATTTGTCAAAGAATAGGTGTTGAGAATCTTCTGATAGTAGGTGAGTCTCAGAAAATAGGCCATATGTGGAATATGATAAGCATAGATGATCAGTGGTATCACGTTGATTTGACCTGGGATGACGGTGAAAGTAAAAATGAGATCTATTATGATTACTTCAATTTTAACGACGCTATGATGAAGAAAGAAAATACGAGAAGCGTGTATCCTATGATAGATGATACCGATACATCTCGCAAGCTTTACACAAATTTTAATTATTATCCTATTCCTGAAGCCTGTCATGATTATTACGTGTTTAATAATTATTACTACTATGAGAATACAGATTATTAATTAGTTTTTCAGATTAAAAGGAGGACAGCATGAGAAAACTGAATATTATAAAAAAAGTAGCTGTGCTTCTTGTTTTTTCCATAGCTACAACGATTGTGGCTGGTTGCAGTAACGTAGAGCAAAAGCCTGTAGAAGTGAAAGATATCTATCTTGAACTCAAATGTGATAACGAGCTTAGTTATAACAAAGATGGTAACTTCAGCGTAAATATAAGCGGTGCAACGGAATTTATGGATGATATCACTTCAGATGACGTAAAAATATGTTACGTGACTGCTGATAACGAAAAATTACCGCAGATTGATAGCGAAGAGGGGATACTGCTTAATGAAGATGAATACAGAACTGCTGATATAACGCCTTTACAGGTGATAGTAAATTCATCAAGTTCACTTACTGTAAACTTTAAGGATATGTATTTCAGCAGGTACAGACCCTGTGGTTATATATTTATTCTTGATAAGGATAGCAGTAGGGATAATAAGTTACTTTATTGTTATGCTCCTGTCAGATATTCATCTTATTCTATGGTATCTGATACTGCTCATGTTGTAAGAGAGGAATCTGAAGTTACGTTAAAGCTGACTCTTGATAAGACCAGCTTTTCAGATAAAATATCCGAAAAGGATATCACCTTATCAGGAGGTTTTTCCTCTTGCACAATAAAAACACTTGAACGAACAGGCGAAAATACACTGACTATTGATATGCAGTGCGTGTATAATGATAATTCTCAGGTAGGATACGTAATTGTTGATAAGTCTATGATTGCAGATAGCTCAGAAGATGTTACAGCGGAAATACGCATAGATTCTCCTGAAGTTATAACCGATATGGATGGATTTGAAGCAACCTTCAATTTTTCCTGCATACCTGTAAGCTTGAAAGATGCAACCTTTACAGATACTGTATCTTCTGATATGGTAACCTGCGATAATCCGCTTATCAGAATAAATCGTGTTGATAGGATTTCTGTTGATGAGGCGATGATTTATCTGACTTTTGATATGGAAACTGCTCTGGAAGCGGTAAAGTCTATATCCGAGAGCAATTTTACCATCAGCAAAAATGCACTTAATATCAATAAATCACTTGATTTTACGATAAAGCCGAGTGAACCTGATGTTTCTGCCGGAATTATTTCCGTTGAAGAAGTTGGTTCGGATTTCAAGGTAACTGCACAGTTTTCTGTTATAAACGGTAGCTTTAATGTAGTAAGCAAAACAAGTTTTGTTTTTGGCGGAGATTATTCAAAGGCTGTAGTGGAATCTATTCAACTTCAGGATGACACGGCTATAGTTGAATTTACTATACCCAAAACCGCCTCTGCAGATACCGCAGAGCTTTATGGAACGGTAGCACTTAAATCAAGCAGTCTTCTCAATAAATGGGGAGAAAATAATTCCGTTCCTGCTTTTCCTTTACGTTACAGTGCAAAGGAAAGGGCGTCAGCTTTGAGTAATAGTAATTTTTCATTAAATGATGTAAAACACCTTTTGGCAATGCTTTCAAAATGCCCGGAAAGCTTTTATCCTGCGGAGCTCTCAAAGCTCAGTAATATTCGTTCTCTAAGATATCAGGATGGTAAAATGCTTTCCTACTATCTTGATGAAGTTACAAGTGATTTTATTTATTTTGATAATCTGCATATCAAAATAAAAAATTCTGTTCGTTCAGACAGGATAACTGATAAAAATGCACGTATTATTGATTCAAGAAACAGACTTGATGTGTTTTTAAGTAATGTAGATATGCTGAGATCCGTTGTTATGTCCGTTGAAAATCATCTTGATACCATACTTCAGTATGAGAGTGCAGATCTTGACAGCAAAACACCGGAAGAAGCAGATAAGCTTACAGAAGAATATAAAAAGGCGATAAGTGCTGTACAGACGGTGTTTAACGGAAAGACAAAGGGAAGATCATTCACAGAGCTTTTACTTTCAGTTGCAGAAGGTTATACTGAAGAAAATAATGCACTTCAGTGTTATGATTATCTCATCGACTGTTCTTATAACTGGCAGCCGCAGACAATTACCGAAAAGGACGAATTCAGATACTATGTGAATAGTGTGCTTGCTAAGGCGTATGTGCTTGCATTTTTATCTTTTGGTATGAACTCTGAGATAACAGAAGACAATGAAGAATATATGACGATTTGCAGTAGCTTAATAAAAGTGACAGAGCATTTTAGCGAAAGCAGAGTTGTTGAAAATAGCAGTGACAAAATATTCTGCAACACTTTAGGCAGGAGTTTCAGCCTGCACTCCTTGAAGGATGGCACATTCCTTGATGGAATAACTTCTGTTCAGATATCTCAGCTTGTAAATAAGCTTCCTAAGGATACAACGCTCAGAGATGAGCTTTTATCCGTAGGCTTTGATATTTCTGATGTGAGATATCTGATTTGTTCGGACGTGAACATAAGCAGATCGCATGCTTCTGCATCAAAAAGTGAAGGGGATAACGCTATAAAGCTTTATACACACACTTCAAGAGCAACGGTTTATGATTTGATAAGCTCAAATCTTATTGAGGATTTTGCGTATGAAAGCTATAGCACGCTTTTATCATCTGAAAACAGAGAGATGCCAAAGGTGTCTATGCTTGCAGTAAAAAATATTGAGCTTTATTCACTTAGATAAAAAAGCTGCCCGTTCTTATGGAGCGGGCAGCTTTTTGTATAAAAATAAACCACCGACGTATTGTCGGTGGTTTGATAGCTTTGCAAAATTATTCAGCGATTTCTTCAGCTACTTCTGCGATAGCGTCTGCTACGCTGTCCTTAGCGTCTTCGATAACTTCTTCAGCTTCATCAATGATTTCGTCTTCTTCATCGAAGAAAGCGTCGAAATCTTCGTCACTGTCCATGATTTCATCGAACTTTTCGTATTCGAGCTGTTCCTTTTCTGTTTTCTTCTTTAAATAAATACCTACAGCTGCGATAGCTCCGACAACTGCAAGAATACCAATGGCAAAACCTGTAAATGCTTTCATATTTGACCTCTTTCTTTGGTAAATAACCAATAATGTTTTCTTTATTATACTATAAAGTTGTCCTGATTTCAAGTGAAATTTATAAATATTGACATTTTAAACAAAACATTTATAAATTTTCTGTTACATTCATCAAAACTGCAAGTGCAGCAATGGGTGCAGTTTCGCATCTTAAGATGCGTTCACCAAGATATGCTGACGTAAACCCTTTTGATAGAGCAAAATCTACCTCGTCTTTTTCAAATCCGCCCTCGCTACCTACGAATATTGCAATTTTTTTCTTAGAAAGATCAATATTCTTTATTTTTTCTCCGCCACATTCATAGAATATCAGAGCGGTTGTATCTTCACTGATATTGTTTACTGCTGATTTAAAATCGGTAAATGGCATAACTTCAGGAATAATACCTCTGCCACACTGCTTTGACGCTTCGTAGCAGATACGCTGAAGTCGTTGAACCTTCTTTTCTGCACTTTTACAATCCGGCTTTGAAACACAACGCTTTGAAATAAATGGTACAATCCTTACTGCACCAAGCTCAGTAGCTTTCTGTGCGATAAAATCCATCTTGTCATTTTTGGGGACTGCCTGATAAAGAGTAATTTCCACATCAGGTTCTGCAGCATTTTTCCTGCTTTTAATTATTTTGAATTCAGCGTAGCTTTTATCACCGGTTTCCAGTTCACATAGATAATCTATGCAGTTTTTATCACATATAATTGCTTTATCGCCTTTTTTCATTCGTAAAACAGAGGTAATATGCTTTGCATCCTCTTCGTTTGTAAGTATAGTATTGTTGTCTGTGTTTATATTATCCGAAAAAAATCTCGGATAACGCCAGCGCTCAAATTCTTCTGACATCTGAAATTCCTTTCTATGCATCGGGAGCATTGTCGAAAAGTCTTTGTACAAGCAGCTTTATGCTACTGTTTTCAGTTTTTTCGAGCTGAGGGTCGCTCTTTAATATTTTGTCAGCCGCTTTTTCTGTAATTTTAAGAATATCGAGATCGGCATATAAATCGGCAATACGTAAGGGAGGAAGGCCGTGTTGACGGCTGCCAAAAAAGTCGCCCGGACCTCTGAGTTTCAGATCCTCGTTAGCTATTTCAAAGCCGTCTGAGGTTCTTACCATAGTGTCCATTCGCTGTTTTGTATATTTACTGTTATTATCGGTGATAAGTACACAGTGTGCCTGCTCTTTGCCTCTGCCGACTCTTCCTCTTAATTGATGGAGCTGAGATAATCCGAATTGTTCAGCATTTTCTATCAGCATAACAACTGCATTAGGGACATCTACGCCAACTTCAATTACCGTTGTTGAAACAAGAACCTTTATTTCGTTTGACTTAAACGCCTGCATAGTTTTATCCTTTTCAGCCTGCTTCATTTTTCCGTGAAGAAGCCCGATAGGAACATCCTTAAGGCATGTATCGGAAAGCCCTTCAATGTACTTTATAGCACTGGCTTTCTCGCTTAAGCCTTCGTCGATAAGAGGGCAAACTATATATGCTTGAAAGCCATTTTGTACATATTTTAATATAAACCTGTACAACCTTTCGTGATAACTTGTGTCAACTGCGTAGGTCTTTACAGGTAAGCGACCTTTAGGCATTTCGTCAAGGATGGATATATCTAAGTCGCCGTAAATTATCATACCGAGAGTTCGGGGGATAGGTGTAGCTGACATAATAAGCGTATGAGGATTATCGCCCTTTTCGTTAAGTGCCGCTCTTTGCTCTACACCGAATCTGTGTTGCTCATCGGTTATAACAAGACCAAGATTTAAAAACTGTGTATTCTTCTGAATAAGCGCCTGAGTTCCTACAATAACATCTGCGTATCCATCGGCAATCTGTAAGCGGATTTTCTTCTTTTCAGCAGCAGTAGCAGATCCTGTTAAAAGCTGTACGTTGATTCCGAGCGGTGATAGAAAACTGCAAAGAGTATCGTAATGTTGCTTTGCGAGAATTTCCGTTGGTGCCATAAGAGTTGACTGATATCCGTTTATTGCCGCAAAATAGCAAGCTGCTGCGGCAACAGCTGTTTTACCTGAGCCAACGTCACCCTGAAGGAGTCTGTTCATAGGGACGTTTCTCTGCATATCTTTTACACAGTCATCTATAGCTCTTTTCTGTGCGTTTGTAGGTGTGAAGGGAAGAGAATCATAGTAAGGCTGTAGACTCTTTTCTTTCATATCAGAGCTTGTCAGCTTCAGCTTTTTGTTTTTTAAAGATTTAAGACCTATCTGAAGAGTGAAAAGCTCTTCAAAGGTAAGTCTGTGCTTTGCAAGATTGTATTCTGCCTTTGTTTTAGGGAAATGTATCATCCTTAATGCATCGCTGTAGCCAATAAGACCGTATTCCTTCAGAAAGCCGTTATCAAAACAATCCTCATAGCTGAAGCTCTGCAATGCGTTTTTTACGCAGGAGGATATAACGTTATGGGATAAACCTTCTGTAAGACGATATCTTGGTAAAAGCTTTACAGGTTCATCTGCATCAATAAAAATCGGCGAGTTCATTTCCTTACGAAGAAAATCTCCCGCCGCCTTTCCGTAAAAGCAGTATTCTTGGTCGAGCATAAGTCTTTTAAAGGAATATTCGCTGTTGAAGAAGGTGATAAGCATATCATCCTTGCTATCAGTAACGATAACCTTAAAGATAGAAATCCTGCCACCTCTGTAGGGTGACAGTTTTCTTGAAACTTTTGCCCTTATTACACAGCTTTCGTCGTATGGAGCGTCGCATATCGGGACTGTATCGTTGAAATCGATATAGCCTCTCGGATAATGCATAACTAAATCCATTGCTGTGTTTATACCAAGCTTTTGTAAAAGTTTAGCCCTTTTTTCTCCGACTCCCTTGACAAAGCAAGCAGGGAAGTCGGCAGGGTTATTATTATTGTTCATATTATTCAACTGAAATTATATAGTAGTAAACAGGCTGTCCGCCATTTACAAGAACTATTTCTATATCGTCGCTGATCTTTGATCTAAGTGTTTCGTAAGCAATCTGTGCTGTTTCGTCTGCTACGTCATTACCGTAAATGAGGGTAATGTAAGAGGAGTCAGACTTGATAAGTTTCTTTGTAAGCTTTACGAGAGCCTTGTTTATATCGTGTTCTACAAGGGTGAGCTTGCCGTTTTCCATAGCAAGAATTTCACCCTTCTTGATCTGTTTGCCTTCAAAGTCGCTGTCTCTTACTGCATAAGTGATAGAGCCTGAGCCTACTCTGTCAAGAGCCTTTGTCATTTCTACACTGTTTGCTCTGAAATCAGCAGATTCATCAAATGCGAGCATTGCTGTGATACCCTGAGGAATAGTTCTCGACTGAAGAACGCATACCTTTCTGTCGTTTGTGAGATTTACAGCCTGTTCAGCCGCCATAATGATGTTCTTGTTGTTGGGGAGAACGAATACGTTGTGTGCAGGAGTTGCATTGATAGCTTCAAGGATATCCTCTGTGGAGGGGTTCATCGTCTGACCGCCTCTTACAATCGTATCAGCACCAAGATCCTTGAATAATTCTTCAAGACCTGCACCTGAGGTTACTGCTACAAAACCGAATTCCTTTTCAGGCTTTACGGGAGCAAGCTTTTTCTTGCTCTGCATTTCCTTCTTTGCAGTAACGCCCTTGTTCTGTTCCTTCATATTTTCGATCTTCATATTTGTGAGGGGACCGAAGGTGATACCCTTTTCAATAGCCTTACCTGGATGCTCTGTATGAACGTGAACCTTTATAATTCCGTCGTCATCAACTACAACAACGCTGTCACCGATCGATTCAAGATAAGCTCTGAGCTTTGTAGAGTCAGATGTTGTATCGCTCTTCATAACAATGAATTCTGTGCAGTATGTGAATTCAATATCTGCTTCATAAGAATCAGCACCTGTTGTTTTTACAGTGTTTTCTTTCGCTTCGGCGCCTGCAGGTGTTATCATTGTGTTATTCTGGATAACTGATGCCATGCCCTGAAGTATTACAAGATACCCCATACCGCCTGCGTCAACAACGCCTGCCTTTTTAAGTACAGGTAATAATTCAGGTGTGCGGTCAAGTGAAGCTTTTGCTTCTGTTAAAAGAACTGTAAACAGCTCGTTAAAAGTGTTGCAGTTTGCTTCCGCTGCTTTTTCGGCTGCTTCACGGGCTACTGTGAGGATCGTACCTTCCGTAGGTTTCATAACAGACTTGTATGCCGCGTCTACACCCTTTTTAAGTGCTGCACAGTAGTCTTCTACTGTAGCCTCTGTCTTTCCTTGAAGACCCTTTGAAAGTCCTCTGAATAAAAGGGAAAGGATAACGCCTGAGTTACCTCTTGCACCTCTTAACATTGCACCTGCTGCCGCCTTTGCAACTTCTTCGGCAGAAACATTGTCGTTCATCATAGAAAGCTCTGCAATGGCATTTTTGATGGTCATAGACATATTTGTGCCTGTGTCACCATCGGGAACAGGGAATACGTTAAGCTCATCGACAGCCTCTTTATTATTGCAGATATTGTTTGCACCGGAAATTATTGCGTCTCTGAGAATTTTTCCGTTAATCTTCAAAATTAATTACTCTCCTTAATTTTTTCTTTTATATCTTTACTGAATCCACAAATACATTTACCTTATCAACAGAGAATTCTGTTTCTTCTTCAACGGCAAAACGTACCTTGTGAATAATGCTCTTTACGATTGTAGACACATTGACACCGTACATAACAGTGATGTGAAGGTCGATATAAAGCTTACCATTCTTGAATTTAACGGTAACACCCTTTTCCGAGAGAACGGTCTTTTCAGCGAATTTCTTTATAAAGGGGATCGGAACCTTCTCGATAAATGTCTGCTTAACATCTCCGGCATTCATATCAACAACGCCGAAACAGTTGGTAACTGTACCACCGATAAGGGTATAGAAAAACTGCTTTGTGTAATTTATTGTGCCTAAATGATTATTAATACTTACCATTTGCATTTCCTCCCGAAAACATATTATTCTTTATTATACATTATTTCTGCAATTTTTTCAAGGCTTTTTCCTTATAAATTACAGAAATATAAATTTATAGTGTGACTACTCCAATTTTCGTGGGTTTGCAAGTGAAAATAGTCTTGTATTTAAAACTTAATTCACTTTTTGCTTTTTCGGCTTCTTCCATACTGTCAAAAACTCCGAAAACAACGCTTCCGCTACCTGTCATTTCTGACGCTTTTGCTCCGTGTTTTTTAAGCTCGGCTTTGATATCATCGATTCTTTTGTCGTTGTAAAGCACGTTAAAGATATTATACATATCCTTTGAAGCGTATACAGTACCTTTTTCCTGTATTTCGCCCACAAACTGTTTCGTTTTTTTATAGGGGACGATATGATTTTCGTCATACATTTTGTATGCAGTACCGGTACTGCAACTGAAATCAGGCTGTATGCAAAGAAAAACAGCGTCTGTTACAGCAGTGATCCTTTCAATACGGCTTGATTTTTCGTTACTGTATGAATATAGCGTGCCACCGATATAACACAGCGGAATATCAGCACCTATTTCTTCGCCGATGGCGAGTATTTCCTTTTCGGATAATATATTATCAAAGATGCTGTTCAAAGCGTAAAGAGTCCCTGCACCATCTACTGATGAACCGCCCATACCGCCCATTAAAGGAACGTGCTTTTCGATATCAATATCACAGCTAATATAAAAGCCTGCCTTGTCAGAGAATTTTTTTGCCGCTTTATAGACGATATTACTTTCGTCTATGGGGATATCTGGATTATCACAGGTTGTTTTACAGCAGAAGCTGTCGCTTTTTTGAGCTTTAACGGTAAGGATATCTGCAACATCCACGCTTTGCGTCACATTGCTGAGATAATGATATCCGTTCGGCATTATACCTGTAATATCAAGAAGCAGGTTTAGTTTTGCAAAGGCCTTAAGCTTTATTGTCATTTCTGATATCCTTTACAAATTCGCCTATACGCTGCAAAGCTGTCTTTATGTGGTTTAAAGAATAGGCATAAGAAACTCTTATAAAGCCTTCTCCGCATTTGCCGAAGGCATCACCGGGAACAACAGCTACTCTGTGGGATTCTATCAGTTTTTCGCAAAACTCCTGAGAGGTAAGACCAGTACTTTTTATGGAAGGGAATATATAGAATGCACCCTCAGGCTCGAAGCATTCAAGACCAAGATCATTAAAGCCCTTTACTATGAGCCTTCTGCGAAGATCGTATTCATCACGCATACGCTCCACATCCTCCATACATTCCGTAAGAGCTGTAATAGCCGCATACTGACTGACGGATGGCGAACTCATAATGCCGTACTGATGAATTTTCAGCATCTGTTTTGTGACAGCTTCAGGAGCTGCAGAGAAACCAAGACGCCAACCCGTCATAGAAAAGGCTTTTGAAAAACCGTTTATCAGTATGGTTCTTTCTCTCATTCCTTCAATCTGAACGATAGAAATATGCTTTGTACCGCCATAAGTCAGTTCGCTGTATATTTCATCGGACAGTATCATTATATCTGTGCCTCTTAACACTTCCGCGATAGCTTCTAAATCCTCTTTTCTCATAACCGCACCCGTGGGGTTATTGGGATAAGGGAGTATAAGCAGCTTTGTTTTAGGGGTGATATGAGCCTTTAACTGTTCGGGAGTGAGCTTGAAATTGTTTTCAACAGTAGTTTCAATAGATACGGGGACGCCGTTGGCAAGAGATACTATAGGGGAATAGCATACAAAGCTCGGTTCAGGTATAAGCACCTCATCTCCCATGTCTATTACCGCTCTTACAGCAAGATCAATAGCTTCAGAACCGCCGACTGTTACAATAAGCTCCTTTTTGGAGTCATATCTTGTATCCAGTCTGTTGTAAAGGTAATCGGATATAGCACCTCTAAGCTGCTCAAGACCGGCGTTTGCGGTGTAGGTAGTCTTACCCTTTTCTAAAGTTTTTATAGCTTCCTTTCTTATTGCCCAGGGAGTCTTGAAATCAGGCTCGCCGACGGACAAGGATATAACGTCCTTGTAGGAAGCGGCAATGTCAAAAAATTTTCTGATGCCTGAAAAAGGGATATCTTTCACTTTTTTTGACAGTATTTTATCGTAATCTATCACGGAGATACTAAGCTCCTTTCGTCAGTTTCGGACACAAACATCTTGTCCTTTTCTTTATATCTGTGTAAAATAAAATGAGTTGTTGCACTGAGTACGCCGTCAAGGGGAGCAAGTCTGTCAGAAACAAAGGTTGCGACCTCTCTTAAATTTGAGCCCTTTACAGTAACTGCAAGGTCATAACCGCCGCTCATAAGATATACGGAGGAAACCTCCTTGTACTGTGCGATTTCTGCTGCAATATCATCATAACCGCAGTTTACCGCAGGAGAAACACGCACCTCAATGAAGGCGCTTACAGCGTTTTTGTCAAATTCTTCTTCGTTTATAATGGCGGCGTAGCCGATGATGATGCCACTTGCTTCAAGCTCTTTCATCATATTGCTTACTTCCGCTTCTGAAACACCGAGCATTGCCGCTATCTGGTCAACGGGCATACGGGCATCCTGTCTTAAGATGTTGACGAGTTTTTCTTTCATTGTCATAGCTTTTTCTCCTTAAAATTATATTTTTATAAAAACAGGGTTTCTTTTATTAAAGAAGGTGAGTTCGGTAAAGCCTATATCCTTTGCAAGCTTTACACACTGAGCTACACCCTTTCCTAAATCCTGTGTGCAATGAGCATCAGAGCCTATTGTAAGTATTTTTCCGCCAAGCTCTTTGTAGAGGTTTACGTAATAAGCGTCAGGCATTGAAACGCCTAACTGCTGTCTTAAACCGCTTGTGTTTATTTCTATACCCATATCATTTTTAATAAGGGTAGAGAAGATCTCTTTTATTACAGGGAGGTATTTATCTAAATTTACGTCTATGCCTGATTCTCCCTTTATATAGCGTAAGGGGTATGTCAGATGACCGAGTACGTCAAATTTACCCCATTTAGCCATTTCTAAGACCTCATCGAAGTAAAGTCCGAGCAGATAATCTGCACTTACCTTGCTGTAATCAAGCTCGTAAAAATCTTCCCAACCATCGCACATATGAAGAGAGCCGATTATAAAGTCGTAGTTATAGCTGTCAAGCATACGATTGGTGAGAACCATATCCTGTAACGGCTGTCCCAGTTCAACGCCATAGCTCATTGTGAGCTTGTCTGAATGCTTTTTGCAAAGTTCGGGAACTATTTCAGAGGCTTTTCTTACCGGTTCTTCATAAAGATATTCTTCGTCAAAAAATTTGTTTATTTCAAGATGGTCTGTAAGGGCGTAATATTTTATACCAAGCTCACAGGCTCGCTTTACCATTTCTTCAGGACTGTTACTGCCATCGGGAGATAAATTCGAGTGGTTGTGACAGTCCATTATTATATTATTATCTGTCATAATCTTTAATTTTTCCTTTGTTTTGTTCTTTTTATTATGCCGTTTTTTGTATTTATCGGCAAAACTGATTGCATTCTTCTTTATATTTTATCACAAATTTGAAAATTTGTCTATCACTTCTTTACATTTTATAAAAAATTGTGTATAATAAGAAGCATAGTGAAAATTTGTGAATTTTTAAACAAAGAAAGGAAATATAAAAATGAGAGCAGTAGTAGCAGTTATCGGTAAGGATACAGTAGGTATTTTAGCAAAGGTCAGCACAATATGTGCAGAGTGCAACGCCAACGTTATGGATGTTACCCAGACGATTATGCAGGATCTTTTCGCTATGACAATGCTTATCGATATTACGAAGTGCAAGGATGAGTACAATGTGCTTGCTGACAGATTAAAGGATTGTGGCGAACAGATGGGACTTCAGATCCACGTAATGCACGAGGATATATTCAATTCAATGCACACAATATAAGCTGAAAGATAGCAACAGGAGATAGATAGAAATGTTCAATTCAAAAGATATTCTTGAAACCATCAAGATGATACAGGAAGAAAATCTTGATATCCGTACAATAACAATGGGTATCTCGCTTCTTGACTGTATCGACAGTGATATAGACAGGTCCTGCGATAAGATCTATGAAAAGATGATGAGAGTTGCAGAGCATCACGTTGAAACAGGTGAAATAATCGAAAAGCGTTACGGTATTCCGATAATCAATAAGAGATTGTCAGTAACGCCTATTTCAATGTTAGCGGCAGCGGCAAAGGGTGATCCTGTAAAGTTTGCCAAAACTCTCCAGAGAGTAGCTGACGGTACAGGCGTAAACTACATAGGCGGTTATTCCGCACTTGTACAGAAGGGTTTCGCGGCAGGTGACAGAGAGCTTATCGAATCAATTCCGAGAGCACTTGCAGAAACTTCAAACGTTTGCTCCTCAGTAAACATTGGTTCTACAAGAGCCGGCATAAATATGGATGCCGTTGCGCTTATGGGTAGAATTATAAAGGAAGCGGCAGAAGCAACAAAGGATAATTTCTGCTTCGGTGCAGCAAAGATAGTGGTATTCTGCAATGCCGTTGAAGATAACCCCTTTATGGCAGGTGCATTCCATGGCGTAGGTGAAGCTGACTGCGTTCTTAACGTAGGTGTCAGCGGTCCGGGTGTAGTTCGTTCTACTCTTGCTAAAATGCCTGATGCCAATATAAGCGAGGTCGCTGAAGCAATCAAGAAGACTGCTTTCAAGATTACAAGAATGGGTCAGCTTGTTGGTACAGAGGCAAGCAAAATGCTTGGTATTCCTTTTGGTATCGTCGACCTTTCTCTTGCACCTACACCTGAAGTTGGTGACAGCGTAGCACATATTCTTGAAGAGATAGGTCTTGAAAGCTGCGGCGCACACGGTACAACAGCGGCACTTGCAATGCTCAATGACGCTGTTAAAAAGGGTGGCGTTATGGCATCATCTCATGTTGGCGGACTTTCAGGTGCATTCATTCCTGTATCTGAGGACGCAGGTATGATTGACGCAGTAAACTGTGGTGCTCTTTCTATAGAAAAGCTTGAAGCTATGACAGCGGTATGTTCTGTAGGTCTTGATATGATAGCTATTCCCGGTGATACACCCGCTGATACTATTTCTGCAATTATTGCGGATGAAGCGGCAATCGGTATGGTAAACTCCAAGACAACCGCAGTAAGAGTTGTTCCTGCA
Source organism: Oscillospiraceae bacterium (assembly GCA_015067025.1). GTDB lineage: Bacteria > Bacillota > Clostridia > Oscillospirales > Ruminococcaceae > Ruminiclostridium_E. Next base: position 290,636 of record SVNC01000001.1, read on the forward strand.
ATCGGTATGAAGGAGGGCGACACTATAGAGTTCGGCGGTTTGTTTGGCACAGGACCCGTTATGAAGCTCAGCAGATTTTCTTCATCAAAATTCATTTCAAGAGGCGGCAGAATTCCCGCTCCTCTCCAGAGCCTTAAAAACTAAAAATCAAAGCCGTGCATTTAAACAAAGAATGTACGGCTGATTTTATATCCAAAAATAAAAACTTACTAAAAATTAATTAATGAAAGCTTTGTTTTTGGTGAAAATTCACTTGCATAAAAGACTAAAAAGGAGTATAATTGTTTTATCTGTGAATGAAAGAAGGTGTGCTATAAATGGTTGATATTATAGGTGAAATCATTTCTTACGAAAAACAGGCTGAGGAGATAATTCAGAACGCTGAAAAGGAGCGTGAAAGGATACTCGAAGAAGTTGAAAAGACAAAGGAAGAAATCCGTCTTAAATATCTTTCCGAGCGAGACGATATGGTAAAGCACTATCATGATGATCTTAAGGCGACAGGTACACAACATATTCATGACACAAACGACGAGCGTGACGAAAGAATAAGACATATCGATGCTTTCTTCGGTGAAAAGGAAGAAAAGCTCAGCGAGGATATTTTCCTTGCGGTAATCGGTGATCGATAAACAGATTTGAGAGGTGAAGGGTATGTCGGCAGGTTCATCTGCAGTCGTTGCCAAAGCCAGATGCAAGTACGGAAAAATGCTGACACTATCCGATTATAAATTACTTGCAGGAAAAAACGATATTTCTTACGTGGTGGCGGCACTCAAAACTCTACCGGGATATAAAAAATATTTTTCCGACGTGTCGGATAACTCGGTGCGGAGAAATTTTGCAGAGCAACTTCTTTATAAGTGGTTATTCGGTAATTATATAGAACTTTGCAGATTTAAATTTCAGAAAAAAAACGGTTTTTTCCGTTATCTTATAAAAAGAGAAGAGATCGCACAGATAATCAAGGCAATAATGTATATAAGTGCAGGAGAGCATGAGAACTTTATTCTATATTTTCCGATGTTTCTTGAAAAGCACAGCGAAGTGAATTTTGTTGAGCTTTTAAAGGCAAGGACCTTTAAAGAGGTACTTGCTACATTAAACGGCACGCCATACTATAAGGTTTTAAAACCTTTGCTTTCAGATGGTGCATTATTTCCTGAAATCAGAAAAGTAGAAACTATTATGGGAGCTCATTTCCACGAATGGCTTACAACTATAATAAAAAAGGAATTTAAGGGTAAGGAACGCGAAGAGATAGAAAAATGTGTGCTGCACAGTGCTGATATCTACAATATGAAGCTGTGCTATCGTCTTAAAGGACTTTTCAAAATGTCTAATGAGGAGGTAATGAAAAATCATCTGCCCTATCATTATAGATTTTCTAAGAAGGATATGGAAAAGCTACTCGAAAGGTCGGATACAGAGTCTGTAGACGCCCTTATCAGAAAGCATTCGTATTTTAAGTCCTGTAAAGGAAGAGAAGATCTGGATTTTGAATCGGCGGTGAGCTATTCAAACCTTAACTTTTTCAGAGAAAGACTTATGCTTTCTCAGTATGACAGCGTAGCGTTGTTCTCTCTTGCAGAACTTATGACCATTGAGCTCAACAATGTAACGACGATAATTGAAGGTATAAGATATTCTATACCTTCGTCAGAAATAGAAAAAATGCTTATTATATAGCATAGAGAAAGGAATGGTACTTTGGCAGTTGAAAAAATGTCACTGGTTTCTGTCAGTGGACCGTTAAAGCAAGTAAATAAAGCACTTGTCAGATGTTGCGAAACAAAGTGCTTTCATCTTGAACCCAATTATTATACTCTGACCTATGGCTCGGCCCAGTTCAGGACGCTTAAAGATAAAGATATATACAGACATCTTATCAAGAGGGCAGAGGATATCGCACAGGGCCTTGGTATAGAAGATAAAACGGTAGCCTATGACGGCATAACGATGGAAACGAAGCATGAGTTTGATGAATACTTCCGTAAGATAGAGGAGGAAGTGGGCGATTTGGTCAGTGTCAAAGGAATGCTTGATGATTCAATAGATCAGTATCAGCAGGCACTCAGACATATTCAGAATCTATCCAATCTCGATACGGATTTCAAAGATATTATTAGCTGTAAGCACGTTAAGGTGAGATTTGGAAGAATGCCATCGGACAGTTATACAAAGCTGGAATTTTATTCAGATAAGGATTTTGTTTTTGTTCCGCTTGACGAAAACGAAGGTTATGTATGGGGCGTATATTTTGCACCTATTCATACAAAATCAGAGGCTGATGATATTTTTAACGGCCTTTATTTTGAACGAATTCGCATTCCCGATTATGTAACAGGTGATGGTGAAACCGCTCTTGCTGACCTTACACATCAGATTTCGCAACTTAAGGAACAACGTGAAGAGGTTCTTAAAGCTCTCCGTCAGGTAAAGGAAAGGGAATATGACTACTTCTTAAAGGTGAGAAGTAAGCTGAGATTTCTTGACAGTAGTTACGAAATGCGAGATCAGGTAACTGTTATAAATAACAGGTTCCATATGGCAGGTTTTATCCCTACAAAGAAACTGAAATTTTTCAAGGAAGCTTTATCAACGGTACCCGATGTTGAGGTTGAGGACAAGCCTTATTTCATTGACGAAAGAATGAAGCCGCCCACAAAGCTAAAAAACAACTGGCTTTTCAGACCTTTTGAGATGTTTGTGAAAATGTATGGTCTGCCTGCTTATAACGGTATAGATCCAACACCATACGTAGCAATCACCTTTATGCTTTTGTATGGTATAATGTTCGGAGATTTAGGTCAGGGCATTGTGATCTCTCTGCTTGGGTTTATCCTTGACAGATGGAAGAAGGTAAAACTTGCTCCCATTATGATGAGAATAGGAATAAGCTCTGCGGTATTCGGAACGCTTTACGGCTCGGTATTCGGAAATGAAGAGCTGATAACGCCGTTTTTCCATATGGAACCATTCAGCACACTGATGGGACAACCGCATAACATATTCCAGGCGTCTACCTATCTGCTTATTGCTGCTTTAGTTATAGGTGTTCTATTAATTGTTATTTCGATGATTCTCAATATCACTCTTTCAATAAAGCGACAGGATTACGAATCGGCGTTATTCGGTGCAAACGGAATAACGGGTATGGTGTTCTACGTGGCTGTGCTTGTAGCGGCGGCTTTGCAGTTGGCACTCGGAATACCGATGTTCACACCGCTTTACGTCGTATTTCTGATACTATTGCCTCTGGGCATAATGTTCTTTAAAGAGTCTCTTGCTCATATTGTGGCAAGCTCGGTAAGAGGAAACGTACTTCAGATAAAAAAGGTTGCTCTTGCAAATACCGCACTCAGAGCATCCGACAGACTTGATGAAGCAGATGCAAAGAAGCTCAGAAAACAGCTTGATTATATTCAGAGTATGAAGAATGTCCGTGCAGTCTACGGCAGAATGCCCACAGAAGCACAGATGAAGCTTGAATATCACAAAAACGATGATTATGCCTTTGTTCCCGTGTCCGAAAAGGATGAAATGATATACGGTGTATACTTTACACCGAAAAGTTCAAAGGCAAAGGTTGATGAGATTTTTTCAGGTCTTTCCTTTGAAAGACTTAAGATGCCATCGGAACTTGCTAATCCTAAGCGTGCCAGAGCTGCATCAAAGCAGGATAAGGCGAAGGGTGTCAAGGAAAAGAAATCTGTCGGCAATATGATAGTGGAGGGCTTTATAGAGCTTTTTGAAACCTGCCTTTCCTATCTTACAAATACAATGTCATTCCTTCGTGTAGGCGGATTTATATTAAGCCACGCAGGTATGATGCTTGTAGTAAACGTACTTGCAGGAAGTGAGCTTACAGCAGGGTCGATAATCGTTCAGATACTTGGTAATCTGTTCGTTATCGGTATGGAAGGCTTCATCGTAGGTATTCAGGTATTAAGACTTGAATTCTATGAATTATTTGGTCGTTTTTATGTCAGCGATGGTAAAGAATTTACACCGCTTCAGGTTAATGTTTAATATACGGAGGAATTTGAAATGGATAAAGCAATTTTATTTTTATTACCCTTATTTGCACTTGCACTTATTATGATACCCCTTATTCTTATGATCAAAAGAAGACACGATGGAAAGCCCGTAAAGGCAAAGAAGGCTATTCTTCTTAACGCTGGCAGTTTCATCGGTGTTATGATACTTATGAGTATATTTGTTCCTGTTTTTGCTTTTGCGGCTGAAGAAGGTGCTCAGGCAGTACAGACTACACTTGGTATAGGTGAAGGTCTTAAGTATCTCAGCGCGGCTATATCAACAGGCCTTGCAACAATAGGTACAGGTATTGCGGTAGGTTGTGCCGCTCCTGCTGCTATCGGTGCTACATCCGAAGACGATAAGAACTTTACAAAGTCTCTTATCTTCGTAGCACTTGGTGAAGGTGTTGCTATCTACGGTCTGCTCATTTCTATTCTTATCCTCTTCTCTTAAAAAGCAGAGAAAGGCTTTGTTATGAAATTTTTTCTTATCAGTGATAACAATGATACCCGTATGGGTATGCGACTTGCAGGAATTGAGGGAGTTGTAGCCCATACACCCGAGCAAGTAAAAAAGTCATTGGAAACGGCAAAGGCTGATAGTAATATAGGCGTCGTTCTTATGACGGAGAAGCTTATAAGTATGTGCAGAGAAGCAGTATACGAAATGAAGCTTAACAGTACAAGACCGCTTATTGTTGAAATACCCGACAGACACGGCTCTTCGGGTATCAGCCAATCGATAGACCAGTACGTAAGTGAGGCAATCGGATTAAAGCTTTAAATTTTAATATTACCTTATATGGCGGATCACACCACCATAAGAGAGGAAGAATAGTATGCTGGAAGAACAGAAGCGTGCCCAGAGACTTGGCACTATTATAGTTGAGGATGCTAAGCATATAGCATCTGAGATTATAGAAAATGCTAAAAAAGAATACGAAGAGATAATACAAAGGGCACAGGAAAAATATAAGCACGATGAGGAAGAGGATATTCTTCAGGATAAGCACGATACAAGTATAATCTATGCTAAAGAGATTTCTCACAGAGATTACGAAGCAAGAAAGCAGGTGCTTTCTTATCGTAATCAGAAGGTGAATGAGCTTTTTACAAAGATAAGTGTGCGTATAGGAGAATATACTGATTCTGAAAAATATACAGAAAAACTTAAAGCTCTTTTAGAAAAGGCAAATACACAGATGCCTTTTTATGAAGGCTGCGTAATTAGCCACAGTGCTAAGGATGAAGCAAAGATTAAGAAAGCGGTTGATGGTTATACTGCTGCTACTACTGCGGTGGATAAGACTATCCTACTCGGTGGCATATCGGTGTATTATCCAAAGGAAAACATTTATCTTGATCTCACCTTTGATTCTGCACTCGATGCTGAGCGTAAGAGCTTTGCAAAACACAGTGAGCTTTCACTTTAAACGGAGGTAAAGCCTTGAATAAAATTTATGCTATAAACGGACCCGTTGTTAAGGTGAAGGACACCAAGGATTTTTCAATGCGAGAAATGGTTCTTGTGGGCGATAAAAAGCTTATCGGCGAAGTCATCGGCGTAACATCGAAGATCACTACCATTCAGGTATACGAAGGAACAGCAGGACTTATGCCGGGCGACCCTGTAGAAGCAACGGGAACGCCTATGTGTGCAACCTTAGGACCCGGAATTATATCAAATATATACGATGGCATTCAGCGTCCGCTTAAGGCTATGACTGATATCAGCGGTGCTTACGTTACAGAAGGAAGTGCTATTCCTGCTCTTGATGAGAAAAGAGAATTTGACGTGACTCTTACTGTAAAAATGGGAGATGAAGTATCGGGCGGTACTATATATGCCGAATGCCCTGAAACTGAAATTATAACCCACAAATGTATGATTCCTCCCGCTTTAAGCGGTACAGTAACCTATGTTGCTGAAAACGGAAAGTACAAAGTAAATGACGTTGTTTGTAAAATCAAAGTGGATGATGATACCGAAACTGAGCTTACGTTAGTTCAGAAATGGCCTATAAGAACACCAAGACCTATAGGAAGAAGAATGCCTATATCAAAGCCGCTTATTACAGGTCAGAGAGTTATTGATACTATTGCACCACTTGCAAAGGGCGGTACAGCGGCAGTTCCGGGTGGATTTGGCACAGGTAAAACTATGACCCAGCACCAGATCGCAAAGTGGTGTGACGCCGATATAATCGTATATATCGGATGCGGTGAGCGTGGCAACGAGATGACTCAGGTTCTTGAAGAATTTTCAGAACTTATCGATCCCAAGAGCGGCAGACCGCTGACTGACAGAACTGTGCTTATTGCCAATACATCCAATATGCCTGTTGCGGCAAGAGAGGCGTCTATCTACACGGGTATTACTCTTGCTGAGTATTATCGTGATATGGGTTATCACATTGCAATAATGGCTGACTCCACGTCACGCTGGGCAGAGGCTCTCCGTGAAATTTCAGGCAGACTTGAAGAAATGCCTGCAGAAGAAGGTTTCCCTGCATATCTGCCGTCACGACTTTCAGAATTCTACGAACGTGCAGGTTATGTAGAAACTATGAACAAAAACGAGGGAAGCGTTACTATAATTGGTGCGGTATCCCCTCAGGGTTCAGACTTTTCAGAGCCTGTAACACAGAATACAAAGCGATTTGTCCGTTGCTTCTTAGCACTTGATAAGAGCCTTGCATATGCAAGACATTATCCTGCTATCAACTGGACACAGAGCTATTCAGAATACAGTGATGATTTAGCGGATTATTACAAAAAGAATGTGGGTGAAGATTTCTGCAAATACAGACAGGAGATATCTTCACTTCTCATAGAAGAAAATAACCTTATGGAAATTGTAAAGCTTATCGGTGCAGACGTTCTGCCTGATGACCAAAAGCTTGTAATTGAAATAGCAAGAGTTATCCGTGTAGGCTTTTTACAGCAGAATGCTTTCCACAAGGATGATACTTTCGTTCCTCTCGAAAAGCAGAAGCTGATGATGAAGGCAATACTAACGTTATATCATAAGTCGCTTGAAGCAGTACAAAAGGGAAAACCCGTATCAGAGATAATGAGCTACGGCCTTTTTGATAGGCTCATCAAGATGAAGTATGATATTCCGAATAATGAGCTTTCAAAGTTTGACGAATATTTTTCTCAGATAAATCAGTGCTTTGCATAAAGCAGTTTATTTACAAAAAGGAAAAAAGATATGATACAATATGCAGGTTTAAGCGAAATAAACGGACCACTTGTATGCCTTCAGGGTGTAAAGGGAGTTGCCTATGATGAAATTGGCGAAATAACCCTTTCCGATGGTTCAAAGCGTCTTGGCAGAGTAGTTGAGATGCAGGGCGACAAGGTGGTACTTCAGGTTTTTGAGGGAACTAACGGAATTTCGCTCAGTAATACAAAGATAGCTTTTTCGGGAAAACCACTTGAGATACCTCTGTCAACAGAAATGCTCGGCAGAACCTTCAGTGGTGCAGGTAAGCCCATCGACGGATTAGGTGACGTTTTTGCCGAAAAGTACGGAGATATAAACGGCAGGGCGTTAAACCCGGTTGCCCGTTCCTATCCGAGAAACTACATCCATACAGGTATATCCTCTATAGATTCACTTATGACTCTGATAAGAGGGCAGAAGTTACCTATTTTCTCAGGTTCAGGTCTTTCTCATAATAAGCTTGCGGTACAGATTGTAAGACAGGCAAAGATTGCAGATTCCGAGGGTAAGGATTTTGCGGTAGTTTTTGCCGCTATGGGTGTACAGAACGACGTTGCGGAATATTTCCGCCGCAGCTTTGAGGAAACAGGTGCAATTCAGCGTGTATGTATGTTCCTCAATCTTTCAAACGACCCTATCATAGAACGTATATTAACACCAAGATGTGCTCTTACAGTTGCTGAATATTTAGCATACGAAAAAAATATGCATATCCTTGTTATTATGACGGATATGACTTCATATTGTGAGGCACTTCGTGAGTTTTCCTCTTCAAAGGGTGAAATCCCAGGTAGAAAGGGATATCCGGGTTATCTTTATTCCGACCTTGCTTCTATGTATGAAAGAGCAGGCGTAGTAGAGGGTAGCTCAGGCTCTGTAACACAGATACCGATACTCACAATGCCCAATGATGATATTACACATCCTATCCCCGACCTTACTGCATATATAACAGAGGGTCAGATAGTATTTGACAGAAATCTCGACCAGACGGGAATATATCCGGGTCTTTCAGTTCTTCTTTCTCTGTCCCGACTTATGAAGGATGGTATAGGCGAAGAATATACAAGAGCCGATCATGCCGACGTTACAAACCAGCTTTTCGCTTGCTATGCAAGAGTGCAGGATGCAAGGGCGTTAGCCTCTGTAATCGGTGAGGATGAGCTTTCAGCCTCTGATAAGGCGATAATGAGATTCGGTCAGATGTTTGAAAAGCATTTCTTGAATCAGGGCTTTGATGAAAACAGAACTATGAACGAAACTCTTGATCTTGCCTGGGAGCTTTTATCGCTACTCCCCGTAAGTGAGCTTGACAGAGTAAACGAACAGCTTATTGCAGAGCATTACGACCCTACAAAGGCTGAAAAATTCGTATAAGTATTTTAGTATAAAAAAGGCAGGTGATAGTGTGGCTGAACAGGTTTTTCCAACCAAGGGTAACCTTATAAAGACAAAGCGTTCCTTACAGCAGGCAAAGCAGGGCTATGAGCTTATGGACAGAAAGCGTAACGTTCTTATCCGTGAAATGGTCACACTTATCGACAAGTCAAAGCTTGTAAGAGATAATATAGAGCAGACTTATGAAAAAGCGTATCTTGCACTGCAAAGAGCAAACATTACCTTAGGCTCTGTCGGAACGATCACACAGTTTGTACCTGAAGAAGATGAGCTTAAATTATCCTTCCGCAGTGTAATGGGCGTGGAGCTTCCGACTGTCACGTTACCTGAAAAGAAGCTTGTGCCGCAGTATGACGTGGCTATGACAAATTCCTACCTCGACCATGCGGTTATCTGCTTTAATGAAACCAAGTATATGACGGTAGCTCTTGCAGAAATTGAAAACAGTATCTACAGACTGGCAGTTGCGATAAAGAAAACACAGAAGCGTGCCAATGCATTGAAAAATATCATTATTCCCAAGTACGAGGCACAGCTCAGCTTTATAACAAACTCTCTTGAAGAAAAGGAAAGAGAAGAGTTCTCCCGTCAGAAGGTAATAAAGAATACCAAGATAAAAAAAGAACAGCTTGCAAGAGTAAGAGCAAGGTTCAATATGTAATAAATAAAAGACAGTATCCGGGTGATACTGTCTTTTTTGTTACGTTTAGTTCCTATGAATATATCCCGGTTTATAAAACCAGTGTAAAACTCGGTCGCTGAATTTGTGAGGGTTTCGTCCGATGTATATCATCGTAAATATAAATATACCGATAACAAGATCAAATATGCCGAATATAATGAGTACTGTGGTTATATTTTTATATGAATTTTTGAGCCATGCTTCGTGATTTATGTATTGATTCCCGTTGTAGTAGACATCTGAAACAGAGTAATAGGGTTCTTTTGTATCAAAAAAATAAACTTGTAGTGTAAGTTCTTTTTTACTGCTTATGTGACTGAATAATTCGTCAGTATTTTCGGTTACGGCATTGTAATTATCAATGCAGAACCGTTCGTTGTCTGTATTGTAAAACAGAAGGTCGTCTTCCGATATTTCGTAGCACTGTGCTATAACAACTTTTTCGGTATATTCTCTGTTAATTTCATTGATAGCTGCTATTATCATTGCTATTGTGCCGATCAAACAGATTGAACCAAGCAAACCGAATACAAAAATGAATTCGGCAGGTGACTCAACGTGATTATTGAATAAATCTTTTTTAGCACTTTTGGGTATAGATAATCCACCGTGATGAAGTTTGTACTGCTTTTTTGCATGTAACAGGAATTTTTTATTGTTGATTGCCATTTCGTCTACGTCTATAGTATATTTTCCTGCATAAAGCTTTACGTCTTTTTTACCTTTTATTCCGGTGAGATCTTTGTAAGCAATCGTTCTTTTTTTACCAAATATGTTTTTATAAACAAAAGTATCGAAGTCAAAAAATATCCTGCAATTTACATATCCGATAATCAGATAATCTCCTAACAGTGTAAAAAGGGCAAATATTAATGCTGCAAAACGTTCGGTTTTATCTCCTGAAAATATAAGCAACACCGTTGGAATAAGAAAGGTAAAACAACAGATTGTTCCGATGATGACGGTAAACCTCGGAAGATAAACTGTATTTGTTTCATTGTCAGAAGTTTTTCGGAAAATAGCAATGACGCCGCTTATAAGAAAGCAAAGAGAAATTATTGCTATTATACCGGTTACATATGTCATTGTATTACCACCTTTCTACTATTCCTTTTATTGTGACTTGAATTAATTATGCTTATCTCCACATCCGTGACTGCCACAGCTATGACTCTCGTTATGTTCGTGACCATGATGATTGCACATTACGTCAGGGTTAAATAACAACGTGCCGTTTAAATAGCTCTGTACTGCAAGGTCAGCAAGTCCGTTTACACCACCGAAAAGTTCTATTCCTGCCTCTTTCAGTGCGTTTTTTGCACCTGCACCGATACCGCCGCAGATAAGCACTTTTACCTGTAAAGCCGACAGAAAACCTGCTAACGCACCGTGACCGCTTCCGTTTGTGCTGACAACTTCAGATGAAACTATCTTGTTATCTTCAATATCGTAAATTTTGAACTGTTCTGTGTGACCAAAGTGCTGGAATACCATTCCATTATCATAAGTTACTGCAATTTTCATATTAAAACTCCTTTATATTTCTATTTCCTGACCTGCCGAAAGGTAGGATAAACGATTCATATAATTTTTCATAAAGCTGTACTGCTCAGTTCCTGTGCAATGACAGGTGTAAAAGTCTGTGCTGAAGCTATCAAGATATTCTGCATAGCCCTTAAGAGTATCATCAAGCGAAAGCTTGGAAAAGTGAAATCCACCTATAAGCACGTCTGGCTTAAACCAACTTGCTATATTAAGTACCCCTTTATGAGAACATCCGCTGATAAGAATTTTCCTGCCGTTTTCCTCTATAAGCAGATAATGCTCGTGGCTGAAATCATCAGGCAAAAATTCATCACCCTTTTTCATATTAAGACCAAAGCTACCAAGCTCAAAGCTTTTTTCTTTATCGTTGCAGGTGTATAGCGTAAGGCAATCATTAATTTTATGTTTATCGCCTGTAAATACTATACGACTGCTATTTTTTAAGCTTTTATCAAGACCTATATATTTTTCTGTACCGTTATAATGGTCGCCGAAGGCATTTTCATTTATATATAACGGTGCTTTTTTGTTAAGCCTTAAAAACTCTGATATTCCGCCGCCGTGATCATAATGACCGTGTGATAATATTGCTATATCCACAGAGGATAGATCTATACCAAGCTTTTCTGCGTTTAAAGAGAAAAGCTCTGTTTGTCCCATATCAAAAAGTATGCGGTGATTTTTCGTTTCTATAAATAAAGACAGACCGTGCTCTGCACCGATATTATTATTTACAGAGGTGTTTTCTGCAAGGCAGGTGATTTTCATTATAATTCCTCGCTTTACGTGATTTGCTATTTATAGTATAGCACTTAATTGAACAGTTGTCAAAAAATTATTTCTGTGTTATTATGAAAATTCGGGAACCTTTTTTAAAAAATTCACTCTTATAAGACAAAGGGAGGGATGTGTATGGAAATAACAGATGAGCTCATCATAGAAAAATTCTTTCAAAGAGATGAAAAGGCGATAGATGATGTAAATAAAAAATACGGAGATCTGTGCAGGTGTATATCCTATAACATCCTGAAAAATACTTCTGATACAGAGGAATGTATAAATTCATCCTATCTCAGTCTTTGGAACGCTATACCGCCCACAAGACCCAAGTCGCTTAAAGCATATCTGTGCGAGGTGGTACGTAACACCGCCTTTGCGATATTTAAAAACAGAAACCGCATAGGTCAGCAACAGATATACTTTATGGAACTGGCTGAGATCTTACCTGCACCTGATAGCCCTGAAACTGAACTTGACTGTAAAACGCTTATCGGATACATAAATCAGTTTCTTAAATCAAGAAAAGAGCTTGATCGAAAGATATTCGTTATGAGGTACTACTATAACCTTTCTGTAAAGGATATCGGTACTCGTCTTGGTATAAAGGAAGCAACTGTCAAAACAAAGCTTCACAGGGCAAGGGAAGAGCTGAGAAGTTTTCTTCGAAGCAAAGATTACAATGTATAAGGAGGAAAAAGAAATGTCACAGCAGTTTGATTATTTAAAAAAGGTTATCGACGGCATTGATAAGGATTTTATCGCTGAAAGTGCCGAAAGTATGCAAAATGAAAAATTAAACATAAATGAAAAACATAGCTTTGAGTCAGAAGATTTTATAGAGATAAAAGAAACCCAAAAGAAGAAATCGGGCAATATGTTTATCGGGTTATCTGCCGTTGCAGCAGCAATAGTTTGCGTTGTGTCTGTTACAGCTTTTGCGGTAACTAAGGGTAATGAGGTTTCTATAGCAAATTCTTCAGCACAGGAAGTTAGCTCAACAATAGATAAAGAGCTTCTTAACTCGTCAAATACGACTGTTATTACAGATGCGGAATTTTTAAGTTTATCGGAAATATATTCTACAGCAGATGACGCTCTTTTGAAAAAATACGATAAGCTCAGCCTGCCTCAGAATATTACTCTTGATAAAGTACAGTCGCTTTATACCTTTATTGCCGATTGGAATATTAAAGGTGACGCAGAGAAGATAAAAAACGATATTGCGGAATTTGGTAACGTAATCGTAGGAGAAAAAATAAGCCAGTCGGATATAAGATTTGACACGGAAAAATCAGAATATCTGTGGGAAAGCGGAGCAAAGCATATTTCCTGCTCGTCAGATCTTAACGGAGGATATAATCTTGTCTTTAGAGATGAGGAAATTACTCTTTTAAATGCTGATTATATCTATGAAAAATTAGTACGATTTGACAGAGGAGAAACAGCCGAAGGTGAATATACGCTTAACGGAAAAGCATATTCGTTAAAGGATGCAACTGAGTTTTGCAATCAGACTCTTGAGAAGCTTGAACAGTTTATTCATCCTGCTGAAGAGCTCAGATTAAAGACGTTATTTATAAAAAAGCTTGATAATGGTGAATATACCTACAGATTTATCGCTGAAAAGCTGATAAATGGAATACCGCTGGATGAGGGATGCGATTATTCCAATATAAAAACAGGTATCTCAAAGCCAAGCTATATTGTGCTTGAAATGGATGCACCTGCTCATTTTAAAGAAATATCTACTTTCTATTCGAATAGCTACGTTTCAGACAGAAATAGCGGCAATATAAAGATGCAGGAATGTAATGACAGCTTTATTTCGCTTTCCTCTGCCTGTGATATTTTATCAAATAAAGTCGGCACGCGTTTCAGTATCAAGGATATAGATATAAAGTACATTGCGATTATCGGCAATTACGGCGAAGGGCTTCCTCCTGCAACAGAGTATCGCCCGATGTGGACCTTTGTTCTTGATGAAGAGCTTATGCATAATGCATCATCAAATGACGATATGAGAATATGTGCTTACGTTGATATGCAAAATGGCTCGGTTTATATTGTAGATTGTATTTCACACGTTGTTTATTTTGAGCTTCCGTAAAACTTATGATTAATAGTAAAGCCGCCCCTGCCAATCGGCAGGGGCGATGATGTTTTTATTTTGTAATTTTATGAATTCTTTTTCTGAGCCATTTGTCATAGCCGTATTCGAGCTGACCGAGGCATATATCATAGCAGATATACGCTACTGCACCGAAAGCCCAGAAAACAAGTGTTGCAAATTGTCCGAAGTCTGCAAAGTCCTCTAATAGTTTGCCCATACCAAGTAAATTGATAAGAACAGCATAAATTATGATTACGGGAACGTTGAAAACTGCAAACCTTGTGATGACAGATAAAAATTTAGGCTTTATCTTTACCAGAAAGCTTCTGATAATGGGGTAGTAGCCAAAAAAGCCTGCGAATAACAGTTTTGACTCCATATCGGGAGTGAGCAGCATTGTAAGAAGTGCTACACATCCGAAGCTGAGTAAAGCCCATTTTCTGTTTATCTCCCTGTAGATAAGCCATATAACAAGACCTGCTACAGCAGGAAGAATATAAATTCCTATCGGGATAAAGCCTGTACAGAACATAAGTATTACACATATTGCGCTTAGTATTCCGCATAGTGCAATACAAAAGCTCTTGCTTTTATTTGAGTACATTTAAACCTGCTTTCCTTTGTTATGTTCGGCGTAAAGCTCTATGCTTTTTTCTTTTCTTTCTCTGCCATCCTTTAAGATGCTTCTGAGAGTTTCGATGTCGTCACTCTCGATGGCGGATTTGTATTCGCCAAGGCTGTTTATAATAGAATCAAGTTCATAAAGCAATGCTTCCTTATTGCATAAAAACAAACTGCTCCACATATTTTCGTTGAGCTTTGCTACTCTCGTAAGATCTAAAAAGCTTCCTGCAGAAAATCCGTCTGCGTTGAAAAGAGAGGTGCTTTTTACGTAAGCATTTGATACAACGTGAGCAAGCTGAGAAGTAAATGCAATATTTATGTCGTGCTGTTTAGGTGTAGCGGTAACTACTTTTGCAAATCCCATACAGCAGGCAAGAGTAGACATAAGGTCTATTGCCATTTTGGGAGTGTTTTCTGTGGGGGTTACGATATAGCTTGCACCTACAAATAAATCGTCTGTTGAATATTCAAAACCTGAAAATTCTCTTCCTGCCATAGGGTGACTGCCTAAGAAGATTACGCCTAAAGGTTCTAAAACTTCTGTACAACGTGAAACTACGTATTCCTTAACACCGCAAGAATCTGTAACTATAGATCCTTTTTTAAATTTATCGGCATTGCTTTTAACAAATTCAACAATCGTTTCAGGATAAAGACAAATTATAGTCATATCCGCCTCAAGAAGCTTATTGTTGTCATCTATGATTTCATCAATAGCACCAATTTCAAGAGCTTTTTTAGTAACATCGTTATTATTATCAAGCCCCATTACATAATGGAACGTATTCTTTTTAAGAGATTTACAGATAGAGCCTCCGATAAGACCGAGACCTACTACAGCTATTTTCAAGATAAAGCCTTCTTTCGCCTTAATATTGTATAGTACAATTATAGTAAAATTTTCTCTTAAATGCAATAGAAAAATGAAAATATTGTGAAATTTTTATTGGCAGTTAGCTAAAAATATTGACTTTATCCTGATTTTAGTAGTATAATTATCAGGTTAGAGGAAATTCGGACATATCCAAGGAGGTATGTTTATTATTTTGCCTGAAAATAAAAGGGAAGTGAAAGGAAGAAGAATGAAGGTTTTAAAATTCTTAAAGCCCTATTGGATTTTGGCGTTGCTGTGTCCTTTGGCTATGATACTTGAAGTATCTATGGACCTGCTACAGCCAAGACTTATGTCGGATATCATTAATAATGGTATTTTGGGTGATGGCGAGGCGGCGAGCAATCTGAGCTATGTTGTTATAACGGGACTTAAAATGCTTGGCTTTTCTTTAATCGGATGTTTTGGCGGTATAGCCAGTGCGGCACTGGGTACAACGGCGGCACAGAAGATGGGTAACGATTTGAGAAAGGCTGTTTTTGATAAGGTTATGCATTTGTCTTTTCAGCAGACGGATAAATTTACAACGGGCTCACTCGTTACAAGACTTACAAACGACGTTACTGCAGTTCAGGATTTCGTGGCGATGTCACTTCGTATGTTTGTAAGAACAGGAATGCAGTTTATAGGCGGTATAGCGGTAATTCTTACCCTGAATGTAAATTTTGGCATTGTGCTTGCAATTTCGATGCCGATACAGTTCCTTGTTCTGTTCCTTATTTTGCGTAAAGCTACGCCTTTGTTTTCAGTTGTTCAGGATAAGCTTGATAAGGTGAACAGCGTAGTACAGGAAAACGTAACAGGAGCAAGAGTGGTAAAAGCATTCACAAGAGAGGAATATGAAAAGGGCAGATTTGATAAAGCAAATACAGACCTTATGACTACAAATCTTAAAGTACAAAGACTTCTCGCTACTTTAAACCCTATACTTATGGTGGTTATGAATGCATCTGTAATAGCAATCATTATGATAGGCGGCTTTCAGGTAGAGGCAAAGGCTATGATGGTCGGTGACGTTATGGCGGCGGTAACCTACATAACACAGATACTTATGTCTGTAATGATGGTTGGTATGATGATACAGCAGGTATCCCGTGCGTCTGCTTCAATCAGGAGAGTAAATGCCGTTCTTGACACTGTACCTGCTGTAAATGACCCGGAAAGCCCTGTAAAAGCTACAGAAAGCGGTACAGTTGAATTTAAGGACGTACAGTTCTATTATCCCGGATTTTCAGGCAGGCCTGTTTTAAAAGATATAGACCTTAAGGTTGAAAAAGGTCAGATGGTAGCTATACTTGGAGCTACAGGCTGTGGTAAGACCTCACTTGTAAATCTTATATCGAGATTTTATGATGCTACAAGCGGTGAAGTATATGTAAACGGTGTCAACGTAAAGGATCAGAGTATAGAAGAACTTCGAAGCAGAATAGGTGTCGTTCTTCAGAAAAGCGAGCTTTTTTCGGGTACGGTCAGCGAAAATATCCGCTGGGGTAATCCCGACGCTACTGATGAAGAAGTAAAGCAAGCGGCAAAGATAGCTCAGGCGGATGAATTCATTATGGGATTCAACGACGACTATGAAACCATGATAAGCGAGAAGGGTTCGTCCTTATCAGGTGGTCAGAAGCAAAGAATGGCAATTGCAAGAGCTATTGTCAAAAAGCCTGAGATTCTTATATTTGATGATAGTACATCAGCTCTTGATTTAAGCACAGAGGCGGCACTTCATAAAGCCCTCAGAGAGAATCTTGAAGGTGTTACTATTGTTATGATAGCTCAGAGAATTGCCAGTGTTATGCGTGCAGACAAGATAGCCGTACTTGATGATGGTCAGATATGTGCTTTCGGTACACACAAAGAGCTTATGGAAACAAGCAATGTGTACAGAGATATTTATTTCTCGCAGATGAAGAATGAGGAGGGTGAAAACAATGGCTGAACAAAGATCTGCTCCTCAGATGGTCAGAGTGATGGGCAGAGGCGGTCCACCACCTCATCAGAGAATGGCAATGCCCACAGAAAAAGCTAAGGATGTTAAAAAGACGGTTAAAAGACTTCTGAGTTACATTGGCAAAAATAAGTATATGATGATAACACTTCTTGTTATCATGCTGTTTATAACGCTTTTTAATCTGATTGCACCATTTATTCAGGGTATGGCTATAGACAAGATAACACTTTCCGAAGACAGATTACAGGTTGATCTTGAAGGAATGATATATTGTCTTATAGCACTTGGAATAGTGTACCTCTCAAATTCATGTCTTACATATTTTCAGGGTACGATAGCGGCAAAGCTTTCTCAGACTACAGTAAAGATAATGAGAAAGGATCTTTTTGATAAGATATCCTATCTTCCTATAAAATATACAGACACACATCAGCACGGTGATATAATGAGCCGTATGACAAATGACGTTGAGAATATCTCAAATACGGTATCACAATCGCTGGCGTCGCTTTTTTCAGGCGTACTGACGCTTATAGGATGTCTTTGCTTTATGCTTTACTATTCGCCTATACTGACTTTAGTGAGCCTTACAACTATAGTGCTTACTCTTTTAGTAACAACAAATCTTACAAAATTTATGCGTAAGTATTTTCCGATGCAACAGACACTGCTTGGTAATCTTAACGGACATATAGAAGAAATGGTGACGGGTTATAAGACAGTTGCGGCTTTTTCAAAGGAAGAGGACTCCTGCAAAGAATTCAATAAGATAAGCGATAAGCTGTGCAAGGCTTCTATAAAAGCTCAGATATCAGGTGGCGTTATGGGACCTTGTATGAATGTAATTTCAAATATAAGCTTTTTGCTTGTAGCGGGCTTTGGTGCATATTTCCTGATTATTGATTTCAACCCGCTTGCTTTATACGGAGCGATGACTGTGGGTACAATCCAGGCATTCTTACAGTATACAAAGAATTTTTCCCGACCGATAAACGAAATTGCACATCAGTATGCGGCTATTCAGACTGCTATAGCAGGTGCAGAACGTGTGTTTGAAATAATGGATAACCCACCTGAAGAGGATTTTGGTACAGATACAGAGTTTGATGTTGAAAAGGTAAAGGGTGATATTAACTTCAAGGATATCGAATTTGCTTACGTAGAAGGAGAAACTGTACTTAAGGAGTTTGATCTG
The DNA here is from genome assembly GCA_015067025.1 of Oscillospiraceae bacterium. Taxonomy (GTDB): domain Bacteria; phylum Bacillota; class Clostridia; order Oscillospirales; family Ruminococcaceae; genus Ruminiclostridium_E. Next base: position 309,082 of record SVNC01000001.1, read on the forward strand.
TGGATCAAGAGCGGTCAGAAATTGGCAATTGTCGGTGCAACAGGTTCCGGTAAAACGACGGTTGTAAATCTTCTCACGAGATTTTACGATATAGATAAGGGAACTATAACACTTGATGGTCAGGATATATTTGAGATACCCAAGAAAAAGCTCCGTGAATCAATAGGTATAGTTTTACAGGATACTGTTATATTTAATGACACGATTGCACAGAATATAAGATACGGAAAGCTTGATGCAACAGATGAAGAAGTCATTGCGGCGGCAAAGACTGCAAAGGTTGACGTATTTGCCGAAAAGCTTACTGATGGCTATAACACTATGTTGACAGAGGGAGGCGGAAACCTGAGTCAGGGACAAAGACAGCTTATCGCTATTGCAAGAGCGGTACTTGCCGATCCTAAGATTCTGATTCTTGATGAAGCAACCTCAAGTATAGATACAAGAACCGAAGTCTATATCCAGGAAGCAATGCTTAATCTCATGAAGGGAAGGACCAGCCTTATTATTGCCCACAGACTTTCAACTATCCGTGATGCGGATAAAATTGTGGTGCTGGCAGGCGGTAAGGTGGTAGAAGCCGGAAATCACGAAACTTTACTTTCTGAAAACGGTGCTTACGCAAAGCTATACAATACACAGTTTGCAGGTATTGCAACCTGATAGAGCAAAAGTTGCAGAAAATTTCGTTCAGAAAAGTAGAGATGTGCTTCTATTCCCTTTGTTTTAGGGCGTTTGCTTAATCAAGCATAAAATGAAATTTGAAAGAAAATTTTGTGTTGCAACAAAAAATGTTTATTTCTTATAAAAAAATTGCAAAATACTATTGAAAAATAAAAGTAAATGTGTTAAAATAATCATTGCGATTGATTTCGTAAATCTGATTGCATTTAATATTTAAGGAGTGTTCAATATGAGCCGTATGATTGGTACCGTTTCAAGAGGTGTCCGTGCTCCCATTATAAGAAATGGCGATGACATCGTTGAAATTGTTACAAACTCGATTCTCGAAGCAGCTAAGGATGATGGCTTTGAGATCCGTGACAGAGATATCGTTGCGATGACAGAAGCTATCGTTGCAAGAGCACAGGGCAACTATGCAAGTGTAGACGATATTGCTACAGATGTAAAGGCAAAATTCGGTGGTGAAACAGTCGGCGTTATTTTCCCGATTTTAAGCCGTAACAGATTTGCTATATGTCTGCGTGGTATAGCTAAGGGAGCAAAGAAAATCGTTCTTATGCTTTCTTATCCTTCAGACGAAGTAGGTAACCATCTTGTAAGTCTTGATACACTTGATGAAAAAGGCGTTAATCCTTATACAGATGTACTCTCACTCGAAAAGTACCGTGAGCTTTTTGGATATGAAAAGCACACATTTACAGGCGTTGACTACGTAGAATATTATGAAAATCTTATCCGTGAATGCGGTGCAGATTGTGAGATAATCTTTGCAAACAACGCAAAGGCAATTCTCCCTTACACAAAGAACGTTCTTTGCTGTGATATCCATACAAGAGCGAGAACAAAGAGAATTTTAAAGGCTGCAGGCGCAGATGTAGTACTCGGTCTTGACGAAATTCTGAATGCTCCTGTAAATGGTAGCGGATACAATGAAAATTACGGTCTTTTAGGTTCAAATAAATCTACAGAAGATCAGATAAAGCTTTTCCCCAGAGATTGTCAGCCTGTTGTTGATGCTATAGCTGCAAAGCTCAAGGCAGCTACAGGTAAGAATGTAGAAGTTATGGTTTACGGTGACGGTGCGTTCAAGGATCCTATGGGAAAGATATGGGAGCTTGCTGATCCCGTTGTATCTCCTGCATATACAGCAGGTCTTGAAGGTACACCCAACGAGCTTAAGCTGAAGTACCTTGCAGATAACGACTTTTCAGAGCTTTCAGGTGATGCGTTAAAGGATGCTATCAAGGAAAAGATTCAGCAGAAGGATGATAACCTTGTAGGTCAGATGGTTTCTGAGGGTACAACACCCAGAAGACTTACAGACCTTATCGGTTCACTTTGCGACCTTACATCCGGCTCTGGTGACAAGGGTACACCTATTGTATTTATTCAGGGTTACTTTGATAACTATACAACAGAATAAAAACTATTCTCCCGTACAGAAATGTATGGGAGTTGCTTTTTCTCGCTAATTTTTCTTCAGACTTTACAAATTAAAAAAAATATGGTAAAATAGAGAACATATTGATAAGATGGAAAAAGGAGAAAACAGAGTGATTAAAAGAGTAAGCAAAGAAGATTTACCCGAGTGTCTTGAAGTTATACATAAAAGCTACGAAACAGAAGCATCTATGTTCGGAGTTACAAAAATGAACTGTCCCAATCACACAAGCTTTTTGCCTATAGAAAAACTTGAAAGTTTTTATAGCTGGGGCTTTGAGATGTATGCAGTTACAGACGAAAGTAATACTATAGTAGGCTTTTTTTCTCTTTCTATAAAAGAAAAGGACGTTTTTGAAGTGAAGTGTTTCAGCGTTCTGCCCCATCACAGACGCAAAGGGTATGGTACGCAGATGGTTGAACATGCTAAAAGCAGGGTGAAGGAGCTTGGTGGCAAAAAGCTCATCGCCAGTGTTGCTGACGGTGGACAGATAGAAAAGAAATGGTATGAAAAGAATGGTTTTAGCTATGCAGGAGCAAGCATTCATCCTCATCTTCCTTTTGCTATCGGTTTTATGGAATGGATAAATAAATAAATAAGACAGACAAGGCTTTTTACATAACGGTAAAAAGCCTTTTTTGTGTTTTAATAAATATATCCAATTTATTCTGTGTTTTAATATGTAGATTTACTGAAATTGCGTGTTTCTTATTGAATATAAGTTAAAAAAGTTGTATAATTAAATAGAGTGTTTATAAGTGAAGAAACTTAATAGGAGTAACTATGAGAAGTAATTTTAAAAAAATTTTGTGTGCTATTCTCGCAATGTCGTTAGTCTTGACTTTAGGAATGTCTTTTACGGCGACAGCAGAGGAAATCGGAGACTTTGTCGTAAGCGTATATAATGAAGAAAGCGGCTTGCCGACAGGTGAAGCCAATGACATTCTGCAAACATCTGATGGCTATATATGGATAGGAAGTTATGGAGGACTTATCAGATACGACGGAAGCGAATTCAAAAATTTCAGCACGCTGAAGCAAATAGGATCATCATCTATCCGATCTATATTTGAAGATAGTAAAGACAGACTCTGGATAGGTACTAATGATGCGGGAGTTTATTTATATGAGGACGATTGTTTTAAGAAAATAAAAGGAACTGAAGATAATGATTTTCTTTGTGTCAGAGATTTCTGTGAAAGCGAAGACGGCAGAGTGTTCTGTGCCTCTAACTCGGGACTTGCGGAGATAAAAGGAGATGGCATAGTACCGCTTGGTGTCGAGGTTATAGGTCATACCTTGTATAGTTGTGCCGTCGATAAGAACGGGGATCTGTGGAGTGTTTCAGATTCTGCTGTTCATATAATGAATCTTAGTGATTTTAGCGTTGAAAGCTTGCCATTTGCTGAACTTGATAAATCGCAGGAGCTTAGTGCGTACAGCCTTACTGCAGATAACGACGGTAATATTATAATTGGGACATCGGAAAATACAATTGTTAAATATGATGCAGAACGAAAAGCAACATATATATCAACAAACAGTGTAAATACCCATAATAAGATAAGAGTAGGAAAAAACGGGGAAATTCTTGTATGTGGTCTCAGAGGTTTTGCGGTTGTTGATAGCAGTGGCGAAGTTACGGAATTTGGCGAAAGTGAGAAAGCAAGTTCTGTAAACAGTGCTATATGTGATTACGAAGGTAATTATTGGCTTGCTTCGTCATCATACGGTGTTATAAAGTATGTCAGGGGTTGTATTGATTCTCCGAATAACAACGCAGAGGGCTTGTCATCAACTGCAATAAACGCTATTTCAAAACAAAACGGATATTATTATGTAGGTCACGATAGTGGTCTTATGGTGTACGATGAAAGCTGGCGGAAGGTGTCGTGCCCTCTTGAAGAGATGCTTGACGGAGTTAGAATAAGACACATTTTAGCTGACAGTAATGATAAGATATGGCTTGCAACTTATTCAGATAACGCGGTTATCTGCTATGATACAGATACAAAAGAAATTACCGTTTATAACGAAGATAACGGACTTATCAGCAATCGTGCGAGAGTTATCTACGAAACTTCAGACAAGATGATTGTTGTTGGTACACAGCTTGGTATTTCGTATATCAAAGACGGAAAAGTAACAAAAAGTTTTGGCACTGATGATGGAATTGAAGTACTTCAGATACTTTCCCTTTGTGAAAGTTCTGATGGCGCTATTTTAGCCGGAAGCGACGGCGGCGGTATATACAAGATAAAAGATGATAAAGTTCTAAACTACTCATTCGAAGACGGTTTACAGGAAGGCGTAGTACTCCGTATGATCGCGGATGCTTCAAAAAAGGATGCTTATTTTGTAAGTGCCGGAAGTAATCTTTATTATTTTGAAAATGAAAAATTTAGAAAGCTTGACAATCTTGAAAAGGGAGCAGGAAGTATTTTTGATCTTTATGATAAGGACGGAAAGCTGTGGATCTTACAAAATAGCGGCATCTTCTCAGTTGATAAAGAAAAGCTGCTTTCCGGAGAATCAGGGTCGGACGTACTTCATGGACTCAGCCACGGCCTGACGGGCTCGTTAAACGCTAATACATGGCATTATGTTGATGATGATGGAAGTGTATACCTTGCTACGAGAAACGGAATAAGCCACTTTGGATTTGCCGGAACAGAAAACGGTATCCCAAAAATAATTGTAAACAGTGTGATAGTTGACGAAAAAGAATATCAGCACCCGACATCAATGCAGATTTCATCTGATAGTAAGCGAATAACCGTTGATTTTTCAGTTCTTTCTTTTACAGATACCGCCGCAATAAACGTTTCCTATAAGCTTGATGGATTTGAAAGTGAAGAAACGATCCTTGAAAATCAGAAAAACGCAAAGGTGAGTTATACGAATCTTCCGGGAGGATCATATACTTTTGTACTGAAAATTTATGATGCAAGTAATCCTGAAAAAGTCTCAGAACAGCGGATTACCATAGTTAAAGAGAAAAAGATATATGAATATCCTTTTTTTGTTCCTCTTTTTATAATTCTTGTGATACTTGTCACTGCTCTTGCGGTAATGTTGATTGTTCATCGCAAATTGAGGGCAATTGCAAAAAGAGAACGAGAATATAAAGATATAATGGTACAGGGTCTTGAAACACTTGCCCGCACTATAGATGCAAAGGATAAATACACAAACGGTCACTCTATAAGAGTTGCAATTTATTCAAGAGAGCTGGCAAGGCGTATGGGTATGAGTGAAAAAGAACAGGAAAAAGTCTATTATATTGCACTTGTTCACGATATAGGAAAAATAGGTATTCCTGATGCGATATTAAATAAATGTGCAAGACTTACTGATGAAGAATATGAAATTATCAAGACACATCCTATGATAGGTGGAGAGATACTGAAAAGCTTTACAGCATTAGAGGGTTCGACTGAAGGCGCAAGTTATCATCATGAAAAGTATGATGGCACAGGCTACGGAAAACAACTTGTCGGCGAGGAAATACCTCTTGTTGCGAGAATAATCGGTGTTGCGGACGCTTATGATGCGATGTCCAGTAACAGATGCTACAGAAATGCACTTTCTTCTGAAAAAGTAATAGATGAATTAAATAACGGAACGGGAACGCAGTTTGATCCTAAAATAGTTCCTTTTATGCTGGAAATGATAGAGGATGGTACGGCACCTATAAAGCCGGATGCAACGCACTATCTGCCTGAATTTCAGAATATTGTGTAATTTTTAACGAAAATCACTTTTATTGTTGACTTTGTGGCGGTTTATGTGCTATAATAATCGGAGCAGATTTATAAAAAATAATTGTATATCGGAAAGGAAAATTAATATGAAAAAATTAGTTGCACTTACAGCAGTTGCTGCAATTTGTGTTGCATCCCTTGCAGGATGTTCAGGTGGAGTAAAGCCTAATGAAGTTCACTCCAAGGCTGACCTTGTTGGCAAGACGATTGGTGTTCAGCAGGGTACAACAGGTGATACAGAGGCTTCTAAGGTTGAAGGGGCTACAATCGACAGATACAAAAAGGGTGCGGATGCTATCCAGGCTTTAAAGCAGGGTAAGGTAGATGCTGTTGTTATCGACGTTGAGCCTGCAAAGGTGTTTGTTGAAAAGAATACGGATCTTATGATACTTGATGAAACTTTTATAACAGAAGAATACGCTATCGCTATCAAGAAGGGATCTGAGCTTACAGCTAAGATCAACACAGCTCTTGAAGAACTTGAAGCTGATGGTACACTCAGCAAGATCGTAAGAAACTGGATTGGCGATGAGATTGGTCAGTATCCTTATAAGTCTCCTGAAAATGTTGACAGATCGAACGGTACTCTTGTAATGGCTACAAATGCGGCTTTCCCTCCTTATGAAGCAGTTGAAGGCGGCAAGGTGGTTGGTATTGACCCTGACATTATGCAAGCTGTATGCGATAAGCTTGGTTATGAGCTCAAGATTGAAGATATGGACTTTGATGCTATCATTTCTGCAGTAAACTCAGGTAAGGCTGACGTAGGTGTTGCAGGTATGTCTGTGACAGAAGATCGTCTTAAGAACGTTGACTTCTCCAACTCTTACACCAAGGCAAATCAGGTTATCGTTGTAAGAAAGAAGTAATTTGAATTAGCATATTATCCGCCGTGCGAATCGGTACAGATTTGCACGGCGTAATATTTATAATGTAATACTTTTAAAAGAAGGGAAAATCAAACGATATGGACGGCATTGTACAGTGGTTTACTGACTTCGGCGAAAAGTTTTATGATAATTTTATAAAGGATGCCCGCTGGCAGTACTTGACCGATGGTCTGAAAAACACGCTTATCATCACTTTTCTGTCGATAATTATTGGATTAATTTTAGGTTTTGTTATTGCAATTATCAGATCGACACACGATAAAACAGGAAAGCTTAAAATTCTTAATTTCTTCGCGAAAATATATCTGACTATAATCAGAGGTACGCCTGTAGTAGTTCAGCTGCTTATTATCTATTTCGTAATCTTTGGCTCTTTTGACATAGATAAGCTGATTGTAGCGGTAATAGCTTTCGGTCTTAATTCAGCCGCATATGTTGCTGAAATTGTCCGTTCGGGTATAATGTCCATTGATAACGGTCAGTTTGAAGCAGGATCCAGTTTAGGTCTTGGATATATGCAGACTATGGTCTACATTGTACTTCCTCAGGCACTAAAGAATGTTCTTCCTGCACTTGCAAATGAATTTATCGTATTACTTAAGGAAACCTCTGTATCAGGCTATATCGCTATATCTGACCTTACAAAAGGCGGCGATATCATAAGAAGTCTTACTTATGAAGCATTCCTGCCTCTTATTGCGGTAGCGGTTATTTATCTTGTAATGGTAATGTTCCTGTCATTCCTCGTAACAAAGCTCGAAAGGAGACTTGCAAAAAATGATAAACGTTAATAATTTAACCAAGGACTTTAATGAGCTTCATGTTTTAAAGAATATAACAGAAACTATAGAGAAGGGCGAAAAGGTTGTAATAGTCGGCCCTTCCGGTTCCGGTAAGAGTACTTTCCTCAGATGTCTTAATCTTATGGAAAGACCCACTTCCGGCGAAATTTTTGTTGATGGTACCGATATCACAAGACTTCATGAAAAGGAAGTAAATTTTATCAGAAGAAGAATGGGAATGGTGTTTCAGCACTTTAATTTGTTCCCTCATCTTACAATTAAGAAAAATATAACTCTTGCTCCTGTAAAATTAAAGCTGATGACTGAAGCACAGGCTGATAAGCGTGCTGAAGAGTTACTTGCAAAGGTTGGCCTTTCCGATAAGGCAAATCAGTATCCAAATCAACTTTCAGGCGGACAGAAACAGAGAATAGCTATCGCTCGTTCTCTTGCAATGAATCCTGAAATAATGCTCTTTGATGAGCCTACTTCTGCTCTTGACCCTGAAATGGTCGGCGAAGTACTTAATCTTATGAAAGAACTTGCAGATGATGGTATGACAATGATTGTCGTAACACACGAAATGGGATTTGCGAGAGAGGTTGCTTCTCGTGTTATGTTTATGGATGAGGGCATGATCGTTGAGCAGAATATCCCGGCGGAGTTCTTTGCTAATCCTAAAAGTCCAAGACTTAAAGAATTCTTATCAAAGGTGCTGTAATGGAGCTTAAAACAGTTTGCTTTAAAGGGAACGAAGACAAGCTTTTTAAAATGGCAGGAAAGATAAGAGAAGATATATTTCTTCTTGAGCAGGGCTTCAGCGTTGAATACGATGATATTGATAAAGAGGCTTATCACGTTATTGTGTTTGACGGAGAAAAGCCGATAGCCACTTCAAGATTTTATGGAGCAGATAACCCTGTCCATATAGGCAGGGTAGCTGTTATAAAGGAATATCGTAATAAAGGCATAGGAGTATACCTGATGAAGCAGACAGAAACCTTTGCAAAGGAAAAGGGTGCTTTGTCGGTGACTCTTGGTGCTCAGATAAGAGCGAGTACCTTTTACAGAAAATGTGGCTACAAAGAATATGGAGAAGAGTATATGGATGAGTTCTGTCCTCATATAAATATGCTGAAAACATTATAATAAAGGAATAGTTATGCTAGAAACAATAAATGGAATCGTGGCGTCTATAAATGACTTTTTTTACTCCTATCTGCTGATTATAGTGTTAGTTGCAGGAGGTCTTATTTTTACCGTTTTAACACGCTTTGCACCCTTCAGACTTTTTAAGGAGCAGATAAAAGCGGTTTTTGAAAAACCTAAAGATAAGAATGGTGTTTCCTCTTTCCAGGCGTTGATGGTTTCGACAGCGTCCAGAGTAGGTACCGGTAATATCATAGGCGTGTCTACAGCACTTTGTATGGGCGGCTTTGGCTCTGTATTCTGGATGTGGGTAATCGCTATAGTCGGAAGTGCATCTGCACTTATCGAAAGCACTCTTGCACAGATATATAAGAAAAGAGGACCTGATGGTAGCTATGGCGGACCTGCGTACTACATTGAAACGGCCCTTAAATGCAGACCGTTAGCTATCGTGTTTTCAGTACTTTTGATACTTACTTACGGCGTAGGTTTCAATATGCTTGCATCCTTCAATTTACAGTCAACATTCTCATCATACGGCTTTTACGACGCATCAGTTACTCCTTGGATAATCGGACTTGTTGTAGCTGCTGTCGTGTGCTATTGCCTTATAGGTGGAGGAAAAAGAATTGAAAAGGTAACAAGCGTATTAGTTCCTATAATGGGACTTGCATACATGTTGATTTCACTTGTTATTGTTTTTATGAACATTTCGGCATTACCGAGTGTTATTGCTCAGATATTCGGGCAGGCTTCTGATTTTGAAGCTATATTTGGCGGCTTTACAGGCTCATGTGTAATGTATGGTATAAAGCGTGGACTATTCAGTAATGAAGCGGGTGTTGGTTCTGCACCTAACGCGTCTGCATCTGCTGATGTTCAGCATCCTGTAAAGCAGGGTCTTGTTCAAGTGCTTTCTGTATTTATTGATACAATACTTATCTGTAGTGCAACGGCATTTATGTGCATGTGTTCAGGTATAGAGCCTTCTGCTGAACTTTCAGGTGCGGCATATATTCAGCAGTCTCTCAGAGTAACGCTTGGAGAATTCGGACCGATATTTATTACGGTTGCAATGGTGCTTTTCGCATTTACTACATTACTTGGAAATCTTTATTATGTAGATAAGGGAATTGCTCATATTATGGGTCGTGTACCCGGCAAAAGGTTTATGCTTGTCGTTCATATCGTGTTCTCTGTACTTATTTTAATTGGTGCAGGACTTAGTGCTGATCTGCTTTGGAATATATCGGACATACTTATGGGAGGTATGACTATAATTAATATTCCTGTAATTCTTATTCTTTCGAAGTATGCACTACGTGCGTTGAAGGATTATGAAAAGCAGAGAAAAGAGGGTAAAACGCCCATTTTCCATGCAAAGAATATTGACCTGCCACATAAGGTAGACTACTGGGATTGATATTAAACCGTATCATTTGGTAATACAAGTGATACGGTTTTTTATGCACATTTTTTACATATGGATTTGTGCAAAAGTGACAAGATTGATAAAATTTAATAAAAACACTTGTATATTTTGGATATATGTGCTATAATTAACTTAAGCCAATGAAAAGGCTTTACCAAAGGTGGATAGCCACCGACGAAAGGAATGATTCAGAATATGAGAATGAACATCACAGCTAAGAAAATGCAGATCAGTCAGGCGTTTAATGATTACGTAGAAGAAAAGCTTGCGGCAAAGCTCGATAAATTCTTTACTGACGATGCAGAATGTAAAATCACTCTCACTGAGCAGAAAAATATGATTACGGCAGAAGTTACTGTGAAAACTGCTAACCTCATCTTCAGAGCTGAGCAGAAGGCAGCAGAGAAGACTGATGCATTTGATGCAGCTATTGATCGTATCATAAGACAGATTCGCAAAAACAAGACAAAGGTTGAAAAACAGCTTCACAACACAATTAAAGAATCATTTGACGATGTTGTTGAAGAGCAGGTTGATTTTGAGGTAGTAAAGCATAAGAAATTCCTGCTTAAACCTATGAGTGTTGATGAAGCGATACTTCAGATGAATATGGTTGGTCACTCCTTCTTTATGTTTAAGAATGCTGAAAATGGAGAAATAAACGTTGTTTATAAGCGTGATGATGGTAATTACGCAGTTTTAGAGCCTTCTGAAAACTAAAAATTAAATCTTGGTCCTACCGGATTTTCCGGTAGGACTTTTTGAAGTTATATTGAATTTTTACGAAAGGAATAGCAGAATATGGACAAAATAAGATGGGGCATTTTGGCAACGGGAAGAATTGCAGCGACCTTTGCCGATGCAGTAAATTACGTGGAGGATGCTGAACTATATGCCTGTGCGTCAAGAGATCATGGCAGAGCAAAATCATTTGCAGAAAAATTCGGAGTTGAAAAGTATTATGATGATTATGAAGCTCTTGCGGATGATGAAAATGTAGACGTTATCTATATTGCGTCTCCTATGGCACAGCACTACGAGCAGGCGAAAATGTGTCTTTCAAAGGGCAAGAACGTTCTTTGCGAAAAGACTATAACCTTAAATGGTGTACAGCTTGCAGAGCTTATTGATATAGCAGAGAAGAATAACGTTTTCTTTATGGAAGCTATGTGGACGAAATTCCTTCCCGCTTTCCGTCAGGCTAAGAAGTGGGTAGCAGAAGGCAGAATAGGAACGCCCAAAATGATAAAGGCTGATTTTTCAAATCTCTGCCCTTTTAATGCTGAGGACAGACTGTTCAAAAGCTCTCTTGGTGGGGGATGTCTTCTTGATTTAGGTGTTTATCCTATTACCTTTGCCTGTGATTTTTTAGGCTATGAGCCTTCTGAAATTATAAGTAATGCTTATATTGGAAAAAGCAACGTGGATTTTGACGCTTCAATAATACTCAAATATAAAGACAGCTTTGCACATCTTACAGCAGGCTTTGATATAGAAAATCAAAATCCGGCTTTTGTGATTGGTGATAAGGGCAGAATACGCTTTGGTGATTGGTTCTTCTGTACAACAGAAGTTATGCTTTACGATGATGACGGAAACCTTTTAGAGCATTTTAAAAAGCCGCATCTAAAAAACGGTTACGAATTTGAAATTATGGAGGTTCATGAGTGCCTTAAAAACGGTAAGAAGCAGAGTGACATCAATTCCTTATATCATACAACCGCTACAATGAAGATTATGGATGAATGTCGTAATCAGTGGGGTCTTAAATTTGACGGTGAATAAAAATAATGGCGATACAGAAATAATCTGTATCGCCTATTTTTATATAATTAAGCTACCAAGAACTTCTCCTACCTTTTCTCTTATAACAAGCTCGGCGTGATTATCATAAGGGGTTTCATCTCTGTTTATAAGCACAAGGTGGCGCCCTTTGAAATATCTTACAAAGCCGGCGGCAGGATATACGGTAAGGGAAGTGCCTGCTATTATCAGCGTGTCACAATTGCTGATAGCATTAAGAGCTTTTTCGATTGTATTTTCGTCAAGATTTTCCTCGTAAAGCACAACGTCAGGTTTTATAATACCGCCACAGCTACATCTTGGTACATCTGTACTGCCTATTACGGCATCAATATCGTAAGATTTTCCGCATTCCATACAGAAATTTCTGTACACACTGCCATGAAGCTCGTATACCTCTTTACTTCCTGCTTTCTGATGGAGATTGTCTATATTCTGGGTTATTACAGCTTTCAACTTTCCCGCGGCTTCAAGCTTTGCAAGAGCTTTATGAGCCTTATTTGGCTCTGCCTTTGTGTATAGCATTTTATCACGATAAAAACGATAGAAATCCGATGTGTGACTTATAAAATAACTGTGGGATAGTATTCTTTCAGGGGGAAATTCATACTTCTGATTGTATAGCCCGTCTGTACTTCTGAAATCGGGTATGCCGCTTTCTGTAGAAACACCTGCACCACCAAAGAAAACTATGGATTTGCTGTCGTTTATAATTTCCTGTAAAGTCAATATACTCACCTCTTACTTTAAAGTATATCACTAAAATAAAAAAATAGCAAGAAAATTGTTGATTAATCAACAGTTTTATGGTAAAATAAAGTCAGATTTTTATAGGAGATGAAACAGTGAAAACAGGTCTTATTATGGAAGGCGGAGCGATGCGTGGACTTTTTACCGCCGGAGTTATTGATGTTCTTATGGAAAATAATATAGAATTTGATGGGGCTGTTGGTGTATCGGCAGGTGCGGCTTTTGGCTGTAACTTAAAATCCCGTCAAATTGGCAGAGTGATCCGATACAATACAAAATACTCAAAGGATAAGCGTTTTTGCAGTATGTGGTCATTTATTCATACCGGAGATATGTACGGCAATGATTTTTGCTACAGAGAATTACCCTTTGAGCTTGACATATTTGATGTAAAAGCCTATAAAGAAAATCCTATGGAATTTTACGTTGTGTGTACAGACGTCGAAACAGGAAAGCCTGTATATCAGAATTGCCCTGTTGCTGACGATGAATGTATGCAGTGGATAAGAGCTTCCGCTTCTATGCCGCTTGTTTCTCAGGTGGTTGAGGTTGGCGGATATAAGCTTCTTGATGGCGGTATATCAGATTCTATTCCGCTTAAATTTTTTGAAGAAAAAGGTTATGAGAGAAACATTGTTATCCTTACTCAACCTGAAGGGTACGTCAAGGGCAAAAATAAGCTTATAGGACTTATGAAGATTGCACTCAGAAAATATCCTGCAATAGTTGATGCTATGAAAAAACGCCACATAGTATATAATGAAACTACAGATTACGTAAAGCAGAAAGAACAGAAGGGCGAAGTCCTTGTTATAAGACCCGAAACAGATCTTGGTATAAAAAGAACTGAAAAAGAACCCGCAGAGCTTCGCAGAGTGTATGAAAAGGGAAGAGCAGTGGCAGAAAAGATGCTTCCGCAGATAAAAGAGTATCTTGGACTTTCTTAAGACATTTATGGAGGACAAAACGATGAACAACATAGAATGGTTGTTTTTTGATGTTGGCTCAACTCTTGTTGATGAAACGGAGTGCTATAATCATCGTATTTGCGATGCTATTAAAGGCACCGACGTTACGTTTGAGCAATTTAATGAAAAACGTATATTTTATGCAAAACAAAATCTCAAAGGAGATATTGAAGCACTCAAATTCTTTGGGCTAAGCAAAACTCCGTGGCACAAAGAGGATGAAAAGCCTTATAAAGACGCTGAATTTGTTCTGAAATCTCTTTTTGAAAAAGGCTACAAAATCGGTGTAATAGCCAATCAATCGTCGGGTACAGAAAAACGCCTTGAAAACTGGGGTTTTATGAAATACATCAGACTTGTACTATCTTCGGCAGAAGAAGGGGTTGCAAAGCCTGATAGTGAAATATTCCTGCGGGCATTAAGTCGTGCGGATTGTCTTCCCGAAAATGCAGTTATGATAGGTGACAGAATAGATAATGATATAGAGCCTGCAAATAAGCTTGGAATGAAAACAATATGGGTTAAGCAGGATTTTGCCGTATATCAGACGCCTATGAGCGACATTCAGAAGGCAGATTATACCATCGGCAAATTGGTGGATATTTTAGATATATTACTCTGAATATATGGAAAAGCAGTATCGTAATTATACGATACTGCTTATTTTATGTCGTTTTCAAGAAACTCGAAAATTTCTCCCTCTATACTGTATATATCGGATATAGCTATCTTTGTTCCATCGGTAAATATAATACAAAATTCCCCATCATCAACTTTGCGGATGTTTCCACTGTATATTTCGTATCTGCCACCTGATTTATTTTCATCGGGTATAAAATAGCTTACAGAAATCAAAGGCTTTTCACAAGACTGTTCAGTGAGTATCTGCAATCTTTCGTTAAGCTCTCTTTGTTCATCCTCTGAAAGTGTAAGCTTTTTATCTGTAAGCCTTGCGGTCTCTTTTATCGCTGCATCGTGACCTGTAAGTGCCGCAAAGGGTGAGAATTGTGCTGCTCTTGCAGTCATAGACATCTGAGGATGCTTTTTTGAAACAGGGTGGGGAAGGTTTATAATATCATCATAATTTCTGCTATCCGTAATTATCCCTCCTTATGCTTTGTGACCGCCTACCTGACCGTTTCTTTCAATGGTGGTAGCACCTTCTTCTAAGTTCATACCTTTTAAAACTGCGTTTTTGCCAAAACGCTTTTTTATTTTTATAACAGCCTTTTGTATCTGTTTTTCCTTTTGAAGCTCCGCTTCTTCTTCCTGCTTTTTTCTGAAAAGCTCATCGTAGTCGGTAAACAGATCGCATTGAACTACGCTTTCTTCTTCTTTTACAACGCTTTCATAAGTCACGTTATTAGCTACAACGTATAATTTTCTTACTGTGAGGTTTTTATCAACAATTCTGTCGTAAAGCTCTGATATTGCGTTTATAATAAGCTTTGACGAAGAGGTCTTTGTGTTAAGATTAATAGACCCGTGAGCTGGTTTGGGAGCTTTTCTGCCATACATATCGGTGGTAACGCTGCCTTTATAGGCGTTTTTTCCTGCCTTCTCTTCAAGGTTTTCTATATCATAGCAGACGGTAAGTACCATCTGATCTGTTACAAGACCCTTATCAACAAGATCAAGCACAAGCAAGTCTGTCATTTCTCTTGCTATCAGCTTGCCTTTTTCTGCGGTATAGGGCGACTGGAGCACCTGTCCGTTGCTGATACTGTTTCTCTGAGGCTTAAAGGATTTTATATCAGCTATCGTGCATGGTTCGTAACCCCAGGCGTGATCTATAAGAAGCTCTGCGTTTATGCCGAACAGATTATAAAGCAGATCCTCGTTATAATAGCTGTTGCTGCCGCCTATAGAGCATCTCGCGATATCACCCATAGTAAATATTCCACGTTCTGCAAGCTTTGTAGAATAGCCTTTTCCCACTCTCCAGAAATCGGTTATGGGAGTATGAGCCCAAAGCTCTTTTCTATAGCTCATTTCATCAAGCTCTGCAATTCTTACTCCATCTTTATCGGCGGGCATTTTCTTTGCTACTATATCCATTGCTATTTTAGCAAGATACAGATTAGTACCTATTCCTGCGGTGGCGGTTATACCTGTTTTCTTCAGTACGTCCCGTATCATTTTCATAGCAAGCTCTCTTGCCGTCATATTGTAGGTTTTAAGGTAGTGTGTTGCGTCTATGAAAACTTCGTCTATAGAATAAACGTGAATATCCTCAGGGGCTATATACTTAAGGTAAACGTTGTATATTTCCGTGCTTACCTGCATATATTTCGCCATCTGAGGCGGTGCAACGATATAATTAAGGCTTAATGAAGGGTCGTTTATAATGTCAGGGTTGTGATATGAGCTTCCTTTAAAGGTTTTGTCGGGTACTTTTAGCAACCTTTCCCGATTTACCTCTTTCACTCTTTGAACTACCTCAAAAAGTCTTGCTCTGCCACCGATCTTATAGGATTTAAGAGAAGGTGAAACCGCAAGACATATCGTTTTTTCCGTTCTGGTGCTGTCTGCAACTACAAGATTTGTCGTAAGCGGGTCAAGCCCTCTTTCTACACATTCCACAGACGCAAAGAAGGACTTTAGATCTATAGCAATATAATAGTGATTTTTATTTGTCATATTAATAAGTCCTTTCTTTAAATTCTGATATTTATTGTACCACAAAATCACTATTAAATCAAATGATAATATATTTTGAATTTTGTGTAAAAATTACCGTTTTCGACATTCTTCGACAACGAAGATTAAAATAACCCAAATTAAGGCAAAAATGTCTTGAAAAGTCTTTTTTACTGTGATATATTTAAAGGAGTGTGATTTTTTCGATTTAAGGAGAAAGTATATGCTGGCTTTTTATTTATCAATGATTGATAATGAGGAAAGTAAAAATCTTGTAGAAAGGATATATAATACTTACGAACGGTTTATGTTTTCGGTGGCGTATAACGTCACTAAGAACAAGACGGATTCAGAGGATATTGTCCACGACGCTATGATGTGGATAATAAACAACATTGATAGAATTGAAGTTGATTTTTCAAAGAAGACCAAGGCGTTGCTTGCAACTATTGTATCTCATAAGGCTATTGATAGCATAAGAGCAAACAAGAAGATACAATACGGAGATATTATTGAAAATGAAACAGAAATTTTTAACTGTTTTGGAGCACTTAACAAAATATCTTCCATAGAAGTTAAAGAGATAATAAGTAATATGCCTCGGGATGTAAAGAACGTTATTAACCTCAGATTTGTTTACGGTTATTCTGCATCTCAAACGGCTGAAATGCTTGATATGGATGAAAATGCGGTTTATTATCGCACGGAAAAGGCAAGAAAAATTTTAAAGCAATACCTGAGGTGAAAGATGATTTGTGATATACTGAATGATGAGGTAAAAGAAATTTTTATTTCTGATTTAGCAGACATGACAGAGACTTTGATGGATCTTAAGTTTTCTTTTAGATATAAAATAAGACGAAGAAAGATTATCAATCTGTATTCAAAGCGGACAAGACCTGAAAAAGAAAATCTACCGCGTAGAGTAAAGCTTGCTGTGGTAATTTCAATAGTGGCTTTTGCTATACTTATAGCCGGATTTGTTACATACACGTATATAAGTGGATTTTACGTGGATAAACATGAAGAATACGCATTGTTGACAACTGATGAGTGTGATGAGTGCACAACTATAGAAGAAAAGTTTTATCTTGATATGGACTTAAGTGATTATGAAGCAGAGGTGTTGGTTGATAATTCAATAAATTATACTGTACGGTATTGGCATAAAAATCAGCGTATTTTAGTATCTCAAATTCCTATTAGTTCTTTCGGAGATATAAGGATTGATACAGAGCAGGCTTTGATTGATGTAGATGAAATAGATAATAAATCTCAAGAAGGCATAATAAGCAGAAGCAGAAATGGAGAATATCACTTTTTCTGTAAATTTGATAAGTACGTTGTGGAATATAATTGCAACATTTCTGATATTAGTGAAGAATTGTTGGTCAAAAGTACTAAATTTAATTAAAATAGAAAAATAATTCAAATTTTCATAAATTTTACCGCTTATATTTATGTAAGGAGGTGAAAAGATGAAAATCAAGGTATTGAAAAAAATATTATGTTTTGTACTGGCTACAGTCATTGCAATGTCTGTAACGCTTATCGCTTCTGCGGAGTCCGCCACTCCCTATGATCTTACTTCCGCCACTAAAAGATCGGCGATCAGTATGCTGGATGATGGTGTTGTTGCATTAGTCAGTGCTTTCAACACAACGGATACATCTGTTGTACAGGTGGATATCACGCAGTCGCTTGAAAAACATGCTTATTTCTGGACGTGGGACAACGTAGGAGGATATTCCTTTAAATCAGTGCTTGATTGTGTTTCTAATTTTACTAATTATCGTACCGGACTTGCAAGCGGTACATATCGGGTGAGGTCAGAATTTACTGCCTATTTAGACGATGGCAGAAGTGAAACTGTAGTTGTTTACAGTAATGAGCTTACTATATAATCAGATATGGTAGGTAAGACTCTGTGCTTATAATATGTACGGAAATTTTTTAAAAAAGTACAGAGTAATTTTTAATTGATATATCAAAAATTTATGCAATAAAACTCTCAAAATAAGTACAATGGAAAGCCACAGGTTATATGCAAGCCTGTGGTTTTCATCGTTCTTGATATCTTTTCTTGACAAAAAGGGGAATATGTTGTAAAATATAATAACATAGAGAATATACTCTTACTCACGGCGATGTTTTGCCGATTTGAAAGGAATTTTATTTATGTCAGCCAGCGAAAAAGCAACCATTATATGCTCAAAATGTTCAGCAGAAACAGATTTTATTGCATGGAAATCTATAACAACAGATACAGATCCTATTTTTAAGGAAAAGGTAAGAAACGGAGAGCTTTATCAGTGCATCTGCCCCAAGTGCGGCAATGTAACTATAATTGAATATGATACTCTTTATAATGAAGTGGATAAGGATCTTACTATCTATTTTGTAACCAGTGATGAGTCCTATGAAAAAGCGATGGATCTTCTTAAGAATGATGAGATAGAAGATGAAGAAGAGCAGAGCGGTGTCTTCCGTGTTGTAAGAACACGTTCAGCTTTCAGAGAAAAGCTCCTTATATATGATGCAGGCTATGATGACAGAACTATCGAAATATTAAAGTTTATCACAGCAACGCACTTAAAGGAAATTCAGGGTGTTAAGTTTGATATGGCGCTTTTTGATAAACAGAAAGACGGTTACGGCTTTACTTTCTTTGAAAATGGCAAGACTGTAGGCTTTATCCCTATGAATGAGGCAATGTATAAGCAGGTGGAAAAGGACTTTTCTCCTAAATATCCTGCAGATGAAAAGGATAATCTTGAAGTAGGTCTTGATTGGGTAATAAAAATCGTCAAGGAATAAAACTGAATATCAGCTCCCGTCATTTTATGTGACGGGAGTTTTTTTGTATGAAATTTATTAATTGTGTAAGGAGAAAGAGCAGTGATTTAAAATATTAGTCTCACGGCAATTACGCTCACTATCCAACCTATCATATCACCTGTTAGTGCCGCAGGTATTGCATAGCGAGATTTTTTAATCTGTACTGCACCAAAGTATACGGCTATTGTGTAAAATGTGGTTTCGGTGGATCCCATCATAACTGATGCTACTCTTCCGATAAATGAATCTGCTCCATAATCGGTGATAATGGAATTGTAAACTGATAAGGCTCCGCTACCCGACATCGGTCTTACAAAGATAAGGGGGGTACATTCCTTAGGAAAACCAAATAATTCTGTTATCGGCCGAATAACATCTGATATTATATCAAAACCACCTACACTTTTAAACATACCGATGCAGGTCATAAGGCAAACAAGGGAGGGGAGTATGTCGACGCACGTGGAAAATCCATCCTTTGCACCTTTGACAAACGCATCGAAAATATCTGTTTTCTTAACAAGACCGATTACTATTATTATAAGTATAGCAGTGGGAACTATATAATCTGAAAATGTCATTTTTTTGCCTTCTTCTTTGAGAGTAACGCAAATACTTTAACGGCAGTAATTGTAACACAGAGTGTTATTGCCGAAACACACCATACAGCCGGAATAATATCTGCAGGAGTATTGCTTCCGTATTTTGCACGAAGCGTAATAATAGTAGCAGGGAATAGCTGAAGAGCCGCAGTATTAAGCACTGTCAGCATTATCATGTTATCTGACGCATAAATATCAGCATCGTCTTCTTTTTTTAACGCTTCCATAGCTTTAATACCGATAGGAGTAGAGGCATTACCAAGACCGAGCAGATTTGAGATAAAATTAAGTGCTATATATCCTATTGCTTTACTGTTTGACTTTAAATTAGGAAAAAGTAGTTTTAAAAAAGGCTTAAGTAATGAGGAAAGCGTTTTTACTATTCCCGATTTTTCAGCTACGTTCATTATTCCGCTCCATAGACATAAGCTTCCGCAAAGCGTTATGGAGAGGGTTACCGCATTTGAACACTCCGAAATTATAGCGGAAGAAAGCTCATTCATTTTTCCGTTAATCACAGCAATAAAATATGAAAAAATTACAATAATCCCAATCAAATAACTCATAACATATACTCCATTTTGTATTTATTGGTAAAAAGCACCACAAGTTGTTAATGTTTCTGTGTAGTAATTGTGCATAAGGTAGAAATATTACGGATAGTTATACAGTGCTTAAAATACGACAAATCTTATACAAAAAGTTAAATTAAATATGCAATTCACAAACCTTATAAAATAAAGAAACAATAGGCGTAAATGTATATTATGCACGATTATGCAATAAATAGTGAATAAAAATACAATATGAGCCGATTTGACAAATTAAATAAAATTTGGTAAAATATCAAAAGTAAGCGAAAGACGGAAACGCTTACAATAACGGAAAGAAAAGTAAAAAAAGGAGTAAGAAAGCAAATGAAATCTACAGGAATTGTAAGAAAAGTTGACGAATTAGGAAGAATTGTTATTCCTATCGAACTGAGAAGAACTCTTGATATCGGAATCAAGGATTCACTTGAAATCTATGTTGACAACGATCAGATTATTCTCAAAAAGTACTCACCTGCATGTTCTTTCTGCAACAATGCAAGTGATATTCAGCAGTTCAAGGGTAAGAACATCTGCAAGGATTGCCTTAACGAGCTTTTAAAGAACAAATAATATCAAAATACATAACCGCTGTGTAAAACAGCGGTTATTTTTTTAACACTTTACCCTATTGCATTTGCACTACGAATGTAGTATAATAATAATGATAAGCGGGTAACCGCAATTTAAAGATTAAAAGGAGAAAACAAATGTTAGTATCAGCTAAGGAAATGTTAAACAAGGCACGTGAAGGCAAGTATGCTGTAGGTCAGTTTAACATCAACAATCTCGAATGGACAAAGGCAATCCTTCTCACAGCACAGGAGTGCAATTCACCTGTTATCTTAGGTGTTTCTGAAGGTGCAGGTAAGTATATGTGCGGTTACAAGACCGTTGTAGGTATGGTAAAGGGTATGATCGAAGAACTCGGTATCACAGTTCCTGTTGCTCTTCACCTTGACCACGGCTCATTTGAAGGTGCAAAGGCTTGCATCAATGCAGGTTTCTCATCTGTAATGTTTGACGGTTCTCACTATCCTATCGAAGAAAATATCGCTAAGACAACAGCACTTGTAAATGCTTGTGACGTTCTTGGTATTTCTCTCGAAGCTGAAGTTGGTTCTATCGGTGGCGAAGAAGACGGCGTTGTTGGTGCCGGCGAATGTGCAGATCCCGATGAATGCAAGATGGTTGCTGATCTCGGCGTAACAATGCTCGCTGCAGGTATCGGTAACATCCACGGCAAGTACCCTGAAAACTGGGCAGGTCTTTCTTTTGATACACTCGCTGCTATCAAGGAAAAGGTTGGTGATATGCCTCTCGTTCTTCACGGCGGTACAGGTATCCCCGAAGATATGATCAAGAAGGCAATCTCTCTCGGCGTTGCAAAGATCAACGTTAACACAGAATGCCAGCTCGCATTCCAGGCTGCTACAAGAGGCTATGTAGAAGCAGGTAAGGACCTTCAGGGTAAGGGCTTCGACCCCAGAAAGCTTCTCGCACCCGGTTTTGAAGCTATCAAGGCTACAGTTAAGGAAAAGATGGAACTCTTCGGTTCTGTTAACAAGGCGTAAGTTTTGTAATTTGATAGTCGATAAGGCAGACAGAAATGTCTGCCTTTATTTTTGTTTTAAACAAAGAAATTCCCCTTAACCTTAAGTTAAGGGGATATATTTATCTAATGCCTGTTGTTAAATTATTTAACTGTGTTCTCGTATGAATATCTTTCGATGTTCTTAGTTACAACATTGTTGAACATTGTATCAAGATCTGTGTATCCCTCTACTCTGTAATGAGAGAAGCCCCATGACCAGTAACCACACTTGAGTTCTGCACGGTTTGTGCAACGAGCGCCTCTGCTTATATCAAGAGAACACGTACCATCAGGGAGAAGCATGAGATCCTGATATCTATAGAATGTATAGAATGATTCGTCAATCTGACCTAATTCATCTCTGTCCTTCTGTTCATCGGTTGAAAGAGCACCCTTAAAGCTGCCTGTAACCTTGTAAATGCAGTAAATATCATTGTTGGGGTTTACACTGAAACCTTCCTTACCACTGAGGAAATAGTAGCCCATAAATTCTAACTTCTTAAGCTTGTTGCCTTCGTCCCATGTGCTGCAGTAAGCTGTTATGCTGTCTTCTGCCTGAGATTTCATCTTGTTCTGAATGTCTTCAGGAATCTGATCTATACTTGTTATGTATGAAGAGAGACCTTCAACTGTAAATTCTTTTTCTGTAACTGAAAGCTTTTTGCCGTATCTCTTTACAAAGTTTTCTTCATTCATATTTGTTGAAGCTGTAACCTTAATTTTATCGCCATTTGAAAGACCGGAGTTCTTATCAAATTCATAATAAACGTTGTAGTTATCAGATGTGTTTTTGATGGTTGCTCTTCCGTTGGGAGCTACGCCTTCAAATAATACTGTCACGTTTTCAAAGGGGTCGATTTCCTTGACTTCATCAAGACCTTCAACAACAACTTCAATTTCTTCGGCTTTAAGGTTAAACGCTAACTTTTCTGCGGATTTTGAAATTTTTGCAACGATCTTTACTGTGTCACCATTTGAAAGGTTTTCATCTGCAATTACTTCGTAATCAACGACATCTCTTAACTGTGTTTCAGTCTGTAAACGCTGAAGGTCGTTAATACTGTCACCATACCAATCTATGACGTCTTCTATCCATTCGTATTCATTGCTTATCTGGTATGTACCATATCCGTCATAACCGTTGAAGGTGAGCTTGGCTGTGCTTGTGGTGTCAAATGTTTCTTTACCACATCCTGTAGCAGCTAAACATATAGCTACTGTCGTTGCTCCTACTATCAGAGCTGCTTTTAATTTCTTCATTTTTTTCCTCCTGAAGTTTTAATAAAATAATTTTGCAATTTAACTCCATTTTCTGTGTTAAACTGCCGATTGCGATGATATAACATTGGTTGTTTGTTAAATAAAAGCAATGTATCATTATAAAACTGGAAGAGTAAAAAGTGTAATATTGTAATACTTTGATGCCATATGTCGTAATCTCATAAATTATAGCATAAAATGACAAAGAAGTCAATTAAAAACAACGTTTATGAGATTAATTTGTAAGATTGTTTAACTTAAAAAATTATAAAGGCAAAATTTTATGGAAGATTACTGAGTGGTCAAAAAACGCTACCGAGTGGTAGTTTCTGAATATTGATTTACAATATTTTTTATGTTATGCTTTTATTATGGTAATATGAAGATGCTTCAGAAGAGAAACCATCGTATAAAACGTTTTTGGATATAACCTTGTAGTTGCCATTGTAAAGAACGCCGAATTCATCTCCAGAACGGGAAAAATTTACATCGCTGGTTAAAGCTTTTGTTGAATTTTTCATGGAGATGTAAGTTTCTGATTTTGAAACATATTCTCCATCAATAAAGAAAAGCGTTTCTTTATCCGATGTGTTTTTAATATCGAGCTGACCGATATTGTTGCCTGTCTCAATATTTTCTTTACACGAAGTAAGTGAAAATATTAAACAGACTGCAAGCAAAACTGCTATTATCCTTTTCAAGTTTTTTTACTTCCTTTCATAATAAAAAAGTGCGCAGCCGAAGCTACGCACCGAAAAATGCAAAGCTCCGATTGCTGCGACACAACCTTTCTGCCATAAACCAAGTATGCGAAAGTAGAGCATGCACTTTTACCATGAAAGTAAAAATACATACTTGTGTATATGGCAATATTCGGTTGTGTCGCACCTTAATTATAGCATAAGGAACAAAATTTGTCAATAAAAAATCGCTGATACAGAGTTGTTACTGTATCAGCGGTAAATTTATTAGGGAATATCAATATCAGAACACTAAACAAAATCCATTCAGTAGAAATAAAAAACCAAAATTGAATATAGAGAATTCTGCAATGTACTTTTTTGTTTTTCCGGGACAAACAGAGTTATACTGCCTTAACGTAATAAGACTTGCAAGAGAAGCTATAAGAGTACCTACACCGCCGATATTAACGCCAAGCAGGAGGTTTCTGTAGTCCTCGGTAAACTGGGATAACAGAATAGCAGAGGGTACGTTGCTTATTACCTGACAGGAAAGAGCGCTTACGAGCAGGGTGTTTGTTTCAAGCATACCGCCTATAAACCCTTTTACTATATCTATTCTTGCCATATTTCCTGCAAAGATAAAGAAGCAGACAAAGGTCAAAAGCAGGCTGTAGTCAACGGCTTTCAAAGCCTTTCTGTCTGTAATCAGAAGTGCCGCAGGGATAATTATAAGTCCTGTCCAGTAGGGTATTATATTGAATACAATGATTATGGAGAAAGCAAACAGTATAAGATAAAAGATTGTACGGGGTTTGCTTATTATCACTTTTTCATCAGCAAAGCTCATAGGCTCAGGCTTTATAAAAATAATACAGCAAAGAGAAATGAGCAGTACCGCAAATAAAAAGGGTGGGAGCATGATCATTGTAAATTCGTCGATAGGAATATTAAACTTCGAGTATAAATAAAGATTCTGTGGATTCCCGAAAGGTGTAAGCATTCCGCCAAGATTTGCGGCTATATTCTGCATTATAAAGGTGAAAGCCATATACTTTTCCTTATTCGTTGTATGCAGTACAAAGTAACCGAGTGGCAGGAATGTAAGCAGTGCCATATCATTAGCGATGAGCATTGATCCGATAAAGGTCACCCACACAAGAACTAAAATGCAAGCTCTTGCATTTTTAAAGGAACGTACTATTTTACAAGCTAAAATGTAGAAGAAGTTGATGTTTTTTAAGGCACACACTACTGCAAGTACGCAGAAAAGGCAGGTAAGTGTCTTATAGTCAAAGTATCCGAGATACTGGCTATCCGGCGGTATAATAATAGTGGTTATCATAGCCGCAAAAAAAGCTATCAGCAAAACTGCATTCGTTTTGCTGAAACCAAGTATTCTGTTCATTTTTAGTTTTCTCCGCTAAGTTTGTTGTTCTTTTTGGTTTTTTTTATATATCTATATTTAATGTAGCTTGTTTTTTACACATTATAACACCGTACTCTTTCGAGTACGGTGTTTTGTTTGTGTAGTAGTTAATCTTTAAAGATTAAACTAAATCATCCTCGTTGAAGGGGTCGCCGCATTCAGGGCAGAACTTAGGAGGATTTTCAGCATCTGCAGGAGTCCAGCCGCACTTGTCGCATTTGTACTTCTTGGGAGCTGCAGGCTTAGCACTACCACAGTTAGGGCAGAACTTGCCTTCGTTTGTAGCACCACATGAGCAGGTCCAGCTTGTAGATACTGTTGCAGGAGCTGCAGGAGCTTCTTTGCTTGCACCGCAGTTAGCGCAGAACTTTGTAAGGTTCTGTGCACCGCATGAGCAGGTCCAGGGTTCAGGCTTCTTAGTGCCGCAGGATGCACAGAATGCACCGGTATTGGTAGCACCACAAGCGCACTTCCAGCCGTTTACTGCAGGGTTGGGAGGTACGGGTGTCGTCTGCTGAGGAGCTGCAGGCATACCGCCTAAGATGTTAGCACCTGCGTTCATGCCCATGTTCATACCCATAAAGCCCATCATAGCACCGCCCTCGTTTGAGCCGGCTGCTTCAAGACCCTTAGCAATACTTGTTGTCATCATAGCACGCTGTGTATCGGCGCCAAGCATTGTATCTGCATGCAGACGATCCTTGAGAAGTTCCTTGGACTCTTCAGAAAGAGTGATAGGTCCAAGTCCGATGTATGTAAGAGTAAAGCCTCTGTCAGCCCAGTTGTTAGCTGTCTGAGTCTTTGTCTTGTTTGTGAGGTTAGAAAGCTGGCTTGTGATCTGGTTATAGCTGTAACCTTCTGCTGAAAGCATATTGAGAGCTTCCATCATAGCCTGCATAAATTCGTTCTTGTACTGTTCGTTCTGGAAGATAGACTTTACAGAAACATTTCCTGCAGATATACCCTTTGTGAGTACTTCGCTGTAGAATTTAACAGCATTTTCAGCATCGGGAATCTGAATTTCAAATGTACCGTAGAAACGAAGATCTACAGTTGTATTGTATCTGGGATCGGGATAGGGAACGGGGTTTCCTGTACCAAAGGGGATACCGGGCAGTTTCTGAAGATTGATGTAAATAACCTTCTGTTGTGTTGAGGGTGTACCACCAAAGGTAAAACGGGAAATAAGTTCCTTTGCAGAATCCTTGATCTGACCTGCGAAAATAGAAGGTGCAGATGAGTTGTCAAGGATATAGCGACCGGGTTCTGTAACAACGTTTGTAATTTTACCGTTGTCAAGTGTAAGCATACACATATTCTCTTCTACCATAATAGCAGAGCCGTTGCTGATCATATTGTCAGAACCCTTTGTGTTGCTTGAACGTGCAGAACCGTCGTGCATTTTTACACCGTTTACTGCAACTGTGTCATTGCCCATAACGGGGCAGTGGATGGCTTCCTTCCAGGTATCACCAAGAGTACCTGAGAGTGAACCGATTGCGGCTTTAATAAGTCCCATAGTTTTATTTCCTTTCGTTGTGAATTTTTAATTTATTTGATTAAATTAAAATCTGTTACTTGCCATACTCTGTCATTAATAACGGAAAAACCGCTACCACAGTACGGACATTCTCTTTCTTTGTTGCTTACGTCGACAGGTGCACCACAGTTAGGGCAGTTGCTTGTGTAGACCATATTGCTGGTCTGTTCGTAGATTTTCTGATTGTACGTAAGTATGACTCTGTAAGCTGCCTGAACAAGACCGTTATTATCGGTTCTGCTTACGAGCTGTCCCATTCTGTATTTTTTATATTCATACTGAAGGGAATACTCAAAGGCAACAATAGCTTCATCCTGTTTTTTGAGGTACGAGCAAATACCACATCTGTGAATCTTTACGTTGTCGTATTTTTCTTCTTCGCCCTTACTTCCAAGGTCGTTGATTATGTTGATAACTTTATTTACAAGGGCAGTGGAACAGGATATTTCAAGCAAGCCTTCTGTGCTTTTCTTTTCGATTGCATTGAAAGATGCTATAAGAGCATTTCTTGCAAGAGACTCCATACCGCCGTATCCCATTTCAGGGAAGTCACGTTGAATTTTTGGAGTATACACAGCAGAAAGCTCTGTGATTGGCTTAGGCGTTGCAACCTCTTCTCTTATTCCCTTGCTGATAAGGTCCATTGTCTCTGTTGGTGTCATTCCTAAATAGTCTTTTGTTATTTTTCGTGTTTTTGACACGATGGTGATAATGACTATTGTTATCATAATAACAGGAAAAAGCGAAAAGATGATTGGGAAAAGTACACTTATAAATTCCAATTATTGAGCTCCTTTAATACCTTCGTCAACAGTATCGTTTCGAACTGTTGTAAATTCTGTAAGTACCCATGAATACTGACCTGTTGTAACAACAGAGCCGCAGTAATCACATACACCTGATGATGAAATTTCCATAGGAGCACCACAGTTAGGACAGTTGTGACCATCATGCTTGTCAGTTTCTGTCTTTGTGAGTGTGCCTACAGAACGCACGAATTTCATCTTGTATCTCATATCCCAGCGAGTTGTCTTATCGCCTCTTATTATATTGCCTGTCTTTTCGTCAACCTGATAATCTATCATTCTTGCGTTGAGATAGCAGGTCACATATTCAAATTGAGAATCCTTGGCATAGGATGTGAGATATGCCGTATTTATTGCGATACTTTCGTAGTGATAAACAACACCCTGATCTATTTTGCTCTGAACCTGTCTTGCGGTTGTGTTGTAAAGATTCTCGTGCATGACAGGTCTTACTGTAGTGAGATCTCTCTTACACCAGGCTGTCTGGATATCCATATATACATTCTTTGCAAATGTCACAAAGTCAGAGGCAGAGAAGTTTTTATCATTTTTCTTGATCATATTTTCAATCAGTTCGGTTCTGTTGGGGATAACAACAAATCTGCCCTGAGTTGAAGGAATAACTTTGCCAACATTGCTGTTTGTACTTTTTTTCTTTTTAGAGGTTACAGCTATAATAAATATAACTATAATTATTATCGCAAATACGACACCTATCGGTCCCATGTTGAAAAGATGCAGAACAAGGTTCAGAATGCCGAGACCGTCAGAACTACTGCTACTGCCTCCGTCAAAATCAAAATCGTAATCATAGTCGTTTCCGTCAAATGCAAAGGCTGTACCGCATAGAAGTGAAGCCATTACTGCAAATATAAGAATAATCGGTATGAGTTTTTTCATAATTACCCCTGATTTTATGTATTTGTAAACACTTTACAAATTTAATTATACTATATATTTGTCGAAATGTCAATAATTTTAAGCCCGTCAATCGTAAATTTGGCGGGCTTAAGGTTTAATTTGGGTTAGGACTTTTTGAATTGGCTATTATACAGATTGAAGTAAAATCCACCCTTTTCTAAAAGCTCTTCGTGATTGCCTATTTCAATGATCTTTCCTTTATCCATTACAAGTATGGTATCTGCATTTTTTATCGTTGAAAGTCTGTGAGCAACGATAAAGTTTGTTTTGCCCTTTGTCATTTTCGCAAAGGCACTTTGAATCTGAAGTTCAGTTCTTGTATCAATACTGCTTGTCGCTTCGTCAAGTATAAGCATAGGTGGCATTGTTAGCATTATTCTTGCAATGCACAAAAGCTGTTTCTGACCCTGAGATAATCCGGAGGTGTCACTAATTACAGTATCATAACCATATTTAAGACGCTTGATAAAGCTATGACAATGGGCTGCCTTTGCAGCATTTATTATTTCTTCTTCTGATGCATCGGGTTTTCCGTAAGCGATGTTTTCTCTTACAGTTCCTTTGAATATCCAGGTTTCCTGTAGTACCATTCCGTAATTAAGACGAAGTGAATCTCTTGTCAGCGTTTTGATATCCTTGTTGTCTACAGATATACTTCCGCTGTTTGTATCATAAAATCTCATCAGAAGATTTATAATAGTGGTTTTTCCACATCCGGTAGGACCAACTATAGCTATCTGCTGACCTTTTTTTACATCAAGACAGAGGTCTTTGATAAGCTCTCTGTCAGGAGTATATGAGAAATCAACGTTTTTTATGTTTACATCACCCTGTACATTCTTGAGGGTTTCGTTTTCTATATCACTGACTTCGTTTTCACTGTCGAGCATAGCAAAAATTCTTCTTGCTGATGCAAATGCCGACTGAAGCTCTGTAACAACGCCTGAAATTTCATTAAAGGGTTTCGTATACTGATTTGCATAGGATAAGAAGCAGGAAAGCTGACCTATTGATATTCCGCCGCCGATTGAATTAAACGCACCAAATATACCTACACCCGCGTAAACAAGTCCGTTTACAAATCTTGTACAAGGATTTGTGAGAGCTGAATAGAATTGCGCTCTTGTACCAACCTTGTTAAGCTCGGCATTAAGCTTTTCGAATTCAGCTTCTGAATTTTCTTCATAACAGAAGGCTTTTACAACTTTCTGATTACCGATGTATTCTTCTGCAAGAGCGGTTATTTTGCCTCTTAAAGCGGCTTGCTCCTTAAATTTCTTTGAACAGAGTCTTGCGATTGTTGATGCAACAAGCAGGGAAACAGGAGTTATTACAATAACCACAAGAGCTATCGAAAGATTGATAGAAAGCATAAAGCAAAGAGTTCCGATAATAGTCACAATACCGGTAAATAATTGCTGAAAGCCTTGTAATAGTCCGTCTGATACGGTATCTATATCTGCTACGACCCTGCCTATGATATCACCGTGAGGAGTGGTATCAATATATTTGAGAGGCACGTTTTCAAGCTTATTGAAAGCGGCTACTCTTAAATCTCTAACAGTTCCGTGGGTAAGAATATTTGTACAGTATCCCATAAACCATTGGAAAGCGGCACCGACAAGAACGACAACGATAAGTTGAATTATTATCGGGAAAATCTTTTGGAAATCTACGTTGCCTTTTTCTACAATATGATCAATGGCGTTACCGATGAGTACCGGTGCATAAAGTGTTGCACAGGCACTTATAACTGCACTTATAAGTGTAAAGACAAGATAAAAGGTGTATGGTTTCGTATATGTCAGAATTCGCTTTAATATACCAAAGCTGCTGACATCTTTTTTTTGTTTTTTATTCATCTTCGTTTATCTCCTTTTCAAGTTCTTCTGCACTGAATTGTGATAAACAAATCTGACAGTACTCTTCACAGGAACGAAGAAGCTCTTTATGAGTTCCTATTCCTTCTATTCTGCCGTCGTTTAAGACTATTATGATATCTGCATCTTTTACTGTATTGGCTCTTTGCGAGATAATGAATACCGTCATATCCTTACAGTTATTTTTTATTGCAGTACGCAGTTTTGAATCGGTGGCAAAGTCGAGTGCACTGGCACTGTCATCAAGGATAAGCATAGATGGTGAGCAGGCGAGTGCTCTTGCTATCGTGAGTCGTTGTTTCTGACCGCCTGAAAGATTTTTGCCACCCTGAAGAATTTCACTGTCGAGGCCGTTGGGAAGTTTATCTGCAAAGTCGGTAGCCTGAGCGATTTCGAGAGCTTTGTGAATTTGCTCATCGGTGATGTCATCACCGCCCCACTTCATATTATCACGAAGTGTTCCACTGAAAAGTACAGCTTTCTGTGGTACAATACCTATCATCTTACGAAGTTTTTTTAGAGGATATTTTTTTATGTCAACACCGTTAATTTCTACTAAACCTTTTGTAGCGTCATAAAATCTCGGTATCATATTTACAAGAGAAGATTTACCGCTACCTGTACCACCGATTATACCGATGGTCTGTCCTTTTTCAACGGTAAAAGAGATGTTTTCAAGAGCATAATCACTATTTTCGTGGTAGCTTAAAAATACGTCTTTAAATTTTACAGCAGGTACATTTTCGTAAGTGGTAATTTCTTCTGCATTATTTTCAGTTATCGAAGCCTTTGTTTCAAGCACTTCGTTTACTCTTGCGGCAGAAGCAGCGGATTTTGTAAAGATAACAACAAGATTTGCAACTACTACAAGAGCAAGCAAAATCTGGTTAAGGTAGTTTACAAGTGCTATAACCTCGCCCTGAGTAAGGTCTCCCACGTTTACTGAAAATCCGCCAAACCATATGATGGCAACGATAGCAAGATTTAAGATAATTGCATTTATCGGGCTTAAGAGGGCAGAAATTTTTCCGGCTCTTATAGCTTCTTTTTCTATATCATCAGCATTATCAGCGAAACGCTTTTGTTCATGATCCTGTTTTGCAAACGCTCTTACAGCTCTTGCACCACCAAGATTTTCTCTTGTGATGAGGGAAGTTTTATCGAGCTTTTTCTGAATATTCTTGTAAAAAGGAATTGTTTTAGTTGTGACAAGCCACATAACAAGAGCAACAAGCGGAATTACTATCACAAATATAAGAGCAAGCTTTACATCTATAGTAAATGCCATTATTGTTGCACCGATTACTAAAAACGGAGCTCTTACAACAAGTCTGATAAGCATAGCAACAGCAACCTGAAGCTGATTGACGTCAGATGTAAGCCGTGTTATAAGAGAAGACGTACCAAGCTCATCAAGCTCTGAATGTGACAGGCTGTTTATATGATGGAAAAGCTCTCTGCGAAGAACTGTTCCGAAGCCCTGCGAAGCCTTTGACGCCATATACTGACATATAAGCGTAAAACCAAGACCGAACACACCAAGCAAAACGAGTATTATTCCCATTCTCCATACGTGTTCCGTATCTCTGTTTTTAATTCCGACGTCAATTATCTGTGCCATAACAAGTGGTACGATAAGTTCGAAAATTGCTTCGATAAGTTTGAATGCAGGTCCTAAAATTACCTGCATTCTGAATTTTTTCAGATATTTCGTAAGTTTTAACATTCTGCAATCACCAAAATGACATCGGTAGGGAATACCGATGTCATTATAAATTTAATCTAAATTTTTAAATGCACCTGAAAGCTCGTCAGCAAAGCTGTCAGGAACAAGAAGGCTTATTTCATCAGCACTTGTTGTTATAAGAAGAACATCAGCACCGATCTTTTCTGTTATTTCGAGTACACGTGCGGCAAAGCCTGCGTGTATTTCCATTTCCTTATTCTTTATGACTAACTTTACATTACCGCTGTTCACGAAAGGCGTAACGCTATGAACAGCAGTGATTTTGCTCATAACGGTGAGCAGGGAGGGAATATCATCGTCAGCGAAGCTGAAGGCAAATGAAAATCTGTCAGATTTCGGTGGTGTGCTGGATATCATATCAATATTGATTCCTGCTTCTGCAACCGCGTGGAGAACTTCTGAAATGAAGGTGTTTCCTGCTTTGACATCTGAAAAGGTCACAGCAGATATATTTTCGTAACGAGTTATCTGTGTCATTCTGTCAGCTTCCTTTCATAATCATAATTTATATACTTGATAATAAATCAGACATCTGATAAAGACCCTTTTCGCATTTGCTTAAGAATACTGCAGCATTTACTGAGCCTACTGCAAATACCTGTTTTGAGCCTGCACTGTGTGATAATGTAATAACTTCATCTCTTCCTGCGAAAATAATATCGTGATCGCCAACGATTGTGCCACCTCTTATAGCGTGCATACCGATCTCGTTCTTTTCACGGGGTTTTCTTACGGAATGGCGGTCATAAACATATTTCATCTTGTTGTCAAGCTCTTCGTTTATAGCTTCAGCAATCATTAAAGCAGTACCTGATGGTGCGTCCTTTTTGAGATTGTGATGCTTTTCAACTATTTCGATATCGAACTGGTCACCGAGTACCTTCGTAGCTTTTCTTGCAAGGTCAACGAGCAGATTGATACCAAGTGACATATTAAAGGTGAAGAAAACGGGAATTTGTTCTGCAGCGGCTTTTATCTGTGATATCTGTTCATCTGTATAGCCTGTAGTTGCAACAACGATAGGAACATTGTTTATCTTGCAGTAGTCAAGTACAGAATATTCAAATAATGCTGAAGGATGTGAAAAGTCGATTATTACATCAGGCTTTTCTGTAAGCTCATAAATAGACTTTACAACAGGGAAGTCGCTGTACTGCTCAATTACAAGATCGATACCAGCACATACTCTGCAGTCATCTCTTCCGGAAATTATATCCGCAATTACTCTGCCCATTTTTCCGCAAGCGCCTGTTAAAGCGATATTAATCATTTTTAAATTCCTCTCAGTTTTTTACTGTGTAAGACCGAGCTTTTCCATTGAAGAGAAGAGCTTTGCAATCTTTTCATCTTCCATTCTTACAAGGGGAAGTCGGCATTCGCCTACATTTTTACCCATAATGTTCATAGCTTCCTTTACAGGAATAGGATTTACATCTATAAACAGATTGTTTGTGAATTCAAGATACTTTAACTGAAGCTCTGCTGCAGCTTTATAGTTGCCGTCGAGACAGAACTGAGCCATATCGTGAGTTTCCTTAGGACAGCAGTTTGCAAGAACAGAGATAACGCCTTTGCCGCCAAGTGACATAATAGGTACTATCTGATCGTCATTACCTGAATAGATATCAAGATCTGTTTCTGCCGCAAGCTGAGCTACCGCACTGATATTTCCACTTGCTTCCTTAGCTGCTACAATATTCTTGTGCTGTGCTAACTTCTTATACGTATCAATTGTGATGTTTACACCTGTTCTGCTGGGAACGTTGTAAAGAATGATAGGGATGTTCACACTGTCGGCAATAGCCGTAAAGTGAGCGATAAGACCTTTCTGTGATGTCTTGTTGTAATAAGGTGTAACAAGAAGAAGTGCATCTGCACCAAGCTTTTCAGCTTCTATTGAAAGGTCGATAGCGTAGGCTGTGTCATTACTGCCTGTACCTGCTATTACAGGAACACGCTTTGCAACCTTTTCAACGCAGAAACGTATACATTCAATGTGTTCTTCATCTGTCATTACTGCAGATTCGCCTGTAGTACCGCATACTACGATAGCATCAGTACTGCCTGCAATCTGTTCTTCAATAATTTCAGCAAATCTATCGTAATTAATTGATCCGTCTTCATACATAGGAGTTACGATAGCAACTGCTGAACCTGTAAAAATTGTATTCTTCATATGATTATCCTTTGCTAAAATGGTTATTAGTCAAAATAGCCCTTTGCCGCGTAAAGCTCTGCCATTTCAACAGCACCGCCTGCGGCACCTCTTAATGTGTTGTGTGAAAGGCATACGAATTTATAATCGTACTGTGTATCTTCTCTTAAACGTCCGATAGAAACTGCCATACCGTTTTCGAGATTTCTGTGAAGCTTTGCCTGAGGCATATTGTCTTCTTCAAAATAGTTTAAGAACTGCTTAGGAGCAGAGGGAAGCTCTAAATCCTGGGGAACGCCCTTGTATTCCTTCCAGATCTGAAGGATTTCTTCTTTAGAAGGCTTGTTTTCAAAGCTTACAAATACAGCTGCAAAGTGACCGTTTGATACGGGGACTCTTAAGCACTGTGTTGTAATAGAGGGTGACTGAGCCTTTACGATCTTATCGCCTTCAATTGTACCCCAAACCTTTAAAGGCTCCTGCTCAGACTTTTCTTCTTCGCCACCGATAAAGGGGATAAGGTTATCAACCATTTCAGGCCATGTATCAAAAGTCTTACCGGCACCTGAAATAGCCTGGTATGTACAAGCGAGAACGTTTTTGATACCGAACTTTCTTAAGGGGTTAAGAGCGGGAACGTAGCTTTGGATGGAGCAGTTAGACTTAACGGAGATAAAGCCTCTCTTTGTGCCAAGACGCTTCTTCTGAGCTTCAACAATAGCCATATGCTCGTCGTTGATTTCAGGGATGATCATAGGAACATCGTCTGTAAAACGGTGTGCAGAGTTATTGGACATAACAGGGCATTCGTGCTTTGCGTAAGCTTCTTCAAGAGCTTTGATCTCATCCTTTTTCATATCAACTGCACAGAATACGAAGTCAACAGAGGATGCAATTTTTTCGATATCTGCTGTAGCATCCATAACTACGATATCTTCCATAGCTTTAGGCATGGGCTTTTCAATAAGCCATCTTGAACCTACAGCTTCTTTGTATGTCTTGCCTGCAGAGCGGGGAGAAGCCGCTAAAGCTGTTACTGTAAACCAGGGATGATTTTCAAGAAGAACAGCAAAACGCTGACCTACCATACCTGTTGCACCGATAATACCTACCTTGTAGTTTTTCATAGTTTTTCACCTTTTCCTTTTGTTGTTTTTTATTTTTATAAAAAAAGCCGCATGCTGTTGCAGGCGACTATAATAAGCTGATGATAGTATGATGACATATTGACATTTATTTGTCGATAGCTCTCCATCTTAAGCTTACTGCTTGAT
Source organism: Oscillospiraceae bacterium (assembly GCA_015067025.1). Classification (GTDB taxonomy): domain Bacteria; phylum Bacillota; class Clostridia; order Oscillospirales; family Ruminococcaceae; genus Ruminiclostridium_E. Next base: position 344,701 of record SVNC01000001.1, read on the forward strand.
GACAATTCTGTACTTATTCAATACAGAACCAGATACATAAGCACCGACACTTATGTTCTTCGGCGGTTTATCCTTTTTCCGTCACAATCCGTCGGCGGATTGGCGTAACGGGTACTTTTCATCACCGCACCTCTACCTGCACTTATTACTATACCACATTGGTATTCTTTTGTCAATGCTAAAAAGGTAAAATTTTTATTTGATTTTTTCCTTATTTTATGTTATGATAAGATGATACATTATTTTTTTGTTAAGGATGTTTTTAAAATTATGCTTAAATCAGATTTTTATTACGATCTTCCTGAGGAACTTATAGCTCAGACTCCTGTTGAACCAAGAGATAGTTCAAGACTTATGAAAATAGACAGAGAAACAGGCGAAGTGAATCACGATAGATTTTATAATATATGCGATTATCTGAAAAAAGGTGACCTTCTTGTAATGAACGATTCAAAGGTTTTTCCTGCGAGAATTTTTGGTACAAAGATCGGCACAGGTGCTGCGGTTCAGTTTTTGCTTCTTGACCAGATTTCTCATACAAGATGGGAGGTTATGGTGAAACCGGGCAAACGCCTTAAAGTAGGTACAAAGGTTGATTTCTCAGGTCTTATGACCGCTGAAATTGTGGATGTGGCAGAAGGCGGTAACAGAATTGCCGAATTTACGTTCGATGGCAATATTTTTGATGTACTCGATAAGATAGGTCAGATGCCATTACCGCCTTATATTACAGCGAAACTTGAAAACAAGAACAGATACAACACTATCTATTCAAATGAAGTAGGCTCTGCGGCGGCACCTACAGCGGGTCTTCATTTTACTGAAAACGTGTTTGAAGCGTTAAAAAATAAGGGTGTAGATACAGCGTTTGTTACTCTTCATGTTGGTCTTGGCACTTTCCGTCCTGTAAAAGAGGATAATATTTTAGATCACAAAATGCATATAGAGCATTACTCTATCCCTGAGGAAACTGCACAGAAGATAAAGGAATGCAAGGCAAGAGGCGGCAGAGTAATTGCAGTCGGTACTACAAGCTGCCGTACTCTTGAATCAGCGGCATCTCTTAATGAAAATAATGAAATAACTGCTTGTTCAAAGGATACAGGAATTTTTATCTATCCCGGATATAATTTTAAAGTGATAGAAGGACTTATTACTAATTTCCATCTTCCTGAAAGCACCCTTATTATGCTTGTAAGTGCTTTTTTAGGAAGAGAAAAGACACTCGAAGCCTATAAAATCGCAATTGATGAGAGATACAGATTTTTCAGCTTTGGTGACAGTATGATAATAATCTGATTAAAGGTACAGAAAAATGAAAATAGAAAAGGTAACGTTACCTGAAAAATGCAGAATAATCTGTGTCAGCGATATACACGGACATGCTGACGATTTTGAGAGATTGCTAAAAAAATGTGAATATGATGCCGACAAGGATTTTCTTTTCATACTTGGTGATATTATTGAAAAGGGAAGTCAGAATATAAAAACTCTTCGACTTGTAAAAAAGCTATGCGAAAAGGAAAGGGCAATCTGCATACAGGGTAATAACGATACTATGTGTGAGCGTATGGCGTACAGAGATAGCAAGGATAAATTTTTATCAAGACTAATAGCCCGTCCTGAAAACACATATATAGATATGGCGAAGAAAATCGGTATAAATGACTTCACAGAGGATTTTGACATAAAGAGAGAAAAGGTAAACGAAAGTTTTAAGGATGAACTTCAGTTTATAAGAAATTTACCCTTTGCCATAGATACAAGTGATTATATTTTTGTGCATGCGGGTATTGAAAATCGTATCGACTGGGAAAACAGTGCAGAGGTTGTAATACAGAACGATTACTGGTGGCTGAGAAAGGAGCACCCTGTTTCAAAAACTGTTGTGGTGGGTCATTTTCCTTGTTACAATTTCTCCCGCTCGAATAACACAAATCTGCCGATAATAGATATTGAAAAGCGTATTATAGATATAGATGGCGGATGTTCTGTCAAATGGGTTGGACAACTTAATGGTTTTATTATATATAAGGACGGCGATAGCTACAGCTATGAAACAAGATTTGTTCCCCTTGTATCCGAAAGCATAGTTGTTAAAGATTATAATCCTGACAGAAGTTATAAATATCTTGATTATGAAAAAAGTGATCTTGAAATCATTGCAAGAGATGGTGTTTTCTTTGATGTAAGAAATAAAGCAGATGGCATGGAAGGAAAAATCCCTGAATGCTGTACAGGTCAGTGGGACGGAAAGCTTCATGGTTGGATTAATCTTGACAGCTTTGTAAAGGTAAATAAAGGTGATAAATATTATATATACGGAGAATTTGGTGATTATTATATAGGACTTTGCGAAAACGGTCAAGTCGGAATGATACCAAAGGAATGTATTTAAAGGAGTAAGCTTAATGTATAAACTTATAAAAACAGACGGAACTGCCAGACGAGGTGAATTTCATACCCCACACGGTGTGATACAGACTCCGTTTTTTATGAATGTCGGCACTTCTGCTGCAATCAAGGGTGGTATTTCTTCGCTCGATTTAAAAGATTTAAAATGCCAGGTAGAGCTTTGCAATACTTATCATCTTCACGTAAGACCCGGTGATAAGGTTATCTATAAAATGGGTGGACTTCACAAGTTTATGAACTGGGACAAGCCTATTCTTACAGATAGCGGCGGATTTCAGGTGTTCTCACTTGCTAAGCTTCGCAAGATAAAGGAAGAAGGCGTATATTTCAACTCCCACGTTGATGGTAAAAAGATCTTTATGGGACCTGAAGAAAGTATGCAGATACAGTCAAATCTTGCATCAACAATAGCAATGGCATTTGACGAATGTGTTGAAAACCCTGCACCGTATGATTATGTAAAGAAATCTGTTGATCGTACAACAAGATGGCTTCAGCGTTGTATTGATGAAATGGCAAGACTCAATTCTTTGCCTGAAACCATAAACAGACAGCAGATGCTTTTTGCGATAAATCAGGGTGGTACTTATGACGACTTAAGAGCAGAGCATATGAAGACCATATCTCAGATGAATGTAAATGGTATTGCCATCGGTGGACTCGCGGTGGGCGAGCCTACAGAGGTTATGTATCATATCATTGAAACTGTTATACCTCACGCTCCCAAAGATAAACCAAGATACCTGATGGGTGTCGGAACACCCTCAAATATTATCGAAGCTGTTTACAGAGGTGTAGATATGTTTGATTGTGTTATGCCAAGCCGTAATGCAAGACACGCTACCGTATTCACCTGGAATGGTATTACTCACGTTACAAATCAGTGCTTTGAAACCGATTCGCTGCCTATAGACCCTGAATGTGATTGTCCGACCTGCCGTAATTTCTCACGTGCTTATATCAGACATCTCTTTAAATCCGGGGAAATGCTCGGCGGCAGACTTGCAGTCCAGCATAATCTCTATTTCTATAACACCCTTATGGAAAAAATAAGGGATGCTATCGATAACGATTGCTATGAGCAGTTCAGAAACCATTATTCTCCTCTGCTTGCACAGAAACTGAAGTAATGCACAAGCCTTTATTTCAAATTTCTTGCAATTTTCACATATATGTGATACAATAAAGATTAGTTTATAAAAATATAATTATTTATGGTGATAATATGAAGCTTATAGATATCGGTTATGGAAATACGGTTAATTCGGACAGAGTGATAGCGGTGGTCAGTGCAGATGCTGCACCGGTAAAGCGTATTATTTCTTCCGCTAAGGACAACAATACTGCAATTGATGCAACCTGTGGTAAAAAGACTAAAACAGTAATTATAACTGATAGCAATCACGTTATAATGTCCGCTCTTGATATATCTCGTTTTACAGGTATATCTGACGCACCCGAAAACGAAACAGAATAATAGGGAGGAAAATAAAATGAGTATCAAAAACAAAGGAATTCCGATAGTTGTATCAGCACCATCAGGATGCGGGAAGGATACAATTTTAGCTGAGCTTTTTAAAATAAATGACAATCTCGCATACTCGGTTTCAGCAACAACAAGAGCTATAAGAGAGGGTGAGATTGATGGTGTCAGCTATCATTTTCATACTCGCGAAAGCTTTGAAAAGATGATTGCAGATGGTGAAGTGCTCGAATATACCGAATATTGCGGTAATTACTATGGTACCCCTAAAAAAGCAGTTCTTGATATGCTTGACGAAGGCAAGGACGTAATACTCAAAATAGAAGTAGAAGGTGCAATGAATATCAAGAAGATATTCCCCCAGTGTGTTATGATATTTATTCTTCCTCCATCAATCAACGAGCTTGACAGAAGACTCCGTAAAAGAGGCACAGAAACAGAAGAAACTATAAAGGCGAGAGTTGCCCAGGCAAGAAATGAGCTTAAGTTTGCCGATAAGTTTGATTTCCTTGTTGTAAATGGTGATCTTGATAAGGCTGTGAATGATGTAAACACAGTCATTTTATCAGAAAAAATGGCAGCTTCAAGAAATCTTCAGCTTTTAGAAGAAATTAAAAATTCATAATGAGTGAATATCCCGTTCACAACGATAGTGAAATAAGAACGATAACTTCTGTAGTCGTTGATAAAGCTTTATTCAGCTTTGACATTGCTTTTGATTACATTTTGCCTGATAACAGTAATGCCGTCATCGGGCAAAGAGTGGTGGTTCCTTTTGGAAAAGGCGGAAAGAAAAAGGTCGGACTTATCGTTGATATCAAAAAAGGTGTTCCTGAAAATCGTCTCAAAGAAGTGTTTTGTCTTGTAAATGATGGAATAATTTTGAACGATGAGATGCTATCTCTTGTAAAGTGGCTTAAGGAAAATACATTCTGTACATATTTCGACGCAGTAAAGACTATACTTCCCGGTGGTCTTGCTCTTAATATATCGGAGAAATATCAGCTCAATGAAGAATTTTTGAAAGCTCCCGATAATTTCTCTCTTACAGAAACAGAAAAGAGCTATGCGGCAATGCTTATTGCTTGTAAATCTGTAAAAGAACTTAATGATGTAATAGAATATGGCTTTGAGGATGGCAAAAAGCAATATGTTTCAAGGCTTGCCCAAAAGAATGTACTGCTTGTTGCAGATGTGATAAAGCAGAGAGTAGGTGATGAAACAGAAAAAAATGTTCGTCTTACCGACTATTTTCTGAGCGGTGAATACATTGAAAACGGCGGAAAACCGCTTACATCAAAGCAGAAGAAGGTTGCAGATTTTCTTACAGATGTCGCTACAGCATCTGTAAAGGAGATTATGTATACCTGCACAGTTACAAAGGCTGTTATTGCAAATCTTGAAAAAACAGGAGTTGCAGAAACTTTTGATAATGTAATTTCCCGTTCTCTTACCGCTGATGCAAAGGCGGTAAAGAGTATTGATGATATAACTCTTTCGGATGAGCAGAATACGACGTATAACGGCATTTCAGCTATGATGGAAGAAAATAAACCTCGTTGTGCTCTTTTGAAGGGTGTTACAGGTAGCGGAAAGACAACAGTTTTTTTAAAGCTTATACACAAGGCTTTGAAGTCAGGAAAAACCGCACTTATGCTAGTCCCTGAAATTTCGCTTACACCTCAGATGGTACGTAATTTCACTGATTTTTTCGGAAATAATGTAGCTGTAATTCATAGCAACCTATCTCTCGGACAGAGAATGGATGAATATAAACGTATAAGAGACGGCGAGGCAACTGTTGTTATTGGTACAAGAAGTGCTGTGTTTGCTCCTTTGCGGAATATAGGAATAATTGTTATTGACGAAGAGGGCGAGCATACCTATAAATCTGAAAAAGCACCTCGTTATCATGCAAGAAACGTTGCAAAGCAAAGAGCTTTTTACCATAATGCCACTTTGCTTTTAGCATCTGCTACTCCAAGTCTTGATTCAGCGTACAACGCCGAAACAGGTAAGTATACACTTTTTGAAATGAAAAACAGGTACAGTCGTTCTGTTCTTCCAGAAGTGTATATTGTTGATATGAAGGTTGAAAATGAGCTTGGTAACAGAAGTAATTTCAGTCGTGTATTGATAGATGAAATAAGAGAAAATATTTCAAAGGGTGAACAGACGATACTTCTTTTAAACAGAAGAGGCTATCACACCTATATGAACTGCATAAAATGCGGAGAGGTGTATTCCTGTCCTAATTGCAATATTCCGCTGACATATCACAAATACAATAATTCTCTGATATGTCATTACTGTGATTATACAGAACAGTTTAATGGTAAATGTAAAGCTTGCGGTTCAAAGTTTATTCACAGCTCTGGCACCGGTACTCAGCGTATCGAGGATGAGCTTGCGATGCTTTTCCCGACTGCTAAAATACTTCGTATGGATGCAGATACAACAATGAGTAAAAGCTCTTACGAGATAAATTTTGATAAATTCAAAAAAGGCGAATACGATATAATGGTCGGTACTCAGATGATAGCCAAAGGACTTGATTTTGAAAACGTTACTCTTGTCGGTGTGCTGATGATAGATAAATCTTTGTACGCAGGAGATTATCTTGGTTACGAAAAGACTTTTTCGCTTGTTACTCAGGTTGTGGGAAGATGCGGAAGAGGTAGTAAAAAGGGAAGAGCATATCTTCAGACTTATACACCTGATCACTATGTGTTAAATCTTGCCGCTGAACAGAATTTTGATGAGTTTTTCAGACAGGAAACTGAAATCAGAAAAACATTATTGTTTCCTCCGTTCTGCGATCTTTGTGTTGTCGGCCTTTCAGCTTATGATGACCATATATGTGAAAAGGGTGCAAAAGCCTTTTTGTCTATCATAAAGAAAAACCTTGAGGGTATAAATATCCCTATAAGAATATTAGGTCCGTCCAAAAGCTCTGTAGCAAGGATAAACGGGAAATTCAGATACAGAATTATAATCAAATGCAAAAATAACAAGCTTTTCAGAGAAGTGATGTACAAATCACTTCAGGATGCATATAAATCACCTGCTCTTGATAAGGTGAGTTTTTATGTGGATCTGAACGGTGAAATTACATAATAAGAAAGGTGACTAAAATGGCAAAGAGAAATATTGTTAAAAACGGTGACGATGTATTAAGAAAAAAATGCAGGGATGTAACTGTATTTGATGACAAACTATGGGCGTTGCTCGACGATATGTATGAAACTATGCAGGAGGCTAACGGCGTCGGGCTTGCAGCACCTCAGGTTGGTATACTTCGTAAAGTGGTTGTAATCGATGTAGGTGACGAAAATGGTAAGATAGAGCTTATAAATCCCGTTATAGTATCCATGAAGGGAAAGCAGAGAGATCTTGAAGGATGCCTTTCCGTACCTGATTTATGGGGATATGTTGTACGTCCTGAAAAAGTAAAGGTCAAGGCTTTAAACAGACTTGGTAAGGAGTTTGAGATCGAGGGTGAAGGTCTTCTTGCAAGAGCACTTTGCCACGAGGTTGACCATCTAAGCGGCGTAATGTTTATTGATAAAGCCGAAGAGCTGGTTACAGGTGATCAGCTTGAAGACAAAAAGTAATTAGTAGGATGATTTAAAATGAATATAGTTTTTATGGGTACGCCCGACTTTGCCGTTTCAGCACTTTCGGCTCTTGCTGAAAAGCATAATGTAATGGCAGTATTTACACAACCAGATAAGCCCAAAAACAGAGGAAAGAAAATGCAGTTTCCTCCTGTCAAGGAAAAAGCGATAGAGCTTGATATACCTGTTTATCAGCCTCTTTCATTAAGAAGAGGTGAAGACGCTGTATCATCTCTTGAAACATTAAAAAATTTAAATCCTGAATGCATTGTTGTAGCGGCTTACGGTCAGATACTCCCTAAGGAAATTCTTGATTTGCCGAAGTTTGGTTGCATCAATATACACGCTTCACTTTTGCCGAAATACAGAGGTGCAGCACCTATCCAGTGGTGTATCATTGACGGTGAAAATCAGACGGGTGTTACTACAATGATGATGGCTGAAGGTCTTGATACAGGAGATATGCTTCAGACTGCTACCGTAGAAATAACCGATACAATGACTGCAGGTGAGCTTCATGATATACTTGCAGAAAAAGGAGCAGAGCTTATTCTGACAACACTTGATGCAGCAGAAAAGGGAATGCTCTCTCCCAAAAAACAGGATGACAATCTTTCTTGCTATGCTTCTATGATAAGCAAGGATATGTGTAAAATTGATTTTTCGAAATCTGCACAGGATGTATATAACTTTATAAGAGGAATGTCACCCGCACCTTGTGCTTATACTTTTATTGCAGAAAAACGACTTAAAGTATATATGGCTCAGCCTTGTAATATAAAATCAGACAAGCCTTGCGGTATGGTTATAGATACCAATGATTTTATTGTCGTTTGCGGAGATAATAATTGTATAAAGCTTACAGAGGTTCAGGGAGAAGGCGGTAAACGCATGAACGCCCGTGATTTTCTGAGAGGAAACAAGCTTTCCGAAGATGTAGTTTTAGGATAATTTTTTATTCGCGTTACGAAAGGGTATCAGGATGGATTATTTGTTCGACAGTATGACAACATATGTTTTGCTGATCGTAGCGATGGTGTTTTCGCTTTATGCTTCTTACAATGTTAATTCAACTTTTAAAAAATATAGTCAGATTAACAGTTCAAGAGGACAGACAGCGGCAGAAATCGCAAGACAGATACTTGACAGCAACGGACTTTATGATATTTCGGTCGTTTCTGTAGCAGGAAATCTGACTGACCATTATGATCCGAAAAAGAAAATAATCGCTTTGTCAGCTTCGGTGCATAACAGTACTTCTGTTGGAGCAATAGGAGTAGCTGCTCACGAGGTAGGGCACGCTATACAGTATGCTAAAGGATACCTTCCTATCAAGATCAGGATGACTATTCTGCCGATAGCACAGTTTGGCTCACGAGCATGGTTACTGCTTTTTCTTATGGGTATTCTTTTTAGCTTACCGTTGCTTAGAAATATCGGTATAATACTTTTTGCGGCAATAACTCTTTTTCAGCTGATAACATTACCGGTTGAATTTAATGCAAGTAACAGAGCGATAAATACTATAGAAAATCAAGGCATATTATACGGGGATGAGATTAAAGGAGCAAGAAAAACGCTTAATGCGGCGGCAATGACGTACGTAGCGGCACTTGCGGTATCTATAACACAGCTTTTAAGACTTATAACAGCAACAAGACGAAGATGACAGATTAATGGAGGACAACATGAAAAATGCACGACAGATAACACTTGACCTTCTCATAAAAATGGATATGTCAGGTGCTTATTCTAACATTATCCTTGATAATATGTTCAATGCCGAAAGAACAAACGGCCGCGACAAAGCGTTTGTTACAGCACTTTTTTATGGTGTTCTTGAAAGAAAAATGACACTTGATTATCTTATAAGATATTATTCGAGTGTTGAATTTGATAAAATTTCAGTTGCGGTTATTCAGATTCTGAGAATGGGATTTTATCAGCTTTTGTATATGAATTCTGTTCCCGAAAGTGCTGCTGTAAATGAGTCTGTATCTCTTATGGATTATGCCGGGGCTGAAAAGGCAAAGGGTTTTGTGAATGCAATACTCCGTAGCTTCATCCGTGACGGAAAGGTTATAGATTATAAAGATTTACAGGATGAAGCAAAGCTCTCTATTATGTATTCCTGCCCTAAGTGGCTTGTAAAAAAATGGAACAACGAACTTGGCGAACAAAAGACGTTATCTCTTTTAAAAGCGTCTTTCGGGAGACCGCCGCTGTATGCAAGAGTTAATTCGTTTAAATATAGTGTGGATGAGGTTATTGCTTGTCTTGCAAAGGACAAAATAAAGGCAGTTAAAAACGACCTTATAGATAATTGTATTGAAATATCCAATTCGAGAGGAATTGAAAGTTGTCTTGCATTCAGAAAGGGAATGTTTCATATACAGGATATATCTTCGCAGATTTGTTGTAAGATAATATCTCCCGTTTTCAATGAAACAGTTGTTGATATGTGTTCAGCTCCCGGCGGTAAGACCTTCACTTGTGCTGAAATTATGTCAAACAGAGGAAAGATATATAGTTACGATCTTTATGATGGCAAAGTTTCTGTTATAAAAAATGGTGCCGCAAGGCTTGGACTCGATATAATACGAGCTGCAGAAAATGATGCTTCAAAGCCAAATCCGGATATACCTATGGCGGATAAGGTTATATGCGATGTTCCTTGTTCCGGACTTGGCGTAATAAGAAGAAAACCTGAAATAAAATATAAACCAATGAAAAGTTTGGAAGGTTTGTCACCAATCCAGCTTACAATACTTAATAATGCCGCATCTTACGTAAAGGTCGGCGGAACGCTTATTTATTCCACTTGTACGGTAAGCAAGATAGAAAATCAGGATGTTGTGGAGGAGTTTTTAAAATCCCATCCTGAATTTGTACCGGTAGTTGTACCGATAGGAGTAAAAGGGGTAGAGGATAGCTATATGAGAACTATGCTTCCTTCTCAAACCGGCGGAGATGGTTTTTTTGCCGCAACACTCAGAAGAATAAAATAGTCGTTCTTATCACAGGAGGATTATGAACAAAATTGACATATTGTCACTAAGTTATGAAGAATTACAGGAAAAGATTACAGCTATAGGCGAGCAGAAATTCAGAGCAAAGCAGATATATGACTGGCTTCACGTGAAGAAAGTTACAAAATTTACCGAAATGTCTAACCTTTCTGCACAACTGAAAGAAAAGCTTGAAAAATTTTTTTGGATAAACTCACTAAAAATCAAAAAAAGACTTGTATCTGACATCGATAATACTGTAAAATATCTATATGGGCTTTGTGACGGAGAGAATGTTGAATCTGTAGTTATGGAATATAAACACGGTAACAGCATTTGTATATCTACTCAGGTAGGATGTAAAATGGGATGTAAATTCTGTGCATCCACAAAAGCTGGATTTGTTAGAAATCTTGAACCCTCTGAAATGCTTCTTCAGATATATGAAAGTGAGCGTGACAGCGGTAAGAAGATAAATCATATCGTGCTTATGGGAATTGGAGAGCCGCTTGACAATTATGATAATGTTATCAAATTCTTGCAGCTTATTTCTTCCAAGGATGATATGAGTCTTCGTCATGTATCTTTATCTACCTGCGGACTTGTTGACAGAATATATGATCTGGCAAAGCTTAAATTAGGAGTTACTTTGTCTATATCGCTTCATGCACCTACAGACAAGCTCAGAAGTGAGATAATGCCTATAAATAATAAATATAACATCAGCGAGCTTATGACAGCCTGCAAGGATTATTTTAAGGAAACGGGCAGACGTATAAGTTACGAGTTTTCTCTTATTGACGGTGTAAACGATAATAGGGAAACTGCTGATGCTCTTATAAAGCTTCTTAAAGGTCAGAATTGCCATGTCAATCTGATTCCCGTAAATGAAATAAAAGAGGGAACCTTTAAGAGAAGTAATTCTGTCGAAAAATTCCGACAGATGCTCTGCGACGGTGGACTTAATGCAACGGTAAGAAGAACTCTTGGGGCAGATATAAGTGCCGCTTGCGGACAATTAAGACGAGATAATGAGTAAAGGGAGAACCATCATTTATGAAGGTTTATTCAAAGACGGATATAGGGAATTTTCGTGAGGAAAATCAGGATGCAGTCTGGACAGGAGAACTTACAGACGGAGCGATAGCAGTTATTTTGTGTGACGGCATGGGCGGACAGAATGCAGGTGCAGTTGCAAGCTCGACTACTGTGCAGTTCGTAAAGGAAAGACTTGAAAAAGGTTTTCGAAAAGACATAACGAGAAATCAAATCAGAAATCTGCTTATTACATCGGTAACTGCAGCGAATAGCGTGGTGCATGATATGGCTTTGGCAGATCCCGAAAAGGCAGGTATGGGTACAACCTGTGTTGCTGTAATAATTTATAATGAAAGAGCTTACATAATCAATGTGGGTGACAGCAGGTGTTATTTTTTCTATGATGACAATATGCAGCAGATAACAAAGGATCATACTTACATCAGAAAGCTTATTGAAAAGGGTATTATAACCTACGAAGAAAGCAAGACACATCCTGACAGAAATAAGATTACAAAGGCGGTCGGTGTTATGGGGTATCTCACTCCCGATTACTTTGAACTTGATGTAAAGAAGGATGATCTGTTGCTTTTATGCTCTGACGGACTCAGCTCTTATGCAGAGGACAGCGAGATCGCACAGATAGTTGCAAATACGGCAGTTTCTAAATGTTGCGATCAGCTTATTGATTACGTCAATAAACACGGCGGCAGGGATAATGTAACTGTTGCTGTGGTATCAATATAAATTAAGATTTTAATAATCAAGAAGATAAGGAGAACGGTGAATCTTATGGATAATATGGATTCTATGATTGGTAAACGTCTTGACGGACGCTATGAGCTGATGGAACTCATTGGTGCAGGCGGGATGGCAGACATTTACAAAGCAAAGGACATCACAGAAGACAAGGTTGTTGCTGTTAAAATTCTTAAAAATGAATTTGCAGGTAGTGAAGATTTCTTACGTAGATTCAGAAATGAGTCTAAGGCTATCGCCCTTCTTTCGCATCCCAATATTGTAAAGATATTTGATGTCGGATTTAGTGAACAGATACAGTTTATAGTTATGGAATACATAGATGGTATCTCACTTGCAGAATACATAAAGCTGCAGGGTGTTCTTAAATGGAAGGATGCTGTGTATTTTACAGTTCAGATACTGAGAGCGTTACAGCATGCTCATGACAGAGGTATCGTACACCGTGATATTAAGTCACAGAATGTAATGATGCTCCCTGATGGAACTATCAAGGTCATGGATTTTGGTATCGCTCGTTTCAACCGCGAGACCGACAAGACTCTTTCCGAAAAGACCATCGGTTCTGTTCATTATATCAGCCCCGAACAGGCAAGAGGTGAAATGACAGATGAAAAGAGTGATATCTATTCTGTTGGCGTAATGCTTTACGAGATGCTCACAGGTCAGAAGCCTTTTGATGGCGATACACCTGTAGCTATCGCTTTACAGCATATGCAGACTCAGCCCAAAATGCTGAGAGAGATTAATTCTTCAATTCCCGAAGGACTTGAGGAGATTACAATCAAGGCAATGCAGAAGGAACCCTCACAGCGCTATCAGACTGCCGGCGAGATGATAAACGATATAGAAGAATTCAAAAAGGATCCCAGTATCGTATTTGAATACAAGTATTTCTCAACAGATGGCACAACAAAATACTTTGACAAGGTGACAGATAAAGCTGAAACAGCTGCAGTTACTGCAGGAACTACAGAGATAGATGACGATGATCTGTATGAGGATGAGGACGATGATGAGATTGAGGAAAGACGTTCTCCTCTTTTACCTATTCTTTTTGCGGTAGCTTCTGTATTTGTTATTATGACAGCATGGCTTATCTTCAAAATTGTAACAAGCAATATTCCCACAGATAGCGGTAATGTTGATGAAGTTACAATGCCAAATCTTATTGGTAAGACGTATGAACAGGTACAGACAGAGTATCCTTGGATGATTCTTGAAGTTGAAAGAGAATACTCTACTGAATTTGAAGAATTTAAAGTAATGGATCAGCAGATGCCTGCCGGTCGTGTTATCAAGAAAACATCAACCATTACAATTACCATTAGTAACGGGCCTAAGGAAATTGAGATTGAAGAGCTTACAAACCTCAACGCTGAAGATGCTAAACGAAAGCTTGAAAAGGCGGGACTTAAAGTCAAGATAGTAAAGGCTGAAAGTGAAGATGTTCCTGAAGGCTATGTTATAAAGACTGATCCCGGTGCTACATCCAAGGTTGATCAGGGAACTGAAGTCAAGGTGTATGTAAGTCTTGGCAAGGGTGAAAAGGTAGTTAATGTTCCTAACTTCGTTGGTAAAACATTAGAAGAGGCTCAGACTCTTGCAGATGAAAAGAAGCTTATCCTCACAGTTATCTACGGCTCAAGCAACGAGTACGAAAAGGGTCAGATCATAAAACAGAGCGTGGATGAAAACTCCATGGTTAATCAGGAAACTGAGATTGAAGTTACAGTATGCGATGGTAAGGCTGTTATTAATCAGGCAACTATCGAGATCGAGCTTCCCGCGAATGCCGCAAACTCCGGAACATTCCTTTTTGAATACTTCAAAGATGGGGTGAAGTTTGATCAAGAAGAACGTGATATGTCTATAAATGCCGGCGACACAATTTCTTTTGATGTCAAAGGTTCTGAAAAGACGAAATATGTTGTAAAGATTACAAACGTAAAGGACGAAACCTTAAGCGGTAAGCTTTTAGAAGTAGAAGTTGACTTTACTAAGGAAGAGCCTGAACAGGATGTGCTTTCATATAACGCAAAGCTCTTTAATGAACTTGTTTACGTAGCGCCTGAAACAACTCCTCCACCACCCGATACAACGACAACTCCTCCTGCAACAGAGACAGATCCGCCTGTATCTGAGACAGATCCTCCTGTATCCGAGACAGATCCTCCTGTATCCGAGACAGATCCCCCTGTATCCGAGACAGATCCTCCTGTATCTGAGACAGATCCTCCTGTGTCTGAAACAGAACCTCCTGTAACAGATACTCCCGAAACACCTGCACCTGAGACTCCTGCTCCCGAACAGACAGAAGCTCCCGCTGCTGAATAAGAGGTACAAAGTCTTTGGAAAAGAAATTTTTTGAAGGCGTTATAACGAAGGCTGTCGGCGGTAACTATTCTGTAGTTACTTCCGACGGCGTTTTAACTTGTAACGCCAGAGGTATTTTTAGAAAAAATAAGATCTCTCCCAGTGCAGGAGATAACGTTATTGTTACAATTGAAGAGAATAATATCCCTCTTATAAGTGAGATAAAGGAAAGAAAAAACTATATTATCAGACCGCCCATTGCTAATCTTGATATGGCTCTTATAGTTTCTTCAGCGGTTGATCCTGCCCCAAATACACTAATAACCGATAAGCTTGTTTCGATATTTGAAAGTAAAGGCATTGAACCTGTAATTATACTGACTAAAACGGATCTGCAGAGTTGTGATGATTTTGCTCAGATATACCTCTCTTGTGGGTTTAAGGTCATATACATGGATAATGTTACAGGAGTTGGAATAGATGAAATAAAATCAGTTATAAAGGGTAGGATGTCTGCTCTTATCGGAAATTCAGGGGTAGGAAAATCAAGCCTTATGAATATTCTCTTTCCTGATCTGAAAACTGATACGGGCGATATAAGTAAAAAGCTTGGCAGAGGCAGACACACCACGAGGCAGGTGGAATTCTATCCTCTTCCTGAAGGCGGATATATCGCTGATACACCGGGATTTTCTACGGTTGAAGTAAGCAAGTATGGCTTTATACCAAAGGATGAGATACAGTATTCCTTCAGAGAGTTTGATGAATATCTGAATAAATGCCAGTTCAGAGATTGCGTGCATCTTAAGGAAAAAGGATGTCTTATTACAGAAGCTGTACAAGATGGTAAAATACAAAGCTCAAGATACGAAAGCTATAAGCGTATGTATGAGGAAGCCGATAAGCTTAATGAATGGGAATTTAAAAACAAATGATGAAAGGGTAATCGCTATGGAAAAATGTTATATAATATGCGGAGGCCCTGAAACCTTTGATAGCGTCAGAATAGAAGAAGATTCATACGTTATTTGTGCTGATAGTGGATATGATAAAGCTATATCCGCCGGCATTACTCCGGAGCTTGTTATCGGAGACTTCGATAGTATAAAATCCGTCCCTGAGGGTGTAAAAACGATAAAAGCACCTGTTCATAAGGATGATACTGATACCATGCTCGCTATAAGGACCGCTATATCTGAAGGATATAAAGATATCACCCTTGTTTCTGCTTTTTCAGGGAGAATGGATCATAGTATAGCTAATCTATCTGCTTTATGTTTTATGTCGGAGCAGGGAATAAAAGGAAGAATAATCGGAGATAGTTGCAACGCATACTATCTTGATGAAACGAGTATTATGCTGACACCTGATAAAAACAGATACCTTTCGGTCTTTTCAAGCACCGAAACGGCTACAGTCACTATAAAAGGTGCCGAGTACGAAGTAGAAAACTTTGAGATGAAAAAATCCTTCCCAATCGGTGTCAGCAATGAATTTACAAACGAAAACTGCGTTGTAACCGTTCACAGTGGTGCAGTTTATGTATTGACGGTAAAAAAATAAAGTAACAAAAAATCTCCTTTATGAATAAAGTGTAATAACTTTAGGCAGCAAGGAGGTTTTATCATGAGACGGCGTAATAATTGCAGTAAATTACCTGCCGTTATTCTTGCGGTAGCAGGCGGGCTTATCTGTATCACTTATTTTTCTGCAGAGGTACTTCTGGTATTATTTGCCGTGCTGCTTATTGCTATAGGAATATGGTTACTTATATGTTAGGGAAGTGAGGTTACATACTATGAAAATCGTTGTTTATAAGACACCGAAGTTATTGGCAGGATTTTTAAGACTATTTTTCCACATCAAAAAAAGTGAAGCGTAAAAGTAAAAGGCTATGCGTTGAGCATAGCCTTGAGTATTAAATTATCATAGATATGTCAATGTTGTAGGAATCGTTTATAAGGATATATTTATTGCCGTTTTCTTTACACCCTTTAAGATAATATTTGTTATCTTTTATAAGATTTTCAATTTCAACGTCGTCGTGTAATCGGCTTTCAATATCGTTTTCATGTGCTTTGATATCTGAAAAATGATTTCTGATATATTCTTCACTCAAAACAAGGCAGGTATAACTGATGTTTTTGGCATACTCCTTTGTAAAGGATTTTTCCCAGTCGAAAGGAATATAACAACCTTCTACAATTAAGTTCTGGTTATTTTCGATTGCAGTTTTTATCATTTCACTTACAATAGGCCAAAGGTAGTCTGTGAGAGATTTGTCATCGCTGCAAGGAGTAAGAGATGTATTCCCGCTTCTGATAAGTCCCATTTTAAGATGATCAATCGAAAGGTAAGGAAAGTAATATTTTTCAAGTAGTTTCTGAGCAAGCAGCGTTTTTCCTGTATGGCTTGCACCTGATATCAGAATTATCATTTTGCTTCTCCTTAAATCATATTTTTACCGAAATTGTTTATTTGTTATTGATAGAAGTCCATAATTTTGCGAGTGAATGTCCTTGTTCTTGTATTTTATCTATGTCATATTTAAAATACTTAAAATAAGACCATTCTTTTGCCTTTTCGGTAAATCCATCCATTTCAAGCAGCTTATAAGCCTGGTAGAACATATGCTCTGATTGTGATATATAGCGAAGCTCCTCTATCTCTTCATCAATAAGTTGTCCTACAAAAAACTTTGCTGCAACACCTGTTTTTTCATCTCTGAAATATCCAAGCAGGAATATTTGTCCGCTTTTTTCTTCTCGTTCTATTGCGGTGAGAACCATCAGATGGTTGTCAGCAAATAACATTTTCTTTAGTTCAAAGGATTCTGTATTATATATGGAAAGAGCTGTTTTACACGAATCGCCATGATGTTCAATGTTATAAAAAAGCTTGCCATCAGCAGAAAAAACGGAATTTTCATCTTGACAACCATCTACCTTTGAAAAACGGAATTTTTTAATAAGTGACATTGTTTCAAGGGAGTAAATAGCAAGTTTACCGTCTGTAGATTTTATTGTCAGAATATCACCGTCCGGTGAAATTAAAGATGAATAAGCATAATTGATATCTTTGAATTTAGCAAGCTCTTTATTATTTTTATCGTATATGTAAACAGTACTTCCGGTGCAGCCTATATTGAATTTATCGTTTCCTGTGAAACTCCAGAAATTTTTCATATATAACACCTCTTTACTAAATTATAACAAATAAGAAAAAACGATGCAACTATTTTTTGAGAAAACGTAATATTTGTATCATTTATGCATATAATAAAATTGAAAGCGGTAATTAAGTTTTAAATAATTTAAAATAATTTTAAAAAACACTTGACAAACTGTTTTCTATGTGGTATAATAGACAAGCACTCAAGAGAGAGGCACATATATCGCGGGGTGGAGCAGGGGTAGCTCGTCGGGCTCATAACCCGAAGGTCGTCGGTTCAAATCCGGCTCCCGCAACCATTTTAAACCCAGGTCATGAGACTTGGGTTTTTATTGTTTTTTTTACTCAGTTCTGTTATAATATACGTATAATCAATACATCAAGGAGCGTCCAATGAGAATAATATTTGTCCGTCACGGTCATCCGGATTATGTAAATGACTGTCTTACAGAGCTTGGTCACAGTCAGGCAGAAAAAGCGTCACACCGACTAAAAAATGAAGGAATAACAGAAATTTTTTCTTCCTCTATGGGCAGAGCCTGTGAAACTGCTGAACATACTGCGGAAAAATTTGGACTAAAAGTACAGAAACTTGATTTTATCCGTGAAATAAAATGGGGTAGCGAAAATGGGGAAGAAGTATATAAGGATGGTCATCCCTGGGATACGTCTATATATGCAATAAAGAATGGCTTTGATCTTATGGATGAAGGCTGGACAAAGGCTGAAATGTTTTCGGAAAATAAGGTGTTTTCTGAAGTAGAGCGTGTCGGAAATCAGACTGATGAATGGTTATTAAAGCTTGGTTACAAAAGAGAGGGAAAGAGTTATCGTGTAATCGGTGATAATACAGACCGAACCATTGCTTTATTCAGTCACGGCGGAGCATCCTCTGCTTTGTTATCACATATGCTCAATATCCCATTCTTTTACATATGTGGTACTTTGTGTCCTGATTTTACAGCAATAACAGTATTAAGATTGTCTGACGAAAAGGGCGAGCTCACAGTACCTCTTATTGAAATTGCCAATGATTCAAGGCATATAGAGGGTGAAAAAGTTACTTTCGATATGTAATTTGCACAAAAATATTGAAATGAACCCTGAAATCTTGACAAAATAAGCAAAATACAGTATAATTTAATATATAATTATTATCAGAATTCGATAGGATTCAAGAAGGAAAAGGTGTAATTTATGGAAAATAAGTTAAAGACGACTCTTAAGAAAAGAATGCTAAGACTTGGCATACTTGTCGGAGGTTTAATGGGATTTGTAATCTTTATGATTGCTATGGGAGTTTTCTCACTCTTATCCAACGGACTTATAGCAAAAATCTCTGAGGTTGTAGCGAATACAGCCGTCGTTGATGAGCTTGTTGCGGATATAGGAACGATGAAAATTACCATGACAATCTCTATTTTGGCTGTTTTTATAGTTTTGCTGATTGCAACAATAATTATTACAATAGGTGTTGCAAAAAAGATTTCAAATTCTATCATTCCTACAACTGAAAGATTACATAAGCTTGCAGAAGGTGATGTATACACAGGTTTTACAAAGAATGATCGTGGTGATGAAACTGAGGATCTCTCAGATTCAATGGCAAAAACGGTTGAACAACTTAAAGGCTGCCTTGGGGCTATTAAGACTGCTACAGGAAAATACGCAGATGGAGATTTCACTTATGTGTGTGATTTCGAATTCAAAGGCGATTTTGTAGAAGTCGGTGAAAGTCTTGAGGTTCTCCGTGAAAAGATGCAAAAAACCGTCGAGCTTATCAAGTCAACCTCTGAAACGGTTTTACAGAACGCTCACAACCTGAATGACGGTGCAAATCTTCTTGCTGATAATGCAACAAATGAAGCTGCAACACTTCAGCAGATAAATGCAACTATGGAATCTGTAAAGTCAGATATAATCACAACTACAAATAATGTAAAGAACGCATCTGATGACTCTCAGAATGTTGTAAACAGCGCGACAGAAGGCGTTCAGAGTATGAACGACGTTATGAAGACTATGGAAGAGATTATTGAACATTCCCAGTCTATCTCATCTGTTACCGAAACTATTGAAAGTATTGCGTCACAAACAAAACTTCTTTCGCTTAACGCTGCTATTGAGGCAGCTCATGTTGGTGAAGCAGGTAAGGGATTTGCGGTTGTTGCCGATGAAATCAGAACACTTGCTGAAAAGAGCGGTCTTGCAGTTCAGGAAACAAAGGAAAAGATTGATGCAAGCACAGAAGCCATTGCTCTCGGTATGGAAGCGGCTAAGGTTGCCAATGAAAAGCTTGCAATGATCATGGATGGAATAAACGGTGTTAATAAGATACTCAAATCCATCACAGCGGCTACCGAAAAGGAAGAGCTTGCAATCAAGCAGGTAGCAAATGCACTTGAAGATATAACAAAGCTTGTACAAAATAACTCTGCAACAGCAGAAGAAACTGCTGCAAGCAGTGCAGAACTTAAGGGTAGATCAGACGAAATGTCGGGTATTGTAGATACCTTCAAGGTTTAATTAAATACGTTAAAATCAGCCACCGTAAGTAATTGCGGTGGCTGTCCTTTTTTGTTTGACATGATAAACAGATCAGTTGAATAAAAAGATATACGCTAAAGCAAGGATAAGCTTGGTATCTGTGCCGCTTTTCCATAAAATAAAGGCAGCAGCGGTTATTATCAGCATATCACTGTCAGAAGCTATTTTAGATATAATATCCATATTGTTTCGCTTACGATTCCTTCATTCGTCGGCATTGTTCGTGTTGTTTTTAGCAAAATTTTCTTTGTTATGTGTTTCTATGTATTTGTTGAAATCAGGTATCTTTTCAGAAATTTTTTCTAATGTTTTCTCAGCTTCTTTTAATTTTTCTTCTGCTTCTTCTTCAGTTATAAACACATTTGCGAATATTTCTTCCGCCGATTTCATTACCTCATCTGACTCTGATTCTTCGATTGAGTTTGGACTGATATCTGATTCATCTGAATTGGATATAACATTAGTTGTTTCGTTATTTGATGTGATTACATCTGATGCTTCGACGTCTTTGGAATCATTTATGACATCTTCTATATCTGTTTCCTTTACAGTAATTTCTGCAATCGTATTTACTTCTTTAATAGTTTCTTTTGTTTTCTCGGACTGGGGTTCATTTACAGGAAAATTTATAATCATAGGTTCAGATATCGTAATATCCGTTTGCAATTTTGCTTTTTTGGACATTTCTATAGCCGCCTTTATATATTCTTCCTGCTTCTTCTTAATGTCTTCCTTTGTCATATTAGACGTATTCCACTGCATAAATTATACTCCTTTTAAAACAAATTTTCGAATAATCCCGTATCCCTCAGAAGAGGGAGCAGGGTAATAATTCTGAACAATTTTACAGCACTATCTATTTTCTTTTGATTTTCTTCTCTCAGATATGGCTTTAATGCGATGAGCAGTTCTGTATTCTTGTCTTTTGTATTGAGCTTTGACATTATATCTCCGATTTTCATTATCATATCAAGGTTGATACCACTGAAAAAGGATTCTTCATCTGTATTTTCTGTTTGCTCTTTATCCTCACTATCTTTATCTGACATATTACTCATTGCTGACAGCAGTATGTTAAGCATATCTTCGTTGTTTTCCATACCGCTGTCCTCCCGTATCAGTTGTTAAAATTCTTTTTAATTTCCTGAGCTTGTTTTGAATTCATAACTTTCTTCATCATCTCGGGATTGCCAAGAATAGCTTTTAACTTTTCAGCATCCTTTTTGGGCATATTTTGTAACGCCATTGATATATCTCCGGTTTTTAAGGCTTCTTTAAGCTTTTCAGGACTTATACCAAGCTTACCACTGACAGTACTCAGCATAGCGTCTATGTTATTCAAGTTTACACCTTCTTTCTGTAATCGATGGCATAGTGTACGTTTATAATTAATTTATATTAGTGGAATCGTTAAATTATGAACGGTATTTTTCTTTGGTATAATTGTACAAACTTTAAATTAAAAATTGTTGAAAAGCTCTAAAATTGGTAGTTTTTATCTTTTCTTTATGCCGATTTTGTGCTATAATAGCTGATAAGTAAATATGAGTTTACGGGTTAAAACCTTACTCTTATCAGAAAGGAAATATTTGTTATGAAGATTGTTGTTATGGGAGATTCTCACAAGGAGTTTCATAAATTAAAGCACGTTGTTGAAACGAACCTTGATGCCGATGCATTTATTCATCTTGGTGATGGAGAACACGAATTCAATGACGTAAGAAACCTTTTCCCTGAAAAGAGCTTTCTTTTCGTAAAGGGTAACTGTGATTTTGCAGATAATAAGACGATTCGTATCGCCAACGCAAAGGGTATAAAGGTCCTCTGCGTTCATGGACATGAGCACAACGTACACCAAGGGCTTGAAACACTTGTATCCGTTGCAAAGCAGAATGGCTGTAAGATTGCTCTTTACGGTCATACACACCTTTACAGAACAGAGCTTATAGATGGTGTATATGTTATGAATCCCGGTAGCATCGATTCTCCCAGAGATAAGAGACCTGCTTCTTATGGTGTAATTACTATTGATGATAATAACGCTATAACAATGAATATAGTTGCTTTAAAGTTTAATGGACAGAAATAATTTACAGGATTTTTCTATTATAAACTTTCCTTCGCTTTTGTCTACCAATACTTATGTTAAACAACATATAGATGAACTTCAGGATTTTACTGTAGTAACGGCAGACGTTCAGACGGGTGGAAGGGGAAGACTCGGCAATAAGTGGATCGCAGACATTGGTGCTTTATCAATGTCTGTTTTGCTTAAAAACGCCGATAATCCGCAGAATATCACGATAATATCAGCGGTGGCTGTCTGTCTTGTACTGCAAGAACAGTTTGGCGTATCTGCTTTTATAAAGTGGACAAATGATATTATCTGTGAAAAAAGCAAGATATGTGGTATTTTATGCGAAAGCTCGATAAAATGTTCCTCAGACGGCAAAACAGCTCAGTCTTATATAATATGCGGTATCGGACTGAACGTAAATCAGAATAAAGATTTTTTTGTTTCAGGCGGACTTCCAAATGGTTCTTCTCTCTATTCCTTATACGGAAAAAAGTATGATAAAAACGCTATTATGGTAGCAATAATCAAAAAAATATCCGAGCTTATGAAAGATGATTTTTCAGAGGTTTTATTCCTTTATAAAAAGCTGTGTATAACTACAGGAAAATGGGTAAAATTTATTCGGAACGGCGAAGAGATAACTGCTTTTGCAAAGGATATTGACGAAAACGGTTGTCTTATCTGTCAAAATGATGATGGTGAATTTGTTGTGAATTCAGGGGTTGTCAGGGTAAGAGGGCTTAATGGAGAGTACGTGTAAATAATATTTCTTGTTTTATAGGTGGGCGGTTATGAAAAGAGTTATGATAATCGGGTGTCCCGGGAGTGGTAAAAGTACATTTTCGAAAAAGCTCCATAATTTGACCGGACTTCCGCTCTATCACATGGACATGATGTATTGGAATGCTAACAGAACAACAGTTGAAAAATTTATTTTTCGTGAGCGACTTTCAGCTATAATTCAAAAAGACGAATGGATAATTGATGGCAATTATGGATCTACGGTAGAATTGCGTTTACAAGCCTGTGATACTGTCTTTTTCCTTGACTATTCGACAGATATTTGTCTTGAAGGTGTCAGAGAAAGAAGAGGAAAGGCGCGCTCTGATATGCCGTGGGTTGAAAGTGTAGATGAAGAAGATGCCGAATTTATAGAATTCATTAAAAACTATAATTTACAAAGTAGATCTGAAATAATAGATTTATTAAACAAATACTCAGATAAAGATATTCACATTTTAAAAAATCGTAATGATGCAGATGAGTTTCTTGAATCGTTACTAATAAAAGAATAATAAAATCCAGAGAAGATATCTGTTCTTCTCTGGATTTCTTTCATTTAATCGTGTTTTATTGCTTTCTTCTCTTTGCCTCGTCCTTTGCACGAAGATCGTTATTAAGAATTTTCTTTCTTATTCTGATATTTGTTGGTGTTACTTCAACAAGCTCGTCGTCATTTATAAATTCAAGACTTTCTTCAAGGCTCATTCTCTTGTAGGGGATGAGTCTTAATGCATCGTCGCTTCCACTGGCTCTGGTGTTGGTGAGGTGCTTTTTCTTGCAGACATTTACGTTGATATCGCCTGCTTTGGGAGAAACACCGACTACCATACCTTCATAAACCTGAACACCTGCATCGAGGAAGAGCGTTCCTCTTTCCTGTGCGTTGAAAAGTCCGTATGCCATTGCTGTGCCTGATTCAAAGGCTACGAGAGAGCCGACTGTTCTTGTTGGGATATCACCCATATAAGGACGATAACTGTCAAATACTGTGTTAAGTACGCCTTCGCCCTTTGTATCTGTCATAAATTCGCTTCTGTATCCGAAAAGACCTCTTGAAGGAACCAAGAATTCAATTCTTGTTCTGTTTCCGATAGGATTCATGGAAACAAGCTCCGCCTTTCTTGTACCCATCTTTTCCATAACAGAGCCTACACAGTTATCGGGAACATCTATAAGGAGTCTTTCAATAGGTTCACACTTTACACCGTCAATTTCCTTGAATAAAACTCTGGGTGTGCTTACAGAAAGCTCATAGCCTTCTCTTCTCATAGTTTCTATAAGGATAGAAAGGTGCATTTCGCCTCTGCCTGCTACGTTATAAGCGTCACTGTCTTCGCTGTCGGTAACTCGTAAGGAAACGTCTTTTAAAAGCTCCTTATAGAGTCTTTCTCTTATCTGTCTTGATGTTACGAATTTACCCTCTCTGCCAGCAAAGGGACTGTCATTTACCGAGAAAGTCATTTCCACAGTAGGCTCGCTGATTTTTACAAAGGGGAGAGGTTCGGGATTATTTACAGCACAAATAGTTTGTCCGATTGTGATGCCTTCAATACCGGAAATGCATACGATATCACCTATAGAAGCCTCAGTAACAGGAGTTCTGCCCATGCCTTCAAAAGTATAAAGGCTTACGACCTTTGCTTTAAAAGGTTTTATGCTGTTATTATAGTCACAGACCATAATTTCCTGATTTTGTTTAATAGTACCTCGTTCAATTCTGCCTATTGCTATTCTGCCTACATAGTCGTTATAGTCTACAGATGATACAAGGAGCTGTAAATCACCTTCTGAATCACCTTCTGGACAGGGAATATGCTCTATTATTTTATCGAAGAGAGGTCTGAAGTCCTCGCCCATGTGCTCGGGAGAATAGGATGCAACACCGTTTCTGCCTGAGCAGAAGATAACGGGACTGTCTATCTGTTCTTCTGTTGCATCAAGGTCGAGTAAAAGCTCTAAAACTTCGTCAACTACTTCCTTGTTTCTTGCATCAGGTCTGTCGGTCTTGTTTACTACAACGATTACCTGAAGCCCTAATTCAAGAGCCTTCTGTAGTACAAATCTTGTCTGGGGCATAGTGCCTTCGAAACTGTCAACGAGAAGCAGTACACCGTTTACCATCTTCAGAATACGTTCGACCTCACCTGAAAAGTCAGCGTGACCGGGGGTATCCACAATATTTATCTTCGTGTTGTTGTAATGTGCGGCTGCGTTTTTGGCAAGAATTGTAATTCCTCTTTCGCGTTCGATGGCGTTGTTATCCATAACTCTGTCTTCTACTTCCTGATTATCTCTGAAAGCACCGCCTTGCTTCAGCATTTCGTCAACGAGAGTTGTTTTCCCGTGGTCAACGTGTGCGATTATCGCAATGTTTCTTAAATCTTCTCTTTTCAATTTCCGTTCTCCTTATTTTTGTTTTTTACACCAGTATATATTATACAACTTTTTGACTGTAGTTTACTATATTGTTTTTTTATAATCTTGCACAAGCGTAAATGGGTTTTGTTGTTTATTTTGACATAAAAATAGCATTTTACCCTAAAAATAAGAAAACACCGCAATCGGTTTTCCGATTGCGGTATTCCTTCACTTTGCTGTTATGTCAGTTTTTACTGGTTGCAATTAGCAGCAGCCACAGCCGTTGTTATTGTTGTTGCAACCGCAACCACAATCTGACTGAGCGATACCGCAGCTATTGCCGCCACAGCAGCAGAATAAGAGAATAAGGATGATGATCCACCAGCAAGAGTTGTTTCCACAGAACATAATATGTTTCCTCCGATAAAATATATTTGAGTAAAGCTTTTTGCCTTGCTCATAGTACATAATATGCTGAAGTCTTAATTCTGTGACAATTTTAAAAAAAATCCCTGTTTAATTCTAATTTAACTGTCAACAATGTAAAATAGAATGATGAAAGGTGTGAAATTATGTTATTTAACGGATTTACAGAAAAATCAAGCGAAGCTCTCACTTCAGCGTTGGAAAAAGCTATGGAAATGGGACACACTTACGTCGGTAGTGAACACATATTGTACGGACTTATCATTTGTAAAGACAGTATAGCGTATATTTCACTTGAAAAATGCTGTGTAACAGAGTCGGAAATAACTGCCAGGATGGATGCACTTACGGGTAGAGGATTGCCTACAAAGCTAACGGTGTCAGACTTTTCTCCAAGAAGCAGACGTATACTTGAAAATGCAATTGCTTTGTCTAAAGCTAATTGCAAACAGCTTGCAGGCACAGAACATATTCTGAGAGCCATTTTAAAGGACAACGATTGTTATGCAACTGTATTTCTTAAGGATATTGGCATAAATACGGCAACACTATACAGCTATTGTACAGAGGGGGTAAAAAAAGATTATACATCTGCTTTGAAAAAGAATCAAAAAAAGCAGTCGAAGATTCCTTCTTCTTTGATTAAATACGGCAAGGATCTTACAGAGCTTGCCTGTAACGGAAAACTTGATCCTTGTATAGGAAGAAATGATGAGCTTACCAGAGTTATAGAGATTCTTCTCAGAAGGACAAAAAATAACCCCTGTCTTATCGGAGAGCCGGGTGTGGGAAAAACTGCAGTTGTAGAAGGTCTTGCAATCAGAATTTCAAATAATGATGTACCTTCAGAGCTTTGCGGTAAAAGGATTTTTTCTCTTGATATTGCATCAATGCTTGCAGGAGCAAAATACAGAGGAGATTTTGAAGAGAGGATAAAAGTATTGCTTGATGATATATCAGATAACAATGATTGTTATCTTTTCATAGATGAGATACACAATATAGTTGGTGCGGGAGCTGCCGAAGGGGCTATTGATGCTGCAAATATTATGAAACCACTTCTTGCAAGAGGGAATATACATGTAATTGGTGCAACCACTATAAAAGAATACAGAAAGTATATTGAAAAAGATTCCGCTCTTGAAAGAAGATTTCAGCCCGTTATGATTAAAGAACCGACTGTAAATGATACAATAACCATATTAAACGGACTCAAAGAAAATTACGAAAAACATCATAAACTCTTAATTTCAGATGAAGCCATACAAGCGGCAGTAAAACTTTCCGAAAGGTATATAACTGACAGATTTCTGCCTGATAAAGCGATTGATCTGATTGATGAAGCGGCTGCGTCTGTAAGGCTTGAATTATCCACCGTAGCTGATAAAAGTAATAAAAACTTATTAACTTTATTAAAAGAACTTGAAATCGAAAAAGAAAAAGCTGTCAGTAAAAATGATTTTCAATTGGCGGTAAAAATAAGAGAAAAAGAAAAACGAGTAGAAGCAGACCTTAAGAATAAGGTTTGTGAGAGCGATGTCTCTGGTAAATGTACAATAGTCACAGCGGAAAATATAGCTAAAATCATTTCAAAGTATACCGGTATTCCTGTAGGCAGATTAGACTCTGCAAAGACGGATGCACTCTTATCTCTTGAAGGTATATTATCGAAACGGGTTATTGGTCAGGAAAAAGCAATAAAATCCCTTGCTTTGGCTATAAGGAGAGGTAGAGCGGGATTATCCGATGAAAGAAGACCTATAGGATCGTTTATTTTTCTTGGCTCAACAGGTGTTGGGAAAACTGAATGCTGTAAAGCTTTGGCAGAAGCTTTGTTTGAAAAAGAAAACGCATATATCCGACTTGATATGTCTGAGTATATGGAAAAACATTCTGTATCAAAGCTCATCGGAGCACCGGCAGGTTATGTAGGATATGAGGATGGAGGACAGCTTACGGAAAAAGTAAGAAGAGAACCATACAGCGTTGTGCTGTTTGATGAAATAGAAAAAGCACATCCCGATGTGTGTAATGTTTTGTTACAGATACTTGAAGATGGCGTTCTGACCGATTCTAACGGGAGAACGGTAAATTTTAAAAACACTGTAATTATTATGACAAGCAATATTGGTAGTGATGTTATCGGAAAATCCGATAAATCAATAGGTTTTACGGTACAGACAGATGTAAACACATCAGAAGAAAGATTGAGAGCCGAGCTTTTAAAGTTCTTCAGACCTGAGCTTTTGGGTAGGGTAGACGATATAATTGTTTTTAATGATCTTGATGATGAAAATTATAAAGCTATTACTCAAAAGTTTTTGGACGAACTTGCCGAAAGATGCCTGAAACAAAATTTGACGTTGACGTATTCAGAAACAGTTTTGTTCTCTTTGTGCAAAGATATAAAACAAGGTAAAAGCGGTGCAAGAGACATTAGGAGAAAAGTAAAAAATAATATAGAGGATATTATCTCATGGGAGATAATTTCCGGTAGAATAAATCAGGGCGACAGAATAGAAATTGATTATGGTGAAGAAAATGGCTATACTTTGAGGGCTTTTTCCTGCAAAGCTGTATAAAAAATCCCTTAACTCCTTACTTAAAGGGTTAAGGGATCAATTTATGCAAATATTCCGAATATATTTACGTCTTTTAAAAAGAAAGAGAGTATAACAATGAGAATAGTTGCGATAACGCCTATTATCCATACACTGCGTATCTGTTTTTTTGTCCAGCCTCTTTTGGGAACCGCATCTTCAGAAACTTTGAATGACAGGGTGGTATCAATATCCTGAACTTCGGCGATCATATCATCGTTATTGTCAAGATCTTCAGTAATATTTGTTTCGTTGTGCTCTTGCATTATTCTTCCTTATCTCCGCTTGCACTTTCGATAATGTTTTTAGCTTTTTCTAAAATAAGATATTCTCTTTTTAATATAAAACTCATCTGATATTCCTTGCAGTTCTTTGAAAGCTCTTTCAATTTCGCCATTGCTTTTTCGTAGGGAATCCATTCAAGCTTATAACCGAGTCTTTCTTCGGATAAAGCAAGCTGATTTGTGTCTACATTCTCTCCTGCAGTTTTTACTGCATAGCAGTGGGATACCATACAGAATTTACGCTTGTTTTTGTGTTCTTCTATCCATCCGATATAACCGAGCTTTTCGACGGGAAGGCCTGTTTCCTCAGATGCGTGTCTTGAAAAGGCAAGTTCAGGTGTTTCGGTTATATCGATGCTTCCACCGGGTAATTTATAGTATTCGCTGTTTTCTACTCTCATCATGGCGATATCACCGCTTTTATTGATAACAACGCCTCTTACGTTATATCTTGCATTGTCTTCAATGTACTGTGGTTCTCCACCAAAAAAGTCACTGTCTGTTATTTTCGCTATCAGCACTTTTAACGCCCCTTTTTGTTTGTCTGTTCTTTTACCCTATAATAACACAAAGCATTCTGTATTGCAATATGTAATTTAATTTATTGTTTGTAGAAAATGAATAGAAATTCTTTGATAAAATTGGTTATATTGCATAGTGAAGGAGAGGTGGGAAAATGATATAATAAATTTATATTAATTGAAAGGCAGTTTTTTATGAACGAAAGTTTTTCACAGCCTGTAGAAATAAAAAGACAGCGTGCAGGCTTCATGGACGAGGTAAGAGGCTTTTGTATAATATGTATGGTCATTTATCACG
The DNA here is from genome assembly GCA_015067025.1 of Oscillospiraceae bacterium. GTDB lineage: Bacteria > Bacillota > Clostridia > Oscillospirales > Ruminococcaceae > Ruminiclostridium_E. The sequence goes on from SVNC01000001.1 coordinate 374,402, forward strand.
TAGCCTTTGATCTTCGGTACAGCTATAATATAGATATTCCGATACTGTTTGAGCCTTGGTTTAAATATGTAGTTCAAGCTTTTGCAGGTATGTTCATATTTATATCAGGCATAAGTTCCAGATATTCAAGGAATAATGCCAAAAGGGGAATACAGTGCTTTTTCATAGGGATGATAGTAACCTTTGTGTTTGCATTCTTTGCACCGTCTGCACCCGTTTTATTCGGAATACTTCATTTTATGGGTGTTTCTATGATGATATATGCAATAGGTGAGAAAGTGATTCTCAAAATTCCTGCTAAGATAGGTATAACTATCTGTGTATTTCTGTTTTTATTGACATATGGTGTGATGTGGGGTTATCTTGGCTTGTTTGAAGAATTCAGTATAGCGTTACCTCAATTTTTATATGATGCAAAGTTATTATTTCCGCTTGGTTTTATAGGCGGTGGCTTTTCTTCAATGGATTATTTCCCGTTATTGCCATGGATATTTGTTTTCCTTGCAGGAGCTTATGTAGGGGGATATGCGGTTGAAAATAAGATGCCTGCTTTCTTTTATAAAACCCATTTTAAGCCACTTGCAATTGCAGGTAGATACACCTTATGGATTTATGTGCTTCATCAGCCGATAGCTATGGGTATATTCTTTATCATATTCGGAAAAATTTAAAAAAACTGAAATTTATACTTGACAAATAAAGGTTTGTCTGTTATAATTATTGAGCTTGGGTGATTTTATCCCTTGCTATAATCCTTGCTCACACAAGTGGGCTATGTCCAGAAGGAGGTGCTTATACAATGGCAAAGCTTAGTGAAAAGTACGAGGCAGTTGTTGTATTCTCATTAAAGAACGGTGAGGATGCAGTTAAGGCTCTCGTTGCAAAGTTCTCTGATTTAATCAAGGAACACGGCACATTAGTTGATGTTGACGAATGGGGTAACCGTAAGCTCGCATACGAAATCAACTATGAAGCAGACGGCTACTATGTAGTTTACAGCTTCGATTCAAAGCCTGATTTCCCTATGGAATTCGAGCGTGTTATCAACATCACAGACGGCGTTCTTCGTTCATTAGTAACAGTTCGCAAGTAATCGGCTAAGTTAAGGAGGCACGGATATGTACAATAAGGTTATTATGATGGGTCGTATAGTAAACGATCTGGAACTCAGAACAACCCCTCAGGGTTCATCTGTTTTATCCTTCAGAATTGCGGTTGATCGCAGATTTCAGGCGAAGGGTGAAGAGAGAAAGTCTGATTTCTTTAATGTAGTTGCCTGGAGAAATGAAGCTGAATTCATTTCAAGATATTTTTCAAAAGGCAGAATGATTTTAATTGAAGGTGAACTTCAGACAAGATCATATGTAGATAAAAATAATAACACAGTGTATATAACAGAAATCATCGCTGATCGTGCAACATTCACAGGTGAGAAGAGTGCTACACAGAACTCTCCTTATCAGAATTATCCCGGCAATGCTGCTCCTGCAGCACCTGCTCATCCGGCCGAAAATTCGAACACTGCGCCGGCAGTGTCACAGGGTAGTGCAAGCGATTTTATGGAATCAGCTGATGATGACGACTATCCGTTCTAAATTAAATAAGGAGGAAAAATATAATGTCTGAAAGAGAAAAGAATGAAAAGACTGCAGTTCGTCCTGTAAAGCGTGCAAGAAAAAAGGTTTGTGCGTTCTGTGCAGACAGAGCTGAATTCATTGACTATAAGGATATTGCAAAGCTCAGAAAGTGCATGACAGAACGCTATAAGATTCTGCCCCGCAGAGTAACAGGTTGCTGTGCTTATCACCAGAGAGAGCTTACAACAGCAATTAAGAAGGCAAGACAGATTGCTCTTATTCCTTATGTTTCTGACTAATTAAAGAAATTTGCGAAATCGCCACTTAAAAAGTGGCGATTTTTATTGTATAGCACTTGATTATTTCCTAAAAATGCTGTATAATATTACAGTATGAATGTGAGGTGTCTATATTGGCAACTAAAAAGAAAAAGACGAATAAATTTGGTATAACTCCGTCGGTGATTTTTTTAAATCTTACGATAATTTTGCTTCTTGTTATTATATTCTTTTTTGCTTACAATGTTATAAAGGGTGATGATGAAACGGTCTCTGTATCAGCACCGTTTACTCCGGTAACTGAGGAGCAGGAGATATCAACTCCGGAAAGTGTACCTACAGAATCTGATAACAGCTCCGTTAATCAGTCAAAGGATGAAAGCTCATTATCTTCTGAGACATCATACGATGAAAGCTCATTCGACGTTACATCAGATGAAACTTCGTCTGACGAAACATCCTCTGAGGATACGTCATCGGAAGGTGAAACAGTAGATACTTATTTTGACAGAGAGTTCTTTGATAGCTCATTGTTTATAGGGGATAGTATTTCAACGGGACTTAGCTTGTATGGTTTCCTTGATGCAGAAAATGTATTTGCAACACAGGGACTTGCACCTTCAACAGTTCTTTCTATAGAAATTGATGGCAAGACATTCTCTGGTAAAATTGCATCCTTCAAGCCTGAAAAGATATTTATAATGCTTGGCACAAATAGTGTGGGATACGGAAATGCTGAGGACCTTGTTGACAGTATGAAAACACTTGTTGACAATATTTCATCTACATGCAAGTCCGAAATTTATGTATTATCAATACCTCCCGTAACAAGAGACGCCGAAGCAAGACAGGATAACTACCTTACAATTGACGCCATAAATGAGTACAACGGATTGCTTAAGACAGCTATTTCAGGAACAAAAGCTAAGTTTATTGATTTTAACAGCATTTTATCTGATTCAGATGGTTATTTCAACGAAGAATATGCTGAAATGGATGGTATTCATTTTATGGGTTCAACATATCAGGTTATGTTAAGCTATTTACAAAAGACAACTCAGTGATAAAAGAAAGGAAATCCGAACATGAAAAAGATAACTAAATTTTTAGCAGCACTTTTAGTGCCCGCAATGATTATTTCACTTACAGCCTGTGGTGGAGATACAAGCAGCACAGCTACAGAGAATTCATCAGCACAGAGCAGTGTAAATGCATCTGCACCTGCTGATATTACATCAAAAATAATGACAGATATCAAGTTCCCTTCGATGGCTGAAATAAAGGATGATAGATTAGCAAGCTATTATGATATTGATGCTTCGAAGATAGATTCATTCTCGGCTTTTATCTGCGGTTCAGGTGCATATCCTGATGAAATTGCAATTTTCAAGATGAAATCTTCTGACGATGTTCAGACTGTGAAAACCGTTTTAGAAGGCAGAGTTGAAAAGCAGACAACCACCTTCAAGGATTACACACCCGATGAAATGTACAAGATCGATGGTAAAAATATCGTTGTAAATGGAAATTATATTGCTCTTATTATCTGTTCGGATAATGCAGGAGCTACAGATACATTCAATAACATGACAAAGTAATTAGACGTAAATCATCAGAAAGCGAGGGAATTTTTATGGCTATAGAATGCGTTGTAATCACTCTTATACTGCTTGCGATAATTTTTTCCTTTGCACACGCAAACAGAATCAGATGGGTCATCGCAACAGTACCGATAGCAATATTACCTTGTGCAAACAGTCTTGCAAGTGTTATTTATACACAGTTTATCGGTATGGAAATGCCTAAAGAAGTAGCGATTGCAGTTATTCTTATTGCTGCGATGGTTTCTTGTATCTGGATAGGAATTGCGTCTACAATGCTTCATACAAAGCGAATGAAGTTTCCTTATATTGTAGTAGGATTTTTATTTAATATTGTTCTTGGAATGATTTTAGTTAATCATTATCTTAATTTTGTAGTTTAAAATATAAAGGAACTGATTTGTTTAAAACAGTTCCTTTTATTTTTTAAAATGGCAGGATTAGCTATTGCAATGAAACAGAAAATAGGATATACTTAAATAAAAAGGAGTTTATTATGAGTGTTCGTGGAGATAATGCAAAAGAGCTTTTCAAGAAAGGTTACAATTGTGCACAGGCGGTAGTTATTGCCTTTTCAGATGTGACTGGTTTTGACGAAAAGACTTCTGCTATGATAGCATCCGGTTTTGGTGGTGGAATGGGCAGAATGAGAGAGGTATGTGGTGCAGTGAGCGGTATGTTCATAGTTTACAATGTGCTGAACGGATACTTTGATCCTACTGATAATGAGGGTAAAATGCAGAATTACGCCGACATTCAGAAACTGGCTTATGATTTCAAAGCAGAAAATGGCAGTATAATCTGCAAGGAGCTTTTAGGTCTTTCAAAGCCTGAAGGAACTCATATTCCCGAAAAAAGAACAGATGAATATTATAAAAAGCGTCCTTGCGGAGATATCGTAAAAAATGCTACAGAAATACTCGAAGAATTTTTAAACAATAAATCTTAAAAGGAAGGGTAAAGGTATGATTGCTTTAGTAACAGGTGCAAGCTCAGGTATAGGCAGAGAGATAGCGAAAAATCTTGCTGTAAGAGGTATAAATCTCATTCTTGTCGCAAGAAGAACAGAAAGACTTTTACAGTTGAAAAATGAAATACAATTCAACTGTCCTGAAGTAAAGGTAAAAACAATAACAGCCGATCTTTCAAAGGAAAATCAGTGTACAGAGCTTTATGCCAAGCTTAAAAGCTATAATATTGACTTTCTTTTCAATAACGCAGGTTTTGGTATATACGGAAAATTTGTAGAAACAGAATTATCTGACGAGCTAGATATGATAAATGTTAATATCAAGGCGGTTCACATTCTCACAAAGCTTTTTTTAAAGGATTTTGAAAGAAGAAACCACGGATATATTTTAAATACCGCATCTGTAGCAGGATTTATGGCAGGTCCTCTTTTATCAACGTATTATGCCACAAAGAATTACGTTATCCAACTTACAAAGGCAATTTACGAGGAGCTGAGAAGTGAAGGTAGCAGGGTAGTGGTAAGCGTTCTTTGTCCCGGTCCTGTTGATACAGAATTCAATGATGTAGCAGGAGTAAAAAAGTTCAGTGTGCCATCAATGTCCGATGCTTATGTAGCTGATTATGCAGTAGAAAGGCTTATTGCAGGAGATCTGATGATAATCCCCGGTATGACTACAAAGGCGGCGGTTGCAGGCTCAAAGATTGCACCAACAAAGCTATTATTAAAAACAGTAAGAACGTTACAAGAACAGAAAAATTCATAAATGCTAAGAGGTAATATGACGTACAAAACAGACTTTAACGAATTAGAAAAATCTTTGAGTTATCCTGTAAATCCTGATAAATTGGTATCAAAACAGGCAAATGAAAACACAGTAAAGCTTTTTGAATATCTGAAAAGCATTTATGGTAAAAAGCATCTTTCAGGTCAGCAGTATCTTTTGCAGGATGAGCTTGAGGATCTTGTATATTATCCTCTTACAAACAAGCTCCCTGCTATAAGAGGATATGATTTTATGGGCGTCAGCTCCTGTAAAAAGACAGATGATCAGGTCGATAGAGCGATAGAATGGGCTACAAAGTGCGGTGGTATTGTCACTATGTGCTGGCATTGGTACGCTCCTACTGATATGGATGACTATTCTAAGGGTTCATCTTTTTACTACGAAACCACAAGCTATAACCATAAGACAAGTTTTGATATTGCTAAAGCGGTAACCGAAGGTACAAAGGAATATGATTTTATCATAAAGGAAATTGATATGGTTTCTGCCGAGCTTAAGAGAATGGCAGATCTCGATATTCCTGTGTTATGGAGACCGCTTCACGAGGCTAACGGCAACTGGTTCTGGTGGGGTAATCACAATAACGAACATAGAGAAGCCTATAAAAAGCTGTGGTATATTATTTTTGATCGAATGGAAAACTACCATAAGCTTCCTAATCTTATATGGGTATGGAACGGGCAGGATAAATGCATGGAGGTAAATCCTAACACATACGATATTTACGGTGACGATATCTACTCACAGCTTCCTTACGATCATTCTTCCCAGAAGGAAAGATATCAGTATGGTGAAAGTATAGCAAAGGGAAAACTTCTTACCTTATCTGAATGTGGCTATATTCCTCATCCCGATGAAATGAAAAAGGATAACGTAAAGTGGCTCTGGTGGTTACCCTGGTGGGGTGAATTTGTTCATACAAGAGTAGAACACAAACCTGTATTTAGCGAAAAAGGTTATCCCGTTATAAATGAAAAATATATGACAGAGGATTTTCTGAAGGAGATTATGGCTCATAAGGACGTTATTTCTCTTCAGGATCTGCCTTGGTGGGATGAAAATAAATATACGTTACCCACGATACTCAAAAACAATCTTGAAAGACTGAAAGAAAAAGATTAATTAAAAGGAAAATTATAAAATGAAAAAAATAATGGCTTTAATGCTGATTTCAGCTACGATGCTTTGTACTGCTTGCGATAAAAACACGACATCGAGTCAGGATATGTCATCCGATGTATTTTCTGAAAGTGGGGAAGAATCATCGGTATCTACAGAAAATACAGTCTTATCCACTGACGAGCTTTGCAATGTGGTCTTAAACAGCATTGAATTTCCTGCAATGTCAAAGACAGAAATGACTGAAATGCTCGAAATGATAATGGACTTTTCGGGTTACGGAATAGAAGAATACACAGTATATCAGCAGGCAATGAGTGTTCATTTGTGCGAAGTGATAGTAATTCGTACAAATGACGTAAAGGCGACTGCTGATGCTTTGGAGCAGCGCAAGGACGTTCTTATTAATCAGCTTGCTTTCTATCCTGAACAGCAGGAATCAGCTAAAAATACGATTGTAGGCAGTAAAAATAATATCTGCTATCTTATAACGCACGTAGATGCTAAAACAGCAGAAAAGGCATTGCTCGAAAAGATATGAAAAACACTTGAAAAAAAGCGGATTTAGTGCTATAATTAATAAGTTAAAAAACTTTACAAAAGGAAGGAATGACACAAAATGCCCGATACAATGAAAGGACTTAAGCGTACACATTATTGTGGCGAAGTCGAGGGAATAGGTAACGAAGTTACCGTAGCAGGTTTTACACAGAGAGTAAGAGATAAGGGTGGCCTTATATTCATAGATTTAAGAGATCGTACAGGTATTGTACAGCTTGTATTTGATGATACAACCGCCGCTGAGGTTTTTGAAAAGGCTAAGCAGGTAAAGAGCGAGTACGTTCTTATGGCTAAGGGCCTTCTCAGAGAACGTGAAAGCGTTAATGCCGAAATCAAGACAGGTAACGTAGAGATACTTGTAAATGATCTTAGAATACTTTCAAAGGCTCAGACACCTCCCTTTGAAATCACAAATGAAACCAAGACAAACGAAGAATTAAGACTTAAATACAGATATCTTGACCTTCGTCGCAAGCAGTTACAGGATAATCTTATTATGCGTCATAAGATTGCTAAGAGCGCAAGAGATTATTTCTATGATAATGGCTTCTTAGAGATTGAAACACCTATGATGATGAAGTCTACTCCCGAGGGTGCAAGAGACTATCTCGTGCCTTCAAGAGTACATGAGGGTAAGTTCTACGCTCTTCCTCAGTCACCTCAGATCTATAAGCAGTTATTAATGATCTCAGGCTATGACAGATATATCCAGCTTGCAAGATGCTTCAGAGATGAAGACTTAAGAGCAGACAGACAGCCCGAATTTACACAGATTGACCTTGAAATGTCCTTTATGGACGTGGATGAGATTTTAGAGCTTACAGAAGGCTTTATCAAAAAGCTGATGAAGGATACTCTTGACGTGGATATAGAAACTCCGCTTCCCAGACTCACGTATAAGGACGCTATGGAGCGTTACGGCTCTGATAAGCCTGATACCCGTTTCGGTATGGAAATCACGGATATTTCCGATATCGTTAAGGATAGCGATTTCTCTGTTTTCTCAGGTGCAATCGCTGATGGCGGTAGCGTAAGAGGTATTGTAGCAAAGAATGGTGCGGCAACACTTACCCGTAAGGAAATAGACAAGCTTACCGAATTTGTAAGAGGTATCGGCGCAAAGGGACTTGCTTACGTACGTTGGGTGGATGATGCTCCCAACTGCTCCTTTGCAAAGTTTATGAAGGAAGGCGAGCTTGAAAAGATTCTTTCTGCACTCGGCTGTGAAAAGGGCGACGTTGCACTTATCGTAGCAGATAAGAACAAGGTAACTCTCCCCGTACTCGGTGCGTTAAGACTTAAAGTCGGCAAGCAGATAGGTATAGTTCCCGAGGGTGGCTTTAACTACCTCTGGATCACAGAATTCCCCTTCTTTGAATGGGATGAAGACTCTCAGAGCTGGCTTGCAATGCATCATCCCTTTACAATGCCTATGGATGAATGTCTTGAATTCCTTGATACAGACAAGGGCAAGGTAAGAGCAAAGGCTTATGACCTTGTACTGAACGGTGTTGAGCTTTGCAGTGGCTCTATCCGTATAAACGATCCTGAATTACAGGCAAAGATGTTCAGACTTCTCGGTCTTACAGATGAAGAAATTGAAGCTAAATTCGGCTTCTTAGTAGACGCTTACAAGTACGCTGCACCTCCTCACGGTGGTCTTGGTATTGGTCTTGACAGACTTTCAATGATCCTCTGCGGAGCAGAAAGCCTGCGTGACGTTACCGCATTCCCCAAGGTTAAGGATGCCAGCGAGCTTATGTCTCAGTGTCCTTCGGTTGTAGACGAAAAACAGCTTGAAGAACTGCATATAAAGACGGTTTTAAGCGAGAAGGAATAAACTTAATTATTATCAAAACCTCTGTCCTCTGACAGAGGTTTTTTGTTGTCCGGTTAAACGAGCATAGATTACAAGCTATCCAATTCGGACAGCTTGTTCTATTTTCCGTACAAGCCGCATAGTATAGAGCAAGAAAGGATGATGAAAATGATAAGGAGCAGAAAAACAGAGTTTGATACCGCTTGTGAGAGTGTTTCTCATATAATCCCGTTTTTAATGACTATTCCGTTTGAAATTAAAGAAAAGGCTACGGAAATACGCTTTAAAACAGGACAGGCAATAAGGGTAAGATATGATGATACATATTTTATATTGCAGACAATGTTTACTTTACAGATGGCAAAGGAGTGCATTGAAGCCTTTTGCCGCTACAGTATGTATAATTATGAAAATGACATAGCAAACGGCTTTATAACTTTAAAAGGTGGTCACAGAGCAGGATTTTCAGGTGCTGCTGTTTACACAGAGGGTAAAATCAGCTATATAAAGAATATAAGCTCAATAAATATCAGAATTGCAAGAGAGCATATGGGTTGTTCTCTTATTCTTTCTGAACTTTTTGAAAGAGAAAGGGTTAAGGGGCTATTGATAGTAGGTAAACCTCTTTCGGGAAAGACAACAATTCTTCGTGATCTATGCAGAGTTATAGGAGAAAAATACCGTTTATCTGTTATTGACGAACGAAACGAGCTTGCCGCTTGTTATGAGGGGATACCTCAGCTTTCCATAGGTAGCCTATCAGACATCTTTACAGGCTTTGCAAAAAATGACGGAATAGAAAGAGCGATAAGAACTATGTCACCTGATTTTGTTGTTCTTGATGAGCTTGGTGCAGATATTGGTCAGATCGAAAATATGCTGAACAGTGGTGTAGGTGTGATAATGACGGCTCACGCTTACAGTGATGCTGAGATAAGCAACAACTGTAAAATTAAGCGACTTTTAGATATTGAAGCAATATCGCATATAGCCGTCCTTTCTGATAAAGAAAAGGGAAAGGTTGAGAAGATAATCAGAGCAAACGATTCAAGGTGCTGAGATGGACAGACTTTGTGTTTTTATTTTAACGACATTCTGCGGTGCTTTTGTTGGAATGTATTTCAGTCGCAGATTACAGGACAGATATTATTTTCTCACTGAATTCTCCGCGATAGTACTTAGAATAGAAGGGCTTATAAAATACAACAGATACGCAGTTTCTGAGGTCCTTTCAAAAATACAGGATGGAAAGCTTGAATTTATCACTGACGAAATGATAGAAACAGCTAAAAGCGGTAAACGTATTGATGAGCTATGGAAAAAGGAAGTACAGAGAATAAAATATCTTACCTATGATGATAAACGGGTTGTATCGGAATTTGGTGAAAGTCTTGGGAAAAGCAGTACAGAAGGTCAGATTGCCGTATTACAGTCTGTGAGAAGTAATCTTGACGTTCTTATCAAGGATTCTGACGAGATAAGAAAATCAAAGGTAAAGCTCTATAGGACACTTGGAATATTGCTTGGTGCGGCTGTAGGGATTGTTTTTTTATAACGGAATATGGTGAAAAATATGGATATAGATTTAATCTTTAAAATAGCCGCAATAGGTATCGTTGTAGCAATACTTAATCAACTTCTGCAAAGATCAGGCAGAGAAGAGCAGGCAATGATGACAACGATAGCCGGACTTGTTGTCGTACTTATGATGATAGTGACAGAGATAAGCAAGCTTTTTGATACCATCAAGAACGTTTTTAATTTATAGCGGGGTAAGGCTATGAATATAATTGCGTTTGTAGGAGCTGGGATTATCGGTGCAGTTTTATCAGTGGTTTTGAAGCAATATCGTCCTGAATATAGTATTTATATTTCTCTTGTTACCGGTATGATAATGCTTGGGGCTTTGATCCTTATAATTGCACCGATAATTGAGTCGGTATTACAGCTTAGTGAATTGTCTGAAGGTGGTTTTAAGTATAGCGAGCTTTTATTAAAATGCCTTGCAATATGTTATATAACTCAGCTTGCATCGGAAAGCTGTAAGGACGCAGGAGAAGGATCTATAGCCGCAAAAATAGATTTTGCGGGTAAATGTGCAATTCTTCTTTTATCTATGCCGCTTTTTACAGAGCTTGTAAATATAATAAAGAATCTGATGGCTTAACGGAGAAAAAATGAGGACTTTTAAAATTATTACATTTATAGTTGTTGCTTTGGTGTTTTTTATGATACCTATGAAGGCTTTTGCTGAGCCACCTGATTTAGGGCTATCAGATAGCAACTATTCACTTCCGTCTGATATTACAGACAAGCTATACGATAATGGAATTACACCGGATAATACGGATACTAATTCATTAAACGTAGAAAATATAGTTTCGTATCTGTGGAATGAGCTTTGTACTTATATAGTAAGTCCAATACGGTTGCTTGTTTCGATATCAATCATTGTTCTTGTTTGTTCGTTAGTAGGAACGATCTCTGATGCGACTAATGAAACGGTAAAAAAGGTTTTTAACATTATTTGCGTTGTATCAGGGACGACCCTTATTACGGTTAATGTCAGTGATGTTATAGCCTATGGAGAAAAAACTCTGGAGCAAGGTAAAGTATTTATTTCTTCCTTTATCCCTGCTTTTGCCGGCGTTATTTCTATGTCAGGAAGAGTAACATCTGCTACCGTTCTGAATAGCTTCATAATGGGTGGTATTCAGCTTTTTATGCAACTTGCTACGGGAATTTTTTTGCCCCTTAGCATTTGTATAATGGGTGTAACTTTAGCAGGATCGGTAAATTCTGATTTAAAGCTATCTGCTTTTTGTGACACTATAAAGAAAATAGTCATATGGCTACTCGGGATTATTATGACGATATTTGTGGCACTTCTTGGATTACAGACCTTTATAACGTCTGGTGCAGACAGTGTGGGGCTAAAAGCAACCAAATTCACAGTTTCAAATGCAGTACCTTTTATAGGCGGAGCAATTTCTGATGCACTTTCTGTTATGCTCGGTGGAGTAGGTGTCATCAAGAATAATTTCGGAGTATTCGGAGTAATTGCAGGTGCTGTTCTTATGTTGCCGTCTGTTTTTTCGGCACTATGCTATAAGTTGATACTATCCTTTGCGTATTCGATATCGGAAATGTTTTCAGTAAACGGGCTTTCGCAAGTGATAAAGGGGGCAGAAAGTGTCGTTTCAATCATCCTTGCATTATTATGTTGCTTTCTTTTAATGACTGTAATCTGTATTTCTTTAATGCTGTTTTTATTTGGAGGTATTTGATGGATGACGTAAAATCAGTGTTGCTTGGTATTTGCTTGCTTACAGTTGCGACAGGGATACTTAAAATTCTGATACCTGAAACTAAATTCAAAACACAGATATCTTTTCTTGTTTCCTGTATATTCGCAATAAGTCTTATATCAAGTTTTGACGAGGTTTCTGTTTTCACTTCCTTTGATTTTACAAATTTACAAAAAACAGAGGTTATAGATTTCAGCGAAAAATTATCAGAACAGGTAAGAGTTGAATCGGCTAAGGCGGTGAGATTAAAAGTAGAAGAATTGCTGAAGAATAACGATTTTTCTTTTCAAAAAGTTTATGTGTTTGCTCATATAAACGGCGCATTCTGCATATCTATTACTGAAATAGAAATATTATTTAGTGACACAGAAACCGAAGACAGAGTAAAGAAAGCGATTGAGCTTGTGAGCAGGGAGGTAGGTAGTGATATTATTGTAAAATATGGCTATTTGAAGATTTAAACGTAAAATTAAGGAAAATAATCAAATGAAAGAATTTTTCAAATCAGATGTATTTTTAAAAATTGCTTTAATAACAGGATTTATAGCTTTACTTCTTATTTTCTTTTCTTCTTCGGCAAAAAGTCAGCAGGAGACAAGTAAAAATTCCGAAACAGAGCAAAGGCTGATAACAATGATATCTGCTTTATGTGAGGGTGACGTACCGGAAGTAATGATAAAGACGGATAAAGACGACTTTACAGTGCTTGGTGTTGGTATAATAATAAAATCGGCAGAAGATCCTGTTATAAAAGAAAAAATTCTGGAGCTTACATCAAAAGTTCTTGATGTTTCGCCGGCCAGAATATGCATAACTACATAATATAAGAGAGGTATTACAATGAGAAAACCCAGAATAAATATGATTATAGGGAAAAAGCATCTTATAATTGCCGGACTTGCACTGGTATTATCGGTCGGACTTTACGCTAATTTTGCTCTAAGCAATCAGGTACAGACCGTTGATAAAAAGACAGAAAATTACGGCGATACAACCTTTGTATCCAATCAGAATAATATGACTGAAAAAATTGATACCGATGAGATAAAACAATCAGCCTCAGATGAATATTTTGCAAAGGCAAGAATAGATAAGAAAAATAGCCGTGCAGAGGCTACAGAGGTTCTTAAATCGATATATAACGGTGGAGATCTTACAAACGATGAAATGCAGGTAGTTGCACAGGACACAATGAAAATGACAGAGCTTATGGAATCAGAAACTAAGATTGAAACGGTACTTAAAGCTCAGGGTTTTGAAGATGTGCTTTGTTATCTCAGCGGAACGTCTGCAAACATAATCGTAAAGACACCCGGACTTGATAGTGCAGGAGCTGCTAAAATAAAGGACGCTTTACTATCAGAAGTTGATTTGGGCAGTGATAATATTACAATAGTAGAAGTAAATTAAAAAAACGAGGATGCTTTCGCATCCTCGTAATTTTTTAGATTGGACGCTTTAGCACGAAACAACCCCCGGTTCTACCGGGGGAAAAAAAGCTTTAGCAAGCGATTGAAATAAACAACCTCCCAATGGTATAATAGAAAAGGTTTGGCGACCGCATTACTATTAAA
>SVNC01000012.1 GCA_015067025.1 Oscillospiraceae bacterium
TCGTTTTTAAGCGTAGCCGATATAAATGTCGTAGCGATCGTTGCCCATAGCTTCTGCCCAGATCCACACGTCGGTGATGTCCTGATCCTTTGCATAGCGGTCAAGTCGGCTTTGGATATCTCTTTCAAGGTAAATGCAGTGTGTGCCTGCGCGGATAGGGTTATCCCAACAATCCCCACCGCCGTGTCGCTTAGTACGAGTCCTTTGTTTTCGGCGTAGCTCCTTGCATAGGCGATCCAGTTATCAATATCGAAGGGAGCAGGCTTTTCCGTAGGTTCCGGCTCGGTTACCTGTTCCTCGCGCTCGGTTGTGACGGGATCTTTCCCTGTCGGCTCTACCGCTGTCACGGGCGGTATTGTTTCGAGTGGGGGTTCTGTTATTACCGTTTCCGATACCGTTGTCGTCGGACTCTCTGTAGGAGGTGGTGCGGTGTTGCCACCGCATCCCACCATACTCACGAGCACCACACAGCAGAGAAGATAAATTATTAGTTTTTTCATATATCATCCACCGTTTCTAACCCTTCCATCGCTTCAACCATTATTCGCACCGCAAGGATGAATCCGTCCCTGAATGCATCTCGTTCGGTCAGTCCTGACAGTTCGCTCTGACAGTCTTTGAATTTTTCGAAAGTTTCTTTCTGCTGCTCAGTGAGCGTTGCCGTTAGGCTTTCCTCGTTTTTGCATATGAGCTTTACGAGTTTGTCCACTCTCGAACCGCGCTTTATGTACCTTTCGTGCGGACTGATGTTACCGTAGTATAAATCTTCAAGTGTTGTCATGTGCGTTGCACCTCCTTTTTGCAACACAAACACATACCACAACACTTTCCACAAGTCCAGCGATTTTCGATATAAAATTCAAAAAAGCACCGCATTTCTGCAACGCTTCGATTTGTTTGATATTAAATAATACAAAAGGCAGCATAGCCATCATAGACTATGCAGCCTTTCTTGTTATCCTATTCGGTTTTCGTTTTCTCCGTTAAGGACATCACGCTTTTGGTCAAGGGATTTTTTATTTAATGTTCCTGTCCGTCGCCATATAAACCGCCGTCACCTTCAACCATCTTAAGAGATGTGATGGTCTTTTTATCACCTGATTTTACAATTGTATAAATCATAGTCTTTGCACTTTCGGGTTCTTTGTTAAGTCCGGGTATTTCAACGGCTGGTGGATAATAATCAACTGTTACCGTATAGGTCTCGCCTATATTTGAAAGCTCAGTGATTTTAAGAGAATAGTTGGGGATAAGCTGCATATCAGCTACCGCATACGCCTTTTTATCGGGAATATAGGTTGCCAGATCGTCAATGTGACCTACGGTACGATGTTCAAACTGTATCGAACCGCCGAAGATGCTTTTTGCATTTGTTTCCACATCGAATTCAGGGATATAAATAAGTCCGTCCTCGCTCTGGTATTTTGACATATCGCCTGTAAGTCTTATTCTCGAAATAGCCGCCTTTATAATAGAGGGGCTTGTAAGATTTTCCGCCTTTTCAAAGCTCGGTGGGTCGGTTGCTACTATCGGGTAGAGATAAAGGGTAAGCTCATTTTTGAGCGGTGTCTGGTTGGCGATATCTGAAATAGCTCCTGATAAAGTAAGCACCGTGCTTATTATTCCAAGAATTGCAAAGATAATCACCGTAAGACCTGCAATGAAAAATAACGTTTTCTTACCTTTTCCGTTTCCCTTCTTTTCGGGAACGTCAACAACGATTATATCATCCTGCTGGATCTCACTTGTATCCTCGCCGAAGGCTTCTTCGAGAGAGCCTGCAAGCCCGTGAAGTATACCGTCGTCGTGCTTCTTTTTTATTCTGTCCTTTTTAGCCATCTTTTTTCCTTTCCGAATAGCTTAACCTCTTATCTGACCGTTACCGTTTATAAGATATTTAAAGGTAGTCAGTGCTTCAAGTCCCATAGGACCTCTTACGTGGAGCTTCTGCGTAGAGATACCGATTTCTGCTCCAAGACCGAATTCAAAGCCATCGGTAAAGCGTGTGCTGGCATTTACGTAAACAGCCGCCGCATCAATTTCTCTCTGGAATTTTTCTGCGTTCTTGAGATACTCTGTAATGATGCATTCGCTGTGTTTTGTACCAAATCTGTTTATATGTGCAATAGCCTCGTCAATATCGTCCACTACCTTTACAGCAATTGTAAGGTCGAGGAATTCCTTGCGGTAATCTTCGTCAGTAGCTTCCTTTGAAACCGTAATATACGCCGCCGTATCAGCGTCACCGATAAACTGAACCTTACCGTTCCATTTTTCGCTGAGCTTCTTCAAAAAGCCTTCGGCGATATTTTTGTGTACAAGTACGTTTTCAATAGCGTTGCATACAGAAGGACGCTGAGTCTTTGCGTTATCTGTAATTTCTACCGCCATATCAATATCGGCAAAGCGGTCAACGTAAATGTGACAGTTACCTTCACCCGTCTGAATAACGGGGACTGTAGCGTTCTTTATAACAGCGTTTATAAGTCCGCCGCCGCCTCTCGGTATAAGTACGTCCAGGTAATCGTTAGCCTTCATAAGTTCTGTTGCCACTTCTCTTGACGTATCTTCAACAAGCTGAACGATATTAGGGTTCACACCATGCTTTTCAGCTGCCTTACGCATAAGTCCCACAAGGCACTTGTTTGAGTTTATAGCGTCACTGCCGCCTCTTAAAATAACCGTGTTGCCTGCTTTAAGGCAAAGCACGCCCGCGTCGACCGTAACGTTGGGACGAGATTCAAAGATTATACCGATAACGCCTAAGGGTACGCTCTTTTTAACGATGGAAAGACCATTTTTAAGAGTGCCGCCGCCAAGCACCTTTCCGACAGGGTCAGCAAGTGCCATAACCTGCATAACACCCTCAGCCATACCGTCAATTCTCTGTTCTGTAAGAGTCAGTCTGTCAACCATAGCCTGAGCCATATTATTTTTATGTGCTTCTTCAATATCTTTTTTGTTTTCGGAAATTATCTCCTCTTTGCTGTTTAAAAGCATATCGGCAATTTCCTTTAAGATCTCATTCTTCTTTATTTCGGTAAGGCCGGCACACTCACCTGATGCCTTTTTAGCCTTTATACCAAGCTCGTCTATATAACTCATAATTTCAGTTCCTTTCATTATACCTCATCTGCCGCAAAGGCTGTGCAGGTAGCTTTATTTTCAAAAAGATCGTAAAGTATTTCGGGGTTTTCTCCGTTTATTATAACCGTAGGTATGCCGTTTTCCTTAGCGATGCCTGCCGCTTCAAGCTTTGTCAGCATACCGCCGCTGGAAAATTCACTTCCCGTACCCTTTGCCGCCGCTATCATTTCAGCGGTTATCTTTTCTACGTAAGGGATATGCTTTGCGTCGGGGAGAGATGGATTTCTGTCATATAGTCCGTCAACGTCGGTGAGCAGAACAAGCAGATCCGCCTCGCAAAGCGTTGCAACGATTGCTGATAACGTATCATTCTCGTCAAAGTCAAGCTCTTTTATTGATACGGTATCGTTTGCGTTTATAATAGGTACGATACCCATATCAAGAAGAGTCTTGAAGGTATTTATAACGTTCTGTTTTCTTGTCTTATTTGAGATTACGTCTCTTGTTAAAAGCACCTGTGCTACCGTGTGGTTGTGTTTCTGGAATTCTCTGTCATAGATATGCATAAGCTCGCACTGACCAATAGCGGCACAAGCCTGCTTTTGTGGGATCTCAGTGGGCTTTTTGCGAAGGCCCGCACGGGCTGCTCCTATACCCTGAGCACCTGAGGTCACGAATATAATTTCCTTGCCTGCGTTTTTAAGGTCTGAAAAAACTTCGATAAGCTTTGCAACTCTGCGGATGTTTAAATTACCCGTAGAATGTGCAAGGGTGTTTGTGCCAACCTTTATTACTATTCTTTTCTTTTCGGAAAAATCTATCATAGTCTTTATTCCTCTGTTCTATTTAAAAATATACAGATATATTATACCAAATTAAAAGAGAAATTGCAATAGTAATCCTTTTTTTAGCTTCTTTTTAATTACTCCAGTATTTTCTGTCAAGACTGCGGAAGTTTATTGCTGATGATATATCCTGCTTTCTGATTATTTCACTGTCTGCTAAATCGGCACAGGTGCGGGCTACTTTGAGTATTCTGTCATAGGCTCTTGCGGAAAGTCCCATCTTGTCAAAGCAATCTGAAATAAGCTTCTTTGCACTGTCATCCATCGGGCACATTTCGTGGAGCAGAGCAGGAGTTATCTTTGAATTTGAACGGATACCCGTACCCCTAAATCGTTTTGCCTGAATTTCTCTTGCCTTCATTACCCTTTCGGATATTGCAGAGCTTGACTCTCCGGGCTTTGCCTCACTTATCTCGTTATAGGAAAGCTGGGGCATTTCAACCTGAATATCAATTCTGTCAAGGACGGGACGGCTTATCCTGCCTAAATAATTCTGTATCATTTTCTGAGAGCAGGTACAGTTGCCTTTAGGATTTCCGTAGTTGCCGCAGGGGCAGGGGTTCATTGCCGCCACTAACATTATGTCACAAGGGTAGGTGATAGAGCCTTGTGCTCTCGATATGGTTATAACGCCGTCTTCTAAAGGTTGGCGGAGGGTTTCAAGCGTTCTTCTGTCAAATTCGGGTAACTCGTCAAGGAATAATACGCCGTTATGGGCAAGGGATATTTCACCCGGCTTCGGCACACTGCCGCCGCCGATAAGACCTACAGCGGACGCTGTATGGCTGACACTTCTGAAGGGTCTTACGGTCATTATAGGATTATTTCTGTCAAGCTGACCTGCTATAGAGTGTATACCGGTAGTTTCCATACTTTCTTCAAAGGTCATAGGAGGCAGTATAGAGGGTATTCTTTTGGATATCATACTTTTACCCGTTCCGGGAGGTCCGATAAGCAGTACGTTATGAAAGCCTGCAGCCGCTACCTCAAGAGCACGTTTTGCAAGAGGCTGACCCTTGACCTCTGCCATATCGCTTATTTGTATAAACGCTTCATCAGGAGCATAGGGAGCTTCGGGCTTTATCTGCTCTCTTTTTGTAAAGTGGTTTATAAATTCGCCTATATTTTCTACGCCGTAAACTTCAAGTCCTTCTACTACAGAGGCTTCTCTTGCGTTTTCCTTTGGGAGAAAGAGTCGCTTTATTCCGCATTTGTGAGCTTCTATAGCCATACTAAGTACACCGGCTGTAAAGGTAAGTCCGCCGCCGAGCGACACTTCACCGATGAAAGCACAGTCAGAAAGGTCCTCGTCAATTATTCCGTTTACGCTGAGTATAGCGGCAATAATGGTAAAGTCGTATACCGAACCGCTTTTTCTCACGTCAGCAGGAGCAAGATTTACCGTTATACGTTGACCGCCAATGCCGATGCCAACACCCGAAAGTGCACCCTTTATACGCATTTTACTTTCCTGTACCGCCATATCGCCAAGACCTACAATGTCAAAGGCAGGCTGTCCCTTTGAAGTTATGATTTCGGCTGTTACCTTAAAAGCATTCATACCGAAAAGACCCATTCCGTTTACTGCAGCGTACATAATTTTTCTCCCTATGTGTAAAATTTAAGAAATATATTACTATTATACATCCCTTTAGTGTGATTTTCAACAAATATTGCCTTAAATTTTCTTAAAATTTTTCTCAAAAAAATGAATATTTTATTTGCATTTTTAAAGAAAAAATGATATACTGTAGAATGACGGATTATGCGGTACATATTTACCGCTCATTATAGAAAGGAAATTCATACCTATGAGCAATATCAACTCACTCTACACTCAGTGGCTCGAAAAGGCTACGATCGATCCTGACTTAAAGGCAGAACTTGAAAGCGTATCAGGAAAGGAAGAAGAAATTTCCGATAGATTTTATCGTGATTTAGAATTCGGTACAGGCGGTCTTCGCGGCGTTATCGGTGCCGGTACGAACAGAATGAACGTTTACACGGTAGGTAAGGCTACTCAGGGTCTTGCAAACTACCTCAAAAAGACAGGCAAGAAGGATTTAAGCGTTGCAGTAGCTTACGACAGCAGAATAAAGTCTGACGTTTTTGCAAAGCACGCCGCTGAGATCTTTGCGGCAAACGGCATAAAGGTAAATATCTACACAGAGCTTATGCCCACACCTATGCTTTCTTTTGCAGTAAGAGCATTAAAGTGTGATGCAGGTGTTATCGTTACAGCCAGCCACAACCCTGCTAAGTACAACGGCTACAAGGTATACGGCGATGACGGTTGTCAGGTTACTCTTGAAGCAGCAGAAGCTATTTTAAGCGAGATCGACAAGCTTGATATCTTCAGTGACGTGCAGTCAGCAGAGTTTGAAGAATGCGTAGCAAATGGTTCTATCCGGTATATTCCCCAGTCTGTAATTGACGATTACATTGCAAACGTAAAGAAGCAGTCACTTCACCCTGATTTATGTGCAACAAGCGGTCTTAAGGTCGTATATACACCTCTTAACGGTGCAGGCAACAAGCCCGTAAGAAGAATATTAAAGGAAATCGGTATCACTGACGTTGTAGTAGTTAAGGAACAGGAAAATCCTGACGGCAACTTCACGACTTGTCCTTACCCCAACCCCGAAATAAGAGAAGCACTTACTTTAGGCTTAGAGCTTTGTAAGACAGAAAAGCCTGACCTTCTTCTTGCTACTGACCCTGACAGCGACCGTGTAGGTATCGCAGTTCCTGATGGTGATGATTACGTACTCTTCACAGGTAACGAAGTAGGTGCAATGCTTCTTGAATACATCTGCAAGGAAAGAATTGCAAACGGCACGATGCCCGAAAACCCCGTTGCAGTAAAGACAATAGTAACAACAGACTTAGTAAAGGCAATTGCCGAAAAGTACAACGTTGAGCTTTTTGAAGTTCTCACAGGCTTCAAGTTTATCGGTGAACAGATAGGCTTCCTTGAAGACAAGGGTGAGCAGGACAGATACATCTTCGGTTTTGAAGAAAGCTATGGTTACCTTGCAGGAAGCTACGTAAGAGATAAGGATGCTGTCGTAGCGTCAATGCTTATCTGTGAAATGGCTGCATTCTATCGTACAAAGGGTATTTCACTCGTTCAGGCAAGAGCTAATATGTACAAAGAATACGGTTTCTACTGCAACCAGCTTGAAACCTTCACCTTTGAAGGCGAAAGCGGTATGAAGAAGATGGCAGAGATCATGGACAAGATGCGTCATGATTATCCTAAGGCTATTGCAGGCAGCAAGGTTATCGGTCTTGCAGACTATGAAGAAAGCTACAAGGTTGACTTCGCAACAGGTGTAAAGACAGAGCTTACACTTCCTAAGTCCAATGTAATCACACTGTATCTTGAAAACAACGCAAGCGTTATCATAAGACCCTCAGGTACGGAGCCTAAGATCAAGCTTTACTACACAACGGTAGGCACAAGCGTTGAAGATGCAAAGGAAAAGCAGAAGGCTTATTCAGCAGATTTCACAAAATTGATAAAGTAAATCACTATAATTTAAAAAGGTTATGAAAAATTACAAAAAAGACTTGCAAAGCCCGAATGTTTGTGATATAATAATAACCTAAGCGTGAAATATAACGCACTTAATATCGAAATCATGGCGAAAGCTGTAATTTAGACGCATCATTAAAGTCAGGAGGTGACAGCATGAAAGAAGGTATCCACCCTAACTACCAGCCCACCACAATCAAGTGTGCTTGCGGCGAGGTTATCGAAACACGTTCTACAAAGCAGGATATCAAGGTAGAAATCTGTTCTAAGTGCCACCCTTTCTTCACAGGAAAGCAGAAGTTAGTTGACACAGGCGGACGTGTAGACAAGTTCAAGAAGAAGTACAATCTTGATAAGTAATTTTAAAAAACTCCACCATTACTATGGCGGAGTTTTTTTAAAGCTATGCTATTAACATATAATTAATCTTTATATGGTAAACTGATCCGGTATTACGGATATCGGAAGAGGTGGACAGAATGTTTCATATAATGGTTGCAGAAGATGATAAAAATACAAGAAAGCTGATGTGTACGGTACTTGCACAGAACGGCTATGAGCCTGTTCCTGCGGTGGATGGCGTAGACGCTCTTGAAATACTTGACAGACAACATATCGATCTTATATTGCTTGACGTAATGATGCCGAGAATGGACGGCTATGAGTTTGTAAAGACTCTGCGTGACGGAGATTGCAATATACCCGTGCTGATGGTTACCGCAAAGGAGACCTCTGCTGATAAGATAGCAGGCTTTAAGGCAGGAACTGACGATTATATGGTAAAGCCCGTTGACGAAGAGGAGATGCTTTTAAGAATAGCCGCCTTGCTCCGCCGCTCCAACATTGCAAATGAGCATAAGCTGACAGCGGGCAGTACGGTACTTGATTATGACGCTCTTACAGTAGCTTGTAAGGGTGAAACTCAGGAGCTTCCGAATAAGGAGTTTATGCTTTTATTTAAGCTTCTTTCCTATCCCAATAAGATCTTCACCCGTCGTCAGATAATGGATGAACTGTGGGATATGGAATCAGATACCGATGAAAGAACGATAGACGTACATATAAACAGACTGAGAGAAAAATTCCGTGATAATGAGGATTTTGAAATCGTAACGGTAAGAGGTCTTGGCTATAAGGCGGTAATAAAGTAAAATACGGGGAGTGAGCGAGGATGTCTGAAAGACGTGATGAAGAAGAAAAGAAATATCGGTCGCTCCACGCTTACGTAGTTATATTCGTATTCGTTATAATGGTCAGTGCAGGAAGTATCAGTATGGTTATTTTCAATATACTGGATGCTTTCGGACTGATACGGCATATATACGTCGTGCCGATGCTGTTACCGCTCATTATGCTTTGTGCCTGCGTTATCATAGGAAGTCTTATGACTGCTTTTCTTGCAGGATATTTTTTAAAACCGCTGAATGAGCTGAAAAAAGGTCTGAAAAAAGTTACCGAGGGTGACTTTGCGGTAAGACTTGAAGATATCAGTGCCAATTCAGAAATTGCACAGATACAGAGAAATTTCAATCTGATGGCAAAGGAGCTTCAAAGCACCGAGCTTTTCAGAAATGATTTTATAAATAACTTCTCCCACGAATTCAAAACTCCGATGGTGTCGGTTCACGGCTTTGCAAAGCAACTGAAAAAAGGCGGACTTACAAAGGAGCAGGAGCAGGAATATATAGATATAATCTTGTCAGAATCCCAGCGGCTTATAAATATGTCCACAAACATTCTTTTACTCGGAAAACTTGAAAACCAGGAAGTTATCTCCGATAAGGTGAAATTCAGCCTTGACGAAGAGATAAGACAGAGTATTCTGATGCTGTGTGAGGAGTGGAGTGCAAAGGATATTGAAATAATTCCTGAACTCGAAGAAGTCGAATACTACGGCAACCCCAATGTGTTAAAACACGTATGGCTAAATATAATAGGCAATGCCATAAAGTATACGGACGAAAAGGGCTGTATAGAGGTAACACTCAAAATTGTACCTGAAAATGAAGAAGTTGAGTTCGCAGTCTCAGATAACGGAATAGGTATGGATAGTGCTACGACAGAAAGAATATTTGAAAAATTCTATCAGGGCGACAGTTCGCGTTCAAACAGCGGTAACGGTCTCGGACTCGCAATGGTCAAGAGAATTACCGAGCTTTGCGGCGGCAGGATAAAGGTAAGAAGCGAAAAGGGCAAGGGTACGGATTTTTACGTGTATCTGCCCTATATCAGTGAAAAGACAGAGGAAAAGAAAAAGAAAATGATAGTCACTGTAGATACAGCGGCTCTTAAATAAAATTATTTAACATAAAGAAAGGAAAAGCTATGCTTCAGTTAAAGAACATAACGAAGGATTATGAACTCGGTGACACTAAAGTACAGGCACTGAGAGGCGTCAGCATGGACTTCCGTGAAAGCGAATTCGTTGCTATTCTCGGTCAGTCCGGTTGCGGCAAGACAACGCTTCTTAATATCATCGGTGGTCTTGACAGATATACCGAGGGTGATCTTATTATCAGTGGAAAATCCACAAAGCAGTTCAAGGCATCCGACTGGGACACTTATAGAAACCACTCCATCGGTTTTGTGTTCCAGAGCTATAACCTTATCCCTCATCAGACAGTATTATCTAATGTAGAGCTTGCACTCACTCTTTCAGGCGTATCAAAGCAGGAAAGAAGAAAACGTGCTATTGACGCGCTCACAAAGGTAGGCCTTGCTGATCAGATACACAAAAAGCCCAATCAGATGTCAGGCGGTCAGATGCAGAGAGTTGCCATTGCAAGAGCTCTTGTAAATAACCCCGATATTCTCCTTGCTGATGAGCCTACAGGTGCGCTTGACAGCGAAACGAGCGTTCAGATAATGGAGATACTTAAGGAGATATCAAAGGATAAGCTTATCATTATGGTAACCCATAACCCTGAGCTTGCCGAGCAGTATTCAAACAGAATTATAAGACTGCTTGACGGTAAGGTGGTAAGCGATACAAACCCCTATGAAAGAGCAGTTGTCGAGCCTATAAAGAAGGAAAAGAAGACAAAGGAAAAGAAGGCTAAAAAGCCCTCTATGTCCTTCTTTACAGCTTTATCCTTAAGTCTTAATAACCTGATGACCAAGAAGACAAGAACCTTTATGACCTCCTTTGCGGGTAGTATCGGTATTATAGGCATTGCACTTATTCTTGCAATATCAACAGGTGCAAGAGAATATATAGCTTCAGTTGAGGAAAACACCCTTGCAAGCTATCCTATCATCATAGAGGGTGAAACTGTTGACATGACAGCTATGATGACTGCACTGATGAAAGCACAGACTGAGCAAGAGGAAGCGGGAGAAGATGAGATAAAATCACAGAACATTATGAGTAATATGATAAACTCTATGTTCACACAGATACAGTCCAACGACCTTGAAGCCTTCAAGGCTTATCTTGAGGGAGAAGGCAAGGGAATAAAGGATTACGTCAGCGATATAAAATACAGCTATACAACTCAGCTTAACGTATACAGAACAGACAAGGACGGCAATAATTATAAGGTAAACCCTGCCCAGCTTTTCGAAAAAATGGGTATGACCAGTGCTCTTTCAAGCTCCTCAGCAATGATGAGCACAATGGCAGGCTCCAGTGCAAACGTTTGGGGTGAGCTTCTTGACAACGAAAAGCTTCTCAACGAACAGTACGAAGTATTGGCAGGTCGTATGCCTGAAAACTATAACGAAGTTATAGTAATGGTAAATAAGAACAACAAGATTGCCGACTACAGTCTTTACTGCCTCGGTCTTATGGATGACGAGGAGCTTATTGAAGCCGTAAAGAAGGCTATGAAGAACGATGTGGACAGCATAGATTTTGAAAGTGAGCAGGTGACCTTTACATATGACGAGCTTTTAGATCTCCAGTTCAGACTCATTTTAAACAGCGATTATTACGTAAAGGAAGACGGTGTCTGGGTAGATAAGAGTAAGGACGATATCTTTATGAAGGAGCTTGTTGACAAGTCCGAGCCTATAAAGGTAGTAGGTATCGTAAAGCCCGGTGAAAACTCTATCGTTTCAAACGACTCCTCTTCTGTTATCGGCTATACTCACGCACTTACAGAGCATCTTATCAATAAGATTAATGAAAGCGAGATCGTAAAGGAACAGAAAGAAAATCCTGATACAGATATCTTCACAGGCATCGAATTCCCCAAGGATGACGAACCTGAAAAGACGTATACAATGGACGATATCAAGGCTTATATTGCTACTCTTCCCTTAGAACAGCAGCAGGAGATCGGTAGCAAGCTTCAGCAGGCTATGGGTATGGGTATGACTGAGGAACAGATCGTCGAGGCGTTTATGAGCTATATGCCTAATAATAAGACAGATGCGACCTATGACGGAAACCTTGCAAAGCTTGGTGTATCGGATATTGATTCTCCTCATCGTATAAGCATATACCCTAAGGATTTTGAATCAAAGGAAAAGATCGAAGAGATAATAACAGAATATAACGATATGGTAAAGTCGATCGGTAATGAGAATATGGAAATAAGATATACCGACATCGTAGGACTTATGATGACCTCCGTTACAACCATCATCGACGCTATAAGCTATATACTTATCGCCTTTGTTGCGATCTCTCTTGTGGTATCCTCAATTATGATAGGCATCATTACATATATCTCAGTACTTGAAAGAACGAAGGAGATCGGTATACTCCGTGCTATGGGTGCGTCAAAGCGTGACGTATCAAGAGTATTCAATGCAGAAACTCTTATCGTAGGCTTTACAGCAGGCGTGCTCGGTATAGGAATTACCTTATTGCTCCACCTTCCCGCAAACGCTATTATCGGAAGTCTTACCGATATCTACACAATATGCTCACTGCCCTGGCAGGGTGCTGTTATCTTAGTAATAATCAGTATGCTCTTAACTCTCATTGCAGGTCTTATCCCTGCAAGAGTAGCGGCAAAGAAAGACCCTGTTGCAGCACTGAGAAGTGAATAAAAAACTGACCCACGAAGAAATTCTTCGTGGGTTAATTTTATGCCGATTAGTTGTGCTTTTTCAATCTGTTAGTTACGATAAGGCTGGTAACAAACATCAGCACACCCGAGAAAAGTGCAATAGAAGCCGCTTCCTGCCATAAGGTGATACAGCGTGTTGTTGCTATTATATTTTCTGTGACCTGAACGAAATAAAAGGGTAAAAAGGGGATAGTCTTATACAATATGAAAATTATAACAAAGCTGATTATAGTCTGAAATGGATTGATACCGAACTTTATGGTGACAAAAACAGTAGGTAACACCACAATTGCGGCTATTATCAGAACGTTTAAAAATGATATCAACTTATAAAGACTACTATTTTCATAAAGAAAATCAGAAAAGCAGTCGGTCAGTAAAAGTGCTGCAATAGAATAAAGTGATATAAACAGTACGATAACAAGTCCTAAAACTATTGCGGAGATTGTTTGTTTATGTTTTTTCATTTTTTCCTCGCTATTTAGTGATTGTTTTTACTTTTTGAAGATGACAGCTCCCACTTATAATCGGTGTTTTTATTTTTTCGGTATGAATAATAATAAGTACAATCACTGTCGTAATTATATGAAATATCGATACGAGGGTCGTATTCGCTTTCTTTCTCTTTCATATAGTCAGAACATTCTTTTTTTATTTCATCGTCCATATAAGAAATTAATGCTAACGTATCTAATTTGTTGAGTTTATCGTTTATTTCATCAAGAACCTTTTCACTGAATGCTTTTGTATCTTCTATGTCGTCATTAAAAAACAGATTGATTACTAAATAAGTTGTGTCGTAATATTTATCAACGTAGCTTTCTATTGTGATTTGCTCTGCTGATGTGAAAGGCTCTGCGTTTTCTACCTTTTCCCAGGTGGCATCATCTATATCAGGACTTTTGAACGGAGAAGAAACGTAGGTGTATAAAATATAATCATCAGTATATTTTGAAACGACCTCCTCCACTATTTTCTTTGCTTGATATTCTACAATCGCCTGGGGATAGCCTTCATCCAGATACGTACACTTTGCTCCTGTCTGTGCTTCAAATATTATATCCGGGTTTGATGCAGGAGAACAGGTGGCATAGTAAGTGCCGTAGTCACTGAAATCAAAAAGGGCTTCAATATCAAGTACACCCATTCCGCCACGACCGCCTTCACTGCGGATCTTATGTACGATAAATTTTTCCCCGTATTTTTCTCTGAGCATTCTTTGTATCATTGGTTTGTGACTGGCTTCTCTTTCCGTTTGCAGAACTATACGTGTAGTTATACACCCCGATGAAGAAACTGCAATAGCCACAGCGAGAGTAAGTATAAGAAGTGTTTTAAGTATTCTTTTCACTTTATTCTCCTTCTTCTTCTGAATATTCTTTTATTCTTTCAAATATTTCCTTTAGCTTTTTTGACCTTTTAGCTTCATCTCCATAGTCGAGAAGTTTTACTTTATAGGTTATGTAATGGGATGTGCCGTATTTTTTGTCATACTCGGAATTGTATTCGCCGATTTTCTCGTTTTGGCTTTTTCCGTCTTCTCCGTATTTTACAATTCTGAGATCGTTATACTCAAAAAACTTTTTGTAGTCATTTACATCTTCAATTTCTATAACAAAGTCTGTATACTGATCTTTTTCTGTGTATTGTGTATATCCAAAGGAATATACAAAAGCGTCAGCTTCACTTTCTGGAATATCAATATCAAGGATATACAGTAGCTGCTCCTGATCCTCTTTCTTTATGTCATAAACATATTTACATTGAGCAAAATAATATCTACCCCTCGGCTTAGAATATATACTTTGTTTTTCGTTATACCGGAATTTATAGTCGGTACTCTCGTCGTATCTGAAGTGTATTATAGGGTATTCTCCCGATATTATGGAGCTATAGTAGTCGTTTTTTTCGGAAAGCTCCTTTTTTATCTGATCTACTTTCTCTTTGCTTGTAAATCTGAATTCAAATAACAACGGCATTTTATGGAAAGAGTCTTTTAAATCATTATCAAATATTTTCTGAAGAGCATCGGCATTTGCGTGCTCGTCTCCCTCAATTATGATATCTATCGATGCCTGGCTTCTTTCCAGAAACTTTTCGCTATACGACTGGATGGTAATATCGCTTGCTCTTGTAAAGGGGTCGTAAGTTTCCAAAAACTTTTTATCTTCACTATCATATTTAGAGGGTGGATACATAGTTATATCCATTGCATAATTGTCAGTGTATTTCGATAAGACCCTGTCCAGCTCTTCTTTTATCAGATATTTAACAACAGCATGGGGATAGTCGTCATACAAATTCGTGTTATCTGCTCTGATTGACGTTTCGAATAAAATTTCTTCATTTGCTTTTGGAGAACAGGCAGCATAGTAAGTGCCATTGTCACTGAAATCAAAAAGACCTTTAAAATTCGGTACTCCGTTTCCGCCACCGCCATTTCCCTCATGCCGGACCTCATGTATTACAAATTCCTCTCCGTATTTTTCATAGAGCATATCTTGCATTATCGGCCTGCGACGAGCACATCTTTCTATATTCAGAATTTGTGCTGTAGTTATACACCCCGATGAAGAAACTGCAATAGCCACGGCAAGAGTAAGTATCAGAATTGTTTTAAATATTCTTTTCATAACCGTTTTCCTTTATGTTAATTGACCTTTTTCGCTGACTTGTCAGCCGGTTATATAATAAGACTGATTTATGATAAAAATATTCCGATATTTTTTAAAATTTTTTAAATTAAAATACGTTACTGATTGCCGTATCATTTTTTTCGTATTTCCTGAAACAGCGGGTCAAATATTTCGAATACGGCTTTTTCTTCCTCGTTATAGGGTTTTCCCGCTCTCAGATATACAACTTCGCTATAAGTAAGGTAATACCTTGTGCTTCTTTTCATTGGCTTCATCTGACTGTTACAATCAAGTATCTCGTTGACGCTTCTGCCAAATTTCCGGTCATCTGACGGGTTTGCATCATAAAAGGCAAAATAGTCCTTAACTCCGTCAATTTCTATAAAGTACTTGTATTCGTCAGGCTTGCCGGTGTGTTCGTCATAGTAAGTTATAAAGCCGAAACGGTAAATGTAAGCCTCTTCTTCATTTTCAGGTACGCTTATATTAAAGGCAGAAAGTAGCTTTTCCTGATCTTCTTTATTTATCGAGTAACAAAATTCAACGGTGCAGCTACCGTTTTTTCCATAGCTTTCATAATAGCTGAGTTTTTTGTCAGGACTGCCGGGCATAATAAGGTCTGTATCTATGATAATGTAACGATATATTTCTCTTGCTATAAAAGCCAGTATAAAAAAGAGCATTACACCAACAATTATTTTGATAAGGCGTTGTGCAAATTTCCGCATTCCGCTTTTATCTCTCATATCATACATGATGGTTCCTCTTTCGTTTCATTTGTTAGTCTTCAAAAACCTCTATAAGTATATCCTTTTCCTTTATCTCATTCACCGTAGGGTTTGAGTAGAGCTTATAGTAGGTTATATAGTAATCCGTGCCGAGCATTTCTTTATCATAAGGGTAATTGCCCGATTTCTGATTTTCGCTCTTGATATGGTTGTTGTGGTCAAAAAAGGATTTGTAATCCTTAATTCCACCGATCTCTATGGCAAATTTCCAAAATCCGTTCTTATATGAACTATCCTCTCTGTAGCCTATAGAATATACAAAGGCTTCAGTTTCATCTTCAGGTATCACAATGCCGAAGGTGTTTAAGATTTCCCTTTGCTTTGATCTATCTATATTCTTCTTTACCTTTAGTTCTTCGCTGGGCTTATAATGCTTTGGTCTTGTGCCGTCGTCACCTTCTATTGCAAGGGTAAGAGCGTTGATAAGCTTTTTTGCATAACCGCAGTACTGTGAATATTCGGGACTCGGGTCATCGTAATCAAGCTGAAAGGCGGAGATATAAAGAGTGTTATGCTCCGTGTAATAACCGATAGCGCCGATATTATCCTTTGATACCTGTGGCAGATTATTTTTAAGAGTAGTACTGTTTTCAGTAAACGCCTTTATGTTATCGCATCTTATAGCTATCGTGTATTTTACAGGACCTGTGTGATTTTCGGTTTTTTCTATATGAGATATCCTTTCCTTTTCAGAAAGCGGAATTGCAAGAGCGTTTTTCACCTGCTCCTTACCGAAAGCAGGGAGCTTTGAAAATTCTATTCTTGTCACGTCATCGCCCCAGGCAAGCTGAGCACCGCAAAATCCTATAGTTACAAGAACCGATAGGATAGCTAAGGATATTATTATAACTTTTTTCATTTTGCACCTTTTGTTTTCTTTATCTTATATTTGAGATATTTTTTTAGAATATTTTTATTCCGCCACTGGCAAGCCATGATAAAAATACTGTCATCAGAATGACAATGTGTAATGTGGGGTCTGATAACAACAAAACTATCCATTCGCTGAATTTTCCCGTTTCCCCACGAAAATGCAGGGCTGAGATAACCAGAGGGAAAAAGGGAAAAATGCAGAACATAAAGCTTCCTGAATACATTACACAAAAGAAGGTAAAAAAGCAGGTTAAAAAGGATAACACAAAAGAGATAGCACGTCCCTTTATATATTCGCTTGTATCAATTTTACATACTGTTGTTAAAAATATCGGAATAACTCCAACGATCGCAAAGCTTGCAATAAGTGCCCAGCCATAAGGACTGATTTTGCCGTTTGTTATACCTATAAGTAAAAATACCAGCACCGTTGCAATAATGTTAAATAGCGGGAATATCAGAGAAATGAGTATGTTTAGCGGTTTTCTTTTTGCCATTTCATCACCTCAGTTATTTTCGTTTTTCTTTAAAGATCTGCATTCTATCTCGCACCAGGGGGCGTATCTGCAAAGCTCGTTATAAACGCTCTCGTCTAATTCCTCGTGGAAATAAACATACTGAAGATTTTTCAGCTTTTCTATTGCCTTTGGGTCTTCGGGTACGAAATAGTTCCAGAACTCTATCTCCCGGATATTGTCCCACGGGGCAGTATAAAAGGAATCAAAATCGACAGATATACCTCTTTCCCACATCATGCTATAAAAACCGTCATAGCGTTCTTCATCTCTATCAGCAAGAGAATAATTTGCAAAGGATACTACATTTGACAGTCCGATTAAGTCCTTGTGCCTTTCACCAAACTGGATTCTTACTTTCATTTTTTTATAGTGGTTATTATTGTTTATGTAAGAATTTATCTCTTCGAGATAAGCAAGCGTCTTTTCCGTTTCGGAGAGCTTGTCGGCGTTTTCTACCGTATCATAGGACGAAAAGCTAAGTATCAGTTCTAAATGTGTATTGCTTGCTGTCACATATTCTATATTATCCCAACCAATAAAATCCGCTAAATCCTTTACCTTAAAAATATCAAGTCCCCAGCAGATACCAACAACGGAAAAATAAACAGTACCCGTTACTATAGCGGCTGATATCAGTACTGTCAAAGTGATTTTAAGAATTGTTATAAGCGGTTTTCTTTTTGCCATTTCATCACCTTATTTCAGTTGTTTTCTGTCGAAAGCTCTATATGGCACAAGGGGGCATATTTCTGCATTTCATTACGCAGTCTTATTTTATAGCTGTCTGTCTCATCATCTTCAAAACACAAATATTCAAGGTTTTTAAGATGCTGTATTGCCTCGACATTTTCCGGATAATAAGAATTTACGAGGTATACTTCGCGGATATCCTTACAGGACTCCGCCGTTAATATTTCAAAATCATAATCTCCGCAAAAGTAAAATCGTACGCTGTGTAAACCGTCATAGTGCTTTTCACTTCTTCTCGAAAGAGAATAATTAGCAACTACAAAAATAGGGCGAATATCTTCTGCGTAGTTATACTGTATTCTGATTTTCATATCCTTATAGCGTTCATTATTTTCTATGTAGGAGCTTAATTTATTTATATGGATAAGTCCGTCCTCTGTAGAATATCCTGTATGGGTTATTTCTTTTGGTACAACGGTAGATTTAAGTATTATGTCTATGTGATTGTCCTCTATGGTAACGTGTTCAATATGCTCCCATCCAATAAAATTCGCTAAATCGCTTATTCTGAAAATATCAAGTCCGCAGATGATTTCTATGCATGAAAGAATGACGCCCAATAAAATAACTAAAGCTATAGCCACCGCTGATATGATTTTAAAATGAGGTTTCATAAGCATTTACCTCCCCGAAAAAGTCATCGTTTACCAGTTTATCTGCATTTTCAGGTAAAGATGCAAGATGCTTCGGCAGCCCCTTTTCCTCCGTCATTTGTGCTATTTGTGAAAGTACCTCGGTACACTCGTTTTTATAATAGGAAAACAGAAGTGTGGCAATATCAAAACGAACAGAAATATTGTCATCCTTTAAATATGGGAGGAGGGTGTCAAGCCTCTTTTCGTCTTTCAGTATTTTTGCACATCTTGACATTCTGTCAAAATATCTGTTGTATCTTGCAACAGACAGATTTTCTTTAAGGATATTTTCCCTTTTCCAAGAGCAATAAAGTATTTCTGAAATCGGTTCGGAGGGGCGGTCAGAGGGGTCTTTGTTATCCTTATCGGGATACATTTTAGCTCTTGCAGCAGCTACAGCACACAGCATTACAAAGCCGTACTGTAAGGTTATAAATATAGACGCATACCAGTAAGGCATTGCAGGAAAAGTGGAAAAAAACCAATGAACTATTCCCGTAAACACAAGCATATACCATCCGTGGGGAGCGTATAAGGCAAACAGCAGATAAGTAATGGGTATGATTACAAGGAGTGACTTTGCACTAAGGCTGAATTTTCTTGTGGCTTTTGATGTAAAAATGCTAACGATAACGATCTGACAGACTGTATGTAGCACGAAGGCTGCCAGCCATATAATAGATTTGATCTCGCTATATGTGCTATCCAGCTGGCTACACAGATGGCTTATTAAAGGTGCTATCAGGATGTTGACTATATTCATATATACTGCTATCGTCACCCATATAAAAATGGGCAAAAGTGTATATTTAAGCACATCGTAACGATCAAGCTTTGAACAGGATAAAGCGATTCTTTTAACAAGCATTACAAATAATGTTACCAAAAGCTCTAAAGCAACGATCTCAATAATAGCAAAAAGTCTGTAGAGTAAAGAATCTGCAAAGGAGGTAAAGGCAGTATCGGTAATAGTGGGAGTTTGTACTGTCAGATAATGCCCGGGTACAAAAAAGAATAACATCATTATTATCCATACAGGGATACCTAAAAGAAGATGATAGGGCTTTAGTTTAAACAGTACAACGATAAAGGTCGTTGGCACTATGACAAAAAGGCAAGACAGCAGAACGCTGTATTCTCTCGCTTCAAAATTTATGTTTATCTGTATAAGGTTAAGAAGATATATTACAACCTGTGCGATAATTATAATCAAAGCGTTTTTAATAAAAGGGATAAGCTTTTCTGATGGAATTTTAAAATTCATTGCTTTACTCCTTTCAGCTTCACATACTAAAAATTTAAATTCAGGAAAATTTCACCTACATATAATATAAGACTAAAATTCTGACCAATTGGTTTCGTTTTTAAGAAAAATTTTTGAAAATATAGTGCCGTTTATATGAAAATAATATACTTAACTATATATTACCATAAATCAGAGAGTGAGTCAAGCAGTGGAAAATAGTGAGGTTCTCTTAAAATTTTCTGACAAAGTGTAATATTCGCTTGACAAATTAATGTCAAATGTGTATAATATATTTTAGTGGTTTAAAGCGACGCAACTTTAAACTGATATGACTTTAAATTAACAGAGAGAAGGCAAATATAAAATGGTAATCGCAATACTGATACTGTACATTCTGTCTATAATCGGAATAGGTATCTACTACAGAAAAAAATCCTCAACGGTAAATGATTTCGTACTCGGCGGACGCTCGGTCGGCCCCTGGCTTACAGCCTTTGCCTATGGTACGTCATACTTTTCGGCAGTAATTTTTGTCGGTTATGCGGGTAAATTCGGCTGGAACTTCGGTGTAGCCTCCACCTGGATAGGTATAGGCAACGCAATTATAGGCTCACTGCTCCCCTGGGTCATCCTCGGCAGAAGAACGAGAGTTATGTCAAAGCACCTTGAAAGTGCCACAATGCCCCAGTTCTTTGAAAAGAGATTTTTTTCTAAGCCTATGAAGATAATCTCCGCAATTATAGTTTTCGCATTCTTAATTCCCTATACAGCAAGCGTATACAACGGTCTTTCAAGACTTTTCGGTATGGCTTTTGACGTTGACTATTCAGTATGCGTAATCGGTATGGCGGTTATTACTGCGGTATACGTAATAATCGGCGGCTACAAGGCTACCGCTATGAACGACTTCGTTCAGGGTATCGTTATGCTTATAGGTATCGTGGCGGTAATCTTAGCAACTCTTAATTCAAAGGGCGGCTTTACGGAAGCTATGAATCAGCTTTCACAAGTCAGCACAGAGGGAACGGTATCACCAAACTTAAACGGCGGATTTGCTTCCTTCTTCGGTCCTGACCCGATGAATTTGCTCGGCGTTGTTCTGCTGACCTCTCTCGGCACGTGGGGTCTGCCTCAGATGATACATAAGTTCTATACAATAAAGGATGAAAAGTCCATCAAGACAGGCACTATAGTATCTACGATCTTCGCTATAGTTGTTGCAGGCGGTTGTTACTTCTTAGGCGGCTTTGGCAGAATTTTCGTTACAAATGAAGAATTCGCACAGATCGGCTCTGACGGTATTATTCCTAAAATGCTTGAAAATCTCCCCGAAATTCTTTTAGGTGTAGTTGTGGTACTGGTATTATCTGCATCTATGTCTACCTTATCATCCCTTGTAATCACGTCAAGCTCTACACTTACACTCGACCTTATCAAGCCCGCAATGAAGGGTAAGCTCAGCGAAAAGAAACAGCTTGTTGTTATGCGTTCGCTTATCGCTATATTCCTTGCTTTATCAGTAATCATCGCCCTTAATAAGAATGCTCTTATCTCTGACCTTATGGGTTACTCCTGGGGTGCGCTTGCAGGTGCTTTCTTAGCTCCCTTTATGTACGGACTTTTCTGGAAGGGAGTTACAAAGGCGGCTGTATACACAAGCTTTGCTATAGGCGTAGGTGCTACGGTTCTTCATATGATCTTTAAGCCTACGGGCGACCTTTTCGGTCTGAGCCTTGCATCTCCCGTAAATATCGGTATGCTTACAATGCTTGCAGGAATTATCGTGGTACCGCTTGTCAGCCTGATTACTCCGAAGCTTAAAAAAGAGCAGCTTGACAGTATATTCAGCTGTTATAAGCGTAGAGTTGAGGTAGACGTTACCGAAGCTATTTCAGATAATGAATAAGATCAGACCCCGCAGTTGTAAAAACAGCGGGGTCAGCTGTTTCTTATAAAAAGCCTGCACAAAACGTCACCTATACTGCATCAAAAGACCATTGACAAGTGACTGCTTTAAAGCTATAATCATAATATATTAAATCAGGAAAGGAAAGCAGAAAATGAAATATATTAACCCTGTTTTAAAAGGCTTTTATCCCGATCCCAGCGTTTGTGAGGCTGACGGCAAATACTATATGGTATGCAGCTCCTTTCAGTATTTTCCCGGTGTGCCTTTATTTGAAAGCGACAACCTTGTAAACTGGAAGCAGATAGGCTACGTGCTCACCCGTCCAAATCAGGTTATGCTTGATAAGATAAACAGCTCAGGCGGTGTCTTTGCGCCTACTATCCGCTATAATAACGGCAGATTTTATATGGTTACGACTAACGATACCACACATCAGAATTTCTACGTATATACCGATGATATCTACGGCGAATGGTCAGACCCGATATTTGTTGATCAGGGTGGTATAGACCCATCTCTTTATTTTGAAAACGGCAGAACCTTCTTTATCAGCAATGGCGAGGACGACTACGGTGAGGGCGGTGTCGTTCAGTGCGAAATCGATATCGAAACAGGCAAAAAGCTTTCTCACAGTAAATCCATTTGGAAGGGCAATGGCGGTCGTTATCTTGAAAGCCCCCACGTCTACAAGATAAACGGTAAGTATTATCTTATGGCAGCAGAGGGCGGCACAGAGTACGGCCATATGATAACCTATGCAGTAGCTGACGATATCTGGGGCGAATATAACACTGCAATCAATAATCCCATACTGACAAACCGCAATAAAGCCCCCTACATAATTCAGGGTATCGGTCACGGCGACCTTATCTGTGATAAGAATAACGACTGGTATATTTTAAGTCTTGGCTTCAGACAGATAGGTGTATGGATGCCTTATCATAATTTAGGCAGAGAAGTGTTCTTAACTCCCGCCCACTTTGATGATGACGGCCTGCTTTATGCAGGTCTTAACGGCACGACTGATGAAAGCTATGAGATATGGGGCGACTTTGTTCAGGATGAGCTACCCGCATACACCTTTAAGAACACCGACAGCAGAATTGACTGGTGCTATTTAAGAAAGCCCGATTTCAATAATTATGACTTATCCGAGGACAGATATATCTTAAAGGGAACGGATATCACCCTTGACGACGTGGATTCTCCCACCTTTATGGCACTTCGTCAGAGAGATTTTAATATGACTTTGACAACAGACGTTAAGATAGACAGTGGTTATGCAGGCGTATCTATGTATATGTGCGAAAGCGAGCATTACGATTTATTTATAAGAAAGGCGGAAAGCGGTTATGAAGCTGTGCTGAAACTGAACATCGGCGGCATCAAGCACGAACAGAGCGTAATCCCTCTCGATAGCGATAAGGTAACGCTTAAAGTAGTTTCCGATAACTACAATTACAATTTCTATGTTGTAAAGGACGGTGAAGAGATACATCTCGGCTGTGGCAGTGCAAAATATCTCACAAGCGAGGTTTCAGGCGGCTTTACTGGCACTATGACTGCTATCTTTGCAGTAGGCAATAATACCGCCGAATTTACGGAATTCGAGTGCATATATAGTTGAATATAAAATATAAAGCGGAGGCAGTTGCCTCCGCTTTTTTGCTATTCCATATATACCAGCAATGCGATGATACTCAAAGGATAACCTTCCTTTTCGGGTGCTTTAACATCACGGTATTCATATGTTACGACCTGACCAACGCTGTATGCATAAGCATAATCGTCAATAAGCCAGACAACCTCTCCAAATTCCGTTTTTCCTTCGTCAAGTCCCGGCGAAATTAACAATCTACCATCTTCGACCAGGATAACTTCTCCGAACCAGATGCGAGTATCATCAACAGGAAATGCAGATAGATCACAGGTATATTTGATGTGCCCGAACTTGCTATAAATATCATCTGTGTCCGGTTGTGTTGTATCCGTCTCAATTATCTTATACTTAAGCCCATTCTGAACCGCATAATCATAAGCGTAAGAATTCATATAACAGTATATTACAGCCTTCGGACAATCTGATATGTCTTCTTCGGTTATAGTTGTGCCGACTCCTACCTCTATTTTTTCGAGATTACGGCAATGTTCAAAGCAGGCAAAGCCAATATCGACCCACTCACCGATAGTAATCTGACTTAGCGTGGAACAATCGCTGAAGGCAAAGGTACCTATGCTTTTAAGCTTTGCAGGGAGCTTTAAAGACTTAAGTGAGTTGCAGTTGGAAAAAGCAGCGTCTCCGATTGTTTCCACGTTATCAGGTATCTCTATACGGTTTAAAGCTGTACAACCCAAAAAGGCTTTTGCATCTATCATCTGAAGGGAAGAAGGGAGCTTTACTTCAGCTAATTCTGAACACATAGAGAAAGCACTGTACCCTATTTTTGTAACGCCGTCGGGAATGGTGACAGAAATCAGATTGCGACAATTTTCAAAGACAGATTCTTCGATAACCGTAACGGATGCAGGAATATTTATTTTTTCGAGGGATTCACAATTTTTGAACGCATCCTTGCCGATAGCGGTAATATTGTCATTAAGGTTTATTTCTGTAAGATCAGGACAATCTTCAAAGGCGTAGCTTCCGACAGAGGTGACTGTATCAGGCAGAGAAACGCTTTTCAAAAAAATACATCCGCTGAAGAGCTTATTACTTATCTCTGTTACACCTTGTGGAATTTTCACTGACTCAAGGTAAGGGCAGTCACTGAAGGCACCAACGCCGATTTTTGTAACGGTATCGGGTATTGAAACCTTTATGAGATGATCACAGCCTTTAAATGCCTCGTACTTTATTTCCGTAACACCCTCAGGGATTACCACCGATAACAGATCATCTACGGACATCGCACCTTTTCCTATAGACGTTACCTTTTTGCCATCTATTTCAGATGGTACAATAAGCTCGGAATTTTCACCGACTGTATACCCCGTTATTTCAACGGTGTCATCGGGTAGCAGGATGTACTCAAAGCTACCGAAGGTTTTTTCATATTCCTCGTCGATCGGATTAACGTAGTTAAGCCCGTTTTCCTTTGCATAGCTTTCTGCATAAGAATCTCTATGACAAAACAGGACGGCACTTTTTGTAAATGCATCCTCTCCGATATGGGTAAGAGAGCGGGGAAGCGTTATTTCTTCAAGTGCACACGGGGTTTCTGTCGAATCGGCAAAGGCTCTGTCACCTATACTGATTACGCCCTCTCTTATTACAGCGGTTCTTAAATTTGCACAGCCTTTGAATGCACTTTCGCCGATAACGAGCTTATCCTCAGGATTGCCTGAGCCTATATTGGCAGAGCAGAGCAGTTTGCAGGATGCAAAGGCACCTGCCTCTATTGTTTTAAGGCTACGGGGAAATTTTACCGTTTCAAGATTGTAGCAGGCGAAAAAGGCATTGCCACCTATTTTCGTAGTCCCTTCAGGAATATTAAGCGTTACTAATGCGTAATTGTAAGCAAAAGCACTGTCTTCAACGTATCTTAGATTTTGTGGGAATTCGATTTTTTCCAGCTTATCGCACGCTTCAAAGGTATGTTCCTTTATTACTGTAAGATTTTTGGGTATATTTACTTCCTTCAACTTAGTACACAAATAGAACGTGAAACCGTCCAGATGGGTTATGGTATCAGGCAGACTGACGGAAATCAGTGTTTCCTCTTTATATTGGAAGGCATTCTGATGCACAGAGGTGACAGTCTTGCCGTCTATAGTTTCAGGGATGACAATGTTTTCGTCATTACCATTGTAGCTTACAAGCTCTATAGTACCATCAGACAGCGGCTGATATTTATATTCACCGCTTGATATAATATCACCTACAGGTTTATTGGTAAATTCGCAGGCGATCTGATTTTTTGATGATGCCACGTAGATCTCAGCTACTGAACCTCTTGGAATGCAAAGAACGGTATTTTCTGCAAAAGCATTATCTCCGATAGCTGTGACGTTATAGGAAAAGGTCAGCTTTTTGAGTGTCTTGCAGTTAGCAAAAGCACCTTCTGCTATAGAGCTTATCTTTTTGCCGTTAATTTCTGTCGGGAGCGTAAGCTTGGTTTCATCACCGTTGTATTTTACAATTTCTACAGTATCATCGGGGAGAATTCTGTATTCATAATCGCCTTCGGTATAAGTAATGCTTTCGCTGTTTATACCGGACTCCACAGGCTGTGTATCAATACCACCGTTTAAAAGCAGAACGGACGTCAGCACCGCAATACCGATAAGAGCAACTATGCAAGCGGCAACAGCAAGCATAAGGCTATTATTTTTCTTCTTTTCTTCAACAATGATCAGCTCGTCGGAATCTGTTTCGGTAAGGGATTTTTTGTGCAGCGTCTGAGCCATTTCAGAAATATGCTCATCGCTTATATTGTTAAGAGACTCGTCCCATAATTTCTTTTTCTTATCGTTCATAGTAGCCTCCTTACACTTCTATTCCGTTATTCTTGAGGTAAGCACGCAGACCCTCTCTTGTTCTTAAAAGCTGAGCACGGACTGCATTTTCGTTTAAATTAAAACAGTCGCCTATAGTCTGCATTGACATATTGCAATAATATCTCATAAGAAACATCTGACGATTGCGGCTTTTAATAGTACTGAGATATTTATCAATAAATGACGTAAGCTCACTCGCTTCAAGAATATCCTGCGGGTCGCTGTCATCGCCGATTACTTCTTCGAGTTCATTATAGATGTTTTCTGCTTTGTGACGGGAAAGCTTTCGGAGTAAGTCTATAGCGGTGTTTCTTGCAATTTTGCAGATAAAGGCACAAAGAGATTTCGGAAAGGCCGGAGGTATAGCATTCCAGGTGCTTAAATATGTAGAGTTCTCACATTCTTTAGTATCCTCGTCATTCCTTAATATCTCGTAAGAAATCTTTCTTACAAGCTTTCCGTACTTATCTTTGGTTTCGGTGATGGCTGTTTCGTTTCTTTCATTATAAAGAATGATTATTCTGTTATCTTCCATATCTTTGCCCCCTTTCACCCTATAAGACGAAATCTTTTTGATTTCGTTACGAATTTTTTGATGTTTTTAATTTATCATATCCTATATTTTTTGTCAATAAGAGATAAGAGGGTAAAAAACTTTAAAATATACAAATACTTCTTGAATTTTCTGCTTTAAAGTGATATAATGATAAGAGCGTTTAAAATATAAGCAGAAAGGAAAGATAAAAATGTTCTTTCAGAAGGATATAGAAACAATGCCCAGAGAGGAGTTAAAAAAACTCCAGCTGGAAAAACTCAAATACATAGCAAAATACTGCTACGATAACGTGGCGTTATATAAGCGTAAGTTTGACGAGGCAGGCTTTGACCCCTCAAAGATAAAGACCTTATCTGATATTCAGTACATCCCCTATACCACAAAAGCGGATTTCAGAGACAACTATCCCTTCGGTATGTTTGCAGTACCCGTAAAGGATGTAGTAAGACTTCACGCTTCATCAGGTACTACAGGTAAGCCCACGGTAGTAGGCTATACAAAGAACGATATTGATATGTGGTCTGACTGTATGGCAAGACTTGTAGTTGCCGCAGGTGCAAGCGATGAGGACATCGTACAGATCTCCTTTGGCTACGGACTTTTCACAGGTGCTTTAGGACTTCACTACGGACTTGAAAAGATAGGTGCTACAGTTGTTCCTTGTTCATCAGGTAACACAGAAAAACAGGTTATGCTGATGAAGGACTTCGGCACAACAGCCCTTGTTTCGACCCCCTCATATGCTTTACGTATCGGTGAAGTAGCTCAGGAAATGGGCGTATCAAGAGACGAATTAAAGCTCAGACTCGGTCTTTTCGGTTCTGAAGGCTGTACCGCGGAAATGAGAAAGCAGGTAGAAGATTACCTCGGAGTTATGGCTACCGATAACTATGGTATGAGCGAGCTTATAGGTCCCGGTGTATCAGGTGAATGTACCTACAGAAACGGTATGCACTTCAATGAAGACCACTTCTTACCCGAAATAATCAATCCCGAAACAGGAGAAGTTCTCCCTGAGGGCGAAAAGGGTGAACTTGTTATAACAACACTTTCTAAGGAAGCGTTACCCGTTCTCCGCTACAGAACTAAGGATATCACATCCTTAACTTACGAAAAGTGCGAATGTGGCAGAACTCATTGCCGTATGGCAAAGCCCACAGGCAGAAGCGACGATATGCTTAAGATCCGTGGCGTAAACGTATTCCCCTCACAGATCGAAAGCGTTATTATGAACATTCCTCAGATCGCTCCTCACTATCAGCTCGTAGTTACAAGAGCAGGTACAAGCGACAGACTTGAAGTAAAGTGCGAGCTTGTGGATGCGGCTGTACTTGAAAGTCTCGGTGCACTTTCAAATCTTCAGAAGACTATCCACCACAATTTACAGACAGTCCTCGGTATTGATACAAAGGTAACACTTGTTGAACCTAAGAGCCTTGAAAGATTTCAGGGTAAAGCAAAGAGAGTTATAGACCTCAGAAATCAGTGAGAATATCAGTATACAGATATCCTATCCCGCAGTATAAAACTGCGGGATTTTTTAGTAAAATATGGTCTGAAAGACATTTTTAATTTACATAAAAGCAGATATATATTTATATAATAATATACAAAACTGCTTGACAAAGACAGATAACTGTGATAATATAAAAATAACAAAGGAATAAAATGGATGGACGCCATTTCCCTTTGTCATATCAAATCACTATGTAGTTTATTTTAAGGAGGTATTTTATTGTGAAAAAGATGCTATTATTGCCTATATGTCTTAGCTTAATCTGCACAATGTTTTTGAGTGGATGTACCCAGTACGATAATATGGGCACTCCGTCCGTTTCTGTAAACGGTAAGTTTTATAACTG
Organism: Oscillospiraceae bacterium; assembly: GCA_015067025.1. Classification (GTDB taxonomy): domain Bacteria; phylum Bacillota; class Clostridia; order Oscillospirales; family Ruminococcaceae; genus Ruminiclostridium_E. Next base: position 28,759 of record SVNC01000012.1, read on the forward strand.
GACATTAAATGAAGAACACGAGCATTTTGATAGTCCTCCGGAGGGCTATGAGAAAGTGTCTGATGAGGATGTGGAATACCATTTCTTCGCAGGGGGAGAAGGTGTGTGGGTAAATTCAGATAATCCGGATGTGGTATATGTATATACCGATCAGAATCACAGAGGAACAAAAAAATATTGCAAGTTTGCCAATTGATTGGTCAATCGAATAAGGTCAACATAAATGAATAGGAAATTAAGAAGGATGAAGAAGTGAAATTGTTATCAAAGTTTGTTGTAATCCTTTTATCTGTTTGTTAGTGCAATTGTATCTTGCTTTTCAGGTATGAAAGTGAGCAACACCAAGCAGTACTTCATTTCAATTTAATTTCAGTCAAATTGTGGCTATGTACACAATTTAAATAAAGGAGGACATAACCATGAAAAGAAAAAATCTTATTTTTCCCGCTCTTTTACTTTCTCTCTGCTGTTTATTTACCTCCTGCAATAATGCCAATACCGCTTCGGACACATCAAAGGAAAGCGGAAGCGTTGTTACTGATACATCTGATAATATTGACAGTACCCCCTCTGATACCTCTTCTGAGGAGCAGTCAAGTGATATCGAAAAGGAAAGCTCTGTAGCCTCAGAGGATTCTTCAGATCTTACAACATTTGAAATTGATCTGATAAATATGGAATACTACAAGTCTATAAAAAACCATTATAACACAGATAAAACCTTCTGGCAGCAGTTTCCTGCCTTTACCGTAGGGGATGTTACCTATGATATGGGTAAAGATTTTGACAATCTTTTGATTTGCGATGAAGAGCTTTACAAAACCATATACAGCCTTATTGTAAGTCAGCAAAGCTTTTACAACAAGGTAGAATTTGTACAGGGACATAAGGCTTTGAAGGACGCAGAAGAATACGGGAACAGAGGCAAGGAATACCGTGAAAAATACGAGCTCCCCGGCGGATATTACGAAGTGAACCCTGAATTTTTCGGCTTTTCTGATATGGAAGGTATGTACAACAGAATATGCGAAATATATACGGGTATAACAAGAGATAATTTAGAGGAATATGTTAAGATGTACAAGGATATTGACGGTAAGCTTTGTGTAAACAGAGGTCCCGGCGAAATGGGAAGTCTTGACTTTAATTTCTACCAGGCACAGTACCTGCTTTTTTATGAAAATGACAGCAAGGATTCCTTACTTTGTATTGCGGCTCACCCTCAGGACTCTGCTGACGGAATAACAAAAACTGCAATAGGAGGACTGTATATATACAGATATAAGCTTGTTGACGGAGAATGGAGATGTGCTATCCGTGAAGTAGACAACCGTGGATTGACATATTTTACGGGTCTTCTTGATTATGAGTTTGTATACGCTGAAAATGTATCAGGTTGGTATACAGAAGAATGATAGGTAAGAGCTTAACAAATGAATAAACACAAACCCCACGTCTTATGACGTGGGGTTAAAAATTTCCCCTGAGAAATATTCTCAGGGGCTTATTACTTATATAATCAGAATGCGATTCTGTCCTCGATATACTTCTTTACGTCAGCAATCGGAATTCTTTCCTGCTTCATGCTGTCACGCTCACGGACTGTTACGCAACCGTCTTCTTCACTTTCAAAGTCGTAAGTGATGCAGAAGGGAGTACCGATTTCGTCCTGTCTTCTGTATCTCTTACCGATAGCACCTGCGTCGTCAAAATCAACAACGAAGTACTTGCTAAGCTCAGCCTGGATCTCTCCTGCCTTTTCAGAAAGCTTCTTTGATAAGGGGAGAACTGCCGCCTTGATAGGAGCAAGATAGGGGTGGAAATGCATAACTGTACGTGTTGTACCGTCCTCAAGTGTTTCCTCGTCATAAGCTTCTGTGATGATTGTAAGGAATAATCTTTCAACACCGAGAGAAGGCTCAACAACGTAAGGAACGTACTTTTCGTTTGTTTCGGGATCAAAGTATTCAAGCTTCTGACCGCTTGTCTTGATATGCTGGGTGAGGTCGTAGTCTGTTCTGTCTGCGATGCCCCATAATTCGCCCCAGCCGAAGGGGAAGAGGTATTCAAAGTCTGTTGTAGCCTTTGAGTAGAAGCAAAGCTCCTCGGGATCGTGGTCGCGAAGTCTTAAGTTTTCTTCCTTTATACCAAGAGATAAGAGCCAGTTCTTGCAATAATCCTTCCAGAAGTAGAACCAGTCAAGGTCTGTACCGGGCTTGCAGAAGAATTCAAGCTCCATCTGTTCAAATTCTCTTACACGGAAAATAAAGTTACCGGGTGTGATCTCGTTTCTGAAGGATTTACCTATCTGAGCTACGCCGAAGGGAACCTTTTTACGTGTTGTACGCTGGATATTTGCAAAGTTTACAAAGATACCCTGTGCAGTTTCGGGACGGAGATATAATTCGCTCTTACTGTCCTCTGTTACACCCTGGAAGGTCTTGAACATAAGGTTGAACTGTCTTATATCTGTAAAGTCAGCCTTGCCGCAGTTGGGGCATACGATACCCTTTTCCTTTATAAACTCTGTCATCTGCTCGTTGGACCAGCCTGCACAGTTTGTGCCGTCAAAATCTTCGATAAGGTTATCCGCTCTGTGACGTGTCTTACAAGCTTTGCAGTCCATAAGAGGATCGGAGAAACCGCCGATGTGACCTGATGCAACCCATGTCTGAGGGTTCATAAGGATAGCACTGTCGAGTCCTACGTTGTACTTGCATTCCTGAATGAATTTTTTTCTCCAGGCATCCTTGATGTTTGTCTTAAGCTCTACACCTAAAGGGCCGTAGTCCCAAGTGTTTGCAAGACCGCCGTAGATCTCACTGCCGGGGTAGATGAAGCCTCTGCCCTTGCAAAGAGCAACAAGCTTGTCCATGGTTTTTTCTGTGTTCTTCATTTTAATATATTCCTTTCATTGTCCCTCGTGGCTTGAGGGAACATTATTAACTATTGTCCTATCTGCTGAAGGGCATAGTCGCCTGCAGCAACCACTGCATTGTACAAAGCGTCGTATTTGGTTTCGTCCTCTAAAAATTTATCGATTTCTTCACTATATTCTTTCAGCTTATCCTTAGCGTCATCAGGAAAATCCGCTGGAGCGATCCCGGGAAATTCACTGCATACGTCAACATAATCCTTTATAAGCTGAATAAACTCACGTTCAAGAGGAAGGGCTTTTATTATATCATCGTGATATGACTTTAAACGCTCAGGAACTTCCATATTCTCGATATCGGATAATCTTGCTGAGCAATTATCGATAGACTGATAAATATTGCCTGCAGCACCGTCAAAGAATATATAAAAAAGTTCGTCGACATTAGTCACATAATTATCCCATAATAATTCGAGAGCAAAATGATAGGTGTTATATTCACCATTGGGAAGATAAGAGCAAGCGGCGGCTCTGACATTAAGCCAGTGGCTTTTTATGGATCCGGCTTCATCAATTTCTGCAAGAATACCGTTTGCCTTTTGAGTAAGCTTATCAAGTGTGCTCTGCTCATCAGGAGTAAGAGAATCCATCTTTCCTGTATAGCCGCTGAGTTCCACGTTACACTGGACGACCTGTTTTTCTCGCTCAATAGCACTGAGCAGCTTAGCGTGTTCATCCTTGATAGCCTGTGGGCAGGATATACCTGCAAGTTTATCAAGAGCGTTATCAGCCTTACTAAGACCATCGTCTACGGCGTTGGCATCCTGTTGTTTAAATCCGTCTTGTGCCGCTTTACTGTTTTCAGTATACCTTTTCATATATAGATCGAGGTTGTCTATATAGGTTTCAAAATAGAATATTTCAGCAAACTCATCGACGCTCTCGGATGATACCTGTTCTGTACTGCTGTTATTGCTGCTGTTTTTATTGCTGCCGTTACAGCCTGCTAAAGACGTTGCTAAAATTAATGTTGCGAGGATAAGTGAGATGTGTTTTTTCATAATATTGTCCTTTGCAGTTCAGCTGTATATATTTTATGATTACTTCTTAAGGGGTACGATCCAGCCCATTTCGTCAGCTAATTTGCCGTACTGCATACCAGTCATCGTATCGTAGATCTTCTGGGAGATATCGCCGATCTTGTTGCCATTGATCTCCATTACCTTGTCGCCCCACTTTAAATGACCGACAGGAGAGATAACCGCTGCTGTACCTGTACCGAATACTTCCTGAAGCTTGCCTGCGTCGTAAGCGTCGGCAACTTCCTGGATTGTAATTCTGCGTTCAGAAACCTTCATACCCCATTTTCTGCAAAGCTCTAAAACGGACTTTCTTGTGATACCGGGGAGGATAGAGCCCTGAAGCTCAGGTGTTACAAGCTCGCCGTCGATTACGAACATAATGTTCATAGCACCAACTTCTTCAATGTACTTTCTTTCTACACCGTCAAGCCAGAGAACCTGTGAATAGTTCTGCTTGTGAGCTTCATCCTGACCTGCTAAAGATGCTGCGTAGTTACCGCCTGTCTTTGTGTAACCCATACCGCCCTTTACAGCTCTTACGTAGTTTGTTTCAACGTAGATGCTAACGGGGTTTAAGCCTGATGCATAGTATGCACCTGAGGGTGAGCAGATGATGATGAAGTAATACTTATCACCGGGGCGAACGCCTAAGAAGGGGTCAACTGCGATAACGAAGGGACGGATGTAAAGAGAAGCGCCGTCTGTGTGGGGAACCCAGTCCTTATCAACTTCAACTAACGTGTGGAGAGCCTGTAAAGCATCTTCAACGGGGATTTCGGGGATGATAAGACGTTCGGCGGAGGAGTTTAATCTCTTGAAGTTTTCTTCGGGACGGAAGAACTGAACTTCGCCGTCGGGAGTTCTGTATGCCTTCATACCTTCAAAAATTTCCTGACCGTAGTGAAGTACCATTGCTGCAGGAGATAATGAGATGTCACCGTAAGGTACTACTCTTGCATCGTGCCAGCCCTTACCTGTATCATATTCCATAATGAACATATGATCTGTAAAGATCTTACCAAAACCGAGCTGTGACTCGTCAACGGGCTTTGCCTTGGGTGTGGTTGTTCTTTCAATTCTGATTTCCATTTTTTCTGTTTCCTTTCTTATTTCATTAGTACTGATTTTATAAAATCAGTTGATAATAATTCAACTGTAATTATACCATTTTTCTATAAAAAAGTAAATATGATTTTTTGCATATTTTAAAGGCTTTAACGTGTTTTCTTTCATACATTATGCATATAAAAAAACAGACTTCAAACGAAGTCTGTTTTTTATCAGAATTGAAATACGTTTTCATCAAATTCATATATCAGCTTATCGCTGTATTTTTTCATTTCTTCAATATCCTGAGCAGAATTTTTATCAATAATTCCTATCGTTAAAAGTCCTGCTGACTTTGCACCCATAAGAGACGCCGAAACATCGTCACACATAACACACTGACAAGGTGAAAGTCCGAAGCTTTCGGCAATTGCCTTATATACGTCGGGATATTGCTTTCCTTTACCAAACTCAGCCGATGACATCAGCATATCAAACATATGAATAAGCCCGTGTCTTTCAAGAGCGGGCAGAAAAAGCTCTCTTGTAAGGGATGTGCAGACAGCCAGCTTATATCCCAGCTTCTTTGCAAGGAGCAATGTCTCCTTTGCATTTTTCTTTAAGGGGACGTTGTTTTTATATTCCTCTATTGCAAGCTCTGTCCATTCCTGCATTAATTCTTCAGGTGTGCAGGTAAAGCCGAAAAGGTCTATCGTGTATAATGCCGTTTCGTAAAAGGAACGATGACTGCACTGTTTAGCGTAGTCATCGGGAGCTTTAAGACCTCGTTTTTCTAAAAACTTCTCGTCTACGTAATGCCATACGTACATAGAATCAAGAAGAGTTCCGTCAAGATCAAATATTACCGCTTTTATGTCTTTCATTATTTCTGTCCTTCGGGTACTATATCTGCTATAACAAATTCAGGGCGGTTGAACACGCGTGGGATTGCTATTACGGTAGAGGGCTTCCACAGACCTCTGCTTACTATCTGCCAGGTGTCGCCGTGCTGATAAAGTCCGCCGGCGTATTTCGGGAAAAAGCCCTGTCCGGGAGCATAAAGTCCGTTCAGTATACCGGGTATACGCCACTGACCGCCGTGGGCGTGACCTGATAATATGAGATCAAAGTTGCCCTTTAAATATTCTTCTACATCTTCGGGGAAATGAGCGATAAGCACACGATAGCGGTCTGTACCTTCTTCAGCCGTTACTGCCTGAAGCTCATTTACGTATTCGCCGTCCTTTTCAAAATAGGCGTTGGCGTCAAATATACCGCAGACCTCTATTTCTTCATTATTTACAGTCAGTACCTCGCCGCTGCCCTGAAGTACTTTAATACCGTAATTCTGAAGTCTTTGCTTTATAAGCGAACTGTCACCCCTTGAATACTCATGGTTACCCATAGAATAATAACAGGGATATCTTTTCCCTAAGTATTCCGCCAGTATATAGGAATTTTCAGGATAGTAATCCTGTGTCTTGTCCGCAATATCCCCGCCGATAACTACAATATCGGGGTCTGCTTTTTCAACCTCAGCAATCAGTTCTGACTGGTTTTTGCCAAAAAGACTGTTATGCAGGTCAGAAATGAATACTATTCTTACAGGAGTCTGCAGCTTGCTTGTGCTTAAGCGATAGGTTGCAGTAGTCATACTCATATCGCAGGCAACCACAGAAAAGACTATGCCTGCTGTTAAAGCACAGCCTGCAATAATACCCTTTTTCATCTTCTTTGTAAGCAAGATACCACCTCCGTTTTAATTTCAGAAATCAGATCAATAACCTTCAGAGCCTTTTAAGCTTTCATCGTTTTCGATCCAGCTTTCAACGACTATCGTCTTGTATTCGTCCTTTGCAGTACGGACGATAACTTCCTTTATACCCGCATTGATGATAAGACGCTTACACATAGAGCAGGGCTCTACGTCTCCGAAAAGCTCTCCTGTAGTTGCATCGTGGCAGGCAAGATAGAGGGTAGCACCTATCATATCTCTTCTTGATGCGGAGATTATGCAGTTTGCTTCTGCGTGAACCGAGCGGCAAAGCTCATATCTCTGACCTTTTGGTACGCTGAGCTTTTCTCTTGTGCACTGACCTACGTCACAGCAGTTTTTAAGACCTCTCGGAGCACCTGTATAACCTGTAGAAACGATCTCATCGTTATGTACGATGATAGCGCCGAAATTTCTTCTGAGGCAGGTACCTCTTTCACATACGGTTTCTGCAATGTCAAGATAATAATTGATCTTATCGCGTCTGTTCATAATAACCTCCGTTTATTTCAAATTTATAAATTTACTATACCATAACGGGAATGTTTTGTCAATTGAAAAAAGGGAATATTCATTATATTTCACTATTGAAAAGAAATAAAATATGTGGTATACTGAAAATAATAAGGTTACATTATGGTTACAAGGAGGTGCCGATATGAAAACAATGATAATTGACAACAGCTTAAGCAAAAGAACCCTTGATGAAAACGTAAAGTCAGTTGAGATAATTGCCTATCTGCAAAGTCTGTTTGAGATGGGAGTAAGATATGCCGAAATGACTACCGATGTATTTCTCCGTTTACCTCCGGGACATGATTTTTCAAAGGTGATACTGAGGATAACGAATGAGGACGATCTTTACTATGTAAACTCTTTCAATTTTGCTTATGTGACGTTACCTGCAAACCTAACACAGCTTGCACCACGCATAAAGCGTCCGATAATATCTGAGATATACTTAAGAGGAAGTGATCCTTTTACAGTCATAAAAATGTTTAAAAAGAGCTTTGATCTTTCAAACGTGGCTATGATAAGACTTGTGGATAACTTTGACGATGATGGAGAAGTAATGCGAAAGCTTGTAAAGGGTTTTCAGGATAAGTATATATGGCCTGTCGACATTTGTCCGCTGAATAAAAAAGCAAATGCGTTGGCGGCGGTGTATTCTGCAATATTTGCCCACGCAGACAGCGTAACTATGAGATACGGAAGCAGTGCAAAATTTGCAGAACTTCAGGACTATATGCTCAATTTCTCCAATATATACGGAATTATGCCCTCTCAGGAGGCGGTAATGGCTCTTTGCAGATGTCACGCACTCCACGTACTCGTGTTCGGCAAGCCCAGCGATTCTGAAACGGACGCTCTTCGTCTGTATCAGATAGTACCTCACAGAAGTGTACCCGTTGACGGTATTCTCTCATTAGGCTATGAAGAAAGAACGCTTAAAAGCATAAGGAACGGAAGACAGCCTGATAGCTCTTATATGAGTCCCCTTATAGAAAAGCTCCGCAGTATGCAGCTTGATAAGAAAAGTGCCAAGGAGCTTTCGGATATGATAGACTCTTACTGTGCAAAGCTATTTAAATAAGATGTAAGCACCATAAATTCATTACGGATTTACGGTGCTTTTATGAAAGGATATATTATGTTCAGGGATATGAGAAGAAAAAATCAGCTCTTATCGGCTGATGAAACTATAGAAATACTGAAGAACGGCAGCTCAGGCGTGCTTGCGTTGCTCGGAGATAACGGCTATCCATATTCCGTACCTATGAGCTACGTCTATAGTGATGGCAGAATATATTTTCACAGTGCCAAAAGCGGTCATAAGACAGACGCTGTTAAAAACTGCGACAAGGCATCCTTCTGCGTTATAGCAAAGGACGACGTAGTACCATCGGAATATACCACGTATTTTAAAAGCGTTATCGCCTTTGGTAAAATACGTATCGTGAATAAAAAAGAAGAAATAATAAACGCCCTTCATATACTTGGAGAAAAATATAATCCGGGACATATAAATGAGCGTGCTGCAGAAATTGATAAATTTATAAATAACGTCTGTGTGCTCTGTTTTGATATTGAACATATAACAGGAAAAGCAGCAAAGGAGCTTATGAAATAAATTGCCGTAAAAACAGAAAAACAGCAACTTTGACGGAATTCAAAGTGCTGTTTTTCATGACGGAAAGAAAAGTAAAAAATCGTAAGGTAGACATCATCTCGAATCTACGTCTATATTATCGCATACGAAAGTTACATTTCGGTTACATTTACTTGTTTACATAAGGTTAAGCTGTTATTCTATTATTTGCACAAAAACTAATCGAAAGTAAATGCGTATATTTGCTATATTGAACAAATTGTTTTCAAGCATTTACCATAAAAAAGGAATTAATAACATTTTGTTTTTACAAAAAGTGATAATAAAGCTTTTTTGTGAAGAATATTACAAAAATTTTTTAAAATTTATGACAAAAAAATAACAACATCTGAAGGGAGGAAGTAAAAATTGGCACTCATAAACATAACGATGCTTGGCGAATTCACCATTTCAAGTGGGAACAAGGTGTTCAGTGAAAATGACATCAGAGGCAATAAAATGAGAAAAATGCTTCAGTATCTTATAGCTCACAGAGGAAGAAAAATTCCTCAAAGCGAGATAATAGAGCTGTTATGGGATAACAGTGATAATCCTGTATCCGCTTTAAAAACTCTTGTTCATCGAACGAGAGAGATGCTGAAACATTATCTTCCCACGGGGACAGAGTTTATCCTGTCAGAACACAGTACCTACAGCTTTAACACAGATCTTGATTACTCTATAGATTCAGGCGAGTTTGAGCGGCTTTGCAAAGAAGGAAATAACGAGCTTCTGACAAGAACGAGAAGGGTAAATATATATAAAAAGGCTCTTGATCTATATAAAGGAAATTATCTTAGCTCCTTTTCGGAGGAGAGCTGGGTAACACCTATAAACGTGTATTTCTGTACACTTCACGCTTCTATAATTGAAAAATGCGTAAAGCTTCTTTATCCTATGGGAAAATTCACTGAAATAGTAATGATATGCGAAAAAGCAATGGTTATAAACCCCTATGATGAAATGCTCCACGAGCATCTGATAAAGGGAATGACCGCTTTAGGCGAATATACCCTTGCCGCAAATCAATATCAGTATCTTAAAAGACTACTTTCTGATCAGTTCGGGGCAGCACCGTCTCCACGGCTTACTGAGATGTATGAGCTTACGATAAAGCCGAGAAACGATACGCATAATAATCTTGACATTGTACTTGGTGACCTATGGGAGGACGAGCTTACCTGTGGCGGCTATTACTGCGAGTACGAGATATTCAGATACATATTCCGTCTTTACTGCAGAGAGAATGCCCGAATTAAAGGCGAATTGCCTATTCTGCTTATTTCTCTTTCGGGTACAGAAGAAAAAGAGCTTTCAGACAAAACGCTATCCAAAGCAATGCAAAAAATGTCAGACTCGATAAGTACTTCTCTGCGTAAGCGTGATATTTACACAAGATACAGCCGCAGCCAGTATATTTTACTGCTACCCGGTACACCTGTTTCGGATGTAAGCATTGTAAAAAAGAGAATAGTGGATAAATTCAGAAAATCCAATGATAAAAGTCGTATAAACGTTACCTTTGATATTCAGGACGTATCAGAATACACAAAAAAGTCTTAGTGAATATTACTAAAAAGCAACAAATTATTTTGTTGCTTTTGTTTATTGTTGCATAAAAATATTGACTGATGCTGGAAAAAACGGTATAATAAATAGTATGGATATCTTTGTATAATCAAAAAAAGGATAGCGGGAAAATCCGTATACTTGCCTTGGAGGTACTATGAGTATTTTTGACAGAGAGGGCGTATGCTCTGCCGACTGGAAACTTTTTATTGACAGCTTTCCATCCCTTGGCGCATTCAAGCTGTTTCACGATAGCAATGAGGCTTTTGTGGATAAGAATGCCGCATACATATTGCACGTTGCTGAAGGCGGGATGGAAAAGTCAGAGCTCTTCGGCATTATTGACAAGCTTAACGAAAACCCATACTCAGAAAGCAAAAATATATATAAGCTTACTGTTGATGGTATTACAACCTACGTAAATATGAAAATTATTTATGAGCAGGATTATCTTTTAGGCTTTGTCCAGGACGTTACGAGAAGAATTCAGGACAGACTTAATAAAAAGGCTGAAGATGAAAAGGATGAACTCACAGGTCTTTATAACAGAACCGGCTTTATCAGAAAAATGAGAGGTGCTTTGGCAGAAATTGCGGGCAATGCTCATTGCTGTATGGCGGTCGTGCACATAAACGGAGTGGAGAAGATCGACTACGAGCTGAATTACGACAAGACTGCCATTTGTTTAAAGTCTATTGCTCAGGCTGTAAAGCAGTTTGCAAACGAATACGTTTTAGTTGGTGTAAAGAGCTATAAGGAATTCTTTGTATTTTTCAGACAGCTTGCAAAGAGCGAAGTGACCGATCTTTTCAAAAAGATATCCGATGCGGTAAGTAAATGCCGTATCGCCGATGAATTCGGTAACGAGATACAGACAAGAAGCGGCTCTTTTTCTGCTACAATAGGCTACTGCTGGTATCCCGACCAGGCGGTAACTATAGATATGATGATTAATTATGCTGACTTTGCATTGTTTAAGGCAATGTCATCAGGCAATACGGACAGAGAGTTCAATGCGGATGAATTTATCGCTGAACAGAACAGCTACTCAAATTCCAAGCTTTTGTCAGGACTCATTGATGAAAATAAGTTTGATTATAAATTCCAGCCTATAGTATCTGCAATTGACGGAACCATTTACGGGTATGAGGCACTTATGCGACCCAACAAGACGACTCCTCTTGAAGTGCTTCGTATCGCCCGTGAAAACGGCAAGCTTTATGAAATAGAGCTACTCACCTTCAGAAACGTTCTGTCAAAGGTAAAGCAGAATATGGCTAAATTTGCGGGTAAGAAGGTATTTATAAATTCAGTGCCTGATTATATGATAAGGGAGCAGGATTTCAAGAATCTGTGTGAGCTTTATAAGGATATCATGCCTCAGGTGGTTATCGAGCTTACTGAACAGTCCGACCTTACTACCGAAGAGATAGCTCAGCAGTGCGAAATGTACGCCGCAATGGGCTGTACTATAGCTATAGACGATTACGGCAGCGGATACTCAAACAGTGCGGCACTTGTAGAGCTTTCTCCTGATATCATAAAAATTGACCGTACTCTTATCACTAACATCAATCAGAATGTGAGAAAGCAGCATTTCCTGTCAGGAATCGTGGACTTTGCAAAGCTCAATGGCATCAAGGTGCTTGCTGAGGGTGTTGAAACAAAGGAAGAACTGACAATAGTCATCCGAAGAGGCGTTGATTTTGTTCAGGGGTTCTATACAGCAAGACCCGACACGGAGGTTGCGAGTGAAATATCCAGCCTGATTGCAGAAAATATACGTGCAATCAATATAAACAAGCCTGCTATAAAGCATTCAAAATCCTTTGATATCAACGAAAACAACTATGAGCCTATTGACCTTGTTGCTCTCGAAAAGGATAATTACACAAACGTCAACGTAAACGCTACTTTTGCACATTTTATAGGAAGCCAGTCAGAAAAGCTGAGCCTTTCAATAAAGGTTAATTCCTATGTGGATACGCATATTATATTTGAAAACGTCTGCCTTAAGACGGATATCAGACCCTGCGTTATCATAAATGAAAAATCCAGGGCAACGATGGAGATAAGAGGCAAGAACAGCTTCAATTATGATGGTATATACGTCAGCGATACGTCAGAGCTTGTTATAACAGGTGACGGCGATTTAGAGATAGACTCCTCACGAAATAACGGATGCTGTATCGGTGCGTCATATAACGAGCCTTTTGGTAAGATTACAGTCGATATGGACAAAAACAGTAAGCTTGAGCTTACTGCAAACGGCGACCATGCAATGTGTCTCGGCGGCGGTATAACTTCGGCTGAGGATGCTATAAATCTTGTCAGCGGCATAATTATTATCAATTGTAAGGCGAAGGATTGCGTAGCGGTGGGCTGCTATGATGGAAGTTGTGATATCAATATCACAGGCTGTCAGCTCCATGTGTATTCGTCAGGCGATAACTCGGTATGCGTAGGATCGCTCTGCGGAATTCCGAACGTTAAGATAACAGACAGCAGTGTAAAACTTGAGACTCTTGGCATCAATGCTACCTGCATAGGTACCTTATCTCCTGTAAACAACACAGAAGAGCAGGCAATATTCAATGTCGCAAAATCATTACTTTCCCTTACCGCAAAGTGCCAGCATGGTACGGGTATCGGCTGTATGAAGCAGGAAAGCTGTATTAATATTTCCGATTGTAAGGCAAAGATCTATTTTGAAGGCGATGTCATTGCAGGTATAGGAAGTGCTGAGGCAGGCGGAACGGCTGAGATATGTGACAGTGAAATTTACGTTGATTCTCTTGCAGGACCTCATTCCTTCTGTATGGGCATAACCGAAAAGGGCGTAAAGGTGACAAATTCACTTATCAATCTCCAGATGGTGAATAGTGATAACTTTATCATGAATGCTATTGATCACCCTGCAAGTCCCATCGTATAATAAAAACGATCCGATTCCGCAACTGCGGGATCGGATCTTCTTATATTTGCTTTTCCTTTTCTATAATCTCTTTATAATTACTCATAAAGAGCTTTACGGTATCATAAAACTCCTTTGAATGATCAGGGTGGATAAAGTGCGTCAGCTCGTGGATAATTACGTATCGGCAGAAATCTTCGCTTTTATGTACAAGCTCTGTATTAAAAACTATCTTTTTCTTTTGTATATGACAGCTACCCCATCTTGATTTCATTTTTCTGAAATTTATTTCAGGGTACGGAATATTAAAATTTTCAAATTTGGGATGTATCTCATTAAGCCAGAGTGTGATCTTTTCAGCGTTAAGCTGCCTTAAAAATTTATCGACGATCTTTTCTTTCAGTTTAAAATCATCGGTATCAACGGCAGTCAGGTAAAAAATATCATCTGATATATACGCCTTATTTTTACCTAATGTTATTTCTAAAGCGTATCCCTTGCCGAATATCTTTATTTTTTCTCCGCTTTCGTACTTTAATGGTGCGGGAGCGTTTTCCCTTGCCCTGCGGTATTTATCCTGAGCTTTAAAAATAAACTCTGCATTTTTTGTAACTGCTTTTTCTATTTCGGAAATAGTCACTCTGCTGTTTGCCGATACCTTTACAACAGACTCGGCACTTATCCGCATATTTATATTTTTGACTTTCTTCCGTGTTATTTCATACTCTATTTTTCTGCCGTCAATATTTATTTCCCGTATCATATTACCTCAACTACAAAGCCGTCGGAGACCGACGGCTTTATCTGTTTTCAGATCGTTTTATTGTATACCTCTTTATAAATTTCCCTGCGTATTATCAGAAATTGCTCTTCGCTTATTTCTTTTCCCGTGGTCATTATCATAAGAGGCACTGCCGCCTGCTTTTCAGAATAGGCAGGCTGTTCATAAGGATAGAGGTTTAAGTAAAAACCGTTACGCTTGTAAAACTCTATCCTGCGTTTTGTGATATCGCTTTCGGGAGGCTCGACCTCAAGGCATAAAGGGCATTTGTACGTATCACAAAGTTCCTTCAGAATTTCAGAGCCTATGCCATTATTTCTGAACTTTTCATTTACTGCAAGATATTCTATGAATAAAAAGCCATCAAGCTCCCACACGGCAGTCATTCCTTTTATATCCTTATCGCCGTAGCTATAGACTATGTATTTTTTGTTTTCCATAGTCCTTTTCATATTTCCTTTGGGTCTTAACTCGTTTTTCGGAAAGCTGTCGGAAAGGATCTTATATACCTTTTCAAATTCTTTGTCGGTTATTTTTTTCAGCATATCATTCCTTATGACTGTCTATTGTAGGAACAGTCTCCTTATAGCTTCCGTCAGGCTGTCTTACCTGTGATTGGTCACTCTCGCACTCCATAATAGCTGCCTTTGCAATTACCTTTCCTGAACTGTCGGAGAGGGTGAGTATCTCGCCTGTCTTAAGGTTGAAGTTTGCCTGAACCTTAAGCAGAGAGGATGAATCCTTATTATTTTTGCATACTACTGTGAGTACTCCACCGGGCTGAACGCTTACTGTGGGTATTTTCCACTTGTTAAGTATTGCTTCATCATCAGATAAATACATATCCTTAGTAGAGATCGCAGTTTCGTTGGGGTTATATAATTCGATCCAGTCAGCGTCACCTGATGTATAAATTTCGCTTATGTATAAAAGATCTTCAGCAACCGTTTTCTTTGAATGGGCTCTGATGTTCACTTCGCCGTTCACCGCCATATCGCTTGTGATAACAAGCTCCTTGTCGGTAATCTTTTCGCCGTTTACTTCCCAGCAATCAAATTCATATCCGCTGTAGCTGTATACGCTGACGGGAACGGAAAAGGCTGTGAAATAATCTCCTGTTGCAGTTTCTGCATTGATACAGCTTTGTGTATTCAGCATCGTCTTAAGTCCGGGAGCACCTACTAAATTGATTTTGTAGGTCTCGTTTTCTATTCCGCAGACATTACAGATATCGCTTGTGATTATCTTTGCTCTGAACTGTGCAAACTGTCTTATTTCGTTACGGCTGTTGTTGAAGCTGTCACGGCTTGCCCAGGTGGATGTTATCTTGTTGTCAAGAGCGTAGAACTGTTCCTTGTCGCTTTCTTCAAGCAGTCTGTCGAGAGTGCTTAAAATGTTCTCCTGTGAAAAAGCACCGCCTATAAGGTCGCAGACGTTATTTGCAAGCTTTTCTCTCATATCAGGTCTTTCCATAAGTGCTGCTACCAGGACAGAACCGCCTGCAGGGTGAGTACCCTTAATTATTTTTGAAAGTGTTGCATTCCTGAAGCCGTCGGAGTAAAGACCCCAGGCAAATTCCACGTCAAATAACAGATAACGCCATTTACCGTCGAGGTATTCGCTGGTTACTTCTTCGCCCTCGCTTGCAACGTATCTCCACGCCTTGTAGTTGTTGCCGGGCCAGTCACGGTTATCTATAAATAACTGGATAGCAAGATAACGCATATAGTTATCTATATCCATCATAGAGCAAAGCTCTTCAAATTTCTTATCGTCTGTAAGTCCCTCTTCGGCAAGGGCTAACATCTTGTTGTAGTCATCTGCCGCACCGGGAGCGTTTTCTTCGTCAATATCGCCCTCTGCCTTGCCGACGATCTGGAAGTTATCCTTGTTTCCTCCGTAGCGTGTTTCTAAATACCCCTTGCAGAAGTTCTGATGGAGCCATGCAAAGCCGTAATATTTACCGTTTAAAAATACTGCCGCAGGCTGTGTTGACTGTACGTCAAGATAGCCTGACTGCTTTGCTAAATCGGCGGAAAGCTCTTCACGAACTCCCGCAAATTCTCTGTCGTTTGCACCGTTACGCAGGGTGATTCTGTCATACTTTGTAAGGAGCATACCGTCAGCGTCAGTCGCATCATCAAAGAAGGTGAACTTGAACATACCGTCATTCGGTGTGTACATTGTTCTTGCAATGAGCTTAAAGGATTTCTGTGAGGTAGCTCTTGAATATGCACCGGCAACTCTCGCACCTGCTGCCTGTTGCATCAGAGTATTGCCCTTGCTGTCATAGACCTCTACGTACATAGGTCTTTCGCCTGCCATACCCTCCTGATTCCAGTTTGCAGGGTCGGTGGGCTTTATTTCACTTTTGCCGTCATACTCGGTCTGTAACCATTCTTCTCTTATCTTACCCTCTACGCAGATACCGTCTTCATAGTCGTATAGATCGTGAGGGTCGGCAGAAAGTACGAATACGTACGTGCTGTCGTCAAAGCGTTCATAAACGTCTGCACCTGTGACGTAGCTTTTTGTAATTACGTCAGAAGTCTTTTCCTCGGTTACGGAAATAGCCTTTATAGTGGTAGCGTTTACCTTTTCGCCTGATTTTACAAGAATGGGCTCACTGTATTTCTTGGATTTCTCCGTAGGTACAGAGCCGTCTGTGGTGTAGTATATGGTAGCGTCCTTTTCAGCGGCTTTAAGTTCTACGGAAATATTTTCTTCATAAAATGTATTTGTGTGCGAAAAGGATATATCATATGATAAGGGGACTGTACCGTCTTCAATCGTGCTTGTCTGTGGCTTTAAGGGGGCGAGTACTTCAAGACTGTCCTCGTTTTCCAAAAACACCTTGTATCCTATAGCGGAGGTTATACCGATTGCCGCTACAACGCCAAGACATATCAGTCTTTTTGATAATGTTTCCATAAATTCTCCTATGTTGTGTCATATTCATTTGCAGATGTTTTTTTCTGCAGTTTTTCCGAAAATTATACTTAATATCATTTTAACAGAAAGAAGGGGTAAAATCAACAGTAATATGATGATTTTCACAAAACTTTTAATCTTTTATGAAAAGTTGGCAAAAAAATTCTATGTATAAAGGGGTAAGTTTTTTCATAGATATTAATAAAAACTAATCGGTAGTACCGAGGAAGGAATGGTAGTCAAATGACGGAATATTTACCTGAGGGCAGAAGGATAGCGACAAGGCACAATAAACACTATCTGTCGGGCATTCATAATATCGAAGCGGCAAAAAACGAGGGCGTTATACTTGAAGCTCCCTGCCTTATGTGTGATACAGAACATAATCTTATAGTTGACCTTGCAGGAATAAAGGGTGTAATACCAAGAAACGAGGGTGCTATTGGCATTGAAGAAGGCACTACAAGGGATATTGCCCTTATTTCAAGAGTCAGCAAGCCCGTCTGCTTTTGCGTTTCGGACATAGATAAAAGCGGAGCGTCACCTGTCGTCATGCTTTCAAGAAAAAAGGCACAGCTAAGTGCTGTGAGTGATTATATTTCAAAGCTTAAAAAAGGTGATATCATACCTGCAAGGGTGACTCATATGGAGCAGTTCGGATGCTTTGTGGATATCGGTTGCGGAATTCCCTCAATGATACCGATAGACTCTATATCCGTTTCAAGAATAACTCATCCTGCCGACCGATTTTACATAGGTCAGGATATCTATGCGGTGGTAAAGGGCAGGGAGGAAGGGAAGATCTGTCTTACTCATAAGGAATTACTCGGCACGTGGGAGGAGAACGCATCAGTTTTTTCTGTGGGAGAAACTGTATCAGGTGTAGTCCGCTCTATTGAAGAATACGGGATATTTGTAGAGCTTGCTCCGAACTTAGCAGGACTTGCTGAGCTTAAGGAGGGGGTGCAGGTGGGAGATCACGCCTGCGTTTATATCAAGGCTATCATACCTGAAAAAATGAAGGTAAAGCTGATTATAGTAAATTCCTGCCCCGAAGCCTGTGTTGGAAAGGATTTTGATTATTATATAAAGGAAGGTAGAATTGAAAGCTGGAAGTATTCGACGGAGAACGCTCCAAAATTTATAGCGTCTGATTTCAGTGAATAAAAAATTGCCCGGGATATCCCGGGCGTTTTTCCTCTTTGTAATTTATCCGCCATAGGTGGATACCACAATTAGCGAAGCGACTTCACGTGCTTCAGGCACACTTCACTTCTTCACATCTGCGTAGCAGATACTTCACTATAAATTCAGCTTGCTGAATTTATATCTCCTTCTCTCCCATCCACTGAGTGCTGGTGATATAAAAGCCTAACTTTCCGTACCACTTATCAAGGACAAGATATAAAAGCTGTACCTTATCACAGCCCAGTGCTCTGAGTCTCTGAACTGCATTGGCAGTCATATCAAGACCGATGCCTCTTTTTCTGTACTGAGGGATGGTTCCTACACATCCGATACAGCCGTGTATTATATTATCTTCTTTTGTGAAAATACCGCCATTTTCGTTAATCATTTCAAAGGCGACTATTTTATCATCACATATTGCAAGTAATATATCATCATCGCAGTTTTTGTATAAATCTGTCCAGTCGGGTTCTGCTGCCTGAACCGCTTTTAACAGCTCTTCCTTATCCGAATCCTTTGCTAAGCGGTAGGTCACGTTTTCGGGTTTTGGTATATCAAGAGCAACGTATTCAAAGGAATACGTATCTATATCCATATTGTACGTCAGGTGACTTTCCTTATATCCGCACTTTTCAAAGAATTTATAAACGCCACTGTCACCGTCGTTATCAACAGGCACACCCTGAAAAAGACTCGCATCGCCAATACCAAGCTTTACGGTCTTTTTGCCGTTATTCTTTATATATTCTTCGCATAGTCCAACAAGATTTCTGCCGATACCTTTTCCTCTGTAGGCTTTTTCAACTGCAACTACGGCAATATTATCACTGCCGGAAACAGCAAAGCCAACGATTTTTTCTTCATCTGTCTCACAGAAAAGCTTTGACTTTTTGATGTTCAGCCTTTCGCAGAAATTTTCATAGCTTATAGGATAATCGGGAAAACAGTTTTTATATATTTTATAACAGCTTTCAAACATAATATCACTCCTTTGTTACATTGTAGCATAATGAAAATAAAATTGCAATAAAGAGGGATAGTAAAATGCGTGTATTTATGAAAGATAGTATTTAACGGTATGTAACTTGGCGGTGTGTTATTAGTTTAAGGGGCGGCTAATAGTCGCCCCTTCATAATAGATATAAATTAAAACAGAATGGCATATTGACACAAACACCATTATAATCGGAATAAGTGAATGTTTTAAACAAAAAGCCGTAGGGGCGACTATCAGTCGCCCGTTTCATTAGAATAATTTATAAGTATTCAGCTAAATTAATTACTCTTTTTTTCTGTTCATTTGCATATTGTATCGTTTTATACGCACCGCCGCTTTTCCGCTCAATGTGGCAGATAATAAGGTCTGAACGATCTACCATTGATTTGTTTCTGATCTGAATAGCCGCTCTGAAATGTGCCGAAGAGGAGTTCTCGCATATTTCTATTTCTGAATAATAAGCGTTATAGCTTTCTGTATTGTTACAATATTCGGCGGTATGATACGGAAGGATAAGAATATGTGCAAAATTCCCGTAATCGAAGTCCTTTGTTACTTTACGTATCACAGATGATACGAGTATATCAAAATCACCATTGCGACCGACAAGAAATTCCACATACTCTTTTGTGCAGATAAGTTCCTTTATCAGTTCACTTAGCTTTTCTTCTGTTTTGATGCTATTATTTATCTCTCTGTGACCGAAAAAACTTACTGTATATATGTTCATAACATCACCTCTGCATTATTATAACGCTATAGCTTTGTATTGTCAACGCTATTAATATCTTAATTTTTAGGCTTTATTGTAATATAATAGTTTTAATGATGGAAGGAGATGAGTAAAGTGGATATTTCAAAACGATTAAAGGATATACGCAAAGCAAAGGATATTAGCGTTTACAAGTTGTCACAGCTTTCAGGAGTATCTGAAACACACATCAGAGATTTAGAGCGAGGAGATAAAAACCCCTCTCTTGACACTTTATCCAAAATAGCTTTACCGCTTGGAATATCACTTTCTGAACTTCTTAACGAATCCGGTAGCATTTCATATCTCAGCGAAAAGGAGAAAACGCTTGTAGATTGTTTTCGCAATTTATCTGATGACAAAGCAGAAGCGTTGATTGCTTTTCTAAAAACACTTTAATAAATATTTCAGACGGCAAGCCACAGCTTGCCGTCTTTTAACATTTTTTGCTTGACTCTACAGCTTGATTATATCATCTTTAGTTTAATATGTCAACAACCGCAGTTTATTAAATTTTAGTTTCTTTTGGGTTATACTTTATTTTAGTAACCGTTAAGGAGATGAGTATAATGGACGAGCAGTGGATTGCTGTTGGAGAAAGAATATCCGGGTTAAGAAAAAATCTTGGATTAACGCAGGAAAAATTAGCAGAGCAAGCTGATATTTCGGTTCAGTTTTTAGTACAGATTGAACATGGAAAGAAAACTATGAAGATAGGGACGCTTCGTAAATTGTGTTCTGCTTTGTCTGTAAGCTCAGATTATATTATAAACGGCACAGAAAGCAGTCTCTGTAGTGCGGAAATTAATTCCTTACTTTCACCTCTTTCTGATAGTGAAAGGTCAAAAGCTATAAAAATGCTGGCGGCGTTCACTAAAATAATAAAAGAGGAAAATTGATGATATAATAAATATATCAGACGGCAAGCCACAGCTTGCCGTCTTTATTTTATTCTTTTTCCATTTACCCCTTGCTTTTTTCTTCAAAATGTAAGATAATATATATTAGCAATTAATAAAAAAGGACGGAATTTAATATGCAATTCAGACAGCTTGATATTTATACAAACAGCGAAGCGGTACAGGTACTTACTATGCTTGTATCAGAGCTTGGCTTCAACGGCTTTATAATTCACGATGCGGCGGACTTTGAAGAGTTCCTCGAAAATAAGGAATATAACTGGGACTACGTTGACGACAGTCTCATGGGACTTAAAGAGGTAAAGACTCACATCACCTGCTACGTGCAGGATAACGAGCAGGGGGCAGAGATGTTATCTGCTTTAAACGGTATGCTTACAGAGCTTAAAAGTAAGGATACCGAAAACTTCTACGGCTCACTGGACGTTGAAATCGACTGTGTGCGTGAAGAGGACTGGGCAAATAACTGGAAGCAGTATTATAAGCCCTTTACAGTAGGCGAAAAATTGATCGTAAAGCCCAGTTGGGAAGAGATTGAAAATAACGACGGCAGAAAGGTGCTTGAAATAGACCCTGCATCTTCCTTCGGTACAGGTCAGCACCATACCACAAGACTTGTAATGGAGCTTATTGAAAATGAGCTTTCAAAGGGCGACAGACTTCTTGACCTCGGTACAGGCTCAGGTATACTTTCTATTGCAGGACTTTTACTCGGTGCAAAGGAAGTCACAATGGTTGACATCTTTGAAAACTCCGTAAATACAGCGGTTGAAAACACCGAAAAGAACGGCTTTGGCAAGGACAGAGTTTCTGCCTATATCGGCGATATCTCCAGTGACGAAGCCCTCAGAGAAAAGATAGGCACAGGCTACGATATGATAACTGCCAATATAGTAGCAGACGTTATAATCTCAATGTCTCCCTTCTTTACAGGCTTTTTAAAACAGGGCGGTAAGCTTATTATTTCAGGTATCATCACAGAAAGATTGCCTGAAGTATACGATGCTTTAAAGGAAAACAATATCCGCATAGATAAGACCAACGAAAAGGAAGGCTGGAACGCCATCCTCTGCACTTGCGGACTGTAATTTAATAAATATCACAAATATCACCTTTTCGCCATATAATAAGGAAAAAACCGAAAGGGTGATATTATGAATTATATCTGCATTTTCACGCTTATTTTCTTAGGAATTTTAGGAACAGTCAGCTGTGTTACAGCCCTCGGTGAGATAATTACATACAGTGACGGCAGTTATCCTCCGATAGTTTTGAGATATTGCGGAGAAGCTCAGCTTGAAAACAGGGTGAGAACGCTTTTAAAAACTACAAAGGGAGATATAATCATACTTATCCCCGATAGTGCCGATAAAGACAGCGAGTATTTTATGATAGCAAAAAGACTTGCTGAAGAAAATGGCAGAGTGATTTTAAAAAGAAAGAAAAAGTATATACATAAAAAAGGGAGCTGTTAAGTTGGAATACGAAAAGATAGACATCTCCACTGAGCTTAACGGCTCTGTGGAGGACGTTATATATAAAAATACCGATAACGGGTACGTGGTGCTTAATCTAAGCTGCGATGACGGACTTATTCCCGTAGTCGGTAATTTAGGAGATATAAGCGAGGGTGAAAGACTTAATTTAAAGGGTGGCTGGATAACGAGCCCCAAGTACGGCAGACAGTTCAAGGCGGCTATATGCGAACGCAGTCGCCCCGAAACTGAGGCAGAGATAACCGCTTATCTCGGCTCAGGTATTATAAAGGGTCTTGGTCCTGCTATAGCTAAAAGAATAGTAAAGGAATTCGGCACGGAAACCCTTGATATTCTTGATAACGACTATATGCGGCTTACTGCTGTAAAGGGTATTTCCGCAGATAAGGCGTTATATATAGCAAACGAATATAAAAAGATAACAGGCGTCAACGAGGTAATAAAATTTCTCGGCGAATATAATTTAAGTCCTGCTCACGCAATAGGCGTATGGGCAAGATATGAGCATGACAGTATAAAAAGAATAAAGCAGAACCCCTATCTGCTCTGTACTCAGGGTATAGAAGTTGACTTTACCCAGGCGGACAGAATAGCGGCAGACTTAGGCTTTGATGCCGAAAACTCCGACAGAGTATGTGCGGGTATAGTTTACGTACTCCGTGAAAACACCTATGCAGGACATACCTGCTTACCAAAAGAAAAGCTAAGGGATTCGGTGTGCGAAAATTTGGGAGTAGAACCTAAAAAGTTCAACAAATGTTTAAGCGACTGCCTTGATAATGAGGTGACCGTATCGGTTACTATTGCAGGCAAGGAGTTTATATATCTGCCTGAATACTACGAAGCAGAAACTACTATCTCTTCTAAAATGGCGCTTATGCTTAAAACCTCGGCAAGATACGAAAAGGACTATTCAAAAGAGATTGCCACGATAGAATTTACGGAAAATATACAGTACGAACAGTTACAGCGTACTGCGATAAATGCAAGTCTAACAGGTAGTGTATTTATATTGACGGGTGGACCGGGTACGGGTAAAACGACCACGTTAAATGCAATTATCCGCATACTTAAGGGTATGGGTAAGCGTATTTTGTTATGTGCTCCGACGGGACGAGCTGCAAAACGAATGTCGGATCTTACGGGAGAGCCGGCAAAGACGATACACAGACTTTTGGAAGTGGATTTTACCTCTACCGATGAACTTAAATTCAAGCGTAACGAGAAAAATCCTCTGCCGGCCGACGTTGTCATTGCAGATGAAATGTCGATGGTGGACGCTCTTCTTATGAGCGCACTTATGAAAGCAATAAGAAATGACGCAAGATTTATAATGGTCGGCGACTCAAACCAGTTGCCATCAGTAGGTGCAGGCAATATTTTAAGGGATCTTATCAATTCTCATCATATTCCTACAGTCGAGCTGACCGAGATATTCAGACAGGCGGCTGAAAGCCTTATCGTTACCAATGCCCATAAAATAGTCAAGGGAGAAGCTCCAGAGCTTGATAATAAACAAAAGGATTTCTTCTTTATGCCAAAGGTCTATGAAGAAGAAATACCGCCCCTTGTGTTACAGCTTGCAAAGGACAGGCTGCCTAAAAGCTACGGCTATTCTCCGATAGATGATATACAGGTGCTTTGTCCCACAAAAATGGGTGTGGCAGGCACGAGAGAACTTAATAAAATACTTCAGGAGGCACTGAATCCCCCTTCTAAAAACAAGCCTGAGCTTAAATTCTTTGACGTCACGTTCCGTATCAACGATAAGGTGATGCAGATAAAGAACGACTACGACGTAAAGTGGATAAGAATGGGCGAAAAGGGTTCTGGTATCTTTAACGGAGATATCGGTATCATAAGGGACGTGGATAGATTTTCAGGTAATATCACGATAGATTTTGAGGGAAGAATTGCAATCTACACCTCCGAAATGCTGAGAAAATTAGAACACGCCTATGCTATCACGATACATAAAAGTCAGGGTAGTGAATATGATGCAGTAATAATTCCGATAACAGGCTTTACAAAAAATCTTCTTTACAGAAATCTTTTATACACAGGTGTTACAAGAGCCAAAAAGACGCTTATAATAATAGGCACTAAGGAGCTTGTAAAGACTATGGTGGATAACGACAGAAAAATGCTCCGCTATTCGCTTCTCCGTCATATGTTAGAAATTGAAATGACGAGAAAAGAAACGGAAGAAGACGAGGAAGAGTAAAAAAATCCCCCACGATTGTGGGGGACTTTTATTTTCACTTTTTCTTTTTGATGATTATAACTGTAATTGCAACGCCTGCAACAACTACTGCTGCAATTATAATAACTATAATAAGTGCAGAGTTATCACCTGAGTCCTTATCTGTGTTGCCTTGCTGACTGCTTGCAATATCTTCCGTATCACTAACACTGTCGCTGGCAACAGTATCAGAAGCAATGGTATCTGAGGCAACGATGTCAGAAGCAACGTCAGAATTTTCTGCGTTGACGTCTTCGTTCTCTGCTCCGTAAATAAAGCCGTTTTCGACAGCGTATTTTTCTCCGACAGTACCCTTTGAACAGATTATTTTAAAATCAGGAATCTTTTCTTCGGAAAAATCGTTCTGATAACCGAATGCACCCTTACTTATAGTCTTAATATCGTCAGGTATGGAAACAGACGTAACGGAGTAACAGCCTGAAAAAGCTTTTTCTCCTACGTATCTTATGCCGTCGGGCAGATCTATTGAAGTAAGTGCCCCACATCCGGCGAATGCACGATCGCTGATACTTGTAACCGTATCAGGTATATCAATAGTTTTAAGAGCGGCACAGCCGTAGAAAACATCATAATCTATTTTGGTTACACTGTCAGGAATATTGACTGAAGTAAGAGCTGTGCAGGTGAAAAAAGCTGCGTTATCAATATTTGAAACACTGTCGGGGACAGTTACAGAAGCCAGGGACTGACAATTCATAAAAGCTGCATTTCCTATATTTGTAACGCCGTCAGGTATAACAGCCGAGGTGATTGTTTTACAGTTTTCAAAAGCATTTTTACCGATGCTTGTAACCTTTTTATTGTCAATTTCGGATGGTATATCAAGCTCGGTGGCACTTCCGACGTATTTTGTGATTTCTACCGTGCCATCATCAAGTACGGCGTATTCGTAATCACCGAAAGTTTCTGCCCCTGCAGAAATAAGACATATAGATGCTGTTAAAATGAGTAATGCGATGCTGAGTATGATTTTTTTCATTGGTTTTCCTCCGTTTTGTCAATTTGAAAAAATTATACTATAAATCGAAGGTTGCCGTCAATACACAATATGCACAATAATATCTGTTGCAATTTGTCAATAATAGCCCTTGAATTAACAAGGGCTGATTAAGTATTACTCGCTTTTTACAGATATTTTTCCGTTTTTGTCCATCTGAGCTATACCAAATTCCATATTCACCTTACCGCCCGTATAGAGCTTATTAAAGGTCTCTACTATTCTTTCCGAAACCTTTACGGCGTTTTCTGCATTGGCGTCCATTAATATTACCACAAGCTGCTTACTTGAGTATCTTGTGGAAACGTCAACTCTTCTGAGAGAAGTGTATATAGCCTTTTCGAGAAGATCAAGTGCTATCTCGATTTCTGTTATATCCGGCTCTTCGTTTGTAGCAGAAACTGCGGTAAAAAGTACTGTTGAAACGTCGTGATTGTTTCTTTCCACAAAGCGACGAATAAAGTTATATACGTGGTGGAAGCTGTCATACTCCATAAGATATGCACCGTTTCCGCTGTCCGCTCTGCTCATTATTTCTCTGAGGTAGTTAAGGTCAACGGATTTTCCTGCTCTTATGTTTTCAGCCTCGCTTCTGTCGCTATAGAAGTGGAAGGAATTTTTCCCGTTCTGCTTTACGTAGTAAAGTGCTTTATCAGCGGCATTGTAAAGTTCCTTAAAGCATTTGCCGTCGGCAGGAAACTGGGAAATGCCAATAGATACAGATGAGTTTGTTTCAAACTTACATTCTTTAAGCTTTCTGCAAAGATCCGCCAGGATATCTCCCGCAAGGTTTGATATTTCAGCCTTTGATTTTACGCTTCTTACAAATGCAACGAATTCGTCACCGCCTATACGGCACAGTACGTCATCATCATCGCAGTATTGTCTTAAGGTATCCGCAAACATCGTAAGCACCTTATCGCCTGCGATATGTCCGTAATTGTCGTTTATCGCCTTGAAGTTATCCATATCTATCATCAGTATTGCACCCTCACAGCCTTCAGCAAAAAGGGCGTTTACTGTTTCCTCGGTATAGCTTCTGTTCCACAGTCCTGTAAGAGCGTCCTTCTGGGATCTGCTTTTCATATCGCTGACTTCCTGCGTTTTCTTTTCAAGTCGCTCAGCAAGGTTTTTTCTTAGATCTTCAAGCTCAAGCACTCTTGCAATTCTCGAACGCATTACTTCTGCAACAAAGGGCTTTGCGATAAAATCTATAGCGCCTGAGTTAAAGCATCTTGATTCGGTAGAGGCGTCATCGTCCGCTGTAAGAAAGATTACCGGGATATCAGACGCTTTTTCATTATCCTTAAGTTTATCAAAAACCTCAAAGCCATCCATCTTGGGCATGATTATATCAAGGAGTATGAGGTCGTAGGTTTCATTTTCTATAAGGTTGAATGCCTCGTCACCGCCGGTGGCGGTGCTTACCGCATATGTATCTTTAAGTACGTTTTTTGCTATAACTAAATTCAGCTTGTTGTCATCGACAATAAGTATTTTTTTCATTCGTTCTGTACCTTTCTCGGTGGCATTTCACGGGTGCGTATTTTACGTTGATTATGTGTATCTATGTAGCTATATTCTGTTTTTGCACCGGTGTGGAAAATTTTATAAAGCTGATAAAATTAACATTTATTTATTTTAACATAATTCCATGCGTTTTGCAATATTTCGAAAAACGATCATAGTAAATTTTCTTTTTTTCTTCTTGAAGTGAAATAATAAAAAGATATCAGTACTATTATAAGCAGCGAAATTATCT
>SVNC01000013.1 GCA_015067025.1 Oscillospiraceae bacterium
TTTTAATAGTAATGCGGTCGCCAAACCTTTTCTATTATACCATTGGGAGGTTGTTTATTTCAATCGCTTGCTAAAGCTTTTTTTCCCCCGGTAGAACCGGGGGTTGTTTCGTGCTAAAGCGTCCAATTGAATCTCCCCCTGACCTATTGGTCAGGAGGAGAGCTTATTGATATTGAGTTTACTGTGCTGCAGCCTCAGTATCGGCGGACGCTTCTACCTTTACTGCTTCGTCCGATTCCTCTGTCTTGGGGTTCTGCCATTCGTCAAACAGCTCCATAACTCTGTCGTAGGTTTCACCACATACGCCGGGGAGCTTATCCTTACCGCCGTAGGTCTTTGCTGCAAGACCAAAGCCCTTGATGAATGCATCTCTTAACGTATCCGCATACTTAACGTTATCACCGCTGAGGGACTTTGCAAACTCGAAAATTCTCATTGCTGTAGCCTCTGCACCCCAGTAATCTTCGGTTTCTGTTTCTGCACCTTCTATACCTTCGGGCTTCTTGCCTGTGATCTCTTCAAGCTGTTCCTTAAGTGCACCTGAAAGCTCGATTACGTTCTTCTTAGCGCCGTGCTTTTCAGCCTGATGTGCAATAAGATTTTCTACAACGCTTGTAAGATGATCAGCCTTTGTCTGTGCTACAGAACCGTTGAATTTTACTTCAGAGTTCTCAACGTCCTTCTTCTGTGCTGATTTCTTTGTATATGCAGGTGTGAACATCTCATCGCTCTTTACGTACTTATCGGCGTTGTCGGATGCTAATGTGCTGTTTGCCTTTTCTGTTGTTGTCTGAACATTGGTCTTAGCTATCGTTGTCTGATTGATAGCGGCCTGTTCTGCTACCTTTGCTATTTCCATTATGATCATTCCTTTCGTTTTATGTAAGATAAGATATTATCTCTCATATTTTATATCGGCTGGATACAAGATAAGTTTAGCATATTTTTTCTCGAATTGCAAATTTTTTCAAAAATTTTTTTAAAAACTATTGACAAATCGCCCTCGAGTGATTATACTGTATATATAACACATAAACAGTCAAGAGCTTTCCAAAATTTTCTCTTTATTGATTTATGTGCAGAAATATGCTATAATGCATTTAGAAAAAAGAACTTAAAAAGGAGACAAAACGGTAATGTCACTGCAGGTTTCAAACATCTCAAAGCAATACGGCGATTTTACCGCACTTAAAAGTTTAAGCTTCAGTCTTAACGAACCCGGTGTATATGCACTGCTTGGTACTAACGGTGCAGGTAAAACTACAGCAATACGCATAATCCTCGGTATGTTATCCAAAAATGGCGGCGAAGTGTTATGGAAGGGCAAGCCCCTCTCCCCCGTCACCGAAAAAGTAGGCTATCTTGCAGAAGAAAGAGGCTTATACCCTAAATTCAAGATAATGGAACAGCTCCACTATTTTGCAGAGCTTAAGGGTATGAAAAGACCCGATATAGACAAGGCGATAGACTATTGGTTTGACAAGTTAGAGCTCAACGAATACCGTACAAAGAAGGCTGAACAGCTTTCAAAGGGCAATCAGCAGAAAATTCAGCTTGTGGCGGCTCTTATAGCCGACCCTGAGCTTCTTATACTTGACGAACCCTTAAGCGGTCTTGACCCTGTAAACGCTAATCTTTTCAAGGAAGTAATAAACGAACAGATAGCAAGAAAAAAATACGTTATAATGTCCTGTCATCAGATGCCGGTTATTGAAGAATTCTGTAACGATATAACAATAATGCATCACGGCAACGCAGTACTTCAGGGCAATTTAAACGATATAAAGAAAAGCTACGGCAGAGTAAATCTTTCTGTTAAAGCTGACGGAAATATTCTTCCTTTAGCTGAAGAATGCGGACTTACCCCGATAGCAGTTACCCCCTCCAATATAGATTTCAAGATAAAGGATGAGGCTCAGGCAAAGCAGCTTCTTAATAAAATAGTAGCCGCTGATATTCCTCTTGTACGTTTTGATTTAAGAGAGCCGAGCCTTCACGAGATATTTGTAGAACATATAGAAAAAGCAGAGGAGGCGGAGAAATGAGTACACACGGTTGGCAGAAGGTTTTTAAATTCACGTTTATTCAACAGCTTAAAAGTAAAGCATTCATAGTAAGCTCTGCTCTCATCTGTACACTTATCCTTACAATGATGATATTGCTCGGCTTACTCCCTACACTCGCAGGCGGAGATGATTCTTCTTCCGGCGTGACAGGAGACATCACGGTAAAAAAAGTATACGTTATAGATAATTCAGGTATTACAAAAGCGGAAGATTACACAGACGCTTTCAAATCAATGAATGTTGAAGTCGTTACAGCCTCCGACGATGCTCAGGCGGACACCTTCAGCGATACGGTAAAGAATGGTACAGCCTGCCTACTCCTGACTTTTGAAAAAGAAGAAAATTACATCTCTATTTACGCAGGACGTCCCGCTGACGGTTCCGTTTCATCAGAAGAAGCAAACAACATCTCTGCTATGGCAGAAAGCGTATTCAACTATAAAAGATTACAGAATTACGGACTTGATGAAAATGAGATCTCTACAGCTCTTGCTCCCACGTCAAAGAACACATCCGTAATAGGAGAAGAGGTTGTAAACCCCATAGTAGAAGCCATCAAGTCAATGGTACCTATGCTGTCTTCCCTTATACTGTTTATTCTTATAATCGTATACGGCCAGCTCGTTGCTCAGTCCATTGCTCTTGAAAAGACCTCTAAGGTAATGGAGCTTTTACTGACATCCGTAAGACCTCTCGCAGTTATCATCGGTAAGATTCTTGCTATGGGAAGCTTATCCCTTATGCAGTTTATGATGTTTATATTATCAGGTGCTTTAGGCGGTGCAGTGGCAGTCCCTATGCTTATGAACCACGCGTCTTCCTCCCTTACCCCCGCATTACCCGGCGGTGCTATCGGTGGCGGTGCGGCAAATGAAGCAGGAACAGATTTCATAAACGAGCTTATGGGCTATATCGGAGAGGCACTCAGCGGTTTCAACGTTATAAGCATCATCTACATCGTTATCGTGTTCCTCATCGGCTTTATCTTCTTTGCACTTATTGCAGGCCTTATCGGAGCCAGTGTAAACCGCTCAGAAGACCTCAACAATGCAATGCAGCCCTTTGCACTTATCGGTGTTGCAGGCTTCTATCTTGCCTACTTCCCTTCTATCTTCGCTCCTCTCGAAGAAGGCGGACAGAACATCTTTATGACTCTCTCCTACTACCTGCCTATTTCATCACCCTTTGCTCTGCCCTCGGCAATGCTGACAGGAAACATGAATGCGGTAGAAGGTGCAATATCAATACTCATACTTATGATATGTACAGTCTTATTCGCTCTTCTCGTTGCAAGAGTTTATGAGCAGGTAATAATGCACACAGGCAACAAATTAAAACTTACTGACATCCTTGGAATGGCAAAAAACAAATAATCTGAAAAGGATATCATTTTATGCAGATCAAAGCACTATCAACTTTTGCAATATCACTTTCAGCCACTGCGGTTTTCGCAGTGGCTAATGTGGCTTTTGCAGAAAGCTACGAAAGCAAAGAAAATATCTCTTCAATATCCGTAGCGGTAACCGACAACACCTTAGACCCCTCCGATATAAAAACTCGACAGGTGTGGGATGAACAAAGCGAAAGTTTTGTTACTTCTTCATACTACGACATTTACGATTACAGCAACCTTACTCTTACTGTAAACTATCTTACGGGAGAGGTAAAAAGCTACAAGGGTAAAGAGATAACGACCCTTTGTGCAAAAACTGAATTACCCTTTATTATATCGGATGATCAGAGTGAAGAGGCGTGGACCGTTGGCACTCATACCGTCACATGCTATTTCGGCGGTAAATCAGCAGATATCAGCTTTACGGTCGAAGAAAGCAAGATAGCGTCTGTTACAGTAACTCCGCAATATGATATAAAATTCATATACGGACTTGATGGTGAAACGATTGCTTCCTCTGATGAAAACGGAGTTATATCAGAAATTTGCAGATACCCTCTTGATGAGCAGTATTATGAAATCAGCATAATCTACGCCGACGGCAATACCGCAAGATATACAAACACTGAAATTGAAGATAAAAAGATCCACTCTCTTAAATTCGTTCAGCCCGACGGTATTCTTGATATCGGAACTCACACAGCAAGCTGTTACGTAGATGGAATAAAAGCTGACTTCAGCTTTGAAATTACTGAAAATCCTATTCAGGAAATTTCACTTTCCTTACCCGACGGCAAGGATACTCTCACCTTTTCAAAGGACGGAATTACCGACACCGATATTAACGAAAAGCTTTATCCGAGATTTTTCTACGATATTTCCTCCATAAAAGCATCTGTTATCTAT
This sequence comes from Oscillospiraceae bacterium, assembly GCA_015067025.1. Lineage (GTDB taxonomy): Bacteria > Bacillota > Clostridia > Oscillospirales > Ruminococcaceae > Ruminiclostridium_E. The sequence goes on from SVNC01000013.1 coordinate 4,366, forward strand.
ACTGACGGCACTACATCGGAAATGCCGTTAGGTCAGCTTTGCCGTGATCTTAAGGACGGGCTTATAATTGAAGACGAGCAGAAATCAGTCCCATGGCAAAGTGATAAGATAACCTTAAACGCAAGTATAAGGAATATCCCCTGCACGTTAACGCTGAATATAGTCACCGAGAATATCAGCGGTTTAAAGTCGGAAGTAACCTCTCCCTTTTCTGCAAAGCTAAGCTGGAACAGAGTTTACTGTGTCGGCTATGAACTATGGAAAATTGACGGAGAAACATCCGAAAAAATCTCCGATATCCCCTTTGGCACAGAAAACGTCACAATAAATTCGCTTTCGCCCGCTACAAGCTACACCTACGCTATCCGCTCATATATTTTTGACGAGACGGGCGAAAGAAAATATACCGAGGCTGTCCCGACAGAATTTAAAACTAAGGACTGGGGGAAAAATCTGACCGCATCCGCAAACAAAAGCGGCAATAATATAACTATCTCCTGGGGCTTTGAAGATGATGCTGACGGCTTTATCGTTGAACAGCTTATATCGGATGAATGGCAGATGCTTGCCGATATCCCCGATGCCACCATCACCTCCTGCGACCTGCGAGACGTAAAGGGCGGAGAAAAATATCAGTTCAGAATAAAAGCGTATAAAACGCAGAATGATATCACCCACTACAGCATATACGGGACTACCGAAGCGATAATCACAGAACCGGATGACATCTCAGGACTTGTGCTCGGTGGTAGAAGCGGTAACGCTTTACGTCTTAACTGGGATAAGAATGAAACTGCAGACGGATATATCATAGAACAATACAAGTCAGGCAAATGGACAAGGATTGCAGATATCACAGATAGTAACGTCACTACCTATCGCATAACAAATCTGTCAGGCGGTACAGAATACAGTTTCAGAATGAAAAGCTATAGGGTAATAGACGGCATTACATACCACAGCGGATATACCGGGGTTATTAAAGCGTCCACAAATCCCTCTGCCGTTTCAGGGCTTAAAGAAGGCGGAAGAGCAGGTAACGCACTTCGCTTAAACTGGACTAAAAACACCACCGCAGACGGATATATAATAGAACAATATAAATCCGGAAAATGGGTAAGAATAAAAAAGATAACAAATAATCAGACTGTTACATACAGAGTATCAGGACTTTCCCCCTCCACCTCTTACAAATTCAGAATAAAAGCATATAAAATGCATGAGGGCAAGGCACTTTACAGCGGATACAGTTCAGTTACCCTTGCCACAAATCCTCAGGCGGTAAAAAATCTTAAAATCACGGGCAAGGCAGGAACAGCCTTAAGACTTGGCTGGGATAAAAACACCTCTGCTGACGGATACCTGATATATCAATATAAAAACGGCAGCTGGGAAAGAATAAAAAAACTGACAAACCCCGCTACGCTCACCTACAGAGTATCGGGACTGACAAAGGGAACACATTATAAATTCTTTATGGTATCCTATAAGACTATAAACGGAAAAGCGTACTATTCCGCAAGAACGTATCTTACGGCAAGTACAAACAAGTAAAGGAGAGTAAATATGGAAATTATAGTAGCAGTAGACGAAAATTACGGTATTGGCAAGGACAATAACCTCCTTGCAAGAATATCCCCCGATTTAAAAAGACTCCGTAATTTTACGGTAGGAAATATAATCGTAATGGGTAGCAAGACCTATATGAGCTTCCCTAAAAGACCTCTGCCTGACAGAGAGAATTTAGTCATCACACGAAATCCCGAAAACTATCCTGAGGTAAGATGCTTTACATCGGTTGAAGATTTCTTAGAGTACAGTGAAACTGTCGACAAGCCCATTTTCGTTCTCGGCGGCGGTCAGATATACAAGGAGCTTCTGCCCTACTGCGACAAGGCACATATCACAAAGATACTTCACAGCTTTGAAGCAGACACCTTTTTCCCGAATTTAGACGAGGATGAAAACTGGGAAATTGCCGAAGAGGGCGAAGTTATCGAAACAGAACAGTATCCATTTAAGTACGTTACTTATGTGAGGAAATAAAAATATAAAAACACAAACGGACTGCCAAAGCAGTCCGTTAAATTTTTTGTTCTATTAAAATCACAATATCGCTGGGCTTTACATCAAGTGCCTGTGCAATCTTAAAAAGTGTTTCAAGAGTGGGCTTTCGCTCTCCTCTTTCAATAGCACTAAGATGCGTTCTTCCTATATCCGCAAGACCGCTTACTACTTCTTGCGACAAACCTTTCTTTTCTCGTAGTTGCTTTATTACATTACCTACTAATTTAGAATCAAGCATAGCATTTCTCCTTTTCTTTTAGTATAAGCAATAAAGATGTAATTTTTGAATACATATGTTGACAAACGAAAAGAATTATGGTATTATATTTTTGAACACATTTGTGTTCTATATAATTTTAAGGAGATGGATATTATGAATTCAGGATTCAAAAAAGCTCTTGCAACAATTACCGCTATGGCAGTAATGTTATCTGTAGTCAGTGCTCCTGCAAATGATATTATCGGTCTTGCAGTCGTTTCGACTTCAGCCGCTGCAGAGACAACAGATTCGCTTAGCTTGAATTATTCAGAAAGTGCAGACATCGCAGTATATGCGTCAGCACCATCTGCAATGAAAGGTTTTAAATTAGGTGGAAGAGCAAGTGATGCCCTTCGTCTTAACTGGACCAAAAACACTTCTGCTGACGGTTATATCATCGAGCAGTACAAGAGCGGCAAATGGGTGAGAATAAAGAAGATCACCAGTAACGCCACAACTACCTTAAGAGTAACAGGGCTTAAAGCAGGTACCGCTTACAAGTTCAGAATGAGAGCCTATAAAATGAGTGGCTCAAAGGCTCTTTACACAAAGTATACAAGTACGCTTTCCGCACGCACAAATCCTTCTAACGTATCAGGATTTAAAATAGGCGGCAAAGCCTCCGATGCTCTTCGTCTCAACTGGACAAAGAACACAAGTGCTGATGGCTACATCATCGAACAGTACAAGTCAGGCAAATGGGTGAGAATAAAGAAGATCACCAGCAACGCCACAACCACCTTAAGAGTAACAGGACTTAAAGCGGGTACAACTTATAAGTTCAGAATGAGAGCATATAAGATGAGCGGCTCAAAAGCCCTTTACAGCGGATATACTTCCACATTATCGGGTAAGACAAGTACGTCATCAACTGTTTCTGCTCCTACAAATCTTAAGCAGTCATCCTGCACAGAAAGGTCTGTAACAGTCTCCTGGTCTGCTGTATCGGGTGCGACAAAGTACGAGGTTCAGATATACGAAGATGGTGCGTGGTCGTCAGCTGACACTGTTACCGGAACAAAGTACACATTTAATTATTTAGACAGAGAAACTACATATAAAGTTCGTGTAAGATACTATAAAGGAAAATGGTCTTCATATTCTTCATCCATAACAATTGGAACAAAACCGGACAAAGTTTACGGTCCTTATGTAGACAAAAAAACAACTGAATCTATGTCTGTGTACTGGGATTTAAGCAATTATGCTACCGGATATGAGGTGCAGATTTCTGAAGATGGTGTGAAATGGACAACATACAAAACTTCTTCTACAAAGTATACCTTTAAAAATCTCCAAATAGATACAAAGTATAATGTAAGAGTAAGAGTTTACAAAAACATCGGCTCTTCTACAATTTATAGTGATTACAGCAGAACTTATACATATTCCACTGACGGATTATCCAGACCGACAAGTCTTGCTATAACAGATATAGGTGCTGATTTTGCAACAATCAGTTGGGATGCCGTGGAAGGTGCAGATGGCTATATAGTTAAGTATAAACTTGCAAATGGTGCAGAACGTGAAGATAAAACCCCTTCCGCTAAATTCACAATGGAAAATCTCAAAGTTGACGGATATTTCTACGCTCGTGTTACACCATATGTTATAACAGCAAGTGGCGAACAAATAACAGGATACAGTGACTCAATCCTTATAGAAACCCTTACAGGCTTCGAGTACTTCAAGAAAGTCATCAAGTCAAAGGGCTCGTTCACAGATGGAATGTATGTAATTGAAACAAGTATATCAAACGAATCTGAATCATCACAACACGAATCTTATCACCAGTATCGATATTATCCCGACGAGGATATAATAGAACTTTGTTGCGATTCTACTCTTATAAGTGAATCCACTGTAATTAATAGCTTTACAATGATTACAATGTATTCAAACGGCAAATTTGACGTTGGCATAGTATTTATGTATAATAACGACGAAAACCTGAAATACTACGGATTATCAGATAGTCACTATTGTAGCATATACACATTAAATGACGATTTTTATTTAGAAATTTATGATGCATATAAAAATCCTGTGTATGGCAGTTTAGCTTCTTCGGTAAGAGAAACACTTAATATGGAAATCGATCTGTCTTTCTTATATATGAATAGCAGCTTAGCAGAATATGGATTATCAATCCCTAAAATAGGCTTTGAGAATTTCGTATCACAATGATAAATCTACAAGGAACAGGCCTGCTCATGCAGGACTGTTCAGACTGAAGACAAAGCCCGTGTCTTCACGCTGTCAGCCCTTATTTATAAGGGCTGACTTTTATAAACAAGAACCGCCGAAGGCGATTGCCTCCGACGGTTCCTGCTTATTATGAAAAGTTATTTAAAAAGCTGAATTAAACACTGCTGTGCTTCTTTGTGTATTCAACAACTTCATCAACTGTTGTGAACGCCATAGAAACGCATGTATCAGCACAACCATAGTAGATTGCAATTCTGCCTGTATCAGCGTCACAGAGAGCTGCACAGGGGAAAGTAACGTTCTGAACGTCACCGATGCATTCGTATGTTTCACGAGGATTGAGAAGGTATTCAGAGCAACGATACTTAACGATCCAGGGCTTGTCGATATCGAGGATGCAAGCACCGAAGCTGTAAACGAAGCCGTTGCAGCTTTCGAGAACGCCGTGATAGAATACTAACCAGCCTTCGCTTGTTTCAATCGGAATAGGACCTGCACCGATCTTCTTGGATTCCCAACCCTTGAAGGGACCCATTACGTGTCTGTGCTTGCCCCAGTATTCCATATCCTTGGAGTGTGAAAGGTACATATCACCGAAAGGTGTGTGACCTGAGTCAGAAGGACGTGAGAACATTACGTATTCGCCGTTTATCTTTCTGGGGAATAATACGCCGTTTCTGTTAAAGGGAAGGAATGCGTTTTCGCACTGGTGGAATTCCTTGAAATCCTTTGTCCAGCCGATACCGATCGTGGGCTTCCAGCCGTAAGCGTTGCACCATGTGATCCAGTATCTGTCTTCGATCCATACGCATCTGGGGTCGTAACCGTACTGCCAGGGGTTAGCTGCTGCTGTTTCAGGATCGTCGTTGATCCATTCAACCTTTTCTTCGTTGATATTCCAGTGGATACCATCATCAGAGAAACCGGCGTGGATAGCCATGTTTCTTTCCTTATCGTCTACACGGAATACACCTGCAAACTTGCCTTCAAAGGGAACAACTGCACTGTTGAAGATAGAGTTGCTCTTCTGAAGAAGATCACGAGGGATGATGGGGTTGTTATCTGCACGCCAGATAATGTCCTTGCAGCCAGCGGGACGCTCCTGCCAGGGAATGTTGGGTAATGATGTACCGTTAATGATTTTTACATTCATTGGTTTTCTCTCCTTAAAATTATTTTCCGTTTGGGCTTTTTTCTTTGCCCGATGTATAAAGTATAACATATTTTTCTTCAAATTGCAATAGCTAAAACAAAAATTTTTACTTAAATTTAAAACTAATTTTAAGTAACAAAGTAAAAGAAAATACACCCTATTCTTATAACTTTTAGACAAATTTTTCGTGTAATTAAGATTTTATTTGACTTTTGCGTGCAAATGTGTTAAAATTTTATACGATGAGATAATTAAGTTATCGGCAAATTTATTAATGGTATTAACCGGAAAGGCATTCCCAATGAACTATTGGAACAAAGACATTGAATGTGCTCCTCGCAGTGAGATCGAGGCACTACAATCCTACAGACTTTCAAACACAATAAGAAGAGTATACGAAAACGTTGCTCCCTATCGTCAGAAGATGGACGAAGCAGGCGTTAAGCCTGAAGACATCAAGACAGTTGCTGATTTAAGCAAACTCCCCTTCACAACAAAGCAGGATCTAAGAAACAATTACCCTTATGGTATGTTTGCAGTACCCAGCTCTGAGGTCGTACGTATCCACGCCTCCTCAGGTACAACGGGTAAGCAGACGGTTGTAGGCTATACGGCAAAGGATATAGATATATGGGCTGAATGTGCGGCAAGAGCTCTTTGCAACATCGGCGGTACAAAGGATGACTACGTACACGTTGCATACGGCTACGGTCTTTTTACAGGCGGTCTTGGTATGCACTACGGTGCAGAAAAGTTGGGTGCTACAGCAATCCCTGCATCGGCGGGTAACAGTATGCGCCAACTTGAAATGTTCAGAGATTTCGGTTCTTCAATCGTTTGTATGACTCCCTCGTATGCAATTTCTCTTATCGAAATGATGGGAGAAAAGGGATTCAAGAAAGAAGACTTCAAATTAAAGGCAGGTCTTTTCGGTGCAGAACCCTGGACAGATGAAATGAGAAAGCAGATCGAAGAAGGTCTTGGTCTCAAGGCTTACGACATCTACGGTCTTTCTGAAATCATGGGTCCTTCAGTTTCCTGCGAATGTGAATATCAGTGTGGTATGCACATCTGTGAAGATCACTTCATTGCAGAAATTATCGATCCTGATACTCTCGAAGTATTACCCGCAGGCAGTCAGGGTGAGCTGGTGTTCACCTGTATAACAAAGGAAGCTCTGCCACTCATTCGTTACAGAACAAGAGATATCGCAACACTGGTTTATGACAAGTGCGAATGCGGCAGAACCCATGTAAGAATGATGAAGCCTCAGGGCAGAACAGACGATATGCTTATCATAAGAGGTGTAAATGTATTCCCCTCACAGATCGAATCTGCTCTTCTCTCTGTTGATGAAAAGGCTACAAACTACTTACTGGTGGTTGACAGAATTAATAACCTTGACACTCTTGAAATTCAGCTTGAAACAAGACCCGATATGTTCGGTGACGGTGTAAAGACTCTTGAAAACTATCGCAAGAAAGTAAAGGCGGCAATCGACTCTGCAATCGGTGTCGGTATCAATGTAAAGCTGCTTGAACCCAAGACCCTGGCACGCTCAATGGGTAAGGCTGTAAGAGTAATCGACAACAGACAGATAAAGAATAAATTTGAAAAGAAATAATAAGGAGGATTTACTTATGCTTATTGATCAGATTTCCGTATTCGTAGAAAACAAGACAGGCAGACTGGCAGGTATCATGGAGGTTCTTAATAAGAACAACATTGACATCCGTGCAATGACTATCGCAGATACAGCTGATTTCGGTATCCTCCGTCTTATCGTTGACGATACTGAAAAGGCGTTAAAGGCTCTCCACGATGACGGCTGTACAGCAGCTATCACAAAGGTTATTGCTTTCACTATCCCCGACGTTTCAGGCGCATTATACAACGTTATGGGCAAGATAAATGAATGCAATATAAACGTTGAGTATATGTATTCTGTAATGGGTAAGACAGCAGGCAGAGCAGATATCGTAATAAGAGTTGAGGACACTGACACAGCAATCAAGGTGCTGACAGAAAACGGTGTTCAGCTCATCTGCGGTAAGGATCTTTGCAGATAAATTACGATGATACAAGTTTAAGCCCCTCTTATGAGGGGCTTTTTTAACATAAAGGTATATAATAACGCCATAGGCTAAGAAAAAATAAAAAGAAGCAAAAATTGTTTCTTTACATTTCTGTCAAAAAAGGATATAATATACTTAACGTAACAATCAGGAGGACATTTTTATGAATGTAACAAAAGACATAATTTACGTAGGCGTGAACGACCATAATATCGACCTTTTTGAAGGTCAGTACGTTGTACCTAACGGTATGGCTTATAACTCTTATGTGGTAATGGATGAAAAGATTGCAGTAATGGATACAGTTGATGCAAACTTTACCCATCAGTGGCTTGATAATATCAGAAATGCACTTTCAGGCAGACAGCCTGATTACCTGATAGTACAGCATATGGAGCCTGACCATTCTGCAAATATTATGAATTTTATAAAGACCTACCCTACAGCGAAGATAGTATCCTCTGCTAAGGCATTTGCAATGATGAAACAGTTCTTCGGTACGGATTTTGCCGATAACAAAATCGTAGTCGGCGAAGGAGATACACTGACTCTCGGCGAACATACACTCACCTTTGTTACCGCTCCTATGGTGCATTGGCCTGAGGTTATCGTGACCTATGACAGCAAGGATAAGGTACTGTTCTCTGCGGATGGCTTTGGTAAATTCGGTGCACTTGACGTAAATGAGGACTGGGCATGCGAAGCAAGACGCTATTACATCGGAATCGTAGGAAAATACGGTGCACAGGTGCAGGCTCTACTTAAAAAGGCAGCAGGACTTGATATTGAGATCATCTGCCCTCTCCACGGTCCAGTGCTTAAAGAAAATCTCGGATATTATATAAATCTTTATAACACATGGTCAAGCTACGGCGTTGAAACTGAAGGTATCGTAATTGCCTACACCTCCGTTTACGGCAATACAAAAAAAGCAGTGATGCAGCTTGCAGAAAAGCTTAAGGCAAAGGGCTGCCCCAAGGTAGTAGTAAACGACCTTGCAAGATGCGATATGGCAGAGGCTGTAGAGGATGCTTTCCGCTATGGAAAGCTGGTGCTTGCCACCACAACTTACAATGCGGAAATATTCCCCTTTATGCATCAGTTTATAACACATCTGACTGAGCGTAACTTCCAGAACAGAATGGTAGGCTTTATCGAAAACGGCAGCTGGGCACCGCTCGCCGCAAAGGTTATGAAGGGGATGTTAGAAAAGAGCAAGAATATCAAATACTGCGATACCACCGTAAAAATACTTTCCTCTCTGAACGACGAAAGCTCCGCACAGCTTGAAAGCCTTGCAAACGAGCTTTGCATGGATTATCTGGCACAGAGAAGCGATACGGCGGATAAGAACGATCTTTCCGCACTTACAAACATTGGCTACGGACTTTACGTAGTAACCTGCAACGACGGTGAAAAGGACAACGGACTTATTGTAAATACAGTAACCCAGCTTACCGATTCTCCCAACAGAGTGGCGGTAACAATAAACAAGCTGAACTATTCTCACCACGTTATAAGCGGAACAAAGAAGATGAACGTCAACTGTCTTTCTACAAGCGCACCCTTTGCGGTATTTGAAAAGTTCGGCTTTACCAGCGGCAGAAATACCGACAAGTTTGCTGACTGCGAACCTTTACGTTCAGACAACGGCCTTGTGTTCCTGCCAAGACATATAAATTCCTTTATGTCACTTTCCGTAGTACAGTACGTGGATCTTGACACTCACGGTATGTTCATCTGTGAAATAACCGAAGCGAGAGTTATAAACTCTGATCCTTCAATGACCTATGCATATTATCACGAAAACGTAAAGCCCAAGCCCCAGACAGAAGGCAAGAAGGGTTACGTGTGCAAGATATGCGGATACGTTCACGAGGGCGACGAGCTCCCCGATGATTTCATCTGTCCTTTATGCAAGCACGGTGTAGCTGATTTTGAGCCGATACAGTAAGTGTTTACCGACAGATTTGTTAATAACAGATAATAGAAATCCCCCCTGTGTGAAAGCATAGGGGGAGTTTTAATATCTGAAAGTTAGTGATAAAGTGCGTGAAAATAAAAGTGTGAAAAACAATAAAGGGCAAGGGCTTTCAGTTGAATTGATGTGGGTATGTTTTTCTATAATAAAAACGCACCCTTTTAAATCAAAGGATGCGTTTAAAGCTCTTTATAATATTCGGAATTATCACTGAGTCCCAGTATATAATCGACGTTTGTTTTATAAAACTCAGCAAGCTTTATAAGTATTACGGTCGGGATGTCGTTTTCTCCCGTTTCATACTTGGAATAGCCTGTCTGCGACATATTCAGCATCTTTGCTACCTGTGTCTGATTAAGATCAGCGTCTTCTCTGAGATCCCTTAATCTTTTATACATAATATCGTCCCCGTTCCAATCAGAATACGTATAAATAAATTATACCTGTTATTATGATAATCTATCAAAAATAATCTGAAATAGGTTAATTTTTGTTTAACATTCATAATTATTCCACAAATTTTCAGTTATTATTTGCATTGACTTTTAACCTGAAACAGATTAAAATGTGTGTAGGGATAATTTTTGTCCGCTAATTTTTAAATGGAGGTAATTTTATGAAGAAATTTTTACTTGGCATAGCCGTATTTATTACAACGGCGATAATCTGTGTGGTTTCTGCTGGGGCGGAGACTTATGGAGATTTTGAATATGAGGTGCTTACAGACGGTACAGTAGAGATTACCGGCTATACAGGCAGTGCTACCGAGCTTGAAATTCCATCAGAGATTGAGGGGAAGGCTGTTACAAGTATAGGGGATTATTCATTCGACGGTTGCTCTTCTCTCACATCAATCACAATCCCTGATAGCATTACAAGCATTGGTTATCGTGCTTTCCGAGATTGCTCATCTCTTGCATCAATCACAATCCCCGATAGTATGACATCTATAGAACGGTATGCTTTTAATAATACAGCTTTGCTCAACAATCAAACTGAGGATATTAAATATATTGACAATTGGCTTATAACTTGTGATCAAAACGCTGAAAATCTCACAATTAAACAAGGTACAAAAGGCATTGCAGATAATGCATTTTACTCTTGCGAATTTTTTTCATATATTACAATACCTGATACAGTTATTTATATAGGAAAAAATGCTTTCGAATGTTGCACACAACTTGTTTCGATTGAAATTCCGAATGGTGTTACAAAGTTAAATGACGATACCTTTTGTTATTGCCCGTCACTTACAACAATCGACATTTCCGATAATGTGACAATTATAGGAGAAAGTGCTTTTTACGCTTGTACCTCTCTCTTATGTATAACTATACCTGAAGGTGTCACACAAATAGGCGATTTAGCTTTTAGTGACTGCACATCTCTTGAAACTGTTGATGTTCCTGATAGTGTTATAAATATAGGTCGTGACGTTTTTAGAAACACTCCATTTCTTATCAATCAAACTGAAGATGTAAAATATGCGGGCAAATGCATAATAGACTGCAATGAAGATATACAGGAAATTGCATTCAAAAGTGGAACTAAAGGCATCGCTAGTGAAGCTTTTGCAGAATGCGATTCTTTAGTTTCTATAACAATTCCTGATAGTGTATTAGTAATAGGTGAAGGCGCTTTTTACAAATGCACATCATTAGAAACAATAACTCTTCAAGACTCAGTTACGTTAATAGGTGATAGAGCTTTTTATGATTGTATAAACTTAACTTCAATCACTTTTCCAAATAGTATTGCGACCATAGGAGCAAATACTTTTTATAATTGCACTTCTCTTAAAAATATTTCAATAGAAAATAACATTAAAAGCATTGGCGAATTAGCATTTTATGGGTGCTCTACTCTTGAAACAGTTATTATCGACAAAAACGTTACCAATATAAGTTTGGGTGCGTTCGCAAATTGCTCAATTCTGAAATCAGTTACAATTTTAAATAATACAACAGCAATTGATGATAAAGTTTTTTATTCATGCCCTGAAAACCTCATTATTTATTGCTACACCAATTCCTCCGCCCACAAATACGCAATCGAAAATAACATCAACTACGTTCTCCTTGACGCTGTAACAGCACCCGAAGATATTACCGGCTTCAAATTAGGCGGTCGTGCCGCTGATGCTCTTCGTCTAAACTGGACTAAAAATGACACTGCCGATGGCTACATCATCGAACAGTACAAATCAGGCAAGTGGGTAAGAATTGCTAAGATTACAAATCCTGCAACAACTACTTACAGAGTAACAGGTCTTGCGGCAGGCACAGCTTATAAGTTCAGAATGAAAGCATATGTTATGGACGGTGCAGACGCTCTTTACAGCGGTTATACATCAACGCTTTCAGCACGCACAAATCCCTCTAAGGTATCAGGTCTTAAGCTTGGTGGCAGAGCCGCAGATTCATTAAGACTTAACTGGACAAAAAACACCTCCGCTGACGGTTACATTATCGAGCAGTACAAGGACGGCAAGTGGGTAAGAATAAAGAAGATCACTTCTAATGCTACAACCACCTACAGAGTTACAGGACTTAAGGCTTCTACTCAGTATAAGTTCAGAGTAAAAGCGTACAAGATGAGCGGTAAAACTGCTCTTTACAGCGGTTATACAAAAACCTTATCCGCTTATACAAATCCCTCTAAAGTTGCTAATCTTAAGATTACCGGCAAGGCTGGTACAGCATTAAGACTCGGCTGGTCAAAGAACACTTCCGCTGACGGTTACATTGTTGAAATGTACAAGGGCGGCAAGTGGGTAAGAGCTGCTAAGATAACATCAAACGCAACTGTAACCTACCGCAAGTCAGGTCTTGCAAAAGGTACAACTTACAAGTTCAGAGTAAGAACCTACAATATGGTCGGCTCCACTGCATTATACGGCGGCTACGTAAACGTAAGCGGTAAGACCAACAGCTGAATATCAAAAAATCCTGAGAGTTTAGTCGGTTAGTCATATAGAAGTTTTGAAAAACAAGGCTAGGACTAATTACAGCGGATATGACAACGCCACCGTATCAAACGAGATACGGTGGTGTTCGTTTTTTGAGTTGGTATTGCCAAGAACACAGTACAAAATCAGCTGTTCATAGCTTGTTCTTTATTAACAGAATGCTTTTTATTACCAGCAGAAGAAATGCGATTACTATTGCATATGCCTGTTTTGTCATCGCTAAAATCAAAACAATAGCAATATTCACAACAATAGATATATTCGTGAGAATATTCCGTCCTTTTTCTATTTTTACCTGATTGAGGATAACTTTAACTGCACCGAATAGGATAAGCAAAATAAACACAGTCCTCTTGTGTAAGACCTTTGCTTTTTCTTAATTCCTGTAATTTCTCATTGAATTCCACGATATTCCTCCCGCTTTTTATCAAGCCGTAAAACATTTGCATAATAAATCAGAAACAATCCAGCACTTAAAAATACTGAGCCGATAATATCTGTCAGCCAATGAACGCCTGCAATAGTCCGTCCGATTAACATAAATAACGAAAAGAGAATAGCGGATGACGTAATAATTCTTCTGACAACCCTGTTTTTAATTCTTCGGTCAATCTGAAAAATAACAGTCGGCATAACGCTTAACACAAGCAGTGTTGTAGAGGATGGATATGACGTTTCCATTATTCCGTCTATCAGTATGGGTCTGTAATTTATCGGTATCATTTCAAAAATCAGGTAGCCGAAGATTACAATTACATAATACACGCCTAACAGCAGAATATCAATATCCACCTTCAAAAGGCTTTTTCTTTGAATTAGCTGAACAAAGCCGACTGCACCATAAATCATACAGCAGAAAAGCGGCACAAGACCGAGCCAATCGGTGATGTGATAGATTGTCATATTCACACCTGTCATATTGTGAAACAAGCAATTCAGCGTCGCAAAACCGACAACAGTTCCATTAACTCCGACGGGCTGAACATCAACTGCCAGAATCAGTATTGTCCAGAATACAAATACTGCAATCAGGATAAGTCCGACAGAAAATAATTTTCTCTCTTTCATTTATATTTGTCCTTTCGCATATTATTTTGCTCTCAGAGCTGATTTAATAATAGCAAAGGACATAAAAACAGTAAAGAACCGCATTGTCACACTGATGACACGAATCGTAACAGATATCGATTTGTCGGATAGATTTCATATTCAAAAAAAGTTATTCTTTGTTTATCCATTTCTTTGCCCAGATAAACAAGACTTCGGACATTTTGTAAAAATCAATCATTCCGTCATTTCTTAAACTTAAAAAGGTTTCAATAATAACACGTTCATCCGAAGAAACAATTGAAAGCAAATCTTTTTGTCGGCTGATATACTTTCCTGTTTGTTTAAAGCAGATTGCCTGTACAACAAAAGAAGCAGATTTATATAATCCTTTCAGAATTTCTTCGCTCTTTTCATAAAGCATATTATGTATGCAGCTGTGAAAAATATTGCACACGCCGATTTTTATTGCTCTGTCAACAGCGTTATTGTCAATTAACGCCAGTAATTCATCAAGATTTCCTTTAATCGGAGTGGTGTCGTGATAAAACTGAAAAAGGTCAGATGGCTCCCAATTCAGAATATCCTCTTTCCCCGAAAGAAACCCGCAAATCAATTCTCTGTGCGGTAAGGAATCCAGCATTGTATTATAGGTCTGAATATCTGCAACAGACAATTCATCAAGTATTACGACAATATCAATGTCACTTGTTTCCTTTGCTTCACCACGACTGTAACTTCCTTGCAAACCCACAAACCATACACGGTTTCCGAAAATTTCGTTAATCGTTTGCAAAAACTGATTTATCCATACGGTAATATCTATCAATTCAGTCACCTCATAAATTCCTGTTTTTTAGAAAGATTATCTGTTCGGCAACTCCTTATAGTTCGAATGGCAAAATGAATCTGAATTTGACAGACTAAACAATTTCACGTTCTGTACTAATAAAATAGCTTTCTTGAATTGCCGAAAAGGTTGCTATTGAGCATACTATTGTTGAGCTTAATTTCAGTTCAATAATAGATACTGTCAAGGGCAAAAGAAATAATAACAATCCTGTGATTTTGTTCATTATTGTATGTAAGGGTATAAACTTTTTGTTACGGGTATAACCCAAGACAATGTTGCTGATTTTCATAATCCCGATTGCAACTATCCATATCCATAGCCATTTGGGTATATGGAGTATCGGAAATAGTTTTATAAAAGCTACTGCTACAAATACAAGGTCAGCAACAGTATCAAATTTTGCCCCGAATTCGCTGTTGCTGTTTGTCTTTCGTGCAATAGTTCCATCTATCATATCACTAAAACCGCATAGAAGATATGCGATATAAAATTCCATTGAAAATACCGAAAAGAATAGTAACAAAACACTGCAAAAAATACGAAAACTTGTTATTATATTTGCAATAGATTTTAACATATATACACCCACAGGTTTTAATACACTGATTATCCGTTCAGCAACTCCTTGACTTCTTCCAACGTCGGCGGATTAAGCGGCAGAGGAAATCTTGAAATTGCTATCGCAGAGCAAGCACTGGCAAAACGCACAATCTCATCATCGGTCATTCCATGCAGTAAGCCGTAAATACAGCCAGCCTTGAATGTATCACCTGCACCCAGTGTGCTTTTAACCTGGGTAGAAAAAGGTTTCATTTTCTTCATCGTCTGACCTTTTCTGCCATAAATCATTTCTTTTTCTCCACGAGTGATAATTACAAGACCGTCAGTATTATCGGTAAGCAGTTCGTAGATTTCTTCTATGCTTTTGTCCTTATACTGTTCCGAGCCTGTACATTCCTTTGATACCACATTTACTGCACAATGCTTGTGAAGATAGCTGTCGTGACGGCAGTCTATTGTAACAAAAGGCTTGTTATGCTTTACGCAAAGCTCTGCCGCAGCCTGTGTTTCTTCCAGGAAGAACGGGTCTATTGCCGCAACCTTACAGTTTTTTATATCCTCTTCTTTCGGCATATTCCAGCGTTTCTTTGCGCCTTTTTCGTACAGCGACTGAAACACGCCCATAGGCGAACGGACAAGTCCTGCAATTACAACATAGTCCATAAGTCCTTCATAATCAGGGTCAAAATAAAGCGAGGATAAATCGACTGTCTTATTTTTATAGAACTCCTTTAAGAGCGGTGCAACCTCTGTTCCTATATGTGTGCCGTCAATTTTTACGGTTGCACCCAAAGAGGACAGTACAGTTGCGGCTGTGCCTGTTTCTCCGCCTGGCAGAAAATATTTTGCCTTGATTTCTGAATATTCGTCAGGCTGTAAGAACTCTCCTTTCAGCAAAAAGGAATGTGTTCCGAGTATCTGTCCGTGCATATAAATTTCGTAATTCATAAGTACCTCCGTTCTATCAGACTTTATTTCTCTGCGTAAGTGGAAATAAAGTGGGTTACAAAATTTTCAATTCTTTTAAAAATCTTCTCCTGATTTTCAGGCTCTCTGTCGCAAAGGTGAACAAGCGATGTAACAGGTGCAGTATAAATAAAGCTTAACATTTCGGGATTGTCTTTTTTCAGCAGTCCGTCTGTCATCATTCCTTCAAAAACCTTTGCAAAGATTTTCTGCGTTCCCTCAAGAAAATGCTTTGTTGCAAGTTTTTTCACACGCTCATCGTGAAATTGTTCGGTCAGTAATAGCTTTCTTGTAAGAATAATTTTCGGGTCATTAACAGTAAATCGGAGCATATTTACTGTAAGTGTGAGCAGTTCTTCACAGGATTTTGGTTGCAGAGGGAGGTTAGCCTCCGAGCCGAAATGCTGTGCATAATAGCCTTCCATTCTGTCAAGTAGACAGTTCCATATATCCTCTTTGCTTTTGTAGTGCTTATATAATGCAGATTTGCTTAAACCAAGCTGTGCCGCAAGTTCACGAAGATTTGTGCCCTTATAGCCGTTCTCGGCAAACATTATCAGAGCTTCATCGAGTATTCTGTTTTTAGTTGAGTTTTCCATTGTGCCCTCCATAGAAATATAAAGGTGACCGATTGGTCACCTTTATTATAGCAAATACTGATTCGCTTGTCAATATCTTTTAGAAGCAATAGAATTTATTTCTTTTGAAAAAGTCATCAAACTTTATTTTCAGTTCCCGTTGACAGCAAGCATATGACTTGTGGTCACACTCGGCGTTTTTTCAGAAAGTCTGAAAAATAAATGCTTACCCTCTTGACGAGAGCAAGCATCGCCTTTGTAGCCACATCGTCACTTTTTTGTGAGCTATGCTTTCTGCAACTTCGTTGACAGCAAGCATAGCATTTGTCTATACACTCCCCTCTTTTCTCCGAAAATCGTCAGCGCAGACAAATACAAAAACTTGTTGGGAGAACCCAAACCCCTTGGCAGAAATCTCGCTTTCGCTCGATTGAAAAGCGGATGAAAAAATAATTTTTCAGAAAAATAGTCGTTGTCCCGAAAACGAAACAACGACTATGGTACAATTATTATTACAGGACGTTTTGAAATATTTTTTCAGGAAGGAGGTTTGCGATAATAGGTGCGTAACGAAACGGGGCGTTAGAAGAAATGAACTTATAAATGAGATTTCCATTCTCCCATTTCGCCCAGCTTTTCTCCAATAGAAAAATAATTGTACGGCGCATAAACAGCAGGTCTGATTTTCGTCAAATCAATCTTTTTCATATCCATACCTGAATAGTCTTTATCAATCTGTATGTTCTTGACTGCTGCCAAGAATAAGTGTGCTCCGTCAAGCTCGACTACTTTTGTAACCTCACACTCATACGACCAATGACATTCATTAAGTATGGGAACATCGACAGTTTTGCCTTTCTCATAACCATATGGAAGAGCGTTTTTCTCTCCGTCTTCGCCATTGGTGTTACCGAAATAATCCGCCAACCACAGATTATCTTCTGTTATCATATTTGCAGAAAATTTCTTTTCGCGGAGTATATTTGTCTTTGTCAGCTTTGTTCCGCCAACCGTCATCATAATATGCGGACCGCCATCAAATGAAAATCCAAGCCAAGTGATAATGCAGAAGTTCGGTGTGCCATCCTCATTCTTTGTTCCTATGATATACATAGGCTGTGGGCTGAATACCCATTCAGGCGAAATGCTAATCTTGTCCATTCGTCGTTCCTCCTTAAAACCAGATTTAATTCAATCACATTATACCACATCTCCCTCAATAATTCAATCATAACAAATGGTGCGTAACGAACTGCGCCGTTATTTTCTGAGGTGCGTAACAAATCGGGCAGGCGTTTTTACCGTGAGACTTTTTTGGGACTTTTCTGAGACTTTTTTGAGAAAAAATTGGGACAAAAATGGAACACTTCTGGTACTGACTTTTGAAAATCCGTATGCTATAATGAAAATATCAAAACGTTTTGAAATGAAAAATCAGAACAGAGCCGATGAAAAATGGGAGTAAATTGGGAGTTAAGTGGGAGTCTTTTGGTAGTGACTTCTGCTCATTCCTGTGCTACAATTAAATCATCGGAACGTTCTGAATAAGCAATAATCGTAAATGAACGGAGGTTAAAAATGAATTTTAACGAAATGATTTCAACCGAAGCAAGTCCTTTCCAGTACACAGAGTTTGGTCTGCTGGAGAGCGTTGAGGTGCAGGGCGAGCTTTTCTTCCCTGCGTCCGCAAGTGCAAAAATCCTCGGCTATCACAATCCAAGAAAGGCAATTATCGACCACTGCGACGCTCCTGTAAAGCTCACAGTTCCTCACCCTCAGAACAAGGAGAAGACCATTGTGATGAACTACATCAGGGAAGCTGATTTATACAGTCTTATCTTCGGCTCACGGCTTCCTGCGGCGAAGACATTCAAGCGTTGGGTTACAAAGGAAGTTCTGCCGAGCATCAGAAAATACGGCTGCTACTGCACTCAGGAATTTCTCGACGAGTGTGACCACAATCCCTACACGATACAGCGCCGTCTGAGGGAGATGAAGCAAAGCCGTGTGGTAGAGTTCCTGACGGAAAATCCCGATACCTGCAAGCGGCTTTGTGATGAAAATGTTATTGATGTGGAGTTTTTCGAAGCGTCATAAGAGGTGCGTAACGAAACGAGACCATATGAAAAGTAAAGCCGTACTCGTGGGTACGGGGTACGGCAATTATAGTTGCAGATTAGCCAAGAATTCATCTGTTTCAGCTCTGCTCTTGAATATGTAAATATCCTTGTTGGAATATCTGTCAAGCAGTTCCATTATCATTGGTCGGCTTTGTGAAATATAGCTTTTTGCAAACTGAATAAGCTCAGCATCATCTTCATCGTTTGACACCCAAGGAATATCGCTATGGACTTTTCCGCGTCTTTCTTTGATACCGTTCAAACAAATTTCCAACGGATAATCAAGAAAAATAACCGTATCACATTTCTGCAATCTTAACTCCATTGTAGAATTATAATTGCCGTCAATTATCCATTCACTTTTTTGAATAACTTCTGATAATCTTTCAAGAAAAATAGGCTTTTCTACTGTTGTCTTATTTGAGTTCCAGTACATCATATCAAGATGAAAAAGCGGAATGCCTGTAATATTGTGTAATTCTCTTGAAAGCGTGCTTTTCCCGCTTCCAGGGCAACCGATTATAATAATTTTCTTCATATCCGCCTACCTATAAATTCTGAATTGTTATTGTGTTCATTATACCACATCAACCCCGAAAACTCAATACCCAAAGGGAGGTGCGTAACAAAACGGGCACCTAATCATTATTCCGTAAAATCTTGTCCGACAAAATAGTATTCCGATACCGTTTCACCCACATACGCAAGTATGTCAGCAAATGCTGATTTCATCTGAAAGAGGGTATGTTCAATGGAAACAACCAATGAAGCGGTTAACTGTACGGAGTACAAAATCGGCAATACCACTTATTATGTGGAAACGCATTTCAACCTGCAAGCCGAAAGCCTTGAAGAAATCATCGAAAGGCTTATCGGTAAAGATGTCGAGAGCATTATACGACAGGCAGCATAGGACAAGCAGACAATGCAGGGATATGAAATTTCATTGCTTTAAAGTCTTGAATTTTGCTGAGAAATGTGATATACTATTTTCATATCCGCTGTAATTGTCAGAAACGGAGGTTAAAATGATTACAGACAAAATTACAGCACTTTATTGCAGACTTTCACAGGACGATATGCTTCAGGGAGAGTCAAATTCCATAACAAATCAGAAGGCTATCCTGCTGAAATATGCTGAGGACAATCACTTTCCCAATCCGCAGTTCTATATTGATGATGGAGTTTCGGGAACAACCTTTGACCGCGAGGGCTTCAAGGCAATGATGACCGATATTGAAAATGATAAGGTCGGAATTGTTATCACAAAGGACTTGTCACGTCTCGGACGTGATTATCTGAAAACGGGCGAGCTGATTGAAATGATATTTCCCGATTATGATGTTCGGTATATTGCAATCAATGACGGCGTTGATACGCTCAAAAGCGAAAATGAGCTTATGGCATTCAAGAATATTTTTAATGACTGGTATGCCCGTGACACTTCGAAAAAGATACGAGCCGTATTCAAGGCGAAAGGACAATCAGGCAAACCACTCAGCAGTCCGCCTTACGGTTACAAAAAGTCTGAGATTGACAAGAATGTCTGGGAGATTGACGAGGAAGCCGCAGAGGTAGTGAGAAAGATATTTCAGCTTTGCATTGCAGGAAACGGACCGACGAAGATTGCACGAATTCTCACAGAAGAAGGAATACCGACTCCGACTGCATACGCTAAATCCAAAGGCAGAAACGCAGGACACCCGAACGCAAAGCTTCACCGCTGGGGAGAACAGACTATTGACCATATTCTTGAAAAAGCTGAATATGCGGGGCACACAGTTAATTTCCGAACACGTATCAAGTCCTACAAGAACAAGAAGCAGATTAGAAATCCGAAATCTGAATGGATGATTTTTGAAAACACTCACGAGCCGATTGTTTCACAGAAGGATTTTGATTTGGTGCAGGAGCTACGCAAGAACAAACGCAGAATACAGAAGTGCGGAGAGCTTAATCCATTTTCGGGTATGGTTTACTGTGCTGACTGCGGAAAGAAGATGTATCTTTGCAGGTCGAAAAGTCTTAACGCAGACCAAGAGCATCTGAAATGTTCTACTTATGCAGGCGACAAGAACGCTTGCACAGCACATTTCATCAGAACGACTGTACTGAGTGAAATTGTTATCAGAGAGCTGAATTCTGTTCTTGCTAAGGTTAAGGACAATGAAGAAGCATTTGTGAAATCTGCCTTTGAAAAATCGCAGACCGACCGCTCCTCAGAGCTGAAGAAAGCGGCAAAAACGCTCAGTGCTTCTGAAAAGAGAATTGCCGAACTTGACAGGCTGTTCACAAGGCTTTATGAGGATAACGTCAGCGGAAAGATTTCCGATGAACGCTTCAGAACGATGTCTGCCGCCTATGAGGACGAGCAAAAGAAGTTGAGAGAGCTTGTATCGGAACTTACAGCATTTATGGAAAAATCTCAGCAAAAAGCTACCGAAACGGCACAGTTCATACAGGTTGTTCGGAAGTACGAAAAAATCACGAAGCTTACACCTGAGATAATGCACGAGCTGATTGAAAAGATTATCGTTCACGCACCTGACAAATCAAGCGGCAGAAGAAAACAGAAAATCGAAATCCACTTCAGATTTCACGTCGCAACGTCTATTGCTGTCGCTGACAGTATGGACTACGACAAAAAGAGAAAGGCTGCGTAGGTTTTTCCTACGCAACCTTTTGCTACATATTTGAATACTTCTTTATTACTGCACGGCTTTCCTCTCAGGATTTTTGTTATTTCTCTATTGACGTTATAACTTTCCCATTCTCTGTAACCGCTCCGTAAACTGCGGTTGTTTCGATAACGGGTATAGGGTAAAAGTCTACGTATCTTGTTTTTACTGCCTGACCGCATTTTTTCACAGTCAGAGTTATATGTGGTACTTCGATGCTTTCATATAAAGCGTTCAGCTTTTTATTATCGGTTATCACCTTTACTGAAAGCCCTTCATTTTCATTGTTATAGCCGTAGCCGGTTATAAGCACCTTTACCTTTTCTCCGATAAGGCTGTAGTCTGTAAAGTGGGGCTTATAAAGAAAGGTTATATGGGGATTTCTGATTACCCTTTCGTATCTCCCATCTGTTATATGGGATATCTTATCCCACATATCGTTAAAATCAAGAAAGCAGGCGGTGTATAAAATGTCGTTACTGTTCATACTCATCTCTCGTTATTTATGATAATATCAACTTCTTCATATAACGGCTCTTCAAATAGTGATAAAAGCTTATTTTTAAGTCCCTCATCAACGTAAAAGTCACAGCCGCCCTTGCCCTTTTCAATAAGTGCATTTCTTTCTCCGATATTTTTCTTCCAATCGGCATCGGATATTTTGATATAATAAAAGCAGGTATCAATTCCCTGATTTTTAAAATATTCTATAATTTCTTTGCGGTCTTTCTTTGTCCAAAAGCCCCAGTCAAGAATTACGTTTGCTCCTGCTTTAACTATTTCCGCCGCCTTTTTGCGAAGATAGAGATTTACTCTTTTGGCGAACACGTTGTAAAATTCGCCCTGCTCGTTATCTATAAGATCCTTTGTCACTTCGTCGGTGGATAATATGACAGCGTTAAATTCCTCTTTAAGCTTTTTGGCATAAAAGGTCTTGCCGCTACAGATCTTTCCGCATATAAGGATTACCTTTGCCAGCTGAATCACTTCCTTTTATTTCACCATATAAACGTATCCGCCTGTACTGAAATGTTTTGTTATATATTCTTTCAGTTCTTCTTTACTGTTAAATTCAGTAGTGCCTACGTAAAATTTATTTTCCGATTTCTTTATTTCATTGTCCTGTGATAAGGTTCTGAGCTTTACAGTGCCGTTATCTTTGCTATCAAGTGTAATAAGCATTTCATCTACGCCTACCTTTTCAGCACCGTTTAAAAGCTCCGCTTTATGATCATCACAAAGCGTCACGTCTACTGATCCGATAGTTATATAGTTTTTATTGCCATCGGTATAAGTTTTACCGCATCTGTCGCAGTAAAAGCTGTTATCATTGCAGGCAGAAAGCATAAGTAATGCAAAAATAAAAGGTATAATAAATAGCTTTTTCACTTTATTCTCCTTTATTTTAAAAAACTGCTGTCCCATTTTTTACGATAATAGCTGACCTCGTTTTTTAAAAAGCTCTTCGGTACGGAATATCTATTCTCCGCTATCATAACAGGAAGATTATGCAGGCAATCTGCAAGGTCGTATATCTTTTCCCTGTTACCTTCCTCTGTCACATTTTTAAGCTCACTCAAAGCTTTGTAAAGAAGTCTGTATATTTCTTCATCCTTTAAAAAGCCGCCCGGGTAGTAGGTATATATATTTTCCGTAAACACAAAATCATAGCCCGCTTTACCCTTTAAGAAAGGAATAGTCTGTAACGCTTTTCTGAACACGTTATGATGCTGACTGTTTTTATAGTCACTGATGACGTCACGGACCTTTGATAATATCTCAGGATTTTCTTTGTCTTCGGGAGAAGACCTTACCATAACAATTATAAAATGTAAATCAAATAAATCATATACAGTAAACATTTTAATCACCTGCTGAGTTATCTCATCTTCTCAGCTTTTCTTGTAGCTTTGTTTTAAGCTCGTTTATTTTTTCTTTTCTTCTTATTTTATTTTCCTGCCTTTCAATGTTCAGCAGTTCAATGTTTTCATATATTGTTTTACATTCAGGACACTCAAAATAATAGGTTACGAATTTTATGTTACCTACAAGATATGTATCAAATGAATAAAAGTCGTAGTTCTTCGCCTCTTCAGAAAAGGAGTTGACCACTTTTTCTGTTTTTTTTACTGCTAAAAGAGCATTGCATTTTCTGCAATAGTGCTTTTTTCGCCAAAAATAAGGTGAACCATATCGCTGATAACTCGCCCCGTGTATGATGACCTCTTCGCCGTTGCTACCATCCTTTCTCGGATCGTATTTATCGGCTATCACCTGTAACTTATCTATTCCTTTTCCTATATGATTACTTACTTTTCCGGTGACGTTGTTAATAACTTTTATGATATCTTTCCCGTTCACTTAAGCTCCTCCAGTACAAAACGTTCAAAAACATTTTCTTCAAATGCATTGTTATCCCCCTGCACGAAGAACCATACGTCGTCGATTTCAAACCAGTAGCTGTATTCTGTTTCATCGGGTATTAAAAAGTCGTTAAGGGACGATGTCATTTCATAATAATAAGAAAGCTCTCCGTCAGTTATCCAGTGATCCTGTTTATATTTATCGCCTTGCAATGAGCCACCCACTAAATAAAAGTTTGCTCCCTCATCACGTATCAGTCTCATTCCGAAACCGCCGTTACTTAGCTCATCCACCTTGATACCCGCATTGGAAATTTTCTTCTCGTCTGTCCAGTCAAAGATTTTTATCGCCTCTATCACTTTCGGGTCAGGAGACTCTTCCTTTAAAACGCTATGCCATAAAAGTACCCAACCGACAGCAAGCATAAATAAGGAGAAAGAGATTATTGCGAGTATCTTTAAAACAGTCTTTTTAAATGCTTTGCATACACATAAAAGAATCGCCGATACTGCTGCCAGTATAATTAATAATATCATTGAGCAACCTCCTTAAAAGCAGATTCTTTGTTACTATAGCTTACCCCTCATTTATAGCAATTCTGCCTGTATCTTCATCAATAAAGACATAGCCCTTTGCTCTTGCACACTTAATGCCCTCGGTGCAAGCCTTATCTATAACGTCGCCTGTTCTTGTAAAGCCGAAAAGCTTTGCAGTTTCCTTTACAAGATCCGCTCTGTTCATTGATATCTGATCGGTTAAGATTATCTTTATACCGCTTGCAATCTCCTGGGGTGCTATTTCATCCATACTGCGTTTTTCGCCGTCATCCTTTGTCACACGGCAGATACTATAATTCATAACCTGCTCCTGACTGAGCCAGCAGAACTGTGTTTCATTTACCGTTGTGATGCAGATATCAAGCTCTGAAAATGCGTTTTCAAACGTCTTCTTTGCATTTACTCCGCCTCTT
Organism: Oscillospiraceae bacterium; assembly: GCA_015067025.1. Taxonomy (GTDB): domain Bacteria; phylum Bacillota; class Clostridia; order Oscillospirales; family Ruminococcaceae; genus Ruminiclostridium_E. The sequence goes on from SVNC01000013.1 coordinate 29,217, forward strand.
GTCATACCAAAGCAAAGTAAGGTCTTTTTATAGACAAGGTCATAGCTTACGGGAGCTTCTGCCTTTAAGATATCGTTTATTATCTTCTGTATCTTATTTTTGCTGCCGTCCTTTGTAAAGTCTTCGGAAGTGCCGACTTCCTTTATCTTGAAAGGAATATAGGCTTCGCACTTTTCTGCGGCGGTTACGACTTCTTCCTTTTCAAAGACAAGTTCATCGGATTTTTTAACTTCTTCCGTCTTTTCTTCGGTTTCTCCGCTACGGTTTTTTTCTATAGCGTGATTTATTTCAGCTTTAAGCTTTTCTATAACCTTATCGCTGTTATCCAGCCAGTCGAGAGTATAGACGTTTGCGATATTCCAGCCGAGTCCTTTAAGCACTCCCGGCTGAGATACGGTTCTGTCTCTTGCGGTACTGTTTTCAAGATGCTTTTTGCTGTCCACCATAATACCGAAAATATAATTATCGGGATTATCAGGATCAGCTACCGCAATATCAACCTTATATTCTGAATAGCCGATGTTACATTCTACGCTGTAGCCTTCTTTTCTCAGTCTGTCTGCGATAACGGTTTCGATACCCTTTGCCAATACGTTTTCATTCTGTCTTGAAGCAAGGGTGTTTCTTCCTCTTGCCGCAAATTCCAAGAAGCCCTTAAGTCCTGCAACACCCTCTGAGCTGGTTCTTGAAAGGTCTATCTGATCGGGTGTGATGACAGAGTACACTATCATCTTTTTACGTGAACGGGTAATGGCAACGTTAAGTCTTCTCCAGCCGCCGTCACGGTTAAGAGGACCGAAGTTCATTGATACCTTACCCTGCTTATCAGGGCCATAGCCTACGGAGAATAAAATGACGTCTCGTTCATCACCCTGAACGTTTTCAAGGTTTTTAATGAACACAGGCTCATACATTTCATTAGCCCATGCTTCAAGCTGGGGATTTTTTCTGTATTCGTCATTCAAGAGGTCGTCAATAAGCACCTGCTGAACAAGGCTGAAGGTTACTACACCGATACTGTCACGGCGAAGCTCAGGGTCAGAGATACGGCGTACTATTTCAGCAACCACCGCCTGAGCCTCTGCCTTATTCTGCTTACTGCTACCCTTATCGTAAAAGCCCTCTACCTGTACCCAGGAAACCTCTGAAATGCTGTCAGCAGGAGACGGGAAGGTCATCAGCTTATTATCGTAATACTTAGCGTTGCTGTATGCGATAAGACTCTCGTGTCTTGAACGATAGTGCCATAAAAGATGCTTCTGGGGCATTGATAAGGCAAGACAATCGTCGAGTACGCTTTCAAGGTCTTCCTTTTCGTAGTTTTCTTCATCAACGGAATTTGCGTTAAAGAAGCTTGTGGGAGGTAACTGCTTGGGGTCGCCTACTACTACCACGTTTTCACCTCTTGCGATAGCACCGACCGCCTCGCAGGTGGGAAGCTGTGACGCCTCGTCAAAAATAACAAGGTCAAACTTAGGATACGCAGGGTCTATATACTGTGCTACCGAGATAGGGCTCATAAGCATACAAGGACACATTCTGCGAAGTAAATTCGGGATGCTGTCAAAGAGCTTTCGTATAGACATCATTCTGCCGCCGCTCTTTATTGCCTTTTGCAGTATGCCAAGCTCACTGCCCACGTTACCCTGACCTGCCGCAGGAACTTTTGCCGAAAGCTTTGCCACAAGCTCGTTTATAGTAAGCTTTTCAAATTCGGATATAACTTCGGCATATCTCTTTATTGTATCCTCTGCTCCTGCTCCTGAGAAGCTGTTGAGTGTATCGTCAGAAGCTACGGTCAGCATTGACATAGCGTAGCTTATACCGCAGATATAGGCATTTACGGCATTTTCGTAACTGATTTTTCCGTTCATATAGGAATATGCAACGTTTGAAAGACCAGCCGCCTTAAGCTCGTCAATAGTTACAAGCAGAGAACTCCAGCTCTTAAGCTCGCCTATGTTGTTGCACATAGCGCTTGCAGTACCGATAGAGCTATCGATCCAGTTTTCACCCCAGAGCATTTCCTCTGTGGATATCTTGCATTCGTTTTTGAGTACGGCTACTGCATTTGCAAGAGTTTCTTCACGGGCTATCACGCCGCTTATCTGCTCGTTTGTTGAGATAGTAGTAAGTGCGTCAGATACAGTCTGTTCCTGTGCAGGTGTAAGCGAAAGGTTCTTTAAAGCCTTATGAAGCTTTTCGCTGTCAAAAAGTGCCTGCTCCATCACCGCAAAGTCTGTACTGTCTGACATCCACAGTCCCTGAAGTAAGCTTGTAAGCTCTGCAGGAGCTGAGGTTATCTCGTTTTTAAGTGCTTTATATTTATTCAGTCTTTCATATTCGCCCTCGATATTCTGCTTTGTTACAGGTATCTTAGCGTATAATTTAAGTGCCTTTACAAGTTTTCCCTGACCGAAGAATTTTGGCAAGAACCACTTTGCACTCACCTGCTTCCATTCTAATGACGCAGTTTCAGCATCGTAAGACAGCACCTTGCTATCGTAGTCTTTTTCTATCTCAGCCTTAAGACCGTTCATATCCTTGCCGCTTTGTAAAAGCTTTTTGAGAGCGTTCAGTTTTATATCATAAGCACTGTCTGCCGCTAAATCTGACAGCTTATGACGGGCGTTTATAGTAACCTCTGATAGATCTGCCGCCGCCTTATACTTTTTATATTCCTTAAGATCTACACCGAAAAGCGATGATAAAAAGGGTACGTCCTGCTTTACTGCGTCTGCCGCTTCGATATAGGCTTTAAGCTTCTTTAAAAGCTCCTCACGAAGCTCTATTGAATACTCTCTGTTTTCATAGAAACGGAAGGGGTTATCAAAATAGCTGCCGTTTTCTCTCATTGCGGTAGTGGAAGTGTTTATAAGCTCCTTCCAGCTGTCGTAGCTTGTTTCGTCCATTGCCATTACCTGCTCTGCGGTAAAGTCAATAAGGCCCTTATATTCCTTATACTGCTCGTAGAGAACGATAGCTTCATAAGCGGAAAGGCCGTAATTACGGGTCTTATGGAGGCTCTCCATAACCCCGTTCAGTTTTGAACGAAGCTCGCTTAATTTCTGAGCACCCTCGGCATATTTCTGAGGCTCTTTTATCTTGCCTATATTTATAGTGTTTTCAAGCTGATTTAAAACCGCTCTTTTCTGTGCCTTATTGGAGTGAAGCTCTAAGCAGAAAGGAGCAAGACCGATCTTTGAAAGTCGCTTTTGTACTACCGTAAGTGCCGCCATTTTTTCTGCGATAAAGAGTACGGATTTGCCCTGGTACAAAGCGTTTGCTATCATATTGGTGATAGTCTGGGATTTACCTGTTCCGGGAGGTCCGTGCAGCACGAAGCTTTCTCCCTGGGACGCTAAATGTACTGCCGCTAACTGTGAAGAGTCTACGCTCATAGGTACAGCCATATCAGAGGGTGACAGCTTTTCGTCAAGCTCTCCGGGGGATAACATTTCTGTTTCTGACGTCCAACTCATTTTTCCGTCAATAAGGGATGATACAACTTTATTCTTCTTTAAATCATCACTGCGGTTCTTTATATCGTTCCACATAATAAAGCGGCTGAAGGAGAACTGACCTATAAAGGCGTATTCTTCTATATCCCAGCGGCTTTTTGCCATTACGCCCTGTCTTACGGTATTAAAGATAAGGGGCAGATTTACTCCCTTTTCGTCACAAGGGAGCGGAGTGAGTCCGTTAATTGTAATGCCGAAATTCTGTCTTAACATTTCAAGAAGCGTAATGTTCATAAGAGTTTCTTCATCACGGATACGTATGGTATAGCTCTTGTCGTGAACCTTCTTTACAATATCTATAGGAACAAGAACGATAGGTGCATATCTTGCTTTTTCGCTCTTGTCGGTTTCGTACCAACGAAGAAGACCTAAGGCTAAATAAAGGGTGTTTGCACCATTTTCTTCTATGCTTACCTTTGCATCACGATGGAGCTTTTTAAGTGTTTTTTCAAGCTCTGTGGCTTCAATAAAGGTGCGAAGTCTGTGGCTCTTAAATTCAGATTCTACAATACCTGCCACAAGCTCTTTTTCGTTTTCCACTTCATACATCTTATTTTCAGACGCAGTTATGCAAAAATCTGTGGGTGCAGGCATTACCTTAAAGTCGTTACCGCCTGATATTTCATCCTCTAACTGTGCAAGGTCTGTGGTCATAAGCTGGATATTGGATGAACGGGGACGGAAATTGAGCAAGCTGTTACGAAGGCTTAAATCAAGAAGCTTTCTTTCCCACACATCCTGCTTTGTAACGTCCTTGTTTTCCTGTGCAGTTATAGCGTGAACAGACATATCTATTTCGCTTGGAGCGTTTGTTATTTCGCTCTTTTTACGTTCGCTGTAATCTGCAATCTTATATACACCGTTTTCGGATATTCTTGTGGGGATGGGACGAATTCCGCAACCTCTTGCACGGGTGATATCCACAGCGTGCTGGAATTTTTCAGCATCGGCAAGGTTTTCATCTGCGTGGCGGGACGCTGTATCAAAGTCAACGCTCTTACCTGCCACAAAGTCTGTACATTCAACAAGACATATTTCATCAATACCTACGGCTGTACGCTTTGTGATAGCAGAGCAATCATAAACGATACTATCGGGGAAGGTTTCTTCGCTGAGGCGGCAACCTGCAAAGGCGTGACCCTCGGTAAAGAGCATAATAGGGTTAAGTCCTACCGATTCAAGACAGGAGCAGTAAAGTACCGCTAAATCAAGACAGGTACCCATTTTACCCGTAAGAACGTTTTCGGGCATTCTTATTCTCTGCACGTCTTCAAAGCTTGCAGGGGGCATAGAGTAGGCTATGTTCTTCTGCTGTAATGACGCATAAATAGCCGCCATCTGCATTTTAACGTTGTTGGGATTCTGGGTTACGTAAGCGGTAAAGGCAGGGTCGTTGGTCCACTTCTGCATAAATACTCCCGCTTCGCTTATCACTTCTCTGACTAAAGGATGATTTGGTGTAACAAAGGCAGAAATCATCTCAGGCATAAAGGCGCTACCTGTCCACTGGTCGTAGGCAAGTATATCCACTGTCCTTGTTTCAATAGCTAAAAGACCGTCTGCCGAGAACACTTCTATAGTGATATTAGCCACAGTCTTTTCTGTCATTGTATATAAAAATTCAGGAGAAACTGCAATCTTTACCGGCTTTATTTCAAGGGGTTTTTCAGGCTGTAATACCGAAACAAAGGTCTCATAGCCCGATGCAAAGGCAGGGTCAAAGCTCATACGAACCGTTACGTTTTCTAAGACCTCTCCCGTTTTATTTGTAAGTATCAGATTTCTGAAAAGGGGGATAAAGTTCTGCTGTAAAGAGAAGTTCATCTGCTTTAACATATTTCCGCCTATTAAAACTCTGTTTTCCATATCAACGTTTCCTTTCGTGAAGTAATAGGAATAATATGTATATATCATAACACAAAAAAGGCGGTATTGCAAGGGAATTAAAGCCTTTCCACCTTGACATTTCCCCCAAAATACTATAAACTTAAAAGTATGGGGGAGGTGCAATAATGACGCCGCAGGAAATACTATCAAAGCATAGACTTAATTACAGCGATTTAAAGAAGTCCAGCATCAGCTATTTAAGCGACGTGTGGCTTACCGAAAAATACGCTATAAAGATATACGGGAAAAATTCGGAGGGCTTTGAAAAGGAATGTTGGTTTTACTACAGAGCCGCACCCTTTTACGCTCCTGCTATGATAGATTACGGCGAGGATTATATAATCCTTGAGCGTATATACGGCAACTCAATTTACCGCAACTGGTACAAACTTTCCCCTGAAATAAGAGAAGATTACGCAAAACAGATAGCGGAAATAATCACCGACCTTACAAGCCGCAGTTTTGAAGGAGCGGAGGATATATTCCCCATCCCCGATTTATGGGAAAAGCACGTCAAAAACCGCATAATGCTATTATGTACCGAGCTTGACGCAGGTGGAAAGATACCTCACGGCTTGTCCCTTTCGGTAAAAGAATTTACCGAAGAATACTGGCGGATACTTGAAGATCACGAATACGGACTATGCTACAGCGATTTAAGATACGACAATCTCTTAGCAGACAGTAACGGCAAAGTGTGGCTACTCGACTATGAAACACTCTGTGCCGCACCAAAGGACTATATTTTAGACACCTTTTACCGTATGAGTACAAGTCCACTCTGGGATAAGAACGAAAAAAACATACAGGGTGGCAACACCTTAATGGAGCTGCTGAGAAAATACGCTCCGTATCTTTTCAGTTACCCTGATATAGATAAACGAATTGCCCTCTATTCCCTTTTATATGAGCTTGATATGCTGAGGTACTATCCTAATGACCCCCTTGCTATCAAGAATATAAAAGAGGCTGTGGGAAAGTTCTGAGTTAAATTAATAACTGCCCGTACTGTAAAGTACGGGCGGTTGTGTTTTTAGGAATAACATCATCACTTCAAAAATTGGTACTCAAACAGCGTGTCAACAAGATTATTAAGATAATACTGTTTAATAAGTGTTTTCATTTCCTTTATCATATTGTTAAGATCACCATATTTATAATCAAATTTATCAGTACCATCTGATTTTGTTCCAATTTTTATTTTGATATTAATTTCCTCATCAATTTGATAAAGTCCGTATGTGTAATCAGGATTATAATCATCTGTACATTCTTTTTTTATGAAATCGAGGATTTCTTTCATTTTATTACAAAGCATTTTATCTTCATCCGTAAACACATATCCTTGTGCAACAAAATCATCGACTTTTCTCTTGCCGAGCGTATCTCCATCTAAACAAAGCTGGTTTTTGTAAAGTCTTCCATCAGAGCCTTTAAAACATCTTATGTGTGAAGATTGGGTTGTGCATGCCCACAATAACGTTTTGCACAAAAATGAGTTTAAGCTACCATTTTTTAAAGCAGCATCGTATTCATCGTGCTTGTCCGCTGATTTCATCATCATACTTCTTACTTTCCAATCGTTGTTATAACTATAATAACGACTAGCAGCATATATAGGAAGCTTCTCCCAAAAATTATCAGCTCTCAAATAAAAACCATTTCCATCATATCTACTAGCTACAAGTAGGCTAGAATTTAAATCCGGATTATCAAAGCCGGACGTGTTAGCTACACAATAACCTAGTATATTCGTGTTGTATATAGACTTATTACGAAGTTTACCAGTAGTTTGTTCTAATCCTTTTAATCCTATCAAAATACCATCTTTTGTGTCACTATCAAATTCTCTCTTATCGTAATAAAATTCACTATAAAATGAGTGAACTTTTCTTGCTTTTATCTCACCCTCATCAATGTATTTCCTATCAGCGTCTAAATTTATCGCTTTCAATGTGATGACTTCCTGAGACATTGGTCTAACGTCTTCATTGCTCCACATACAACAAGTTACACATGCAGGCATTTTTGCGTGAAAAAACACTCTGTTAAAAGCATATCCTCCATAGAATTTCTTATTCACCAAATTTTGTACTTTCCAGTATTTTATCGGACTAAACACAATATAGCTATCTGTGTCTTGTCTTAAAAAATACTTAAATGCTGACCAGATAAAAACATTCGCAATATCATTTGTTACCGCTCCTGAAACTTCTTTTTTCATTTCGTCAACAACAAATAGTTTTTTCCAGTCATTAGCTTCTTCTTTTTTTCGCTGAAATTCTACACCTGTTGTTTCTACATAAGGTGGATTCTCGAAAAGAATGATTGCACAGTCATCATTGTTTACATATTTCTTGATCTCGTTGTTGTCAATAATATCTTTTGTGAGTGCGTTAGCTCCGAAAAGGAAACCTTCAGCATTAAGTTTTGGAATTTGATTTCTTTTAACAGGAATAGGTGGAATTATATATCGAACTCGTCCACCAAAACGGTCTTTAAGTACCATCCACTCTTTTAATTCATATGTGCTTACAATGACATGAGAAAGAATATCTTCGTTACCATCATCAAGGAACATTTCTAAATTCCCTGTACCTGCACATCGGTCGAGAATAATATAATCCTTTTTCCCTGCATCTATTGCTCTTTTAATTGCTTTTTTAACTAATTCAACAGCCAACTTAGAATATTCTGGTGGTGTGTAAAATGCTCCAAGCTTTTTCTGTGTCATAGGATCGTTAAGCATATCCATAATATACTTAAAATCTAATTCATTTCCCGTCCATGGATTTATACAATCTTTCAATGTTCCTGACGGATTTCTTAATTCATTAAAAAAAGCTTTCTTTTCAGGTTTTTGTTTAAATTTAAGAGCATTATTATAATAATATCCAGACCAGCCATAAACATTATGAACATTAATATGAATTTTTATAGTTTTAGGAGCTTCAGAGACAAAATCGATTACATCTACCAATCCTCTAGGACTTAAATTTTTATCAAATGCTATTATGCGTTTTGCTGGTGCAGCTTGAAAACCATTTATACCATCAGAAGCTTTAAGATTAGCATAATTTTCAATATCTTCTATGTACGAAATATAATCATTCGAATCATATACATATATTTTCCCTTCATCCTGGCTAACTAAGGCGATTTTAGAAGGGACAGGGACACCATCTCGATTAAAACGACACAAATAAATAATCGCTTGTGATAAAGTTTTGCTTTTACCGTTAGATGTGACATTTTGTTTATGTTCAAATAGTATACCTCTTGTGTATCCGTCCGTACTTCTATCAACGCTCAGAAAATCATCTTTCTCTGATCCGAAAACAGCGTCATAAAAATTGGTTTGCCAGGTTTTCTCGTCAGTTACAACTGTCTGTTGTATAATAGCCATAATACCATCCCTTTCCCTCTTTGAAAGTTAAAATTATTTATATGGTTGCCATATAAAACATAATGTTGAATACCATTCATATTTTTTGTGGTAAATTTTCTTTATATTCTACAATTATAGCATAAACTTGAATTACATTCAAGTTTATAGAGCAAAATATTGCTTAAAAGGAAGGTATAATATGAAAGAGCCTTATGATTTTGGCGAGATATTAACAAAGCAACGCAAGCTGAAGAATATGACACAGAAGCAACTTGCCGAAAAATTAAATGTTTCGGTCGCAACAATAAGTAAATACGAGAGTAATACGGCAATGCCGCCATTTGAAACCGTGCGTTCTTTATCAACTATCTTTAATATTTCAACCGATGTGTTTTATGGAACCGAACGGAGAGAAACAATTTCAACATACAATCTTTCTGATGAGCAGGTGAAAATAGTTCAAAATCTTACAACAGCATTCCGCAATCACAATATTGCTGTAAAGAAAAATCTGTCCGCAGAGCAGTATGAACTTCTGGGACAGATTGTAGCTGAGTTTTCAAAGAAATAAAAAATCCACAGGCATACTATTTTAATAGTGCATATGTGGATTTTTATATATAATATATAACAAAACATCCCTGTTCTTGGAACAGGGATGTAGGTATCTTTTTACAAATCGGTTTTTACAAGCGATTTAAGATTTTATCAGTTCATTTATTTTGTTGTGCATTTTATCATAATCATAATCTTTATCTTTTTCTTCTAAGACATATATACGTATGAATTCACTTTTATAATTTGAAAGTTTGTTGATTACAGAAAGTTTATCTTCTGCTAAATATGAGATTATTTTTGTGTCAGTATCATAAACTTTAACTGCCTCTCTTAAATCTTCGTCATGGTTTCTTTTTACCACTTCAGATAGAGCGTAGTGACTTTGTATTTTTTCTATTGTAATTGGAATTATTTGATATCCCCATCTGTCTGTCTCAAGCAAATCAGTAAATTTTTCTGGATATCTCTTCAATTGCCATTTTAACGCTGAAAAATCGGATGAAGAATTTTCGTCATATAAATCTTTCATTTCGAAAACAACTTTAGGTCTAATACGGTCACGATACATTTCATATAGTTTTTTGTATTCTTCGTTGCTTTCGGTAGACTTATAATAGCTTAAGAAGGCAGCATCTAACGATGAGTCGTTAAAATTCAAAAAATTATCAGAGTTAATTCCTTTTCGTATCTCTTCCAAAGAATTGTATACAAATTTGCCGTTTTGAACAAGTTTAATATACATACTTTTAATCATGCCCTCAAAAGCAGCATTTGTTTTGTGGAAAATAACTTGTGAATAATGGAAATACCTAGACATTAAAAAATGCTCTACAACGTGTTGCCCTTTTTTGTTACAGACCAAAACTTTATTATTGCCTTCAGTAAGTTTGTCGTCCGTGACAACCATAAGTAGTCTAATCAAATATTGCAAATCCACTAATCCGTATTTAACTCCGGTTTGATAAGAATCTCTTAATAAGTAATCAAGTCTATCCGCATCTAAACTAGAGTGCAGTAATTGAGAGTAAACCATATTTCTAGAGCCGATTTCTCCAGTAAATATAGTGCCAATTTCTTCTGGGTTCAAACCATATTTCTCGAGTATTTGTTTTATATCATCATTATTCATGACGATATATTTTCCTAAGTGTTCATGATGAGCTGATTTTGAGTGCGAAGAAGACAATTCGTATAACGGAAGAACGTCTTCATTGCTTTCTGATGCTATTTGTATAATGTTGCCAGCATTCTCATTGTCTTTGCAGTAACCATAAACAGCTTCGCCTAAATGTGATAAAGGATAGTGCCCTATGTCATGTAACAAAGCAGCTACACGCATCTTAATTGCATCTTCTTCAGAAATTCCTTCGGTCTTTAATAAATGCTCAGTCATCAACCCCATAATATACAAAACACCTAAAGAATGAACATATCTAGAATGTTCTGCACTAGGAAAAACATAGTTGACTTTGGCTAATTGCCTTAATCCTCTTAGTCTTTGAAAAATCGGCGTATCAATTAATTCCAACTCGAGTTGGGTTATAGGTATTCCACCATACACGGGGTCGTTAATGTATTTTACGGGCTTTAAATCAGGTTTCGCCATTTTTTTCCTCCTGATTAATTAGACCTTGTTTTATTAGAACATCATATGCGGTTTTACATTGCTGATTATTGTATTGAGGTTTATATCCAATTAATTTTTTAAATATTGAATCAGAATCAGATACGCCCCAACTTGATGAATTATTCTTTATATACAATAAAGATGCTAACAATTCATACCAAGAAGACATTGACAAATTGATTTCCGATTTTAGTTCACTTAACTTGTTGACTAAATCGATATTTTTTTCAGCAACATTGGATAATTTGTATGTTGAAAAATCAGAAACAGATAAAACATCAATATTGTTGTAAATATAATTTGTAAGCGAAGGCGAATATGGGCCTCGAACATACCAGTTATATTCATATCCTAAGTCTGTGCCAAGAGATTGTAGTAAATAAATCTTTTTTTGAGATATTAATCTATCTTCGAAACTATCATTTTTTATCCCGAGTTTTTGGAATACTATGCCTTTCGCAATATCAATGTTATTCATAAACCATCCTCCAATTATCTATTGCTGTTTAAAATTCATTTCCAACAACAGAAAAGCCATATGATAATTATACCACTTATAATTTATCCGGTCAAGTGCTGAGTTTGATAATTTTTAGTATTATCTCTCTTGCTAACTATAATATGTCGAATTATAATTTCAAAACACAAAAATCCCGTACCCAACATTTTACCGTTAGATACGGGATTTATCGTTTTTATATTTCATATAAACATCAACGGTCAAGTCTTTCCATTGGTTTTGTCTCAGGTACGAGCCTGTGGCTTTTCGACAAAACAACCCCGCCCTTCCCGGTTTACGCTTACACGCTAACGAGAAGGGCGGAAATTTATTCCGTAATTAAATTGTTAAAACTAATTACTTAAGAGCAGCCTGTGCAGCAGCGAGTCTTGCGATGGGCACACGGAAAGGTGAGCAAGAAACGTATGTGAGACCGAGCTGGTGGCAGAACTCTACAGAAGAGGGGTCGCCGCCGTGTTCGCCACAGATACCAACGTGAAGCTCAGGACGTGTAGCCTTACCAAGCTTGATAGCTGTTTCCATAAGCTTACCAACGCCGGTCTGGTCGAGCTTAGCGAAGGGATCGTTTTCGAAGATCTTAGCATCATAGTAAGCGTTTAAGAACTTACCTGCGTCGTCTCTTGAGAAGCCGTATGTCATCTGTGTAAGGTCGTTTGTACCGAAGCAGAAGAATTCAGCTTCCTTAGCGATATCGTCAGCTGTAAGAGCAGCTCTGGGGATTTCGATCATTGTACCAACTTCGTACTTTAAGTCAGTGCCTGCAGCAGCGATAACTTCGTCAGCTGTTGCAACAACTACGTCCTTAACGTACTTAAGTTCCTTGATCTCGCCTACGAGAGGAATCATGATCTCGGGAACGATGTTCCAATCAGGATGAGCCTTCTTAACGTTGATAGCAGCCTTGATAACTGCAGATGTCTGCATCTTAGCAATTTCAGGATATGTTACTGCAAGACGGCAGCCTCTGTGACCCATCATGGGGTTGAATTCGTGGAGAGAAGCGATAAGAGCCTTGATATCTTCAACGGACTTGCCCTGAGTATCAGCGAGAGCCTTGATGTCAGCTTCTTCTGTAGGAACGAATTCGTGCAGAGGAGGATCGAGGAAACGGATTGTAACAGGGTTGCCTTCGAGAGCTTCATAAAGAGCTTCAAAGTCAGCCTGCTGCATGGGTTCGATCTTAGCAAGAGCAGCTTCTCTTTCTTCAACTGTATCTGAGCAGATCATTTCACGGAATGCGGCAATTCTGTCAGCTTCGAAGAACATGTGCTCTGTACGGCAAAGACCGATACCTTCAGCACCGAGTTCGCGAGCCTTCTTAGCGTCTGCGGGTGTATCTGCGTTTGTTCTTACCTTAAGAACTCTGTACTTATCAGCCCAAGCCATGATTCTACCGAATTCGCCGGCGATTGTAGCGTCAACTGTAGGAATGAGACCGTCATAGATGTTACCTGTTGTACCATCGATAGAGATGCAGTCGCCTTCGTTATATGTCTTGCCTGCAAGTGTAAACTTCTTGTTTTCTTCATCCATCTTGATGTCGCCGCAACCGGATACGCAGCATGTACCCATACCACGAGCTACAACGGCAGCGTGAGATGTCATACCACCACGAACTGTGAGGATACCCTGAGCAGCCTTCATACCTGTGATATCTTCGGGAGATGTTTCAAGACGTACGAGAACTACCTTTTCGCCTCTTTCAGCCCAAGCAACTGCATCGTCAGCTGTAAATACAACCTTACCGCAAGCAGCACCGGGAGAAGCACCGAGACCCTTACCGGCGGGAACTGCAGCCTTGAGAGCCTTAGCGTCGAACTGGGGGTGGAGAAGTGTGTCGAGGTTACGAGGATCGATCATAAGAACAGCTTCCTGTTCAGTTCTCATACCTTCGTCAACGAGGTCGCAAGCGATCTTAAGAGCAGCCTGAGCTGTTCTCTTACCGTTACGAGTCTGGAGCATATAGAGCTTACCGTGTTCTACTGTAAATTCCATATCCTGCATATCTCTGTAGTGGTTTTCAAGAGTCTTGCAAACGTCTACGAACTGAGCAAATGCTTCAGGGAACTTTTCTTCCATCTGAGCGATGGGCATGGGAGTACGAACGCCGGCTACAACGTCTTCGCCCTGTGCGTTTGTTAAGAATTCACCCATGAGCTTCTTTTCGCCTGTAGCAGGGTCACGTGTGAATGCAACACCTGTACCGCAGTCATCACCCATGTTACCGAAAGCCATCATCTGTACGTTAACAGCTGTACCCCATGAATAAGGGATATCGTTGTCACGTCTGTAAACGTTAGCTCTGGGGTTGTCCCATGAACGGAATACTGCCTTAACAGCACCCATTAACTGTTCCTTAGGATCTGTGGGGAAGTCAGCACCGATCTTAGCCTTGTATTCAGCCTTGAACTGACCAGCAAGTTCCTTGAGGTCTTCAGCTGTAAGGTCAACGTCCTGTGTAACGCCCTTCTTTTCCTTCATTTCGTCGATAAGTTCTTCAAAATACTTCTTACCAACTTCCATAACTACGTCAGAGTACATCTGAATGAATCTTCTGTAGCAGTCATATGCCCAACGAGCATTACCGGAAGCTTCTGCCATGTATTCAACTACGTCTTCGTTAAGGCCGAGGTTGAGGATCGTATCCATCATACCGGGCATGGAAGCACGAGCACCTGAACGAACGGATACGAGAAGAGGGTTAGTCTTGTCGCCGAACTTCTTGCCTGTAACTTCTTCCATCTTTACGATGTATTCGTTGATTTCTGCCTGGATGTCGTCGTTAATCTTACGACCATCTTCATAATACTGAGTACAAGCTTCTGTAGAGATTGTGAAACCCTGGGGAACGGGAAGTCCCATAGATGTCATTTCTGCAAGGTTAGCACCCTTACCACCGAGAAGCTCTCTCATGTTTGCATTACCTTCAGAGAAAAGGTAGCAATACTTTTTAGCCATTGGGGTATTCCTCCTAAAAAATATAGTGTTTTTGTGACCGACTTGTCCATATCTTTCCGTATTGTATCGGCAACAGAAAACTGTTACCGGACGGACTTGTCAACCATACTCATATATTATAACAGATTTAATTCTTTTTTTCCAGTCATTTTTTAAAAAAATTTAGTTTAATTTTTAAAAAAAATCCGCTTATTTTTGTAGACTATTACTAATATCAGCGAAAAACGTAATTTCATACGGAAATTTTTTAAATTAATAAGCATAAATAAAAATCATAAAATAATATCGGGAAGCTTTGATTTCCTAAATTTTTAAATCAGGTGAAACGTTATGAGCAAGCAGAAGAAACAATCGGCAAAGGCAAAAATCCCCTCTGACAAATCAAAAGTCATGAAAAGAGCTATGAAGGTCATTGCTATGAAGGACAGCAGCACCGATCCTTTCGGCAGTTACACGGGAGTCTGCAAGGACGTTTTTGAAGTACCCGTGCAGGATGCCGACGATCTTTAAAAAGCTACAAAAATTATGACCGACTTGTACAACAAATCGCAATATTTTCGTTTAGTTTGCACTATTATCAATAAATCGACTTGAAAAATTTCGTGCAATGTGGTAATATGGAAATATATCACAAATCACGTTGCACGAAAGGTTTACATAATGATAACAAGTACAGTAGAAGAAAACAAAAAAATCAAGGTAGTCACAATAGACGATATCAACAAAAAGTTGGAAAATCCTGCTCTTTTTATCGAAGAATGCGAGGAAAAGTATACCCGTCGTGTTGCAAGAGCAGCCGCAGGAATAAAAGAAAATATATCTAAAAAACCTATAATACTGCTTTCAGGTCCTTCAGGTTCAGGAAAGACCACCAGCGCAAACCTCATAGCTGACGCTCTGAGAAGGGAGAACATAAACACCATCGTTATTTCTATGGACGATTACTTCGTCCCCGGAGAGATATCCCCAGGTCCTGACGGCAAGGTGGACTATGAACGTCCTGACAGAGTGGATATTCCGCTTCTTAAAAGAGATATGGAAATACTTGCCGACTGCGGCGAGATAACACTCCCGAGGTTCAGCTTCTCCGACAATACGAGAAGCTGGGGAGAGACCATAAAGCGTGACAAGGACACCGCTATAATCATTGAGGGCATACACGCTTTAAACCCCGAACTGACAGGCGGACATCACGATTACGCCACCTTTGTATACGTCAGCGTGAGAACGAGAATTGCCGACAGCACAGGTCAGCTTCTTCACCCCTCAAAGATCCGTCTTTTACGCAGACTTTCAAGAGATAAGCTGTTCAGAGGTCGTGACTACAAGCACACCGTACTTAATTTTCCCAGTGTACAGAAGGGTGAAAGTCTTTACATAGCACCCTATAAACACCGTGCGGATTACGACATAGACACGTTCTTTGCCTATGAAATATGCGCGTATAAGAAGGTCCTGCCTTCTATATGCACAAACTTTGAAAAATACGAAAAAAGAGCGGATATGTACAGCGTACTTCCCCACTTTCTCAACCTGGCAAATGAAATAGAAACAGGGCTTATCCCCTCACGCTCGATAGTCCGTGAATTTATCGGTCAATAAATTTGTGCAAGATGACAAAATTTATAGCTTGTATTATTGGAATTTTACTGAATTTAACGAAAACTGCTTTACTTTTGCCGATTTCTATTGTATAATAAAACGTACAAAAACACGTAATGGAAGGTGCTTTTATGGACGCTAAGGAAATGAGAAATTCTGAAATTCTGCTTGAGACCGGTACAAACGAACTTGAGCTTTTAGAATTTGATATATGCGGTAATCTCTATGGCATTAACATTGCCAAGGTAAGAGAAATTATGAGAAAAGCGGAGCTTGTGCCTATTCCCCATGCAGCTCCCGAAATTGAAGGCGTATTTATGCCCCGTGACAGACTTATTACCGTCATTGACTTACATAAGGTAATGAAGAAGGAAATACCTGAGGATGAACGCGGTTTATTCATAATCTGCGAATTCAACGGTATGGATATCGGTTTCCACGTAAGTAAGGTGCATGGTATTCAGCGTATCAGCTGGACAGATATCGAAAAGCCCCCACAGATCGCTCAGACTTACGAGCAGAGCATCGCTACAGGTATTGCAAAGATCGGCGAAAAGATCATTCTTATCCTCGACTTTGAAAGAATCGTATCTGATCTTAACAAGAATGCGACTCTTGACTATACCGGTGCCGAAGATCTGCACGCTGACGGTGATTTATCCGAGAAGCATCTTGTTGTTGCCGAAGACTCACAGTTCCTTAACAAGCTTATAGTAAACAGCCTTAACGAAGTGGGCTTTACAAATATCCGTTCCTTCCCAGATGGTAAGGAAGCCTGGGATTATATCTCAAAATTCATTGATGAAGAAGGCGATGTGACCGAAAAGATATCAGCCGTTATAACAGATATTGAAATGCCTCAGATGGACGGTCATCACCTTACAAAGCTCATAAAGACAGACGAAAAGCTGTCAAAGATCCCCGTATTCCTCTTCTCCTCTCTCATTAACGAGCAGATGTACAAGAAGGGTCTTACAGTCGGAGCAGACGCTCAGTTCTCAAAGCCCCAGATCGGTCAGCTTATGGAGAAACTGGTGGAAATGCTCGGCAATTAATGATTTTAACAAAGCTAACGCTTTTTTAAAATACTTTTTTCATTTTGTTATCTCTTTTTTGTTTTGCTTTATTTTATCGCCGGGTGAATTGCCCGGCTCATTTTTTTGTTGTCTGATACTTGAAGAAACTCACATAATATGGTATCATAGAAATATGAATTTTTACAGGAGGTGACAGGGCATGAGAATAGTCGCACTATCAGAAAATACTGCTGTAAGCGACAAGCTTTTTGCAGAGCACGGACTATGCCTTTATATAGAGCATAACGATAAGAAAATTCTTTTCGGCAGTGGTGCTTCCGCCCTATTTGTTGAGAATGCAAAAAGACTTGATATCTCTGTCGATAATATCGACGCTCTTGTTCTTCCCCACAACCACACCTCAGTCAGCGGAGGCACAGAGGTACTTATCAAAAGAAATCCTGCTGTAACCGTATTTCTGAGGAAGGACTATGCCACTGACTGTGCTGAGCAGAAGGGTATATTCAGAAGCCGAACGGGACTCCCTTCCTCGTTTTTCAAGGCAAATAAACTTAAATGTGTTTTGTTTACCGCATTTTCAGAGGTCTGCAAGGACTTTTACATAGTTACCGCAAAGCACTATGAAAAGGCTCACAGCAACGATAAGACCTATCTCAAAAAAAGAGGAAGAAAGTGGGCAAAGGACGACTTTTCAGGCGAAACCTTTGCAGTGTGCTTTCCCGGCAGAAGAAAGGATGGCTTTGTGATACTGACAGGCTGTTCTCACAGCGGAATAACGAATATAGTAAAAACCGCCCGTGAAATGTGGGACGCTCCCGTTATAGCAGTTATTGGCGGATTCAATATGATGGGTGGAAATATAAATCGTATCAGTTGCGGTGCAGACGAGATAAAGCATACCGCTACGGAGCTTCAGAAGCTGGACATAGGCTATATCTACACCTGCCACTGTACAGGCAGAAAGGGATACGAAATGCTGAAGGAGACTCTCGGAGACCAGATACAATATCTTCATACAGGAGAGGAGCTTAAATTCTGATGAATATTCTTATAGCAGGGTGTGGAAAAACAGGTGCGAAATTAGCGTCGCAACTCTGTGAAAAAGGACACGACGTTTCTATCATTGCCCAGAGCCGCGCCCACGCAGATACAAATATCGACAACGCATTTTCAGGCACCGTGATGTACGGAATAGCAATAGACCAGAGTGTGCTTAAAAAATCAGGTATAGACACCTGTGACGTGTTTATTGCAATGACCGATGACGACAATACAAATATAATGTCAGCCCAGCTTGCAAGAGAAATTTTCAAGGTGCCTAAAATACTTGCACGTGTTTCTGACCCTGAAAAAGCAAATTTCTATGAAGACTTAGGCATTGAAACCGTGTGTTCTGCAGAGCTTACCATAGAAGCTGTCTGTGCTTCTGTACGCAGTGACTATTCCGAAAGACTAATAAACTTCGGCTCTCACTCGGTAAAATTTACAACAATGGATATACCAAAGGAATTTATAGGCTGTTCTCCCCACGAGATAACCTACGAAAACGACGAAACTCTTTTCGCTATAATCGCCCCTGAAGGCACGCTCACTCTTGTAGGTGATTATGACGGAGTACCTCTTTTCAAGGGACAGAGGCTTATTTTTTCAAAAATTGTCTGACAGTAAGGAGAGCAGTATGAATACAATCATTATCGGCGGCGGTAAGATAGGCTATCATTTAGCGGAAACCCTGCTCCATAAGGGCTACACCATTTCGGTAATAGACGAGGACAAGGAAGCCTGCCGCAAATTTGCAAATGAGCTTGATATCCCGATAATCCGCGGTGATGGTACAGTGGCGTCGATACTTGAAGAAGCAGGCATAAAAAAAGCTGATTGTGTTATTGCCGTCACAGGCAAAGACGAGGACAACCTTGTCGTTTGTCAGCTTGCAAAGCATCTTTATAATATAAAAAAGACTATTGCTAAAGTAAACAATCCGAAAAACGAAGAGGCTCTCAAACGGTTGGGAGTTGATATCGTACTCAACAGCACCGATTATATAGCCTCGCAGCTTGAAAGAGAAATAGACAGCGACAGGATAAAAGAGCTTTTGCCGCTCGAAGACGGTAAGACTTCAGTTTATGAAATAGTCCCCAACGATAACTTCAAACGCTGGAACATTCCTTTAGCAGAGCTGAGTATTCCCCACACCATCAGTATCATTACTATAGTAAGAGAAGATGCAGAGGTTATTATCCCGAATGGTATGGCAACGATAAAAAAAGGGGACAAGCTGCTTATCCTTACAAAAGCTAAAAACAAGAGCGATATTTTCAAAACTTTCGGTATAGAAAAATAATATAAACGTCCGATAAAAAACATAGTTTTTTCGTGTAACTATGAAAATGAGCACAATTTTTGTAGCATTATGCACAATGTAAACGAGTTCACAATGTGCATAATGACTATAATATTTACGAAAATTCCGTTACACCCTTGAATATGACAATCTATTATTGTATAATAAAAAATAACATAATGGGTAATTAGAAAGGATATTAGAATTTATGAAATCTCCTATGACAGAAAAGCAGATATCTCAGAAGCTTGAAGAGATACTTCTCTACGACTTCAGAACACCTGCTGCAGAGGCTACACACACACAGATTTACAAGGCTCTTTCAAAGATGGTAGTAAATCACCTTAAGGAAAAGCGTCACGAATATATGGTTGACAGCAACTCTAAGGGCAGAAAGCAGACATATTATATTTCAATGGAATTCCTTATGGGACGTTCCTTAAAAACAAACCTCTATAACTTAGGTATGCAGGACGAGGTTGCAAAGGCTCTTAAGAAAATGGATGTAAAGATTGAAAGCATCTATGAAGAAGAACCCGATGCAGGTCTCGGTAACGGCGGTCTCGGCAGACTTGCTGCTTGCTATCTTGATGGTCTTGCTACCTGTGCATATCCCGCAACAGGCTACTCTATTCTTTACGAATACGGTATCTTCAAGCAGAGAATTATGGACGGCTGGCAGACAGAGCTCCCCGATGAATGGCTTCCCGGTGGTAAGGTATGGCTCGTTCCCGTTCCTGACCAGGCTATTGAAGTGCATTTTGACGGTGAGATCAATGAAAAGTGGGATGAAAACTACCACTGCGTAAACCACGTAAATTACACAACGGTAAACGCTGTTCCTTATGATATGTACGTATCAGGCTATGACAGCAAGGGTGTTTCCAAGCTCCGTTTATGGAGTGCTGAAAGTATGTCCTTTGATATGAACAGCTTTAACCAGGGTAACTACGCTAAGGCTATCGGTGCAAATAACATTGCACACTCACTTACTAAGGTCCTTTACCCCAACGATAACCACCTTGAAGGTAAGGCTCTCCGTCTTCGTCAGCAGTACTTTATGAGTGCAGCTTCTGTAGGCGATATCGTAATGCGTCATATGAACGTTTACGGCACACTCGAGAACCTTCACGAAAAGGCAGCTATCCATATCAACGATACACACCCCACACTCGCTATCCCTGAGCTTATGAGAATACTTCTCGACGACTGCGGATACGACTGGGATAAGGCCTGGTATATCATTACACATACCTTTGCTTATACAAACCACACAGTTATGGCAGAAGCTCTTGAAACATGGGACTGCGACCTTATGCAGAGAATTCTTCCCAGAATCTTCTCCATCATTGTAGAAATAAACAACCGTTACTGCTCAATGCTTACAGACGTAACAGGCGGCGATCTTGCAAAGGTTTCAAGAATGTCCATCATCTTAAACAACAAAGTCAAGATGGCAAATCTCTGCTGTGCAGCATCCCACTCTGTAAACGGTGTATCTCAGCTTCACTCTGAGATCATCAAGCAGGACGTATTCGCTGATCAGTACTCTGTAACCCCCGAAGCCTTCAAGAACGTTACAAACGGTATCGCTTACCGTCGTTGGTTACTCGCTTCTAACCAGGGTCTTACAAAGCTCCTTTCAGAATGCATCGGCGACGGCTTCAAGAAGGATGCTTCCAAGCTCATCGACTTCAGAAAGTTTGCTGACGATAAGGACGTTCTCGACAAGCTTGCAGCTGTAAAGCTTAAGAACAAGGAAGCTTTCGCTAAGTACGTTTACAACACAACAGGCACAAAACTAAACACATCAGGTATTTTTGACGTTCAGGTAAAGCGTCTGCACGAATACAAGCGTCAACAGTTAAACGCTATGAACATCATTGCAGATTATCTCTATCTGCTGAAAAATCCCAACGCTGACTTTGTTCCCAAGACATACATCTTCGCATCAAAGGCTGCTCCCGGCTACTATATGGCTAAGCAGATCATCAAGATGATCTGGTGCATCGGCGAAGAATTAAAGAGAAATGCAAAGCTTAAAGACAAGCTTTCAGTTGTATTCCTCGAAGACTATAAGGTAACCTTATCCGAACTCTTAATGCCCGCCAGCGAAATCTCTGAACAGATCTCCCTTGCAGGCACAGAGGCTTCAGGTACAGGTAATATGAAGCTTATGCTTAACGGTGCCGTTACAATGGGTACTTACGACGGCGCTAACGTTGAAATTCACGGTGCTGTAGGCGATGAAAACATCTTCATCTTCGGTATGGACACGCCCGAAGTAAACGAGCTTAAGGCAAGAGGCTACTTCCCTGAACAGATCTACAACAACAACGGTCTTATCAAGGAAATTATCGACCTTATGTACAAGGGCATCAACGGTGCTACCTTTGAAGAGGTTGCAAACACACTCCGTCACACAGACAGATATATGTGCTTTGCAGACTTTGACAGCTACCGCGGTACTCAGGCTAAGGCAAGCGAAACTTACAGAGATAAGTACAAGTGGAACAAGATGTCACTTATGAACATCAGTGGTGCCGGTATCTTCTCCGCTGACCGTGCAGTTACAGATTACGCAAGAGATATCTGGAAACTGTTCTAACCAGCCAGGCGATAAACCCACGCACCGCAAAAATGCAGTTTAGTAGATTTTGGTAAACTAGCAGAATTTAAACTTATACAATAGTTTTGCCAAGCCGTGAAAACGTCTTGGCAAAAGCATTTTTGCTTACTTCGTCAAAAGCCCCTCGACGTACAAACGTACGCCTATCGGGACTTTTTCCTAGTCTGCGAGTGTTTCTCGCGGACTGATAAATGTAATTAAAATATGCATAAAAAAGGAAAAAGAGAAATGAATACACCAATTTATGATAGCTTTGATCTGAATTACAAAAGCCCATTCGGTGCAATAAGACAGTATCAGCCCAGTACGTTTACACTGAGATTTCCTAAGAATATGAACGTATCAGATCCTGTGCTGGTTATGTTCCGTCCCGGTGAGAAGGAGCGTTTTATTCCTCTTAACATTGTGGACAGCACAACGGATTATCATAACACCTACACCTGCACCTTCAACCCTCAGCATTTAGGTCTGCATCAGTACTACTTCTTTTTAACGATAGACGGCAACCGCCGTTATATCAAGAGAAGCGGTGCAAGTCTTGGTGTGCTTGATAACGGAGACTTATTCCAGCTTACCGTATTTGATAAGGATATGACCACTCCCGACTGGATAAAGGGCGGAATTATGTATCAGATATTCCCTGACCGTTTCTGCCGCAGCGGTGAGCATCACGAAAACGTTCCCGATGACAGATACGTTCACGAAAACTGGGAAGACACCCCCTTCTTCCGTCCTGACGAAAAAGGGATAATCCGCAACAACGACTACTTTGCGGGCGATTTAAAGGGTGTACAGAAAAAGCTCCCCTATTTGCAGAGCCTTGGTGTTACATGCATTTATTTAAACCCTATCTTTGAGTCTCACGAAAACCATCGTTATTCAACTGCCTGCTATGAGCATATCGACCCTATGCTTGGTACAGACGATGATTTCAGAGAGCTTTGCAAAGAGGCTAAAAAATATGGTATTGATATAATTCTTGACGGTGTATTTTCTCATACAGGTGCAGACAGTATGTACTTCAACAAGTTCGGAAGATACGGTGAAAACGTGGGTGCATATAAAAATCCCGACAGCCCCTTCCGTAACTGGTACTGCTTCAGTCGCTACCCCTTTGAATATGAAAGCTGGTGGGGTATCACTACACTCCCCAACGTAAACGAAAACAACCCTGACTACACAGGCTATATCTGCGGCGATGAGGGTATTTTACAGAGATGGATAAATAACGGTGCGAGAGGCTGGCGTCTTGACGTTGCCGATGAGCTTCCCGATGACTTCCTTGACAATCTCAACAAAGCCGTTAAAGCTAAGGGCGATGACAAGATCATTTACGGCGAGGTATGGGAAGACGCATCAAACAAGGAAAGCTACGGCGTAAGAAGAAGGTATCTTATCGGCGGTCAGCTTGACAGCGTTATGAACTATCCCTTTAAGGAAGCTATCATAAACTACGTTAAGTATTCCGACCCCGTTCCCTTCCACGACGGAGTAATGACTATCTTAGAGCATTATCCCAAGCCCTCTGCCGATACTCTTATGAACTTCTTATCCACCCACGACACAGAAAGAATTTTAACTCGTCTTGCAGGTGAAGACGTGGGCTGGCACGACAGAGAATGGCAGGCAGAACGCTATCTGACCCCTGAACAATACGTGTACGGCGTATCACTTTTAAAGTGTGCTATGGTATTACAGTTCTTCCTTCCCGGTGTTCCCTGCATCTATTATGGTGACGAAGCCGGCCTTGAAGGCTATAAAGACCCCTTCAACAGAAGATGCTACCCTTGGGGCAAGGAAAACCCCGATCTTATAGAATTCACAAAGGAGCTTTCACGTATCAGAAAGTCCACCACAGCCTTTGCAAAGGGTGAGATGAAGTTCATCTCCTGCACGGCCGAGGAATGTGTATTTGCAAGAGTGGATAAGCTTAACCGTGAGGTTGCGGTGATATTCTTAAACAAATCAAAGTATCCCAAGACCTTCCACTTATCCGATTATTTAAGCCCTGATTATGCAAATACAAAGAAGCTCCACGATCCCCATAACAGTGCGGACGGAGAGCTTAACCTCGCGCCCTTCGAGTATGGTGTTGTGGTTTGTAGGATATAATAGCCACAAGGCTATGGTATGGTAATCAAAACCACCACTGAAGTGGTGGTTTGCACTTGCCCTAGAAGGGCATATTACAGGCTCAACCCCTAAAGGGGCATTGAAGGCTTGACAACGCATTACTATCACAGGCAGCCGCTAAAAGCGGC
>SVNC01000014.1 GCA_015067025.1 Oscillospiraceae bacterium
CTCAAAACGCTCATCAGAAATCTTGCCGGATACATTGTCCTCGTAAATTCTCGTAAAAAGCTTGTCCAGTTCGGCAACTCGCTTTTCCGACTGAGCAAGCCTTTTCTTTGCCGCTTTCAGTTCTGCCTCCTGTACCTTGCTTTTCTCTCGCTTTCGCTCCTGAGCCTTGACCTGAACCTGTTGTCCAAGAGTTTTAAGGCGAGCCTTGATTGACGGCTTTTTCTCCTTTTCCATAGACTTCTTCATAAAATCGCCGAACGCCGCTGTCATAACATCTGCGTCCTTCGCTTTGAAGAATATCATATACATAGGAGGGTCGGCTGATTTATCCTTTTTCAAGGAGTAGTCAATGCCGTACTTACGAGCCGTCTTGTTGAACACCTTGATATTTTGGTCGGTAATCTCGATATTGACGAGCTTATCCTTGCTATTCTGAACAAGGTGTTTCATCGACTGCTTTCCTTTGTAGACCTTCGGCTGTTTGTTTTTCTGATGTTTCAGATATTCACTGATAGCCGCTTTCAAAAGGTTTGCTGTCATTTTTGTCGCTCTGACCGATAGCGACACTACTTTTTCAGCGTTTTGCTCCTGCATTGCTTGCCTCCTTTCGGATTATTTTGGAGCGTTCTAAGGGATTTTGAGTGGAAAACTCATAATTGTGCCTCCTTTTGGGTATAAAAAAGCAGCCAAGCGTTTTTTTACTTGACTGCTATGTAAAATATTCTGTTTTAAAATTCTTGACCAATAAGGCTTTGTCAGGATTTTATTAAACTTCCTCTCTTGTGAGGTTTTTAACCCATATATATTTTCTGTAATGAGGATAAATAAACGGCAGCTTTACAATTTCATCAGCACACATCAACATATAAACAACCATTACAGGCAGGTCAAAAACGAACGTACCGAGCAACGCCAGCGGCAGTGCAAAGCACCACGAAGCAAACAACACGCTCTTAGCGTCATAAGCCGAATCTCCGCCTGCGGGGAACACGCCGCATACAACAATCGTATTTATCGAATATGCAAAAACATAAACGGCGTTGAACAAAAGCATATAAATCAGATACTCTCTTGCTGTATCTGTCAGAATAAAGAAGCTTGTCGCAATCGGAATAAGAGCGAGCAGCAGCACGGTATGTATTCCACCGACCGCAAAGGAGATATGACAGAATTTTCTGCCGTATGCTTTTGCTTTGTCGAACAGGTTTTGTCCCAGAAGCTTGCCGATTATAATTCCTGCACCTGCCGATACGCCTTTGCACACGCAGGTGATGATTTCCTGTGCCACAGAGGTAATTGAAGACGCCGCAGTTGCGTCTGAGCCGAGGTGTCCCATAATAAGTGAGTGAAGCGAAAAGCCGACACCCCACGCAAGTCCGCTTGCAAGCATTGGCAGTGCTATTTTGATAATATCTCTGCTGACCTCTTTTGATTTCCACAGCAAGCCGTCTTTGTCAATGTGGATACTTTCACCTCTGTGCGACTCGGCTATGCACCAGATAAGTGCAACAAGCTCTACCGCAACCGTTGAATACGCAGAACCGTCTGCTCCGAAGCCCTGCCAATCAGCCAAGCCGTAAATCAGGAATATATCAAGCACCACGTCTGTAACAAGAGATACAACAGAAATAACAACGCTTTTCTTTGCCTTTCCCTCAAGCTTCATCAGCGTTTGATAGCACTGTGTTACACCAACAAACAGATATGACGGTGCAACCGCACGAAGATATGAAGCACCGATTTCAATCAAAGCTTGTTCGGGGGTGTAAATTCTCATCAGCAGTTCGGGTATAAATTCAGCAAGCAGAAAAAATACAACCGTAATTGCAAGCGTCCACTTGCTCATTTTACAGAAAATATTTTTCGCCATTACCTTGTCGTTTTTACCCCAGTATTGCGACAGAAGAACACCGCCTGCACCCACAACTGCGAACACAAACAAATTCATTATAAAAACAATCTGATTTGCCAAGGATACAGCCGCAACCGAGTCCTGCGACAGCCTGCCGAGCATTATGGCGTCGGTTGCTCCGATTAACGCTATCAGTAAATTCTGCAAGCCAATGGGAACAGCAAGAGAGATAAGCTCTTTGTAAAATTCTTTCTTTTCAGCAATTCCTGATTTTTGTATCATTAACGAATGTCTCCTTAATTTATCTCACAAATTCAAATTTATCGGTCTGTCTAACCTTTCCTCCATTATATCACTTGCTCCCGAAAAAGTAAAGGACGGAGAGTTACTCCGTCCCATAAAAGTCGTGATTGACCTCGGCTGTATAGTAGCTGTCATAGGTGCTGGGAGCGTTAAACAGCGTAGTTTTCAAATACGACTTTATATTTCTGACCTTGCTCGGATTATTTTTCAGACAATCGAAAACATACTCGATATGTCCCGAATGAACCTTGAGCATACGGCTTTTCACCATTTCGGAGGGAATGTCGGTCTTGCCGATAACCTGAGTCTCACTTTTACAGCATACACATTCAAGCATTATTTCCACGATTTCATCAAGCCTGCCCTTATCCATATAGGAGCAGATGATGTCGTATTCGATATTCTGCTTTATAATTCTGCAATATGCTTCAATCTCATCAATCCCATCAGGCAGATTGATTGATAGGATATTATAAGACTCTTTATTTTCTGATTCTTTATTTGCTACCTCTTTACTTAATTGTCCCGACTTTACTAAAGTGGGATTTACCCAAACGGATTTTTTCCGTTTAGGTTCTTTTTCAACAGGATTGAAGTGCCGAGGTTTCTGATAGATGTTGTAGTGCATATCTCCGTAAGTGCCGTCGTTCTTGCGTTCACGGTATCGGGTAATATATCCGCAAGCTTCAAGCTCCCTGATGATATTTGCAATAGTATCGGAACATTCACGGTTGATTTTTGCCAATCCCTCTATTGACTTATCCCACCTCGGAGGAAGGGAGAGAATTTGAGAGAGAAGTCCCCTTGCTTTAAGAGATAGTCGCATATCTCTTAAATGGTGGTTAGCCATTACCGTGTAGCCTTCGGTTTTCTCAACGGAGCAGTACGCCATTATCAATGACCTCCACGGTGATTTCGCTGTCAAGAGAAAATTTTTCAAAAAAGGTCTTGACATTCTCCGAGTTTTGTGATAAGGGAGCAACTCCAAAAATTTCTTTGAAAAAAGGCTTGACATTTCCTTCGTTCTGTGATATGGGACTTCCTGCTGTTACTTTCTTTTCCATAGTAATTCCACCTTTCTGATATTTGGCTTGAGCTTTCTACATATTTTAGGCATAAGAAAAACCCCGTAACCGACGGTTTAACCGTCTGATACGGGGTTATCTGTTTTATTATCCGAGTTCAAGACACATCACGAGAACTATATCTTCCCACTGATTTTGCCTTAAATACTTGCCATTTGCCTTCTGATAGGCTCTTGCCATCTCAAAGGTTATCGGAAAATCCCATTGTATAGCGATTTTCTGATTAATCCCTATTGCTAATAGCAGCCTGTACGGGCGGAAGAATTAAATTCCACAAGTAATCGGCTACCAAAAAGACGAATCTTGTTAACCTCGTGCTATGCCTTATCACTTTCCTTCATATCTCAAAATGCGACTTGAAAAATTCTTTGCCCTTGCTCATTTTCATTGATATTTTTACTATTAACAGTTATCTCTGAGACCAGAAGTTTTATCAACATATTTTTCTTGGAGCAAAATATTCTTATATCAGGTATGTTGCGATAGCCGTAAGCATGTCAACAAAACCAGTTGATGTATCCATTTGTATTGTGCAAAGTCAACAGAAAATCAGGTTAAACAGGCACTAACTTTTCGTTGACAAACAAGGAAAAATATGATAAGATTTCAATGAAGCTTTTTTGCTTCAATTTTATTGGAACAAAGTTAGCTATAACTAACTTTTGTAAGGAACGATTGCTTTTTATTTTTGAACTACAGTTAGCCAACGCTAACAAAATGGTTGGAGGAGAAAATGACATCGGCAGAGCTTAAATATCTGATGGCAATAGACGGATTATATGACGGAACGGTTGGAATAAAATTGATTGCAATAGCCGCAAAAATGAATGTTACAAAGGTAAGTGTATACAGGGCGGCAGAACGCCTTGAAAAGAACAGCTACATAAAGCGTGACGACAAAAACAAGATAGTGATGACCGAGATGGGCTATCAACAGCTTGAACAGTACAGAATGCTTATCGACTGGCTCGGAAATCATTTACAGATGAAATGCGGCGTTTCGGCTGAAATCGCAGTAAGCGACGCAATCGGGGCGGCTTGTGCATTCAGTGACGAAAGCCGAACTGCACTTGCCGAATTTATCGAGAAAACAAAGGAGAACAGACAATGATAGATAAAGAGCTTTTGAAGCTGCTCGGCGGCAATAAAAAGTACATTTTCTATACCGTGGGCTTTATGGTGCTTGGTCTGCTTGCAAATCTCACGATTACCGCAAGCATCTGCCAGACAGTATATCTGCTTATGCAGAATGTCAACCCTGACGCATACATAACTCCTGCTATATGTGCATTATTTGGTATTATTGTACGTTACACTGCAAGCAGGATTACGGGAAATCTCAAAGACCTGCTTGGAAGAAAAGCCAAAAAGGACTTGCGTGAAAAGACCTACAACAAGATAGTAAGGCTCGGCGTCCGCAGTACCGACGGAATGAGTATTGCAGGACTTACACAGGTGGCAATGGAGGGTATCGAACAGCTTGATCTGTACTATTCCTCTTACATTCCGCAGTTTTTCTATGCAATGCTTGCACCAATTATACTTTTCGGAGTAACTGTTGGAATTGACTGGAGAGTTGCTGTCGTGCTGCTTTGCTGTGTACCGCTTATCCCCGTTTCAATCATAGCTGTATCAAAATATGCGAAGAAAATTTTTGCAAAATACTGGGGCAAATACACTTCTATGGGTGACAGCTTTCTTGACAGCGTGCAGGGACTTCGTGAGCTGAAAATTTTCCGTGCAGACGTTGCTCAGCACGTTAAGATGAATGAGAATGCAGAGGAGTTCCGCAAAATCACAATGAAAGTTCTTGTTATGCAGCTGGCAAGCACAACTATAATGGATATGGTTGCTTACGGCGGTGCAGGTATAGGAATTGCCTTTGCAGTAACAGGTGTTGTAAACAGAGGTTTATCGCCTGTTTCGGCATTGTTCCTGATACTCGTTGCGGTGGATTTCTTCCTTCCGCTCCGTGCATTCGGTTCAGCATTTCACGTTGCAATGAACGGTGCAAGCGCAGGGAAGAAGATTCTTTCCCTTTTAAATCAGCCTGACCCTGTATGGGGTACTGAAAATGTTACCGACACTGAACTGAAGCTTGACAATGTTACCTTCAGCTATGACGGTGAACGTGATGTGCTGAAAAATGTAAGCGTAACATTCCCCAAAAATAATATGACAGCAATCGTAGGCGAGAGCGGCTGCGGAAAGTCAACAATCGTAAATCTGCTTTTTGGTGCACTCCGTCCGAATGAGGGTACAATTACAGTTGGCGGAAAAAGTCTTGAAAGTCTGTCCCGTGAAAGCTATTATTCAAGGCTTGCGGTGGTTAGCTACAACACATATATTTTCAACACGACCGTCCGTGAAAATTTCAGACTTGTGAAAAATGATGCTACCGATGAGGAAATTTTTGCGGCACTTGAAAAGGTTAATCTTAAACAGTTTATCATAGACAACGGCGGACTTGACAAAGAAATCACCGAGGACGCAAACAACATTTCAGGCGGTCAGAAGCAACGACTTGCCCTTGCTGTAAACCTTGTTGCTGACAAGGAAGTTTATATTTTTGACGAGGCAACAAGCAATATTGACATTGAAAGCGAAGCAATCATTATGCGTAATATCAGGGCATTGTCGGAAAAGAAAAGCGTTATCGTTATATCGCATCGCCTTGAAAATGTTGTACCTTCGGATTTAATTTATTATATGGAAAACGGCGAAATAAAGGAAAGCGGAACACACGCTGAGCTTATGAACAAACAGGGCGGATATGCCGCATTGTACACCGCACAAAAGCGGCTTGAAAACGGTTATGCGGAGGTGAGCGAATGAGTAACACAAGACGAAGCGGTGCAAAAATTATGGCAAGTCTTATCCTGCTTCTTGGCTCGCTCGCCTACATAATGGTGCTTGCTGTCATAAACGGCTCACTTGGATTTGTCTGCGCTATGGGCGTTACGCTTTTCGGCGCGGTAGGCATCGCAAAGGCTATGGGTGAGGCGATCGCACTCTCCTACGGCTGGATAATTGCTCTTGCAATCGGCTGCGGAGTAATGCGTGGACTGCTCCGCTATCTCGAACAGTACGGTAATCACTATATTGCATTCCGTCTGCTTGCGGTACTGCGTGACAGGATTTTCGGTGCACTCCGCACTCTCTGTCCCGCAAAGCTTGAAAGCAAACAGAAGGGCTCGATTATTGCAATGATAACCTCGGATATTGAAACGCTGGAGGTTTTCTATGCCCATACAATTTCGCCTATCTGCATTGCGGTGATAGTTTCCCTTGCGGTGTTTATTTTCGTGGGTACGGTCTCACATTGGTATCTTGCACTTGTGGCATTACTGGGATATATCCTTGTGGGAATTGCCGTGCCGCTTATCTCCTCGGGCAGGCTGAAGGAGTCGGGCGTGAAATATCGTGGGGAGTTTGCAAACTTCAACGCATATTTTCTTGACAGCATAAAAGGCATAAAGGACATTGTTCTGAACAACGCAGGCGAAGACCGCAAGTCAGAGGTAAACCGCCGTTCCGATATTCTTCTTGCTGAAACAAAAAAGATGAAAAACGACATTACAAAAGCTTCCGCCGCAACGGAGCTTACCGTTTCGCTGATTATTTTTGCCACGCTTGCGGTTGGTGTAATTCTTGTTACAAAGGATATGCTTTCTCTTGGAAAAATGATTATCGGAGTAACAGCCGTATTCGGCTCATTTGGCCCTGTTATAGCAATTTCGGCACTCCCGGGAAATCTTACACAGACCTTTGCAAGCGGTGACAGAGTGCTTAATCTGCTTAATGAAAAGCCTGCGGTTGAGCCTGTTGCAAATGGTGAGAAATTTATTTTTGATAAGCTTGAAATAAACAATTTGTCATTCTCTTATGACGGTGAAACACAGGTGCTTTCCGATATTTGTCTGCACGCAGAAAAGGGTGAAATTATTGGTATCGTGGGCGATAGCGGATGCGGTAAATCCACTCTGCTGAAGCTTCTTCTCCGCTTCTGGCAGAAGGACAAGGGAAGTATCTGCTATAACGGCATTGACATCGACAAAGTTGACGAAGAAAGCCTGCTTGACAATGCTACAATGGTAAGTCAGGTGACATATCTTTTTGATGAAACAATTGAGGATAATCTTCGTATTGTAAAGCCGAACGCAACGCAAACGGAAATCGAAAACGCCTGCAAAATGGCTTCGGTACACGATTTTATCATGAGCCTTCCCGATGGCTACAAGACAAGAGTAGGCGCACTGGGCGACAATCTCTCCGCAGGCGAAAAACAAAGGCTTGGACTTGCAAGAGCGTTTCTCAGAGGAAGCGATTTAATCCTTCTTGACGAGCCTACAAGCAACGTTGACAGCATAAACGAGGGTATTATTCTTAAAGCACTTAAACAGCAGAAGCAAAGCAAGAGTATTATTCTTGTTTCTCACCGTGAAAGCACAATGGCAGTCGCTGACCGTGTTTACAGGGTTGAGGGAGGACGGATTTATGAGTGCTGTTGAAACAAAACGTCAGCGGGAGAAAAAGACGGTTGCGCTTATGATAAAGCTGTATTGCAGAAAAAATCACGGGGCGAGGAATGCTCTTTGCCCCGACTGCAAGGCACTTGCGGAATACGCCGCACAGCGTAGCGACAAATGCCCCTTTATCGAAAGCAAGACCTTTTGTTCAAATTGCAAGGTGCATTGCTATAAGCCCGAAATGCGTGAGAAGATACGGAAAGTGATGCGCTTTTCGGGGCCTCGCATAGTGCTGTATCACCCGATAATGGTAATCCGTCACGTTATTGAAAGCAAGAAGGAAAAACGAAGATTGGAGAATGTGCAATGAAGAAAATTTTATTGATAATTGTCGGCTGTATCGGAGTTGGACTGGGCGCAGTAGGT
Source organism: Oscillospiraceae bacterium (assembly GCA_015067025.1). Classification (GTDB taxonomy): domain Bacteria; phylum Bacillota; class Clostridia; order Oscillospirales; family Ruminococcaceae; genus Ruminiclostridium_E. Next base: position 8,136 of record SVNC01000014.1, read on the forward strand.
GCTGTTGTGCCGATGATACCTGCGTTCCCGTTCCTTATGCTGGCGGCGGTGTGCTTTGCCAAAAGCTCCGAAAGGCTTGACAGATGGTTCAAGGGGACAAAGCTCTACAAAAACAACCTTGAAAGCTTTGTAAAAGGTCAGGGTATGACCTGGAAAACCAAAATAAAGGTTATGATAACCGTCACTGTGCTTATGTCAATCGGCTTTATAATGATGTTTTTAAAGGCTGTTTATGTGCCGTGTATCATTCTTGGCTGTGTGTGGATTTTCCATATTGTTTATTTCTTTTTTGGTGTGAAAACATACAAAATCAACGAAAATACGGCAAGTTAAAAATGTTAGCTATGGCTACTGCTTGATTTGAAAACGCAGATATGGTATCATATCAAAGTTCGGGAGCCTTGCTCCCTTAAATAAAAGGATTGTGTTAGCGTTAGCTAACCTTCTTTCTTTTTTTGATGCAAGGTTAGCTATAACTAACAAACGGAGGTTTTATTTATGAAGAAGATAATTTCTATTATTATGGCGGCAGTGATGTGCGTTTGCCTCGCAGGCTGTCAGCAGGAGGAAAAAGCCGCAGAGATCACGGTTTCACGCAGCTTTATCGCAGGCTATGTGATAGGCGGCGAGGAAGAAAACACCGAGCCTGACGCAAGCTGCCGTGTGCTTATGAATCTTATGAGCGACGGTACTGCGGAATTTTATGTAGGCTCTATTGAAAACGGAGAGTACAGCAGCGAGCAGTACAGCGGTACCTATACCCTCGGAGAAAACGAGGAGTATGATGAAACCATCACCTTTGATTACACCTACGGCGAAACAACTGTAAGCGTAGAAAACGCAGTTATCATCGACAGCATATTTGAGTCAGAGTTCTATCTTATGGGTGACATCACACCGAGTAAGATAAGCTTCTACGAAACAAAGCCTGCTGATATGGACGGAGATGTTTATGTGGGCTACAAGACAAAGGTCGGGGGTATGGGTGCGATGGTTTACGCTTACTCCCTGTGCCTTAAGGAGGACAGCACCTTTGATGTAAGCATTATGCAGCTTGCAAGCGTAATGCACGTCTGGGGCGGTACAAACGGTACTTATACAGCTGATGGCGAGAACATCACCTTCACCTACAACATTCTCACCGACGAGGGCGAGATAGTATCCGAAAATGAAATAGCAAACGGCACAGGCTACACTGAAACCGAGCTTTCCACCGCATTCAACATTCAGCAGGCAACAATGCGTGCAACTGACGCACCGTTTATAAGAGTAAAGTAATTGAAAGGAGCACATCACAATGGAAAGAGCAAGAACAGAAACAGGCGAACTCAACAGATTTTTTGGTTGGGCATACAGAACAAGAGGCAACACGGTAAAGGCGCTTGCCGAGGGCAAGGAGATGTCACCCGAGAAGATTTTTCTTTCGTTCACCTCTCATGACCCCGTGTTCATAAGCCACGGCTCGGCAGGGCTTAACGGCTCTGTAAAGGGTATCGGTTTTATTCCCAAAGCGGAATATCTTGAAGAAGCCCTTGCCGCTTATATCGAGCATATAAAAAGCTACGACCCCGGGGATAAGGGCTACAGCAACAGAGGACTTCAACTGCTGCTGAAATGGCTGTACTCCGAGGAGGCGGAAAAGACCGTTGATTTTGAACATATATACAGCGTGGAAATGGCTTTCAAGCATAGCTGGACGAATTACCGCGAAAATTCCGAGGCAACCTTACTTTTCTATCAGCCGCCTATGCTCTCCTTTGAGGTAAGAGGACAGATGGAAATTGTGGGCGAGCATAACGAAATAGGCAGCTGCTCTCCCTTTGAACTGCCCCTTATTCAGCAGTTTATCAACGCACAGCACGATGTTTACCACACACCGAATATCGACCGCTGGGTAACCCGTCCCGCCTATAAATTCACTGTTGAGGAGATTTTCGATAACTCTGCAAACAAGATAGGCTTCGGCACAAAAATCCCTTACTGATGGAGTAGTTATGAAGATAAAAAATATTATTTCCGCCGCACTTGCGGTATGTATGGCAATGTCGCTCTGCTCGTGCGCTGTTCGTGAGGATAAGTATGAAAATTCCTTGAGAGTAGGTACAACGGAGCTTCCCAAAAACTTAAACCCATATTCATCTATGGAAACCTCTGCGACCTTTTTCGTGGGACTTTTCTACAACACTCTTTTAGGCTCTGCGACAGCACCTGCTGATTATATTGAGGGAGAAACCTATACCTTTCCCGACAGCGAGGTTTACACTCCCGTTGATACAAATATAAATCCGCTTTCCTTTGCGGACGGACTTGTTGAGTGCGAGGGTGCATTCCCGAAAACCGCCGACAGCGTTTACGGCTATGAATATTTCAACCCTACGGAAGAAGAATGGGCGGAGCAGTGTGAGCGTGAAAGCATAAAATTCGGCTTTGACGAAAGCGGCAATCCCATAACCGAAACGGAAGAAGAATTTATGGAGCGTGCGCTTATCGCTGTTCCGAACGAGAACTGGATGCGTTTTCGTTTTAAGGTGGTCGAGGGACATTCCTGGAGTGACGGAACGCCGTTCACTGCCGAGGATATAAAGTTTACCTTTGACTATATCATCAAGCATTCGGGTGCGTTGGGAAGTCAGGCGTACTTCCTCACCGATTATTACAAAAGCGAGGTCGTTGACGGGGATTTTGTATTTACTCTTGCAAGCAGTAACTATACCTCTATGAAAACCATCTGCAACTCCATCGTGATTATCCCGAAACATATCTGGCAAAGCGTACGCTCTCCTGCGAAGGAGAAGAACCTGAATCCCATTGGCACAGGAGCATACTACATAGCCGAGGGAGATTATATCGAGGGCAGCTCTATCACCGCAACTATCCGTGACAATTATGATGAAACGCTTAAAAAGGAAATGTTTTCGGGCGAGCCTATCGAGAACATCTCGGTCATTCTTATGAGTAACGAGGACGTACTGATAAATGCACTCAACGAGGGAAATGTTGATTTTATGCTGAATTCAGTTACACCTGCAAAGACCTATGCGGTGGAGAACAATCCGTCTTACAGCAATGTGGATATTTCGTCTGTTACAAGCGAGACCGTAACAACCCTGCTTTTCAATGTAGGCGAAAACGGAGCGTTCAAAGATGGCGGTTTTGACGGCTATTCCTATGAAATCAGAAAGGCTATCTCCCTTTGCCTTGACCAGCAGAAGCTCATTGACGAGGTACTGCACGGCAAGGGCGTAAGAGTGGGTGACGGACTTGTTCAGGACTACTTCGACCACGCTTATGTTGACGAAAACGGCGAATATGTCTATCACAAAACAAGTGTTGAGGAGGCAAATGCACTGCTTGATACCACATCTTATAAAATGGGCGAAAACGGCAGTCGAGGCATTACGTTGACGATATTTGCAACTCCCGACAACGAGATAACAGTAAAGGCTATCGCAACACAGCTTGAACAAATCGGCATCGCCATTGAATACGAACAGGCAACTGCGACCTATTCCGAGGATATAAAACAGCAGAACAACGCTGATTTCGATATGATAATAAACCGTGTTACCTACAATTCCGACAAGCTGCTTATGTTCAATGCACGCTACGGAGTTTATCCCGCAACGGGGAGCGTAAGACTGTTCAACTATTCGGGAATTATTGATGAAACACTTATTGCAATGATGAACGACATGGAGCTTACCTCCGATACAAATGAGCAGTACGAAAAGTGTCGCAAGGTGCAGAAATACATCGCAGATTTAGCGGTGGAAATTCCGCTTTACTCCGAAAGCACCATTACATTTTACAGCGACAGCAAGTGGCAGGGCTGGACGGAAGCCGAGGGGCTTTCAATCTGGAACAGCTATACCACACGATACTTACATAAAGCACAGTAACTAAAACGGGAGGAAGAATTTTGAAAGGCTATTATTTAAAAAAGGTGTTAAGCTCGCTGTTTGTGCTTTTCATCATTATAACGCTGAATTTCTTTCTTCCTCGAATGATATTCAGCGATCCTGCACAGCCCTACTATGTGGGAGTGCCTGAGGACGCCTACGCTCTGCGTGAGCAGATACAGGAGGAATATGGCTTCAATGACCCGCTTATAGTCCAGTATTTCGATTATCTGGGCAGAGTTTTTACACTTGATTTCGGGCAGTCCCACTACTACAAGGAAAGCGTGTGGACAGTAATGTTCAGCCGTATTCCGTGGTCTATGGTGCTGACGGTTTCGTCAATGCTGTTTTCGGTGCTGTTCGGAATTATTTTCGGCGCAGTGGCAGGCAAAAAGCGTGATAAAGCTCCTGATAAGGCACTTATGTGGCTGTCGGGAGTAACTACGGCAATACCGTCCTTCTGGCTTGCTATGGTGACGGTTATGCTGTTCGGTTTTACGTTGAAAATATTTCCGTACAGAGGGGCAATGACCGCAGGCTATACTCTTTCGATGAACGGTACGGCTTTTCTCATTACGCTTGCAGTCGGGATTGTAATTGCGATAATTCTGAAAGCGATAACGAAAAAATCTCTTTGCATTTTTGTGGGAGTTCCTGTGGCACTAACTGCGGCACTGTTCGTTTCCGTTCCCTTTGCGGATATCGCAGATGTAGCGTATCACGCTTTTCTGCCCGTTGCGATTTCTGTGTTCTCGGGTGTTATTTCCTACGCTATGCTTGTGCGTAACAGTATGATAGCTGTCACGAATGAGGACTATATCCTCACCGCAAGAGCAAAGGGCTTGCCGCCTCACGTTGTACTGTATAAGCACACCTTCAGAAATGCGCTTTTACCGCTTATCACAAATGTGGGAATGTCAATGGCGGGTCTTATGGGCGGAAGCGTGCTTATGGAAAAGATATTCTCATGGCCGGGTATGGGACAGCTACTGCTTGATGCCTGCAACAACGGCGACTATCTGCTGTCACAGTCGATACTGCTTTTATTTGCGGTGATAACGGTAGTCTGCAACTTCATCACCGACCTTGTGTATCACAAATTCGACCCGAGAGTGAAAGAGGTATAAGGTATGAAAAACATAATAAATACCGTCTGTTCTGCGGTCAGAAGCATAGGCAGATTTCTGCTGAAAATTCTCAAAAATCCCAAGGGCAGGCTTGGCGTTATCCTTGTGGGAATTGTGGCTTTGGCGGCAATATTCGCACCCTATCTCACACCTTATGAGCTTGACGATTACGATATTGCAAACGGACTTGCAAAGCCCTCTGCTGAACACCTACTCGGCACAGACAAAAACGGAATTGACATCCTCACACAGATACTTTACGGTGCAAGAATTTCCCTTATAATCGGACTTACAACAGGTATATGCGTTACGCTTCTCGGTGCAACGCTGGGGATAGTTTCAGCGTATTTCGGCAAGGTCAGCGCAGGGGTTATTCTGAACATCATAAATGTTCTCCTCGTAATTCCGACCACACCCCTTATGATGATAATGAGCAATCTTTCATCAAGCTATTTGATGATGATTGCGGTGTTTACACTCATCGGCTGGTGCGGTACTGCACGAATGGTAAGAGCGCAGGTGCTGTCCGTAATGAATATGAACTATATCCGTGCGGCAGAGCTTGCGGGCGGCTCTAAAACCTATATAATGTTCCGACATATTATGCCTGCGATTTCGCACCTGCTTATTATGAACTGCGCACTCTCCTGTGCTGGCTTTATGATAGCCGAAGCAGGACTGAGCTTTATCGGGCTTGGTGACCCGTCTGTCATGAGCTGGGGAAAGATACTTGTTGCGGCGCAGGAAAGCGCATTTTCATCAGGCTTGTGGGCTTGGGTAATAGCTCCCGGTGTAGCAATATTCATCACCGTTTTTGGATTTATGCAGATAGGCTATGCTCTTGAAGAAATACTCAATCCCAAAATCAAATGCAGAAAAATAAAGAAGAACGGTATTTCTCCCGAAGCCGAGGCTGAACAGATATTTGCTGAAATGTCCGACATAAGCGAGGAAGTAGCAATAGCGCTTAAAGAAAAATACCACGCAGGAGCAAAGGTATGAATGTACTTGATATAAAAAATCTGAAAATACTTTTCCGAAGCGATGAGGGCTTTGTCCGTGCCGTTGAGGGAGTGGATATATCCATAGGCGAGGGTGAAAAGGTCGCAATCGTTGGTGAAAGCGGCTGCGGAAAGAGCGTTACGGCACATTCCTGTATGAAGCTGCTGAATACTCCGCCTGCGTATACACAAGCGGATAAATTCGAGTTTATCTCCCGTGACGGAATTATACACAATATCCTCGAAAAAGGCGAAAACGAAATGCTCCCTCTCCGTGCAGAGGAAATGGCGATGATTTTTCAGGACCCGTCAACTTTTTTAAATCCCGTTATGACTATCGGCGAACAGCTTGACGAGGTATTTATTTATCACAGAAAAATGAAGCCGAAAGAGGCAAGAAAGCACAGCCTTGAAATGATGAAAAAGGTCGGTATCCCCGACCCCGAAATGCGTGCGGAGCAGTATCCTCACGAGCTTTCGGGCGGCTTAAAGCAGAGAATTCTGATCGCTATGGCAACATCGCTTTCTCCCAGACTGCTTATTGCTGACGAGCCGACAACCGCCCTTGACGTTACCATTCAGGCACAGATTTTAGAGCTTATATCCGAACGGTGCGAAAAGGAAAATATGTCGCTTCTGATGATAACCCACGACCTCGGAGTTGTGCGGCAGATGGCTGACAGAGTTTATGTGATGTACTGCGGAAAAATTGTGGAGCAGGGCACGGTTGACGAAATACTTTCCAAACCTCAGCACCCCTATACAAAGGCTCTTATTGATACCATTCCGAGTCTTGACAGCGAAATTGACCGCTTTGTGCAGATTCCGCACAATGTCCCTCACCCGATGAATAAGCCGAACGGCTGTTACTTTTCAAACAGGTGTGCCTACTGCACCGAGCTTTGCACAAAGCAGATGCCGCCGCTTTTCACGAGAGAAAACGGCAGAAAGGTACGCTGTCACTTTGAAACGGAGGAACTATGGGAGAAATAATACTTAAAACCGATAACCTCACCGTTGATTTCAAGGTGAAGAAAAGCGTTTTCGGAAAGCACGACAGACTTTCCGCCGTACAGAATGTAAATCTTGAAATCCGCAAGGGCGAAATTTACGGTCTTGTGGGAGAAAGCGGCTGCGGTAAATCCACCTTTGCAAACGCAATTCTCGGCTTTGTGCCGATTACATCAGGCTCGTTTGAGCTTTGCGGTCATACAGTAAATTCAAAGACAAAGCAGAGCGAATGGAAAGAGGTGCGCCGCCATTTACAGACTGTCTTTCAGGACCCTTATTCGTCCCTTAATTCACGCTTTACTGTGTGGCAGATAATTTCCGAGCCGCTGTATATTGCAGGTGAACGCAATGAAAAAATACTCCGTGAGAGAGCCGCAGAGCTTGTGGAAAAGGTCGGACTTTCGTTGCAGGATTTAGACCGATATATTTTTGAATTTTCAGGCGGTCAGCGGCAGAGAGTAGCAATTGCCCGTGCGCTTATCACAAATGCAGAGCTGATAATCTGCGATGAGCCTACCTCGGCGCTTGATGTTTCGGTACATTCGCAGATATGCAATTTATTGCTTGATTTGCGGGAAGAATACGGACTTACATATCTTTTCATTTCCCACAATCTTTCGCTTATCAAGCACATTACCGAGCGTATGTCGGTGATGTATCTCGGAGAGGTAATGGAAAGCGGCAGTACGGACGAGATTTTCAGAAATCCCGTCGTGCCGTACACAAAGGCGCTTATGTCTGCAATCCCTGAAGTAAATCCAACGGAAAAACGGGAACGCATTATCCTTTCAGGCGAGGCGAGAAGTCCTATAAATCCGCCCGATATATGCCGCTTTGCAGGAAGATGCCCGAACGCTACGGATATATGCCGTACAATGCCATTGCCGCAGGCTGTATCGGTAGGAAATGAACATTTTGCAAGATGTCATTTGTGCGAGAAAGGGTAAATCTATGGATAACGAAAATTTAAAATGTCCTTGTATGCCGCAGTGTCCGAATTACGGAAAATGCCGTGAGTGTATTGCGGCTCATGAAAAATTCTACACTGTTCCTAAATGTATAAAAATAATGCAGGAGGAAATGAAGATAAATCACCTTCACCCCTCAAATCCGCATATAAAAAGGACGCTCCCCGAGCGTGTAAAGGAATACTATGAACAGCACACCTATACTCATCTTCGCACCGCCGCAGAGGAGCTGAAAATTACTGAATGGCAGCTGCTTGACGCAATGGAAACTGCTGTATCTGTTCCGAAAGAGGATTTCAAGGAGATTTATAATCAGCTTAAAGTTCTTGACAGCGTAATGCTGCACCTCGACACAGGCGGAGTGCTTATGCAGATAACCATGCCTCTGCCCGAAATCATTGACAGGCAGGGCGTTGATATCGTCAGCAGCAAAGATGAGGAAATTTCAATTACCTCTCTTGTCTTTGAAAAAGAAATATACGCTCTTTTTCTTGTAAGAGAAAAGTTATGCGGCGGTAAAGAAAGTTTAAGCTTTGCCGTAATCGGCGAGGATGAAAAAATATCGCTCTCAATCTATCTTCGCAGAACTGCGGAAAATTTAATCCAGTCAAATGCCAAGGAGCTTTTCGAGGCTCTTTGGACAAAATATATCAACTAAAAGTAAGGAGAATTCCAATGAAGAAAATTTTAACTGCAACAATTATTTTAGGTGTAATGCTTTGTGCGGCAGGCTGCTCAACCGATACGGCACAGGAAAGCTCGTCACAGACCACAACCTCTGCAACAACCGAAGCTGTATCTACCGAAGCAGCTGTTGGCAATTCCATAAATGAAGGCGAGCTTAAAACAGGCGCATATTCAGGCAGCTCCGCTTACTCTGAGGGCGAGTTCAGTATGGAATGGAATTATACTGTTTTTTTCAATGCCGACGGAGCATTTACCCTCACAGATAAAGCAGGCGAGGAAAAGGGCGCAGGTACTTACGCGCTCACCGACAACTGCTATACAATGACCTACAGCGACGGCAGAACCTGCACCTTTGTTGTTCAGGCGGACGGTACTGTCAAGATTACTTCTGATATGCCTTACGGTCAGGCTTCAATTACTCCCGATATGGTAGGCGGTATAACACTTTCCTTTATCGGAGAAGCAGTTCCCGAAGAAGATGAAGTTGTTGATGAAACAACCTCTGACGAAGCTGTTGCAACAGGTGATTTCTCTATCGCCGCAGGTACATACTCCGCAAGCTATATCAAGGAAAGTCCTATGGCAGGTACTGTTGAATACAAGTACTCCGCAGATATCGGAGCAGATACTTTCTCATACAGCGTAAGCTTCGATATGGGCGGTACAGCGTATGACGGTTGCTCCGCAAGCGGTACATATACCGTTGACGGCGGAAAGTTTGTGTTCACAGACGAGGCTGGTACAATTACAGAGGGTACTCTCACAGCAGACAATACTCTCGTTATTTCTCTCAAGTCTTCTGAAATGGCAAAAGAGCCTTATGAGGTTACATTTACTTTAGTTGACACACATGCTGAAACAGGCTTTACTCTGAACGAGGGAACATACTCCGCAAGCTATATCAAGGAAAGCCCCATGGCAGGTACAATTGAGTACAAATATTCTGCAGAAATCGGAGCAGATACATTCTCTTACAGCGTTAGCTTCGATATGGGCGGTACAGCGTATGACGGTTGCTCTGCTAGCGGCACATATATCGTTGACGGCGGTAAGTTCGTATTCGCTGACGAGAGCGGCGCAGTAACAGAGGGCACACTCACCGCAGATAACACTCTTGTTATTTCTCTAAAGGCTTCTGATATGGCGAAAGAACCTTATGAGGTTACATTTGTGATAGCTGAATAACCTTGTGCAGTTCTGCTCATTGCGGCAGGAATGCTTTTTATACGGCGCGTGCAAAAATAAAGGCAAAATATCGTGATATTATGCAGTCTTACCATTGACACTTTCGGATAAAAGGTGTAAAATATAGAGAGGTTAGATGACGCTAACAATTGAAAAGGAGTTCGCTATGTTACTTACAATAGAAATATAATCGTACTATATAATCGGTGGAGTTCCTGAAACTAAATACAATTAACAGGCGTATGCAATTTTTCTTTGCATACGCCTGTTAATTGTTTCATTAGCCACCGTTTAGTCAATAACCATTAGTGCTTTGGAATACTTCTATATGGTCATCGCCCTAAAGGGAGCCCCTTTGGGCAGTTCCCGCCTTTTATAAGAAATGATTAATCCCGCAGTTGAGAAACGGCGGGATTAAAAACTTCTATATGGCGGACACCCTAAAGCAGCTCCCTTTTACTTATTATTCTATAAATTCAATTATCTTTCCCACCACATCTTCTGCGGCGGTGTTTTCGCATTCTACCGTGATATCAGCGTATCTATTATAGTACGCCTCCCGTTGTGCAATTATCTGTGCTACGGTTTCACCCTTTTTGCAGGCGATACCTCTTGTCTTTATGTTACGCAGTCTGCGGATAAGCTCCTGCTCATCCACTCTTAAATAAACGCAGACACCGTTTTTCTTTAAATGTTCCATTCCCTTTTCGGAAAATATTGCAGAACCACCCGTGGCGATTATTGTCTTTTCACAATCCACCGATAAAAGTGCCTGCTCCTCGCATTTTAAAAAAGCTTCTATTCCCTGCTCGTCTATTATTTTCTGTAGCTTTGATCTCTGCTGACTTTGTATAATAAGGTCGGTATCAAGAAAATCATAACCCATCGACTTTGCGAGCAGTACACCGACGGTACTTTTTCCTGCACCGGGCATACCTATAAGTACAATATTTTTCACTTTGCTTCCTGCTCTCCTATTTCTATATAGTACCAGTTATCCTTTAAATTATTCACCACATCGTTTTCCTTTTCCTTTACAGGCTCAGTTTCGCTGTAAGTGAGCTTTTTACTGCCGCTTACGTTAAAGGTAAAAGTGACCGTACCCTTTTCGGCTACAATACTGTAGCAATAGGAATGGCAAAGCACGTCTATATGGCTTTTAAGCTTTTCATAAACCGGCTTTCCGCTTTCATCCACAGATATCTCGGATTTCTGAAACAGTCCGCCGTGCTTTGAAGTAATAGTAAATTCCTTATCTATGCTTTCCTTTACTATCATATCAAGAGTAGCAGAATATTTGTTCTTTACGCTTATTATCTCCTTGCTGTCATACTCCACAAGCCCTGCTCTCAAAAGCACGTCACGCAGGAAGAATGAACCTACAAGCAGTACTAAAGCACCGATAACGCAAAGTGCTATAATAATCTTTTTCTTTACGGAGCTTTTTTCTTTCATTTATTTTCACTTTCCTTTTTATACATCGTTGTTATTACAGTTTTCATTGTGTTAAGCGGACCGCCGTTTTTCTCCACCGACAAAATCTTGAAGTTAGGCTTGCCGGTAAGATTAAGCGTCATCATCTTGCCGAATTTTTCAGCTACAAGGGATATTCTTTCCATCGCCTTTTCGTTTATCTCTTCAGGGTAAAACAGCATACTGTCACCGCTCTGGATGATCTCTATAATATGCATATTCTGAGCCATATGACGATATCTTGCCACCTCTATAAGACCCTCAACTGCCCTCGGCACATCGCCATAGCGGTCGATAAGCTCGTCAGTGATATCATAAGCGTCATCCTCGGTTTCGATAAGAGCGATCTTACGATAGCAATCAATTCTCTGTGCCTGATTGGAGATATACTTTTCGGGAATAAAAGCATCTATCTTTATATCAACAAGGCATTCGGGGCGGATCTCAGGAGTCTTGCCCTGCTGTTCAAGCACCGCTTCGCTGAGCAGTTTTACGTACATATCATAACCAACTGTAGCAAGATGTCCGGACTGGCTTTGTCCCAGTACCGAGCCTGCACCTCTTATCTCTAAATCCTTCATGGCAATTCTGAAGCCTGAGCCGAAACGGGTAAACTCTCTTATAGCGTCAAGACGCTTTGTGGCGATCTCACTCAGTACCTTACCTCTCTTAAAGGTAAAGTAGGCGTAAGCTCTGCGGTTGGTTCTGCCGACTCTTCCTCTCAGCTGATGAAGCTGAGCCAGCCCCATATTATCCGCATTTTCGATAATAAGAGTGTTTACGTTCGGTACGTCAATACCCGTTTCGATAATGGTAGTGCAGACAAGGATATCAATTTCTCCGTCTATCAGTCTACGCCACACGTCAAGGAGCTCTTCTTCGCTCATTTTACCGTGGGCAACTCCTATTCTTGCATCGGGTGCCATTTCCTGAATACCTGCTGCACAGGAGTAAATACTCTCCACCCTGTTGTGCAGATAGTACACCTGACCGTTACGGCGAAGCTCCTTATTTATAGCCTGAGCAATAACGCCTCTGTCGTGCTCGATAACGTAAGTGGTTATCGGATGTCTGTCACCGGGTGGCGTTTCAATAACGCTCATATCCCTGATACCGGTCATTGCCATATTAAGCGTTCTTGGTATAGGTGTTGCGGACAAAGTCAGGATATCTATATTATTATAGTTCTCCTTGAACTTTTCCTTATGATTTACGCCGAAACGCTGTTCTTCATCTATAATTGCAAGACCTAAATCAAAGAACTTCACGTCATCCTGAACCAGTCTGTGAGTGCCGATAATGATGTCGATATCGCCCTCTTCAAGTTGTTTTAATATCTGTTTTTGCTCTTTCGGACTGCGAAAACGAGATAAGAGCTGTACCTTTACGTTAAAGCCCTCCATACGTTTAAGCACCGTCTGATAATGTTGCCACGCAAGAACCGTCGTAGGTACGAGTATAGCACACTGCTTTCCGTCAAGGAAGCATTTGAACGCCGCACGCAGAGCGACTTCAGTCTTACCAAAGCCCACGTCGCCGCAAAGCAGTCTTTCCATAGGTGCTGTACGCATCATATCGTGCTTTATCTCTTCAATGCATCTGAGCTGATCGTCAGTTTCGATATAGTTGAAATGGTTATCAAAAATCTGCTGCTGTTCTCCGTCGGGTGAAAAAGCGTGACCCTTTGCCTTCATACGTTTTGAATAAAGTTCGATAAGCTCTGTTGCCATTTCCTTGGCGGCTGTCTTAGCTTTAGCTTTAGCTTTCTTCCAGGTATCCGTATGGAGCTTGTTCAACTTTACCGTATTAATGTCTCCGCTACCGATATAACGGGAGATCATATCGAGCTGAGTAACGGGTACGTAAAGCACGTCCGTTCCTGCATATTTAAGCTTTATATAATCCTTTGATACTCCGTCTGCAGTAAGCTTCTGCACGCCGTCAAACACACCGATACCGTAAGAACCATGCACCACAAGATCCCCCAGCGAAATATCACTGAGTGATCGTATCTGCTGACCCTTCTTGAACCTTCTCGGCTTTACGGGTGTTTTTGTCACAGCACCTGCAGACCTTGCAATAACCGCTATCTTTTCGTCTATATATTCAAAGCCTGCCGACAAAGTGCCTTCAAGCACGTATATCTTCTTGGCATAGAGCTTTTTGGCGTCAGAAGAAAAGTCCGCAGGCAGACCGCTGTCACGCAGGTCGTTTGCCAGTACCTTTGCCGCTTTTTCGCTTCCTGCATAGATAACGCAGGAATAACCGCCGCTGATGTAATTTTTAAGTTCCTCGCAAAGCACCTTATATTCTCCGCTCCAGGGAGAAAGCTGGATAGAATCCACGTTCTGTATATCAGAAAGCTCTATACCGCCACCTCTTATAAAGGTATCCATATAAAGCCTTGTGCTTTGCTCTGTAATTTCCTTGTATTCATTTTTAGTAAGCAGATATCTGTCCAGTCCCTTGCAGACAAAGCCACCTTCGGTAAGTAGCTTTAAGTCCTCGGTATGAGAGGCAATCGTACCCTTCGCCGCATCTGCCGCAGTAAAAGACTCGCAGATAACAACAGTCTTTGCGTAGTCAAAGACCGTCCCTGCCCTTTCATAACAGAGAGGGAAATATCTGTACAGACTGCTGACTCCTACTCCGTCTCTCAATCTTGCTATATCACGGCGAAGTCTTTTTATAAGCTCTTCATTTTTGTTCTTCGCCTTTTCTGCCTTCTGCAAAAGTCCTGATATCTTTTCGGAAAGCTCTTCACTACTGCCGAAAATAGTTTCATAGCAGGGGGTTATCTCTATCTTTTTTATCGTATCTATTCTTCTCTGGGTTTCGATATCAAAGGAAGATACCGTATCCACTTCATCTCCCCACAGCTCTATTCTGACGGGAAATTCACTGTTTACTGGATAGATATCAACAAGAGAACCTCTTATCGAAAACTGTCCCTTACCCTCAATAAGATCGCATCTTGAATAGCCTGATGATATCAGCTTTGTGGCAAGATCGGTAATGTCAAGCTCTGTTTCAGGCTTTATCACAAAGGTGTGCTCTTCTAAAACGCCCTTTGGTACTGTAAGCTGTACTGCCGCCTCTGAAGAGGCAACGAGTATTTTTGCTTTACCTGTCATAACTGCCGATAGAGCTTCTATTCTGCGGTGAGAGTATTCTGACGACTGTGCCTCAGTATCTGTAAGCACCATATCCGCCGCGGGGAACTGATATGCCGTTCTTCCTTTACAAAGTACGTTTATATCCTCGCATATTCTTGCTGCTGTTGCTTCGCTCTCCACAATACAGAGAATCGGTAAAGCTTCTTTTACGTTTTCATCCTCTGCAAAGGCGGCTAAAAAGTGTGCCTTATGTATGTGCGAAAGCCCCGTCACCAACATGGGGACGGGTTCTGCACTCAAAATATGCTTTACTGATAGTCTGTACTGGGTAAGACTTTCAGCCATATTTTTAAATATTTCCATTTTGTGCCTGCTCTTTCGATTAAGAATTATACTTGTTCATAGCTTCGCTGATCTTTCCCTCTACAATAAGCTTAACGGATGCGGCGGCATTCTTAAGACAGCTCTCAAGAGCTTCGCCTTCTTCCTTTTTAAAAGGAGATAACACCCAGTCAGCAAGGGGGAAATCAGGATGAGGTTTTGCACCTACTCCCACCTTTACACGAGGGAATTTGTCGCTGCCTGTAAGGTATATGATGCTTTTCATTCCGTTATGACCGCCGTCACTACCCTTTTGTCTTATTCTCATCCTGCCCACATCGAGCGAAATATCATCGTATATAACTATCATATTCTCTGTACTAAGCTTATAGAAGTTAAGTGCCTCTACTACGGCCTCACCGCTATTGTTCATAAAGGTGGAGGGCTTCATTAAAAGGCAACGCTTTCCCCCTATAGTACAGTCTCCCACAAGGGATTTGAACTTTATCTTCTTTACCTCTGTCTTTATATCTTCGGATAAAGTATCTATCGTCATAAAGCCTGCATTGTGACGGGTATTCTCGTACTGGGTACCGGGGTTGCCCAGTCCCACTATAATATACTCTACAGGGCCTGTTGGCGCAGGCTCTCTGCTTGCCGCAAGCTTTTTAAAAATATCGTCTATTCCCATTTCGTCTACCTGTTGTCTTTTTTATTTTCAGCGTAAATATGCATTTGCAAGCTTTTTAAGAAGCTTTGCGTGTTTTGCGGTGGCAGGCTTTTTCATTCTCCAGCTCCAGTTACCGCCAAGAGTTGAGGGGATATTCATTCTCGCCTCTGTACCAAGGCCTAAAACGTCCTGCATAGGAATTACTGCAAGAGCTGAGGGACTCTGATATACACTTCTTATAAAACTTACGTTCTTATGCTCAAGGAACGTGGTGTTCACATATTCATTCGCCATTTTTGCCGCTTTTCTGTCAGCGGATCTGAGCCAACCCATAATTGTATCATTATCGTGAGTACCCGTGTATGCAACCGAATTTACGGGGAAGTTATGGCTTAAGTGAGAGTTGTCGTTATGCTCGTTATTAAAGCCGAACTGTAACACTCTCATTCCGGGATAACCGCTGTCGCTGAGCAATTTTTTAACGCTGTCAAAGATATCGCCTAAATCTTCTGCAATGATATTTACGTCACCGAGTGCATCCTTTACTGCATTAAACAGCTTCATACCGGGACCGTTCTTCCAGTCACCGAATTCTGCCGTCTTTGCGTCAGCAGGAATTGCATAGTAAGTGTCAAAGGCTCTGAAGTGGTCGATACGAACGATATCAAAAAGCTTCATAGCGTGGTCAATTCTGCTTATCCACCAGTTAAAACCATCAGCCTCCATATTCTTCCAGTTATAAAGAGGGTTACCCCAGAGCTGTCCTGTTGCAGAGAAATAATCAGGCGGTACTCCTGCTACAAGAGTAGGATTAAGCTCTATATCCATTGTGAACAGCTTCGGCTGTGCCCATACGTCAGCACTGTCCATTGCCGCATAGATGGGGATATCTCCGATTATTTTTATGCCACGCTTATTGGCGTATTTTTTTAGCTTATTCCACTGCAGAAAGAAAATATACTGTACAAAGCGATGGAATTTTATCGCATCGGAATTTTCTTCTCTTATCTGCTTTAATAATTCGGGCTTTCTTTTTCTTATATCTCTGTCCCAGGTAAGCCAGGAGCGTAGCTCGTTCTTTTCTTTTATAGCCATAAAGAGCACGTAGTCTTCAAGCCACCAGGCGTTTTCCTGTACAAAGGAAAGATACGCCACGTCTTCCTTAAAGGAGAAGAACGCCTTGTGTAAAAGCTCGTTCTTTATTTTTATAACTTTTTCATAGTCAACTATAGACGGATCTTCGCCATATTCTCTGCCCTTGATATCATCACGGGATAAAAGTCCCATGGATACAAGCTCCCATAGATCTATAAGCAGGGGATTTCCTGCAAAGGAGGAGGGGGATTGATAGGGCGAGTCGCCGTAGCCTGTGGGGTGAATGGGTAATACCTGCCAGTAACTCTGACCTGCTGATTTAAGCCAGTCTACAAATTCATAGGCGGGCTTTCCCATCGTTCCTATACCTTCGTTATTGGGGAGTGACGTGATATGCATCAGCACTCCGCAGCTTCTTTTAAGCTCCATAATATTTCCTTCTTTTTAAAATCAGTTGTCCTGTTTGCTTGTTCTGAAAGGAGCTACGGGAAGACCGTTTGCTCCGAAAAGTGTTACTTCACTGTAGTTTGTCCACAGATATCTCACATATACGGGTACGCTTACCTTTTCGCTCTTTACAGTTATAGTATTGTCAGAATTTATAACAGCCTCTGCCTTATGAAAGATCTTATCTTCTCCTGCAACTTCAAAGCCTGTTACTTCTTCACCCTTTACCGTAAAGCCCTTATCGGCATATTTAAAGGCAATCGTCATTTCATTGCCGTTTTCAGTTGCGTAGTTGTAGAGAGGTCCGAAGGCATCAGTATCTTCTTCACCGTAAAAATGCTTCATCGCCTGTAAATACATTCGATGACCTACAGGCAACTTATCCTTGGGGTGAATTTCGTTAAATTCGCCGCAATCGATTATTACCGCCACGCCTGTATTCTTTATAGTTTCATATATATTCATCTGTGCTTCACGGATAACGCACCAATGCTTTCTGTCCTCGTCCGCTTCATACCTGTGCATAGGTAACTGTGCAAAGATGAAAGGCAGGCTGTTGTCTCCCCAGTCGCTTCTCCAGTTGCCGATAAGACTTCTGAAAAGCTTGTAGTAGGTATCGGGACGATGGTCGTCAGATTCGCCCTGATAATAGATAAAACCCTTTAACGTATAGGGGCATACCCTTTTTATCATACTTTCGTAAAGTCCTGTGGGATGAAAGGGATTTGCAGGACATAAAGGTCCGGGATACTTGCAAGGACCGCAATACCGGAGACAACCTCCCCAGGTTGCGTTTTCTGTGGTGCTGTAATATTCGGCGGATTTTCTGTTCCACTCCTCATGATAAGCTTCGTAATCACGATATTCCTTTAAGAGCTGTTCCTCGCTCTTACCTGCTATTGCCTTATCGTATTCGTCTATATAAAGTCTTGTATCAATATCATCGGCAAGAGCAGTTCTGCTCATCCAATGGCTTGCACTTGTGCCGCCCCAGTTACAACCGATAATACCTACCGTAACGCCTAATTTTTCTGATAATTCCTTTGCGAAGAAATAGCCCACTGCACTCCAGCACTTTGCCGCTTCTTCGTCAAATTCTTTCCATATCATCTTTTCTTCGCTATTAAAGAACTCTTCGTCCATATAGCATTTTTTCTGAGTATAATAAAAGCGCACGTTTACGCCCTTGTCATTCTTTAAATGCTCCATACCGCCCGTGCAGTTCTGAAGCTCGAACTCCATATTGCTCTGTCCGCCTGCAAGCCACACTTCACCTATCATTACGTTATCAAAGGTGTAGGTTTCGTTCTCGCAGGATATCGTCATCTGATAAGGTCCGCCCGCTTTTAAAGCAGGAAGACAGACCTTCCACTGTCCATATTTTACTTCGGCAATTTTTGTAACCCCGCAAAAGTTGACAGTTACCTTTTTACCGTTTTCGCCATAGCCAAATACCGCTATATTCTTTTCTCTTTGCAGTACCATATTACTACTGAATATTGACGCCGCCTTGAATTTTCTCATAACGCTGTCCTTTCATTATCCGTTTACTCTTGCACTTTTCTTACGTATCTTATCCTGATACAGCTTTTCTGTTGCCGCATCGCAAAGAGTTATCCTCTTTGCCCACACATATTTACCATCATCGTTCTTTGTAAATTCCACGTTTACTGCGAGCGTGTGCTTTGCACACTTCATAACGGCAAGATAATTACAGGGTTTTACGTTTACAAGCTTGTCCTTTAAGGTGGAGGGACGTCCGCATAAGGGGCAGACGTATCGTCTCAACTCAGGTGACCTTAAAGCACTGACCGTTCTTGTGTATTTTCTTTTTCCGTAAACGCTTACGCAAAGTGACTTGTAGGGATTTGCGTGGGCAAAATCCACTTTTCTCTGCCACTTTATACCCTCTTCCACATTATTTGTATTAAGCAGAATGAGAGCCGTGTAATAAGCGTCGTTTATTGCACTGTGATAGGTAAGCTCTTCATTTATTCCCATAAGCTCAACAGCGGTGGAAAGACTTATCTGAGGTCTGTCTATCTTTATCTGCCTTGTAACCAGCGGCTGAAGGTTGAACCATTTCGGTATCCACTCCTTGCCGTAACCGAAAAACTCGCACTGTGCCTTTAAATTTGCCACATCGTCACAACCCCAGGTACAGATGATATCACCGCCGTATTTATCTATCCATTTACGTAATCTTTTTAAAACATTTCCGAAGGTATCGGCTTTTTTCAGTTCTTTTTCGTTTATGCCTGTCAGCTTTTTAATGCGGTTTTTTATGACTGTATAATAGATAGGCTTTATATATTCAGAAAACTGCTCTTCAACGATCTTCCCATCCTTTACCATAACGGCACCTATCTGGATTATCTCAACGGGGAGATTTTTGCCGCCTCTGGTCAGCATTTTTTCTCTGCAGACCGGCTGACTCCATTCCATATCAAGAACGATATACGTCACCTACATACCTCCTTTGCATAATTTATAAAAAATACGACAAGCCCCTGAAAATAAAACAGGGGCAGTCTTATTAAAAATCAGATCGCTACCTCGATCTTTTCATTAAAATCGTGGTACTTATAATCAAGTAAAGTAAAGCTTTCCTTTGTGAATTTATAGAAATCGGTTATATCCTCAACCTGCATTACGGGAGCAGGATAAGGCTCTTTTTCTATAATACGCTTTACTGCGTCTATATGTCGGTCATAAATATGAGCGTCGGCAATAACGTGAACAAGCTCACCCGCTTCAAGGCCTGACGCCTTGGCAAACATTATAAGCAGTGCCGCATACTGACAAACGTTCCAGTTGTTTGCAGTCAGCATATCCTGACTACGCTGGTTAAGTATTGCATTCAGCTTGTTGCCGCTCACGTTGAAGGTCATACTGTAGGCACAGGGAGCAAGTCCCATTTCGTGCAGATCGTGATGATTGTACATATTAGTCATTATTCGTCTGCTTGCCTTATTGTATTTAAGATCGTGAAGTACTCTGTCGACCTGGTCAAATTCGCCATCGGGATAAATGCTTTTTTGTCCTAACTGATAACCGTAGGCTTTACCGATAGTGCCGTTTTCATCCGCCCAGGCATCCCATATTTTTGTTGAAAGATCAGCTACCCTGTTGCTCTTTTTCTGATATATCCATAGAATTTCTTCTATGCAGGAGCGATAGTATATCCTTCTCAGTGTCATTACGGGAAATTCTTTTTGTAAATCATAACGGTTTACAAGGCAGAATTTCTTTACCGTGTGAGCAGGAGTTCCATCCTCCCAACGAGGCCTTACCTCCATATCGGTATCCCATACGCCGTTTTCAATTATATCACGGCAGTTTTCAATAAAATATTTATCCGCCAAGCTCATTTTATAAACTCCCTTCGGATCTTAAATATCAGATCTTTGATAAAAGCTTTGTTGTAGCAAAGTCAACGTCGTTGAAACTCTTCTTTTCAAACATATCAAGACCCGAAACATTGCTCATATCATAGATAGAAACACCTGCTGACGCGGCGTAGGTCTTTATGTTCTTAAGAAGCGTCTTTGCCTGTTCGGGATAGTCATACTGGCCATCCTCCTTTAAAAGTGCCTCGTCATAGGCTGTAAGCTGTGCGTCGTAAAGTCCGTCAAAGCAGTAGAGATAGATCTCTGTAAAGCCCTGATAGATCGCAAGCTGTAATGCCGCATAAAGATCGTCTATACGACGTAACGCCTCACTGCTCTGAGTAGAAGCAAAGGAAGGAAGCTGGGGAATAAGTCCGTCGCCCATCATATTGATATATGTAGGACGTTTTGCAAACTTGTCCTCAAACACCTTTACGTTGCTTGCTACAAAGCATTCGAGCTGGTCGATATACTTACCGTTACCCTGATAATGCTCTGCATCTGTAAGCAGATACTGTGATGGACGAAGAGGCGTCTTTGAGAAAAGACTGCAGATACCGTTGTATGCGATACACTTTTCGCCGAGCATTAAGTTGAGTTCTTCAAGAACAACACCCTTCTTATAGCCGAGGATAAAGCAACGCTGACCTCTGAACTTGTCCTTGTATGCATTCATCTGGCTTTCCGTACTCTTTACAAGCTTGCCGAGCTTTTTCTGCTGGGATTTTTCGGAGATCTTGTACATTGAATTCTTAAGCTTCATATACGTGCCAAGCATACCTGCGGGCTTGTTCATAAGGCAGTAGTCACGGTTTGTATAGCCAAACTGGTGAAGCTCCTGTTCTAAAAGCTTTGCATCACCTATTTTGCCTTCAAGACCCTTAAGCTTTACTTCAAGATCATCATATGAAGATGCCACGAGAACGTAATAAGCCTTCGCCTTGCCCTGAAGCTCTGTGATGCTGCGAAGCTTGTCGTCATCCTTTACCAAATCACGTTCGTCATTGGTAACACAGAACGCCACCTCAGGAACACGTACTCCCTTTTTCTTAAGCTGAGCCAGTGCCTTTTTAAGTATTTCGGAGTTGCCTCCGTTTGCATCGTCTAAAATGACGAGCTTTCTCTGACCTATTATCTCGATATTCTGTACAATGTGTTTCTTATAGGTCTGAGCCTTGAACATTTTGGCGAGTCCGCCCTTTGTGAGAGATTCGTAAGTCATAATAATACCCTTTCAGTTTTTTTCATATACCTTCAGCTTACTGATTATTCATCAGATTCGCTTAAAATAAACATATCATAGATAACCTTGATAGCCTTTTCAAAATCAACCTCGTGAATACCGATGATGATATTAAGCTCACTACTACCCTGGTCGATCATCTTGATGTTGATATCTGCGTGGGAAAGTGCCGCAAAGAGTCTTGTTGCCGTACCCTTCTTAGCCTTCATACCACGGCCAACGACTGCGATAAGTGCAAGATCATTTTCAATTTCGATGTGGTTGGGCTCTGTTACTTCGCATATCTTTTCAACGATGTCAGGGTGCTTGTCAACGTCTGCACCGTCAACAACGATACTCATTGTATCAATACCTGTGGGGATATGCTCAAAGCTTATGTTGTTAGCTTCCATAACGGTAAGTATTCTGCGTAAGAAACCTACTTCGCTGTTCATCTCATCCTTTTCGATAGAAATAACGGAGAAGTGCTTTTTACCTGCAATACCCGTTATGATGCTTTCAGCCTTTTCATCACTGCCGGGTACGATCATTGTACCGTCTGCAGAAGGGTCGTTTGTGTTTCTGATATTTATGGGAATGTTTGCACTTCTTACAGGGAAGATAGCATCCTGATGAAGTACTGAGAAGCCCATATATGAAAGCTCGCGAAGCTCTCTGTATGTAATAACCTTAATGAATTTAGGGTTATCTACTATTCTGGGGTCTGCAACTGCTACTCCGGGTACGTCTGTCCAGTTTTCGTAGATCTCTGCACCGATAGCCTTTGCAACTATTGAACCTGTAACGTCACTGCCGCCTCTTGAGAAGGTGCGTACCGTACCATCAGGATTAGCACCATAGAAACCCGGAATAACTGCACTGGGCATACCGTGGAGTACAGAGGAAAGGCAAGCGTCTGTAAGTGTGTCGTCAAACTTTCCGTCAGGACGGAAGAAGATGACCTTTGCCGCATCTATAAATTCAAAACCCAGGTAATTTGCTAAAATGATGCCGTTTAAGTATTCGCCACGGCTTGCAGCATATTCTCTGCCTGCTTTTTTTCTGAAGTTCTCAATGATCTCTTCGTATTCTCTGTCAAGAGAAAGTGTAAGTCCTAAATCGCTGATAATTCCGTTGAAGCGTTCTGCAATGGGTGCAAACTGATTATGTGCGTTCTTACCTTCTTCCGCAATTGCCTCGTAGCAAGCGTAGAGCATATCCGTAACCTTGATGTCATCAGGAAATCTCTTACCGGGTGCACTGGGAACTACAAAGCGTCTTTCCTTATCTGCTCTTATGATATCCGCTACCTTACGGAACTGATTGGCGTCAGCAAGTGAGCTACCGCCGAACTTTACTACCTTACTCATAAAAATATTTCCTTTCTTTACGCCGTTTTTTTATTTACGGCCTTTGTTCTTTGTTCAGAATTTATATACTATATTATTTTACCATAACGCTTTAAGAATTTCAATAGGAATATGAACAAAATTCATTACATAATTTATATGAAAATTCAGCCGATGAAAGCACCCTTTTGTACGCTTTTAGCTATTGTAATTTTATCTCGTTTGGTGTATAATAAACAATGTATATTTATACGCTGAATAAAAAATTACTTAAAAGGAAAGGAATTTTAACGTTATGATAATCACAAAGGATACAATAATCGGAGATATTTTAGACGAATGTGCCCAGCAGACAGCACCCTATTTTCTTGAAATGGGTATGCACTGCCTCGGTTGCCCCTCTGCAAGAGGCGAAAGCGTAGAGCAGGCTTGTATGGTTCACGGCGTTGACGCTGACGAAATGGTAGCTAAGCTCAACAAGGCTATCGGTAACTGATAATGAGTAATATAAAGCTGTCGCCAAGACTTCTTGCGGCGGCAGAGTTTGTACGAAAAGATAAGTCCGTCTGTGACGTGGGGACAGACCACGCTCTGCTCCCCTGCTATCTTTACAGCAACGGAGTAAAGGACGTCACTGCATCGGACATAAACGACGGACCGCTTGAAGCGGCAAAGGAAACCATAAAGAAACATATTGGCGAAGACTGTCCGATAAATCTTGTAAAATCCGATGGACTAAATAACGTCAGCTATGCTGACGATATCATAATAGCAGGTATGGGCGGAGAGCTTATTGCAAGGATAATAAAGGAATGTAAATTTTTAAATCCTGATATAAGCTTTATACTTCAGCCTATGACTAAAGCGGAGACACTGAGACGAGAACTTTACAAGAACGGCTTTCGGATAGAGGCAGAAAAAACCGCTGAAGAAGGCGACAAGCTTTACGTTATTATGAAGGTGTCCTATACCGGCATTTCAAAGGATGTATCCGATGCTTTTTCCTATACGGGACTGTGCAAGGATAAAAAATATCTGACAAAGCAGAAGAACACACTTTTAAAGGCGGCTGAAAGCTGTAAGACTTCAGCCCCCGAAAAGAGCAGTCTGCTATATGACACGATAACAGAAATTGAAAAGATAATCAGCGAGGTGTAATTATGAAGGTTAAAAGCGTTTACGAATTTTTAAACGGCTACGCCCCCTTTAACGTCTGTGACAGCTTTGACAACTGTGGGCTTATCGTTGGCAGTATGGATGCAAGCGTAAAAAAAATATGCCTTTGCCTTGATATAACAAACAAGGTTATTGAAGAAGCGGCAAAACGCAAAGCTAACCTCATAATCTCCCATCACCCCGTTATCTTCAATCCTCTTAAAAGAGTAGAAAACGATACTCCCGTATATAATCTCATAAAGAACAAAATAAACGCTATCTGTATGCATACAAATGCCGATATGACGAAAAACGGCGTTACGGATATAATGCTTGAGCTTTTAGACTTTGAAAACTCGGGAATAACTCTTGAACCCAAATACCCCGATGGAACAGGCTACGGAAAGATAATCGACCTGCCCA
Organism: Oscillospiraceae bacterium; assembly: GCA_015067025.1. Lineage (GTDB taxonomy): Bacteria > Bacillota > Clostridia > Oscillospirales > Ruminococcaceae > Ruminiclostridium_E. The sequence goes on from SVNC01000014.1 coordinate 32,674, forward strand.
TATGCACAACTCCGAAGGCTCTTGCAGAATGCTGTAAAAAAGCCTTTGACTGCACGGTAGTCCGCTACATAGATACAGGTAGTCCCATAAACAAGGTAGCGGTAATATCAGGTGCAGGTGCAGGCTACGGAAATATTCAAAGAGCAATAGATGCAGGCTGTGACGCTCTTATATCGGGAGACGTAAAACACGATTTATGGATAGACGCAGAAAATAATAACTTCTGTGTTATTGACGCGGGACATTTCCATACAGAAAATATACTTTGCAACTATCTTTGCGGAATTCTGTCAAGAAAATTCCATAACACAGAGATATTCGTTGCAGAAAACAGCAAGGATCCCTGCAGCTACGTATAAAAGCAATCAGAAAATAAATTAAGAAAGGTGGTGCTTTTATGTCGCTGGACGGTGCATTTTTACATTCGGTAAAAAACGAGCTTATAAATAACGAGCTTATAGGCGGAAGAGTAGATAAGATATACCAGCCCTCAAGAGAAGAAATTATAATCTCTCTTCGTGCGGCAGGAAAGCATCACAAATTACTGATAAGTGCAAATTCCATGTCAGCGAGAGTAAACCTCACCGAAAGAAGTGCGGATAATCCCGCAACGCCTCCGATGTTCTGTATGTTACTGAGAAAACATCTCGGCGGTGGTAAGCTGACAGATATCATACAAGACGGTCTTGAAAGAATAATCAGTTTTGATTTTCTTTGTATGAACGAGATCGGCGACATGGTCACAAACAGACTGACTGCCGAAATTATGGGCAGACACAGCAACATAATGCTGATGACCGAAAAGGACGGTGTAATGCGAGTCATTGACAGTATAAAGCGTATCACCGACGACATTTCGTCAGTAAGACGCATACTGCCCAATATTCCTTACGAAGCACCTCCGAGAGATGAAAGCAGAGTGAATTTTCTCACCTGCTCCGACGATGAGCTTATAAACGCTGTGAAACAAGGCGTGGGAAAGCGACTTTCAAAGCATCTTACAACTGCTCTTGAAGGCGTATCCCCCGTATTTACAAGAGAGTGTGCATATTACGCCTGCCGTGATACCGATTTTGCGGTGGAGGATATGACAAAGGACCACTACGACCGTCTGCTGTTCTTCATAAAGAAAGCAAGAAATTACGTAGAAAAAGGCGGCGGCTTTACGATACTGAAGGACACCTACGGAGCGTATAAAGACTTCTGCTTTATGCCGATAGAACAGTACGGTCCTGCTATGGTGACCGTTGAAGCGGAAAGTGCAAACAAGCTGCTGGATACCTTCTTTGGCAGTAAGGCAGACAACGAGAGAATGAAACAACGCTCCCGTGACCTTTTAAAAATGCTTGCAAACACCTATGAAAGAATTTCAAGAAAGCTTGAAATACAGAAGACTGAGCTATCCGCCTGCGGCGAAAGAGAGGTCTTCCGAGTCAACGCGGATATCATAAGTGCGAATATTTATAAAATGGAAAAGGGACAGAAAAGCCTGACCGCTGAAAATTACTATACAGGCGAAACGATAACTATAGAGCTTGACGAAAGGCTTTCCCCATCTCAGAACGCACAGAAATTCTATGCCGAATATAAAAGGCTTGAAAAAGCGGAACAGATGCTGACAAAGCTTATTTCTGAGGGTGAAAAGGAGCTTATATATATCGACAGCGTATTTGACGCCGCCGCAAGAGCGGTATCAAATGCCGAGATAAGCGAAATAAAGCAGGAGCTTGCGGCTGGTGGCTACATCCACGATAAGGGCGGCAAGAAAACGGCAGTAAAGCCTAAACCTCCTATGCATTTTGTGACCGATGACGGTTATGACGTTTATATAGGCAGGAACAATCTGCAGAATGACAAACTGACAAAGACCTCTTCTCCTGACGATATGTGGCTTCATACAAAGGATATAGCAGGCTCACACGTTATCATAAGAGCAAAGGACGGCGAGGTGTCGGACGACTCTATTTTACAGGCAGCATCTCTTGCGGCATACTGCTCAAAGGCTCAGAAAAGCACCCGAGTCCCTGTGGACTACACTAAGATAAGATTTGTCAAAAAGCCTTCCGGCGCTAAACCCGGCATGGTGATTTTCACAAACAACTATTCTGTTATCGTGGACCCGGACGAAGCACTTTACGAGCGAGTCGAAAAGTAGCAGATATTAAAAAGGTTAAATAAAGAAAGGACATATATAAAAATGAAGAAAGAACTGGCAAAAACCTATTCTCCAAAAGATTTCGAGGATAGACTCTACCACGAATGGGAGGAAAAGAAGTACTTCCACGCGGTAATTGACAAAAATAAGAAACCCTTTACAATCGTTATTCCCCCACCAAACATCACAGGTCAGCTCCATATGGGACACGCCCTTGACAATACTCTTCAGGATATCCTTATCCGTTACAAAAGAATGCAGGGTTACTGCACACTCTGGCTTCCCGGTACAGACCACGCTTCTATCGCTACAGAAGCTAAGATAGTTACAGCTATGAAGGAAGAAGGCATCACAAAGGATGATATCGGCAGAGACGGTTTCTTAGAACGTGCATGGGAATGGAAGAGAGTATACGGCGGTCGTATCGTAGAGCAGCTTAAAAAGTTAGGTTCTTCCTGCGACTGGGACAGAGAACGCTTTACTCTTGATGACGGTTGCTCAAAGGCAGTACAGAAAGTATTTATTGATTTATACAACAAAGGCCTTATCTACCACGGCGAAAGAATTATCAACTGGTGCCCCAACTGTAAGACTTCTATTTCAGATATCGAATGTGAATACGAAGAACAGGACGGCTTCTTCTGGCACATCAATTATCCCCTTGCTGACGGAAGCGGCAGTGTAGAAATAGCTACGACCCGTCCCGAAACCTTACTTGGCGACAGCGCTATTGCAGTACACCCCGAGGATGACAGATACAAGAATATCGTAGGCAAGATGGTAAAGCTTCCTCTTACAGACAGAGAAATCCCCGTTGTTGCTGACGAATACGTTGACAGAGAATTTGGTACAGGCGTTGTAAAGATCACACCTGCTCACGACCCTAACGACTTTGAAGTAGGTAAAAGACACGACCTGCCCATTATCCATATGATGAACGACGACGCTACCATCAAGGAAGGCATCGGCGGAAAGTATGCCGGTATGGACAGATACGAAGCAAGAAAAGCAATGGTTGCCGATTTAGAGGCTCAGGGACTTTTAGTGAAGGTTGAACCTCACAAGCATAACGTTGGTTGCTGTCAGCGTTGCGGTACTACCGTAGAGCCTATGGCAAGCTATCAGTGGTTCGTAGCTATGAAAGAGCTTGCACAGCCTGCTATTGATGTAGTAAAGAGCGGCGAACTCCGCTATGTTCCCAAGCGTTTTGAAAACGGCTACCTCTACTGGATGGAAAATATCCGCGACTGGTGTATCTCCCGTCAGCTCTGGTGGGGTCACAGAATTCCTGCTTACTACTGCCAGAACAAGGACTGCGGTCACACAGAGATCACTCTTGACGGCATCAGCGTATGCCCCAAGTGCGGCGGCGTAATGAAGCAGGATGAGGATACCCTTGATACATGGTTCTCTTCTGCACTCTGGCCTTTCTCAACTCTTGGCTGGCCTGAAAAGACAGAAGATCTCGAATACTTCTACCCCACAAACACACTCGTAACAGGTTACGATATCATACCCTTCTGGGTTGCAAGAATGATATTCAGCGGTCTTGAACATACAAAGCAGAAGCCCTTTACAGACGTTCTTATCCACGGTCTTGTAAGAGATGAACAGGGCAGAAAGATGAGTAAATCTCTCGGCAACGGTGTTGACCCTCTTGAAATTATCGACGAATTCGGTGCAGACGCACTCCGTCTTACTCTTGTAACAGGTAACGCTCCCGGTAACGATATGCGCTGGACAAAAACAAAGGTTACAAACTCCAGAAACTTTGCAAATAAGCTCTGGAACGCTACAAGATACATCCTTATGAATCTGCCTGAGGATATGACAGGTGCAAAGCTCCCTGAAAACCTCGGCATTGAAGATAAGTGGATCTTAAGCCTTTACAACGATCTTATAAAGAACGTTACATCAAACCTTGACAGCTATGAATTAGGTATTGCGGTACAAAATCTCTACGACTTTATCTGGGATATCTACTGCGACTGGTACATTGAGCTTACAAAGCCCAGAATTGCCGAGGGCGGCGAAACTGCACTTGCGGCACAAAACGTTCTCGTTTACGTAATGCAGGGCATCTTAAAGCTTCTCCACCCCTTTATGCCCTTCATCACAGAAGAGATCTGGCAGTCTATGCCCGTTGAAAACGAAGGCAATAACGTAGACAGCATTATGATCTCAGACTGGCCCGTATATGACGAAGCACTCCACTTTGAAAAGGAACAGGCTGACTTTGCGAAGGTTGTTGACGCTATCCGTGCTATAAGAGTACAGAGAAACGAGCTTAACGTTCCTCCTTCAAAGAAGGTTACTATGATAGTAGAAACCGCTGAAAAGGAACTTTTCGCAAATGCTGTAGCATTCTTTGAAAGACTTGCAGGCGCAGGCGAATTAACAGTAACAGACGCCGCAAACGGCACAGAGGATATGGTAACAATCGTTACTGCAAACGCAAGAATCTTTATGCCTATGGGCGAGCTTGTCGACAAGGAAAAGGAACTTGCACGTCTTGAAAAGGAACGCAAGGCTGCACAGAAGGATATCGACTTCTTATCAGGTAAACTTAATAACCCCGGCTTCCTTGCTAAAGCACCCGCTCAGCAGATCGAAAACGAAAGAGCAAAGCTTGCAAAAGCACAGGAAAAGATGGAAAAGATCATGCTTTCTATCGAAAAGATGAAATAATTTCCGAACAAATAACTACTCCCCTGAGAATAAACTTCTCAGGGGAGCTTTTTATTTTGTTTTACTTTTATACAGTTTCCTGCTCTTCGACTTCGCTCTGAGCTTCAGTCTGTTCAGCATCTTCTGCTACGGGTGCTTCATCAGCCACCGCTTCTTCAGTTTCTTCAGAAGTATCTTCGGTTTCTTCTGAAATTTCTTCCTCTACAGCTTCTTCCTCGGGTTCTTCACCCTTTAGCTTGAAGCCCGACACGAGATCATTAAGAGCCGCCGCCTGAGCGGATAATTCTTCACTTGCTGCCGCACTTTCTTCACTGGTTGCGGAGTTTGTCTGCACAACGCCGTTGATCTGATCAAGACCTATATTGAGCATAGCAAAGGACTCTGCCTGATTTTCAGACTGCTTTGCGATATCGTCAACTCTGCCTCTTACGTTGTTTGCAAGCTCTACTACTGCTTCGAGACTTTGTGCCGTTTCAGCAACGATCGCATTACCGTTATTTACTGCCGCAACCGTATCAGCAATAAGAGCGTTTGTAGTATTAGCCGCCTCAGCACTCTTTGACGCAAGATTTCTTACTTCGTCAGCAACTACTGCAAAGCCCTTACCTGCTTCGCCTGCTCTTGCCGCTTCTACCGCCGCATTGAGAGCAAGGATATTTGTCTGGAAAGCGATATCTTCGATCGTTCTTATGATATTGCTTATTTCGTCTGACTTGTCGGAAATGTCATCCATTGCCGCTGTAACCTCGTTCATCTTTTCACGGGATGCGATGATCTCTGCTACGGTATCATCTGTTTCCTTATGAGCGGACGCGGCACTTTCAGCGTTCTTCTTAGCCTGGGCTGTAAGCTCTGTAATAGTAGCCGCTAATTCCTGAACGGAGGATGCCTGCTGTGTTGCACCGATGGACAGTGCGTTTGCACCGCTTGATACCTGCTTTGCACCATCAGATACCTGATCTGCATTTTCATTTATCTGCTTTAACGTGCGGTTAAGAGAATCTATAATAGTTTCAAGAGACGTCTTTATCTTACCGAAATCGCCCTTATATTCTGCTGTAATATCAAGTGCAAAGTTGCCGTTTGCCATTTCGCCGAGATTTTCAGAAACGTCACCGATAGCAGCATTAAGCTCTGTGATAACGCTCTTCATATCTCTCACAAGTCCACCGATCTCATCGTTTGTCGTTGCAGCAGGAACGGGAGAAGTAAGGTCACCATCAGCAAGCTTTCTGAGTCTTCCTGCACATAAGGTTATAGGCTTTGCTATAGCGTTTGCAAAGAACATCGATACTACTGCCGCAATCACTAAAACTGCCAGTGCCACTATAATATTAATGATAAGCGATACGTATACGCCGCCTAAAAATTCCTGCTGTTCAACGTTTATACCTATAGTCCAGCCCGCTGTATTGGCGATAGGAGCATAGGCTATGTATTCGGTATTTCCGCCGAAGGTATACGTAGAAAAGCCGGGTTCGCCCTCCATCATCTTCTTTTCAACCTCGGCACGGCTCTTGTGTGAAGCGTCTTCAAGTGCGAGCTCCTGAGAGTTTACACCGACAAGCTCCGTATTCACATTACACATTGTAATACCTGTGCCTGAAAGAAGATATGCATTACCCTTTTCGCCTACCTTGATAGAAGCCGCCAGCTCTTCAAAGAAGGTTGCGGATGGTACGATATAAACTACACCGATTATGCTCGTGCCAACAACACCGCCCTTCCAGATAGGAGCAGCCGCTACCGCTGTATTATAAACCATGAGTTTACTCTCAAGGAAGAAGTCTGATATATTAGCCTTACCGTCAAATGCTTTTTTAAAGAATTCTTCTTCTGAACAGTCTGCACCTGTCGCTATATTTTTACCGTCGGCACCTAAGATACCGCCTGAGCTGAGTCCGTACCTTGCAAGTCTGTCTTCGATTGCAGCAGCTCTCTTTAAAGAACCACCCTCTTCGTCTGCAACCGATGCTGTACAACCAAGCTCTGTAGCTATAGTTAAATAAAGCTGGAGTTCTTTCTCCACTCTTGATGCCGCAACCTTTGCCGTTTCGGTAAGAGATTTGCTCATTACGTCATTTGCGGAGGAGAAATTAAGTATTGTGCCTGCAATTCCAAGTGCAACGGATGATAAAAGTCCTATTACCATCATCGCCGCCATGATTTTTATTTTGATGCTTTTCATATGGATATACCTCCTGTATGCGATTAAACGCTTTTACAAAATTGTATCACAAATCAATTGTCAAGTAAAGGCGAAAACGGATTTTTTTGGCAAAAAGATGTAATAATCAACAATTATCATAATTTTCAAGGTCAGTTTTTGTGCGAAATAACAACGAATTTCTTTCAGTTGCAGGATCATCACAACTCTGCTATAATAGTTTTATAACATCAGACCATAAATTAAACCTTGGAGGTATCTATGCTAAGACTAAGACCCTATAAAAAATGTGACGCAAAAACCATACTTGGCTGGATAAAGGATGAATACGCCTTCCGCCGGTGGAGTGCGGACAGATATAAAAAATTCCCTCCCAAAGCTACCGATATGATAAAGATGTATGAAAGTGTTGAATACAACGATACCTTTTTTGCTTTTACTGCTTTCGACGAAAGCTCTGTTATCGGTCATCTTACAATGCGTTTTACCGATGAAGAAAAAAGGATAGTCCGCTTTGGCTTTGTAATAGTAGATGACAGTAAGCGTGGAAACGGATACGGCAAAGAAATGTTACAGCTTGCCATTAAATACAGCCTTGAAATTTTAAAGGCGGAAAAAATAACCCTCGGTGTATTTGAAAATAACACCACCGCTTATAATTGCTACAAAGCCGTTGGCTTTAAAACTGTGACTACGGAGGAAGCGGAATACTACAATATACTCGGTGAAAAATGGGAGTGTATTGAAATGGAGTTTACACCATAAATAAACAGCAAAGCCACCTGCAAATCAGGTGGCTTTCTTATATTAATTTACCGTATATGCACAACGGATAAATTTATTCTGACCTATCACAAATTTATTATCTGTTATTCTTTTTGACGTTTCCTTTACAGTGATAAATTCCTTTGTAACATTTACAAAGAACTGTTTTCCATTATTCTCTACAATATAATACGCTGACATATCCTGCATACTGTCTGCAACGTTTAAAACGCCGGGTTGTGTAAAGAAATCCAGCAACCATTCTTTTTTAGAAAGAACCTTTTTTCTAATAAGAGGATATACACTGTCAGCCGACGGAAATTTCGCTACAACAACTGCATCATATTTATTTCTGCATTTACCTGACACCTTGTAATCATCAAGGCTGATCGCCTCTTTTAGTTCATTTACACTGGTAACACCATTATCGTCAAGCAGATAATCTACACTTACATTAAGCAGTTGTGCTATGGCCTTTAAATTTGAAATGTCGGGCATACCCTTATCCGATTCCCACTTTGCCACCGCCGAGCGAGATACATTCATCTTTTCCGAAAACTGCTCCTGAGATAAGCCTACCGCTTTTCTTGCTTCTTTTAATTTCTGTCCGAATGTCATAATAAAACCTCCTTATTTTGGACTTATTTTCTCTTGCAGGTTAATTATACAACACCCCACAAAATTGTGCAAGAAACCCTCTGTAACGGCGTTGTTACTCTCCGTAACAGCGTTAAGAAATCCTTTATCTTCGGGAAAAAATAGCGTCCACTCTTTCCTTTGCTTCCTTTAAGCCGACGCCTGTTGCTCTTCTGTAAAAGTCTATCGCCTTGACCTTTTCTCCACTCGGCAGATAGCGACCTTTTACGTAAGCCTCTATTGCAGGGATATCAAGCTCACCCTTTATGATTATATCGCCCTTTTCTATCTGTGCTTTTGCAACGCCACCCAGTATAAGTCCTATCTTGTCACCCTTTTTTGCACAGTCCATCATTCTTCTGAACTGCTCTATTGCTGTGACAACACAATTTATACTGCTACCGTTTGATTTTACTATTTTCACGTTGTCGTTTACGTACACTTCACCCACGGCAACCTCTCCTGTAACGGCTATACCTCGTCCTGCTAAAGAAAAAACGCCCTCCGCCTGCAATGAAAAAGTAAGGCTTGTCAAAGGATTTTGAGTAACCATAGATTTGTCAGGTATACCGACACCCGAAAGGCTGTATTTAGTTCCGCAATATTTACAGGTACAGATCGCTCCCGGCTGAGGGTCAAGTCCTGCACCGCACATCTCACATTTATACGTCTGCATTTAAATTCTCCCATTTCCATATACAAAAAAAGACGATTCGATAAGAATCGTCTTTTTGGCACGCCAAGAGGGATTCGAATAGGAATTTTCTATTTTTTATATCCTGTCATATCGTTGAATATCATCGCATAATCGCAGTATTTAAGCGGTATTACGACACATCAACTTTCATTATCTTGCAATATCTTTTTACAACTTTATGTGTCATTTGAGCGATTTTTAACACACAAAATAACACACGAAATTTACGAGTAAAAAACAATACATCTCCATCAATACAAAATACGCATATGACAATATTAGTATTTCAGGGTGTTACTTAAACATCTGACAATAAATTATTGTGTGTTATGTGTAAGATGCAAAAGTAAATTTTTAGAGCTTCTGAAAAAGAGGCTCTTTTTCTTCAAATAAAAGAATGTATTTGTGACAAATAGAGATTAAAGAAATTGCACTATTAATTATAGCTAATTCAAGGCAAGTTGTCAACATCAATGATGTTATCCCCCTGACAAGCAAGTTCCCAGGATTACTATGCCTATTTTTAGGCGTATGACTTATTAAACCCAACAGAAAGGACATTCAAAATGAAAGAAAACGAAATAACAAAACTCAAAGAAACCTATCCGCCCGGTACAAGAATAGTACTTATGTATATGGGCTATGATCCTCATCCTATTGACAGCAATACCAGAGGAACTGTTGACCATGTTGATGATATGGGTACAGTTCATTGTAACTTTGACAATGGGCGTCGACTCGGAATGGTACCCGGAGAGGATCTGTTCAGAAAGCTGACAAAAAGTGAGCTTGAATTTGAACAGGCAAAAGTGGAAAAGAAAGAACCAGAAGAATCCGAGGAAGATGAAACAGAAGAGCAAGACGAATCGCCTCGGCTAATAATGTAGAAAGGAGCAATTTATGCCAAATCATGTAACAAGCATTCTGCATTTTAATTGCGGTGCAGAATTGCAGAAAAAGATTTACGAAGCAATTAAGGACGACGAAGCAGGTATAGGCTCGGTGGATTTTAACAAGCTGATTCCTATGCCTCCTTCCCTTGATGTTGAAAGCGGAAGCACTTCTAATCACGGACTTAAAGTGTATCAGGCATTTATCGAATGGTATAACGATAAAACATCCGGTGAAAATAAAGATTTACTGAATATCCCTTCTGATTATCTGAACGAATACTATAATACCATTTTATCAGAAGAGGATAAGGAGTATTGGAACATCGGTAAGACCGTTTTTGAGAATATTCAGAAATACGGTGCTCCCACCTGGTATGAATGGAGAATCAGAAATTGGGGTACTAAATGGAACGCCTATGATTTTGGTGATGTCGAACCCGATACTATTCCTGACAGCTTGTCTTTTAACACTGCCTGGTCAGCTCCGCATAAGGTTATTGAGAAGATTGCAGAGCTTTATCCCGAAGCCCTTATCACTCACGAGTGGGCAGATGAGGATATAGGCTGTAACTGCGGCAGGAAGGAATATCAGAACGGCAAATGCGTATCAACATACTATCCTGATTATGGCTGTGAATCCATTGAATTTGCGGCAGGTGTTCTGGAATGCGACCTTGAAGACCTAGGTATGAGGCTAAGTGCAGACAAAAGCACCTATGTAAGCATTACCTGGCAGGACTATGACCTTGTAGAATTTGATAATGTGACGATGCTGCTCGCAGATGAAATTCTGAGAAAGAATAATATTCCTGAAGGTTTGTATATTTACTATCTCAAGGAAAAGGAAAACGGGTGTTGCATTGTTGATCCCGAAAAAATAACCGCTATCGGTTTTGATAAGACGCTTATCTCAAAAACTCCAATGGATTTCGGACGTTCGTGTTACAGAGAATATGACAAGTCAAATCCGTTAAAAAAACTCTCAAATAAAAGATTCTCATTTGAGGACTATATAGAATTACGGGATAACCCAAGCATTGCCCAAAGCTCTGAAAGTCAGAAGCCTGATTGTCCGCTTATCGGAGAGAACGGGAATACATACAATCTTGTGGGTATTGCTTCAAAAACTCTGCAGGATAATGGCTTTCGGGAGAAGGCTATTGAAATGAGAAACCGTGTTTTCAACTCAAAAAGTTATGATGATGCGTTATGCATTATCGGAGAGTATGTCAATATCACCTCTGCAAATGAAAATGAGGATGCTGACGAGAACCAAGAACAGACCTTAAAAATGTGACAGGAAAGGAGAAAAGATGGCTGGAAACAAAAGTCCTATTCCCTGGGTCGGAAACAAAGGTTGTATCTACTCCGTCATAGACGCATTTATGCCTCCGCATAGGGTATACCTTGAAGCGTGTGCCGGTAGTGCAGAGGTGTTTTTTCGCAAGAGAAAGTCCGGAAAGGAGATACTTAATGACTATAACGGAGATTTAGCACACTTTTTCAGAGTGTTGCAAAGCAGTGAAAAGCTGGCTTTACTTATCGGAAGACTGTACCTTTCCTTCAGCTCTGAGGAGCTTTTCAGGGCAAACAAGCAGCTACTTGCTTCTATCCCGAATATTCTCGACGACCTGAATGAAACTGTTCAGGTAATAGATGAATTTGCATGGGAGGATATCAACAGAGCAGCCGCTTTTCTTGAAAATCAGGTATTCAGTTTTTCCTCTTTAGGAGAAGTATTTGCCATAGCAGAAAAAGATATGACTGCACGTTTCAAAAGACTCATAACCGCGTCCTGCAGGTTAAGAGAAGCGATAATACTGCATCGTGATTATAAGGATGCAATCGCTTTTGCCGCAGAACGCGGTACTTTTATACTCCTTGATCCTCCGTATTTAGGTACGGAGGATTATTACACCAAATCAAAATTTGATAAGAATGAACATGAACGGCTTTTCAGATTTATGCATGAAATCCATAAGACATACGAGGGTGAATGCAAGTTTCTTATAACATACAATAACGATCCACTTTTGCAAGATATGGCAAAGGAATACGGCTTTTATACTCATGTAGCAGAGCGAATCCACAGTATGCGACAGGGTATAAATCCGGGTGAAAAGTATGAGGAGCTGTTAATCGGAAACTATGACCTTGAAGCTCAGGCTATTAAAAATCGTAAAGAGGCACAGGTATATGATATGCAGACCACATTTTTTGATGGAGAATAGTTACACCTTCGTGTCCCAAAAATTATATAGAATTTGGGACAGTTTTGCAGTAACTATTTATACAATTCTCTGAATTCACCTTATTTGCTATCACTTTCATAAAAATTAGGTGAAAGTCAGGAATAACGTTAATACGATATATTTCATTTAGAGAAAGGAATGATTATATGAGTAGCGATATTATAAGAACCACACGCCGTTCCCGAAATCATAGATTTCGACGGCTGAGTGAACCTTGTTATATATGTCGGCCGCTTCGCACCTGCAACCTGTCGGTTGCGTTATGGGAACAAGTTCCCATAACATATATTATAGAAGTAATCGGCAGAAGAGGAAGAATTACAATCCCCTATGATATGAGAATGAAGATGAAGATTACACGTAACGATGTGCTTCGCTTTGAGCAGATTGATGAAGACGCTATATTAATTACGAGGATACTTGCGTCAGATGACTTGCCTTCTTCTCTTGAATCAGCAGAGCCAACCCAGGTATTGTGCAGTTGTCTCGATATGCTTGATAATAAAGATAAGATTGGTGTGCTGAATTACCTGCTTGCAACGATAAAAAAGGAGGGGAGATAAATGAGATACAAAGTATATCAGATAGTGCATGAGCTTGATGAAAAGGGCGTAAAATTCGCTTCCTTAAAAAAGACATCAAACAAGAATCAGAGCTATGATATAGACTCCTCCATTTATATGAAAACTCTTGATGTGGATATAGATACATATTCACTTGAAGATGTTTATGAGCTTCTCAATACCGTAGGGCATCCGCTGTCAAGTGGTGAAAGTATGTCGGTATCTGATGTAATAGTCGCTGAAGATGGAGCATATTTCTGTGACAGCGTAGGATTTCAGCCCATAGCCTTTGACGAAAGTAAGGTGCATCAGCCTGCAGAAGCAATGAAGATTGTGTATGTCGAGCCTGGTAAGAAGCCATATATCGCAGAAATACACCATACACTCCACGCTATGCAAAAGGCTGTCGATGGCTACATTGAGGCGATTTACTGTCACGACGATGCAACTTGTTGTGTAGGTAACGAAGAAGCGAAGCTCATATCTCAGATTGTAGAAGAGATAAACGACGGCACTTATACAAATTATCAGCTTGAAGCGATGCTGACAGAGCTTGCTAAAAGACTTAAAAGTATAAAAGGTAAGAAGGTGTACGGCTATTTACCTGCTGATGTAAAGCAGATGGTTGATAGCATTGTAGACGAGCTTCAAGGGCAAGAAGAGATAGCAAAGCTGTATGATTTATGGTATAGGCAGAAGGAAGAAATCCTAAAAAACTATGTGGATAATCTGCCGCCGAGAGTAGCTTTATCAGAAAACAAGGAATTTGTGACTATAAAGAATGCTGTCATATCGGGAGCTTTGCATATTCTCGGGGAGGATAAGGAATACCCTGTGCCGAAATTCCGCAAGATTACGCTGAAGGTAAGCCCCGATAATCAGGAAAATATCAGAGCCTTTACACAGCTTGCGACAAGAGAAAGTGCCTCTTACCTTGTGAGCAGCATCGTCAATATGCTAAGGGATTATAACTTCCGAAAGCCGGAGGAAGATGAAAAAATTTCTGTACCGAAAACAGATAAAAGAAAGCACAAAAAGAAACACGGGCAAGGCTTGTCACTTTAAAAAGCATCAAAATATTACGGGATAGCTATGCCCTGAAGGTGGCATATCCCATGTGCCATAATGGCATATGAAAGAACTATATCAGTTTAAGAATTTATTTACAGAGAGGAAGAATTAAGGTTATATAATAGATTTATTCCCCTTTTCTTTCTCTGTAAATAAAAAAGGAGGTTATATGAAATACACAAAATTTTCAGATGAAGAGCTAAACAAGGCAGACAGTGTAAGTCTTGTCGGGCTACTGCAAAGCTATGGCGAACAGCTAAGGAAATCAGGGAGCGAATATGAATGGGACTACAAAGGAGAAAAGGTAACAATCCGCAATAATTTCTGGTACTCTCATTATACCGAAATAGGCGGTAAAGCCATCAGCTTTGTGCAAAAATATTTTGGGATGTCCTTCCCTGATGCAGTCGTGATGCTGCTGGATAGCACACATCATCACATTATTTGTGAAAGAGAAGCACAGAGCAGAAAGAAAGAATTTCGCCTTCCCGAAAGAAATGAAAATATGAATCGGGTGTTCGCTTATCTCAGTATAACGAGAGGCATAGACAAAGAAATTATATGGTCTTTTTCAAAAGCCGGACTGGTTTATGAATCGAAAGAATATCATAACGCTGTGTTTGTAGGTAAAAACAAAGCAGGTGAAGCTGTTCACGCACACAAGAGAAGCTCCGGCTCTTACAAAAGCTACAAGGCAAATGCATCGGGAAGTATGCCGCAGTACAGCTTTAATTGGCGGGGCAAAAGCGACAGACTCTATCTTTTTGAAGCTCCGATAGATATGCTGTCCTTTATCACGATGCATAAGGATGGCTGGAAGAATCACAGCTATGCGGCTTGCTGTGGTGTAGCGGATAACGTTCTGTTTCAACTGTTACAGGATAATCCGAACATTAAAACTGTGCTTTTGTGTCTTGATAATGACGAAGCAGGACAGTCGGCAAACGCTCGTATTACTGAAAAGCTTAAAGAAAAAGGTGTTGATTATGAAATTCTTATTCCGAAAAATAAGGATTGGAATGAGGATTTGTTATCGCAGATGAAGGGAGATGAAGAAAAATGTCAGACTACGCTATTCTCATATCAGCCGTTTTAATAATGGGTTCTGTGCTTGTAGGTATAACTCTGATATCGCATTTGTACAGCCTTAATCGGATAAAGTCAAGGACTGTAGGTGACGGACAGCACGGTACTGCTCGCTGGGCTACCAAAGCGGAAATAAGGAAAACCTATGAGCATATTCCCTTCACCCCTGACAAATGGCGTAGGCAGGCGGCAAATAATACATTTCCTACCCTACCTGATGGAAAGCCCCTTCCTCAAGGAATTATTGTCGGCTGTGAGGGAAAGAACACAGCGATAGTAGATACAGGAGATGTCCACGTGCTGATGATCGGTGCGGCAGGTGTAGGTAAAACCGCCTTCTGGATGTACCCGTGTATTGAATACGCCTGTGCCAGCGGAATGTCTTTTCTTTCCACCGATACAAAGGGCGATGTAATGAGAAATTACGGCACGATTGCAAAGCAGTACGGCTATAATGTGTCTGTAATAGATCTGCGAAATCCCACACGCTCAAACGGGAACAACCTTCTGCATCTTGTGAACAAGTACATGGACTTGTATCAGGATAACCCCGATGAGCTTATGTACAAGGCAAAGGCTGAAAAGTATGCCAAAATCATTTCAAAGACAATAATCCTGTCGGGGATGGATGCAGGTAGCTTCGGACAGAACGCATACTTCTACGATGCGGCTGAAGGTCTGCTCTCGGCAACAATATTGCTTGTAGCTGAATTCTGTGAGCCTGAAAAGAGGCATATAGTGTCTGTGTTTAAAATAATTCAGGAGCTTCTCGCTCCCTCCAAACGAAAAGGCACAAATCAGTTCCAACAGCTGATGGAGTTACTTCCAAGCGATCACAAAGCAAAATGGCTTGCCGGAGCCGCACTTAATACAGCGGAGCAAGCCATGTCTTCGGTTATGTCTACTGCCCTTTCCCGTCTTAACTCTTTCCTTGATTCCGAACTTGAACAGCTACTGTGCTTTGATACGGAGATTGATGCAGAAAAGTTCTGCCTTCAGAAGTCTGCGATTTTTATAATAATGCCGGAAGAAAATCCGAATACCTTCTTTATGATTTCACTAATCATCCAGCAGATATATCGTGAAATACTGTCCGTTGCCGACGAAAACGGCGGTAAGCTGAAAAACCGCTGTGTCTTCTTCTGCGATGAATTCGGTACTTTGCCGAAGATAGAATCGGCAGAAATGATGTTCTCCGCCTCCCGATCACGAAGACTGCAGATAGTACCGATAATCCAGTCCTTCTCCCAGCTTGATAAAAACTATGGAAAAGAGGGTGCGGAAATTATTGTGGATAACACACAGGTTACACTATTCGGCGGCTTTGCTCCCAACAGCAGTTCTGCCGAGGTGTTATCAAAGGCTCTTGGCAGCAGAACGGTTATGTCAGGGTCTGTATCGCAGAGCAAGAATGATCCTTCACAGTCTTTACAGATGATAGAGCGACCGTTGATGACTGCGGATGAGCTTAAAAGCCTTCCTAAAGGACAGTTTGTGGTAATGAAAACAGGCGTACATCCTATGCGTGTACGCCTGAAGCTGTTTTTTAAATGGGGAATTAAATTTGATGAAGAGCATCCTTACTCTGTCCCCGAACACGGAAACCGCAAGGTTTCTTATGCAAATAAGGATGAGCTGATAACCGCCATACTTGAAAAATATCATTACGATGAAATGTATGCTGATGATACCGTCAGCACCGAATCAGAGGGCGGTGGAATATCCCATACTCCGAAGGAAGAGAAGCCTGAACCACAGCATACAAGAGAAGTGAAAAACACCACGCCGCCTGTCAGAGAAGAAAAGGTTGACACTCCCCGTATCAGCAAAGAGAAGGTTTGCGTTCCACATATCAGTAAAGAGAAGGTTGATACTCCACATACCAGTCCCAAAAAGATAAAAGTCTCACCGAACAGCAAGTAGAAAGGAAAATCTTATGAGCAATTATTCATTTTTATACCGCACAAATTTAGAACACCGAGCAATTTCTGTCTATATTTACCTTGACGGCAGAGCAAATTCAAAGGGCGAATGCTGGCCATCAATAGGCAGAATCGCAAGCGATCTGAAGCTTTCCCGCCGTACTGTTATCCGTGCGCTGAACGACCTGCGAGGTGCAGGTCTTGTTACGACTGAGCAGAGGTACAGGAAGGATGGTGGGAAGAGTAGTTTGGGGTTTAGATTGAAAACAGGATAAATAGATAACTCCGAATGTGTTTACTCGCTTTTTTGATTCTGCATATCTGAAAGATTTTCTACGTACAAATAAGATTTGTACATTTCCTCGTTGACAAGTTCATTTTATGTTTCAAAAATTTCCTTGCAAGCGCTAGAATTTATTTAGGAAGAATAATAATTCCACCATATCCATACGAGTACATATGACTATCAGAAGAAGTTGTTGTATCTAATTTTACAGAGCACATTATCAGTAAGACATCCTGATTTTTATACCCGCTGATTATTGCTTGTTCGTCGTAGCCTGTGATTTCAATATTAGTATCCTTGAAGGTATCTGTTAAAAGTTGCTTACCATAATTATAAAGAGCTGGAATACTTTTGAATTTTTCGGCGGTATTATTATCAAAGCGGTCTTTATAAAGATGTTTTATAAACGCAATAGTATCGTAATTGTAATCAAAAGTAATAGCTAATGATTCGTTCGTTCGACAATCACCGGAAAACTTTGAAAAGACGTATGTATTTCCTGACGCATTTTTCTTATGCATATAGTCATATTTGTAAACACCTGTGTCAACATATTTTTTTGCATATTCGGTTGCTATTGCCAACTGTTCTTCTTCGCTTATTTTGTTACCACTATTTTCTGATGAATCAAATTCTATTCTTATAACATCTCCAAATTCATCAACGAAAAAATTATCTATGTTAGAATTTCCGTCTGTGACGTGGTATCGCTTTGCGACATGATCATAGGGATATTCGTAATATGAATCAGAAAAGAAGGCTGGTTTTACATTATATGTTTGTCCGTCATAATCTATCGTTTTTAGCTCACTGTTTTCAAATTCTTCAGACGGTTCGCAAAATATTTCTTTTGTATTTATGTGCTTAATATCCTCAAATTCAAATTCTCCGATATCTGTGTATATAATTGCTTCATATTTTTCGTCAAAAGTTTCTTTTGTGTAAACAAAAGTGTTATCAGATGATATATCAGATGTGACCGGCATTTCAGAGCAAGCAGTTAAAACAAACATAAATGTAAGAGCAAGTATTATTGATAAAAGTTTTTTCATTTTGGATTTCTTTCTTACAAAGTAATATTTCAGCCTTCTACGTATTATGAAAATCTTTTTCCTGAATCAAACAATAGAAAAATTCTCTTCCGTAACTTTATTATGGCATACAACTCCCCAGACAACACCATCTCCATATTGAATCGTTATAAATTCGTTTTTATCTTCACTTATATAATACACTTCACCATATAATCCGGATCCGATTATCGAATCAGGCTCGCCGCCCATTATCTCATGCACCCGTTCAGGTGTATCTCCATGCTTTATTTTATATGCTTTATTTAGCATTTCTTCTTTGAATGTCTCCGTCCATTCCTTTGACACTACATCAAAGCTACCGTCAGATGTACTTTCAAGCTCTGAAATTACAGAATTCGTCACATCAGATTTATCAGAAAAATAGTTATTATCGGTGCAGGAACAAAGTAGCACAGATAACAATATCGTAGTTGTCGTTATTTGTATCAAACGTTTCATTGTATATCCTCCTTGCTTATGCAGATATAGCGTAATATATTGTGTTGCTTGAATAAAATCCTTGGTACTCGCCGAGTGCCCATCCGCTTGATGAATTTGCAGTTGACGGATTCACAACACCCGAAGCAATCATTTCCTCCGATTCATTCGCCCATCCGTGTTTGTTATACCAATTACCATCATTTGCTCGGTACCAGAAATGATAATCATACAAACCATCATTCACCCCAATGCGCATACAAACCAACCACTCATCACTTTTCAAATCTACCGTATAGCCTTCACTTGTAACATCTCTCCAGTTAGTACTTCCGAAGGTATCATTCAACCATGAATTCATGCGCAGCTTTGTACGTGCCAAGGCATTTCCAACCGTAGTACTGCTACAATATATATAATCTTCGATGCAAAAATATTCTTCTGTACTAAACGAGTCGCTTATATTCAAAAGAGAAGCAGGACCTCTCCAAAAAGCATAACGCAAACAATTATATTGCTGGTATTGACTGGAACTTAACGTTTGAACGCCCTTACACCCATTCGTTTTATATTCAATACAAAAATACGGTCTGTAGCTTGCGGTGCCCTCTATCGAGCAAAAAGTCTTCATATAATTAGCGTAATTAGAGCTATATTCATATGAAGGATTTTTTACATAAAATATAATACCTTTGTTCCGATACGATGAATTACCCACCCATCCTTTTACAATGTTGGTTATATTCCAGTTATACCAGTGCTCGCCGTCAGACAGAGTTCTGTCATCGGACGGATTTCCATTGCCGTAAAAAACATCTACAGAACCTCCTGAGGTTGATATAGTGGTTGCCTTAAGATCGTTCCATGTTCTTTGCTCTGCATCATCCCAATTACTGCCTGCAAATTGGCAGCATTTTATAGTAGTGCTTGTACTCTGACACATAAGGTCACGCATTTCCACATAGGCATTGGTTATCTGCCAGCTATCCGTGATATTGTTGAACGCTGAATTTACCGAGCCTTTGAATTTCATCAATGTCCTGCAAGCACCCCAATCGGTCCAGCCTACTCTTGATACGCCGGATGCACCTGCAGAAGTTTCCGTATTGCCCGTTCCATCCGTGCCCTTGAACACCTGCATATCTTCAATAGTTCCACCGTTCTGCAACGATATTGTGGTCGGGTCAATAGTCACAGGATAAACTGTATTCGGATCAGCAAGATAAGCCTTATCCACGCTTATTTCTACAATATAAAGGCTGTTTTTTATCTTTTCCTTTATGGTGTATTCACCAAATGTATTATTCTTGTTATCTGCGGAAAAAACAACAATTTCACTCATAACAGCCTTTGCTTCGCCGTTTTCGTCTTTCATAACAAGAGTTCCTTTATCCTCTGTAAGGGAAAGGCCACCTGTTGTTACCTCAAAGGAAAAAGTATTGTTTCCTGTATATTTTTCAAGAATAATATCCTCTTTTACACCGCTATATGTAAAAGTATACTCTAAATTTGTGAAGCTGTCAAATACATCTTCGTAAATTACACTATTTTCGCCATTTATCGTACCGACTGAATTAAATCTTGTTATCCCAAGCTTTGAGACGGGTTTCATAGTAATTTCTATACTTTCATCCGATACAGAAACACCACCCATAATTGATGTAGGTAAAACCGTTTCTATATTGTTGCTTTCACCCACAAATACGTTGTTTTTCCTTACAGCTTTATTCGATTTATCTTTTATATTTCCTTCGTTGTCATGGAATTTGATATCTTCCTCGAAAAGGTAAAGCATTCTTGTGCCATCTTCTTTTTCAAGTACTACCTCACTTAATGACTTCTCTTCCGATTTAAGACGGGAAACAAAGCCCTGTCCCTTGACTCTATCAAAATCAAGCACTTCGGGGAGATTATCCTTTGTAATCGGTGTTTTTTCGGGCTTCTTTGCCTTTTCCGATTTTTCTTTGGTAGCTA
>SVNC01000004.1:0-148386 GCA_015067025.1 Oscillospiraceae bacterium
CGTTCTGTTTTCAGCCTAACCGCCCTGATAACCAAATCCGCTTTGTTATGCTGTATTCAGTTCGTTTTTGCTTGTCTCTTTTGAAGAGTGCTTGTCTATTATATCACGATATTTCGGGTTTGTCAACAGTTTTTTGACGAAATTTTTCACTAAAACATCACAATTTTTCTTTACTTTGATTGGGCATTTCGACAAGCACCACAAAATACAGACATTAAGACTCAATATATTGTACCGTTTTCAATTCATTGCATCAGCGCGGTAAATTCCTATCAGAAATAAAAAAGAACGGCTCTTGCACCGTTCCTTAATCTTAATATTATATAGTCGTTTACTTTTCTCCGTTAAGCTCAGAAATAATCTTTACAAAACTATCAACGTCATTGAAATCCTTATAAACGGATGCAAATCTGATATACGCCACCTTATCAATTTCTTTAAGGCGATGCAATACCATTTCGCCGATCTCATAGGACGTAGCCTCTCTGCGGAACTGATTCTTCAGATCCTGCACGATATCTTCAACGATATTTTCAAGATCCGCCATCTGAACAGGACGTTTTGCTGTTGCGATAGTAAGGCTTTTTATAAGCTTTTCTCTGTCGAAAGCCTCCAACACATTTCCCTTCTTCACAATCATGAGGGGAATATTTTCAACTATTTCATAAGTAGTAAATCTGCATTTGCACTCTAAACATTCTCTTCTGCGTCTGATTTTATTCTCCGCAGGTCTGGAATCTATTACTTTGCTATCATCAAATCCACATTCAGGACACTTCATGATAATTTCTCTCCTTTTATTAACCCTTTATATTACTATTTTAACACATAAAAAAATCATTTTCAATACTTTAGATAAAATTTATTGCTGTGTTCTGTAGCTTTCGACTATGCTCTGAAGTGCCTTTACGCAGTCACTTAAGTCATCATAGCTTGTGTAATTTTCCCTGTAAAGCTCTACTATCATCGAATTGTCATAATGAAGCTCGTCAAGCCTTTTAAGCAGTTTAATAAAATCAAACTCGCCCTTGCCTATCGGCAGACAATCACATTTTTCGTTGCAGTCACTGATATGAATGTGTTCTACCTTGTCGCCAACCGCATCAAGATACTCGAAAACGTCAACGCCGCTTCGTCTCGCCTGCTTTGTATCAAGGACAAATCTTACCTCATCCTGAAGCTGTTCCGACATTCTTTTAATAAAGTCAAGATCCTTACTCTTGCAATAGCAGATGTTTTCCTGAAGTGCAGTAATACCAAACTCCTGTGCCGTGCGGTAGAGCCTTAAATATCTTTCCATATATCTGTCATCGGGAACATTGGAGCTGAGTATCGCACCATGCAGCACAAAGTATTTTGCCCCAAGTTCCGCTAACTTTTCAAAATATCGTTTATATATATCTATAAGGTAATCTGTTCTTCTCGGATAATTTCCGAAGAGGAAAAGCGATTCCATAGGCGAAGAAAAGGGGTGAAAAGATCTTACATTAATACCGTAGTCGCTTATCGTTTTCTTCATATCTGCGTATATTTCGCCTTCAAGCTCATCTACAGAGTTTATAAAAATTTCAACGTTTTTTACGCCTCTTACAGCAAGCTCATACAGTGCCTTTTCCGTTTCAAGAGGATAAAGGCAGGCGGTTGAAGCACCTACATCCATTTTCTTCTTCCTTTCTTATTTTTTATGATAGCTTATCATATATGGCACCTGTTATACAAAGCACCATCGGTACAAGATAAATCACAATCAGCACTACCGACAAGAGAGCGTAGACACCTATACGACAAAGCTTTTCCGTTTTTGCAATCAGTTTCTCTGATCTTTTTCCGAAAACAAGCCAAAGTGCAAGAAGAACTGCACCGAAAACGCTTATAAGCAGTCCCGCCTTAAAGCCCTGAGGCGAGAATGTAAAGGTTATATCGTTTTCTCCCTCGCTGAGTCTTATTGCCATAAAGCCACCGAGAGTACGGCTTATCTCAACCTCTTCTCCGTTTACAAAAGCACTGAAGCCCTTGTCGAAGGGAACGGAAAGGAATAGATACTGTCCATCCTTCCGGGCCTTGTAGCTGCCTGAAATTGTTGTTCCGTCTACCTTAAGATTTGCAGACTTTTCAGGCTTAATGATTTTACTCAGCTTTTCATGAGAAAGCCCGTAAACGCCGAAGCTTGAACAGTAGCTTCGTTTATTAAGCGAAACCTCTATAGTTACGTATTCATTTTCGTAAGTGCCTAAATCAAGCAATCCGTTGATATCCTGACCGGGATATGAGGTGTTCACCTTTACTCCGTTTGCATAGACTGCGAAGGAGTCATAAATATGCTCTCTTACATTGGTCGACACAAGGTCAAAGCAATCAAAGTAAAGGGTCTCTTTATCCTCTACATATATTTTATAGGTGAGAGCGGCGTTTTTGGACGCCATAACAGGCACAAAGTGATATTTATCATCTTCCTTGTAGAAGCTGATGTTTCTCTGACCTGTGGGCTGATATTCCGTAAATATATCCTCCTCCGCACCGAACAGTTTTTCAGCCACAAATCGCTGAATATCTATTCTTTCTGCTAAAGGAAGCTCTGCCGCTTGCGACAGATCGTTATCGCTTATTATGCCAAGAGGCATAAAATATTCGCTTTCAAATATAGAATAGGATTTATCTCTGTAATAAACAGGTTCTCTTGCTGTAAAACGTTCTATCGTATATCCAACCGACATCATAGCATCTGTAAGAAGTGTACCGCCGTTACCCGTTACCTCCATCCAGTAGGATGAATAACCCAGCCTTTTCATTGCAAACATATAATCCTCTGAGGTGAGGGAGGTATAATGAGCAAAGGAATTGTATCCAAGTCCGCCGATAAGATTAGCGTCAAAATATTTGTATTGTCCCTGGGCCAGCTTTATTCTCCAGAATTTTTCGTCATCCCGAATTTTATCCTCCAACACTATCGCATTATCAAACTTTGTAGGAGTATATGCGGCGGCTGAAATATAAACGTTCGCATTAAAGAAACATTCAAAAGCAGTCACCAAAGAAAGCATAACGCAAAGCACGGGGAATTTAAGCTTTTTAAACACTCCGAAGCCCATTGCAAGCGTATATATCATCGCAAAGCCACAGGTTATGATAAGAAGCATCAAAAACGAAGTTTCGTTGCCCCAGAGAGTCGTGCTGTAATTATCAAGACTTTCTCTGAAATTATAGTAATACCATACCGAAAAGCCACCAAAAGCAGCTATCAAAACAAACATCGGGATAGCGTATCTTTTCTTTGTTACCGTACCATAATCCGCCACCGACAGATTTTTAAGCTTTACAGACGCATAGCAAAGCAGCATCATAGTAACCATATAGCCGTATCGGATAGGGAACGCCATATAATCGCCTGTATGCCACATTTTATTGATGGGTTCAAACATGATCGGCATCAGCATAAGAATTGACATTACAGCGTAAAATCTACTCTGCGAAGTTATCTCTCTTGCGAAGAAAATAACGTACATTGCAACACAAATCGCCGAGCAGAAAAGAAAAGGCAGGCAGGTATAGATATTTGTGAAAATACCGGACTGCACAAGTCCTTTTATTATATTATTTCCTCTTGCTGAGGAAAGATATTGTGCAAAGGAAGGAAGCCATATCACAGCAGTAAGAAGTGCCGCAATAACACAGCCGATGATAAATTTCGGTGCTATGCCGTCAACGTTCTTCTTCCTGTTCAAAAAGATATACAGTCCGAAGAAAATGATAGTGAACAACACCACCATATAGCTGAGATAATAATTCAACACCAGCATTCCCGAAAGACAGAATATAAGTCCTCCGATTTTCTTATTCTTTATAAGACTGTCAAAAGCAATAAGAAGAAGGGGAAAGAAATACATTACGTCAAGCCATACCGTGTTCTGATAAAATAACATAGCATATCCGCTGAAGGCATAGACTACGCTGAACAAAGCTCCCCAGAAAAGATGAAGCTTTTTATGGCAACGACGAAAATAAATATTTGCAGTTATAGCACAGACCATCATCTTTAAAAGGGTAAGAACGTTCATAAAGTTCATCATATCCGCTTTATCAACAAACATTACCAGAAAGCTGAAGGGACTGGAAATAAAAAACAGAAATACTCCGTAGAAATTCATTCCTGCAGAGTTTTGCATATTTAAGAAGAAATTACCCTCTCCCTCTAAAATATCCTTGAAATTAAGAAGTAAGGGCAGTACCTGCTGATGCATATCGCACCAGGCAAGAGTTTTTCCGCCAAAGGGATACATACCACCCAGTGCATAGACTGTAAGCAGTATTGCCGCCACAACAAGAGGCGGAAAAATGAAAGTCATAAGACTAAGTGGATTTTTAAAATAACTTTTTTTCATATCGTCTATATCTTTTTGTAATTTGCCGAAAATATACCTTTTACGTCTATAAAGCTATATAACCTTTAAGCAAGTAATTCCCGCCCATAAAGGCGGGAATTGAGCTTTTATCTTTTACACCATAAGCTTCTTGGCGTCTGTCTGGGTAGAAGCCATATCTTTCTTTGACTTCTTGCTGTCCTTGTTTGTCTTCTTGCCGGTATAGTTCTTGCCAAACTTTTCCTGCCAAAGCACCCACAGAGGACCTGCGATGCAGAGCGAAGAATAAGTACCGAAAATAAGACCTGCCGCCATAGGAATAGCGAACGTCATAATTGAAGTTACGCCACAGATAGCACATACCACACAGATTGCGATAACTGCAAAGGCTGTAGTAAGTGTTGTGTTGATAGCACGTGTGACAGACTGTGTGATACTTAAGTTTACAAGCTCACGAAGCTCCATTGATGTGCCGTAAAGATTACGGTTTTCACGCACACGGTCGTATACAACGATTGTATTGTTGATGGAGTTACCGAGGATAGTCAGTATAACCGCCATAAAGTTTGCGTCAATGGGGAAGCCGCAGAATACGAATACTGCATAAACCATAACGATATCGTGGATAAGTGCAACCAGCGAGAAGATACCTGCAGAAAGACCGCCGATCTTCTTGAAACGGAATGCAATATAGATAACCAGCAGAATGAATGAGAAGATTACCGCTACAGCACACTTTAAGAAAAACTCAAAGCCTGAAGTGGGATTTACGTCCTGGCTGTTTACCAGTTCCAATTTGTTATCCTTATAAGTTTCCTGAAGCTTGTCTGTAAGCTCCTTCTGAACATCTGCTGTAAGACCCTCTGACGAAGAGAAGGATACCTGAACGGTTTCCATAGAGCCGTTTACTGCAGAACCTGTGATTACGTTTACCGCACCAAAACCCTGACCTTCAACGGTGGACTTGATCGCATTCGTGTCAACTGTGCCTTCGTAGCTATAGGTCAGCATTGTACCGCCCTTGAACTCGATGGACATATCAACACCAAGCACTATCGTGCCGACAATTGTTGCGATAAATGCAATAATAGGAATTATAAAAAGTATCTTTCTTTTGCCGATAAAATCAATAGTTTTCTTTTCCATTATACAGCACCGCCTTCCTTTGCAGCCTTTTCAGCCGCAATCTTCTTAGCGGATTTAGCACCGTATAACGCAGGCTTTCTGAACACCTTGAAGTTTGCAAGAGATGACGTCATCAGTCTTGCCGCAAAAATACCGAATAAGAAGTTTAAGATAACACCGACCATAAGCGTGTAGCCGAAGGAGTAGATTGTACCCTCTGTAGAAGCACCGAACATAAAGAATACGGGCTTTAAGATCATAGCCGCAAGACTGTCGGGAGTACCGAAAGCACCCATAAGGATAATAGCTACGATGATCATTGTGATATTACCGTCAAATACTGCGGTAAATGCACGCTTATAACCTGTAGCGATAGCACTGTTGATAGTTTTGCCTGAGTTGATCTCTTCCTTGATTCTTTCGCCTACGATTACGTTAGCGTCAACGCCCATACCTACTGCAAGGATGATACCTGCAATACCGGGGATTGTAAGTGTAAGACTGCTTGCAAAGGGGAAGAAACCGGAGATTGCACAGAATGTACCTGCAACCTGTCCGATAAGACCAATTACTGCTACAACACCGGGTAAACGGTAGAGCACTATCATAAATATTGCAATGAACGCAAACGCAACGATACCTGCTAAAGCCATAGCGTCTCTTGCACCTGTACCGAGTGTGGGAGAAATTGTGCTGAAGGAAGCTGTTTCAAGCTTGAAGGGTAACGCACCGCCGTTTATCTTGTTTGCAAGCTCCTGTACCTCTTCTGCTGTAAAGTTACCGCTGATAACCGCTTCACCGTCAGAGATCTTTTCGTTTACAACTGCAACGGAAATTGCCTCTCCATCCATATATGTGGAGATGTAGCCTCTGTTTTTTGCAAGCTTTTCGGTAGCTTCGGCAAACTTTTCCTTACCGCTGTCCTTAAGCTTTAAGGCCACCATATATTCGTACTCTGTACTGCTGCCGCTCTTCTGAGCGTACTGTGCAGTAGCACTTTCTACGTCAGAACCTGAGATGATAAGGGGAAGATCTTCATAAGAGCCGCCCTCTTCCCAGCTACCGTCCTGACCTTCTCTGAAGGTGAGAAGTGCAGTTTCGCCAAGTTCCTTTACAGCCTCTTCGGGATCGAAGTCCTCGTCCTCAGCCTGCCAGGGGAAACGTACGATGATCTTATCGTTGCCGTAATCGATATAAAGTTCATAGTCTGTGATGTTGTTTGCAACAAGTCTTGTTTCTACGATAGACTTTGCCGCATCAAGTTCTGTGTCTGTAGCATCATAATCTTCGGGAGAAGTAAAGGATACGTCAACACCGCCTCTGATATCAATACCCCAGCGAATATCACCGACACCTCTTATGATAGGATAGGTAAAGTCGCCATACTGGGTATGTATGCCGAAAAATACTACGCCTGTAAATGCTAATATGAGTAGAAGAACTACGAAGAATACAGGCTTTGATACTCGTTTCAATTGTTTCACTCCGTTCCTGCACCGCAGTGCATAGGTTTTTATTTTTATACATTATTGTATTATACTATAAACGCTTCCATTAGTCAAGATTTTTTCTGATTTTTCATAATTTATTCACAAATTTGGGTAGCATAACTTAGCAATATCACTTAATATTCTCTCGCCGTCTTTCTGTAAGCCGTAGGACTCATTCCGAAAAAGCTGTGAAAATACTTACTGAAATAGAGTATATCCTCGTATCCCACTTCTGCAGCTATCTCTCCTATCGGCATAAGAGTTGACTTTAAAAGTCGTGCCGCCTCGTCCATCCTTACCGCTGTATGATATTGCTGCATGGATCTTCCGATCTCCTTTTTAAAGCACGCCGCCATATATTTATAGCTTAAATAAAATTCCTTTTCAAGTGTCTGTACGGAAAATTTCTGTTTATAGTTAGCGTCAAGATATCTGCATATTCTGACAGGCAGAGTAAAAGACGACTTAGATCTGTCAAAGGCGATAGCCGATAGTAACTCTGACAGCTTTAAATTTATATTCCATTCCTTCGTTTTGTCGTTGCTGTGGGTATAAGAGATAAAATCTGATATAAGCCACTCTGTATTACTCCCTGAAAGCCCACTGAGATATTTAGGCAATCTCATAAAATATCTGTTATAATCGTTATTATCACAAACGACGTATTCTTTACAACCGCTCACCGTACCGTTATCGGTGTAGAAATGTATATAATACCAGCGTGTGCCTTTAGCTATCTCATATTTTCCAAAGTGGTGAACACCACTTTTAAGCACAAGCAATTCTCCTTCGCCCACCGCATAATCGGTATCCTCTTCCGTTACGTATATAGTACCCTCAAGTACGTATATAAGTATATTGAAATCTACCGTTCGGTCAGCGTGGAAGAAGGGTTCTGACGCCGCATAAAGATCACCGCCCGCAAAAACCGGCAGGGATGTGTTTGTCAAAATAACCTCATTCAAGACGATCCTCCATATTTTAAAGCTTATTATCCATTTTACAAGAGCTTTTAAAAGATTATAATACATATAAAGAAACTTGTCAACTACAAAGGAGAAACATATGAAGATCCATACACAGATAAAAAATGATTGCTACAAGGCTGATGGCTTTATAGGCGAGTATCAGAAGCTTGTAAGAGATGTGGTCATCCCCTATCAGTATTCTGTTCTCAACGACGAATTACCCGATATAGAAAAAAGTCACGTTATAGATAATTTCAGAAATGCAGCCGCAGCCATAAGAGGAGAAGATACAAAGGACGGATTTTACGGTATGGTCTTTCAGGACAGCGATGCAGGAAAATGGATAGAAGCGGCAGCCTATTCCCTGCAGAATTATCCTGATGAAAATCTCGAAAAAACCGTTGATGATTTTGTTGATATAATTGCCGACGCTCAGGAAGAGGACGGATATTTAAATACTTATTTCACTATAAAGGACAAGGAGAAACGCTGGACAAACCTGCTTGAAGCTCACGAACTTTACTCCGCAGGTCATCTTATCGAAGCCGCCTGTGCGTATTACGAGGCAACGGGCAAAAGAAAATTCCTCGACGTTATGACAAAAAACGTAAAGCACATACATAATCGATTTGTCAAAGAAAATACCGAGGGCTTTCCCGGTCACCCTGAAATAGAGCTTGCTTTAATGAAGCTGTACCGCATAACAAAGGATGAGGACTGTCTTGAATTATGCAGAAAATTTATCGATACAAGAGGAGTGAATGCAGACTTTTACAAGCTGGAAAAGGAAAAGCGTAACTGGACCGTATGGGGCAACAATGCCGAAGACAACAACTATCAGCAAAGCGGTATGCCCGTGCGTAAGATGGATAAAGCTACAGGACACGCTGTTCGTGCCGTATATCTTTATACGGGTATGGCTGATATGGCAAGTGAAACGGATGACAAAGAGCTTTTTACCGCTTGCGAAAGACTATGGCAGGATATCACCGAGAGAAAGATGTATATAACGGGAGCAATAGGCTCTACCGTACACGGCGAAGCCTTCAGCACAGATTTCGACCTCCCCTCCGATACCGCCTATGCAGAAACCTGTGCTTCTATAGGTCTTATGTTCTTTGCGTCAAGAATGCTCGAAAACGACGTGGACAGAAAATACTCCGACGTTATGGAAAGAGCTTTTTATAACACGGTTTTAGCAGGTATGCAGCTTGACGGAAAAAGATTCTTCTACGTAAATCCGCTTGAAGTCGTTCCGGGTATTTCGGGCGTTATCGCCACTCACCGGCACGCAAGACCTCAGCGTCCGGGCTGGTACGGATGTGCCTGCTGTCCTCCGAACGTAGCAAGACTTATAACTTCTTTTGGAAAGTATGCTTACGGAGAGAATAAAAATACCGCCTTCTGCCATCTCTATGCAAGCGGCAAAATCGAGCTTTCAAACGGTATAAAATTCACCTGTGAAACAAGATATCCTTACGGCTTTGCCGTTACCTATAAAATAGAAAAAGGCGGAAAAATGGCAATAAGAATACCTGCCTGGAGCGAAAACTATACGGTTATTCACAACAAAAGACTTATAAAGCCCAAAATGACAAAAGGCTACATCTATATAGACGTAGCGGATAATGACACTCTTATAATCATTCTTGACGACAGTATAAGAACAAATTACGCCAGCACAAAGGTGCACGATCTTACAGGCAAAGTGGCATTATCAAGAGGACCTCTTGTTTACTGCTTTGAGGGTGTTGATAACGATAACGACGTATTATCCATCGCCCTTAAAAAGAACGGAAAGGCGTATGTTGCCCAAAACGACAACCTTCCCTGCGACAGTATCGCAATAAGCATTCCTGCGGTAAGAAAATCAGACTGTGATGGATTATACAGCTTTTCACCACTCGCTGAAAATGATTGCAACGCTGTGGCTGTCCCCTATTATATATGGGGTAACAGAGGAGAAAATCAGATGAGGGTGTGGATGGAAGAAGCGTAAATTTTCTGTAACAAATTTATGCAATGAAACACCTGCTACGCAGATGTGAACTAAGCCCTGACGGTCTTGTGAAATCGCTTTTGAAAATACAATTTCAAAAGTGGTTAAGGTATCTGCCTTCGGCAGATGAATTATAAAAAATTACGGGTGACCAATGGTCACCCGTTACGTTTTATTCAGCCTTCTGAGCTGCCGCTAAAGCGATAGCACACTCAATTCTCTTCTTCTGCATTTCGCAGGAAAGCTTGTGGGGCTTCTTCACGTCGCCCTCATAGATAAAGCTGTTTGCGTTGCAACCGCCGCTGCAATAAAATCTTGCCCAGCAGGTGCCGCATTCTTCCTTGCTGTAGATGTGAATTCCTGCAAAGTAATCCTTTATCTGCTGGTTTACTTCGCCTGTGTAGATGCTACCCATCTTCCACTCTTCAATACCTACAAACTGATGGCAGGGGTAGATGTCACCCTCGGGAGTAACTGCCACGTACTCGTTACCGCAACCGCAACCGCGGAGTCTCTTTACTGCACAAGGACCCTGATTTAAGTCTATCATAAAATGGAAGAAGTTGAACTTTCTTTCTCCCTTTACCTTCTGCTCTTCCATAATCTTTTCGAGTCTGTCATATTCGGCAAAGATCGTGGGGAGATCTTCCTTTGTGATAGCGTAAGGCATTTCGGGATCTGTTACTACAGGTTCTACCGATAACTGCTCAAATCCAAGCTCGTTTATATGTAAAACGTCATCAGCAAAATCAAGGTTGTACTTTGTAAAAGTACCTCTTACATAATAGTCCTTGTCGCCTCTGCCGTCTACAAGCTTCTTGAACTTGGGAACGATTATATCATAACTTCCGCTGCCGTTGGGAGTAGGACGGATGTTGTCGTTTATACACTTTCTGCCGTCAAGGGAAAGTACGCAGTTTGACATTTCCTTATTGATATAATCGATCTTTTCATCATCAAGAAGTATACCGTTTGTAGTGATGGTAAAGCGGAAATTCTTGTTATGCTGTTTTTCTATACTACGGGCATATTTTACCGTTTCAACTACAGTATCCCACGCCATTAATGGCTCACCGCCGAAAAAGTCAACTTCAAGATTTACTCTGTCCGCAGAATGGGCAATAAGGAAGTCCATAGCCTTTTTTCCTGTTTCCACATCCATTAACATTCTGCTGCCGCCGAAATCACCCGTCTGTGCAAAGCAGTACTTACATCTTAAGTTGCAGTCGTGAGAAACGTGCAGGCACATTGCCTTTATAGGTGCTTTCATCGCCATTGCCGCATACTGTGCATAATCATCATCGGTAAAGAGCATTTTTGCATCGTATAATTCTTTAAGCTCGAGATAACATTCCGCTACTTCTTCGCTTTCGTAAGCTGACATCTTTTCGATAATTTCATTGGGGCATTTATCAGCAAAAGGGGGCTTTGCGTAGTCAAGCAGGTCATATACCAGCTTATCAACCACGTGAACACCGCCACTGCAGATGTCAAGAACGATATAGCTTCCGTTTTGTTCGTACTTATGTATCATTTTATTTCATTCCTTTTATCGGTATATAATTATTTGCAAAGTTAAAAAGCTCTCGTTTATCGAGAGCTTCTTTATAAGCATAAAATAGCAATAACTTACTTGATAGCTTCACACTTCTGGTTTGCAACAGTGCAGCTTGTCTTGCAAGCAGACTGGCAAGAAGTCTGGCACTTACCGCAACCGCCCTTAGCAGCTGTAGCCTTTAAGTTTGCCTTGTTAACTGTCTTGATATGCTTCATAATAGCGTACCTCCGTTTTTTATTATCGTTCTTATTTTAACACAGATTTATCTGAATTTCAATAGCTAAAATGAAAAAAGTTATTTTCCTACGCAAAATCTTTCAAATATTCTTGCAATTACCTCTTCGCTGGCACTCTTTCCTGATAATTCGTAAAGCTGAGATAAAGCTGTTTCAAGCTCCAGTCCTGCCACGTCAGCAGTCATACCCGACAAGAGAGCATTGTAGGCATTATCCACAGCTCTTGTCGCTGATAAAGCACACTGACGCTGACGCTCGTTGGCAAGAAAGCCTGCTGACGGGTCTAACTTCTTTATGTTGCATTTTTCTCTTACTGCATTTTCGAGCATATCAAGCCCATCGCCCATTTTAGCGGATAATGTGACCGACTTTCCGAGGTTTTCTTCAATGTAGCCTACATCAACGGCAGTTTCAAGGTCGGATTTATTTATAACGGGGATTATATTTCTGCCCTTTATGATATCAATAAATCTGTAATCTTCATCGGATAAGGGCTTTGAGCTGTCAAAAAGTGCCAATATAAGCTGAGACGTGTCAAGTCTTTGCAACATCTTCTGTACGCCGATATTTTCAACGGTATCTGAAGTCTCTCTGATACCTGCACAGTCGGATAGATGGAGAATAAGGTCGCCTAACATTACAGTTTCCTCAACGATATCTCTCGTAGTTCCCTCGATATCGGTAACGATACTTTTCTGTACACCTGTAAGCAGATTCATAAGAGTAGATTTTCCTGCATTGGGCTTACCTGCAATAGCTACCGTAATACCCTCACGCATTACCTGACCGCTGTCGTAGGTTTCGAGCAGGTCGTCCATCTTTCCTTTAAGCACACCGATTTCCGTAGTCCAGTCGGCTCTGCTTATCTCATCCTCATCTTCGCTTTCATCGGGATAATCTATCCATACGGCAATTTCTGAGGTTATCTTTATAATATCCTCGCAAAGCCCCTCTATTCTGCGGTATAACGCACCCTCGCTCTGTGCCTTTGCACAGGTGATAAGCTGTTCGCTTCCTGCATTTATAAGGTCTATTACCGCCTCAGCTTCTGTAAGGGACATTTTGCCGTTTACAAGTGCCTGCTTTGTAAATTCACCTGCCCCTGCCATTCTTGCTCCTGCAGAAAGACAGCACTGAAGAACGAGCCTTGTTATATAGATACCACCGTGACAAGTTATCTCTGCCACGTTTTCTCCCGTGTAACTGTGGGGTGCACGGAAGATAAGCAGAATACCATCGTCTATCTTCTGTCCGTCCTTTAAAATATCGCCATAGCTTGCGGAATACCCCTGCATTTTATCTATATCGCTCTGTGGAAATTTAGGTCTGAATACCTTTTTGGCAACCTCAAAGGCATCCTCGCCCGATATTCTTATCATAGACACTCCGCCCTGAGCGACAGGTGTCGAAATTGCGGCTATACAATCCATTTCGTTTTCCTTTACTTTTTGAAAAGTCTTGCGAAAAAGCCTTTCTTTTCGGGCTTTTCTTCACTGCTCCTTTCAGGGAGCTTATCATCATAATAGTCATCGTCACAGTAATCTGCATTACTCGTATCTTCTTCGGGTGCGTCTTCGATCAACACCTGAACAAAGCCTTTTACTAAAAGCTCTTCTCCGCTTTCGTTGAGAATATAAGTCCAGAGTGCAGATGGGGTATTTATAACAAACTCGTTTATATCCTCCATTGCACAAAGCTTTTCAAGCTCCTCGCCCATGCAGGCTATGACCTGCTCCTCCATACCCGAGAAGAATTCTTCACAAGCGATGTTATATTCATCGGCAGGATTTTTTCCTGCTATACGTACAAGATGTATACCATCACGCAGATATGAGGTGTAGTCAAGATAATCACACCAATAATCGTTTATAGTCTGTAAAACGACTTTAAGCTGAAGGTCATTTACCGCTTCTGTACCGAATTTTGAAACGGCGTCTTCATATAAATCAGGATATTCCTTCTGCCAGATATCTACTGTATCCTCACCGCTTAAAAATGCCTTTCTTCTGCCGAAAACGGCGTCTCTGTGCTTTTCACCTATCATAGTGAATTTAAGCAGTCTTTTTCTAAGCTCATAGGTATCGCCGTGGGCTATACGCTGAATACGTTCTGTTTCTCTTATAACCACCTTGTCGGTTATCGGCATACCTGTGGCATTTTCGGGATAATGTCTTTTTGAAATCAGCTTTCTGACGTCATATTTTATCATGATGTCATCTTCAAGAGAAATAAAGAACTTGCTTTCTCCCACGTCACCCTGTCTGCCGGATCTGCCACGAAGCTGCAGATTACCTCTTTCGCTCTCGCTGAGATAAGTACCTATTACGAGAAGACCGCCTGCCTTTTCTACTTCAGCCGCCTCGGACTCGTCTGCACCGCCAAGCTTTATATCTACGCCACGACCTGACATATTGGCAGAAATAGTAACTGCACCAAGCTTTCCTGCATCCTTTATAATTTCCGCTTCAAGCTCGTCATTTTTAGCACTGAGTATTACAGCTTCTATACCCTTTTCAGAAAGCTTATTCTGAAGATATTCGCTGTCTTCGATATTAGCAGTACCGATAAGTACAGGCTGATTTTTACTGTGTGCCTTTTCAACGTAATCGGCTACCGCATTCCATTTTTCTTCTACCGTAAGGAAAATATCGTTGGGGTGGTCAACTCTTCTGCAAGGAGAGTGGGTTGTTATCTCGCTTACGTTAATACCGTACAGCTTTTCAAATTCCTCCTCAGAGCTTTTTGCAGTACCCGTCATACCTGCAAGACTTTTATACTGCCTTAAGAAGAACTGAATAGGCACAACGCCCATTATTACGCCACGGGTTGTAGCGGTAATGCCCTCTTTCGCTTCTACCGCCGCCTGAAGTGAACCGGGATAACGTCTGTTTTCTGCGGCTCTGCCTGTAAACTCGTCAATAATGCGGATGTTTTCATCCTTAACTATATAGTGAACGTCCTTCTTTAAAAGATAGCACGCCTTTAAGCAGTCGGTTATCTTTGTTAAAAGAGCGTTGTTTTCCAGTTCATAAAGTCCTGAGCCGTCTGTGATGAAAAGCTCCTCACATTTATCTTCACCTGACGGGGTAAGGTAGATAGTCCCCTGCTCTTCGTCCTTTTCGTAGTCCTCTACTGAAAACTGACTTACTTCATTATATATTGTGGGGATGTCCTCATCAGGTATAACTGCAGTCTGACCTGCTATTACAAGAGGTACTCGTCCCTCGTCTATCATTATACTGTCCGCTTCGTCAACAATGGCAAAATCAAAGCCCTGCTGAACTGTGTCCTCCTGCTTATCAGCAACGAAGTCACGGAGAAAATCAAAACCACATTCTCTTGCGGTGATATAAAGCACGTCGCATTTATATGCCGCCTGTCTTTCTTCCTTTTCAGTACCGCTTGTCACAAAACCGACAGATACCGAAAGCTCGTCATATATAGGCTTCATCCAGTTATAGTCACGCTTTGCAAGATAATCATTGAAGGTAAGTATATGGACTTTACCACCGTTTTTTGCATGATAACAAGCGGCAAAGACAGCAGAAAGCGTCTTGCCCTCGCCTGTTTTCATTTCGATTATATTACCGTCGCTCAGCTCATAAGCGGCATGTAACTGTTCTTCATAGGGTGTGATGCCTAAATGCTTTTCGGTAGCCTTAAAGCAAGCGGCAAAGATATATTCCTTTTCATTGCTTTGTAAAAGCTCGCCTATCTCTTTTGAAGACGCAAGCTCCTTTATTTTTTCGATGTTTTTAATGTCAGCCATAATTATTCCTTTCATAAAGCGGCAATGTAACGACAAATATATATTTATTGTATCACACATCCGTAAAAAATGCAATTATTTCACAAAAGCCCTTTAAAAAAACTTCAGAGTGTGGTAAAATATAATTATATGGAAGAAAATTTGTAACAGGAGATCTGTGATATGTCAAAAAAATATTGTCTTACACTTGCCGCGGGTGACGGCAAGAGAATGAAATCCGAAAAACCTAAGGTGCTTTTAGAGGTGCTTTTCTATCCTATGCTTGGCTGGGTGCTTGACGCCGCTGAAGAAGCAGGAGCAGAAAAGATAGGTGTAGTAGTGGGCAATCAGAAAGAAATGGTGGAGGCTTATCTTAAATCCCGTGGCGAATATCCCACCTTTACCCAGAGCGAAAGAAAGGGCACGGGTCACGCCGTTATGATGGCTAAGGCTCTTATTGAGGAAGCGGCAAAGGAAAACGCTGACCTTATGGTGGCCTACGGTGACGCACCCTTTATTGATAAGGATACTATCGAAAATTCCTACGCTTATCATAAAGAGCAGGATAATGACGTTACAGTTGTTTCCGCTATTCTTGATAATCCCTTCGGCTACGGCAGAATAATAAAGGAAAACGGACAGTTTATAAGCATCACAGAACAGAAGGACTGTAATGAAGAACAGAAGGCTGTAAAGGAGATAAATTCAGGCATCTACTGGTTCAAGGCAGAAAAGCTCGGCGGACTTTTAGACAGACTTACCTGCAACAATGCGGCAAATGAATATTATCTTACAGATACGGTAGCTCTTGCGGAAAAGAAAGGCGTATACACAGCCGAAAACAGTAACGTGGTACTGGGTGCAAACAGCCGCAGTCAGTTATCCGCACTTAATAAGACCGCCCGTGATATGGTACTTTCAAAACTCATGGATAACGGTGTGGAAATTCCCTTATCCGACGGTATCATTATCGGCAAGGACGTAAAGGTAGGAGCAGATACGGTAATACTCCCCGGCACTATTTTAAAGGGTAAGACAGTTATCGGCAAGAATTGTGAGATAGGTCCTAACTCCTATATAGAAAACTGCACTATCGGAAACGAGGTTGCCCTTGATAACGTACACGCCTACGATGCTGAGATCGACGACGACGTAAAGGCAGGACCTTTCGTACATCTGCGTCCCGGCACAAAGCTCCACAGCAAGATAAGAATAGGCGACTTTGTAGAGGTAAAGAATTCTGAAATAGGTGTTGCCACCTGCATAGCTCATCTTACATACGTAGGTGACAGCGACGTGGGCAAGGACGTAAACTTCGGTTGCGGATGCGTTACCGCAAATTACGACGGTATAAATAAATTCAGAACCGTTATAGGAGATCACTGCTTTATCGGTTGCAATACAAATCTTGTACCGCCTGTTAAAATTGGTAATAACGCCACCACCGGTGCAGGCTCTACAATTACAAGGGACGTTCCCGAAAACGCCCTTGCATTAGAAAGAGCAGAAACAAAGATAATTGAAAACTGGGAAAAGAATTTCAAGAGAAAACGCAAAGCATAAGGCGTGCCGCCATTTGAAATCCATCCATTGACCATCGGTCAATGGAAACAACGTCTGCACCGCAAGGTGCAACTTCACGAGCCGAAGACTCGCTTCACATCTTCACTATACCGAAGGTATAACTTCGCTTTGAAATTTGCGATGCAAATTTCAAAATATAAAGGGGGTTGATATTCTGGATACATTTCTTACAATACTGATAGGCATAGGGATAATCATTGCTATTATAGCAGTGCTGGTGCTCATCTGTTTTCTCGGCGTTTCGGCAATTTACGAAAGCGTATTCGGAAAACGCTTCGAGATATACGATTCTCCCCTGCTACCCGATTTCAACGACTATCCAGGTCTTGAAAGTGAACACGTTTCCTTCCCTTCAAAAAAGGGATATAACCACATAGGAACCTTCTATCATCATAAGGATGTGACTAAGTTTAAAGGGCTTATTGTATTTTCGCACGGCATATTTGACGGTCAGCTGAATTATCTGCCCGAGATAGATTATTTTGCAAGGCGAGGATATAAGGTATTCGGCTTTGATAATACAGGAAGTCATTTATCAGGCGGAAAGTCTCTGCGTGGTCTTCCCCAGTCGGCAGAGGATTTAGATACCGCCTTAGCCTACGTTACAGAAGTAACGAAAGACGAGAAGCTGCCGCTATTCTTATTCGGTCATAGCTGGGGCGGTTATGCGGTATCAGCGGTAAGCTGTTATAACTTATATGATATAAAGGGCGTATTCGTTCAGAACGGCTTTAATCGCTGTTGCGATATGCTCACCGCAGAGGCGGTAAAGCGTTTCGGCAAATGGATGCTTGCCCTTACCCCTTATATAAGGATGTACGAAAAGATGAAATTCGGCAAGGCGGCAGATTATACTGCTATGCAGGGTGTCGCAAAAGCTACCTCCAATGGCACTAAATTCCTTATCCTGCACAGTCTCGACGATAAGAGCATCAGCCTTACAAACAGCGTTTTATCAAACGTTATAAAAAATGACAATATAACCCTTATCACCGAAAAGCATAAGGGGCATAATTCCCTTGACAGCGACAAGGCAATAAAGTATAAGAAAAAGCTTGACGATATGTGCTATGACGAGCTTGGCAAAAATCCCACAAGTACAGCGAAAAGAGAATTCTATCAGAAAAACGCCGATAAAAAGACCTATTTCGAGATAGATTTCAGACTTATGAAAATAATTGCCGATTTTTATGAGGCGGGTTGTAAATAAAACATAAACGGCACATCAGAAACAAATGATGTGCCGTTTTATTTATTTAAACGCCTTTTGTTAAGGTTTTTTATTGACATTAAAGGCAATTTATGCTATACTCTTTTTCAAGTAAAATACTTTGTGAAAGGAAAGTAATATGAAGTTAAAAAGAATTTTAGCGGCTTTTTTAGCCGTAGCGACTCTTATGAGTGCAACTGCCTGCTCAGGCGAAACCACAAGCTCTGTTACAAGCGAACCTACAAGCAGTGTAACAAGTGAAGAAAGCAAAAACGAATCAAGCGAAGCTGAAACCAGTGCCAGCGAATCAAGCACTACAGAAACATCAGCTCCTGAAACTACAACAACTACAAAGGCTCCTGAAACAGAAGCTCCCGAAACCACAACTACCACAAAGGCTCCTGAGACAGAAGCTACTGAAACCACAACTACCACAACAACAAAAGCTCCCGAAACTCCCGCACCTGAAACTACAACAACTACAAAGGCTCCTGAAACAGAGAAGCCTGAGGAATCTAAACCTTTGGAGAAAAGCGAAATGACAGATAAGATAAACACTTTCAAAATGACAGAAGACAATGCAAAGCATATAGGCAGAACCTATACAGACAGCGACGGCACAGTATGGCTGTCCCACTCAGCTTCTGCTCTTGAATTTACATTCACAGGCACAAAGGCGTCTGTTACAGTATGTGAAGATATCGTATACAGTGCCGGCAATGAGCCCAGATTTGCAGTATATGTAAATGATGAAAGAGTTGAAGACGTTCTTCTTAAGGAAAAGGAAAAGACTATCGACTTCTACTCTGCCGACAAAGCGAAGGAAACAAAGGTAAAGATCATCAAGCTTTCTGAAGCTGCAAACAGCATCTTCGGTGTAAAGTCAGTTAGTGCAAACACAACAAACCTCGTACCCACTGCAAAGAAGGCACTCAAGATAGAATTTATCGGCGACTCCATTACTTGTGGCTACGGTGTTGACGATGAGGTTAAGGAAAACCACTTCTCAACTGCTACAGAAGACGCAACAAGAGCTTACGCATATAAGACAGCGATGAACCTTGACGCTGATTACAGCCTTGTATCCTTCAGCGGTCACGGTATCATTTCAGGCTACACAAGCACAAACGTAAAGCAGTCCGATCAGATCGTTTCCAAGTACTATGAAGACGTTGCAAGAAACTACTCAGGCAGTAAGATAGTTCAGAACGACTGGGATTTCTCTCGCTTTACCCCCGACATTATCGTTATCAACCTCGGTACAAACGATAACTCCTATGTAAAGAAGGATAAGGAAAAGGAAAAGGAATACGAAGCAGGTTATATCGAATTCTTAAAGCAGGTAAGAGCAAAGAACCCCGACGCTTACATCGTATGCACCTTAGGCGTTATGGGCAACGAACTTTTCTTCGCTATGAGAAGAGCCGCTAATCAGTATAAGGAAGAGACGGGCGACACAAAGGTTGAGTCCATGCTCTTTACAACTCAGACAGCTTCTGACGGTTATGCTGCTGACTGGCACCCCACAGAAAAGACACATACAAAGGCTGCTACAAGACTTACAACGTTCATTGAAGAGCTTTTAGCACAGTAAGATAATACATAAATATGATCCCGTAGCCATACAGCTACGGGATTTTTTTACGATGAGCCGATAATCTCAGTCAAATGGACTGCGGCAATTTTTAAAATCTTTGATTTTAAAAGCAATGGGAATCTTGGTGAACGTCACGTGTTTGAACAACAATTTATTGTGCATCTGCTGTGTAACCCCGCCGTTAGTCTTTGCTTTTACGAACATCTATGCTTTCAAAAGGCGGTATTTGGATCAAACGCCACGCATTTGCTTGAATTTTTGCGATATTTATTATATAATTATCTAAAAGATATAAGGTGAGTGACGTATGAAAACAAGAAAAGAAGCTATCGACTTTTGCCTGACCCTTGCTGATGTCTATGAGGATTATCCCTTTCACGATGATAACTGGACGTTGATGCGGCACAAAGGCACCGCAAAGACCTTTGCTACCATCTATGAAAGGCAAGGGAATATATGGCTCAATTTAAAATGCGACCCTATGCTGACTGCTATGTGGAGAAGTGCATATCAGTCCGTCATACCTGCCTACCATATGAATAAATACCACTGGAATTCTGTTATCCTTGACGGCACTATTCCCGATAAGGATATAGAAATAATGATAAAGGACAGCTATCATCTTACTTACACAAGGCCAAAGGAGAAAAAGAAATGAGAAGCTTATTTATAGTAGATAAAAAGGATTATGATGAAAGCTTCGCCCGTTCCAAAAGACCGTCTGCAAGAGCGGTTATCATAAAAGATAACCTTTTGGCAATGGTATATAGTGAAAAGTACAGATATTATAAATTCCCCGGTGGCGGTATAGAAAAGGGTGAAGAACATATTTCCGCCCTTATACGAGAAGTCAGAGAAGAAACGGGACTTTCTGTTATTCCCGATACCATAAAGGAGTACGGCAAAGTAGATATTCTTCGCAAAAGTGACATCTTCGAAAACACGGTATTCTATCAGGAGAATTTTTATTATCTTTGCGATGTGACGAAAGATTTAGACAGTCAGAAGCTTGATGATTACGAGCTTGAATCAGGATTTACGTTAAAATACGTAACGGCCGATGAGGCTATAAGAACAAACAGAGAAAAATCTACGTCAGACGACGTATATATGATAGAAAGAGAAATCCGAGTGCTGGAAATTTTAAAAGGAGAATTTGATTTATGAAAATAGTTTTTGCAGATGCTGATACTTTAGGAGCAGATATTTCACTCGAGAAATTCAGAGAATTCGGGGAGATTGAAGTTTACGGCTTTACAAAGTCCGATGAGCTGAAATCCCGCTGTGACGGTGCAGACGTGGTTATTACAAATAAGGTCTGCGTAAATGAAAAGACCTTAGGTGAAAATCCAACCATTAAATTTGTAGGAGTTACCGCAACAGGTACAAACGTAATCGACTTTGATTACACCAAAAAGCACGGTATTACGGTAACCAACGTCAAGGGCTATTCTACCCAGTCGGTGGCACAGCACTCCTTCTCCCTTTTATTCTATCTGATGGAAAAAAGCTACTACTACGACACCTACGTAAAGCAGGAAAAGTACGTAGATAACGTGCTTTTCAACCACTTGGGACAGACCTTCAATGAGCTGTACGGCAAGACCTGGGGTATAGTGGGACTTGGCGAGATAGGCAGAAGAGTAGCGGATATAGCAAAGTCGTTCGGTTGCAAGGTTATATATTATTCCACGTCAGGAAAGAATAACAATGAGAACTATAGTCGTGTGGATTTCGATACTCTGCTCAGCACTTCTGATATAGTTTCCGTCCACGCTCCATTAAATCAGTATACGGAAAATCTTTTCGACAAATCAGCCTTTGATAAAATGAAGAAGAATGCAATATTTATAAACGTCGGCAGAGGCCCTATAGTAAATGAGCAGGCGTTATATGACGCTTTGTGTGAAGAAAAGATTGCAGGTGCAGGTCTTGACGTACTGTGCGAAGAGCCTATGTCAAGGAATAACCCCTTAGTGCAGTTCAAGAACAGCAACAGACTCATAATAACTCCACACATTGCCTGGGCAACTGTAGAAGCAAGAATGCGACTTATCGAAGAGGTTTATCTCAATCTCAAAGCCTTTACAATGGGTGAAAAAAGAAGTGTAGTTGAATAAAAATATCAGCCCCTCTCACGAGGGGCTGATATGTGTTTTTAATCGTCTGACAGCTTTTATTTATGAATTTGTTGTACCGTCAACATAGCTTGCACCACCGTAATATGCGGTAGAGCCGACCATATTATAGGTGCGTACTCTGAAGCTGTAGGTTGTACCCTTTTCAAGACCTGCTACTCTGTAGGTAACGGTATCGGATGAGGTTATCTTCTTTACTCTCGTCCACTTGCCATCCTTTAGCATTTCTACGATATAGCCCTTTGCACTGTCATTTTTATTCCAGTTAAGACGAAGAGCTGTGCCTGCCTTGCCGCCTATTCTGAGATTTTCAGCAGAGGAAGGATTGGTTGTAAGAGAAATCGTAGAATAACCGCTGTAGTATGCAGTGCCGTTAATTGTCTTGAATGCTTTTATCCTGAAATTGTATGTGGTAGAAGCTTCAAGTCCTGTCACTCTGTAGGTGGTCTTTGTATTGCCTGCAATTCTTGCAACTCGTACCCATTTGTTGTCCTTATACATTTCTATGATATATCCGCCTGCAGACGTGTTCTTTGTCCAGTTAAGACGAAGAGCGTTTGATGCTCTGCCTCCCTCAGAAAGTCCTGAAACAGCTGAAGGATTTGTGGTAAGAGAAATCGCATCGGTATATCCGCTGTAGCTTGCAACACCATTAACAGTCTTGAATGTTCTCATTCTGAACTGGTAGGTGGTAGAGCCTTCAAGTCCTGTCACTCTGTAGGTAGTGGTAGTGTTGCCTGCAATTCTTGCAATTCTTGTCCACTTACCACCCTTGTACATTTCTATTATATATCCACCTGCTGTATTGTTTTTATCCCAGTTAAGACGGAGTGCGTTACCTGATCTTCCACCCTCTCTGAGACCTGTCACTGCTGAAGGATCTGTAGTTGCACTGATTTCGGAGGAATATGCACTGTATACCTTCTGAGTGCCTACCGCCGCAATGCTTCTTATACGGAATTTATAGGCAGTGCCTGCAACGAGGCCTTCTACTGTGCAGGAGGTTGCATTACTGTCTGCAGTCTTTACTACGCTCCATTTTATACCATCGTATATTTCTATGCTATAGCCTACATTGGCATAACTGTTTTTATTCCATTTTAACGTAGCTGAAGTGCTGTTTTTTGAAGAAACGGCAAATCCTGTTACACCGGGAATAGCTGTGGTTACGGTAACTTCAGTCGATTCTCCATATACCCAGGTGTCGCCGATCAACTTACAGGGTACTATTCTGTATTTATATGTGGTTGCGGGAGTGAGATCTTCGACTTTGGTGGCAGTAATAGAGTTTTGTGCTATACCTACAACAGGATACCAATAACCGTTTTCATATTTTTCTACGTTGTAACAGGTAGCTGATGAGTTTAAATCCCAGCTGAGAGTTACAGTGGTATCTGTAGCAGCAGCCTTGAAGTTTTCTGTCTTTGTAACCTGACCGTTATTTGCAGAATCTATATCATCGGGATTTACACGATAAAGTGTAGCACCTGTTGTATCTGATTTAAACCAGTATACAAGGCCGTCTGAGAAAAGAACGGGTGCACAGTCGGAAAGATACATATAAGTATCAACTATATCTGATGTGAGATTACCCTGTCCGTCTATCGTGCAAAGTCTTGTGTAGATAGTATAATCCTTTAACTCTTCCCACATAACAAGGAATTTGTTGTCGTTTATCTTTAAGAGATGAGGTGTACATATTTCAACGTCATCGT
Source organism: Oscillospiraceae bacterium (assembly GCA_015067025.1). Taxonomy (GTDB): domain Bacteria; phylum Bacillota; class Clostridia; order Oscillospirales; family Ruminococcaceae; genus Ruminiclostridium_E. The sequence continues at coordinate 23,727 of SVNC01000004.1, forward strand.
CATCCGTATAATTTGTAATATACTTTACAGAGGTAGAGGAAAGGTTCTTATCTGTTACAGTAATAAAGATATTTCTCATTGAATTATAGCTTATATAATCCGCACTCTGATCAGCTGTATTTCCTGCTATAACGATATTATTTGCAGTAAGCTCTACGCCGCCTACGCTGACGCCTGTAAAGTTATCACCTATAGCCCCTGAAATGGGGAGAGCGTTTATGTAGCTTACGTTTGTGATGTCGTCACCTACAGCACACTTTGTAATAACAACTGCTCTCGGATAAGCGTCACCGTGGTCTACTCTGTAGATATAATTGCCGTCAGTTTCTATAAACTGGTTGAAGGAGTGGCTTACGTAGCCGTATCTGATATTCATAACGTCATACCAGGAGTCTACAACAGTCATAGTGCTTGTGTTCACTACAAAGGTCATATTAGCCTGGTGATGATAGCCGTCATCTGACATATACATCTCGTGGGACGTGTGTATATAGAGCTTGCCTGCGGTTTCGGTCATACGCAGTGAGCCGGCGTCAAAGGGTATGTAGGTATTTGCGCCATACACGCTTACAGTACTTACTCTTTCACCTAATCCCTTGGTCCATTTTTCGATAAGAAGAACTTCCTGATCGTCGCTTTCTGATGAATTATTTTTGCCCCATACCAGATAGCAATAATCACTGCCCTGATAGTATCCGCCAAAGACGTAGGAGGTCTTTGTGATGATTTTTCTGAATTTCAGCGTAAGATCGCTGTAATAATCTTCAACGATCAGCTTACCGTCATAGTATTCAATTCTTCTGAAGCCGTCGTCAGTTTCTTCCATATAGGATTTTACTGTTCTTGAATAGGTAAGATAGTCGTTCGCAGACTGGTTATAGCCTGCTGCAGAACCATTAAGTTTTACTGCGGCCCGGTCGGGTGACGTTGCCGCAGAAGCACTGACTGCTAAAATCACAGTCATCGTAAGTGCGGTTAATGTTGCTATAAGCTTTTTCATAGGATTACCTCCTTAGTTTAAAAGAATAGATTGTTTCTTATTTCCTTTGTAGCGTATGCACCGTGAAGCTTCTGTCCGTTTTCCTTGGGATGAAGTCCGTCTATGAGATATCTGCCTTCTCCGCCGACAACTTCAAACTTTTCGCAGATACCGCAGTTATGATAGCAGTCTATCACCTGTGCACCCATGGCACCTGCGATCTTTCTCATGACAGTCTTTATCTGGAATTTTGTCTTTTCGTTGTGCTCAGGGTTTGCCGTCTGTAAGGGGGTAAGAACAAATACTCTCGCGTCGGGATATTCCTCCATTATTTTCTGTATGCACCAGCGCATTGCACCTGCTTCTGTAAAGAGGTCGATGTTGGGATTGTTGTCAAGTTCCTTTCCCATAAGAGCGACCTTTGTATTGCCAAGACGGTTTACGTCATCGTTTGTACCCATAGCAAAAGCGAAAATATCAGGAACGGGATGTTCTCCGCTCTTTACTTCTTCAATGAATTTCTGAATATGCACGATAGCACAGTTATTCATTCTTTTCTGTAATTCTTCCTCGTCGTCTGTAGGCTCCCAGCCATCGCTTATTCCTGCAAAATCGGGGTCGGTGTAGTTTTGTGTTGTAATACTTTTTCCGTTTACTGAAACGGTTCTCTTGTACCATACCGCACTGCCTACTGCCACGTTGTGATGTGACGCCATACCGAGGTTGTTGAACACATGGTAGGACCACTGATTGTTCTGAGTTATGCTGTCGCCGTCAACACCGAAATTAAGCTTTGAAAAATCCATTGTTTTATTCTCCTTTTTGTGTCTGTTTTTTGCCATCGGGTATAAAGAATATAAATATAAGCGAGCTTATAAGTAAAGCGAAGGGGTAGAAGAGGAAGGGGATTATCTCAAAGGCGGTTATAGTCTTACCAAGCTCTGCCACCGCTGAAATAGCCACCAACATCTGTGCACCGTAAGGGATTATACCCTGGAAGATGCAGGAGAAGGTATCGAGGATAGACGCAGTTTTTCCTGCTCTTATACCGTAGTTTTCCGACATTCTTTTTGCTATCGGGTTTGCCATTATGATTGCTACCGTATTATTTGCAGTTGCGATATCCATAACTCCAACTAAAAGACCTATGCCGAGCTGACCCGTCTTTTTGTTTTTAAAGAGCTTTCCTGCAAGGTTTAAAAGTGCCTCAAAGCCGCCGTTTTCTTTTATAAGTGCACATAAAGCGGCAACAAGAACGGCAACCATTGACGTTTCAAACATACCTGAGATGCCGCTGCCTGCATTTGCTAAAAGCTCTGTGATGCCGGTAGCACCTGTGCAAAGCATAATTACCGCACCGGATAAAATACCGATAAGCAGTACGATAAATACGTTTATGCCGATAATTCCGCCGATAAGTACTAAAACGTAGGGTATTATCTGAATAAGGTTGTAGCTTTTGAGTTCTATCTGTGATATGTTTTCGCCCTGCGAAACAAAGAAAATGATAACAAGTGCAATTATAGCCGCAGGCAGAGCGATAAAGAAATTTTCCTTGAATTTCGTTTTCATAGGACAGCCTTGACCGTTGCAGGCGGCAATGGTGGTATCTGATATAAAGGACAGATTATCGCCGAACATTGCTCCGCCCATTACTGATGCGATGCAAAGAGGGAGAGAAAATCCCGATGCGGCTGATACCGCAAAGCCTATAGGAGCAATAAGAGTTATCGTTCCTACTGACGTACCCATTGCAGTTGATACAAAGCAGCTTACTACAAAAAGCACCACTACCGCAAACCGGGGAGGGATTATTGACAGCAGGAAATATGCAACGCTTTCGGCACTGCTTCTTCCTACCACGCCGACAAAAACGCCTGCCACAAGGAAAATAAGTATCATTGTGATAATGTTTTTGTCGCCCACGCCCTTTGCCATAATATCAAGCTTTTTGTCGAAGTTTACCTTTCTGTTTTGCAGACAGGCAACAAGTATAGCAATGAGAAATACAAAAACGATTGGGACGTTGTAAAAGCCCATTTCAATCTTTAAAATATATTCAAAAACAATTCCTGTGCCGAGATATAGCAGTAAAAATACTCCTATCGGGATAAGGGCAAGGGGGTTGCTTTTCTTTTCGTTCAAGAAAATCACCTTTCCGTTTTATAGTTAAAATAATTCTGTACCATTCGGCACAGAATTATTTTTATTTGTTTTAGGAAATTTTACAGCTTGAGCCGTTAAGTGTAGCACCATTTAACTTAAACTCGCCGGACGTGGTTATCTGAATTTCAACTGTAAGAGTTCCGTTTGCATAAACGGAGTGATTCCAGTGCTTTTCTGTACAGTTGATATACGCCTTACCGCCGCTTACCGTTACATCGTCAGCACTCCAGGAGGTTATTGCTGACGCACCGGGAACGTCAAGTACAAGCTTCCAGCTATCAAAATTCTTTCCTGTGTTATTGGCAATAGTAAATTTAACCTGTGTTACCGTACTGCCGCCCGCTTGCCACGACGTACTTACCGTGTAGCTAAGCTCATAGTCTGATACCTGTGCAGGAGGCGGAGTTGTTTCTGGCTTTTTAGTTGTGGTTGTGGTTGTGGTTTCGGGCTTCTTTGTCGCAGTTGTCGTAGTTGTCGTTGTAGTCGTGGTAGTAGTTGTCGTAGTCGTTTCAGGAGCCTTTGTAGTCGTTGTAGTTTCAGGCTTCGGTGCGTCTGTTACCGTAGTCGTTGTATCAGGCACGGGAGCAGGCTTTACTGTAGACGTTGAAGAAGGTGTTTCGGGAGCAGGAGTAGAGGGATTATTTGCAGGTGTACTCGTCTGCGGCTTCTTTGTGGAAGTTGAGCTGCTCTGAGGCTTCTTTGTAGAAGTTGAACTGCTCTGGGGCTTCTTTGTGCTCGTGGAGGAGGACTGAGGTTTGCTTTCCTCATTGCCGCCCTGGTTTTCAGTTTCTTCTGACTGGGGAGGTACTTCTGTATCAGATGACTGATCATCTGAATTTACAGGCTTATCAGAACCATCGGGCTTATCTGTCTTGCTTGTTTCGTTACCGTTTGCACCGGAGTTTTCGTTATCAGTGCTTACGTCAGAGCCTTGTGACTGGCTTACGTTACCGCCTACGGAAACATTGCCGTCATCTCTCTTATAGGTAAGCATCATAATAAGGCATACGATAAGCACGATAAGTGCCACCGCACCTATTATTATGTAGAAGATAGCTTTTTTCTTTGAGCCGTCGTCCCCTTCAGGCACTTCGGTAAGCTCGGTTTCTTCTTCTTCCTTTTTTTCGGGAGGCTGCCAGTTTGCATAAAATAGCTTTGCTTCTTCTATAGTTCTCGGCTTTGTTATTTTAGAGATATCTCTTGGCGGTTCTGCACCCGACACGACTCCCATAGCCGCAAAATAAGCCGCGTCATCCGTTATTATTTCGGTTGTCTTTGCTTTGTTTACTTCTTCTGTAGCGAAAGCAGCTTCCTCGGCAGGAGCAATCTCCTCGGCAGGAGCAATCTCCTCGACAGGAGCAATCTCCTCGGCAGGTGTAATCTCCTCGGCGGGTGTAATCTCCTCGGTAATTACAGGAGCTTCGCTTGGTACAGTCATAGTTTCTTCTGTAATGGGGAGAGCAATTTCATCCATTGCATCAGTAGCAGGAGCTACTGCAGACGCTGCTGTCATTGCCGCCATCTGTGCCGCTCTTATCTCTGAGGGACGCGGTTCCTGATTCAGTTCGATGCTGGGCATAGCATAATCAGAGCCATCGGGAGTAGCCTTCATAAAGTCTGTGGAATTTTCTGTAACCACAATGCTTGGCATATCTGAATTTACTTCAGCGGATATCATCATCGCTTCGTTTGTGGGCAAAGCCTCTACCGCTTCTACAATGGGTTCGCCGTCGTTTGCCGCTAAAGCTCCTGCACCAAAAAGATCTTCCATAGATGCTTCGGCAGTTTTTTCTGCTTGTTCTGCAGTTTTTTCGACAGTTTCCTTAGCTTCAGCCGCTACGTCAGCACCAAACAGCTCTTCGGGAGATAAAGTCGCTTCGGTAGTTTCTGCCGTATTAGTTATTTCCTCCGTCGCCTGAGCAGTATTTGCATCATTTTTAGGCGGCTGGTAATTGTTATTTTTATGCTTCTTTTTTGCCATGGATATACCCCTTTCATAAACTTCCATATATAAATAAAGTATAGCATAAAATTTTACCCTTTTCAATTGAAAAAAGCAGAAAAAGCCGCCGGGCTTTTAAAATAATACCTTTTGCACAAATAATACATTAATTTACTGTGAGAAATACCCATAGAATAGCGGACGTTTCAGCATCGTGAAATTTTAAATATATGCGGCAAGACTAATAAAGCAGCAGGCATGTATGTCAAATTGTTATTTGCGGGTTGCACCCGCGGGCATCTCCTGCCTTTAAAAATCATTGATGATGGCAACACATTGTGAACGGCAGGAATCATATGTTAAATGCACGATAAATTGTTGTTTGAACGCGTGGCGTTCAATCCAATTTCCGCCTTTACTAGCCATTGCAATTGGCAAAACATTATGAACGGCGGTGTTACAATGTTGTTGTAATTTTTTTCAAATAACCCACAAGCCTTGATATGCAAGGTGGTTTATTGCCCTAAAGGGCGTCGCAGTCCCTTGGACGGCTGCCTTCGGCGGCGGGCGTCTGATAGACGCCCCTACGGAATAGAGCAAATTAAAACAGGGTTAGATAATGTCCACAAACACCGATACAATCAACAAAATCCAACAAATTAAATATCGCAAAAGTCGTAGGGGCGACTATCAGTCGCCCGCATAAATCATCGCAATTTTTGATGGTACAACCCACCGCTAAACAACAATTTACCGTCGGGATATAAATCCCCACACAAAAAGGCGACCTTGCGGTCGCCTTCGTTTATTATGCCTTGTCAATCTCTTCAAGAAGAATTTTTCTTAGTACCTGGGGATCGCAGTTGCCCTTTAAGGTCTTCATGCACTTGCCGAAGAGAGCCATAAGAGCCTTTTCCTTACCGCCCTTGTAGTCTGCAACAGACTTGGGATCGGAAGCTACTATCTCCTTAATAACCTTTTCGATGTTTGCTGTATCGTTGGAAACGATAAAGTTATTTTCTACCGCATACTTTTCGGGATCAATCGTTTCTTCATCCATAACAAGAAGGATCTTCTTTGCATTACCTCTTGTTACCTTGCTTTCCATAACAAGCTTGATGAGTTTACCAAGAGCGTTACCATCAACCTTAAGCTGATCCATTGTACTGCCCTTCTTGTTGAGCATATTCATACAATCGGAAATGAGCCAGTTAGCAACTTCCTTAGCTTCGCCGCATTCCTTGTACGCTTCTTCAAAGCAATCACAGAATGCTCTTGACTGAGTGATAAGATCAGCGTCATATTCGGATAAACCGAGCTCGTCAATAAATCTTGCCTTTTTAACTTCAGGGAATTCAGGTAAAGATGCCTTGATGCTGTCAAACCATTCGTCATCAATTACGATGGGCATTACGTTAGGGTCAGGGAAATAACGGTAATCGCCTGCTGTTTCCTTGCTTCTCATAGCGTAGCTCTTGCCCTTTACGTCGTCCCAACGACGTGTTTCCTGAACAAGCTCTTCCGTACCGTTTTCAAGAGCGTCAATGTGTCTTGCAACTTCATATTCAATAGCTCTTGTGATAGCGGAGATGGAGTTCATGTTCTTCATTTCGGTACGTACGCCGAGCTTTGTATCGCCCTCTTCACGAATTGAGAGGTTTACGTCGCAACGCATAGAGCCCTGCTCCATACGGCACTGGGAAACCTTTGCAAAACGCAGGAGTGAACGGAGTCTTTCAAGATAAGCTACAACCTCTTCTGCACTGGAGAAGTCAGGCTGGCTTACGATTTCGATAAGGGGAACGCTGGTTCTGTTATAGTCAACGAGGGAGGTATCTGTCCAGTCATCGTGTACGAGCTTACCTGCGTCCTCTTCCATGTGTATCTGCTTTATTCTGATATCCTTTTCGCCCTTGGACGTCTTAATTCTTACCTTACCGTTTACACAGATGGGAGCAAACCACTGAGTTGTCTGATAAGAGCAGGGCAGGTCGGGATAGTAGTAGTTCTTCTTATCAAAGGTTGTTGTTCTGTTGATATCACAGTTTAACATCATACCTGCAGTCATACCGAGGTCTACTACCTTCTTATTTGTAACGGGTAACATACCGGGCATACCGCAACAAGCAGGACATACGTGGTCGTTCTGTTCGCCGCCGAATTCTGCGGAGCAGGAGCAGAATATCTTTGACTTGGTCGCAAGCTCGATATGAACTTCAAGACCGATGACGGTTTCGTACTTTTTCATATTACTTGCCCTCCTTTATAATCTGTACCGCATCCATAAGTGCACTGTCAGAAAATGCCTTACCGATAAGCTGAACACCGCCGCCTACCACCGCAGGAAGACCTGTGATTGTTGCAGGTGCAGTATAGAGGTTTTCATCAAAAGCGAGATACTTATTTGCATCCGTATCAGCCTTTGTGAATGTCTTCTTTGAGCTTGCAGGGAGCATTACTGCATCATATTCTGCGAATATTTCAGCAAACTTTTCTGCAATAACTCTTCTTATTCTCATAGCCTTATCGTAGAAGCTCATATAGTTATCTGTAGATAACACGTCAGATCCGTAGATTATCATTGTCTTTAAAAGCTCGCCGAAAGCTTCTGTACGGCTGTTTGTATACAGCTCTTCAATAGTTGTGTAGTTTTCGCTTCTGTAGCCGTACTTTACGCCATCAAAACGGGATACGTTGTTGCAAAGCTCTGCACTCATAAGAATGTTCCAAGCCGCCTTTGCCTTTGTCAGTATCTCATCGTCAATTTCTGCGATTTCGATACCTTTATCGGAAAGTGCCTTCTTTGCCGCTTCAATATCAGCCTTTACTGCATCATCAGCAGAAGCTGTGATCGACTTTGCAACAGCTACCTTCTTGACTGCCTTTTCAGTAGTTAAGATCTTTTCGCACTGTGCGTCTGAAAGGCTTGTGCCGTCCTTATCGTCGTGACCTGCAATAGCAGTAAGAACCGCCTTTGCATCAGCTACAGTCTTTGCCATAACGCCTACGGTCTCGCCTGAGCAAGCAGATGATATCGTACCGAAACGGGAAACTGTACCGTAAGTGGGCTTTACAAATACGAGATCGTTTATAGCCGCCGCTCTTCTGGGAGCACCGTTTACGTCAAAGCAAAGAACAGCCTTTGCTTCCTTTGCAATTTCTGCACTCGCACTGAGGAGTGTACCGTTGTCGTCTGTTACTGCACCCTCGTAAGAGGTTTCGCCCAGAAGATCAACTGCCATTTCGCCTACGTTTGCTTTGCCTGCTATTTCATAGCCTGCATCAGTGAGCTTTGTAACTACTTCTGCATCAAAAAGGCTCATATAGCTATCAAGCATTTTTGAGCCTGCCGTTGTAGGCATAGCCTTCGTTAAGAACATATCGTCAAGGGCAACGGCATTTGTCATATCACAGTCAGCTTTTGTTAAATATAATTTCATAGTGTGACTTCCTTTCTGCCCTTATTCTACAAGTCTGGGTACCTGCCAATAGCCTTCGCTTGTGGCAGGCGCACCCTTCTGCAGATCTTCACGGGAATATATCTTCTTAGCTTCATCTTCTCTGACTACAGTCATAATAGGCATAACGTGTACCATTCTTTCCACGTTTTCCGTATCAACTGAGTCAATAGCCTTTTTTTCTTCTAACTGCTTGTCGTAGAATTTCAGAAAAGCTTCCTTTTCCTCTTCTGTAAGAGAGAGCTGATTGAACTTTTCAAGCAGTCGTAAGGTTTCTCTTTCCATATAGTAAATTCCTTTCTGTGAAATGGATTTAGTCTCTTACCTTGATGTGAACTTCTCTTAACTGCTGTTCTGTTACGTCTCCGGGTGCACCCATCATTAAGTCCTGAGCGTTGCCGTTTAAGGGGAACGCGATAACGTCACGGATCGTTTCTTCTTCAGCAATAAGCATTATCATTCTGTCAACACCGGGTGCCATACCTGCGTGAGGAGGAGCACCGAAGGAGAATGCAGTATAAAGTGCACCGAACTTTGCCTTTACGTCTTCTTCACCGTAACCTGCAATTTCAAATGCCTTCTTCATAATTTCGGGGTTGTGGTTTCTTACCGCACCTGAGGATAATTCCACACCGTTACATACGATATCATACTGATATGCGAATATTTCAAGGGGATCCTTGTTGAGCAGTGCGTCCATACCGCCCTGAGGCATCGAGAAGGGGTTATGTGTAAAGTCGATCTTGTTTGTTTCGCTGTTAAGCTCGTACATGGGGAAATCTACGATAAAGCAGAATTCAAACTTATCCTTGTTTATTATATCGAGTGTTTCACCAAGCCAGGTTCTGATCTCGCCTGAAAGTCTGTCAACAACAGCGGGAGCGTCACAGATGAAGAATACCGTTTCGCCGTCCTTGATGCCTGTGATGTTGATAAGCTCTGTTTTCTGCTCGTCAGATAAGAACTTTGCGATAGGTCCTTTATATTCGTTGCCGTTTAAGGTGAGGTAACCGAGGCCCTTCATGCCGATGCTTGTAGCAAACTTTAAGCTGTCTTCAAAGAACTTCTTTGATCTGCCGGCACAATCAGCCACGATACCACGAACGGGCTTGCCCTTGAATAAGGGGAATTCTACGTGGGAGAAGAATTCTGTAAGGTCGTTTATGATAAGAGGGTTACGAAGGTCAGGCTTATCTGTACCGTACTTAAGCATTGATTCATAATAAGGAATACGCTTAAAGGGTGCGGGAGATATCTCCTTTGTTGTGAACTTCTTGAAGGTGTTATAGATAACCTTTTCAGCTACCTCGAATACGTCTTCCTGAGTAGCAAATGCCATTTCAAAGTCAAGCTGATAGAATTCACCGGGTGAACGGTCCTGTCTTGCGTCCTCGTCTCTGAAGCAGGGAGCGATCTGGAAGTAACGGTCAAAGCCACTTGCCATTAAAAGCTGCTTGAACTGCTGGGGTGCCTGAGGAAGTGCGTAGAACTTACCCTTGTGCTTTCTGCTGGGTACTAAATAGTCTCTTGCACCCTCGGGAGAAGAAGCTGTAAGGATAGGAGTCTGAATTTCCATAAAGCCCATTTCTTCCATCTGGCTTCTGAGATAGCTTAAAATCTTTGAGCGAAGAATGATGTTATTGTGGATCTTCTGATTTCTTAAATCGAGGAAACGGTATTTCAGTCTTAAATCCTCACGGATAGTTGTAGAAGAAGAAATATCAAAAGGCAGACCCATCTGGCAGGGGCCTAAGATCTCAAGGCTGTCAGCCTTTACTTCTACCATACCTGTTTCGATCTTTGTGTTGATTGTTTCTTCGTCTCTCTTTGTAACTTCGCCTGTTATCATGATAACAGTTTCCTTTGATACGTCCTTTAAAAGAGAGTCGTCGGAAAGTACCACTTGAGTGATACCGTAATGGTCGCGAAGATCTACGAAGATTACGCCGCCGTGGTCACGGATAGTATCTACCCAGCCTGCGATGGTAACCTTTTCGCCGATGTGGTTTAAATTAAGGTCGTTACAAGTGTGTGTTCTTAGCATAGTTTTTCTCCTTTTTAAAAATATATTTATCGTGATCGGGTGCAGATGTCAGAAAAACAAAAAAGACGCCTGCCGCCCACATGGGACGAAAGACATCTTCCGCGATACCACCCAAATTGATTGTTTCCAATCCTCTCAAAAAGTCGTTTCGTGACCTGACGTGCGGTTCTACTGACAGCTAAACTGCTTTCTTCCGCAGGCTACGGAGTGTTCTTCACTTAATATCCTGCTGTCGCACTCTCACCTACTGCGACTCTCTTTGAGCGGTGTTACAAGCTACTCTCTCCATCTACGCCAAAAATATTTATTTCGGTTAGAGTATATCATATTTTTTTTGATGTGTCAATATATTTTTCCGCATTTTTTAAGTGAATATTACGATTTTTTGTAAAATGATACGTTTTTCAGTCGTTTGTTTTTTCTGATTTTTAAAATTTTGTCTGATAAAACGATTTCACGATAAAACCGCCTTTTCTTTGCTTCAATATCACCAAAAATGCAACTGTAATTTAGTTACATTTCACATTGACAACATCTCAAAAATGTTCTATAATATTAACAAAATTATGTAATTATAATCAGGTGTACGAGGAGGTAATTATGACAAACATAACTTTAATTACAGGTGGTGCCGCCAGCGGTAAGACCAGATGGGCGTTGTCCTTTTTCAAAAACTGTGACAACGTGCTTATCGTAAATACCGGCAAACAGCTCACCGAAGAAACCGTAAACAGAGTAAATTATATCTGCAAGACAAACGGCGTTGACTGGGTGATAATGAATGACGTAAAATCCCCCTGCGACGCAGTAAAGGATCATAAATTCTACATATTTGACAGCCTCGCTACCTACACTTCAAACGTCATCCGTGAGGTATGCACCGACGTTAATAATATCACTCCCGAACAAAAGGAGCTGGTACGTAAAACAGTCGTTGACAACGTTATCGAAATGATGCAGAGAGTAGAAAAGCTTAACGGTGCACTGGTTATCATCACTATCGAACCCGGCTTTTCCGTATGCCCCAAGGATAAGGATCAGATCTTATTCAGAGAAATAATGGGTGCGGTAAATCAGCGTATAGCAAACACCGCTCAGGAAGTTTACTTATCCGCCAGCGGTATTCAGTTTAAAATAAAGTAAGGAAGGGACAGAAAATAAATTATGAGTATTGAAAAATTAATTGACTTTGCAAGAAGCAAGAATGCATCAGATATACATCTGACAGTGGGTGCACCCACAGCTATAAGAATAAACGGTAAGCTTATGCAGTTCTCAGGTATGGACGAACCCCTCGTAAACAAGACTATCCTTTCTATGCTTTCAGCCGAACAGGAAAGAAGATTGGGCGACGGCGATGATATCGACTTCTCCTTCTCCACGGAAAGCGGTGCAAGACAGAGAGTAAACGTATTCCGCCAGAGCGGTAAGCTTGCGGCAAGTATCCGTCTTTTAAACGAAACAATCCCCTCTTTCTCAGATATCGGTCTGCCAAACTACGTAACGGAAATGCTTACAGCCTTAAAGGGTCTTATCTTAGTTACAGGTGCGACAGGTAGTGGTAAGTCCACAACACTTGCTACAATGGTAGATTACATCAACGCCAACCGTCAGTGTCACATCCTCACCATTGAAGACCCTGTAGAATATCGTTACACTCCCAAGGCGGCTACGATCCGTCAGCGTGAAATCGGCACGGACGTAAAGGGCTTCAGCTATGCATTAAGAAGTGCCCTCCGTGAAAACCCTGACGTTATCTTAGTCGGCGAAATGCGTGACTATGAAACGATTAAGCTTGCTTTAACAGCGGCAGAAACAGGACACTTAGTTCTTGCAACGCTACATACAACAGGTGCTATCCAGACGATCAACCGTATCATTGATGCATTCCCCAATGAGGAACAGAATCAGGTAAGAATGCAGCTTTCATTCTCACTTAACGGTATCATCTCCCAGTGCCTTATGCCTATGCCCGAGGACAAGGGCAGAGTTGCCGCCTTTGAAATTCTCCGTAATACAGAAGCTGCTGCTAACCTTATCCGTTCTGAAAAGGTGTTCCAGCTTCGTACAGTAATGCAGGCAGGCACAAAGGCCGGTATGGTAACCCTTAACGAAAGCCTTAAGCGTCTGCATCTTGAAGGTAAAGTCAGCAAGGAAACTGCTATGGAATATACCGACGACAAGGCAGAATTAGCTTCACTTATCTGATAAAATTGAGTTAGTAATATAACTTTTCCCCCGACCTCCTTCGAGGTCGGGGATTTTTAAAGAATATAAAGGCAAAAAAGGTTGCATCAGAAAAGATGCAACCTTCTCTATTATTTTGAATAAACGGGATTAATAAGTCTGTCTGCAAACTCTTCTTCAGGTAATGGTCTGTCAAAATAATAACCCTGAATTATGTTACAGCCCATAGTCTTGAGATTATCAACGGTAGCCGCTTCTTCAACGCCCTCGCAGATCGTTTCCATACTGAGCTCCTTAGCCATATGCAGTACGTTTTCAAGTACCACAAGACCTCTGTTGTCATCCTTGTTATTGGTAAGGGACTTGTCAAGCTTCAGCACGTCGAAATCAAGGTCCTTTAAAAGTGCAAGGGATGAATAGCCTGTTCCGAAGTCGTCCATCGATACCACGACGCCATAGCCCTTAAGGTCATCAATTGCTTTTTTGATGGAGTTAAAGTCGTCTGTATAGGCGGTTTCGGTAAATTCTATCTCAATCATTGACGGTTCGATATCGTAACGGTTGAGTACACGCATTATCTTTTCTGCAAGATGAGGGAAGCGAAGGTGTATCTTTGAAAAGTTTACCGATACGGGAACTATTCTCTTGCCCTCCTTCTTCCACTTCTTTAAAAGTCGGCAGGTATGTTCAAGCACGAACATATCAAGATGCTTTATAAAGCCTGTATGCTCTGCTATGGGGATAAAATCCATAGGAGAAATAAGCTTGCCGTTCTTTTTCCAGCGGATAAGTGCTTCTGCACCTGTAAGGGTGCGGTTATCTATTCGTACCTTTGGCTGATAGTATACAACAAATTCGTTATTGTTGAGTGCCTCAGGCATTTCAGATTCAAGGATTATAAGCTCCAATTCTCTCTTTATAGTACTCTTGTCGTAATATACAACGTCGTGATCGCTCTTTCTTCTTGCGACGTCAAGACAGCTTTCTGCACGGGCAAGAATAGTATTGATATCAGTTTCCTCATTATCAAGCTTTACAATACCTGCACGAAGCGAGATACTGTAAATCGTCTTTTCTTTACCGTAATAGAAATCTATAGGGAGCTTTGTAAAATCGGCAAGGTGATCGCTTAAATGCTCTTTTCTTACCATCAGACAGAAGTTATCACTGCCCTGTCGTGAGCATATTTCATCCGTCTCCATAGTAGTATTCAGCTTCTGGGCGTATTTTATAATAATATCTGTGGTTGCCTGATAGCCAAAAAGGTTATTAAGTACGTTACACCCCTTGACGTTGGCTCTTATTACTGCATACTGATCAAGCTTGCCTTCTGCAAGAATCTTTTTATAGAACGCCTTGAAGCCTTTGGCATTAGGAATACCGCTTTCTCTGTCAATATGGGATAACATTCTCTGTGCTTCTAACGTGTAGGCACAGCTATAGCTCATACAAAGGACGTTTGTGATCAGCTCAAAAGCCTTACGTTCGTCCATAGTCATATCTGTAAAGGGCTTTGCAAGATAATAGGTGTAAACAAAGGAGCTGTCCTCATTTGCCCGCTTTATCTTCTTGCTGTAAGGGGCGATCATATTGGGGTCGTTATATATTTCACTTATCGCTTCATCGCCGATAAAGGAAATAGTGCGGACGATCTTACCGATAAAAAGATGCTTGGCAAGTTCAGAAAACTCGTTGAATTCTGAAATACTCTTGACACCGTGGCACAGCACGTCCTGAGTCAGTTTTTCGAGTATCTCAATAGTCTTGTTCACAGTATCACTTCCTTTTATCCGACAGCTATCGAATTTAAGTCGTCTTTCTTTGTATGAATATATTACCACAAATTTACCCATTTTTCAAGAAAATTTTGTCTCATTTAACCGATTTGGTGATTTTTTTCACAACAAAGCTAAATTACCAAATTACAACGTAAAATTTTAGCAATTACCCACAACAAAGTAGTAACATTTAGCGAAATGTAAAGGTTTACATATTTTTTATTTCGTCATTTTAATTAAATTACTTTATGCTTAAATTTTTTATCGTAGCTTAATATTAACTTTTTTTAAGTTTTTTTGTTGCACAATATACATATTATGGAATTTTTTACACTTGTTTTAGACAAAATCTGATTTAAACGTCAGATAACTCATAATTATTCGGGGTTCTGTGATATATTCCATCAAGCTGGGAATAAATTTCCGAATAGGTCATCTTGCGGAAATTGATCTTGCATCTGCCGCCGTAATTCGCCTCGTATACCCATATACCGTCCGATTCAACGGAATATACCGTAATGTAATGAGGATAACCGTAGGTTACGTTGTCATACGCCATATAATCACCGGGGCGGAAAGAGGTTATCATCCAGTTTTTTATAGCCTCTTCAGTCCATTCGTTTTCGCTTCTGTTATAGGTGGTCAAGGTATTCTCCCCTGCTCCGTTGGTTTTACCGAAAAGATACTCAAATACCTCCATCGTAAAACCGGCACACTGTATACCGCTGTTACCCAAAACCGTACTGCGACCGATAAGGCAGGCACAACCGCTTTCATAACCCGTTGCACAGTAGCTGTGGCAGGTACAGGCTGAGGTCATGTAGATGTTATAATAATTGCCTAACTTGTAGCTGTGCATATAGTCGTTTATCTGTCTGTCGTGCAGTCCCTCCATCATCTCATCAAGACGAGTCTTTACCTTATCCTGCTCGTCATCCTTTCGTACGATAACAAAGGGTATATTCACCGTTCCGCAATAATTGCCCGTGCCTGATACCGACATACTGCCGTTTCCTGCTTCAATATTGTTACTGTAGGAATTAATAATATAGTCTGTTTCATTCTGCAAAGTGTAATTACCGAAGGTTATAGTCGGCAAGGGGGTCACCTCTGCTCCCGTGTAGGTAGTATTATCACAGAGCAGCTTACAGTTACTGATATCAAGAGGTAAAATATTAAAGGGAATTTCTCTTACCGTCCCTGCACTGCTACCCATACCTGTAACTGTGATTATGGTAGTACCTGCATTTACGTTATTTTCAAAGGTAAGATAGTAATCCGCACCGTATATAAGCTCAACGCCGTTGTAGGTCAGAATTACCTCAGGACGGATATATTCACCCGTATAGGTCTGGTCCGGGATAGCGGTAACCTGTGCCATATCAAGAACAGTCATATCGGCTATCTTTACACTATCCGTTAGAGTGCCGCTGTAATTACCTATTCCCGTTACAGTGACATTGGCGTAGTTTTCTTCCTCTGTTACTGCTATGGTATAATCAGTATCTTTAACAAGTACAATATCACCATACTTTACTTTTATCTCATAGCTGCTGAAATCTTCAGAAAAAACTGCATCTATACTGCCCTTTGATATATCAGCGGGAGTTATATTAAACTGCTTTGAGATAATCCCGCCATAACTGCCTATACCCGTTATGGTAGCAATGCCCGTACCTACGTTTATATTGTTTTCATAGCTTACGATAAAATCGGTATTTAAGACAAGCTCTTTACCAAGACAGCTTACCGTCACCTCAGAACTGAGTGCGTCTCCCGTATAGACTGCATCAGCAAGGCTTATTTCGCCCTGCGTAATGGGTATCCCCATCACGTTGAAGGTAATTTCCCTGCTTCCCGTCAGATTGCCTGCACCTGTAACTGTTGCAATAACTGTACCATTGGTATTTTTTCTATAGCTTACGGTAAAATCAGTACCCTCTTTAAAATATCTGCCCTCTGCTGACACACCAACCTTAGGCGTTTCAGAAAGTGCAAAAACGTCCGATACCGTGATCTCTGTCTGTTCTATCGGTCTTGCCTTTATGGTAAAGGCCTTTTCCACGCTTCCGTAAAAATTGCCCGTGCCGTTTATAATAACTGTTGCCGTTCCAAGAGCTTTATTATCCTTGTAGCTTACAGTAAAATCCTTACCTAAAGAAAGAACGTACTCCCCGTATTTTATTTCGGGTATCGGCTTTGCACCTTTAGGTGCGTAATAAACCTCGCCTATATCAGAAAAATCACAGTCTGATATTTCGTTTGTAAGAGCAGAGGAGCTTGTGCTGAGCAAAGAAAAAACGGCAGGAAGTATCATCAGCGTACATAGTAATACTGCTATAAGCTTTATAGCATTGTACCTGATACCTCTTGCCGTCATGGTTTATTCCTTTCGCCTGTATGGATTATTTGAACTCTATATCGTTAGGTCCGCACACTATCCTGCACACACCATATTCTGCCGACGTGGTGGTGGTAAAACTGTTAAGATTAATTCTTACATTGGGGTAAACGTGCTTTAATACCTTTACAGTAACCTCTTCCTTTGCATTGATTATACGGTCTATTTCTTCTATTCTTGATCTTATCGGCTTTTTATCCATAGCCTTCTGCACCTTCATACGAATAGCAGAGGAAATGAACGATTCCTTTTCTTCATCAAGATGCTCGCCGTTTCTCTTTTTTTCTTGTAAAAATTCTATCGATTTATTTATCTTGGCTATAGTTTCATCTATCTCAGCACTCTGTTTTTCAAGAGCATCCTTTTCCATAACAAGGTTAGTGATACTTCCTATCGAAACTACTGTATGGATATAGTTCTTATGACCGAGCTGAGCCACCGTAAAATTGCCCATTACACTGCATTCACCGCCTACAAGTACACCCGGCTTTTTAGTGCAGTCGAGACTGCCCTCTATCTTTATCTTACAGCCTATAAGGGACGTACTGGTAAGGTCGCCCTTTGCGGCAATGGTATTGTTTTCGCCAAAGCCGATATTTACGTTACCCATTGTAGCAAGAGTACTGTTGAATACACCGTTCTTTACTGTTATATCACCCTGTGCCGATAGCACGGCGCCTGTTACCATACCCTTTACAGTAATGGATTTTCCTGCGGTTACGGTAAAGCCCTCCTGCACGCTGCCGTTGATCACAACGTCACCAAGGAAGTTTATGTTACCCGTTGCTACACATACGTCCTCGTGAATGGTAAAGGTCGTTTCTACCGAGAAATTGCCGCCTTTAAAAATAAGGTTTCCGCTTTCTGATGCAAAAAGCTTTGTCTTATCGGCAGACAACACCGTGTTTGCACCCTGAGGTACTACGGGAGGCTTGCCGGGAACAGGCAGTATCTCCTGACCAAAGACGTTCATTCCCCTTTCGCCTTCGGTTTCATAGGTGATCTCGCAGATAATATCATTCTGCTGAACGTTTACTACAAGCCCTAAATCTCTGTAGTCTACGCTACCGTCCTCTAAAGTCCTCGGCACAAGCTTTTTTACCTGCTCATACATATTCTTTACATAGCCGTCCTCACCATTTTTAGCAGGAACGCCTCTTGCCACTGTAAACACCTTATCATAAAGTCTGTTTGCCGCTATTTCGGTAAGCAAGTCTTCATCAATGCCGTATTTTACACGCTCATCCTTTAAGACCTGCTTCATCATTTCAACTGTTACTTCCTTGCCGCCGAACTGAGGTGCAAATACGCACATATTGGCTTCAAGTCTGTTATCGCTCACTACTACCTTAGGAACTGCGTCACAACGTAGTGCAGGGTTTATATTTTCCCCTCGTGATATTTTGGGGGTGTTGGCATCTGCCTTTGCTGCGGCTCTTTCAAGCTCCACAAGCTCAGACATTGACATACCTGTCATTTTGTGTATGTTGTTATCTTCCATAATGCACCCTCTTTTCTTTATTTATATTGTTTTGTTACCCTTAAGGCTGGACATTACAAGTAAAGAACCATCCTCGCTGTTAAACTTTATGGTTCGTCCGTAGTTAAGACCTGTATCCTCTGCTATTATCGGTACACCAAGTTTAGCAAGCTGTTTCTTTGTCGCCTCAACGTTTCTGTCGCCTATGCTCATTGTGTTACTTGTAGCACCGAACATATTGGCACCGCCTGCAATCTTGGCTGTTAGTCTTGATGGTACTGCACCGCCTTTTATAAGCTCGTTATATAAAAGGTCAATGCCTGTATCAGCAAACTTCATCTTGTTCTGGTCTGATTGTATCGCCTTACTGTCGGGCAACATGATATGAGCCATACCTGCAATCTTTGTCACGGTATCTATCATACAGATACCGACGCAACTCCCGAGAGCATAGGTGACAAGCTCTCCCGGTGCCTGGCAGGTCTTCATATCGGATATTCCGACGATTATTTTTTCCATTATCAGCAAACCCCCAGCTTATCCAAAAGCGTCTGAAGTGAGTCTACCGTAGGAATAAGGAGCATCTTTGAGTGGATTTCCACTCCGTCCATAAGGAACTGCTCTGCTATCATAAGCACCTTATCGCCTACCTGTGAGAATTCTACTACAGGTACGTTCATAATAGCACCTAACATATCAACTGTCAGTGCAGGTACGGAAATATCAATAAGCATATTTGCAATATTTGCAATTGCATTTACATAGCTACCGCCCATAATATTGCCGATTTCGTTAAGTACTGACATATCTGAAGGGTCAAGTTCTAAAAGCGAGAAAGGGTGATCTCCCATAAGAGTTGTACAGATAGTCTTTGCAAAGGGCTCTTCCAAAAGGAACATTATAATTCCCTCTACGTCGCCTGTAAGTCTTATCAGAATACCTACAACAGTATTTTCAGGGTCTCCCATTGCCTGCATCGCCTGCTGGAAATCAAGCAGACACACCTCAGGCACTTTCATATCAACAAATCTTGATAAAAGCTGAGCTAAAGCTGTGGCAGCGTTACCTGAGCCTATATTTCCTATTTCTCTCAGTACGTCAAGCTGTACTAAATTAAGGTCTTCGTATTTTTCTATAGCCATGGGGTTAAACTTCCTTTCTGAGTTATCTTAATACATTTCAATATTCCCTTAAAACTAAGGCAACACCGCAAAGCCCACATTATATTTATATATGCTTTGCGGTACTGCCTTTCCCGTTTTGCAGGAAAGGCGTTTTTACCGCTATCAGCGGAGATTGTTGGAAATTCTTTCAAGCTCGTCTGCCGTCTGTACTATTTTAGCACTGAGCTGATAAGAACGCTGAGTTTCTATGATGTGTACCATATCGCCCGCAATGTCGGTATTGGAGCGTTCCAGCGCCTGCCATATCTTATCAAGCGTGGGGTCGGCAACAGCCTCTCCCGACCTCTCAGTTGCCGCAAACTTGTTACTGCCGAGAAGTTCGAGTCCAAAGTTATTGTCGAATGCATATACACCTATCATATCTGTTAAAGTAGCATAGTCAGGAGTAGTTGTACCTTCGATAAAAGGAACTGTTATGTGGTTGCCCTCGTAATCGAGTACAAATTCACCGTTAGCGCTTACAAGCTCCCAATGGTCCTCTATCTGAGTGATCTGGAAATCGCCTGCTCTCGTGTAGTTGACGTCACCGTATCTGTCCTGTACTGCGAAAAAGCCTTCTTTACCGGGAATAGCAAAATCAAGCTCTCTGTCGGTATAGATAAAAGTACCCTCACTGAACATAAGGTCAGTCTTCTGCACGTGCTCGCCGTGTCCTGTCTGCCATTCGGGTTCTGTTGCACGCTGGATAGTATAGATACAATCCGCAAAGCTGGGACGGGACGCCTTAAAACCAACCGTATTTACGTTGGCTATGTTGTTTGAGTAGATGTTAAGACCCTCCTGCTGTGCAATCAGCCCTGTTCTTGCTGTGTAAAAAGCAATATTCATTCATTTTCCTCCTTTCATCAGAGTTTGATAATTTCGCTTGCCGCTCTGCCGTTCAGCGTATCCATGTACTTCAAGATGGAGCTTGCCGCCTCGTAAAGACGCTGAACCTCCATTGCGTGAGTGATCTCCTTATTGGCGTCTACGTTGGATTTTTCAAAAGCACCCTGAATGATATCAAACTTTTCACCCTCGGGTATCGTCATATCTCCGTCGTAAGCGTAAAGGTTATCGCCCACCTTTTCTACATCCGCATCAGCAGGAATATAGGAAAGCATAAGTCTGTCTATTATCTCGCCGTCAGTGTTTAAGATGTAGCCCTCGTTATCAACGATAAAATCATCGTTGCCGATAAATATCTCACCGTTTTCGCTAAGCACTCTGCCACTGTCACTAAGGCACAGATAGCCCTCGCCGTCAAGCTCGAACTGACCCTTTCTTGTCTGCAACACTCTGCCGAAATGGGACTGTATATTGAAATATACGTTTCCGTGTATTGCAATATCAAAGGGGCTTTCGGTAAATTCGAGAGAACCCTGTTCCAGATTGGTGACGTTGACGTCCACGTAGGTCTGTACAAAGGAGCCTGAGGTCTTGCGTCTGTTTTCGACAAGTATCAGCTCTTCCTGAAAGGTGTTGGTTATTACTTCATCCTTCTTATAGCCTGCTGTGTTGATGTTTGAAACGTTATTCGCAATGGCGTCAAGGGAACGCTGATGATTTATCATCGCCTGAGCAAGATTATAAAACGCTCTCTGCAAAGCTTTTCACTTCCTTTCTGTTTATTTTTTATGTGAAGTCCTTTCGGACCATCAACCTTTTATGTATGCTTCAAGCCTTGTCTTAAGACTCAGCATAGCCTTTGAATGTATCTGGCATACTCTTGACTGGGTAATACCAAGCACCTTTGCAATATCCGTGTATTTAAGCTTTTCGTAATAATACATCGTCACTACTTGCTTTTCCTTTTCGGAAAGGCTTGCGATAGCGTCAAGTATTACCTGCTTCTTTTCCTTTTCATACATACGGGCGTCTGCCGTGTCGCCGTGTCCCGACATACTCTTATCAAGGTTATCTTCGTATAAAAGCTCTTCAAAGGAGAGTGTTATCATACCTGCCGTGTTTGCCATAAGTCGGGTCAGTTGTTCTACCGTAAAGCCCATAGCCTCAGCAAGCTCGTCATTTGTCGGTGCTCTGCCAAGCTCCGAATTAAGCCTTGCAAAGGTCTCGTCAAGCTGCTTTGACAGCTTTCTTATCTGTCTTGGCACTCGGTCAAGCTTTCTCATATAATCGATTATAGCACCCTTTATCTTGATAGAAGCGTAGGTCTCGAACTTTACACCCTTGCCTGCATCAAACCCGTCTATTGCAGCCATTAAAGCGAGAACACCTTCGTTTACCACGTCATCAGTTTCAGCATATCCGATATAGATATTACGCATAGTATTAGCCACTATCTTTACAAGATCGAGATTTATGAGCACTATTTCGTTACGAACGTTTACATCGCCTGAGAGCTTGTATTTTTCAAGCAGCTCGGGCAGTCGTTCCTTACTATGTGACGATACAGCCATAAAGCATTCTCCTTTCTGCAAAAGTAGAGGCAGTTACATTGTGATGTTTCCTATCGCCTGAATCTGCGTGGTGTTGTCTATCTCACTGTAGGAGAGGACCGTAACACCCGGGATAAACTGATCTATCAGCTTTTTGAAATATATTCTTACAATGGGAGAGGTCAGTACAATAATGCTGGGGATAACGTCCTTCACCTTGTCAATTTCATCTCCCGTAATATTTACGATACGCTGGATAAGCTCGGGGTCCATAGCAAGATAGCTACCCTGATCCGACTTCTTTACACTGCCCACTATAGTATCCTCGACCTTGGGATCTATCGTAATGACACGAAGTGAATTAGCCTCAGCAAAGCGTCTTGTGATGGTTCGCTTAAGTGCCTGTCTTACGTATTCGGTAACGATATCAATATCCTTAAGTGCACCTGCGTGGTCGCCGAGGGTTTCTAAGATAGTTTCCATATCTCTTATCGGCACGCCCTCCTTTAAGAGCAGACAGAGTACCTTTTCGAGATAGCCAAGAGAAATAACATTCGGTATAAGGTCGTCTACAAGGGTCGGGTTTGCTACCTTTATATTGTCCACCATCGTCTTTACGTCCTGACGGGATAAAAGCTCACTGCAGTGCTGTTTTATAACCTCTGATAAATGGGTTATCATAACTGATACGGGGTCAATAAGAGTGTAACCCGCAACGTCCGCCATTACCTTCTTGTCTGCACTTATCCACTTTGCAGGAATACCGAAGGCAGGCTCGACAGTGTCAATACCCTCAACAGGATTTATAACGTCACCGTTATCAAGAGCTAAATAGTGATCGGCAAGTATATCGCCTCTTGCAACCTCTTCGCCCTTTATCTTTATCACATACTGGTTGGGGTTTATTTCAGGGTTGTCGGTCATTCGCACCGAGGGAATAACCATGCCCATATCAACTGCAAACTGTTTTCTGAACATTACCACTCGGTCAATAAAGTGACCGCCGCTCTTTTCATCTACAAGATGTAGCAGACTGTAGCCGAATTCCATTTCAAGCTGTTCCACGTTAAGGAGCTTGAATACGTTGTCGATATCACGATAGAAGTCGTTGTCCGAGGTGGGTGTTTCCTGCATCTTTGCGATGCTTTCCCTTTCCTTCTGTGCCGCTTCTGCCGCAAGCTGCTTTTTCTTTGTGCCCGAAAGTCTCCAGCCTGCAAAAAGCAACGCCGCACCGACACCGATAAGAATAGGAACAGGAAATCCCGGAATAACGCTGAGTGCCGCAATAACGATACCTGCTATCATTAAGACCTTAGGCTGTCCTGTAAACTGTCTTGCAACGTCAGCGTTAAAGCTGTCAGTGCTTGCAGCTCTCGTTACAACCATACCCGTAGCAACTGAGATCATAAGTGCAGGAATCTGTGAGCAAAGACCGTCACCTACGGTAGCAAGAGAGTAAGACTCTATAACCGAACCTAATTCCTTGCCGTCAAGCATACCCAGCACCGCACCGCCTATAAGGTTTATAAGTGCAGTGATGATCGAAATGATGGCGTCACCCTTTACGAATTTCGTAGCACCGTCCATAGCTCCGAAGAAGTCGCTCTCTCGCTGAACCTTTGCTCTGCGTATCTTTGCTTCTTCATCGGTTATAGCACCTGCGTTTAAGTCAGCGTCAATTGACATCTGTTTACCCGGCATAGCGTCGAGAGTAAATCGTGCAGCAACTTCTGATACACGTTCAGAACCCTTAGTAATAACAAGGAAGTTTACGATAACGATGATTATAAAGATGATAAATCCGACAATGGCGTCACCGCCCATTACGAATTCACCGAAGGTTGCAACTACCTCGCCCGCGTATCCGTTTGAAAGGATACCTCTTGTTGTGGATACGTTTAGCGATAGTCTGAATACCGTCGTTAAAAGCAGTATCGTTGGAAAAATGGAGAACTCAAGAGCCTCCTTTATATACATTGTCATCAGTAGGATGATAAGGGATAATCCTATATTTACTATCAGCAGAAAGTCGAGTAATGCAGTAGGTAGCGGTATGATGATTGCAAGTACGATAAAGATTACGAATACCGCAAACACGTTGGTCATCATCTTTTTTACCATACCATATACTCTCCTTTCTTTAAATGTTATACCTCAAGCTTTCTGTTCTGTGCCTCATATACCATAGCCAGCACTTCAGCCACTGCCGTATAGAATTCTCTCGGTATCTCCTGCCCCACGTCGACCGCGTCATAAAGGCCGCGTGCCAGAGGCGGATTTTCTGTTATATACACATTATTTTCTTCTGCCACTTTTACTATTTTTAGTGCCAGTGCGTCTGCACCCTTTGCAACTACTACGGGAGCTTTGAACGCTACTTTCTGATTATATCTTAAAGCTACGGCAAAGTGGGTAGGGTTTCTTACTACCACGTCGGCAGTAGGAACCTCTGCCATCATTCTCTGCTGTGCCATCTCCTGCTGTTTTCGTTTTATCTTACCTTTTATCTGTGGGTCACCTTCCATCTGCTTATATTCTTCCTTGACCTCCTGCTTCGACATTTTCATTTTCTTTTCAAAGCTCCACCACTGGAAGACGTAGTCCGCAGCACCCACAAACACAAGCATTACCATTATTGTTGTAAGCAGACCCATAACCGTATCGCTTATAAAAGCCACTATCTTTATTACGTCGGTGTCCATAAGCTTTGCAAAAGCGTTAAGCTTATCAACGACCTGCATATAAAGTACGGCTACCACGACGGTTATTTCTATAAGACCCTTTAAAATTCCCACCGCTGACTGAAGTGAGAACAGTCTTTTTATACCTGAAAAAGGATTTAAGCGGCTGAATTTTGGCTTCATCGCTTCACCGCTGAACAGTCCCCTCGTCTGAACAAGTACAGGAAGTATTCCAAGCACCATTCCCGCAAGGAGTATCGGGCCTAAGGTACAGATAGTTATTATAAACACCTTCCACATAACGTTCATAACATATTCTATCGAGTTACCCGTGTTGGCAAGTCCCTCCATACACTGCTGCATATAATTAAGCAGCATACTGAACATAGAACTGCCGAATATTGATAAAAATACGAATATACCGACGATAAATACCGCATTGCTGACTTCTTTGCTTTGCAGTACCTCGCCCTTTTTTCTGGAATCCCTTCGTTTTTTCGGGGTGGCTTTTTCGGTTTTTTCTTCGCCTGCCAATTAAACCAACTCCTATCCTCCGACCATTCCAAGTAATCCGTAAAGATTTTGCCACATTATTCCCATAAGCTTTTCAATAAAGTCAGACATCGGCTGTGCGATTATAAGCAGTATCAGAAGTGCTATAAGAACCTTAAGCTGAATATTTACCGCGAACACATGTATCGACGGTACTGCCTTCATTAAAACACCGAGACAGACTTCTGTGATCATTTCTACGGCAAGTATGGGGGCGGCAAATTTTACCGCTAAGGTCATTACCGTTCCGAAGTAGTTGACTATCGCCCACGCCACGTCTGCCGTAAACCCCGAAAAGCCTATCGGCAAGGTTTCATAGGATATGTGAAAAAGCTTTACGTAAGATAAATGTCCGCCTGTAACAAAAAAGTACAGAATGAACATATAGTAATAAACATTCGCAAAAAGCGGCATTGTAACACCGGTTCCCGGGTCCATTGCCTTTGCCATGCCAAGACCGGACTGAGTATCTATAATTTCACCTGCATAGATGGTAACTGTCAGTACGAGGTTTACCATAAAGCCAAGTACAAGACCGAGTCCTAATTCCTTGAATATATCAAAGATAAGCATAAACGTTCCCGTCGGATTATAGCTTATGCTGCCCATCGTGCTGGCAAAGAATACCGCCATTACAAGAGTAGTGCCCGCCTTCAGCCTCATTGGAAAATTGTTTCGGCTGAATATAGGGTTAAAGGTAAATATTCCCGACACTCTGCAAAGGATGAGAATGAAACCGAGAAAATTATTGATTATCATTTCCCATACGTCAGCTAATGTCATCAGCTTACACCAACCGTCGCCATAAGATCAAATATGTAGGTCACAAATTCTATGCAACTGTTTATCATCCAGGGGCCTAATATCAGCAGAGCAAGAGCGACTATTACCGCCTTCGGCGCGAAGGATAAGGTCTGCTCGTGTACCTGTGTTGCCGCCTGTAAAATAGCGATAATAAGACCTACAACAACCGCTATAATTAAAATAGGGAGTCCAAGTTTCAGCGCAAGAACAAGTGCGGCGGTAAAAACCTCCATTACAATATCCTGTGTCAAACCAAGCCCTCCCTTACGGATTATTTACAAAATTTTAATTCAAGCGTAGCTACAAGTTATAGGATGATACCAGCGTGCCTACCATAAGCTGCCAACCGTCAACTAAAACGAAAAGCATAATTTTAAAGGGGAGTGATATCATCGCAGGCGGGAGCATCATCATACCCATAGCCATCAGTGTAGATGACACTACAAGGTCAATTACAAGGAATGGTATGAATATTAAAAATCCCATCTGGAATGCTCTTTTAAGCTCACTTAAAATAAATGCGGGTATAACCACCTCAAAGCCAAGCTCATCCTTGTAATTTTCAATGGTTATTTCTCCGTCACCGTATTCCTTACCCGAAAGCTCTAAGAAAAAACGCATATCGTCATTGGTGGTCTGCTTAAGCATAAAATCCTTAAGCGGCTCGCCCGCCTTTACGATAGCCTCTTCGGTAGTTATCTCTCCCTTTGCATAGGGCTGATAAGCCACCTCGTTTATCTCAGCGAATACGGGGAACATAATGAATATAGTAAGAAACAGTGCAAGTCCCGTCAGCACCATATTAGGCGGTGTGGACTGAGTCTGCATAGCCGTTCTTAAAAAGCTGAAGCAGATTATTATTCTGCCGAAGGATGTCATCATTACAAGCAGTGACGGTGCAAGTGACAGGATAGTCACCAGCAGGATAACTTCAAGCGGTTGCGAACCGTCAACGCCGATAAGATCCTTTATAACCGAAGAATCTTCGATTACCGATTCGGTGCCTGAGATCGTTCCGTCAGGATTTTCCGCCGCAAAAGCTGTTAAAGAACAGGCAGAAATGACAAGAATTATTGACACCGCTAAAGACACGATAAAGCGGACGAAAATCCGCTTGTTGTCCTGTATTGTCTTTTTTACTGCAGATATGTAGGCTACAGAAAGCTTACCCATCAGATTTCTACCTTTCAGTGCTTTATCTCTTCTTCAGCATCGGCAGGCTTATTTTCCTCGCCTTGCTTTGCAGAGTCCTTCTTTATTCCTGCATTTTTTGCAAGGGCATCGGTAAAGGCGGCGAAAAATCCGCCCTTTCCTTCTTTGCCCGCATCGGCAGGATAAAGCTGTTCAAGATATTCCTCTTCAGTCATATCAAGATCAGCTATCTTTTCAATTTTCGCAGAAGTTACTCCAAGCACCATACATTTTCCTGCAACGCTTACTACTACAACGGATTTTTCTCCGCCAAGTACAGCCCTGTCAAGAATCTTCAGTCTTTTTCCGCCGCTTGAGAGTACTCCCTTATTTAACTTTCTGAGTGCCCAGAACAACACGAATACAAGACCGAGTATTCCTATAAGGGCACAGATAAGCTGAAAGTATTCCATTAGTCAAGAATCTTCTTAACAGTCTGTAAGATTCTGTCTGCCTTGAAAGGCTTTACGATAAAGTCAAGAGCACCGAGCTTGATTGCTTCTACTACCATTGCTTCCTGACCCATCGCACTACACATAACTACCTTTGCACTGCTGTCCATAGCCTTGATGTCGCGAAGTGCTTCGATACCTGTCTTGTTGGGCATTGTAATATCCATAATTACTAAGTCAGGCTTTTCTGCAAAGTAGGTGTTGCAGGCAATTTCGCCGTCAGCAGCCTCTAAAATGTTTGTGTAGCCGTTCTTTGTGAGTGTGTCACGAATGAGCATACGCATAAATGCAGCGTCGTCTACCAGTAAAATCTTCTTGTCCATAATGTTTAGTTCCTTTCGTTTTTTGCCGTGTTAGGCAGTTTTGGAAGAAATATATATTGTTTTCTGACCCGCTCGTCATAAGAGCGTCAGTATATTTCCGTTAGAAATGGGCTTTTTTTACTTGCCCTGCTCCTTAGTAAGAGCATCCATAAATTTTGACTTGACTATTTCGGTAATTCTAACCGCAAAGTTATCGTCAATTACGACTACGTCGCCTCTTGCTATCAGATTGCCGTTTACTATTACGTCTACAGGTGCGCCTGCCTGACGTTCAAGCTCGATTATAGTACCCTGTGCAAAGTCTAATATATCCTTTATCTTTCTGGTTGTTGAACCGATCTCGACGGATATCTGAAGAGGTACGTTCATCAGAAGCTTTAAATTATCCTTCTGCTCTGAACCAAGTGCAACATCCATGCTTTCAAACTGAGCAAGCTGTGCGTTCTGGTAATTAACCTGAGGCTGTGCGGGCATCGCCTGCATAGGAGGCTGAGCGTACATCATAGGATTAGGATAAGGCGGATAACCGTAAGGCATCTGCTGCATCATATCCGGTGTCGGCATCTGTGGCATTTGCGGCATTTGTGGCATCTGCGGCATTTGCGGCATTTGCGGCATCTGCTGTTGCATCATATCAGGCGTCGGCATCTGCGGTGTCATATCAGGTGCAGGCGCCTCAGAAACGGGTGTCGGAGCGGGAGTAGGTGCAGGAGCAGGTTCAGGCTCCGGTTCTTCAAGCATACCGCTCATTGCAAGGAGCTTATTTGCAAGCTCTGCCGCAAGGTCTACGTCAAGCACCGAAATAAATTCGGATTTTATTACACCGTCAATGGTAAGGTCAAAGTTTACTGCCGCTACCACGGTATCGTCGTCAAGGTCCTGTAGATCGCCTATTTTTACGTCTGAAAGTATGTAGGGCGTAGGAGTCGAAATGTCAATGTGAGTTCCTAAAAAGTCGGAAAGAGCTGTTGCTGACGCACCCATCATCTGATTCATAACCTCAGATACGGCGCTTATATTCAGCTCGTCAAATTCAAAGTCGGGTGAAATTACAGGCGGCATACCCATAAGCTGATTTAAAATAAGCTGTACGTCATCCTGTTTTAAGATCATCAGGTTTGAACCTGAAAGGCCCTTTACGTATACGATCTTTACTGCAATCGCAGGTTCAAGTCGGTCATAGTTCAGTTCGCCTACTCTTACTATGCTTACCTTTGGGGTAGTGATCCACACCTTACAGTTAAGCAGTTCAGATACAGCGGTAGCCGAGCTACCCATACTTATATTCATAACCTCGCCGACGGCATCAAGTTGCATATCCGTCAAGATGTTATTTTCGGACATCATTATTACCTCAATTCTTCAGAATGTTGTCAATCTTAAAAGCTTTTTTGT
This sequence comes from Oscillospiraceae bacterium, assembly GCA_015067025.1. Taxonomy (GTDB): domain Bacteria; phylum Bacillota; class Clostridia; order Oscillospirales; family Ruminococcaceae; genus Ruminiclostridium_E. The sequence goes on from SVNC01000004.1 coordinate 53,122, forward strand.
TATTGAACGTACCAAGCTTACCGTCGAACCAGTAGGTTTCTCCTATCTTCATAGTAGCGTTTGCGGTAATTGGCTTATCAAGAGGAATTATATCTCCCACCTGAAGTCCGAGTACGTCCTTAAGCTCAAGATTGGTATCAGCAAGTACGGCAGTTACCGTAAGCTCGGTTTCACCGAGTGTCTTAAGTATAGTTTCCTTACGTTCAGCTTCCTTTGTAGCTGCTGAAACGCGTCTGCCTGATGAGAACTTTGCTGAGAACTTTTTCATTATCTGGTCCATCGTCAGTGCCGACATACAGAAAGATACGACCGATTTGGATTCGTTTATCGTAACCTCCATGGCAACGATGATCATTGTTTCATCTGCGTCCGACGCAGAGATCACACGGGAGTTGGTTTCTATATTAAGCAGCTTCGGATTCGTATCCACATAACCATCCCAGGCATCCTGCAAATGTGATGTAAATCGTTTTATTATATTCCGCATTACGTTGATCTCAATTTCCGTGAAATCTCTGTCTGCGTCCTGATAACTGCCTCTGCCTCCGAGCATTCGGTCTATCATCGTAAAGGTCAGAGAGTTTGAAAGCTGTAATACTGCACTGCTTTCTTCTATATCCTCATCCTTTATACCGATATCTATAATACCCATTATGGTGTAATCCGGCAGGGCGTTGCTGAATTCAAAATATTTCTGTTCTTCTATACTTGCAAGGCTTACCTTGCAGTAAAGTCTTAAAAGTCCCGTTATATACGAGGAAAGATGTCTGGCGTAGCTCTCAAAGATTCTTTCGAGTATCTTGATCTGTTCCTTGGTGAACTTTTTCGGTGTACGGAAGTCATATTCCTTGACTTCATTCTTGTCATCCTTGGTATCAAGCTCTATCTTCTCGCCCGACAGGACGCTGTTTAGCATAGCGTCTATCTGTTCTTGTGTGAGGGTTTCAGCCAAAAATTCATCCCTCCCTTTCTGATATTGCTTTTTATATCCGACAGATTTTTCCGTCTGTTTTTGTTTTATTTAGTCTATGCTTTCAGGTGCTGAGGTAAGTATATCGATAGGAATACCTGTGGTAGGCTTTTGGAATATCGGTCCTGCGTTACCGCTGTCATTACCGTCTCCCGTGCCGTTGCCTTCATACTTGCTTTCAAGGTTGTCGATGATCTGATCTACAACGCTGTCGTCAACGTCAGGCTTTTCCTTATCGTTTTCATCGTAAGGATCGGAAGGAGCACCGTCAAGTCTGTATTCGTATTTCAGAATATCATCAATTACCGCCTGAGACGTCATATCCAAATCATCACGGACTATCATCATCTCAACACGTCTGTTCTGTGCTCTGCCTTCGTCAGTGTCGTTATCAGCAATGGGAGAATAACACGCCTTACCTTCTACGGTAAATTTGTTACTTTCGACCATCTTGTTGTAATCCGCATACTTTACTACGCTTGAGGCTCTCGCCGCAGACAGATCCCAGTCATTTACCTCGGATACCGCCATTGCGGTATGTCCTGATACTGAGCAGGATTTTATAAATTCCTTTACAGCTCTGATACCCGGCATTATCTTATTCATTGCCTGCTTGCCTTCTTCCTTTAATACGGCACTGTTGCCGTCAAAAAGAATGGTGTTGTCAAACCGGATGAATATTCTCGTAGGGGTCTGCTGAATGGTGATATACTGGCCGAGATCGCTTTCCTCTACCGTTGTACTGAGATAACTGTAAAGCTGGTTAAAGTTCTGAGGAAGACCTTCGATCTCTTCACTGTTGTTACCGCTTGATTCAGGGTTCGGAGGAGCTTCTGCATTACCGTTTGACTCGGTAGCGTTATTGTTGGGCTGTTCATCCATTACAAAGGGGTTTATATATGTACCGCTCGACGTAAAGGACTGATATATGTACTGCCACTTGGTTTCATCTACGGATGAAGCGGAGTAAAGCAATACGAAGAAGCAAAGCAGCAGCGTTACCATGTCCGCATAGGTATCAAGCCAGTTACCCTTTTCGGGCTCCTTGACTTCTCTTCTTTTAGCCATATTAACGCCTGCCTTTCCGTAAGTGTTTTCTGCCTGTTATGGTGAACGCCACCATAACTAATTAATTATAGCACATTTTTGATAAATTTTCAACCATTAATCCTTTTTGGGTGCCGATTTTTTCTTGGTATTCTGAGGGAGCATAAATTCCAGTTTTTCCTGGATAAGTCTGGGGTTTGAACCTGCCGCGATAGCAAGCACTCCCTCTTCGATTATCTGCATACATAAAAGCTCGTCATCGTGAGTGTTCTTGAGTGCACTCGCAATAGGAGCAAAGATTACGTTTGAGAAGAGTGAACCGTAGAAGGTAGTGATAAGTGCAACCGCCATACCGCCTGAAAGGTCGCTGGAGTCTGTACCCATACCACGGAGCATGTTTACAAGGCCTACAAGCGTACCTAACATACCGAAGGCAGGGAATACAGAAACGCCCTTTTCATAAAAGGCTCTGCCCGCTTCGTGTCTGGTACACATAAAGTCAATGGCGTCATCCAGCATCTGTCTTACCTTATCAGGATCATTAGCGTCGACGATAAGCATTAAGCTTTCCTTCATAAAGGGGTCGTTACATTTGTTTGCACTGTCTTCGAGGGCGATAAGACCCTTACTACGTGCAATCTTTGCAAATTCAACGATCTGCTCTATGTAAGCTTCGGGCTTGAATTTCTTGGGGAATAACGCAATTTTCAGCGTCTTTGGTATACCCGCCAAGTATGAAAGGGGGAACGAGCCGATAAGACAGCCTATAGTACCACCGATCGTAATAGCCAGTGACGGAACGTCGATAAACCATCCGATCTGACCGCCCTGAAATATACCGTAAATAACCAGACCGAAGGATATTACCCATCCGACGATAATTGTAATATTCAAAATAAAGTCCTCCTGACGCAAGGAGCATCCTTGCCGTATTTGTGTATCTTAACAGCCGGAGCTGTTGATTTCTCATTTAATCTCTGTCAAGCCTTGTACGCTTTAACGAACGCTTGTACTCCTTTATAAGCGTTAATATTTCATCCATACTTTCCTCTACGATATAGGAGTGACCGTTTTCCATAAGAATGACTGTGTCAGGATTTTCAGTCACAAGCTCTATCATATCGCAGTTTATCATTATCTTTTCGCCGCTGAGTTTGTTTAAAAAAATCATATTCCCCTCAATTCCTTTCATTTTTAAACATCTTTATTAAAGGGGGTTTTACCCCCGACTTTCATCGGGGGAAATCCCTTAAATCAATTATCTCTTGAGGTTTACTATTTCTTCAAGCATCGTATCTGATGTTGTGATAATTCTTGAGTTAGCCTGGAAACCTCTCTGTGTGATGATCATATCGGAAAATTCCTGAGATAAGTCAACGTTTGACATTTCAAGAGCACCCGATACGATGGATGCAGAGCCGTTTTCGCCTGCAATGTTGAGGTGAGGTTCACCTGATGAAAGTGTTTCTCTCCAGTAGGAGCTGCCGACCTGCTCAAGACCATTGGGGTTTTCAAAGGTTACGATGTCAATTCTGCCCAGCATAATGATGCCGTGTACAGCGTGTACACCGTATACTGTACCATCTTCGTTGATATATACGCTGTCGAGATCCTTTACAGTCTGTTCAGCCTGTACACGACCGTCAGTCAGCTTGATATTTCCTAAAAGCTCTACCATATCAGAGTAGAAGTTGTTAGAACCGCCTGTAAGACCAACCTTGCCGTTTACTTCGAGGAAGTCACCGGGAAGTGCAGATGCAACATCATCCCAGTCGTCGCTTTCAACTGTGAGCTGGTACTTTTCATTGTCGCCTGCCGCCTTGTTTACAGCCGCCTGGATATCTGCAAGTGTTGCACCGTCACATACGCTGATCGTAAGACCGTTGTCGTTCCACTTCGCAACTGTTTCGTCTGCATTCTTAGCGTATCTTAACGTGATCGTGAAGTTATTTGCATAATCACCGGGGAGTGTTGTTGTAAACGTGAGGTTAGCCTCGTCTGTTCCGTTGGAAACTGTCATTGTGTTGCTTGCAACTGTTGCAGGAACTTCATCTGCAGGGGGAATAGTTTCCAGTTCAAAGGAGAGAGGGAGTACGCCGGGGATATCAACACCGCCGTTTTCACAAGCTCTTGTGATAGCGTCTTCTACTTCTTCTGCTGTTGTATATTCATTGTTCTTGTTAAGCTGAACGATAAGCTTTGAACCGCTTAAGTATGCGTAATCGCTGTCGCCTACGATAAAGCCTACGGACATATTTCCGTCAGGTGTAGCCGTTGCAGCGGAAACTGACAGAGGGTATGTACTGCCGTTGTAGTTGATATCCTTTGAGTAGCTTGCTTCATTATCAAGTACTTCAGGAACTACGAACGTAATTCTGTTGGAGGAAGCTTCTACGCCTGTAGCGTCACCGCTTACACCGAGTACCATATTACCGTTGGAGTCAACAAGATTACCTGCGCTGTCTACGCTGAAAACGCCTGCTCTTGTGTAGAAGATGCTGCCCGCTTCGTCCATAACCTGGAAGAAGCCGTCGCCTGAAAGCGCACAATCATATACGCTGTCGGAATATGTAAAGCCTGACTGACCCATGATCTGTCCGATAGCACCAAGCTTAGTACCATAACCTACCTGAGAGGGGTTTACACCGCCCTGTACTGCAGAACCTGCAGAACCGTTCTTCTTTGTCTGATAGTATACTTCCTGGAATGTTGTAACGCTTGTCTTAAAACCTGTTGTGTTTACGTTAGCAATGTTGTTACCTATAACGTCCATCTTCTGCTGATGGGTCTTTAAACCTGACACGCCTGAAAATAATGATCTTACCATAATAAATTCCTTTCTCAAATACAAATGAATTGATCGTTTTTTCTTCCATGTGTATTTTCACGTGTCAACCGATCTTTCCGCTTATCAGTCGGTCAAAGCGGATAATACTTCCTTTCGGTCCGGTATTACATAATTACGGTTGAATCTATATTCGTGAAAATGTTTCCTTTTAAGTCCTCCTGGGACATCGTTGTGATTACAGTGTTGTTCTTTACACTCACCACAAAAGCAGTGGAATCAACAAGTACAAGGGTCTCGTTACTGCCTTTTTCTGCAGCTATCTCAATTCCCTTATTAAGTCTTTCCAGCATATCCGAATCGAGTATCTCGATGTTTCTGCTTTCAATACGCTTCACTGCGTGCTTTGAAAAGCCAACTGCGGAATTTCTTGCTTCAAGCTCTGTCTTAAGAGCCTCAGCAAAGGACTGACCGCCTTCTACGGAACCGTTCGCATTCCCTGCTTTAACGGTAGAGCCGACACTGCCTGTCGTAATCTGCAGATTACGTAGCTTCAGTTCATTTATCAGCATTTCGTTTACCGCTTTCCGTGTGACTTAATTTCCGTCGATTATATCCATTATCTGCTGTAACTGTTCTTCATCGCTGTCGCCTGTTACCGTATCCTTAACATTAAGGTCAGGGTCTGCAACGTAAAGAATTTCAGATACCGAATAGATATAGCCGTTTATAACAATCTTTGCATCACCGTCATCTGCTATTTCTGCAGAATCAACTATGCCGTGGTCGTAGTAGTACTTACCGTCTTCGCCAAGCACCTTGACTGTTACTTCCTTACCGATAAAGGAGGATGCCGTCTTGATGTCTGTAAGCTCTTTTTCAGGTTCAGGCTCGCTTACGCCTCTGATTCCTGATACTTCGTACATTTCACCGTCAACGATGACCTTAACGTCACTTCCGCTGATGTTTACGCCTGTGCATAAACCTTTTTTAAGCGTTCCGTCTTCGTTCTGTGAATTTACCGTTACCATCTTGCCTACAAGGTTTGACGCGTAATTCGACATACTGTACTTAAGATTGTCCTGCTGTGACTGCAGTGCCGTAAACTGTGCCATCTGTGATACGAACTCGGTGTTTGACATAGGCTCTAATGGGTCCTGATTGCTCATTTCCGCCATTAAAAGACTGAAGAAGGTCTCGGTATTTATCATATCGTTGCCCTTTGTCTTGTCAAACAGATGTGCGTATTTTTCGTGGTTGTTCTGCACTGTCTGCATGCTTGAAATTTCAGCCATTACTTTCTCCTTTCATAATTTTTACGGGAAATCACATTCCCATCATCTCACTGATCAGCCGCTCGAACTCATCATCTTCCTCAGAAGACTCAGTCTGCTGCCTTTCAGCATAAGGGTTCTTACTGCTGCCGTCGAAGCTTTCGTTGAAAAGCTGATCGTTATCAGTTTCAACTCTGTAGCTTTCAATTTCGACATTGCTCTGTCTTAAATTTTCTGCAAGCTCGTTTGCTCTGGTTTCAAAAAGCTGCTTTGCCGCGTCGGTTTCGGTCAGGATCTCAACTGAAAGCTTTCCGCTTTCGCTTACCATCTTTACTGTGATCTTACCTAAGCTTTCGGGATTAAGCACTACTGTAAAGGTCTGCTTTCCTGTAGCGGAAGAAGTTCTTTCGCTGATAAGCTGATAAACTTCGTTTACCGTCATTCTTACAGGTACTTCGCTTTCTCTGTCCACGCCTTCGGTTCTTTCAAACTGTACGTCATTTTTCATAATGCCGCCGTCTGTAAGCTCCTGCTTTACAGTTACCTTCTGCTCTGTTTCAAGGTCGCTGTCGGACTTTGTCTTGCTTATGCTCTTTGCAAGCTGTAAGGCTTCCTCACTCTTTTCCGAAATCTTCTTGCCTGCCTGTGCAAAGGGGCGTTCAAATTCCACCATCTCCTCGGCAGCTTCATCAGCTGTCGCTGAATCCTTTTCAGTAGCTGTGAAATCCTTCTCAGTTACCGTTATTTCTTCTGCCATGGGCTTTAGTGTAACCTGTTCGCTTTCCGTTGTCACGATCTCTTCAGCGGGCTTTGTCATCTGAGGCTTTTGTGTTGCCGCATCATCCGTCTTTACCGCTTCTGTTTTTGTCGTAACCTCTGCCACGTCATTTTCAGCAGTCTTTATAACGCTCTTGTTATCCTTCGCTACCACATTGGTGTCTGCTACCATATCAGTATCTGTTTCCGCGTTGGTATCTGCATGGATTTCAGTTTCCTGTACCGTTTCAGTCGGCACCTTTGCTTCTGCGTTCTCTGCTTCTGTAATAACCTGTCTGTCGGTTACTTCAGTTACTACTGCTTCCTTTTCAGTTGCTGTAATTACTTCAGATGTTGTAACAACCTCTGTCGTTCCCTCAACCTCAGGTACTGTCACAGCTTCGGGCTGTGCGGTAACTTCAGTTTCTGTCACAACTTCAGACGCCGTCATATCTTCAGAAATCGTCATTGTTGTTGCGGTCACCATAGTTTTCGCAGACGTTATTTCAAATCCCTCTTCAGCTTCTTCGGTTTCAGTTTCCTTGACCTGCTCTGTTACATCTTCGATTGCTGTCATAAGCTCATTTTCGGCTGATAACTGCATATCCGAAACCATACCTTCGAGTGCCTGAAGCTTGTCGGTGCTAAAACACATAAGCTCTGATAACTCTGCGTTTGAACCGCTTAAAAGCATTGCAATAAGCTCGCTTTGTGCATAGCCGGCATTTTTCATCATCAGTTCCTTATGTAAAAGATTCATCTGCTCGGGAAGAACTGCCGTCTGTACGCCGTTTTCTGTCACAGTCATCTGCGTGTCCACCTCTGACTGCATTACAGCAGCTTCAGCTACTACAGTTTCCTTTGCGTTCATCATATTACCTAAAGTACCGCTAAAATCGCTTGCCGTGCCGTTTGCGATGTCGGTTGCGGCAGCAGTGCCCGTATAACCCGTGGGAGTTATTGCAGGCATTGCTGCGTTTATTGTCATACTCTCTACACCTCCTTTCAAGGAAAAATTATATTAAATCGCTGTTAAGCGTATTTAAACTAAGCTCTTAAAAAAGGGCGCAATTATAGCATATAACACCCTCTTTTATACATTTTACCATAAATCAGACAAAAAGTCAAATATTTTAGGCTAATTTTCACGAAAAGTTCCATTTGAAACAAATTCTTCAATAAATAACTCGGATTCCTTCTGCTCCTCGTACTTATATTGCTCGATCTGTTTTTCCTCAAGCTTTTCGATCTTTGACACCTCTTTAGTGGCGTCGACCACCTTCTGAAGCTGGTGCTGAATCTCCTCATCCTTTGCCGCCATCTCCGCTTTTATGCGGTACATATCCTGCTGCAAGGACGCTATGTAACGCTTATGCAGGGAAACTCTCATTACGTTAGTGCCCGACGTCATAAGCTCTTCAAGCTTTTCTATCGCCTGCTCATATTCAAGCTCCTTCGCTTCAAGAGCCTTCTGCATATCCGAATATTCGGCTCTCAATCTGCCAAGGGTGTTTTTTTCGCTGTCTAAAATCTGTTCGTTGTATTTTTTCAGCGACTCTAAGGTAAATTTGAATTTTTTCATAGGCTATTATGATACCGCTTCTTTGAGCATTCTTATGGTATCCTCCATATCAAAGGATTCGGTTCGTCCCTGAGTTAAAAATCCATTTATCTTGTCTATCTTCTTTATCGCTTCATCAAGTGCGGGGTTTGTTCCTTTTTTATATGCACCGATGGCAATAAGGTCAGCATTATTCGTGTACATTGACAGCAGGTTTCTGAGCTTGCCTGCCGCTGCCTGATGTTCCTTGTCGGCAATTATCGACATAAGACGGGAGATACTGGGGAGTATGTCAATAGCGGGATAGTGGTTCTGTGCCGCTATCTTACGGCTTAATACGATATGTCCGTCTATGATACCACGTACTGTATCCGAAATAGGCTCGTTGGTATCGTCACCCTCGACCAGTACCGCATAAATGCCTGTGATACTTCCCTTTTCAAAGCAACCTGCCCTTTCAAGGAGTTTAGGCATTGCCGCATAAATCGACGGCGTATAGCCTCTTGCTATAGGCGGCTCACCCGTGGATAGTCCTACCTCACGCTGTGCCATAGCAAAACGGGTGAGGTTATCCATCATAAGCAGTACGTCCTTACCCTGAGAACAGAAATATTCTGCAATGGCAGTAGCCGTCATAGGACATTTGTTTCTCATCATAGCCGGCTGGTCTGAGGTAGCAACGACTACTACTGATCTTGCCATACCCTCTTCGCCCAGATCGTTTTCGATAAATTCTCTTACTTCTCGTCCACGTTCTCCCACAAGGGCGATTACGTTAAGGTCAGCCTTGACCTTTCGTGCAATCATTCCCATAAGGGTGGACTTACCAACACCCGAGCCTGCAAAAATGCCCATACGCTGTCCCTTGCCTATTGTAAGCAGTCCGTCGATGGCTTTTACTCCAAGCTCGATAGGTTCTGCTATCTTAGGTCTTGCAAGGGGATTTACAGGTACGCCTGCAATAGGCACGCTATCGGTATATTCTATCGGTGGACCTCCGTCAAGGGGATTGCCTATGGCGTCAATTATTCTGCCGATAAGCTTGTTGCCCGCCTTTACCATCAGCTTGTCACCGGTGTTATCTACTATACTGCCCGGTCCTATACCTTCAATATCGGTATAAGGCATCAGCAGTACCCTGTGGTCACTGAAGCCTACCACCTCTGCAAAAATGTGGCTTTGCATATCCTTTGAATAGATACGGCATACATCACCCATATTGCAGACAGGTCCGCTCGACTCAATGGTAAGCCCTACGATTTTTTCAATTTTACCCATATACCGATAGATATCGGCAGTCTTAAGTTCATTTCTAAATCCTTTGAGATCCATTAAAAGCCGCTTTCCTTTCGGTAGCTTAACGTTTATTCTTCTTTCGCGGTTTCATTATCCGCAGGTACGTCAGCCGACGGAACACTCTCGTCAGTTACTTCCTGCTGTACAACCTGTTCCTCGGTCTGTGTCTCTTCCGTCTTTTTTCTTCTTCCGGAAGGAGCTCTGCGGTACTTGCCCTTACCAAGCTCTTCGATCATCTTGAGCTGGGTCATAATTCCTGCATCGGTTATTTCACTGCCGTTATCGATGATGACCGTGCCGCTGGGTGCATCTTTAAGCACCTCGATCTCCACAGTCTTTACATTGGTAAGCAATTTTCTGAAAAATTCAGCATCAGCAGGCATTTCTTCGCAGATATCCGTTTTCGCAAGGCTTATCTTCACAAACTCACTGCCACGGAAGGCTTTTCCTGCCTCTTTAACCGTCTTTTTCACTATCGCCTTGTCCTTCTGGGCAAGACTGTTTAACGTAATACGGTTTACGATCTCCATAACCGTATCGAAAATTTCGCTTTCATATTCATCGTAAAGCTCAGCTCTTTCAGCCACTATCTGCTCAGAAATGCCCTTTAATTCAAGGAGCATATCCTTGCACTTCATAAGACCTTTTTTATAGCCGTCGTCATGACCTTTTGCGAAGCCATCCTCCTGAGCCTTTGCAAATATCTCCTCCGCCTGCTTTTTAGCCTGCTCAGCGTACTGTGCCGCTTGCTGTTCGGTGGTACGGAAGATATTCTCAGCCTTTTGTTTAGCTTCTGCTAAAGCCTTTTCGCCCTCTTCACGATAAAATTCCTTTATTCGCTCTATTTCAGCGTCGATTATCTGCTCTTTTTCAGCCTGAGCCTGCATAGCCGCCGCTTTTTCAGCCGCAACCGCCGTGTTTTCCTCCGCCTCAGACCGCTCGTCTGTCCTGCCGGGCAGACTGCCCTTGTGGGCTATGGTATTATCTATGACAACCGTTCCGCTGCTCTGGGAATTGTTTGTCACAGGATAACCGGCAAAGCCTCTCGGAGCTTTATATATTCCTGCCAAAGCAGTTTCCTCGCTTTCGCCAAAGTATAATTCCTGTCAGATGCAGGCAACGTACGCCTGCTTTTTCTTTAAGCAATAACCTCGTCTTCCTTACCACCCTTGGAGATAACAAGCACGCCCTGATCTTCGAGTCCGCGGATGATGGATACGATTCTCTGCTGAGCCTCTTCAACGTCACGCATACGAATATTGTGCAGGTACTCTACGTCGGTCTGTGTGCTTTCTCTCATACGGGTCGACATATTGGAGTAGATGCACTCCGCAACCTCGGGTGTAGAACCCTTGATAGCAATAGCAAGATCCTTTGAGTCCACTTCGGGAATGAACGCCTGGATAGCCATAGTATCGAGAGATACGATATCCTCGAACACGAACATCTTTGATCGGATCTCGTCGGCAAGCTTCGGGTCTCTTAAGTTCAGTTCATCGAAGATGTGCTTTTCTGTTGCTCTGTCTACGTTGTTAAGTACGTCAGCAACGTAGTTGATACCGCCGACTTCCATACTGTCTGTAGTAATAAGGCTGGCAAACTTCTTTTCAAGAGTCTGCTCAATGGATTTGATAACGTCAGGTGAAGCCCTGTCCATCTTAGCCATACGCTCAACTACGTCAATACGGGTCTTTTTCGGCAATTCGCTGAGTATCGCCGAAGCCTGGTCGCTTCTTGCATAGGAGAGAATCAGTGCAATAGTCTGCGGATGCTCGTTCTGTACAATAGCAAGCAGGTTTTTATAGTCAGCCTTTCTTACAAAAGCAAACGCCTTCGTCTTAAGCTGTTTTGTAATCTTTTCAAAAAGTGCCTGAGCCGCCGCCTCACCAAAGGCTTTTTCAAGTACGTCACGGGCGTACTCTACACCGCCCTCGGATATAACCTTCTGGGTAAGGCAAAGCTCGTAAAACTCGTTAAGCACTTCGTCAACCGTATCCATAGGATAATAATCCATACGGGCAAGCTCAAAGGTCACCTGCTCAACCTCTTCATCGGTAAAATGCTTGAACACCTCAGAGGCGTTCTCCGTACCGATTGAAGAGATGATTATAGCCGCCTTCTGGGTATTTGTAAGTGATACACTACTCATCTATATCATCCCTTTAATCTTAATTATTCGTCTCTTAAAAGCGAACGGATAAGCTGTGCCACAACGTCGGGGTTTGTATGGGAGAATTCCTTGATCTCCTTGCGGAGAAGTGCACCCTTTGACTCGTTGTTGTAGTCGTCCAGCTTCTGAACGATAAATTCCTCTTCTTCCTGAACCGCAGGCTCGTAGGTAAGCTGTGCCGCCTGAGCCTCTGCGGCTGCCGCTGCTGCCGCTGCCGCTCTTTCTCTCGCCTTTGCCTTTTTCTTCTTCTTTGAATTGCCTGCAAGAATTGCAATGATGAGAAGCATAAGCACAAAGAAGCCGAGAGAAACGATAAGCAGATACATCCAGTCTGTGTTGTTGCCACCGCCGAGAATACCGTTGTTGCCTGTATTGCCGTGGCTGGGATTGATAACGAATGGGTAATTTGCAACCGTTACGTTTGCCACCTCTGCACCGATCGCAAAGGCTACTACCTCACGGAGAGTTTCCTTCTCCGCTTCAAGCATACTGGTTTCGTCTACCGTTACCGCCGCAGTTATTCTGTCAATGGAGTAACCGCTCTTTTCAAGCTGTTTTATTTCAGTATTTACGAGATGCTTTACCGTTGTGGAATTCTGATAATAATATTCTCCGTCCTCGTCACCCTCGATGGTGGGGTAGTTGGGAGAGATATCGCTGTTGCCCGTAGTACCCACTACACCTGATAATGAACCGATACCGCCCCAGCCTTCGTTCTTGGTGGTACTTTCGATCATACCGCCCAGTGTGCCGTCCTCAGCAATGGAGGGGGTGTATATGGTAAGCTCGGACTTTGACTTGTCAAAGTTCAGTGCTACGTTTACGTTTATGGTGTAATCCTTATAGAGCTTTTTAAGCGTGCTGTCAAGCTGTTCTTCAAGGAGCTTCTGTACTCTTTCCTGGAAATTAAGTCTTGACTGATAGAGTGCGTCCTCTTCGACTGTGCCTGTATCACCCGTCAGAAGCTCGCCGTTGGAATCAACCACTGATATGTTTTCCTTTTTCAATCCGGGCAGAGAATTCAGAATAAGCGCATAGATACCTTCGACCTGGTCTGAAGTAAGAGTGTATCCGCTTCTTAACTCCAGCATCGCACTTACTCTCGGATCTTCCTCGTCGTCGGAAATAACGTAGTTGTTATTTTCGGGAAGAGTGATTATTACTCTTGAGCTTTCAACGCCCTTTATGCAGTTTATGGAATTCATCAGATGGGTCTGGAGCTGTTGTATCTGAAGTACCTTCTTTTCGGTATCGGTTGACCACATACCTATTCCGTTATTCCAGATATCAAAATTGAAGGTGGATTTCGGATAGCCCTGAATACTCAGCTGCATTCTTATGTTGTCAGCCTGCTCCGCAGGTACTCTGATACTGCCGTCCGTACCCATAACAACGTCGGTTATGCCAAGATCGTTGATAGCCGCAACTACCTGTCCTGCCTCCTCGTTGCCAAGTCCCGTATAAATTGCAGTATAGCTTTTCTGGTTAAGTATTACCGTAAGCACGATAGCCGCCACTATAACAACACTCAGGGCTGTTATTATGAATACCTTCGTACCCTTGGCGACGGCTTTCCACTTTTCGACAAAGCTTTTCCAGAAAGAAGAAAGTTTCTCTTTCATTATGTAAAATTATTCCTTTTCTTTTTTTGCCATGGCGGAATTATACAGTCATACGCATAATTTCGTTATATGCGTCTACTGCCTTGTTCTTTACCGTTACCAACAGGTCTACCGCTGTTGCCGCCTTTTCAAGATTTACCTGCACCTGTGCAAGATCGTCGATATCGCCAAGCATAAGGTCGATAGCGTCCTGCTGTACCTGTGCGTCGGTTTCCTTTACGTTGTCCACAAGGGATTTAAACACATCAAGGAATGTTGCCTCTCCCTCTGTTTCTTCTGTCTTGTTTACAGCGTTTGCACCCATAGTTCTTTCCATAGGGGTTATACTGCTTGTGAGAGGTACGATAAACATATTAATTCCTCCTTATCCTTACTGTCCTATGCTGAGTGCCTGCTGAGCCATTGACTTTACAGCATTCAACACCGCTAAGTTCGCTTCGTAGGAACGGGTAGCCGCCAGAGCGTCCATTTCCTCCTCCGCCACCTCAACGTTGGGCAGATAGTAATATCCGTTTTCGTCAGCGTCAGGATGGGTGGGGTCGTATACGGGAGTGAGGGGTGTTTCGTCCTCAACTATTTCCGCTACAAGCACGCCCTTATTCTTCGCAGCGTATAAAGGTCCGTTTATAACGCCCGTTTCGATCTGTTGCTTTCTCTTTGCGATAACCTCGTCCAATACCGAGTCAAAGCCCTTGTTTTCTCTGAACAGCACCACCTGTCTTCTGTAGGGCGTGCCGTCTTCCGTTCTTGTCGTCTTGGCATTTGCCACGTTCTGTGATATAACGTCAAGACGTAATCTTTCCGCCGCCATAGCCGATGCAGAAATGTTAAGAGAGCTTAAAAATGCCATTTCAGGATTCTTCCTTTCTTAAAAATTCGGGAAATCCTTTTCCGATTTGTATATCCTTATATGATGTCAATTTTCTTTTAGTTATCAGGTCGTCTTCATAGCAGAGCGAATTCTCGTAAACTGTCCGTTCATATGGTTTTTTAGTGCCTGATACTGAAGCTGAACCTTTGCAAGCTCTGTGGACTGAGAATCAACGTCAACGTTATTGCCGTCAGGCTGAGTGTTGGTGGTGGTATCCTCAAAAACCCTTGTTACAAGCTGAACCTGCTTTTCACCGGGGGCCGCCTTGCCGCCTACTACGCTGCTGTTTTCAAGCTTATCCTTAAGCACAGCGTAAAAATCAAGGTACTTGCAGTTATAGTCGGGGGTGTCCTGATTTGCAATGTTCTGGGCAATTACCTGCTGTTTCTGCCAAAGTACAGATAATCCCTGCTCTGTCACTCTGAATGAGTTTGTGTTAAACAGTGCCAATTTTACTACCTCCTTTATCGGTCAACATATAGTATTTTAGCGTAATTAGTTACACAATATGTTGATTTTGCCCAATAATTTTGGCATTACCGCCCAATTTTTTGTGAGTTTTACAAAAAAGGGCATAGTTATACCTAATTATTCAATTCTATATTATACAACATTTTTCTGCTGTTTTCAACCCAAAAAAGCTATTTAAATAAAGTTTTTCTTTATTTTGTACGGGTTGATGAATAATCAGACCGTTTTTTTGTTTATTTATACAACATTATCTGAAAAATTAACAAGTTATGCCGTAATTTCCGATAAAAGGTATTCTACCATTTGCGGTCAAAGGTGGGAATTTCAGTATACACTCTTTTGACAGGCTTTTTGTACTGCAGTCGTTTAGGCAGCTTTGCATTCTTCTTTTCAGCTGTCTGTAACGCAAGTTTTGCCGCCTGTCTTTTTTCTGCTATTCTGATGCTGCGGTTCTGTGCCGCCTTACAACACCTTAAAATAAATTTCTGCTTATCGAAATTATGGGGCAATATCAGGCTTTTCAGTTCTGTAAAACCGTTGTTGTCATACCACCAGTTGTCAAATTTAAGTTCTCCCCTTTTTATGTGATAGCCCAAATATTCACTGTCACCCTCATATTTACGGATAGTTCCCTTAAAAATAATATTCCCGTTTTTTGCAGTTATGCTGACCTTGTCAAAGGGAATGACGTAAAGCTGTCGCACAATAGTCCTTTTACCGTAATTCCTGACGCTTCCTGCATAACGGCTGAGTATGGCGTTATTCTGCTGAAGCTCGAAATACGTAAACCTTGATTGTCGGCGTATTTTTATTTTTGCAAAGACGTAAATTATAAAGGACGAAATCATCCAGAGTACAACGCACCCTGCAATTATAAGCAGACGTGTAAGGGTAAAGCCGTTATCATAAAGCTGTCTGAAATCAAAGAAAAGAGATATAAAGCAAAGCAGGCACGGGAGCATAAGGACTATTCCTATACCTGCAATCGCTTTGTTACTGTTTTTTGTTATACTGCCGGTATTAACGTGGAAAAAATCTCTCACAGACTCCGCCTCCTTCTCTTTGTTTTCTACCTATTATTAATTATAGTTATATTTTCGACAATTGTCAATGTGGTTGACAGCCGTTTCGCTGCAATTTTGTACTGCCGATTTTATGCAGACAGCCCCCGACGACATAAATTTCCGTAAATTTGTTAAATCTTTAATTAATTTTGTCTAAAAATCACCGCCTGTTTTTTTGCAAATTGCAGAATTTTTGAATTTGAATAAAAAACCTTGCTTTTTTACTTGATTTATTGTGAATTTTATTGTATACTTAAACTTAAACTGGTATAGTAATCTGCATTTTTGCGACTTTTTTAGAAAGCGTAGCAGATAATACCGCATAAATACGCTCGGAAAGGAGAGTTTTTGCCTTTGAGCCTTAACAAAGATGATTATTTATCCTTTGAGATAACCGATCTTAACGGCTCCCGTTTGTTCTATACGGAAACAAATTTCGACTTCCCCGTGATGTATGACAGCGACGATATGCTGATTGAAAATATGCTGGTCATAAAGGGCAGAAAGCTTCCCTTACTGCCGAAGACCGAATACGTATATGTTGTCGGCACGCAGAAAAGCGGCGACAGAGTAAGATATCACTCCACCGTCCGAGTATCATCGGAGTTTCAGATCAATATTCAACTAAGACCTGATACCGCTACCGTAATGGAGGAGCGTCGCAGATACTTCAAAATAAAAACAAACGAAAAAGCATATATTACCTTTGTGGTAGACGAGGCGGATAACACCACCACTCTTGAGCCACCTGTTGAGATACATATAACGGATATAAACGTAGGCGGAATATTCTTCATCACCTACGATATGGACGCAGATTTCAAAGCAGGACAAAAAGCCATGATCGTTATCGGCCTTGACGGCAAACGACTTGAGCTTACCGCAGAGATATTAAGAGTCCAGCAACTGAACGCACCGCCCGGAAGAGGCTATGGGTGCCGATTTTTAGGCATCTCACGCTCTCAGGAGGAAATTATCTCAAGATATATTTACAAGCTGCAGTTTGAACTGTTGCAGAAAGAACGTTCTGCCAAGGACTAACGGCAGAAATTAAATAAAACTAAAGCATTCGGAGGTTTTTGAAATGCAATCACTAAAAATAAAAGCAATACTGCGATATCTCGCACTGATATTCACTATCGTACCCGTACTTATCGTAGGCATCATCGGTTTCTTCAGCATGATAGGTTTTGCGAACTCTACCGTTGAACAGTACGCAAAGTCCATCGGCTCTGCTCAGGGCAGCGTTGTAGACCAGGCACTCGGACAGTATGAAAGAGACGTCTTTGCCTATTCTATCAACAACGAAATATACAATTTAGCTGCTACAGGCACTATCACCGATATGACCATGCTTACAGACAGCTTTAACGGTATCATAAACAGATCGGAAAACGATGTGCTCAACTTTGTTGTTGTTGATAAAGCAGGCAGTATCGTATACGATCACAAGAGCAAGCAAAGTAAGGGCAGTTTCTTCTTCGGCTATGAAGAGATCAAGAACCTTTCACTTGGTCAGACCTACCTTTCAGCAATCTACGGCGGTGCTGAACAGGGTTATGATACAGACGTATTCTTTGTTGCAAGAAGCACACAGGAAGATATCATTTCATCAAACTCCAACGGATACGTAATTGAAGTTATCTCCACATCAAGAATTACAAACCTCGTACAGAACACTAAATATGACGGCGGTAACGGCTACATTGCGGTAACAGACGGCAAGGGTACGGTTATCGGCTACAACGGTTCTGCTTCTCAGAAGATAGATTCTACAGACTTAAAGAGCATTTTCCTTTCAACAGAAAAGAACTCTGAAAATACTCCCATCGACTACAGCACAGCCGGTAAGGTTGGCTGCTACGGCAGATTTACAGGCGTTTCCGGCACAAACTGGAAATGGGTTGCAGTATTCCCTGCAGGTACGGCAACATCACAGATCATCGTTCCTGCTATCATTTCCATAGTAGTTATGTTAGTACTCGCAGCTCTCTGCGTTCTTATGGGTCTTAAGATAACTACCTCTATCGTTACACCTATCAACACAATGATAGACAATATGCGTGAGATCAAGGAAGGCGACAGAGAAAAGCGTTTCGAGATCAACACAAAGAACGAGCTTCACGAGATGGCAGTACTCTTCAATGGTCTACTTGATGAAGTATGTATGTCAGAAGAGCTTCACAAGACGATTTCCGACATTTCGGACAATATGCTCTTTGAATGGGACTTCGCAAAAGAATATATGTACGTTTCCGACAACTTTACAGAAAGATTTGACATCAATCCTTCCGAAGCACAGCTTGCCAACGGTAAGTTCCTTGATAAGATAATGACTGAAGAATACGCTGAACAGTATAAGCGTGACATCAGTACTCTTCTCAAGAACAGAAACGGTCACAGCGGCGAATATCAGATGCTTACAAAAGCAGGTACAGTCGTATGGTTTACAGTCCGTGCACAGTGTATCACAGACCGTTTAGGCGAACCCTTAAGAGTTATCGGTGTCGTAACGGATATCGATAACGAAAAGAAGCTTGAACTTCAGCTTTCAGAACGTGCAAGCTACGACTTCTTATCACAGCTTTACAACAGAAGTACCTTTGAAAAGGAACTCCAGTCAGAAATCGAAAGAAACGCACACGCAAAGGTTGGCGTTCTGTTCATAGACGTAGACGACTTCAAGTTCATCAACGACCGTTTCGGTCACTCCGTTGGTGACGAAGTTATCAAGTACGTTTCAGGTTGCATCAAGCAGAGAGTAAAGGGTTCAGGCTTTGCAGGACGTTTCGGTGGTGACGAATTCGTACTCTGCATCACAGACCCCGGTCAGATTCAGGATATCGAAAGCCTGTCACTTGACCTTATCGACGAGCTTTACTCCGGTTATCATTCAGAGCTTGCAAATGTTTCTATCAACATTAAGGCAAGTATCGGTATAGCATTCTCACCCGAACACGGCGAAAACGGCAAGCAGGTAGTAGCTGCCGCCGATGAAGCTATGTACTTTGTAAAGAAAAACGGCAAGGCAAACTATCATATCTATCAGCCTGAAGATTCACAGATGGAAGGTCTTCAGCACACACTTTAATTACGTAATTTACCTGCCCGCATCACAAGTGCGGGCTAAGGTAGTTTATCAGGGATGATTATAGGCACGAAAGGATTTCTTAAGACCAGAATTTCCGGATTAAGAAAGGCAAAACAATGGCAATAACAATAGCAATAACCAATCAGAAGGGCGGCGTCGGCAAAACCACCACCTGCAGTGCGTTCTGCGGAGGACTTACCGACTGTGGACACAGCGTCCTCGCCATAGACCTCGACCCTCAGGGCAACTTAAGCTTCAGTCTTGGCGCAGATGCAGAAGATAATTACACAATGTACGACGTATTCAAAGGTAACTGCGACATCAAGGAAGCAATTCAATGCACTCCCAACTGCGACGTTGTGGCGGCAAATATCCTGCTTTCAGGCTGTGAGCTTGAGCTTACGGGTGTCGGCAGAGAATACATACTGCGTGAAGCTTTATCAAAGGTAGAGGATGATTATGACTACATAATCATTGATACTCCCCCTGCTCTGTCAATTCTGACAATCAACGCATATACAGCGGCAGATCAGCTCATTATCCCTATGATCGCTGAAATTCTCAGCCTTCAGGGTATTGCTCAGCTTAAAGAAACTATCTTCGCTGTAAAGAAATACTACAACAAAAATCTTGAAATTAAAGGCATATTGCTCAACAAATATAATCCCAGACTCATTCTCACAAAAGAGGTTGAAGAGTTGGCGACAATGATTGCACAGCAGCTCGACACAAAGATACTTGACGCTAAGATAAGCACCAGCGTTGTCCTTGCAGAAGCTCCTGCCCACGGAGTAACGATCATTGATTACGCTCCCCGCTCAAAAGCCTGTGCAGAATACCGTAAGCTTATAAGCGAGATTACGGGAGTTACAAAAAAGATACCTCCAAGAAGACCCAGACGTAAGAAGTAAAAATCTAAAGGAAAGGAATGATCAAAAATGGCTGAAGATTACAAATCAAGCAAAACGAGACACGTTATGAATTTAATCACTGCCCGTTCAGAATCCAATCCTTTTCTTCCTGCATCAACATCAACACGTCACAAAAAAGAAGAAAAAGAAGCCTCTGTAGAGGACAGACTGCAGGCGTACACCGCTTCAAAAAGAGGAAAGCCTGCTATAAAAAAACAGAAAAATCCAAATATTAAAAACCCCAGTCTGCATCTTCCCGAAACAGAAGAGGCAGAAGTAATCGAAAACGAATTTGTCGAAGATATCTGTGAGGAAGCTCCTGCTCCGAAAAGATCAGCAGAAAAGAAAAAGGAAAAGCTTACCGAAGTTGAAAAGGTAACTATAGATATTAATCGTATCATCCTCGCCGATATGTTAGACGAGGCACTGACCCGCTTCAACACCTGCCATTGCGACAAGTGTAAGAACGCTATCACCGAACAGGTACTGAAAATAGTCCCTGTAAAGATAGTCACCATTCCTCAGGGCGAAGAAAAAGCCACCATAGAAAAATACTGTGAATACACAAAGAAGGAGATCTCCTCCGCTATTGTCAAGGTGGTTATGGCTAATAAAAGACAGCCGTTTCATGGTTAAGAAAAAAGCTATGCAAAACTGCATAGCTTTTTTATATCTGTAAAGCTCTTTTCAAGCGTTTCAAATCAATACCCCATACAACAAAAAGGCGGTTGCAAAAGCAACCGTCTTTTAATTATTTTCGTTGATAAACCTTTTTACAATATGCTATCTCTTCTTCAGTAAAGAGGGGCGCGTATTCGGGCTTGCAGACAGAGGCTTCCATCGATAAATCGAGGTCTTTGTTTTTCACCAATATTTCAAATCCCTTCAGCGTTTCTTCATTAAATTTCAGTTCGCAGCTTTTTCTGATAAGCTTTTTAGCTGTCGCTACCGCACCCTCTCTGTTAATCATATTAAGATAATAGCTCGGTCTGTACTTATATTTTCTACTACATTCTTCTGCATGTTCGATAAGTTCTTTTTTAAACTTTTCTTCAAGAAGCTTCAGACTTATTTCCCCGTCTTCGTCCGATGATGTTCTCTCCGACTCAAGACTCTTCAGAAATTCCTCTGCAAGCTGAATGTAACCTCTATTGTTTTCAGCAACCCCTGCCCAGTCAAGTATTGCAACAAGGACAGAAACGGGATCGTCAACCGACTCACCCTCTTTTTTTCCTATATGCATTGCAATGCGACCGACAACCGTATTTTCATCACAGCCAGGTTCGCCGAATTTCTTTCCTCTGCCATCACCCTTTGGTAATTCGTTGCCATTTTCTAACGCACCATCAACTATCTCATCAAAAACCTCGTATCCGTATTTGGGAGAAGATTCTAACTCGTCGCAATAGAATGTATTGTCTGCTTTAGCATAAACCTCATAGATTTTGCCGGTCAGCGACAGTATGCTCGCTTTACCGCCTGCCTGCTCTAACTTTGCCTTTATAATAGCGGATGCTTTGTTGACATTTGTTTTCTTGCATAAATCTGACATATCTATTACCTCCATTGATGTTTCTTGATCTGTTACTCGTTATTGACGGTCTTTTTATTTTTTCTTTCTATCTCTTCCAAATATTCTTTTGTAAGCTGGATATAACCTCTTTTATTTTCAGCAACTCCTGCCCAGTCAAGTATTGCAACAAGCACAGCAACGGGATCGTCAACCGACTCACCCTCTTTTTTTCCTATATGCATTGCAATGCGACCAACAACCGTATTTTCATCACAGCCAGGTTCGCCAAGTTTCTTTCCTCTACCATCGCCCTTTGGTACTTCTTTATCAACGACGATAGTGTTGTCTTTCTCTAATCTATATCCTACAATCTTGTCGAAAACTTCGTAGGTGTATTTTGGAGAGGATTCTAACTCGTTACAATAGAATGTATTGTCTGCTTTAGCATAAATCTCATATTCCTTACCGGTCAGTGATTCGACTCTTGCTTTACCGTCTGACTGCTTCAGCTTTGCCTTTATAATGTTAGATGCTGATACATCGTTTTCGTCTACCTGTATATCTGTCTCTACATTTATGTCTCTTTTCTTATCAGGTAGCAGCTTTGCCAGATTTGAAAGCTGTTTTCTTGCACCGGCGTAGGTAATGTCAAAATCCTCATCCTGAACTAAACTGCGAAGATTACCTTTATGTTTAACAAAGGCTATAAGAAAATCTTGTTGCTCCTTGCTAAGACTGTCAAAAAAAGAAACCTTGAAATCGCCACTTAATTTAAGATTACAATCCTTGCATTGTAATTCGGAAATATACAGCTCACCGTTGCAAATAGGACATTTTTTTATTATTTCGGGCATATCGCCACCTCCTTTTGTACAGATTGTACCACAATAATTTCCCCTTGTCAAGTCTTTTTTGAAAATTTTTTGCTTGTACATCTAATTTTTTTCACCTTGTTTTGATTTTTAATGGAAAATTTACTTTTATTAACATCCCTTATCAACCGTTCATAGCTTTATAAAATAGAAAATCCGATGTACATAAAGTACATCGGACAGCAAATTTATTTTGCAAGCTCATAAATATTTATAATCTCTATTCCCTTACTTTCCGCCATACGCACAGTCTGACCCGTGCCACTGCGGAAATTGTCGCCGTCATAATAACATACACAGCAGTCTGCATTCTCTACAAGCCTTGCGTTACGTTTTTTCATACAATCCTTTGTGTAATCGCTACCGATATATTCTATCGTTTCAGCGTGCATAAGTATGGTATAGAATGTGTGCTTATCCTCATCGCTCCACTTTTTTGTCTGCTCTTCGTTGCGACAAGGGAGAACGAGATGAAGATTTATATCAAGTTGTTTTCTTTTTTTGAGGTAAAGCACCATATTGGCACAGATAGTATCCCAGCCTAAAGCACCGCCGCAATAAAACTCGGTAACACCACGTCTTGCAAGCGCACATATAGTTTTATCAAGCAGCGTCTTTATATGAAGCATATCCGCCCCGTCTATACTACGGTGTCCTGTAAAACAAGCCGACGTCATAACGCTTTCCTCCTTAAAAGCAGAATAAAGAAAATCAGCCGTATCCGAATTTGGATACGGCTTAAAGTGATTTTTAATTAGTTATCAGAATTTTCTTCGATGAACTTAACGATGTCGCCAACAGTCTTGATCTTTTCAACCTGTTCATCAGGAATTTCGAGATCAAATTCTTCTTCAAAGCTCATTACGAGGTCTACGATGTCTAAAGAGTCAGCACCTAAATCGTCCTGAATGTTAGAAGCTTCTGTTACTGCACTTTCGTCTACGTCGAGCTGATCAACGATGATTGATTTTACTTTTTCAAATACCATTTTGTATTTTCCTCCGTTTTTTAAAAAGAATTGGTTTTCTTTATTAATTATTATACGGCATTACGCCGAAATAATCAAGTCTGTTTTTCCCTTAAACTTAAATAAAGTTGCACTAAATTGGCACTATATTTTCATCAATTTGCACAAAGTTATAAAGTTTTTCCACCTAAACCGACAATATCAGCTTTTTTCCTTTATTCTTCGCTGAAAACACCGATTTTGCGGAACTTCTGATATCTCATTTCAAGGAGAGTATCAATGTCGATTTTTGTAAGTCTGCCGATAGCGTCAATAAGATAATCTGAGATATTTTCAGCAGTCGCCGTGGGGTCGTTGTGTGCACCGCCTACAGGCTCAGAAATTATCTTGTCGCATACGCCGAAGCTTACAAGATCTTCAGCGGTTATCTTCATAAGCTCTGCAGCTTCCTTTTCTCTTGCAGGATCCTTCCAGAGAATAGATGCAAAGCCTCTTGGTGAAATAACTGAGTAAAGTGCATTTTCAAGCATTGCCAGTTCATCGCATACCGCAAGAGCAAGTGCACCGCCTGAACCGCCTTCACCAAGTACCACCGATATAACGGGGGTTTTAAGTGTCATAAATTCTGCTATATTCTTTGCAATAGCCTCACCCTGACCTCTTTTTTCTGCCTCCACTCCGCAGAATGCACCGGGAGTGTCAACAAGGCAGATAACAGGACGGTGAAATTTCTCAGCCTGCTTTGCAAGTCTTAAAGCCTTTCTGTAGCCTTCGGGATGGGGCATTGAGAAGTTTGACTTCTTATTCTCTTCAAGGTTTCTTCCCTTTACCTGAGCGATAACGGTAACGGGTGTGCCGTCAATGGTTGCGATACCGCTTAAAATTGCGGCATCGTCGCCATAAAGTCTGTCGCCGTGCAGCTCGGTAAAGTGATTGAAAATAGCAGGTATATAATCATTTACAGTGGGTCTTGTTTTTTCTCTTATGATTTCAAGACGCTGTGTTGCAGAAAGTGTCATTTTTTGTATCCTTTCATTTCTTAGCCGTGCTGCCAGTTACTGCTCTGCTTCTTATAATTATGAAGCCTTAAAATATTTGAAAGAGCTTTTCTCATACCCTTACGCTCAACGATAGCATCAACAAAACCGCTCTGCTGTAAGAATTCTGCCGACTGGAAATCATCAGGAAGCTTCTGCTTTATAGTATCCTGAATTACTCTTCTGCCTGCAAAGCCGATAAGCACCTTTGGTTCTGCTAAAATGATATCGCCAAGGCTTGCAAAGGAAGCTGTAACGCCGCCTGTTGTAGGATCTGTCATAACCGTTATATAAAGTCCGCCTGCGTCACTGTGACGTTTTACTGCACCTGAGGTCTTTGCCATCTGCATAAGGGATATAATTCCTTCCTGCATTCTCGCACCGCCTGAAGCAGTAAAAAGAATAACAGGGAGCTTATTTTCTGTGGCATATTCAAAGGCACGGGTTATCTTTTCACCCACTACGCTGCCCATACTTGCCATCATAAAGTTGGAGTCCATTATGCCGATAACTGTCTTATAACCTCTTATAGTGCAGACACCCGTTGCAATGGCATCGTTTATATCGTTCGCTTCCTGAAGGCTCTTTATCTTCTTTTCATAATCGGGAAAGCCTATGGGATTAAGAGAGTTCATCTTATCGTCAAAGGGCTGGAAGCTGTCCTTATCCGCAGTTATCTCAAGTCTTTCCTTCCAGGTAAGTCTTGCGTGATAGTTGCAGGAGGGACAGGTCTTTCTACGCTTTTCAAACTCATCCATAAAGATGACGCTCTGACAACGGGGACATTTAAAAAGCAGGTCCTTCGGAATTTCAGGTGCTTTTACCTTTTCGGTTTCATTTTTTTCAGCATTGAAACGGTCTTTAACCGTTTTGAATAAATCCTCTAACAACTAAAAGCACCTCCTTTACATCAGATCCTTACGACTTAAAAAGCCGATATCTACGTTTCCGCTTTCCACATCCTCATCACGAAGAAGGTTAAGCTGGAAATCTATGTTTGTATTAATTCCCTCGATAAGAAACTCGGATAAGGCAACCTTCATCTTCTGAATGGCTTCCTTTCTGTCTCTTCCCTTTACCAGTACCTTTGCTATCATACTATCGTAATAAGGTGGTATCTCATAGCCCTGATATACCGCAGTGTCAATTCTGACGCCAAAGCCACCGGGCATATGGATAGACTTTATCTTACCGGGGCAGGGACGGAAGTTATTCTTAGGCTCTTCCGCATTGATACGACATTCAATAACGTGACCGTTTAACGTAATATCATCCTGAGTATATTCAAGGGGCAGTCCTGCCGCGATCTTTATCTGAGATTTTACAAGATCGACACCTGTCACCATTTCGGTTACGGGGTGCTCTACCTGTATTCTTGCATTCATCTCCATAAAATAGAAGTTTCTGTCCTTATCCACAAGAAACTCTACGGTACCTGCATTGGCATAACCGCAAGCCTTTGCCGCTCTTACCGCGGCTTCGCCCATTGCTCTTCTGAGTTCTTCCGTCATAATGGGGCTGGGGCTTTCTTCAAGCACCTTCTGATTTCTTCTTTGTAATGAGCAGTCACGCTCACCAAGATAGATAACGTTTCCTTGCTCGTCAGCGAGGAGCTGTATCTCAACGTGACGGGGGTCTACGATAAATTTTTCAATATAGATATCATCGTTTGCAAAGAACTGCTTTGCCTCCTGCTTTGCGGCGATTATAGCCGCTTCAAGCTCATCGGGAGTATCAACTCTTCTGATGCCTCTTCCGCCGCCGCCTGCACTTGCTTTTACCATTACGGGATAGCCTATTCTGTCAGCAATCTCCTTAGCTTCTTCGATACTTTCTACAACACCGTCAGAGCCGGGGACAACGGGTACGTTATTATCTATCATCGTCTTCTTTGCATTAGCCTTGTCACCCATAGCGTCCATAGCGTCAGCAGAAGGTCCGATAAACTTTATACCGCACTTGTCGCAAAGTCTTACAAACTGGCTGTTTTCGGATAAGAAACCAAAGCCGGGATGTATAGCCTCTGCACCTGTTACTTCGCAAGCTGCAAGAAGTGCCTTACTATTCAGGTAGCTGTCCTTTGACATTGCAGGACCTATGCAGATAGCTTCATCTGCAATTTGTGCATGAAGAGCAGAACGGTCAGCAGTAGAATATACCGCCACCGTCTTTATACCAAGCTCACGGCAGGCTCTTATTATTCGTATAGCGATCTCGCCACGGTTTGCAATTAAAATCTTGTTAAACATTCAAGTTACCTTTCAGCTTTATGTAATTATTTTAACGCAAAAGAGATCTCAGCGGAAACCGCCTTTTCTCCGTTTACTGTGGCAAGCGCCTTGCCAACGCCTACAGGACCCTTTATCTTGATAATTTCAACTTCAAGCTTTAAAAGGTCTCCCGGTACTACCTGTCTGCGGAACTTTGCTTCCTTAACGCCACCGAAAAAGCCTATCTTGCCCTTGTTTTCAGGAAGGGAGAGCATTGCCACTGCACCTGCCTGAGCAAGCATTTCAAGCATAAGCACACCGGGTACTACGGGATAGTCGGGGAAATGTCCCTTAAACCAGAATTCATCCTCATTCATATACTTTGTAGCCACTACGCTTACACCGGGTACCATTTCTTCGATAGTATCTATAAGCATAAAAGGATCTCTGTGGGGGATTATCTCCATAATCTGTTCTTTATTCATTAAAGGCATGATATTGTTTCCTTTCTTAAGAGAGCATAATGAGGGGCTGACCGAATTCTACCGCTTCGCCGTCCTTTACTGCAATAGCAGTAACAACGCCCGATTTATCAGCGAGTACTTCGTTCATAACCTTCATACTTTCAACGATGCATACCACATCGCCCTCGTTTACTGTATCGCCCACCTTTACAAAGGGAGCTTTGTCAGGTGCGGGAGCCGCATAGAAGGTACCTACGATAGGGCTTGTAATGCTCTTGCCCTGCGCTGTGGGAGCAGCTTCATTAGAAACTTCTGCCGCTGCGGGAGCAGCCATACCCATAGCCATAGGAGGCATAACCGGCATAGGAGGCATAGGACGGGGTTCGGGGTACTTTTGTCCCAGCTCTAATTCAAATTTATCATTCTTTACGCTTATATATCCAAGTCCGCTTTCCTTCATCACTTCTATAAGCTCTTTTACTGCGGATATAAGCTCGTTCTTTTCAAACTGCATAATATTTAAATCCTTTCGGTCGTTGTTGTCAGTCTTCTACGGGGGCAAAGGCGATACAAGCGTTGTGACCGCCAAAGCCTAAGGAATTGCTGAGTGCACCTGTAATCTTCATTTTTCTGGGTGCGTCGGGTACGTAGTCAAGATCACATTCGGGATCTGCCGTCTTATAGCCTAAGGTCTGGTGTACCATTTCATTCTTTATCTGTAAAGCCGTTGCAACCGCCTCAACACCGCCTGCCGCACCTAAAAGGTGACCTGTCATAGACTTTGTGGAGTTTACCGCGATGTTCTTAGCGTGGTCGCCGAAGCAGATCTTGATTGCCGCTGTTTCTGTCTTGTCATTCATAGGAGTTGACGTACCGTGAGCGTTGATGTAATTGAAGCTGTCAGCACTTCTGCCTGATTCTGCTACCGCATATTCCATAGCCTTTGCACCGCCCTTACCCTCAGGATCGGGGCTTGTTTCGTGATAAGCGTCGCAGGTCGCACCGTAACCTATTACTTCAGCATAGATCTTTGCGCCTCTTGCCTTTGCGTGTTCGTATTCTTCTAAGATTACAATACCACAGCCGTCACCTAAAACAAAGCCGTTTCTTTCTGCATCAAAAGGAATACTTGCCTTGTCCGGGTCTGTAGATCTTGTTACTGCGTGCATGTTGTTGAAGCCTGCATAAGCAAAGCCGATGGAAGCCTTTTCTGTACCGCCTGCAATTGCACAGTCCATATAGCCGTGCTTTATAGCGTGGAAAGCTTCACCGATAGCGTGTGTACCGCTGGCACAAGCTGACACCGCACAGAAGTTTGCACCCTTGAAGCCTGTTCTTATAGCAACAGTGCCCGCAGGCATATTTCCTATCATCTTAGGGATAGTGAATACGGATACTCTCTTATTGCCCTTGTTGTGATACGTGAGTATTTCTTCCTGATTTGTTTCAATGCCGCCGATACCGCTACCGATGATAACACCGCATCTGTAAGGGTCGAGATCCTTAAAATCCGTACCTGCGTCTTCGATTGCCTTAAGAGAAGCGTACACCGCATACTGTGTGATTATGTCTGTTCTGCGAAGCTCCTTCTTGTCAAAATATTCTTCTGCACTGAAGTCCTTTACAAGAGCCTTTACATTCTTTTCTTCGCTCTGACCGGGAAACCATTCTTCTAAAGTAAAACCGTGCTTACCTTCCGTAAGGCTGTTCCAGAATTCTTCTACCGTATTGCCGATGGGGCTTACAACCCCAAGACCTGTTATAACTACTCTGTTCATTTTATATCTTCCTTTCTAAATTACATTGAAAGTCCGCCGCTTATCTCGATTACCTGACCTGTCACGTAGCTTGCGTCAGGAGAAGCGAGGAAGGATACAACTCCTGCGATTTCATTTACTTCGCCGTATCTCTTCATAGCGATCATACTTAAAATGGAGTTTTTAACTTCATCAGAAAGCTTATCCGTCATAGGAGTGCTGATAAATCCGGGTGCTACTGCATTACAGGTGATACCACGAGAGCCAAGCTCCTTTGCGGTCGTCTTTGTCATACCGATTATAGCCGCCTTACTTGCAGAATAGTTCATCTGTCCTGCGTTGCCGTAAAGACCTGCAACGGAGGAAAGGTTTATAATTCTGCCGCTTCTCTGCTTCATCATTACAGAGCCTGCAAATTTTGTCATATTGAATACGCTCTTCTGGTTTACTGCGATTACAAGATCGAAATTTTCTTCGCTCATTCTTGCAAGAAGTCCGTCACGGATGATACCTGCGTTATTTACAAGTACGTCAATACTGCCGAAGCGTTCCTTTACCGCCTTTACCATATCAGCACACTGCTGATGATCGGATACGTCCGCTACGTACTTTGCACACTCTACACCGAGTGCCTTTATATCGTCCATAATGCTGTTATCTTCAAACATTGCGTCTGAAATGTCGTTTAATGCGATGTTGTAGCCGTCCTTTGCAAGTCTTAATGCGATTGCCGCACCGATACCTCTTGCTGAGCCTGTTATAATTGCTGTTGCCATAGTAAATTCCTTTCTTTTTTCTGATATGTAATTACGTTATTTTCTTATATATTAAAGCTTTCGCTTCAATTTCCTTTTCCTAAGGTGGATAAGAGCCTGTTAAGCTCTCTTCCGCCTTTTATACGGTGGCAATGATAAACCTCCTGCCACAGCTTTTTGCCCGCCTTTTTCTCTGTCAGTCTTTTAAAGATCTCCATAAAGGAGCAAACCGTCAGATTAAGAGCGTTTTTATCCTTCACCGTTCTGTCGTGCTTTGCGTAAATAAGCAGTTCCACATAGTGAGGCATAAATATATAATAGAGTACTGATATCTTCCCTTTTCTGTTTTCTGTTTCCATAAGGATCTCCTTGACTGCCATCCCATCCTCTGTCAGTCGGTTTTCTGACTGCAAAGCGGTGTTAAGACTTGTCACGGGAACACGGATAAGATAATAACCGTCGCTGTTATAATTTTTCGAGGTTATCACTACAGATTTGAAATTTCTCTGCTTTTTCATATCAGTACTCTCCTTGTTTTTTCCGTTCAGAACATTTATCTGTTAAGAAGCTTTTCAGCTTCGGCAAACATTTCTTCGATCATTTCGCCTGCAGGCTGAATTTTCTTTACCATACCTGCAATAGCACCGCAGAGGAATGAGCCTTCTTCAAGGTTGCCGTCCTGAACAGCCTTACGCAGTGATCCTAAAGTAATCTGCTCAAACTCATCAGGGGTGATAGAGCCGTTTGCTTCGCCGCTGGCAAGTCTCTTTGAAAACTTTGTCTTTACGTTACGGCAGGGGTGACCTGTGTATCTGCCTGTTACGATGCTGTCTGTATCCTTTGCATCAACTACGAGCTGTTTATAGGTGGGGTGGATCTGACATTCTTCAGCCGCTAAAAAGCGTGTACCTATCTGTACACCCTCAGCACCTAACATAAAGCTTGCGGCAATACCTCTGCCGTCTGCGATACCGCCTGCGGCGATAACGGGGATCTCTACCGCGTCTACTACCTGAGGCACAAGGCACATTGTGGTATTTTCGCCGATGTGACCGCCTGATTCTGTACCCTCGGCAATAACTGCCGCCGCACCGCTTCTTTCCATTCTCTTTGCAAGAGCTACGCTGGGTACTACGGGGATAACCTTTACGCCTGCATTGTTCCATGCTTCCATAAACTTACCGGGGTTACCTGCACCTGTTGTTATAACGGGTACTTTTTCGTCAATTACAAGCTGAGCCAGATCCTCAGCGTTGGGTGACATAAGCATTATATTTACACCAAAGGGCTTGTCTGTAAGCTCCTTGCAACGTCTTATCTGGTCTCTTAAATAGTCAATGGGAGCAGAGCCGCCTGCGATAAGACCAACACCGCCTGCGTTGGAAACTGCCGCCGCTAACGTGCTTTCTGCTATCCACGCCATACCACCCTGAAATACGGGGTACTTTATTCCTAAAAGTTCAGTTATTCTTGTTGTCATATCGTTAAATTCCTTTCAAGATTAATATTCAAATATACATGCACCGTAGGTAAGACCTGCACCAAAGCCTACAAGACATATCTTCATTCCTCTTTTAAGTCTGCCGCTTTCCATAAGCTCAGAAAGTCCCACAGGTATGCAGGCACTGGAGGTGTTTCCGTGGTTTTCAAGGTTTGTAAACACCTTTTCATCTGCAACCTTCATCTTCTTTAAAGCTGACTGGATGATGCGGATATTTGCCTGATGGGGTACTACAAGGTCGATATCGTCTATAGTAAGACCGGATTTCTGTAACACCTTATCAACAGCGTTTGCCATAGCGTCAACTGCGAATTTATAGACTGCCTTGCCGTCCATCTGTAAATAGCACTCCTTTTCAGGAGTATCTATAAGCTCATTGAACACCTCGTTGCCGTCAAACTTAGGGAAGTTTGGCTTATAATTTGCCTTGCAGTAAAGTGCCTCGAACATATCGCCCTCTGCACCGAGTATTGAATAGTAGGGCTTGTCTTCTCCCTTTTCAACCACCACTGCACCTGCTCCGTCACCGAAAAGGATACAGCTTCCTCTGTCGTTATAATCAACGTGAGAAGAAAGTCTTTCGCTGGAAACGATAAGGATAGTTTTATAATCTCCTGTTGCAAGATAGTTTCTTGCAATGTCAAGAGCGTTTATAAAGCCTGTGCAGGCTGTGTTGATGTCTATACAGGGGCAACCCGTTGCACCTATCTGCTTTTGCACAAGACAAGCCATATTTGGATAATAAAAATCAGGTGAGCAGGTGGATACTATTATAAAATCAATTTCCTCTGCTGTTTTTCCTGCACTTTTAAGAGCCGCCTTTGCCGCCTCTGCCGCCATCTGATAGTTTGCCTTGTCAGGACTCATAAGGCGTGTCTTAATGCCTGTTCTTGAGCTTATCCATTCATCCGATGTGTCGATGAACTCTGTCAGCATCTCATTTGTCATAGCAAATGAGGGATTGTAGCCGCCTGCCCCTAAGATCGTAATTCCGTTCATGATACTTCCTTTCACTACCGCTTAATGCGATATTACACTTATTTTATCTATTTCAATATTGATTTTAATGACTTTTTGTTGTATAATAAAGCAGATATAAGCAGAGCTTTCTGCTTTGCAAAACCTACAAAATAATAGTACACTAATAATTTTACATTAATATTAACTGCCTTGTCAACAAAAAAACAAGTCGGTAATGCGGAAAAATGTAAAAAAACCAAAAAAATTTAAAAAATTTTGCACGATTTAAAAATTTTTATTAAAAAGGAGACGTAAAAAATGGTAGATATTTCCAAGACGATATTTTTATTTTCAGGTCAGGGTTCACAGTATAAGGAAATGGGTAAGGAATTATATGATAATATCCCCGAGTGTAAAAAGGTACTTGAAATAGCAGAAAGCGTTCTTTCAATGCCCCTTACCGATATTATATTTAAAGGTGAAGAAAGCGAGCTTTCACGCACGGTTGTATCCCAACCTGCAATTCTTGCGATGTCGCTTATGGCACTTGAAGCGGTTAAGACAAAGGGTATTGACGCATCCGCCGTTGCAGGTCACTCCCTCGGTGAATATGCGGCAATGGCGGCAAGTGGTATGTTAAGCTATGAAGAAGCCTTCAGAGCTATAAAATACCGTAGTGAGGCTATGGAAAAGGCGGCTAATGCAAACCCCGGCGGTATGGCGGCAGTATTAGGTCTTTCAGCTGAAGCTATTGAAGAAGTCTGCAAGGAGATTGAAAACGGCGGCGACTATATCACTCCCGTAAACTACAACTCCCCTGCACAGACAGTTATAGCAGGTACTACAGATGCTCTTGCAAAGGCAGAGGAATTACTTTCTGCAAAGGGTGCAAAGAGAATAGTAAGACTTGCAGTTTCTGCGGCATTCCATTCAAAGCTTATGGTATCCGCATCTGAAGAATTTAAGGAAAAGGCACAGGATATAAAGTTCAGCGTTCCCGAAAAGACATTCTACTGTAACGT
Source organism: Oscillospiraceae bacterium (assembly GCA_015067025.1). Lineage (GTDB taxonomy): Bacteria > Bacillota > Clostridia > Oscillospirales > Ruminococcaceae > Ruminiclostridium_E. The sequence goes on from SVNC01000004.1 coordinate 86,069, forward strand.
TTACGGCAACAAGCTGACCGATTTCTCCGATATGCCCTCCTATCTTGCAAAGCACATCTGCTCACCTGTAAGATTTACAGACGAGCTTGCCTGCATCAAGGCTGACGGATATGAAAACTACATCGAACTCGGCCCCGGTAAGGTTCTTACAGGTCTTGTAAAGAAGACTCTTGACGGCGTAAACGCTCTTAACGTTGAAAATATGAAGACTCTTGAAAAGGCGGCTGAGCTTTAATGGAAGCTATACTGGGTTTTGATTTTGCTATTCTTGATTTTATAAGAGAGAATATTGCAAATCCCGTACTTGACGTTATTATGAAGATAATAACCCATAGCGGTGACGCAGGCATAATATGGATAGCGGCGGCTTTGCTCTGTCTTATTTTTAAAAAGACACGAAAAGCGGGAGTGTGCATGGCTATTGCCCTGATACTCGTACTACTTATCTGCAATCTAACGTTAAAGCCGATAATCGCCCGACCAAGACCATTTATGCTGAGAGAAGAAATAGAGCTTATAATATCTGCTCCATCGGGTTTTTCCTTCCCCTCGGGGCATACCGCGTCAAGCTTTGCGGCGGCTGTCGGACTATTTATCTATCACAAAAAGCTCGGCATTGCGGCTCTTATATGGGCGTTTCTGATAGCCTTTTCAAGACTGTATATGTACGTACACTACCCCACAGACGTCCTTGCGGGAATGGTTATAGGCATACTCTGCGCAGTTGTCGCTATGATAATTGTAAATAAAGTATATGAGCCTTTATCCGACAGGCTCAATACACTTATAAATAAGAAACAGGAGAAGAACTGATATGAAGACCTATGGCATCTTAGGCTACCCCTTAGGGCATAGCTTATCCCCCCAGATACACGAAAGACTTTTCGCTTTATCTGATATAAAGGCAGATTATAAAATTTTTGAGATACCCTCTGAACAGTTAAAGGCAGAATTTGATATGCTGAAAGGAACGAATGGGTTTAATATCACAATTCCTCACAAGATAAGCATAATAGAGCTCTGCGACAGCCTTGACGATACTGCAAAGCGTTACACGAGTGTAAACTGCGTTGATATAAAGGACGGAAAAGTTACAGGCTACAATACCGACTGTGTTGGCTTCACCCTTTCTATAAAGGCTATGGGCGCTACCCTTTCAGAAAAAACTCTTATGCTGGGTTGCGGCGGCGTCGGCAGAATGATCGCTATTGAAACTGTCAGAAGCGGTGGCGATATCACAATAGCGGTAAGAGAAGAAGATACCGAAGTCGCAAAGAAGATGTGCGAAGAGCTTAAAAACTTCCGTAGCGACGTAAAGGCTGATTTCTGTCTTTTAAGTGAAATAAAGGGCGAATATACTCTTGTTGTAAACGCTACCCCCGTTGGTATGTATCCCAAGACGGAGTTTTCTCCCATATCCGAAGAAGTGCTTGACAACGTCAAAACAAAGCATTTCTTTGACGTTATCTATAACCCCCTTGAAACAAAGCTGATGGCTATGATGAAGGCTAAGGGAGTAAACGTTTCGGGCGGTATGGATATGCTTGTATGGCAGGCGGTTGCCGCTCATACTATCTGGGACGGCTCAGAGTATGACGAAAAGGATATAAAGCAGCTCATTGAAGATATGAAGGAGCTGATATAATGAAGCCTGTATATTTATGCGGTTTTATGGGCTGCGGAAAAAGCCATATCGGCAGACTGCTCTCAAAGGAGCTTACTGCGGTATTTATCGACCTTGATAAATATATAGTTGATAACGAGGGTATGACTATCCCCGAGATATTTGAAAAAAAAGGCGAGCCCTATTTCAGAGATACCGAGGCAAAATACATAAAGAATTTTAAGGGCAGGACTGTGGTTGCCACAGGCGGCGGTGCAATACTCCGCGACGAGACCGCCGAGTTTGCGAGAGAAGCAGGCACAGTATTCTTTATAGACGTAAGCTTTGACACCTGCTACAGCAGAATAAAGAACGACAAGAACCGTCCTCTCGTAGTAAATAATACAAAGGAACAGCTTATAGAAATTTTCAATAAGCGTTTCCCCATCTATAAGAAAAACAGCGACTATACAATAGACGGTGAAAGAACCGATAAGGAAATAGCAAAGGATATAATTGATATTCTTAAGGAAAACGGAAAGGTATAAATATAATGATACTTTACAACGCCCGTATAATCACAATGGCTGAGAAAATTATTGAAAACGGCTATGTCGAAATAAAAGACGGAAAAATATCAAGTGTGGGAGATATGAGTGCATTTGCATACTCTGTCACAGCAGATGATATCAACGCTGAGGGTAAGACAGTTTACCCCGGCTTTATAGATATCCACAGTCATATCGGCGTATGGGAGGACGGACTCGGCTTTGAGGGCGATGACGGTAATGAAGAAACCGACCCTGCGACCCCTCATTTAAGAGCTGTTGATATGATAAACCCCCTTGACAGATGCTTCACAGAAGCGGCAAAGGCGGGTATCACTTCCGTTGTAAGCGGTATGGGCAGTGCCAATGCCATAGGCGGTACATTCCTTGCTATGAAAACGGCTGGCTCTAAAAATATAGATAAGCGGATTATTAAAAATCCTGTGGCTATGAAGTTTGCTTTAGGCGAAAATCCCAAAAGCGTATACAAGGATAAGGACACAGCCCCCATTACAAGAATGGCGACTGCGGCTATTATCAGAGAACAGCTTTACAAGGCAAAGAGATATCTTTCCGATATGGAGGAATATGAACGCCTTCAGGGAACTGAGGATGAAGTGGATAAGCCTGATTATGACGCAAAGTGCGAGGCACTTATCCCTCTTCTTAAAAAGGAGATACCCGCCCACTTCCATTGCCACAGAGCAGACGATATATTTACAGCGATAAGAATTTCAAAAGAATTTGATATAAACTACGTGCTTATCCACTGTACAGAGGGTCATCTCATCGCTGACGAATTAAAGGAAGAAAATGCGGTTGCGGTAGTAGGTCCTGTCTTATGTGACAGAAGTAAGCCTGAGCTTCGCAATCATACTATAGAAACCGCATCGGCACTTAACAAGGCAGGAATAAAAATTGCTATCTGCAACGACCACCCGGTAGTGCCCCAGCAGTATCTGTCCTTATCGGCGGCACTAACAGTAAGAGGCGGACTTTCTGAAGACGAGGCTCTTCGTGCAATCACCGTAAACGCCGCTGAGATTGCTGGAATTGCCGACAGAGTAGGCACAATCGAAGTGGGTAAGGATGCAGACCTTGTTATATTCAGCGGCGATCCGTTAAGTGCCATAGCAGAGCCTGATATGGTTATAATCGACGGTAAAATTATCTGAAAGGGAGAAATTTTATATGCGAGAAATTGATGTAAGCGTCATATCCGAAAAGATAAGCGAGCTTTGTATAAAGGCTAATCTGTTTCTTCCTGATGGTATGAAGGAAAAGATAAGCTCCTGCATCGGCTGTGAAAAAAGTCAGCTTTGCAAGGAGGTATTATCCGACATAGTAAGAAATATCGACTGTGCAAAGGAATTAGAAATTCCCGTTTGTCAGGACACTGGTATGGCTGTCATCTTTATGGAGATAGGTCAGGACGTTCATTTTGTGGGTGGTAGCCTCGAAAAAGCGATAAATGACGGCGTCGCAAAGGGCTATATAGACGGAAAACTGAGACTGTCGGTTGTGGAAGACCCCCTTATGAGAAAGAACACAGAAAATAACACTCCTGCCATCATTCATACGAGGATAGTAGAAGGTGACAAGGTGCATATAATGGTTGCACCTAAAGGCTTCGGCAGTGAAAATATGAGTGCTGTGAAAATGTTCACCCCATCAGCCACTCCCGATGATATTATAAATTTTGTTGTCGAAACGGTATCAAAGGCAGGCAGTAACCCCTGCCCTCCGATAACGGTAGGAGTAGGTATCGGCGGCGATTTTGAATACTGTGCGGTGCTTTCTAAAAAAGCTCTTTGCAGAGATTTGAATAAACGCAACGAAAATAAATTCTACGCAGACATGGAAGAAAAGATGTTAGAAAAGATAAATAAGCTTGGTATAGGTTCTCAGGGCTTTGGCGGTACTGTGACCGCTCTTTACGTAAATATCGAGCAGTTCCCCACCCACATCGCAGGACTGCCCGTGGCGGTAAATATCGGTTGCCACGTAACAAGACACGCAGAGACTAAAATTTAAACCCTTGGTTTAAATTTTAAATGATATATCTGCTTTGCAGATATGAGGAATGATGTTTTGCCCTATCGGGCAAAATGATGCCGCTACGCTAATTGTTGTATCCACCTTCGGTGGATGGTATTTAAAAAGGAGTGTGGAAAATGAAAAAAGGGAAAACCTTATGCCTTCTGTTATCAGTTATGTTTATAATTACTGCAATTTCAGGCTGTAATATGAATATCAGCATCGGTTCTGACAGCTTTGTCTTTGTTAATGACAAAGGCGCTGAACAGAGCATTTCTGCTGAGGATATACTGAATTACGTTCCCACAAGGGCTGACGCTATGGGTGAGTACTGCAAAAACGCACTTTCAGGAAACGCTCTTTACGTCTACAATGCAGTATCTTTCGCGGTGGATAACGGATGTACGGAGATACGCATACCCGATAAATACGGCTATAAGGACCCCGGCGAATATATAAAGGCTATAACCTTCTATAGCTGTGACAGCCCCTTTTTAGAGCATAACTACACCACAGACGGCACCTTCAGACTGACTGAAAATACCCTTTTTGGCAGCACGAGCTTCGGCTTTACCTTACCGAGAAACAGCACCATCTTCTCAAATGAAAAGCAGAAGGCATACGAAAAGGCAAAGGAGATAATAAGCTCTATGCCTGCTCAGTATCTGACCGATGCACAGAAGATGAAATACCTATACAGCTACGTAGCACAAAACGTTAAATACACCACGGCAGTAAATTCCTACAGCTATAACACGGTGCCTATCTACGATGCACTTATGACGGATGATCACGAAACCATCTGCGACGGCTTTGCCGACACTCTTTTAATGCTTTTCAATATGGCAGGTATTGAGTGCTTTGCCGTTGAGGGACTGAACAATAAAAATACAGGGCACGTGGTAGTTTGTGCAAAGCTTGACGGTCAGTATTACTACTTTGACCCCACAAATGATTCAAACGTTTGCGTAAGCGGCTTTAAACCCGGTTTTTACTATGCAATGTCCGACAAGGAGCTAAGCTCCTACTTTAAAGAGGAGAGCGATTTTTCAAACCTCCTTCCCGTATGCCCCACAAATAAGGCGAGCGACCTTGCAGACGTCGTTGCCTTCAGCGATGATGACAACACGGTAAATAACGCCAAAAGCGTTTTACTCCGCGACGGAGCGGTAAACGTGTACTTTACCGATGCAGTCTCAGACAGCGATAAAGAGAATTTCGGCAGAAAGCTTGCCACCGCCATCGGCGACTCGATAGTCAACACAAAGGCAAATAGCGTCATCGGATATGCAAAACATTGAGCAAATTCGACAACAATTCAGCAAATTTGTTGAAATTTCAACAAAAGTGTTGATTTTTTATCGCTTATCGTTTATAATGTAATTTAGAAAAAGCAGGAAAAGAAAAAATGGAACTTAACATCGTTCTTGTAGAGCCGCAGATACCGCAGAATACCGGCAACATTGCCCGTACCTGTGCGGTAACGGGTGCAAGACTACACATAATAAAACCAATGGGGTTTGCCATTGACGATAAAAAGCTGAAGCATGCAGGGCTTGATTACTGGCATCATCTTGATATAACCTATTATGACGGACTTGACGATTTCTTCAGTCAAAATCCCGATGGTGAATTTTACTATTTTACCACCAAAGGCACAAACACCTACTGCGACCCACGGTATAAGGACAAGGTATATATAGTTTTCGGCAGAGAGGACAAGGGTCTGCCTGAGGAGCTTTTATTTAAAAACAAAAGCCACTGCGTCAGAATACCTATGGGAAACAATATGAGGAGTCTTAACCTGTCAAACAGCGTAGCAATAGGAGCGTACGAGGTTTTAAGACAGTGGGATTTCCCTGAGCTTCAGAATTACGGCAGTCTTACAAAATTCGACTGGAACAGTATAGAATAAAACACGCTTTTGTGTTATACATAAAGAAAAAACAAAAGAAAGAAAAGTAAGGAAACAGAAAGGAACAAAGCCGATGAAAATTAAATTTATCACCGACAGTTGCAGCGACTTATCCTACGAAGACGAGGAAAAATACGGCATTGACATAATGCCCTTTGATATAACACTCGGAGAAAGAAGTCTTGCAGAGCGTGTGGATTTTACACCTCAGGAATTTCTTACAATGATAGACAGATCCGAATTCTTACCCAAGACCTCTCAGATCGTGTCCTATCGTTTTGAAGAAAAGATGTTAAAGTACTACGAAGAAGGCTATGACGCTATCGTGTTCGTACTTATCAATTCCACAGGCTCACAGACCTATAACAATGCATTAGCCGCAAAGGAAAGCGTACTTTCCGAACGCCCTGAAATCGCGGATATGAGAATTGAAATAGTTGATACCCACTGCTACTCGGTAGGCTACGGCTACCCTCTTGTAGAAGCCTGCAAGAAGATAAACGCAGGTCAGAGCCTTGACGTGGTATTAGCGTACTTAAATGATATGTTTAACTGCGTTGAAACCTATCTTATAGGACTTGAACTTCGTCATATGAAGAAGTCGGGCAGAATAAACGCCGCAGCCGCTTTCTTAGGCGAGCTTATGGGATTAAAGCCGCTTATCTCTCTTATTGACGGTGAAAGTGCAGTGCTCAAAAAGAGCCGTGGTGATAAAAAGGCTATTTCCGATGCTGTTGAATACATCTCATCAAGAGCTAAGCCCGGCACTCCCTGGCAGTTCTTACGCACCACCGAAAAGGAGATCGAGGACGAATTCATAAAGCAGTACACTGCAAAGGTTGGTCAGCCTCCCGCAATGGTAAGCTATGCCGGTGCGGCAGTTGCCTCCAACACAGGCCCTCACACTCTCGGCATCGTTATCCGTGGCGAAGCCCGCCGCTGAGAAGCGTGCCGCTTCTGTCATTTTCTGCGAAGCGTGCCACTTCTGTCATTTCCTGCGAAGCGTGCCGCTTCTGTCATTTCCTGCCTTTTAAAATCTTCATCTTTGCGAAGTAAAGCAAAACGGCAGGAGAATAATCGTGTTCTGAGTTATAAAAAGCTATTGCGTGCCGCTTCTGTCATTTCCTGCCTTTATAAACCCTCATCTTTGCAAAGTAAAACAAAACGGCAGGAGAACAAATATACTATAAATCTTAACACGTACATTTACAAAAATATCCCCGCCTGAAGGCGGGGATTTATTTTATTCTTCTGTTGTTTCTATCGCTTCCGTCTTTACCACAAGCGTTTTGTATATCCGTCCGTAAACTATCGTCGTTATAACAAAGGTTATCATATCAGATACAAGCTGTGAGCCTACAACACCGTAAATACCAAAGAAATGATTTGCTATAAGCAGTATCGGGATGTATACTATACCCTGACGGCATACTGCAAGTAAAAGTGACTCCTTACCCTTACCCATAGCTTGTAAGCAGAAATTCTTCTGGAAGTTACTTATCATAAAGGGAGTAGCAAGACAGGCTATTCTTAAAAAGTCCTTGCCGTAGGCTATTGTGGTGGCTTCGCCTATAAAAATCCTTACTATAGGCTCTGCGAATATTTCAAATGCCAATATGCAGGTACCCGCCATAATCATACCTGTAAGCTGTGCTGCTTTTATAAAGCCGTTCATTCGCTTATAGTTTGCCGCCGCATAGTTATAAGCTACAAGCGGCATCATTCCCTGACAAAGCCCCATGCCGATATTAAGCGGTAGCATATCTATCTTTACAACTATACTCAAAGCCGCAAGCTCAATATCGCTGTGGCCGGAGGCTAAATTGTTCTTCAGTATTGCCGCTGTTGCCGCAAGCATTGCAGAAAGCGTTGAAGGAAGGCCTATAGCAAATACCGAGCCGATAGAGGCTTTTGACGGTATCATCAGTTTAGGTGATAAAGTCAGTACCGATTTTTTTCTGAGTCTTAAAAATTCAAAAAGGAAATATAAAAGTGCAATGACGTTTGAAAGCATTGTAGCTATCGCCGCACCCGTTACTTCATTTCCTGAGGGAAGCACAACGAACATAAATATCGGGTCAAGGATGATATTCATAACACCGCCAAGGGCAAGTCCGAAGCTTGATTTGCCCGAATATCCCGCACTGCGAAGCAGATGTGACATTGCAACGCTTACTATCATCGGTATACCGCCTACAAATACAGTCCAGAATATATATTCCCTGCAGTAGCCTATAGTATTCTGAGATGCACCTAACAAAAATGAAATCGGATCGGCAAAGAGAAATGCCACAACAGAGCATATTATACCTATAAGGAGCGAACCGTAAAAGCTGAAAGAGCAGACCTTTTTCGCTTCCTCTTCCCTGCTTATACCGAGCAATCTTGACATAAGACTGCCGCCACCTACACCGAAAAGGTTTGTGAAGGCACTCATTACAAAGAATACGTTACCCACTACACCTGCCGCCGCCACTTTATAAGGGTCGTCAGTCATACCGATAAATATGGTATCCGCCATATTGTATATCATCGAAATAAGCTGGCTGATGATAGTCGGTATCGCCATTGCCGCTAAAGCCTTGGCTATAGGGGCGTTTTCAAAAAGTTCCTTTTTTTCGTTCATTAATATCTCTTTTCTATTTATATTTCTACGCAAAAACAGAACCGACGTCTGCGGTTCTGTCTATAATTATATTACTGATTTTTAAAAAAGTCAAGAAAAAACGATCAAACCGTTATTTCGACAATAATATTTCCGATTTCTGCACAGCTTTCGTAATATCCATCACCCGTTGTTCTCGGACCGCTTAGTATTCTGTAGCCGTCATCAGAAAGTCTTTTTGTAAGGTCGTCCACCTTTTTCTTACTGCCGACGCTGAAAGCAATATGATGATAGCCCTCAGAGTAATCCTCTGCAGATATGAATTTTGTTTCAGGTCTGTTCATAATTTCAAGCCTTGCACCATCGGAAAAACTTAAAAAGTAGGAGCGAAACCCCGTATTTTTATTATGATAACCCTCGTTTGACAGAGCACCGAAATATTTTATGAAAAATTCTCTCATTCTTTCAAGGTCGGTTACGTAAAGGGCGATGTGGTCAATTTTTATCATTGATTTTCTCCTGTGAAAGTAAGATAAATTGTTATTTATCGCTCCGCTGTGGTTATTGTAGCCCCCAACCCCCTTGCCCCCTTCCCCCTTAGGGAAGGGGGATTAATGAGGGGCTACCGCCCCTTGTGACCCTTTGGGGCTACCGCCCCAGCAGTCCAAGGGACTGCGACGCCCTTTAGGGCAATAAACCATCGTTTATTTCGGCGTTTGAGGGCAATTTACCACTTTGTTTTAATTATAATCATTTCCGTAGGGGCGACTATTAGTCGCCCGTATACAACCAACCGCCGAAGGGAGCAGTTCGCAGAACTGCGACAATTTCGGCAAAATCTTTTTGCCGAAATATATTTCCTCGGGGGAAAGGGGGTCAGGGGGTTTGGGGCTACAATGCCTACGGCAACCCTATAAACAACAATTTATCGTACACAATGGTGTAATCCCTGCCGTTCGCCAAGTTCCATATATAACAATGATGTAAAAAGGCAGGAGTTGCCCGCGGTGGCACACCGCAAACAACAATTTATCTGCTAATTACATAATCTAAAAGCACCCTCCATAAAGAAGGTGCTTTGTGTCAATGATTCATTATCCTTCCGTAAAGCTCGGGTCTGCGATCTCTGAACACGCCCCAGCTCTGACGGAATTCTCTGTTCGCTTCAAGGTCGGTAACAGAGGTGATTATCATTTCATTTTCCCTGTCTGCCTCTGCCATTATCTCGCCTGTCGCATCGGTTATAAAGGACGAGCCGTAGAAAGTGAGCGATGATTCCTGATACTGATTATCTTCAGAGGGGATAACCTCCTCTGTGCCTATTCTGTTTGCCGCTATAACGGGGATGAGATTGGATGCAGAATGTCCCTGCATTGCTCTTCTCCAATGAGGCATAGAATCACATTCTAAAATAGGCTCACTACCTATGGCTGTGGGATATAAAAGCATATCCGCACCCATTAACGCCATACATCTTGCCGCCTCAGGAAACCACTGGTCCCAGCAGATACCGACACCGATATTGCCGTATCTTGTTTTCCACACCTTAAAGCCTGTATCTCCGGGAGTAAAATAGAATTTCTCCTGATAGAAATGATCATCAGGTATATGGCTTTTACGATATACTCCCATAAGACTTCCGTCTGCATCTATCATAGCTATAGAATTGAAAAAAGTATTGCCGTACTTTTCGTAAAAGCTTACGGGGATAACCGTACCCGTTTCTCTTGCAACCTGCATAAAGCGTTTTACCGCAGGGTTTTCCTCTGTAGTTTCGGCATAGTAGTAAAACTCGTAATTTCTTTGCTGGCAGAAGTAAGGCGTTTCAAAAAGCTCAGGGAGAAGTATTACCTTTGCCCCGTCTGCCGCCGCCTGACGCACCATATATTCAGCCTTTGCAATGTTTTCGTCACGCTCTTCATTACAGCTCATCTGTATTGCCGCTACCTTGACCTTACTCATTTTACTACCCCTCTTTTCTGTTATTTGTATTCCGGAATCTGATGTGTGATGCAATGTATATTACCGCCACCGATAAGTATATCCCTTGCATAAACGGATATGACCTCTTTTTCGGGGAATACTGACCTTACTATTTCAAAAGCTCTCTTATCAGCCTCTTCGTTTTCGCCGCCAAAGGCAGGCATAACGACAGTTTCATTGCCGATATAGAGATTGACGTAGCTTGCGGAAAGTCTTTCGCTAACGTCCCTTGTAGGTTCACCAAAGCAGTAATCAAGCCCCTCAACCTCGTCCTCTGTCATAAAAACCGGCTTTGGCATAGGGAGTTTTATTACTTCTATCTTTTCGCCCATAGCGTCAGTACTGTTTTCGAGAACCTGTAAACATTCTTTGCAAACCTTATACTGCGGGTCGTTTTCATCCTCACACCATGAAAGCAAAACCTTATGCGGTGCGGCAAACACGCAGATATTATCAACGTGCTCGTTGGTTTCATCCCCTAAAATGCCGCGGGGTAGCCATATTACCTTTTCTGCTCCAAGACCCTCGCAAAGCTTTTGCTCTATCTCTTCCCTTGACATATCAGGATTTCTACCCTTGCTTAAAAGACAAGCTTCGGTTGTAAGTACCGTGCCAAGTCCGTCAACGCTTATACTTCCGCCCTCTAAAACAAAGTCGGAAAAATCATACATATCAATATCATAAATGTCGCAGACCTTTTTTGCTATGGCATTATCCATGTCCCAAGGGAAATAAAGCCCGTCATATAGTCCGCCCCAGGCATTGAAATACCAGTCAACTCCTCTTATGCCACCTTTACCATCTGTGACAAATTCGGGGCTGATGTCCCTTGCCCATGCGTCGTCCGAGGACATCTCAACCACCCTTATATAATCGGGGAGTAATCGTCTTGCATTGTCGTATTGAGCCGCACTTGCAAGCATAGTTACCTTTTCGCCTTTTGCAATAGCCTTTGCCACTTCGGCAAAAGCTTTTCTTGCTTTTACAGCGCCGTACTGCCAGGAATCAGCTCTTTCGGGAAATATCATTATACATCCGCTGTGGGCACTGAATTCCGCAGGCATACGGTATCCGTCTTTTTTAGGCGTACTGTTTTTTATTATTTTCATTTTATACTAACTTTGTACCAAGCTCGAAAGCCTTTTCGTTGATTTCAATAACCTTCTTAGGTACACATTCTTCTACAGCCTTTTTCCAAGCCGCTTCATCAAAGCCCTTTAATACCTTTGATAAAACACCCATAAGAACAACGTTTACTGCCTTTGCACTACCCGCTTCGTTAGCGGCGGAAAGTGCGTCAACTGCGATAAGATCAATACCCTTATCGGCAATCTTTTCGAGGAGTCCCTCGGGATACTGTGCCGCACCTGTGATAACAGGCATGGGGCTTATCTTCTGTGAGTTTGTGATAACTGTACCGCCCTTTTTGAGAGAGGAAAGCCATCTTGCAGCTTCAAGCTGTTCAAAGGATACGATGATATCAGCCTGACCCTTTTCGATAACAGGGCTGTATACCTTTTCACCATACTTGATGTAGGTTACTACAGAACCGCCACGCTGGCTCATTCCGTGTACCTCACTTACCTTTACGTCATAGCCTGCAGAGCCTAAAACGTTACCTAATATACGGCTGGCAAGCAGAGTACCCTGACCGCCAACGCCTACGATCATAATTGAATTTGTGTTCATATTTCTGTCCCCCTTATTCTTCGATAGCACCGAACTTGCACATCTGGTTGCAAAGTCCGCAGCCTACGCAGAGTGTAGCGTCAATAGTTACACCGTTTTCGCCCCAGCATAATGCAGGACAGCCTATCTTCATACAAGCCTTGCAGTTCTTGCACTTGTCGGGATTAATTTTAAAGGGAGCTTTATGCTTTACAGTCTTGAGAAGTGCACAAGGACGGCGTGCGATAATTACAGAAGGTTCATCCTTTGCAAGCTCTTCCTTGATTACGCTTTCAGTTTCAGTAAGGTTATTGGGGTCAATAACTCTTACGCTGCTTATACCAACTGCCTTTGCAAGTGCTTCAAGATTAACTGCCGCCGCAGGGTCGCCGTAAATATTCATACCGTTTGCGGGGTTATTCTGATGTCCTGTCATACCTGTGATGCTGTTATCAAGGATGAGGACTGTAGAATTACTTCTGTTGTATGCGATATTGATAAGACCTGTAACGCCGCTGTGGATAAAGGTGCTGTCACCGATAACCGCTACAGACTTGCCTTCAAACTCGCCCTTTCTACCCTTATTAAAGCCGTGCAGACCGCTTACAGACGCACCCATACATACTGTAGTATCAATAGCTGATAAAGGAGCGGCAGAGCCTAACGTATAGCAACCGATATCGCCGCTTAACATTACGCCAAGCTTCTTTAATATGTAGAATACACCTCTGTGGGGACATCCTGCGCAAAGTACGGGAGGACGAACGGGAATAGCCTCGTCAAGAACTGTAAATTCGTCAGTTTCGTTTAAGATAACCTGCTTTATCTTGCTCTGGAAATATTCGCCCTGGAGTGTAAATAATTCCTTACCCTTTACTTCAATACCGTTCTTGCGGCAATGGGTTTCGATAACGTCGTCAAGCTCTTCGATAACGTATAAGGTCTTAACCTTAGCGGCAAATTCCTTGATAAGATTTACAGGCAGGGGATTTACCATACCAAGCTTTAAATAGCTTGCCTTGTCCCCTAAAGCTTCTTTAGCAAACTGGTAGCAGATACCTGATGTGATAACACCGATTTCATCGCTGTTCATTTCAATAGTGTTGATACCTGAATTTTCTGCATATTCAGTAAGCTTTAAGGTTCTTTCTTCAACTACAACGTGCTTTTTGATAGCATTTGCAGGAACCATTACGTACTTAGCGATATCCTTCTTATATTCGGGAAGAGCCTTTTCAACTCTGTCGCATTCTTCAACAGTAGACTGGGAATGGCTTACTCTTGTTGTAAGTCTTAAGATTACGGGAGTATCAAACTGCTCGGAGATCTCATAGGCTAGCTTTGTGTATTCCTTACATTCAGCAGAATCGGAGGGCTCTAACATAGGAACCTTTGCACCGATTGCATAGTGACGGGAATCCTGCTCATTCTGTGAGCTGTGCATACCCGGGTCGTCAGCAACCGCTAAAACAAAACCGCCGTTTACACCTGTGTAGGAGGCAGTGAATAAGGGGTCAGCCGCAACGTTTAAGCCTACGTGCTTCATAGCACAGAAGCTTCTTGCACCTGCAATGCTTGCACCGATCGCTACTTCGCAGGCTACCTTTTCATTAGGAGCCCATTCACAGTACATTTCTTCCGCATTGTATTTTGATGCGAACTCTGTTATTTCGGTACTGGGTGTACCGGGATAGCTTGATACCACGCTGACGCCTGCTTCGTATAAGCCACGGGCTACAGCCTGGTTACCTAACATTAATTTTGCCATAATAAAAATTCCTTTCGGTAAAAATTTACATAGTTCTTCATTATAGATAGTATCATTATACACTATTTTTTGCCTGTTGTAAATAATAAAATGAAAAGAAGAGGTGAATTGTTGTTTATCGCTCCGCTGGGTTATTGTAGCCCCAAACAGTCCGAAGGACTGTAACGCCCTTTAGGGCAATATCCCACCTGACCCCCTTTCCCCTGAGGAAATATATTTCGGCAAAAAGATTTTGCCGAAATTGTCGCAGTTCTGCGAACTGCTGGGGCTGGGAGCAGTCCGATAGAACTGCGTGACTTTATGAAAATGCAATTTTCATAAAGTTTAGGCTACCGCCCCTGTAGCAGTCCAACGGACTGCGACGGTCTTTAGACCAATGACCTCTGTTTGGGGCTACGCCCCAGCAGTCCAAGGGACTGCGACGCCCTTTAGGGCAATAAACCACCGTTTATATTGGCGTTTGTGGGCAATTTACCACCTTGTTTTAATTATAATCATTTCCGTAGGGGCGACTATTAGTCGCCCGTATACAACCAACCGCCGAAGGAAGCAGTCCGTAGGACTGCGGCGGTTTTTAAAATCTTTGATTTTAAAAACAATGGGAAACTTGGATTGAGCACCACGCGTTCAAACAACAATTTATCGGGATGTTTTTCGCCACAAAAAACGGGCTTCTATGCGACGCCCGTTTGGTGTAATATAAAATTATCTGAACAAAGTACATTCTCCGCTTTTGCGGTAATACTCTATCCTTTCCTCTATCGCCTGCCTTGTGGTCTTATAGAACTTTGCCAGACAGTCGATGCATAAAAATTCGTCTGCGTTACGGGTGACAAGCTTTCTGTAGATGGCTATATCATCACCGCCGAGCTTTGCACCGCACTCGTAACAGGTACTGTAATTTGACATCAGAGCTTTACTACCTTTGCTCTCAGTACGAGACAGTCGTGGGGAGCGATCGTCGTTACAAAACGCTCTGAGCATCTGCCGATGTCCTTATGCTCCCAGCAGTCATATACTTCTAATCCTCTGCCTGCGGCAGTGGTTAAACCGATATCCCAGAGCTGTAAGGACATTTCTGCATTAACGTCGCTGAAGTTGAACATACCGATAGCAAAATCACCGTTTGATAAAGGCTTTACAAGAGAAAATACGTTTTCAGGGTTATTCCACTGGCTGATGCGATAAGGTGCTCTACATTCAATATCCTGATTTAACGCAATTACGTCCTTATTTGTAAGTATTTCCTTTGTCTTTGCGGTCATGTTGCGAACGTCGCAACCGATCATAAGGGGGCTGTTCATCATTGCCCAGAGAGAGAAGTGAGTCTTATATTCCACGTCTGTGCAACCGCCTATACCCTTGCCGTCCTTATTTGCAAACTGGTCGTCGCTGCCACCGTTTATAAATTCGTTGTTTGAGCCACCGTGCATACCTACGACCAGCATATCTATATCGTTGTGGCAGAAGGGTGCACTATAACACTGATTGCCCATCTGAGAAAGAGCAAGTCTCTTTATACATTCCCAGTTATCCTGAATATCACCTGTAGAACGGAACATATGCGCTCCCGATTCTCTTATCCAGCGATAAACGTTATCGTTGCCCCAGTTACAAGCGGAGAAGAGGATATCTCTACCGCAGTTGCGAAGAGCTGTGCTCATTCTCTTATAAAGGATTTCACCCGGGATATGGTCGGGCTTATAGCAATAGTCATATTTCAGGTAGTCAACACCCCAGCTTGCAAAAGTTTCAGCATCCTGGAATTCGTGCTCAAAGCTACCGGGATGACCGGCACAGGTATGAGTACCCGCACAGGAATATATACCGAATTTGAGTCCCTTGCTATGTACGTAATCAGCTACCGCCTTTATTCCGTTCGGAAATTTATAGCGGTCGGGTACAAGCTCGCCCTTTTCATTTCTCTGCTTTTCGCTCCAGCAGTCGTCAATTACGATATACTCATAGCCTGCGTCCTTAAGACCGTTTTCCACAAAAGCGTCTGCCGCCTGCTTAATTAACTCCTCATTTATTTCCCAGGTAAAGGTATTCCAGGAGTTCCAGCCAAGAGGGGGTAACATACCGATGTTTTTTACTTTCATTTTATAAAATTTCCTTTCTGATGACTTTTTTAGTTTTATTTTGATTAATATATATTACGGAGTCCCACCGTAGTTTCTATTTTTGTAACGCCTGACTGAAGGAGGACGTCTATAGCCTCTCTCGTAATCACTTCGCCCGGCATTAAAAGGGGTATTCCGGGAGGGCAGGGTGCAATAACGCCGCCGCAAATTTTTCCTTCCGCTTCCTCTAAATTCATTGTCTGCTTCATCTTATTATAAGCGATAGCGGGAGCTGACGCGGATGTGGTCTTTATCATAACGGGAGGCTTTGGCAATTTAAAAAGTGCCGTTCTTTGCATTACACCTTCAGTAAATATCATATAAAGCGTTTCAAAATCCTGATCTGACGTATGCCAGCCCAGTAACAGAACACATCTATAATCATCCGCATACTCGCACGTAACACCGAACTGGTCAAGCTCGTAAGCAAATCTCTGACCCGTTGTAAACATTGCACGGCAATCAAAGGTGATACGCATATCGTCGCTTTCTGATAAAACGTAACCCGATGCCTGAATATGTCTTTTAAGCTCCTTTATCCTTACTGCAAGATCCTTTATGTGATCAGGGTTTTCGCTTACCGTCGCATTGAAGCGGTCAAGGCTGTCAAGAATAAGATAGCTGGGACTTGATGAGCCGAAAAGTGACATCGTCTCCTTTGCATTGTCGCAAAAACGCTTGTTTCCGATATGAAGATATGCGCCGCCCGTCAGTACAGGCAGGGTCTTATGAGCCGAATCAGCACACATATCAGCTCCAAGAGAAATGGGGTGTCTGTCAGTTTCGGTAAACTTCAGGTATGCACCGTGGGCGTTATCCACAAGTAGCGGTATATCGTGCTTTTTGCAAACCTCGGATATTGCTCTAATATCGCTCATACCGCCGTAATAGTCGATGGAATTTATAAATACCGCAAGGGTGCGTTCGGTTATCTTGTTTTCAATATCAGCGGGAGATAAAACACAGCTCATATATTCCTTAGGATATACCCAGGAGGGAGTAAGTCCCAACAGTATGCAGGTATTTATAAAGCTACGGTGAGAATATCTGCCTGCTATAACGTGATCTCTGCCTTTGCCCTTTGCCTTTGCAAGTGCAAGCATCGTCTGGATGGCAAGGGTACTGCCGCCGCAGGAATATAAGGTCTGCTCCGTGCCGTAAATACGGGATGCTATACGCTCACTCTGTCCGATTATTCCTCTGTTATCTGCAAAGGGGTCTGCATCATAAAGGCTGTCTGCACCCTCTATCTCGGTTATATCGAGAGGATTTTCATAACCCTTATGACCCGGCATATAACATCTCACCTTACAGTCCTGTTTATTCTTTATAAGAAAGTCGTGTATGGGAGTAAGACTGATATTTTCTTCCATAATTTCTCCTTTCTGAATTGTCTTTAATCTTTTATTAAATAATTTTAGCATAAATTAATAAATTTTTCAATTTTTATTTGATTATTTTTTAAAAAATTATTGAATTATCCCGAGATTTTTTATATAATTAATTATAGTATGAAAAATCAAGGCTCAGGAGGAGTACCATTGCATAAAAAAAATAAAGTCGGAGTGCTCGCTCTGGCTATTGCAACGGCATTTGTTGTCGGTTGCAGTGAAATAGATTATACAGCAAGCGGTAATGATGACAGCCTGCCTCTCCCCTCTTTCACAGATAAGAATTCTGAAAGTAAGGAAGAAGCACCACCTGCCAACATAACCACCGAAATGCTTTTAAACAGATATACAATAAATTTAACCGACTATAAATCTTCAGTAGAAATGGAAAGTCTGCTTTCAGAAGATGAAAAGCCCCTTACCGATATCGAGCTTTTCAGCGGAACGGGATATATAAGCCTTAACGCTTATCAGAGTATAGAGCTTACAGTAAATGTCCCTGCCAGTCAGCATTACGACTTTACTCTGTACGCCTGCGGAAACGGCGGTACAGTTACCCTTATATCAGGCGGTAAAAAGCTTATAGACAGCGAAAGCGGAAAATATAAGCGTATAGACGGACTGCTTCACGGTGCGTATAAAGTCCATCAGGGAAAATTATTTACCGAATACAGAGTTTCTCCTATATATCTTGAAAAGGGAGAAAACAAGATAACGCTCCAGACGGTAAACGGCTCAGCATTTTTAGACAAGCTGATAATTACCGACGCTGATATTAAAAGCGAAAGGTATGAAAAAGCAGGTACGTCCATAGCAGGCGATGAGATAAACTACGGCAGACTGCAGACAATGAGCTATTTAAAGTCCATTTACGGAAAACAGACCTTAACTGCTCAGTACTGCACACCGAACACCAATGCAGAAATTGACGTAATCTACCGTAACACAGGCAGATATCCTGCAATTCGCTGCGGTGACCTTATGTACTACACAAAGGCAGGAGCTTCACTGCTCAGCGGAAAGAACGAGAACATAGATACCGAGCTTGCGATAGAATGGGCAAAGCAGGGCGGTATGGTAATGTATAGCTGGTACTGGTACACGCCGATAGGCAAGACCTCGCTTTATGCGGTGGACTGCGAATTTGACGTAACAAAGACGATTACCGACAATGAAAAATACTACACTCTGTCGCAGGAGGAACTGAAAATGCTCCTTGATGACGGCAGTATAACAGAAGAATGTTACACCATCCTTTGCGATATGGACAGCATTGCAGGACAGCTTAAGCTTTTGTATAAGGAAGATATCCCCGTATTGTTCAAGCCTATGGCGGTGACCGACAATGCAATGTACTGGTGGGAAAAAGACGAAGAGGTATATAAGACCCTCTGGCAGATGATGCAGATACGCTTTGAAGAATATCACGAGCTGTCAAACCTTATATGGATATGCCCCGTTACAAAGGGCAGAATGTATCCCGGTGACGACTACGTGGATATAATTGGTTGTGATATCTACAATAACAGCAACGTTTCAAACCTTCAGGGTATGATAAATGCTGACTCGCTTACTCTTAACACAAAGATGCTTGCCCTTACCGAGTGTTGCTTTACTCCCGACCCTGATATTCTGTACCGTGACAACGCTATGTGGTTATGGTCTGCTCCCTGGAGCGGTAAATACCTTATAAACTCTGACGGCTATATGACGGGAAATTATATTTCCGTTTCACAGATGAAGAAGATTTATAATCACGAGCTTACAATAGCAAGAGACGAGCTTGCAATAGACGACTGACAATAAAAAGGAGCTGATAGCTTGAAATACCGCTGGCACAAAAAATACCTTTACTGGGGCGTTACCGCATTTTTGGTGATCGCCGCTTCGATAGTGTTCTTCTTAGGACTGTCACAGGTAGAACCTATACTGGAAAAGATCTTTTCCTTCCTCAGCATACTGACTCCCGTACTTTACGGTTTCATTATAGCCTACGTACTGTCCCCTGTGGCGACCTTCTTTGAAAAGCCCTGCTTCAGAAGACTTTTCTACACCATTCAGGACAAGAAAAGAGAACGCTTTATAGCAAAGAACCCGGGCAAGACACCGCCTGAAAAGACCTTCCCGGTAAGAAAGGTCGCAAGAGTACTGAGCGTTGTCGTAACAATGATTCTCGCTCTGCTGCTTCTTGGCGGTATGATATGGATATTACTCCCTCAGCTTATTGATACAGTTACTTCACTTGTAAACAATATGCCGACTTACGTAAAGCAGGTAAGTGAATGGGTATCAGGTCTTCTTGAAAACTACCCTGATATAAAGGCTTATGTACTGCAGTTTACAGGCGGCATTTCAGATATGCTGAACAACTGGCTTTCTACCGAGCTTTTACCGCAGATGAACAATATATGGGATCTCATCTCATCAAACGTAATGAACGTTATCAACGTTACGATAAACCTTCTGCTCGGTGTTGTTATCGCCGTATACTTCCTTAACAGCAAAGAGCTTTTTGCCGCTCAGGGTAAAAAGATAGCATATTGTCTTTTCAAAACAAAGCACGCAAATAATATCATAACTACCGTAAGGGATATCCACAAATCCTTCGGTCAGTTTATCACAGGCAAGCTTATTGACAGCTTTATTATCGGTGCTCTTTATATAATCATAATGAGCATACTCGGTATGCCCTATGCAACACTTGCAGGCGTTATCATGGGTATCACAAGTATCATCCCCTTCTTCGGGCCCTTTATCGGTGCAGTACCCTGCACACTCCTGATGCTCCTTGCAGATCCTATCCAGTGCCTGTGGTTCTTTATCCTTATGATAATTATTCAGCAGATAGACGGAAATATCTTAGCACCCAAGATCATCGGTGACTCAACGGGACTTTCAAGCTTCTGGGTAATCTTCGGTATGCTCCTGGGTCAGGGTATATTCGGTTTTGCAGGACTTATTATCGGTATTCCTTTATTTGCAGTGGTATACTCCTTCACAAAGAGAAGAGTTGCAAGAGGCCTTGAAGAAAAAAATCTTCCCTCAGACTCCAACGACTATCGTGATATCCATCACATTGACGATGAAACGGGCGAGCCCGTTATGTTTCCCCATCCGCCCTATATGAAAAAGGCAAAGGTAAGAGAAAAGAAATCCGTAAAAGTTTTTTTCAGAAGAAAAAAGAATAAGAACAAAAAATAAACCCGCAAAGCCCCTTGATTACACGAGGTAGAATTATGACGAAATACGTAGTGACCCCTGAACAGATGAAAAGAGCAGAACAAAACTGCGAGCTTAACGATATCTCCCTTGCTACCCTTATGGAGAATGCAGGTAAAGCCATTGCCCAAAGCACTATGGAGCTTATCACTTCTCCCGAAGAAGCAAAGGTGGTTATACTATGTGGTGGCGGCAACAACGGCGGCGACGGATACGTGGTCGCAAAAGAGCTATCAAAACAGGGCGTTAAAGTAGATGCAGTATGTCTTGCCGAACCCTCTACCGAGCTTTGCCGTGACGTTTTTGACAGATGCAAAGCTCACGTCAGCGGTACTTTATTAACTACAGCTGACGAGTCGGACGTTATCCGACACCGCATAGACAGTGCCGACGTAATAGTTGACTGTATCTTTGGCACAGGCTTTCACGGCGAGATCGAGGACGAAAACATAATCGACCTTATATCTGCAAGTAATGACTCAAAGGCTATCCGTTTTTCTGCAGATATTCCATCGGGCTGTAACGCAAAGACAGGCGAAGCGGCAAAGACCTGCTTCAAGGCAGACTACACTCTTGCTTTAGGCGCTTTAAAAAGCGGTCATATACATATCCCCTGCAGTGAATATTCAGGCGAGCTTATATTACTCGATATCGGCATACCTGATTTTTGCTATGAGGAATATAAGGCGATAATTACCGATGACGACGTTTTTACTAAGCTCCCCAAAAGACAGAGAATAAGCAACAAGGGCGATTACGGCAGACTGCTGAACATTGCAGGCAGCGAAAATTACGTAGGTGCGGCGTGGCTTTCCACAAATGCGGCACTGCGCACGGGTACAGGACTTGTGACCCTATGCTCTGTAAAATCCGTTACCTCAGCAGTATCCATTACTCTGCACGAAAGTACCTATCTTCCTTTAACCGACAGCGGACAGATAAAAACCGAGCATATAAACGATATCCTTTCTGCGGCAGAAAATGCAACGGCTGTACTTATCGGTTGCGGTACGGGTTGCAATGAGGATATTGCAAAAATTACTCTTTCGCTGATAAAATATGCCGGATGTCCCGTAATTATTGACGCAGATGGTCTAAATTCAATAGCTCCGCATATAAATGAGATAAAGGACAACAACGGAATGGTGGTTCTTACACCTCATTTAAAGGAATTTTCAAGATTATCAGGCTGTGATATGGGTTATATTCTTAAGAATAAGCTTTCAGCGGCAAGGATTTTTGCCAAGGAATATAACGTTCATCTGCTGTTAAAGGATGCCTATTCTGTATACGCTGATCCCAAGGGTTTTGTGGCAGTCAATATGAGCGGCAACGACGCTCTTGCAAAGGCAGGTAGCGGTGATACTCTTGCAGGCACGATTGCAGGACTCTTAGCAGGCGGTATGGAAATAAACGACGCCGCTATGGCAGGTGCGTATCTTCTTGGCAGAGCGGCAGAGGAAATATCTCTCACCCGTGACACAAGAGGTATTCTCCCCTCAGAGCTTCCCTCTTACTACGGCTATATAACGTTATAAACGGAAAGTTGTCCTTAAGTATTACGAAAGGACAACTTTTTTTATGAAAGGAAAAAAGATTATTGCTGCGGCAGGAGTATCGGCTATGCTTGCCCTTACTTCCTGCAAGGAAAATATGATAATGTCCCCTCCCGATCTTTCAGGAAACATCGAAATGAAAGGAACTGTATCCTGCGGTACATTAAAGGCAGAGGCAGAAATAAAGCGGACTGACGGAACCTGGACCATACTTTACACCGCCCCCGACAGCCTTTGCGGTATGGAGATAGTTACCGACGGTACGGAGTGCAAGGTAACCCACAGCGGTATCGCCTTTGATTATAAGAATGAAGACGTACCCTTTATCACCGCAGTAGATTACATAACCGCAAGCATTGACAGTACGAAGGATGCCGCAAATATATCTCTGTCACAAAACGGAAACGGAACCACCCTTTCAGGCTCAGTCTTATCAAGCGGTTTTCAGATAGTACTTGACAAGGAACAGAATATTGTATCCTTGTCTGCAGGCGATTATAAATTCACGGCGGTAAAAAATGATAAAGAGGAAAGCTAAGTATCCCGTTTTAAGAAAACTGAAGCCCTTTATAAAGGGTACTGTGGCAGGATTTATCGTAACCCTTTTGATGACGCTCCTTTTTTCCTTTGTCATATGTGCTTTAAGTGTAGATGAAAGTATGTATGCTATCATTGCTCTGATTGCAACGGGAGTCGGTTGCTATGTGGACGGTATACTGATAGGCGGCGGCAAAGGCAGAAACGGATTTTTCTGGGGTGCAGTCGGCGGAATCATATTCTTTATAATATACGCCGCAGGAGCTGTAATTATCGGGAATACTGACGGCAGTCAGCTTATAGCAAAGCTTCTTTGCTGTGTTATCTGTTCTATGGCAGGGGGAATAACAGGGGTCAATATTGAGCTTAATAATTAGCGGCGAGTCGCCGCTGACAGTTCCCGCCTTTTTATAGCTTTGCGTATGCAAAGATCTGCGAAACGGCGGGGAACAAAGCCTTGTTAACAGCATTCATATAAAATTGATACCTTCTATGACAAGAAGACGCTGTAAAAAAAGTTTTTACAGCGTCTTTGTGTTTTGTTTATTCAGATTTCTTTGCGTCCTGCTCACGGATCTCGCTTCTTCTGATCTTTCCGCTGCCTACAGTCTTGGGCAGGCTGTCACGGAATTCGATAACTCTCGGATACTTATAAGGAGCCGTCTGATTCTTAACGTAAGTCTGGATCTCCTTTTTAAGCTCGTCGCTGGGTTCTGTACCCTTTGTAAGAACGATGGTAGCCTTTACGAGCTGACCTCTTATCTCATCAGGAACACCTGTAACCGCACATTCAAGAACGTAAGGAAGCTCCATGATAACACTTTCGATTTCGAAAGGTCCGATGCGGTAGCCTGATGACTTGATAAGGTCGTCAACTCTACCGATGTACCAGTAGTAACCGTCTTCGTCCATACGGGCAGTATCACCTGTGTGGTACCAGCCGTCGTGCCATGCTTCCTTTGTGCTTTCTTCATTATTATAATAGCTCATAAACAGACCGCAAGGTTTCTTGCCGTTTGTTCTGATGCAGATCTCACCTGTTTCGCCATCTCCTGCCTCTGTACCGTCGGCATTAAGGATATGCACGTCATAGAGAGGATTGGGCTTGCCCATACTGCCGGGCTTTGGAGTCATACCAACGAAGTTTGCAACGGAAAGGGTGGTTTCCGTCTGACCGAAACCTTCCATAAGAGAGATGCCTGTAGCCTTCTTAAACTGGTGGAATACTTCAGGGTTAAGAGCCTCACCTGCTATAGTTGCATACTTAAGACTTGAAAGATCGTACTTTGACAGATCCTCCTTTATAAAGAAGCGGTACATTGTAGGGGGTGCACAGAAGGTTGTGATGTTGTACTTTGCAAACATCGGCAGGATATCTTCTGCATGGAAGCGTTCAAAGTCGTAAACGAATACGGCAGTTTCGCACATCCACTGACCGTAGAGCTTACCCCAGAGTGCTTTGCCCCAGCCGGTATCGGAGATGGTGAAGTGGATACCGTTAGGGTCTACATTGTGCCAGTATCTTGCTGTCGTATAATGACCTAAAGGATACTTAAAGTCGTGCATTGCGATCTTGGGATAACCTGTTGTACCTGACGTAAAGAACATCAGCATAGGGTCGCTGCCGCAAGCAGTATTTTCCGTTCTGGGGAACTTGCCGCTGTAAGAAGGAAGCTCTTCGTCAAAATCGTTCCAACCATCTCTGCTGCCGCCTACTAATATCTTTGTCTTAAGGGACTTGCAGTTAGGTGCTGCTAAATCTATTTCATCTGCTACTGCGCCATCAGCAGTACATACAACTGCGGATATTTCAGCAGCGTCAAAGCGGTATTCAAAGTCGTGCTTTACAAGCTGGTTTGACGCAGGGATAACCACAGCACCCAATCTGTGCAGTGCAAGGATAGAGAACCAGAACTGATAGTGTCTTTTCAATACCAGCATCACCTTGTCGCCCTTCTTTATGCCAAGGGACTTGAAGTAATTTGCTGTCTGGCAGGAATACTTCATTATATCCTTAAAGGTAAACTTACGCTCGCTCTTATCGTCAGCCACGTGGATCATAGCCACCTTATCGGGACACTTTTCCGCAAGAGCGTCAACGATATCATAAGCGAAGTTGAAGCTTTCTTCATTATGGAACTTAACGCCTGATAAAAGTCCCTGCTCGTCTGTTTCGCAGGATACGAATTTATCTGCAACGGGATGAGATATACCGGCCTTGTAGAAGTTGGAGTGGGTGTACTTTCTCACCTGCTCGTGATATTCCACAGTCTGCTCACCGTCACGGGGTGCCATAACGAAAGCGTAGATCTCACAGTCCTCACCGCCCAGTGCTATTTCATCGTGGGGCATTGAGCTGTCGTAGTAGATGCAATCGCCCTCGTGAAGTGTTTCCACGTGAGTACCGATTATCATACGTAAAGTACCCTTGACAACGATATCCATTTCCTGACCTGCGTGACTTGCAAGGTGACGGGGAGAGCTTAAAGCCTCCTCGGAATAAGGAATAACAACGTGGAAGGGTTCTGTTATCCTATCCTTGAATTTATATGCAAGGTGATTATATTCAAAGCCTGCTCTTCTTACGATAGGCTTACCCTTGCCTCTTCTTGTAACTGTGTAGCCTGTAAGCTCAGGGCTGTCGCCACCCATAAGCTCGGCAATGTCAACACCGAATACGCCTGCACATTTGTGGATAAAGGTGAAGCTAAAGTCGGTCTCACCCTTTTCCATCTTCTTGTATTCTTCGACAGAAAGACCTGTCTTTGCCGCCATAGTTGTGGCGGAAATGCCCATATCCTCACGAAGAGTACGGATACGCTGTGCAACCTCACGGATACTCTGTTCGGTCGCATTCATAACATTGTTGTTTTCTGACATTGTGTTTTACTCCTTTCGTTGTTGTGGGGCATAGGCTGTATAAATAAAAAAACCCGCCCCAAAGTGTTTTACTTTGAGACGAGATTAAACCCGCGGTACCACTCAAATTGCGTTTTGCTATTGCTCAACGCCACTTCAGACTCGCCACTTACGGTACAAGCCCTATGCATTAACGCAGCCTCACGAGAACGCTTACTGAAATTTCAGCATTCCAACTCAGAAGGGATGCACTCTGCTTGCCGTTACTGTCTCGCACCGCCCGACAGCTCTCTGAAAACATCTCAATACAGAATGTGTGTCTTCGTCATCGTTTTTTTGATATTGCAATTATACACCCATGTTTTTTATTTGTCAATAGTTTTTTTAAAATTTTTTTAAAAATTATAGGCGACCATAGGTCGCCCGGTCGAATTTAATGTCAGCTTTTAGTCTTCAAGTCCCTTTAATGCCTGAATTTCTTCTCTGTTTACTCTTATTTTGCCGTCCTTTAATATTTTTACATCGGCACGATTAAAGCTCTGAGCCGCCGCATCGGGATTTTTATCCAGCTTTACCTTTACGACACCCGTTAAAAGATTGGTATCCTCAACTATGCCTCTGCCCTCTGCCGTTTCTACAAGAGCGCCAAGCTTTGGTGTGATGGCAAGCAGTTCTTCATAGCAGTCCTGCTCGTATTTAAGACAGCACATAAGTCTGCCGCAGGTGCCTGATATCTTCGTAGGGTTAAGAGATAAGGACTGTTCCTTAGCCATCTTTATTGACACCGGCTGAAATTCGCCCAAGAAGGATGAGCAGCAGAACTTTCTGCCGCAGATACCAAGACCGCCAAGCTTCTTTGCTTCATCTCTGACGCCTATCTGTCTGAGTTCTATTCTTGTTCGGTAGATCGCCGCTAAATCCTTTACAAGCTCTCTGAAGTCAACTCTGCTTTCAGCGGTAAAATAAAAAAGTATCTTACTGCCATCAAAGGTGCAGTCGATGTCTATGGGCTTCATCTCCAGCTTGTGCTCGGCGATCTTTTCTATAAACACCTTCATTATCTCCTGCTCCCTCTCACGATTTTTCTCGAGGGTTTCTTCGTCCTGCTTTGTTGCAATACGGATAATGCTCTTTAAAGGTTGTACTACCTTGTCATCCTCAACCATACGGTTGGAGATGACCACCTCGCCGCATTCAACACCTCTTGCAGTCTCTACTATAACCTTTTCATTTGCCTGTACCTTATTATTTCCGGGAGCAAAGTAGTAGACCTTGCCCGCATCCTTGAATCTGACTCCGATTACTTCAGTCATTATTATGATTCCTTTCTTTTATCTGTAGCCTTATGCGATTATTTCAAATATCTGACTGCTGCAGTATGCCGCAAAAACTCTGGCGTTTACATTAAAATCTGAAAGTGCAGTCAGCTCTTCTATTCTTCGGCTCAATAAATACAGCTTTTTAAAGGAGAGATTTTCCTTTAAGGCTGTTACAGTCTTATCCTCGTTTTCTTCGGGTCTGACAGCCCTGCATACCTTTTCATAAATAATACTCAGTATAGTGAAAAGCTCGTCTCTGTCGGTATATCGTGCAAATTCTCTTGCGGTAAGATACTCGTTGCCATCGGCAATATATTGTGCCGTTTTTTCTGCACTGTCATATAACTCAAGCTGTTTTTTATCGGCAATTGCCGATAAGATCTTACCCGGATTTGTACCGAGCTTATTTATATATTCCTTTGCCTCTTCCTCGTCTATATCTTTAAGAACAAGACAGCTTTTACACTCCTCGCTTGTCATTTCAGACACGGGGATATTCACCACTCTTGACAGGATGGTAGAAAGCATTGAGGCGGGGTTTTCACAAGTGAAGATATATCTGTTATATTTTGAAGGCTCTTCAATAGCCTTTAACAGCAAATTCTGCTGAACCTCACTCATCTCGTCGCAGTCCTCGAATATAACTACTCTCAGTTCTCCGTCGTTGGGGTAAAGAGAGGATTTATGCACTATATCTCTTATACTGTCGGCACTGTATTTTTCGCCCTTTGCATATATAACGTCGGGATGCTCTTCATTCGATATATTGCGACAGCTACGGCAATGCATACAGGGTGCGTCTTCCTTTTCGCACATCATAAGCATAGTACACCAGCGTGCAAGCAGCTTTTTACCCAGTCCCTTTGCACCCGTCAGCATAATTGCGTGAGGCATTCTCCCTTCGGCGTGAAGGAATTTAAGACGGTCGGTCACGTTACGCTTGCCGAACAGCACAAAATCCTGCATCAGACCTTTTCAAACCTTTCAACGTTGGTGACGAATATTGTCGCACCGCCTACGAACACCTCGGCAGGCATATTGGCATAGCCTGATTCTCCGTAGGATGCAACTGAAGAAACAAACTGCTTTCTTTTATGTGAATGATTCTTTATAACCTCGATTATGTCATTTACCTTATCATCGTCTGAGCAGATAAGGAAGGTGGTGTTACCTGCCATTAAAAATCCGCCTGTGGAGGCAAGCTTTGTAGCCTGATATCCCGCCTGGGTAAGTGAAGATGATACGGACTGAGCGTCATCGTTATTTACTATTGCATAAATAAGCTTCATAAAAATTCACTCCTTTTTTGAAATTGCTTATTATCTTTTATATTGTACCACAAAATTTTCTTGTTGTAAAGAAAAAATTACACAGCAGTTATCTTTATCAAAAGGAAAAATTTTTTTGCTTAAATTTATCTGTTGTACTGGAAAAAGGACAATTTATGTAATATAATGATAAGTGTGATAAAAACTATCGGAGGGTGCTATGTTTTATTTTATACTTGGCAGAGCAGGCAGCGGAAAATCAGACGATATCTACGACCGTCTTTATAAGACAGAAGGAAACGCCCTGATGCTCGTACCTGACCAGTTTGTTTTTGAAGCGGAAAGAATAGTCGCAAAAAAAACAGACGAAAAGACTGAAAATATAAAGATATGCGGATTTTCTTCGCTTTCCGAAGAGATACTGCGTAAATTCTGCAGAAGAAAAAGCTATGCCGATACTACCGCAAAGCATATCATTATGCAGGATGCGGTAAAGGAGCTTAAAAAAGGCTTTTCATATTACAGTACCGCCGCCAATAAAAAGGGCTTTACTTCGCTTGCCCGTTCTGCGGTGGAGGAAATGAAAAAGGGCGGTATTACTCCCGATACCCTTTCCTCTGCTGCCGAAAATCTCAGCGGGACGTTAAAGGACAAGGTGTCGGAAATTGCTCTTATCTACGGATTATATAACGAAAAGCTTACGGATATATACGATGACAGAGAGGATAATTTACTGCTGGCAGCACGGTCTGCCTCGGAAAACGGATATTTTAAGGGCGTAACTGTGTTTATCGACGGATTTGACAGCTTTTCAGGCTCTCAGTTTAAATTTCTTGCCCCACTGATAGAGCAAAGCAAGGACTGCTATATAGCCCTTTGCCTTGACAGAAATAATCCCTCCGAGCTTAACTTCTCCGCCACGGAAAAAACTCTGGAGCAGCTTAAAAGAATAGCTGATAATTCAGGAGTTGAAGTAAGCTTTACCGATCTTCAGAGCAGCACAAGATACAGTAGTAACGAGCTTTTGCATTTAAGAAATATCCTGTCAGGCGACAAGGTAGAAAAATATGAGGAAAAGGTAAGGGATATCGTATGCAAAATGGCTAATGATGCCGATACCGAAACGGATTACGTCTTTGCCGAGATCAGAAAGCTCACCCGTAAGGGCTACCGATACAGCGATATAAATATACTCTGCCCCTCCCCTGCAAATTACGTAGACAGTATAACCTCCTCTGCTCTGCGGTACGAGGTGCCTGTTTTTACAGATATCCCCTCTCCTATAAGCAGAAAGCCGCTTGTAAAGTATCTGCTTTTCTTACTTGAAACTGCGATAAACCCCAGCGGTAAGAACATTTTAAGGCTTGTCAAAAGTGGTTTTGTAAGAACTGCAAAAGAAAACGGCAAAACACGTCCCATAACCCTTAAGGAAATAAATGCCCTCCAGCGATACTGCGATAAATGGGATATAGGTCATCTGACCTTTACAAAGCCCTTTTCACATCTTGAAACAGATGAGGAAAAAAGGCTTGATGCTCTCCGTGACGGTATCGTTACCCCTCTTACACGCTTTAAAGCAGAGTGTGAGGGAAAAACAGGCAGCGAGATCACACGCCTTTTTACGGAATATCTTTTTAAGGATGCCGATATAAGTGCCGCAATCCAGGGTAAATGTCAGGACAGAACCACAAGAGATCTTAAATATAACAAGGAGCTGACAGAGGAATACAATCAGCTCTGGTCCATTATAATCACTATGCTGGAATCTGCCGATGAGGCAATGCAGAATATCAGTTGTACGCTAAGCGAATACGCTGATATCATAAAAGGGTGTGCCTCTCTCATCTCCCTGTCAAAGCCTCCTCAGGTGCTGGACAGCGTGCTTTTCGGCGATACCCACCGCACCAGATCAAAGGGTGCTAAGGTTGTATTTGTAATCGGTGCCGACGAAAACAGCTTTCCAAACTGCGATACAGATAATAACGGAGTATTCACTCTGCAGGAATATTCCGTTCTTGCAAAAAACAATATCGACCTTTTTGCAGACGGTGACAACAGATATATATCAGAGCTTTCCGCCTGCTATAAGGCTCTCACCCTGCCCTCAGAAAAGCTTTATATAACCTACTGCGGAAATAAGGAACAGATGGGCGAAATGGTAGAAACAGTCCTTGATATCTTTGATATAAGGATAGAAAAC
Source organism: Oscillospiraceae bacterium (assembly GCA_015067025.1). Classification (GTDB taxonomy): domain Bacteria; phylum Bacillota; class Clostridia; order Oscillospirales; family Ruminococcaceae; genus Ruminiclostridium_E. Next base: position 116,668 of record SVNC01000004.1, read on the forward strand.
AACGACCTTTCAAAACTTCCTGCCGAATTTTTCTGCGAGAGTATACGTTCAGCGGAAAAACAGCTTGCTGTCCGCCTTTTCGACGGAGATACGGGAGCGGATATAAAATCCGCCCTTGCCGGCGTAGAAGACACCCGATATTTAGAGCTTATCGGAAATATCGAAAAGAAAAACCTGTCAGAAGACTCCAACAGACACCTGATCGACCCTGACAGAGCAGGACTTATTTTCGGCTTTAACAGACTTTCTCCCACAGCGATAAGGAGTCTCAACAACTGCCGCTTCGGCTATTTCTGCCAGTACGGACTGGGCATCAGAACGCCCTCAACAAAGAAGATGAGTCCTCAGAATATCGGAAATATCGTGCATTATGCCATGGACTACTGCTTTAAGAAATTCTACGACGGCACAACCGCCAACGGAGAATTTTCTGATGATATAATAAAGGATACCGTAGCCGAAGCTTTGGCAAAATATCGTGAAGATGAGCTGATGGAGGAGCAGTACCACACAGTACGCTTTAACGTACTCTTTAAAAACCTCGGTGAAATATGCTTCTACCTGCTTAAATATATGACGGGCGAGCTTGCAAGGAGCAATTTCCATCCCAGTTATTTCGAGCTTGATTTAAAGCAGGACTTTACCACCCCTGACGGCTTTACCGCAAAGCCCTTCAGAATACCCGTCAGCGTAAACGGAAAAACGGAAGATATCGAAATTTACGGCACCGTTGACCGTGTTGATATAGCAACTATAGAAAAAACCGATGAAAACGGCTCTGTTTCAGAGCAAAAGCAGATAAGGGTAATTGACTACAAGACAGGTCTTGAGACTTTTGGTCTTGGTCGTGTGTATTACGGTCTCAGCCTCCAGTTGCTTATCTATCTTTTTGCCCTTGCAGAAAACAACCCCGATTATATTCCTTCTTCCGCTACCTATTATCCTTCAGGTGTCGCCTGCACTCAGAGTGAGCTGGCAAAGCCCTCGGAGGACAAGCTGAGAGATATATGGCTCAGTAATCATCCTGAGGAGGGTATTGTTGTAAAGGATACCGCAGGAGATACCGAAAGGGAAAATTACAAGAGCCTTTGTCCGACCAAAACGGGAAAACATTCTGATTATTTTGCCGCAAAAACGGTAACAAGCGAAAAATTCGGCAAGCTGAAAGACCATATAACAAGCACCATCGCCAAAAACGTGGGCAATGTAAAAGAAGGCGACGTATCGGCATTTCCCTTATGCGAGGATGACAGTCCCCTATCCTGCACTTTCTGCTCCTACAACGCAATATGCGGAGCAAGACAGGAGCACAGCAGAAACATAAACAGCAAGGAAGCGGCAGAATTTATAACGGACATAACCGCAACAGACACACAAGATACACAGGACGAAACGGCAGGTGAAAAAGATGAGTAAGAACGAGCAATGGACCGATGACCAGAAAAAAGCCATAGACCACAGAGACGGCGGAGCGATAATAACCGCAGGTGCAGGCAGTGGAAAGACGGCGGTTCTTTCCGCACATATCACAGATATATTATGTGACGAGGAGCATTATACAGACCCCTCAAAAACGGCGGTGATTACCTTTACAAAAAAGGCAGCCAACGAACTGAAAGCAAGACTTAAACGCAAGATGAGGGAAAGGCTGGCTGAAAACCCCGAAAATGCCGAATTTCTGCGTCGTCAGAATACTCTGCTTCACAATGCAAAAATATCTACGATAAGCTCCTTCTGTTTTACTCTTATAAGAGAGAATATCACCCTTTCCACCCTTGCTTCAGGCTTTGAGATTATGGAAGAATCCCGTGCCGCCATGACACGCTACGCCATTGCAGAAATGGCAGTGGAGGAATTTTATAAGAACTCTCAGGAGAAAGACAGAGAGCTGATTTTAGAACACTTTGTCCACAAAAGCGACAGACCGCTGATTGAAGCTATTCTCAGCATCTCCTCCTTTGCCTCAAACCTTCCTGAGCCTGACGTCTGGTATGAACGATGCAAGGACCCTTCAAGACTTGATGATATTTTTGCCTGCTCTGACGATGGATATAATTCGACAAGAGAAGAACTGTTACAGTGCTGTGAGGAGATATCAAAGGCACTTGAGCTTCTGAACGCCGTGGAAAAACCAAAAGCGGCACAGGTAAGAGCAAAGGAATGCATAGAAAAACTTCTTTCCTTGTGCGAAAGTGCTGTAGCTACGCTTGATAAGGCGGTAAGCGAAAATGATTTTTCCAACGTTTCCTTTATTGATAAAAAGGAAATCAAAAACGCAATTCCTCCCTTCACAAAGGATAAGGTGGGTGATGCCTCTGCAAGTATCAAGGCGGCGGTTGAATCTCTGGCGTTACTTTACGAAAATGCGTCTTATACAAAGGGGATGCGTTCTTCTCTTTATAAGAGTCAGCCGGTAATTGATATACTTATTGATATTACAAGACGATTTGAACAGCTGTATGCGGCGGAAAAGCAATCGCTCAACGTGGCTGATTATACCGACGCCGAAAGGCAGCTTTACAATATGCTGAAAAACAACCCCGACCTCAGAGAAAAAATCGGATTACAGCTTATCATCGTTGATGAGTTTCAGGACAGCAACCGTCTGCAGTATGAGATATTTGAAATGCTCTCCGATAACAAGAAAAATCTTTATTTTGTAGGCGATATAAAGCAGTCCATCTATGCCTTCAGAGGCGCTCAGTCAGAGGTTTTTGACGAGGTTACCAAAAATCCGCAGTACACCTGCCTTAATTTAAATCATAACTTCCGTAGCAGAGATAATGTGATAAAGGGCGTAAATGAGATATTCAGCCACGTTATGACAGAAAAACTGGGCGGAGTAAATTACGCCGAAAACAGCCTGCTTAAATTAGGAGATACCCAGAATAAATCCGATAATCCCGAGGATATTACTGAAATTCTGCTTGTTACAGACGACAACGAAGAATACCCGGAAGCGAAATACGTGGCTTATCATATAAATGAGATGATAAAATCGGGATATACGGTAGAGGGCAGACCCTGTACAGCAGAGGACTTTGCAATCATACTCCGTGCTACCAGCGATAAGGCGTCTCACTATGCCGATGCTCTGGCAGAGTATGACATCAGCTCCACAACAAAAAAAGACGGCGGATTTTTCTCAGAGCCTGAAATATGCATTATGCTGGATTATCTTAAGGTAATTGACGACCCCTATAACGATGAAAGTCTTGCAAGACTGCTTATGTCTTGCCTGATGGGATTTTCAGCAGATAAGATGGCGGCAATAAGGACTTGTACCATAGGCTTTGATATTGCTGAGATTTCCGCAGTCTGCGGTGACGAGCTTAAAGCCTACGCAGGCTACTGGCGTAAAAAACCGCTTTATTCCTGCATTAAGGCGGCAACTGACGGTTATGAGATAAATAAGGAGCTTTACCCCTCTTTATCTGAGCTTTGCAATGAAAAGCCGCAGCTTTTCGGCTCTATGACCGATAAGGAATGTACGGAATTTGAAACACAGCTTGACCGACTGAGAGGCGTTATGGCGGCAAGCTCACCGGCAGAGCTTATCAAATACATCTATGATACCACCTCTGTGGCAGATCTGCTCAGCGTGGGCGAAAACGGAGAAAACCGCAGAGCAAATCTTGCAGGTCTTTTAACTATCGCTTCTGATTACGTCAGACATCATAGCGATGGAATACTGTCCGACCTGCTGAGTCATCTCATGCAGGTCAGCGACAGAGGACTAAAGGTAGTATTGCCCTCGGGCGGTGCTTCGGCAGGCGTTCAGATAATGTCTATTCACGCCTCAAAGGGACTGGAATTTCCTATTGTGTTTGTCTGCGACTGTGCAAAGCCCTTCAATATGCAGGACGCCTATAGCAACCCTATCATAAGTGCAGAGTACGGTATCTGCATTCGTGACGTGAACAAAGCTATGATGGCAAAGATACCCTCCCCTGCCTATAAGAAAACCTCTGAGCTTATTATCAGAAAAGCCCGCAGTGAAGAGATGCGTCTTTTGTACGTAGCCGCCACAAGAGCAAAATATAAGCTTATATTCACAGGTAAAAAGAGCAACGGACTTGAAAACGTGGGTACGGCACAGTCTCTTATAGATAAAATCAGCTATCTTTCGTGGTTGCTTGTACCCTATGTTATGCAGTATGAGGTTACAAGCCTGCCGGGTGCTGACAATATCGCTCCACAGGAAGAAACTGTGGGGGCGTTAAAATACAGAGCAGTAAGTCGTTTCTCACAGCAGTCGGACTCTGATGATAAGATCTGTGCCGATGAAAGAATTTCCGAAAGCGGCGATAATACAGATGCTCAGTCGGATAAGGAAATTTCCACTGCCTCAGATATTATAAGAGAACAGATATCGGGAGAATACGCCTACAAAGCATCCACAGAGATTGCGGCAAAGTATACGGCAACCGGCCTTGCATCTATGAAACGCCGTGATAAGGGTGAAAAATGTGAGCTTTACGTATCCCGTCCCTCGTTTATGCAGGAATCGGAAGGTAAAAAACTCAGCGGTAAGAAAAAGGGCGACGCATACCATAAGCTTATGGAGCATATCCCCTTTGATAAGGCTGTTTCCGAGCAGGAGGCAAAGGAATATATCAAAGGTCATACCGCTGATTTTCTCAGTGATGCGGAAAGAGAGTGTATAAAACCCGCCGATATCAGCCTTTTCTTTGCAAATGAAGTGGCAGAACGTATGCTCTGCTCTGAAAAGATATACAGAGAATTTCCGATATTCCATAAGCTTTCTGATAATATCCTTTCCGAGGTTATAGAGGACTATCAGGAGAAGAATATCACCGACGGATGCTACGTTCAGGGTATCGCAGATATGTTCTTTATCGAAAAGGATGGAATTGTGCTTGTCGACTACAAGACCGACAGCTTTTCAGATGAAGAAAAGCTGACTGAGGACTATTCCTTCCAGCTCAGAGTATATGCCGAGGCTCTCGAAAAAGCCTTCTCCTTACCTGTAAAAGAAATGTTTATCTATTCCTTTAAAAAAGGTAAAATGATTAAAATTTAAAAACCTTTAAGCAAAAAAGCCACAGAGTTTCTCTCTTCGGCTTTTTGTACAATGTGCTAAAAAGTGATAAGAAATTTTCAGTCCATTATACAAATATCACAATAAATTATTGACTTATAGCCTTAAAAGTGGTAAAATTATAACACACAAAAACGGCTATAAGAGATAAAATAGCCTACAGCGAAGGGAGGAAAGTATTTCCTTACATTTGTTTGGAGATACGCACATTATATTATGTTAAAAGTGTTTAAAAATGCGAAGGTAAGAAGCAAGCTGTATATTTCATTTGGAATAGTTCTTGCCTTTCTGATACTCGTCACAATATTCTCAAGCACTGCATTTTTATCTGTTCGAGCAATCGTTTCAGAATTCTACCACAACACATTTGAGAGTGTTGAGCTTGCCGATGAGATCGATATCAAGATTCAGGAAAGTGCCAAGGATCTTTTACAGGCTATCAGCGAAACAGACGCCGCTCTGACAGATAAATATCTTACCGAAGCACAGAACAATTTAGCTACCATCGAGTCAGACGTAACTGAGCTTGAAAATATATACACAGGTGATAAAGCGGCACTTGAAAAAATAAAGAGCGAATGCGAAACGGCTCACGGATACTTTGACGAGCTTGCTTCAAAGGTAAAGTCGAACGACGCAGAGGGTGCATATAACGTATATAAGACATACCTTATGCCCTCTCTCGAAACTGTAATAAAAACGGTCGACGAAATACAGAGCTACGCAGACGCAACAGCTGACGAGGAATACAAGGCTATCGGCACAAGAGTTGACCTTACGATTCTTATCGTTTCTGCAATCGGTGTTTTAGCTGTTATATTCGCAGCATTCACAGCATTCTACGTAACAAAACTTATCAGCACAGGTATCAAGCAGGTACAGAAGGCGGCTGAAAGCATGAGTGCAGGTAACTTCAAGGTTGATATCTCCTATCAGTCAAAGGATGAGATCGGTACACTTGCTGAAAGCACGAGAGATCTTTCCAAGCGTATGGGCAAGGTTATTGCAGATATCGACACAGTTCTTGAAGCATTATCAATCGGTAATCTTACAGCAAGATCCACTGATGAAAAGATGTACATAGGCGACTTTGAAAATATCCTCGCTTCTATCAACAACTTAAGAACGAACCTCAACGATACAATGACACAGATCAACATTGCGGCAGATCAGGTTTCTGCAGGCTCTGATCAGGTATCAGCAGGTGCTCAGGCACTTTCTCAGGGTGCTACAGAGCAGGCTTCTTCCGTACAGGAATTAGCGGCTACTATCACAGTTATTGCTCAGCAGATCAAGGAAAATGCAAACAGTGCAGAAAATGCCAGCAAGAAAACAGGCGAAGCCGGTGCAGAAATGGGCGAAGCAAATCAGAAGATGGCAGAGCTTGTTTCCGCTATGGAAGAGATCAGCACTTATTCAAACGAAATTCAGGCTATCATCAAGACTATCGAAGATATTGCCTTCCAGACAAATATACTTTCTCTCAATGCGGCTGTTGAAGCTGCAAGAGCAGGCGAAGCAGGTAAGGGCTTCGCAGTAGTTGCTGACGAAGTAAGAAACCTTGCAGGTAAATCAGCAGAGGCTGTAAACAATACTACAGCTCTTATCGAAAGCACGGTTGCTTCTATCGCAAAGGGTAACGCACTTGTTGACGAGGTTGCTCAGAGAATGAACGTTGTATCAGATGCGGCGGGAGAAGTTGCAAAGATAAACGGTGAGATATCCACAGCATCAAGACGTACAGCAGAATCCATCGAGCAGATCACAGTAGGCGTAGACCAGATCTCCAGCGTAGTTCAGACAAACTCTGCTACAGCAGAAGAATCCGCAGCAGCGTCTGAAGAGCTTTCAGGTCAGGCTACAATGCTGAAGGAACTCATCAGCACATTTACAGTAGAATAATTAATCTCTTCATTTTTTCTCCTATGTTTTGTACCGTCGCATAATGCGACGGTACAATTTTTAGAAAAATAAGGAAAGGAACAAATATGGCTCAGCAAAGAGGATATAACAAGACCCCGTCCACCATAAAGCAACAGATCGAGATACTCGAAGAACGAGGATGTGAAATAAACGATATTGAATATGCAAAAAAATGTCTTACCAATATAAACTATTATCGCCTTGCCCACTACTTTGCTCCCTTTAAGGAAAGCAAAAAAGGCAGATATAAAAAAGGGACTACCTTTGAGGACGGTATGCGGTTATATGAGTTTGACAGACAGCTCCGCCGTCTTATTATGACGTTTCTTGAGGAGATAGAGATAAGCTTCCGTGCGATAGTATCAAACTATCACGCCATGAAATATGGTGCTTTAGGCTATCTCAACGCATCTACCTTTGATTCGGGGCATAACCACGCTTCTCACCTCACCCGTATCGAAAGACTTATGGAGCTTAACGAATCGGAGGATTTTGTAAAGCATCATAAAAATAAATACGGCGGCGTTATGCCGGTATGGGTAGCTATGGAGCTTTTCAGCTTCGGAAATCTTACCTACTTCTATATTGATATGAAGGAAGCCGACCAGAAGGAGCTGTCGGCAAAATATTACAACCTCAATTATCGTATGGTAGAAAACTATCTGCTTTGTCTGTCAGATCTCAGAAATGCATGTGCTCATTATACAAGGCTTTATGAAAATCCCCTGCCTATGATACCGAAGGGCGAGCCTGACGGAACACTCCGTTCTTATCTTAATATTGCAAAGGCTCTTTATCCCGACAAGGAAAAATGGGAAAACGAATTTGATACAGCCCTTGCCGAGCTTACAAGGAAGTATCATATGGAGGATAAAATGGACGGGTACGGGTTCTGAAATTTGCGGAGCAAATTTCAGAATGAAGTTTCGTGCTACGCACGAAGTGAAGAATGTGAAGTATGCCCTATCGGGCAAGTGAAGTTGCATCTTACGGTGCAGATTTTATTCAAATGATGCAAAAAAATCCGTGATTGCTCACGGATTTTTCTTTATCGTATTCGAATATTATAGTACTCTGATCCGTACTTTAATTTTGGAAAGCGTGCAAGCAGTTCTGTCGCATAAAAGTGACATTGATCTATCAGATAACCGTTTTCAGTCTTTTTTAAAATCACTTGTTCTTCTTCTATAAGATCTTCATCTGTTCCCCAGTCCTCTTTGTAACCGATGCAGGTGAAATTCAGTATAAGGGTATTTTCATCGGGCTTTTCGTAAGAATCAAGGATAAGCTCTGACTGTCCGAGACCTATACCTCCTCCGCCGCCTGTCGGTCTGATATACCATTCATTTTGATAGACATAAACGCGTTCGTTCACAATATTTTTTTTCATATTTTCGGTTACCATACCGTTAAGCTCATTTATCCAGCTTTCCTTCGCCCTGTACAGTATATTGAACCTCTGTGCATCCTCCGGTGAAGAAATAACCTCATTTGTGTCCATATCAATATATATTTTATCTTCTTCGTAAGCAATATCAAAATTCCATTTATTTACAGGAAAGGATGTTATAAATATAAAATGGCTATAATCATAGAGAATCTTCAGTATCTGCTCATTTTCTGTAAGCTCTTTAGGCGGATCAGATTCAGAGGTTACAGTTTCTTCCGACTGAGTTGTCGTAGTCTCAGGCATAGAGGTTACAGCTTCTTCCGACTGAATTGTTGTGGTTTCAGGTATAGAGGTTACTGTAGCTGAAGTCTGCTCTGTTGATGTGGTAGTAGATGTCGAATCCGAAACATCTGAAAGCAAGTTGTCATTACTGCTTGATATTTGGTTTTCTGTTATCGAGCATCCTGCACCGCAAAATGCAAATGCGATAACTATTAAAAACGACATTATTTTTTTCTTCATCAGGGTTACCGCCTTTCTGTTAATATAGATTAGAGATGATCGTATAGTCTAAGATCTCTCCCATTTCATCTCCGCTATATCCTATACCATAAATCTCCATTTCATCCAGTGTGCGTTCCGTTCCATCCCAAGGATCTATAATAATGTATTCTCCGTTTTCTTTTCCTATTACAGTTGCCCAATGTTCGGACGGTTGTCCATTTCTGTCTGTACCATTTGCATGTATAAGAACGGGATTACCGAGATACAGCTGTGCGTCAATACCTCTGAAAGTTTCTGCAGGACTATCCGAAGTTATCCAATATGCCGTACCTGAGACGTTTCCGTCGTTCCAGTTTATATTATCTACATTTTCGTCTATCCTAACATTTGCCCAGGAACCGTTACCGTCTGTTACGATATGTTCGGGTGTTATCTGCCTATTATATTTAATGCTTAAAGCCGTCGCCAACGCAAATGCGGCACACGACCTTCTGGGCTGGGGCAGCCCATAGGAATTACCACCCGTCTGACTATAACAATGTGAGGTGTTATACTCGAGCTTTTCATGGTCACCCTGTATCTGTGCCAAGGCGTTATTATATGCCTGTGCATCAGCCGAACCGTTTATTCTCGGTACACCTGTGTCACTACAATCTATACCGGCTATTTTGCAAGCTAATAAAATAGGCAGCTTCCTTTTCTGTATCGGGGTTTTGGCACTTCTGGCAGACCTTGCCCCTGTATTCACAGAATAAGTTGACATAGATTCTGACGAAGAATAGACAAATTTGTCTCTTTTACTTGCAGATAAAGTATTTGAACTAACTGTACTTTGATTGTTGTTCAGCGTAACTGATGACTTGGAAAGTGTTTTTCCGTTGCTTAAAACCAGTAAGCTTGCTTCTGAATTAATTCTCATTTTAACAACCTTTCTTGACTTAGTCAATAATTTTAATATTGAAACCGCAAATACAAACAGACATATGTAAATTGCACCCTCTACATTAAATAACGAAAAAAGGACTGTTTTGTTAGATGAAAATTAAAAATTTTTTCAAATCGTGAATATCACCAAAATAGCAAGATAAATTTTATGCAGCCTCACAACAAACTTGTTCGATAAATTGAAAATTTCACAATTTAGCTATTCACTTCCTAAAACGCTAAAACCCGTGATTACTCACGGATTTTTTCATTTATGATATTTACTTCCTGCATTTATGCTGTGGGCTCTGTATATCTGCTCTAAAAGCATCACCCTTGCAAGCTGATGGGGAAAGGTCATCTGTGACATTGACAGTCTGTAATCAGCCATAGATTTTATTTCAGGTGCTAATCCAAAAGAACTGCCGATTATGAAATTCACCGCTGATCTTCCCGTAAGGGCAATATCAGAAAATTCCTTTGCAAGCTGTTCACTGCTCCTCTGCTTTCCCTCAATGCACATAGCATAGGTAACTGCGTTTTTAAGGAGCTTTGCTTCTATCATCTCCCCTTCCTTTGACAAAGCATTTTCTATCTGCTTATCGGAGGGGTTCTGGGGCAGATTTACAGGCTCTAACTCATTTATAGTAAGCTTGCACATCGTACCCAGTCTTTTTTCATATTCCTTGCAGGCGGCTCTCAGATAATCCTCTTTGAGCCTGCCAAGACATATTATATTTACGGCTAACATCAGCGTTTTTTGGCGTAATTGCTCATACGGCGTTTTTCCTGTGCCTTACGCTTTCTCCTGTTTTTATCATCAATTGCTTTCGTTACGATAAAGCATACAAGCAGTATTACAAAGCAGATAACTGAGATTATGAACCAGGGCTCAGTAAACTGTTTATTAATTCTGCCCATATAATAATCAAATTCAGAACGCTTTACGTCCTTTGCCGCTACAAGGTTTACCGTTACTATAGTTTCACCCTTGAACTTTATATCCATAACGCCTAAGACGTCACCCTTCTTAACGGGTGCTTTCACCTCATCATAGGTGGTTATCACCTTCTGCACGCTCTTTGCGTCAATAGCCTTAGGCATAAGAGCGGTGAAATCTCTGTCAGGCTTTACAATAACATGATCTGCGTTTTCGCCAAGTACAACGGGTATTTCTGTAATCTGCTCATTCTTTTCTACGATAGTAGTCATAGCAAAGTTTTCAAATGCCCACTCATATAAATTGATGTGGTCCACCATTGAATACCACTCTTCGTAATATTCTCCCTCACTGTCACGGTAAGGTGCTTTAAGGGTAACGAGCATATAGTTGTACTGCTTTTTTGCCGCTGATACAAGGCAACGTCCTGCCTGATCGGTAGTACCCGTCTTTATACCGTAAGCGTATTCATAAAAATATACGCTGGTGGGGCGGATAAGAGAAATCGTACTGAAAATGCTGTAGCCGTCGGGGTTGTATTCATTTTCGGGCATTGCGTATTCATAGGTGCTTACCACTTCTGCAAACTTGGGATTCTTCATTGCATACTGAGAAATGAGGAACATATCCTTTGCAGTGGTGTAATTCTGATCCTCGTGAAGTCCGTGGGCATTTGTAAAGTTTGTACCTGTACAGCCAAGCTCCTTTGCCTTTTTATTCATCTTATCAAAAAAAGCCTGCATATTTCCCTTGCATATATTATAGGCAAGGATATTTGCCGCCTCACAGCCTGAGGGGAGCATAAGTCCGTAAATACAGTCCTTATAAGTAAGATTTTCCTGCAAAGGCTCAATCGCCGCATTTGAGGGATCGTTCTTATTCGGGTCGTCGCTCCAGAATTCATTAAAGCAATCATAGGGGATAGTAACCTTCTTATTCCAGTCGGATACGTTTTCAAGAGCTATGATAGCAGTCATTATTTTAGCTGTAGATGCGGGGTACATCTTCTTTTCCGCATTCTTTTCAAATACCACGTCGCCCGTATCAGTATTCACCATATAGACGGCCTCACTCCACACCTTATCGGTATAGGGGTCAAAGCCTGACACTATCGCTGAGCCTGCCTCTTCGGCGTGAACGTTTACTGCTAAACAGCCTATTATGGCAGCGGCAGATAATACCGCAGATATAAGCCTTTTGATCTTATTCATGTTATCGCCTTTCTGTTAAATGCAATTCATTATATATGACAGAAAATTTCTGTTTATCTTACAATTTAAAAATCAGGATAACCCGATTACTCCCATATATAGTTATTGTACCACAAAAAAGAAAGGATGTAAAGAATTATTTGTTTTCTGACAGAAAAAAGCAAAGAACCACCGACATAGCCGGTGGTTAAGACTGAAGACAAACTCACGCACCGCAAAAATGCATAAAATTTTGCAGTAAAATTACTGATACACAAAAATAGCAATACAAAAGTTTAGGGGAGCCGTTTTCGGCTCCCCTAAAGCATTTTTGCTTACTTCGTCATCCGTCCTTCAACTGTACTTCATGCGAACACTTTGCGGTGCGTCGTCCTGACGCACTTTGTGTGTTCGCTTTACGGCATCCTTGCCGTTCGTACGCCTATCGGGGCGGTTGACGATTTTGACCGAACGGGTCAAAATCAATGGCTGACGTGCGTTTTTCATCGTCTGACAGCGTGTAGACAAAACTTTGTCTACACGCTGAACCACCGACATAGCCGGTGGTTCAGACTTATTTCAAATATTTTGTTTATAATCTTTTATCACCTATGATACTTCGCCTCGTTAGCAAAATATTCCTCATACCCTGTAAGCTTCAATGCACAGACGTTGGTAACGGCATATAATACTCTGCCATCGTTTGTATCCCTTATCTTTTTATAGAAGGTGTAGAAGGGCAAACCCTCTACGTTGCCCGGTCTGCTCGGAGATTTAAGATAACGGAAAACGTAGTTTATCTCTACGAAATCGTATTCCTCAAAGCTGATTGCCTGCTGGTCCTGAATACATCCCATGCAGACGTGCTCACAGAATACGTAGCCCTTTGCTAAAAGCTCTTCCGCTTCGGTAAGCGTGATGATTTCGGCTTTTGCCATCACCTTTTGTCTTTCAGCAACAGTTTTGCTGTAATCCATAAAATACACCTGCATTAAGAACATTTCACCGTCAATATCCTCATTGGTCTTAAAGCTGATTTTTATATGATCGTCATAAACTGTATTATAGCCTATATGAGCGTCCGCCTTATTATAGAAGATTATATCCACGTAATTATTGCTGTACAGGCAATCTCTTTCTACTGCAACGTCGGTAAACTCTCTGCCGAAAATTTCAGAAAGATCGTTTTTCAGCCATTCGGTATCTTTTATTAGCTCTTCGTCCGTTCTGCTCCAGTTTATAGTAAGCTCGCCATTCTTGAAATATCTGCGGAGCTGATTATCAGTCGCATCGCCATGACCCCATTCAGTATGACTTATTTCCACAGACTCATATTCTTCGGTGCTGTCAATATCAACCTTAAACTTTGGTGCACCGGAGTTCAGGTAGAAAAAGGGTGTGCCAAAACTTTTATCAATTACGTTTTTCTCATTCTTGCTATACGTCGTTTCCGTCTGCTCGCAGAATTTATCTATAACCGCTTCATATTTTTCAAAAAGAGCCATTCCCTTTTCGCCCTGCTCTCTGTCAAATCTTACATCCTCATAAACAGGAAGAAATTTATCTTTAAGCGGCAGGTTATCCTTTATATTCTCTTCAAGATACTTATCCGTATGGAAATATTCTTCGGTATAATACTTTGTATCTCCGTCTGAGGTGTCAGCTATTACTATATCTGCCACATCCGAAGCGGTGTATTCTATCAGCGGTATATCATCAAGAGGAAAATCGTGACTGCTCGTAGTACCTATATCATCGCCCTTTAACAGCAGTGACGCACCGATACTTACAACGCAGATACACGCCGCCGCAGAAATTACGGGTGCTACCCACTTAAAACGGTTTTTTATCTTTTTCTTTACCTTCTCATTTTCGGGGCTTGCTTCTTCAATATACTTATCCTCTGCCATGTCAAGAGATACTAATATATCCTTTTCCTTCATAATGCTATACCCTCCTTTAAAAGATGGTTTTTAAATTCTCGTCTTGTCCTTGATAATATGGATTTTACCGTACCCTCAGGAATGCCGTAATCCTCGGCCATTTCTTTGATGCTACTCATATACCAATATCTACGCATAAAGATTACTCTCGTTCTTACGGGCAGTTTTGCGAGAAAGCTGTTGATAGCCTCTTTTATAGCCATATTTTCACAATAATCGTCGTTTCCGCTGATTATCTCTGAAGCTTCATCAGAAATCTGTAAAAAATCTCCGCCACGCTTTTTTGCGTTATCGTGACAGACGCGGTTGATAGCGATATTTCTTGTTATCCTGCCAAGAAAAGCAGATAGCACGTCCGGCTTTTTCGGCGGCATATTGTCCCAGGCATTGAGATAGGTGTCATTTACACACTCCTCGCTGTCCTGCTCGTTATAAAGAATACGATACGCTATATAACGACAGAGCTTTCCGTACTTTTTATCAGTTTCAGAAATTGCACTTTCATCACGGCTGAAGTAAAGCTCGATTATTCTTTTGTCATCCATATTATCACCCCTTACTGTTTTTGTGAAAGACTCTTTCACTTATAAAGACAAGAATTAAAAGGAAAAGGTTGCACAAACGCGTGGCGTTTGATCCATGTTCCGCCTTTTATAAGATAGCATAATAGCGAAGCCTCGTGAACGGCGGTTTCATACGTTGGTTGTATTTCAAATTAAAATTTGGCGGGTTGCACCCGCAGGCGGTTTGAATTCGGGAGCATACCCCTCATCAGTCACCTTCGGTGACAGCTTCTCCCGAGGGAGAAGCCTTTATAATGCACCTTTTAAAATCCATCAATTGCCTTCGGCAATTGATACCACAACTTCGTGCGTAGCACGAAACATCACTCCGACGGAGTCGGTACATCACTCGGCAACGCCGTACATCACTTTTGCCGTAAGGCAAATACTTCACTTTAAATTTGCAGAGCAAATTTAAAAGCCGTAGCACCTACGAAAGCGTCTGTGCTACGGCAAATTTCAAAGATTTAATTATTCAGCATCTTCTGCTACTTCTTCTGTAGCTTCTTCAGCAGCTTCTTCTGTAGCTTCTTCAGCTTCAGCAGGAGCTTCTTCCTTAAGAGCACGGATAGAGAGGCTTACTCTGTTAGCTTCTTCGTTGATCTCGATGATCTTAGCCTGAACCTCATCACCTACAGAAAGAACCTGAGCTACGTTGTTGATACGCTCTGTTGATACCTGAGAGATGTGGATAAGACCGTCAACACCGGGAACGATCTGTGCAAATGCACCGAAGGGAGTGATACTTACAACCTTAACGTCTGCTACGTCATCAACAGCGTACTGTGCTGTGAACTTTGTCCAGGGGTTGTCCTCTTCCTTCTTGCAGCCGAGAGAAACTCTCTTCTTTTCGGGGTCAAAGCTCTTTACATAAACTTCAAGCTTATCGCCTACAGAAACGACTTCCTTAGGATGTCTGATTCTGTTCCATGTAAGTTCAGAAGTGTGAACCATTCCGTCTACACCGCCGAGGTCTACGAATACGCCGTAGCTTTCGATAGACTTAACTTCGCCTGTGAACTTCTGGCCTTCTTCGATTGTTTCCCAGAACTTAGCCTTTGCAGCGTCGTTTATTTCCTTCTTAGCCATACGGATAGAACCAACTACTCTGCCTCTTGCTTCAGTAACTTCGATTACCTTGAAAGAAACTGTAGTCTTTAAAAGTTCTTCAAGCTTGCCATCTCTGGGCACGCCTGTCTGTGATGCAGGGATAAATACTCTTACACCGTTTGCGATAACGATAACGCCACCCTTTACAACTGCTGCAACTTCACCTTCGAGTGTTTCGTTTGCTTCCATAGCAGCTGAAAGCTTTTCAACGCCGAGAACGCTGTCTACCTTCTTCTTAGAAAGGTGAACAACACCTTCTGCATCGTTGATAGATGTAACGATTGCTTCGATCTCATCGCCTACAGAAACAACGTCAGCAGGTGCTGCGTTAGGATTCTGTGAAAGCTCTTCAGCAGAAATGTAGCCCGAGTGCTTTGTACCCAGATCTACAACAGCTTCGTTATTGTTTACAGCAACAACAACGGCCTTAACCCTGTTCCCTATATATACTTTTTTAAAGGTTTTGTCAACCTCCGCCATGAAGTCGAAGTCTTCATTAAGAATTTCGCTCATAATTTTATGAACCTCCTTTATTATATAGGCAGGTGTCGAAGCTCCTGCCGTTATGCCTACAATTCCGCCATCGTCACCGACAAGCTTTTTAATTGCGGCTTTATCAATATCACTACCCCGTTCTATAAATAAAACAGGACAGTGTTGTTGACATATCTGTGCAAGCTTTGTGGTATTGCTGGAGTTTTTTCCTCCTACTACCACCATCAGTACAGCCTCACTTGCAAGGCTTTCTGCTTCCCTCTGTCTTTCAGAGGTCGCACTACATATTGTATCAAAAATTTCAATATTTGTATAGTATTTTTTTGCAATTTTTTTGCAAGATTGCCATTTTGACGAATTATATGTAGTCTGAGCTACCATAATTAGTGCATTTTCACAAGATTTTTTAAGGTTCTCAAGTTCTTTTTGTAGCTCCTGCTCATCTGCAATAACGATCACTTTGCTGTCTTCATTACAGTGACCGACTATACCGATTACCTCAGGATGCGACTTATCTCCTGCTATTATCACTGTACCCTCTGCCTTTGCCACTATACCGTGTATCTTGGCAACAAAGGGGCAGGTCGCATCAATATAAGTGACGTTTTTTTCTGTCAGATAATCGGTGACTGATTTTTTTACTCCGTGGCTTCTTATGATCAGCGTACCCGCTGAGCTGTCGAAGTTTTCGTAATCCTCTGTCACCTTTACGCCAAGTGCTCCCAGTCTTTCGATTTCAGAGTTATTGTGGATAAGCGGACCGTAGGTATAACAACCGCCCTGCTCTGCAGCAGTCTTTACAGCGGTGTCAACGGCTCTTGTCACTCCAAAACAAAATCCTGCACTTTTAGCAAGCTTAACAGTAAATCTGCCCATTATTCGCTTGCCTTCTCCTTGCTCTTCTCTTCCTTGGGAACGTACTGCTTAGGTAACGGCTCACCATATTCGCCCATATCATCCATAAGCATCTTTATATTATCCATAATGAGGTTTGAAACTCTTCTCAGCTCGCCTCTGTCATCGCCCTTTATAGCAATCTCTTCAGCAGGGATCATTTCGCCGATCGTGACCCAGGCTCTTCTGCGAAAACCCTTCTTGCCGTACTTTATGCATACGGGGAGAACGGGAGCGTTAGCCTTACCTGCGATTACCGCAATACCTGACTTTGCTCTGCCTATATTACCGTCCTTTGAGCGTGTACCCTCAGGGAATATAACAAAGGCTCTTCCGCTTTCGATATCGCTTATTGCCTTGTCTATAGCCCAGTTGTCGCCTGCTCCTCTTTCTACGGGGAAAGCTCCGCACTTTTTGATAAGCCATGCAAAGAACTTGTTTTTGAAAAGCTCTGACTTTGCCATAAAGGAGAACTTTGACTTGACGATTGCCGCAATAAGCGGTGGATCGCTGTATTCAATGTGGTTGCAAGCTATAATGTAGCCGCCCTTGATACCCTTTTTATGAGGAAGATTTTCTTTACCGAAAACTTTAATGCGGTGCTTTATATGCATTGCAGGTGTTACAAAGCACGCTCTTGCAAACTCGTAAAACATCAGATGTTCGCCTTTTCCTTTATTATTTTTACGATAAATGCACAGGACTGCTCAAAGTCAAGCTCCGTAGTATCTGCCACCACAGCGTCGTCAGCCACCTTAAGTGGTGCTGTTTCTCTGTGCATATCGTTGTAATCTCTCTGATTAAGGTCGGATAATACGTCCTCGTACTTTACGTCCTGACCCTTGGCAATAAGCTCATCATAGCGACGCTTTGCCCTTACCTCTGCTGCTGCAGTAAGATATATCTTTACCTTTGCGTCGGGCAATATAACGGTACCGATATCTCTGCCGTCCATTATTACGTTGTTAGCCTTTGCAAAGCTTCTCTGTAGATCCAGTAAAAAGGCTCTGACTTCAGGGATAGCGGATACGTTTGACGCCGCCATACTGATTTCAGGGAGTCTTATATCATCGGATACGTCTTCACCGTTTAAAAATACTCTCTGTGTGCCATCAATGATCTTTATATCGAGAGAAATTTCAGGGAGTAATGCTGTTACCGCCTCAGCGTCTGTGGTGATAACGCCCTTTCTTACCGCGTATAAGCCGATACCACGGTACATAGCACCTGTATCAACGTATATAAAGTCGAGGGTCTTTGCCGCCTGACGTGCAATGGAGCTTTTTCCTGCACCTACAGGTCCGTCTATAGCTACTGCAATATTCATATCTATTTCCTTTTAAATTTAAATAAATTTATCCATTTTATACATACAATTATACCACTAATAGAGAACAAATGCAATAAACAAAAATAAAAATTGTGTGAAAATTTTCTACAAAATTCGTCACAAAACTTTTTATCGGATGAGGTCCTTGATAACCTCACCTGCGATTATAAGCCCTGCGACTGACGGCACAAAGGATATACTCGCAGGTACAGGCTTGCCGTTTTCAGTTTCCTTGCCGTTTATTATCGGCTCTTCTTCGGAATATACTACTTTAAGGCTTTCTATACCACGCTTTTTAAGTTCTCTTCTCATAACCCTTGCGAGAGGGCATACGGAGGTTTTATATATATCCGCTACCTTAAAGGCGGTGGGGTCAAGCTTGTTACCCGTACCCATACTGCTGATAAGAGGAACGCTGTTTTTCTTACAGCTTACCGCAAGCTCTATTTTTGCGGTGACCGTATCCACCGCATCCACCACGTAATCATAGGAGGAGAAATCAAACTCTCCTGCCGTTTCGGGCAGGAAAAAGAGCTGTTTTGCAGTAACTGTGGCTTCGGGGTTTATATCAAGTATTCTTTCCCTCATTACTTCGACCTTTGGTCTGCCGACGGTAGAAGTAAGGGCTATTATCTGACGGTTACGGTTTGAGTCACTGACGTCGTCTTTATCTATAAGCACAAGGTGACCTACCCCTGCCCTTGCAAGAGCCTCGGCAACGTAGCCACCGACACCGCCCACACCGAATACGGCAACGGTCTTTTGTTTAAGGGCGTTTACTCCCTCTTCTCCTATTAGCATTGAGGTCCTTTTATAAAATTCTTTCATATCTTCTCCTTGCGGCGGTGTGCCACCGCTCCTATTTCCTGCCTTTTTACATTGCCGTTGTATATAAACCAAGGTGAACGGCAGAAGTTACATAAATGATATATCTGCTACGCAGATATGAGGAATGATATATGCCCTTCGGGCATATGATGTCGCTTCGCTAATGGTGGTTTTTCCTGACGTTCCTGTCCCGATTACAAAAAAGAGGCAACCCAAAAAGAATTGCCTCTCTCATTTTATTCAGATCGCCACATAGAAGGGGACTTTTTCCTTAACGGAAACTGCCGCCGCTTCTTCTGTGATAGGCATGACCATAAAAGGCTCGTTCTCTTCTTCCATAGGCTTAAGCACTTCTTCGGCAAATGCCTTTGAAAATTCGCCGAAATCAACGCCATCCTTAAGGTCAACGATGACCAGCTTACGGGTCTCTTCCCCTCTCTTAAGCTCCATAAGATAAGCCTTCTTTACAGTTTTAACCTTATCAAAATACTTTTCGATGGGTGTCGTTATCTCAAAGGGTGTATCAGGTAATTCGTTTATTACTGCCATTTCTCCCTTTTCAACCTTCATCTGTATAGAAAGCACGTTGATAGCGTGTGCCTGCTGAGGTCCGATAACTATATTCTCTGTAAAGGGGTTTATTGCTATACCTGTCATAGGGCAACTCTTGTCAGAAAGCATTCTTGTAAAATCGCCGTAGGTAAAGCCGATGACCTGAAGATTTTCGGTATTGTTCTTTGCCGCCATCATAAGAGTTTCATAATCGGTAAACGCCATAAAGAACGCCTTACCCTCTTTATTCTTAAGGTGAGATATCTCCATCGTCATCTTGCCGTTATCATCAAGATTTTTAATAGACACGGGTACAACAAATTTTGCCTTTGTTATTTCTGTGACGTATCTGCGCTGAAGATCCTCCGAGGGCTTTTCAGTAGCCTTGAGTTCTCTCATCACTGCTAAAAGCTCAGGGTTCTTCACTTCCTTAACCTTCTTCTGAAGAAGATTTATATCCATTCCGGCCATTGTCAAGTTTCCTTCCTGTCCGTTTTATATTTCGTTACGATTTTCAAGTGCCCTTTGTAACGTAACGTCATCCGCATATTCAAGGCTTGCACCAGCAGGCAAGCCGTAGGCAAGTCTCGTTACCTTAATACCCATCTGCTTTATCATACGGCTGATGTATGAAGCAGTCGCCTCTCCCTCAACCGTAGGGCTGGTCGCCATTATAACTTCATCTGCATCGGTAAGCCTTGCCATAAGCTCTCTAATCTTTATCTGATCAGGACCTATGCCGTTTACGGGAGATAAAAGTCCGTGCAGTACGTGATACACTCCTGAAAAACCGCCGCTGCGTTCTATCGCGCTGACATCCTTAGGAGATTCCACCACGCAAATAACAGACTTATCCCTGCGTACCGACCCACATATCTCGCAGGTATCGTCAGAACAGATATTCTGACAGACCTTACATATCTTCATAGAGCGTCTTGCTTCAAGTATGCCCTTTGCAAACTGCTCTACCTCCTCTTCAGGAGTATTCAGGATATAATATGCCAGTCTTTGTGCGGTCTTAAGTCCTATACCCGGGAGCTTTGCAAACTCCTGTGCCGCTAAAATAAGCGGCTGAGAATTGTATTCTGCCATTTTCTCTTAGATAAGGCCGGGAATGTTTACGCCGCCTGTAACCTTTTCCATTTCAGCAGCTGTTGCTTCTTCGATCATGGTGATTACAGCGTTGATACCTGCAATGATCGTGTCCTGAAGATCCTCGATAGCGTCCTTGTCAACGATCTCGGGGTTCAGCTTTACGTCCTTAAGCACCTTTGCACCGCTCATTGTAACTTCGATCATACCGCCTGCTGCAGTTGCTGTAAAATCTCTTTCTTCAAGCTCAGCCTGTACTCTTTCGATGTCTTCCTGCATCTTCTGTGCCTGCTTGATCATGCTGTTCATATTGCCAGCGCCTTTGTTCTGGAATTCCTTGGGTAATCTTGATTTCATAACGTTAAGATCCTTTCGTTTATCTTTTTGTGTTTTTATGCTTTATATTTACGCCCATATCCTTTGCTCTTGTCATAAAAGCTGTGAATGGGTCGTTTTGTTCTTCCTTGTCCGCTGTGTCACCCTCGTCAAATAACACACTGTGGGCAACGCCTGTGACCCGCTTTGTCGCCTGCTTTATAGCGTCAATATAGTTCTGCGACTTGATAAAATCCTTATGGAAGGAGGTGTAATTCGTTATAACGAATTTCCCGTCTGCCATAGCTACAGTTACCTGCTTTAACATTGCACGGAGCAATGCAGGTAATATTTCAAGCACCTCAGCATACTGTCCTGCCGCTTCTATCTTAGTAGCCAGTGCCGGTGCGGGACTGTCCTCGTAAACGTAAGACGGAACGTCAGCAGGTGGCTCAGGGGGAATGTTGTACTCTGTTGTCACAGCTTCTGCAACAGGTGCGGGCTCGTCTATGTCAAAGGGTGGTTCGTCCTCTTTAGACTCACTTTCCTCCTGCTGTATCGGTGCTGTCTGTGGCTCTTCCTCTAAATCAAAAGGCGGAACGTTGCTGTCGTAACCGTTATCTGCTATCGGACTGTCATCGGGATACATAGGCACGTATCCATCGTAGCCGCTACCGTTGTCGTCACCCTCAAAAAGCCATGAGGGAGGTGCGGTCTGCTCTTCGTCAGCTTTCTGCGTGGTAGCAGGCTCTTCTGCCTTTTCTTTAGCTACAGGCTCATTCCCTTCGGGGATTTCAAAATCCGCATCACCCTTAAAAGAGGGTAACGTCATCGGAGTCTGTGCAAGCTTATCATAATCCTCATCTGTTAAGGGAAGCGTTACGGGTGTTGCCGCTAAAGCCTCTTCCTCAGGAGTACTCGGTACTATCGGAGGAACTACCGTTCTCGTCACGGGTGGCGGAGCGGTTCTTGCCATCATAAAGGCAGGGGGCATTTCCTGCTTTTCCTCTGTCTTTACGGTAACACCGTTCTTTTCTATCTCATCAAGTCTTTTTTCAAGCTTTTCAAGTCTTAAGGATAAGCCCTTATTGTCATCGTCAAGCCTTGGTGTGCATAATCTTATAAGGCACATTTCGGCTACGGTTTTTCTTCTTGTTGCTTTAGGTGCTTTTGTAAGGTATTCCTGGAGTATCTCCATACATCTCATTATCTCGCCTAAAGTAAACTTTTCAGTTTGCTGTGCAAGAGCATTCTTATCGCCGCTGCCTGCAGGAATAAGAGAAAAGTCCATATTCATAGATTTAAGCATGCATAAATTTCTGAAATGGTTTGCAAGCTCCTCTAAAAGCAGGATAACGTCCTTTGACGCCGCGTGCAGCTCGTCAAGTATCTTAAGAGCGTAAGCGGTATTGCCGCTTTTTATACAGTCGGCAATAGCGAAAAGGTGCTCCGTACCTGCAACGCCTGCGGTATCTCTTACCACGTTTTCATCTATATTACGGCTTACGCTGATGCACTGGTCAAGGAGCGACACCGCATCTCTCATACCGCCGTCAGACAGTCTTGAAATAAGATCAGCGGCAGGACGTGTAAGCTCTGCATTTTCTTTCTTTGCGATCTCGCAAAGTCTTTCGGCACTTTCATTAGGGTCAATTCTTCTGAAACGGAACTGCTGACAACGTGATACTATAGTAGCAGGAACCTTGTGGGTCTCTGTAGTAGCTAAAATGAATATAACGTGAGCGGGCGGCTCTTCAATGGTCTTTAACAGAGCGTTAAAGGCAGAGCCTGACATCATATGCACCTCGTCTATAATATACACCTTATACTTGCACTGTACGGGGGTATATATAACCTCGTCACGAAGTATTCTTACGTCGTCAACGCTGTTATTGGATGCGGCATCCATTTCCACAATGTCAGAACAGCCTGCTGATATAGCTTTGCATATCTCACACTCTCCGCAGGGGTTTCCGTCTACGGGCGAAAGGCAGTTTACCGCCTTCGCCATAAGCTTTGCACAGGTGGTCTTTCCTGTACCTCTTGAGCCTGTGAAAAGGTATGCGTGGGCAAGCTTTCCTGTCTTTATCTGATTTTTAAGAGTCGTAGTTATATGCTCCTGACTGATTACCTCGTCAAAGGTAGCACTACGATACTTTCTGTAAAGGGCTAAATACATAAAAGCTCACCTGCCTTTTCCATAAAAATAACAAAATCCGTGATTATGAGTGTAAACTTACTGCGGCACAGGTCGTAACTGCTTAATGCTGCTCGGTTCCCCGCCTGACATGGTTCACAGGACTTCCTTGCACAGGGCTTACACCCATAATCACGGGCTTTGTCTTGTCATACAGTAGTATTTTATCATATACAAAAGAAAAAATCAAGTGCTTTATAAGTTTTTTTGAAGTGTAACGGATAGCATCTTTCTGCTTTTCTTCAAAAAAGACGATAAAATATATAAAAATATTAACAATTTGGCAAAAAATTATGTTGAATTTTGTAATGCGATGTGTTATACTTATTTTATCTTGAATTTTATAAAGGGGGACGAGCATTGAATTACAAAAACCGAAGACTCCGCCACGAGCTTAAATATCCTGTCACAGCCGCACAATGTGAAATTTTAAGGCAACGCTTCGGTGCCGTTATGAAGCCCGACCTTAACGGCGGTCCTGACGGCAAGTACCGTATAACAAGCCTTTATCTTGACGACGCCTACAATTCAGGCTACAACGATAAACTGCTTGGTGCTGATACGAGAAAAAAATACCGTATACGAACCTATAATCTCTCTCCCGATAAAATACACCTCGAATGTAAATATAAGGATACCGATATGGTTTCAAAGCGGGGTGCGTGGCTTACAAGAGAGCAGTATGAAAGCATACTTAAGGGTGACTTCACTTTCACCTGGGACAGCCAATACAGTGGCACAGTAATTGAAGACTTTGGCATAAGCCATTCACTGGCAAAGCTCGGTCCGTCAGTTATAGTGGATTACAACCGTGAGGCTTACGTAAACCCTGAGGGAAACGTCCGCTTTACCATAGACAGCGGCTTTAAAGTGGGTGTATTTTCCGCAGATATGTTTTCAGATGAGGTTCAATTTGTACCCGTTACCGATATAGCGGCGGTAATTGAGCTTAAATATGACGATTATCTGCCCTCATTCCTTTTGGATCTAGTGCAGGGCGTAAACTTAGAACAGCAGTCAGTTTCAAAATTCGTAATGTGCAAAGATAAGTTGCTGACAATGAATACCTTAATAATATAACGGAGGAAAAACAATGACACAGTTTTTAACCACACTGGCAGAAAACGCAGAAGATGATTTCTTCGCCCTTTTAGGACAGAGCTTCGACCTGTCCCAGCAGTTCGCAAATCTCTCGCTGCCGAGAATTTTACTGGCAATGCTTACAGCCACAGTCTGCGGACTTATTATCTACTGGGTATACAGACTCTTTTACAGAGGCGTCGTATACAGCGACAACTACAACATTTTAGTACTGCTTATAACGGTAGTTACTGCCTTTATCATTATGACCATCAGTGCAAACCTCGTATTGTCACTCGGTATGGTCGGTGCGCTTTCGATCATCCGATTCAGAAGTGCGATCAAAGATCCCCTTGACGTAGGCTTCTTATTCTGGGGCGTTGCCGCAGGTATAACAGCAGGTGCGGGTCTTTACTTCGTAGCTCTTATCGGTACGGTATTCGTGGCAGCACTTTACATAGTTCTTACACTTATCAAAAAGCCCCGTCGCAGCTACCTTTTAGTAGTAAGATACGGCATTGACGCTGAAGATAACGTAAAGGCTCTCCTCGGTGCTATCCGCTACAAGTTAAAGAACAAGACTCAGGTAAACGACAAGGTAGAGGTTACAATCGAAGTTAAGATCGCAAACAACGATACCTCTCAGCTCTCCCGTTTCAAGGCTATTGACGGCGTAGACAGCGTTACACTCCTCGAATACAGCGGAGAATATATGAACTGATAAATAGCAAAAGCTCTGAAAAGGCGATGCCTTTTTCAGAGCTTTTATTTTCTATTCTTCATCTTCGATCTCCGCCAATAGATTATAAACCCCGTCTTCAGAAAGCACACCCCTTTTAAGGTCGCGGGGTAGCTCTCCCCTTTCGTCAGCTTTGTAATCCTTGAGCCACTGACCGTTTTCATAATAATCCATAAGGACAGTCAGCATTTTTTGAATATATCTGTCCTTTTTAAGCATATCGGGGTAATTTTTCTGTGTGTAGCTTATCGTATCAAAGTAAAGCTCCATACGGCGTATTCTGTCGATCGTCCTTTTATCTGCCATACATTCTCCTTAATGCCTGTCGATATCGTTAAACCACTGAGCAACAATATAAGCACCGTCCGTCCCTTGCGACATAGCAACAGCCTCACCGACTGCATCATCACAACTACTGTATATAATGGGATTTAAAGCCTTGTTATATTCGCTGTCATCTCTTATTTCATAGCTTTCAAGATATTTATTCCATGACTGTATATAACAGCTTTTCGGAGCGTCAGAGATTATTACATAGCCATTTCCCTTATATCGTCCCTTTGCCACGTTTCCGTCATCAAATTCCTTGTTCTGATAAATTACCTTTCCGCCCTTTACGACCGCAAATCTCTTATAGGTGACAAGCACAAAGCTACCCTTAAAGCTACTATATTTATCAATATTTTCCGCTTCTTCATAACTGCATAAATAAGAAAACCTGTCCGATTTCAGAAAATAGTTCTTATCGCAAGGACTGAAAATATCGACTTTTTCTTTGGGATAATCAAGATATTCCATATTATTTCATTTCCTCTATAATATCAACTACCTTATCAAGAGAGGGTGCTACCGCATAAACTGCGTCAAGCTGCTCCTTTTCAGGCTCTGTCAGGTCAGGCACCATAACGGTAACACAACCTGCCGTACTTGCTGACTTTACCCCGTTGGGGCTATCCTCAAGGGCGATACATTCTGAGGGGGCAAGACCCAACTTTTCGCAGGCATAGAGGTAAATATCGGGACAAGGCTTGCCGTTTTCCAGCATATTTCCGCAGATTATCTGCTCGAACTTATCATATACCCCTATCTGTTTCAGATACTCCTCTGCCCTTTCGATATTCGTTGCGGTGGCTACTGCGGTACGATATCCGTTAGCTTTAAGATAATCAAGCAAAGTGTCAAGACCCTGCTTTTTTTCTATGCCGTGCTTATCGGTATATTCGCTCATCAGCTTTACACGGAGATTTCTGATAGTGAGATAATCACAGCTTTCTCCGAACCATTCTTTAAGCTGTGGCTTTGCAAACTTTCCCGAAAAGGAACGCAGTGCAAGGGCGTGCCATCTTTCCATAGGATATCCTAAAGAGTTTGCCGCTTCGCACCAGTATTTAACCAGTAGCTTTTCGGTATCCAGCATAAGTCCGTCCATATCAAATATAACTGCTTTTATTTTCATATCTTCTCCTATATTCTGCTTTTGAAATCCTCGTAGCTAAACTTACGTATTACCTTTAACTCGTCATCCGTATTATAGTAAATAGTCGGTAAGGGCATACCGTTGAAGGTGTTGTTCTTGACTGTAGAATATATCGCCATATCGCAAAATACCAGTCTGTCCCCGACCTTTAAAGGACTGTCAAAGGAATAATCTCCTATAATATCTCCTGCAAGGCAGGTGGGTGTACCAAGCCTGTAGATATAGGCTTTTTCGCCCTCTTCCCCGGCAAGAACATTTCTGCTATCCAGTATCTTCGGGCGGTAAGGCATCTCTAAAACATCAGGCATATGACAAGCGGCAGATACGTCCATAATGGCAATATCCCTTTCCCCATTCACCTTACCGTCGATTATATCAATTACCTCAGATACTAAAAAGCCTGCGTTTAACGCTACCGCCTCTCCCGGCTCTAAATATACCTGCAGATTATATTTATTCTTAAAATGCTCAATTACCCTTACGAGAGTTTCTATATCGTAGTCCTCTCTTGTTATATGGTGACCACCGCCGAAGTTTATCCATTTCATTTTGCTGAGGTATTTTCCGAACTGCTCTTCTACCACCATTGCGGTTTTATAAAGGTCGTCTGAATTCTGCTCGCAAAGGGTATGGAAGTGTATACCCGAAACGCCGTCAAGTCCGTATTTTTCCACATCCTCTTCAAAGGAAGAAAGGGTCTGCCCCAGTCTTGAATTTTTAGCACAGGGATCGTATATCTCGTGTCCTTCCTGAGTTGAAAAGCGTGGATTTACTCTTATACCGCACTCTTTTCCTGCCATTTTGTCCTTATGTAAAACAAACTGTCTTATACTGTTGAAAACAAAATGCCCCGCATATTTTAAAAGCTCGTCCATATCCTTTTTGGTGTAGGCGGGAGAATATACGTGGGTTTCCTTGCCGAAATGCTCATAGCCAAGCCTTGCCTCATATACTCCGCTTGCAGTCGTTCCTGCAAGGTAGTTTTGCAAAAGCGGATAGCTGCTGTACATTGAAAAAGCCTTCTGAGCAAGGAGAATTTTACAGCCGGTTCTTTCCTGAACTGATTTTAAAATCTCGCCGTTATGCTTTAAATAGCACTCCTCAGTCACGTAGCAGGGAGTGTTTACTTTATTTATGTCAAAGGTGGGTAAATTCATTTCGTCCTCCTTAAAAGCTCTGTAGCATTATTGTATCATAAAAAGAAAATAATTTCAATTACATAACCGATAATAAACAACAACCCCCAAGCCTATCGGCCTGGGGACTGTCGCATATATAGTTTAAAACAATTAGGAATAAGCAGATTATACGGTTTCGTCGTTGCCGTAGTAAGCGTTCAGGTACATCTGCTTGATCTCGCTCATAAGAGGATATCTGGGATTAGCACCTGTACACTGATCGTCGAATGCCTGTTCAACCATAGCGTCAAGTCTTTCAAGGAAGTCCTTTTCATCTACGCCATAGTCCTTGATGGTCTTCTTTATGCCCACCTCGCTCTTCAGTGCTTCGATCTTTTCAATAAGCTTTTCAAAGCGTTCTTTCTTGTTCTTGCCGGAAATTCCGAGGAAGTCGGCAATTTCAAGATATCTTTCAAGGGTGTGGGGGTGGTCATACTGGGAGAAGGTGCCCATCTTAACGGGACATTCAACAGCATTGTATCTCATAACCTGTGTGATAAGCAGAGCGTTTGCTACGCCGTGAGGCAGGTGGTGGAACGCACCGAGCTTATGAGCCATAGAGTGACATACACCGAGGAAAGCATTGGCAAAGGCGATACCTGCAATTGTGGATGCGTCTGCCATCTTCTCTCTTGCCTTTACGTCTGTAAGACCGTCGTTATAGGCTCTGGGGAGATACTCGAATATATTCTTTATAGCCTTTAATGCAAGACCGTCTGTGTAATCTGTCGCCATTACTGAAGCATAAGCTTCAAGAGCGTGGGTAAGTGCGTCGATACCTGATGCACTTGTAAGTCCCTTAGGCTGTGTCATCATATTATCTGTGTCGATGATCGCCATATTGGGGAGCAATTCATAGTCGGCAAGAGGATACTTGACGCCTGTCTTTTCGTCTGTGATAACGGCAAAGGGAGTACATTCACTACCTGTACCTGAAGAAGTGGGGATAGCTACAAAGTAAGCCTTTTCGCCCATCTTGGGGAACTTGTAGATTCTCTTGCGGATATCTATAAAACGCATAGCCATATCCATAAAGTCAGCCTCGGGATGCTCGTAAAGCACCCACATGATCTTAGCGGCATCCATTGCAGAACCGCCACCGAGGGCAATGATAACGTCAGGCTTAAACTGTGCCATAACTGCGGCACCTTCCTTAGCACAGGCTAAGGTGGGGTCGGGCTCTACGTTAAAGAACGTAGTGTGAATAATGCCCATACTGTCAAGCTTATCCGTTATGGGCTTTGTATTGCCGTTATTGAATAAGAAGGAGTCTGTTACGATAAACGCCTTCTTCTTGTTCATCACTGTACCCAGTTCGTCAAGGGCAACGGGCATACAACCCTTCTTGAAATATACCTTTTCAGGTACTCTCATCCAAAGCATATTCTCTCTCCTCTCGGCTACTGTCTTGTAATTTAATAAGTGCTTTACGCCAACGTTCTCGGATACCGAGTTACCGCCCCAGCTACCGCAACCAAGGGTAAGAGAGGGAGCAAGCTTGAAGTTGTATAGATCACCGATACCGCCGTGGGAGGAGGGTGTGTTTACTAAAATTCGGCAGGTCTTCATCTTTTCGCCGAAGAATTCTATCTTTTCTCTTTCCGTTACCGCATTGCAGTAAAGAGATGAGGTGTGACCGTAGCCGCCGTCTGCAACTAAGACTTCAGCCTTTGCAACCGCTTCCTTAAAGTCCTTTGCTCTGTACATAGCAAGAACGGGAGAAAGCTTTTCATGTGCAAATTCTTCGTCCAGGGATACGCTTTCAACCTCACCGATAAGGATCTTTGTCTTTTCGGGAACCTTGACGCCTGCAAGCTCAGCGATCTTTACCGCTTTCTGACCTACGATCTTTGCGTTGAGAGCGTTATTTATAATAATGGTCTTTCTGACCTTTTCAGTTTCTTCTTCATTTAGGAAGTAACAGCCCATAGCTGCAAATTCCCTTTTAACCTTTGAATAGATCTTATCAATAACGATAACCGACTGTTCAGAGGCACATATCATACCGTTATCAAAGGTCTTGGAGTGAATAATAGAGCTTACTGCAAGCTTGATATCAGCCGTGCTGTCAATGATTGCAGGAGTATTACCTGCACCAACGCCTAAAGCGGGCTTGCCTGAAGAGTAAGCCGCCTTTACCATACCCGGACCGCCTGTCGCTAATATGATATCAGCACTTCTCATTACTTCGTTCGTCATATCAAGAGAGGGGATATCTATCCAGGCAATGATACCCTTGGGAGCACCTGCCTCTACCGCCGCATCAAGCACTACCTTTGCGGCTTCAATCGTGCAGTTCTTTGCTCTGGGGTGGGGGCTGAATATGATACCGTTTCTTGTCTTAAGACTTAAAAGTGCCTTGAATATTGCTGTAGAAGTAGGGTTTGTCGTGGGGATAACCGCCGCAATAACACCGATAGGCTCTGCTACAGTCGCTGTGCCGAAGGCTTCGTCACGACTGATGATACCGCAGGTCTTTGTGTCCTTATATGCGTTGTAGATGTATTCGCTGGCGTAGTTGTTCTTGATGACCTTATCTTCAACAACGCCCATGCCTGTTTCCTCTACTGCCATTTTAGCAAGAGGAATTCTCATTCTGTTAGCGGCAGCGGCAGCAGCTAAAAATATCTTATCTACCTGCTCCTGTGTATATTCTGCAAAAATTTCCTGTGCCGCTCTGACTTCAGCCATGCGGATCTTAAGTGCCTCTACGTTATCAACTATTTCAGGGCTTACGGGAGTCTTTAACGCAGGTGCTTTTCTTGTTTTTACAATGTTCTTCTTTGCCATTGCTCTTATTCCTTTCCGAAATTTTTTGTTTTAAACTATAATTATATAAAGGATAATCTTATCTTATCCCGACAATAACGGAAAATTCTCCGATTTTAAGAATGTGCCGTTATTTTTTTAACAATTTTATTATATCAATAAAAGCGTTGTAATGTCAACGCTTTTTACAATGAATTTTAACAAATTTTAAAGGATGGTTTTGTGCACTATGTATAAAGGGATTGTCTCATATATTTAAAGCTCGATTTCACCGGCGTATCTTTCTAAAATCTGATTTATCTCACCCTCGTTATCATAAAACGTATCGTCGCATTTTGCTATGATATCCTCAGCCTTTTCATTTTCGTCGTCGTTTTCTTCAAGAATAAGATAGGCTTTGTACGCCTTTTTCAGATTTTTTCTGAACTTAGATGGCAGAATAGCTTCAAGCTGTTTCATATCCTTTTCTAAAGTACCTTCTGATCCGACGTTGTCAAAATACTGATAATGCCCGCCGTTGTACACTTCGCCCTGATACGTCATAAGCTCAGAATAAGGAGACTGCATCTCCCCTTTTACCCACATATCACACATCTTATTCCATTTTTCAGGGTCAGCGAAAATTTTGGGTTTGGTTTTTTGGAATAGGTTTAGTAGGCTCATTATTCATTCTCCTTTGCGGTGTTGAGGGAGGAGATGAGCATTCTGCGTATAGAACCACAATCGTGCAAAATATTTCTTGTCATATCATCAGCGATCAAACCCGATTTTTGTGCAATCTCAATCCAATATTCTGTTTCATAACATTCCTTTAGTGCAATCTGTAGTTTGGCTATAAAATCAGGACGGCTGTGTGCATATTTTGCTTCACGAATATTAGCTCCGATACTTGTACCACTTCTTTCAAGCTGATTGGATAAGGAATAATGTCCTTTTATACCATCTGTAAGCTTTAATATTTTAATTGCAAATTCAGTTGACAAATCTGCAAGTTTATTTTCTGCCATCAAAATCACCTCACTATAAATTATATCATAAGTTATAGCATATTTCAATGAAATCGTGCTGTCGCACGATGAAATCCGAGCAAGCTCGGATGAAATCTTCAGCCTTCGGCTTCAGATGAAATTAAATCCGTCCATGCTCCCGACGAAGTCGGATTTCATCACGGAGTGATTTCATCCCACTATAGTGGGATTTATTCCGTCCGTAAGGACGGATTTA
>SVNC01000004.1:148396-175342 GCA_015067025.1 Oscillospiraceae bacterium
TGAAATCTTCAGCCTTCGGCTTCAGATGAAATTAAATCCGTCCATGCTCCCGACGAAGTCGGATTTCATCACGGAGTGATTTCATCCCACTATAGTGGGATTTATTCCGTCCGTAAGGACGGATTTATATGTAAAGAAATCACAAAAGTATCTATATATAAATTTTATGGGCAAAATTTATTTCAATGAAATCGTGCTGTCGCACGATGAAATCCGAGCAAGCTCGGATGAAATCTTCAGCCTTCGGCTTCAGATGAAATTAAATCCGTCCATGCTCCCGACGAAGTCGGATTTCATCACGGAGTGATTTCATCCCACTATAGTGGGATTTATTCCGTCCGTAAGGACGGATTTAGTTGAAAAAATCCTAACGCAATGCGTTAGGATTTTTTCTGGTGCCGGCAGTGGGACTTGAACCCACACGGTATTGCTACCAGCGGATTTTGAGTCCGCCACGTCTGCCATTCCATCATGCCGGCAGATATTAAATTTTGTTTTATCGCCCTTTCCCGTCTGTCAACTAATTTTGCTTTACAGCAGTTTGCGATTTGATAATTATAGCACAGCTTTTCAGCATTGTCAATAGATTTCTTTAAACTTTCAAAATTTTTCAGTACAAATTTATAAAAAACTCTTGACAATTTGGTTAAAATACCGTAAAATTAAATAGAGTAATTTTTAATTTAAACTCGGGGTTTATTTTTTGTTACGGAAAACCGCATAATAACGGTATTTTTATACTCTGTGACAAGAAAGCGACCTGCATTTTACATATACACAATTTAATGTTGAATGTAAAATCCGCCGTATCCTTTTACGATACGAGCAATTTTAAACCAAGGAGGACGCTACAATGATAGAAGTGTGGCTTGCTGTCATACTTTGTGCGGTAGCGTTTGTTGTAGGTGCAGCGATATTCGGCTTTGTTATGTTCAAAGCAGGCATTTCGCACAGAAAAAAGACCGCAGAGGCTCAGATAGAGTCAGCGGAAAAAGAGGCTCAGAGAATAGTATCTGAGGCAAATGAAAAAGCCCAGTCAACAAAGAAGACCGCACTGGTGGAAGCAAAGGATGAAATTTTCAAGTTAAAAGAAAATAACGAAAAAGAAATCCAGAAATTAAAGACCGAAACAGAAAAAGAGCTGAAGGAACGCAGAGCGGAGCTTTCCCGTTCAGAACGCAGACTTCAGCAGAAGGAAGAGAATTTAGACAAAAAGAACGACAAGATCGAAAGACTTGAAGAATCTCTTCAGAGCAAAAACAAAAAGGCAGAAGAAAAGCTTGCCGAAGCTGAGGCTATCAAAAAGAGCCAGATGGATATCTTAGAAAAGATATCAGGTTTTACCTTAGAGCAGGCAAAGGACCATCTTCTTGCAATGCTTGACAGTGAATTATCTCACGAAAAGGCATTAAAGATCACATCCTACGAGCAGAAGCTTAAGGATGAATGTGATGAAAAGGCAAGACAGTACATATCTCTTGCTATTTCAAGACTTGCCGCTGACACTGTATCAGAGGCGGCTGTATCGGTAGTTCCCCTTCCAAATGACGAAATGAAGGGTAGAATTATCGGTAGAGAGGGTAGAAATATCCGTACCTTAGAACAGCTTACAGGTGTTGACCTTATCATTGACGACACACCCGAAGCTATCACACTCTCCTGTCACGACCACGTGAGAAGAGAGATCGCAAGAATATCTCTTGAAAGACTTATCCAGGATGGTCGTATCCATCCCACAAGAATTGAGGAAACAGTAGACAAGGCTCGTCGTGAGATCGAGCAGAAGATAAAGCAGGAAGGCGAAAGAGCCGCAATGGATACCAACGTAAACGGTCTGCACCCCGAGCTTGTAAAGCTTATCGGCCGTCTTTACTACCGTACCTCTTACAGACAGAACGTATTAAATCACTCTATCGAGGTTGCTCATTTAGCAGGTATTATGGCAAGCGAGCTTGGTGTTGACGCTACACTCGCAAGACGTGCAGGTCTTCTCCACGATATCGGTAAGGCACTTAACCACGAAATCGAAGGCTCACACGTACAGATCGGTGTTGACGTATGTCGTAAGTACAAGGAAAACGCTGAAGTTATCCACGCTATTGAAGCACACCACGGTGACGTTGAAATTCACTCTGTTATCGCTGCTCTCGTTCAGGCGGCTGACGCGATCAGTGCGGCAAGACCTGCGGCAAGAAGCGAAAACTACGAAAACTACATCAAGAGACTTCAGAAGCTTGAAGAGATCTGCAGCTCCTACACAGGTGTTGATAAGTCCTTTGCTATTCAGGCAGGTAGAGAAGTCAGAATCATGATCAAGCCCGAACAGGTAAACGACGATAAGATGATAGTTTTAGCCAGAGAAATTTCTCAGCGTATCGAAAACGAAATGGAATATCCCGGTCAGATAAAGGTTCATCTCATCAGAGAAAGCCGCGCTATCGACTATGCAAAATAAAATTCAGACATCCCGAGATTATCTCGGGATGTTTTTTTACTTTTGACAAACGGATATCCGCTCTTTTCTCACCAAAATTTATTGACAACCCGCCAAAATAGATATATAATAAATAATGTATGTAAATACATAAAAGCTACTAACCGAAAGGACAGAAAAAATTATGGCAAAGATGAACGAAGGCTTTTTAAATCTTAAGAAAAGCTATCTTTTTATTGAAATCGGCAAGAGAGTAAGAGAATATATTGAAGCTCACCCTGACAACAAGGTTATCAGAATGGGTATCGGCGACGTTACACAGCCCTTAGCTCCCGTTGTAGTTGAAGCTATGAAAAAGGCTGCTGACGAAATGGGCGTAAAGGAGACCTTCAGAGGTTATGAAGACAGCGGCAGAGGTTACGACTTCTTAAGAGAAGCCGTATCCGGCTACTATAAGAGCTTTGGTGTTGAGATCGACCCCGAAGAGATCCTTATCAGCGACGGTGCAAAGACAGATTGCGGTAACATCGGCGATATTTTAAGTGCAGATAACGACGTTATAGTTACAGACCCTGCATACCCCGTATACGTTGACTCAAACGTAATGAGCGGTAAGAAGGTACACTACGTGAATTCAAACGAAGCAAACGGCTTTGCCGCTATGCCTGACGAAAATATCAAGGGCGGACTTATCTACCTTTGCTCACCCAACAACCCCACAGGCTCTGTTTACACAAAAGAGCAGCTTAAGGTATGGGTCGACTACGCTATAAAGAATAAGGCTATCATCGTATTTGACGCCGCTTACGAAGCGTTCATCTCCGATGAAACACTCCCCCGCAGTATCTTCTGCATCGAGGGTGCAAGACAGTGTGCGGTTGAGATCTGCTCACTTTCAAAGACAGCAGGCTTTACGGGTACGAGATGCGGTTACACGGTAGTACCTAAGGAGCTTATGCTTGAAACTCCCGACGGCGGCGAGATCAGCTTTATGCAGTTATGGTGCAGACGTCAGGGCAGTAAGTTCAACGGCGTAAGCTACCCCGTTCAGCGTGCGGCTGAGGCTGTATTCTCAGAAGAAGGCTTAAAGCAGACAAAGGCAACAATAGCTTTATATATGAAGAATGCAAAGATCATGGCAGATACCTTTGATGAACTCGGTATCACCTACACAGGCGGTAAGAACTCTCCTTACATCTGGTTCAAGTGTCCTGATAATATGGACAGCTGGAGCTTCTTCGATAAGCTCCTTAATGAAGCTGAAGTAGTGGGTACTCCCGGTGAGGGCTTTGGTAAGAACGGCGACGGCTGGTTCAGACTGACAGCCTTCAATACTCTCGAAAATACGGTAGAGGCTATGGAACGCTTCAAGAAGCTTATAAAGAAGTAAAATGAAGCTTTACACAAATTGCGGTAAGGCGGT
Source organism: Oscillospiraceae bacterium (assembly GCA_015067025.1). Taxonomy (GTDB): domain Bacteria; phylum Bacillota; class Clostridia; order Oscillospirales; family Ruminococcaceae; genus Ruminiclostridium_E. Next base: position 152,254 of record SVNC01000004.1, read on the forward strand.
AAAGATAACCTCTCTCATATTCATAATATGCGGTATCATTTTTATCTTGCTTTTTATCCCCGCCACTGTTATAAGAGTTTTGAACACAGGCACGTATTTCGGCTATGCAATTGGATTTTTTACCTTTGCACTTGGTATATTTATGCCGATAGCTGTAAACCACAGAAAAAAGCTGATAAGATACCTTTACAGAGGCTTTTTGTCAGTCTTTGCCCTGCTGGGCGTTTATGCTACCGTATTATCAGCTCTTATGATATTTTCTATGAACCACGCTCCCGAAATGGATAGCGACCGCACTATGATAGTGCTTGGCTGTCAGGTAAAGCAGAGCGGTCCCAGTCTGATGCTGAGAAAAAGGCTTGAAACCGCTTTAAGCTACCTTGAGGAAAATCCCGATACTTTATGTATCGTTTCGGGCGGTCAGGGCGATGACGAGCATATGAGCGAGGCTCAGGCGATGTATGACTGGCTTACAGAAAAGGGTATCGAAAAGGACCGCATAATAAAAGAGGACAAATCAACAAGCACTCTTGAAAACCTTAAATTCTCCGGAGAAATATTAAAAAAGCTCGGAAAAGATAAAAACGTCATACTTGTGACAGACGGCTTTCACCAATACAGAGCGTCACTCCAGGCAGCCTCTCTTGATTACGATATCAGAAATTTAAGCTCTGAAACGCCCCTTTACCTGCTCCCCTCCTACTGGGTGAGAGAGTGGTTTGCTCTCAGTTATGAGTTTGTTTTTGGTTGATTTGACAAAAATAATGCAGTTATTTTTGTACAGTATGAAAACAATTTTCTATTGCAAAAATTACAGTGAAATGTTATACTTGTATTAGTGTTATTAAGATGTATAGTTGCGGCTATCCGCAATTACAAATCGGGTATGGGAAATTCCCGTATTAATGAAAGGAATGATTAATATGGCAACAGAAATTTCAAAGGCAAAGGTTCTCATCTGTGACGACTCAATGATGATCAGAAAAAAGATGAAGGCCCTTTTATCAGACTACGGCATTACAGAGCTTTACGAAGCAACAAACGGCAGAGAAGCTGTTGAAAAGTATGTAGAAGTAGTTCCTGATATCACATTTATGGATATAGTAATGCCTGAAATGACAGGTGTAGAGGCTTTAAGAATGATCAAGGCTTCTGCCCCCGATGCAAAAATAGTTATGGCAACATCAATAGGTACAGAGGGAAATCTCTCTGAGGCTATAAAGTACGGTGCCAATGATTTCCTTCAGAAGCCCGTTGATGAAGAACAGCTCAGAAAGCTGCTTGACAATTACTTCAAGGAGGCATAAAAAGTGTTTACTCAATTTTTCGGAAGCTATCTTTTAAACCACAAGATAATCTCTGCTGACAACTTAAAAACAGCTATGGAGAAGAAGGACAGCACAAGAGTAAAGCTTGGTGTCCTCGCTATCAATGCAGGCTATATGACCGCAAAGCAGGTTGACGCTGTTCACAGAAAGCAGCAGACCGTTGATAAGAGAATAGGCGATATCGCAGTAGAAATGGGATATCTGACAGAAGCACAGGTTGAAGAGCTTTTATCTTCACAGAAGACAGGTTGTCTGTTACTCGGTCAGGCTCTCGTTGATATGGGTTGCCTTACAAATGCAGAATTTGAAACAGTTCTTTCTAACTATAAAAAGGAAAACAACCTTACAGACAAGGACTTTACAGCAGACGACAACGAAAAGACTGCAAGCGTTATTTCCGCTTTCTACAATATTGAAGGCGAATACGCAATGTACTGCTCCGAATACATAAATATTCTTTTTAAGAACCTCATCCGTTTTGTAGGCGATGACTTTACACCCTTAGCGCAAGCAGAGATCAAAAGCGGCGACACAGTCGTAAAGCAGAACATCGGCGGTGACTTCTCTGCCCTTACTGCAATCAGTGCAGGCGATAAGGCGGCTATCGCCTTTGCGTCACGCTTCAGTGAAGAAGAAATTACAGAAAACGATGAATATACAAGGGACGTTATAAGCGAATTTCTTAACCTTAGCAACGGCCTTTATACAGTAAACATTTCCAATTCTACAGGTAAAGAATTAAGCCTTAAACCTCAGGAGCACATCACAGCAGCTGATCTCAATTCAGTTTCTGCAAAGCTCACCCTTAAAATTCCCGTAGAATTCTCCTTTGGTGTAGTAATCTTCACCATCGCAGTGCTTTAATCAAAGCCCATATGACCGGGCAGGTAATTTTTATCGCTTGCTCGGTTATAATTATGTATAGATATATAAAAAATTAAGGTACAGTTAATAAATCTGTACTAAGATAAAAAGAAAAGTAGAACAAAAAATTGTAAGATTATACGAGAGGTACAATCAATGGCAATTCAGACATTTCAGAGCTTTGACATCATCTGTATTCTGACGCTTATCGGCGGTCTTGCCCTCTTCCTTTTCGGAATGAATTCCATGGGACAGGGTCTCGAAAAGTTGTCAGGCTCAAGTCTTGAAAGAATACTTGAGAGGCTCACATCCAATCCGATAAAATCGGTTATATTAGGTGCTCTTGTCACTGCAGTAATTCAGTCATCCTCCGCTACCACCGTAATGGTCGTAGGCTTTGTAAACTCAGGTATTATGAAGCTGTCCCAGGCGGTAGGCGTAATTATGGGTGCTAACATCGGTACTACAATGACAGCGTGGATATTATCCCTTACGGGTGTTGAGGGCGAAGGTATTATGATGTTCTTTAAGCCCAGCTCCTTTACCCCCATACTTGCAATTATCGGTATGATACTTGTAATGATGTGCAAATCAGCAAAGAAAAAGGATATAGGTACAATCCTTGTAGGCTTTGCAATACTTATGACAGGTATGAACCTTATGAGTGCGGCGGTAAAGCCTCTTGAAACCAATCCTGAATTCCAGAGTATCCTCACAATGTTCTCTAATCCCTTACTTGGTATACTGGCAGGTGCTGTACTTACAGCGGTTATTCAAAGCTCCTCGGCATCAGTCGGAATACTTCAGGCGGTGGCGTCAACCGGCGCTATAAACTTTAATTCCGCAGTGCCTATTCTTATGGGTCAGAATATCGGTACTTGTATAACTGCACTTTTATCCTCTGTAGGTGCTAATAAGAACGCAAAGCGTGCGGCAGTGATCCACCTTTACTTCAACCTTATCGGTACTATAATATTTATGGTGGTATACTACACTGTAACGTCCTTTGTGGAAATTGAAATGTTAAACGGTCCCGTTACCGAGACAGGTATTGCAATAGTGCATACGGTATTCAACGTATTTGCAACCGCACTCCTGCTCCCCTTCAATAAGATACTTGTAAAGCTTGCTTGCGCTACTATCCGTGACGACAAGAACGAGGCTGCGGCTGCAGAGGATCAGTTCAGTGCTCTTGAAGCAAGACTTCTTGCTACACCTTCAGTAGCTCTTGAACAGTGCAAGTCGGTTGCAGTAAAAATGGCAGAATGCTCAAGAGACACACTTAAGCTTTCTATCTCACTGCTGTCAAGATATAACGACAGAGATGCAGAAATAATCATCGAAAACGAAGACGTTATAGATAACTACGAGGATAAGCTGGGCAGCTATCTGTTACAGCTAGGTTCTAAAAACCTCACGGTAACCGACAGCCAGACTGTAAACAAGCTCCTTCACTGCATAGGCGACTTTGAACGTATCTCCGACCACGCCGTAAATATTATGGAGTGTGCAAAAGAAATGAACGAAAAGGGACTGCAGTTCTCAAAGAAGGCTACAGAAGAAATAAACATTTTCAGCAACGCTATAAACGAAATTATAGATACAGCTATGATAGCCTTTGAGCACGATGACGTTGATACCGCAAAGGCTGTAGAGCCTTTAGAAGAAGTTATCGACCACATCCGTACAGAAGTAAGAGCACGCCATATCAAGCGTCTTCGCAAGGGAAAATGTACAATTGAAATGGGCTTCGTGCTGACTGACCTTATCACAAACTACGAGCGTGTAGCAGACCATTGCTCAAATATTGCCGTTTGTATGATTCAGTTACACGATAACAACAGCTTTGATATGCACGGCTATCTGAATGATCTTAAAGCCGCAAGCAACGAAGAATTTACAAGCAAGTTCAAGGCATACAGCGAAAAGTATATGTTACCGTAAGGCTGTATATCGAGAAAGGACAAGTTATGGTTACATCAATAAACAGCGTTCAGGAAATGGAGATCGCGGCAAAATTTATTGTGGATAAGATGAAGAGCGATCCGGAATTTGAAGCAAGGATGTTGCAGAACCAGAAAAGAACGCTTTGTGAATTACTTGACCCTCGCTTATCAAATCCTGTATATCTGGATATGACTATCGAAAGAGCCTTACAGCTCTACAACAAAAAATAAAAAACAGATGATAAATGAATCAAAACGGGTGTTCGGAAAATCCGAACACCCGTTATCTTTTTACTTTTTAAGTGATGCAACATTAATTCTGTTTATAGCTCTTTTCAGCTTGTATTCAGCAATATCTAATTTACGTTCATCATTCTTGTAACGCTGTATATTTTCCTCTGCAAGCTGCTGTGCTCTTTCGGCACGCTTAAGGTCGATCTCATCCGCCCATTCAAAGGACTGTGCTAAAAGTGTAGTACATTCCTTTCCTACCTCTATACTGCCCGATGAAACGGCGGCTATCTTAGCCTCTCCGTTTATACGCACCTTTGCCTGACCTATTCCGAGTGCCGCCACATAAGGCTCGTGACGGGCAAGAATACCCTTATCACCGACTGTTGTACGGACTGTGATCATTTCAGCATCGCCGTCAAACTTAACGCCCTCGGGAGTCAGAATTCTTAGTCTGAATGGTGTCATATACTGTTATCCGTTCCTTTCTGTGCAGAATTTATCAGGCTTCCTTCTTCGCCTTTTCTACCGCTTCTTCGATAGTGCCGACAAATAAGAAAGCAGACTCAGGCAGATCGTCGTGTTTGCCTTCGATGATTTCCTTAAAGCCACGAATCGTTTCCTTAAGGGGAACGTACTTACCTTCCATACCTGTGAACTGTTCTGCAACAGTAAAGGGCTGAGATAAGAAACGCTGAATTTTTCTTGCACGGGCAACTGTCAGCTTGTCCTCTTCGTCAAGCTCGTCCATACCAAGAATAGCGATGATATCCTGTAATTCGTTATAACGCTGTAAGATGGACTGTACCGCTCTTGCAACCTCGTAATGCTCCTGACCTACGATTTCGGGTGTCAGGATACGGGAGGTGGAATCAAGGGGGTCAACCGCGGGGAAGATACCCATTGATGAAATATTTCTTGATAATACTGTTGTAGCGTCAAGGTGAGCGAAGGTCGTTGCAGGCGCAGGGTCAGTAAGGTCGTCCGCAGGAACGTAAACCGCCTGAACGGAAGTAATAGAGCCCTTCTTTGTGGATGTGATACGCTCCTGTAAAGCACCCATTTCTGTAGCTAAAGTAGGCTGATAACCTACCGCTGAAGGCATACGGCCGAGAAGTGCAGAAACCTCTGAACCTGCCTGTGTAAATCTGAATATGTTATCAATGAATAAAAGAACGTCCTGTCCTTCTTTATCACGGAAATATTCTGCCATTGTAAGACCTGAAAGAGCAACTCTCATTCTTGCTCCCGGAGGCTCGTTCATCTGACCGTAAACAAGAGTTGTCTTTTCGATAACGCCGGATTCCTTCATTTCTTCGTAAAGGTCGTTACCTTCTCTTGTACGTTCACCTACACCTGAGAATACTGAAAGACCGCCGTGCTGTTTTGCGATGTTGTTGATAAGCTCCATAATAAGAACCGTCTTACCAACACCTGCACCGCCGAACAGACCGATCTTACCGCCCTTTAAGTAGGGAGCGATAAGGTCAACTACCTTGATACCTGTTTCAAGTACCTGAGTAGAGCCTTCCTGTTCTTCAAAGGTAGGAGCGGGACGATGAATTTCCCACTTTTCTTCTGTTTCGGGCTGGGGCTTGTTGTCTACCGCTTCGCCTAAAATATTGAAAATTCTGCCGAGTGTTTCTCTTCCGACGGGTACACGGATAGAAGCTCCTGTGTCCACTGCAGGCAGACCTCTTACAAGACCGTCTGTAGCACCCATAGCGATACAACGTACAGTATCGTCACCGATGTGCTGTGCCACTTCTACAGTAAGCTTTTTGCCGTCGTGCTCGATTTCTATTGCGTTAAGCAGATTAGGCAGTTTTTCGGGAGGGAACTTGATATCAAGTACCGCACCGATTATCTGCACTACTGTGCCTATGTTCTGAGACATAAGACTAAACCTGACCTTTCATTTAGATTAAAGTAAGTTTTGCATTAAAGTGCGTTTGCACCTGATACGATTTCGTTAAGCTCGTTTGTGATCTTTTCCTGTCTTGCACGGTTGTAGAGGAGTGATAACGTACCTATCATCTCTTCTGCATTATCCGTTGCATTTTCCATGGCGGTTCTTCTTGCACCCTGCTCTGATGCGTAGGATTCAATTACCGCACACATTACTATGCTGGCTACAAGCTTAGGAATAACTCTGTTGAACACTGCCTCAGGGCTGGGGTCGTAGGTGGTACCTGCCTTGCTGACAGGAACGGCAGTCCCCACGGGAGGATTTACAGGAACTATACCCATCTGTGTTGCAGTCTGTGTTAAAGCAGAAATGAACTGGGTGTAGAATATCTGTATCTCGTCTACCTCTCCCCTTGTGAACATATCAATAGCAAGCATTGAAATGTCAGCCGCGTCCGCAGTCTTGATGTTTTCTGCAAGTCCGGGATATTCAGCTACCACGTCATAGCCGTGCTTTTTATAATATTCCACCGCTTTTTTGCCTATTGCTATTATCTTGGGCTTTACCTTGTCGTTTTCGTGAGCCTGCTGTACAAGCTTTAATATGTTGGTATTATAACCGCCTGCCATACCTCTGTCACCGGCAACGACAATAAAAAGTCTGTTCTTTATTTCTCTTCGGCGTGTGAAAACAGTGCTGAAGCCTTCGGTTTCTCCTGCAATCTTGCACATAAGCTCGTACTGTGCCTCAAAGAAGGGACGTGCGTCCTCTGCCTTCTGCTTTGCCTTACGCAATTTTGAGGAAGCTACAAGCTCCATTGCCTTTGTTATCTGCATAGTGGACTCAACGCTCTTTACTCTGCGTTTGATGTCCTTCATATTTCCCGAAGCCAAATAGTCACCGCCTTTCTGAAAGTTTTATATTAACTGATGAAAAATTCTTTTTTCAGTACGGAAGATGCCGTATTAAAGGGCGGCATACCGTAGTGAAGTATAAGGGGCGTGCCGTCAGAAAGCTCTGCATTACAGGTTATAACTCTCTTTTTCGGTGCATCCATTACCGGTAGATCGTAAAGCTCGGTTTCAAACATTCCCCTGCCCTTATCAAGATACCTTGTAACTGCTATCGCAAAGGCGACAACCTCAGTATCAGTCAGATGAGGTGAAACGTCAAAGCGAAGGTCCTCGCTTTCTCCGAAGCGGCAGGCGTTTTTATTCTGCTCATAGCTTATATCGGGAAGCGGAACAAATTCTTTGTTCTCATCCAGTTTAAAGCGTGAGCCTAAAAGCACCATACTTCCTGCACAATGAACGCCTGTAACGGCATTTTCAATACCCTTTGTTTTTCCCTGCTCGTTAATTTTATCTATTCTCTTACATACATCTTTATAGATATCCGTCTGCTCGATCTTCCCGATTTCTTCTTCGGCATAACCGATAGCCTCTTTGAGCAAAGGGTTTTGTTGCATATCGTCGTTTAACTTTTGTTGCTCTTCCGGGGATAATACGGGAATTGCGTTTTTCTTCTTTTTGACGCCGTCCCTTATTGCAAAGTATATTCTTGCTACAATGTAGACTCCTATACATATTACTATCGCCCAGAAGGGAAACGAAAGTGCAAATAAAATATCATCCATTAAAACGTGTCACTATCGATATAGTTTATTTTTTTGAAGAACAGTTCGAGTACTGTTATTGCGAGTGTTACCACGGAAATGCTGAGAGCAACTATGCTCAGTACGAATGAAGCCTTTTTCATATCAGGACCGTCCTTTCATTATACGTAATTCTTAGCGAATTCTTCTAAAGCTGATTTAAGCTTTTCTTCTGTTTCGGGAGTAAGCACCTTTTCATCTCTGATACTTGCAGTTATTTCAGGATGAGATTCTTCAAAATGCTTATAGAGATCCTTTTCAAAGTCAGCAACCTTGTCAAGAGGAATATCTCTGAGGTAGTTGTTGATAACCGCATAGATTATAACGATCTGGTTTTCAACTGCAATAGGAGTATTCTGTCCCTGCTTTAATACCTCAACTATTCTTTCGCCCTTTGCAAGTCTGTCCTTGGTATCCTTATCAAGGTCAGAACCGAACTGGGAGAAGGACTGTAATTCTCTGAACTGTGAGTAGTCAAGCTTTAACGTACCTGCTACCTTCTTCATAGCCTTTATCTGAGCGTTACCGCCTACACGGGATACTGAGATACCGGGGTTTACCGCGGGTCTTACACCTGAGTGGAAAAGCTCTGTTTCAAGGAATATCTGACCGTCGGTAATAGAAATTACGTTGGTAGGAATGTATGCGGATACGTCGCCTGCCTGTGTTTCGATGATAGGCAGAGCTGTCAGAGAACCGCCGCCGTATTCCTCATTTAAGTTTGCCGCTCTTTCAAGCAGTCTTGAATGCAGATAGAATACGTCACCGGGGTACGCTTCACGTCCGGGCGGACGCTTTAACAGAAGGGAAAGTGCTCTGTAGGCTACGGCGTGCTTTGAAAGATCGTCGTATACCACGAGTACGTCCTTGCCCTGCTCCATAAAGTATTCACCCATTGCACAGCCTGAATAGGGTGCAATGTACTGTAAAGGAGCAAGCTCACTGGCAGTAGCGGCAACTACGATAGTGTAGTCCATAGCACCTGCGGCTGTAAGCTGGTCAACTACGTTTGCAACTGTAGAAGCCTTCTGTCCTATAGCAACGTATATACAGATCACGTCTGTCTTTTTCTGATTTATGATCGTATCGATGGCGATAGCAGTCTTACCTGTCTGTCTGTCACCGATGATAAGCTCACGCTGACCTCTTCCGATAGGAATCATGGAGTCAATAGCCTTGATACCTGTCTGTAAAGGAACGTTTACTGATTTTCTTGTGATAATACCGGGAGCTATCTTTTCGATAGGTCTTGTTTCGGTGGTTAAGAGCGTACCCTTACCGTCTATAGGCTGACCGAGGGCGTTTACAACTCTGCCAAGCAGTTCATCACCTACGGGAACAGCAACGACTGAACCTGTACGCTTTACTGTGTCGCCTTCCTTTATTTCAGCGTCAGAGCCAAGCATAACCGCACCTACGAAATCCTGCTCTAAGTTGAGTGCCATACAACGCACGCCGTTTTCAAACTCTAACAGTTCATTCATCATACACTTTTCAAGACCGTGTATACGAACGATACCGTCACCTACGGTAACGACTGTGCCTGTATCCTCTAAACGGATCTTAGAGCCGTAATCTCTTATACGGGATTTAATTATGCCTGTTATTTCTTCTGGGCGTAAATCCATTGGAGATTCATCCTTTCTCATTTTTTCGCTTTATGCTTTAAGCGATGGTATCGGCAATATCTGCTTTAAGCTTTTCAAGACGTGCCTTTACACTGCCGTCTATTACTGTATTGCCGTAGCTTATTACCACGCCGCCGATAATTGCGGGGTCGGTCTTAAGCTTTAAGTTTACGGTCTTACCCGTAATGGATATCATCTTAGCCTTTATCTTTTCTACAGTTTCATCGCTGAGAGCAGATGCAGAGGTTACCGTGACATCCACAAGATTTTTATGCTCGTTATAGAGCGTAGTAAAATATTCAAGTATCTTTGCAAAGCTGTCTGTTCTTCCGTTTTCAGTCAGGACGTAAAGGAAATTAAGCACGTAGGTGTGAATTTTTCCTTCAAAAGCTTCCTTCAGTATTGACAGCTTTTCATCTATAGGGATCGTGGGTACTTTTAACAGCTTTAAAAAATCAGGCTCTGCATTAAATATTCCCGATACTCCGTTAAGGTCGTCAAAAACTACGGTCAGGTCACTTTCCTTTTCTTCTGTTACCAGTGAAAATAAAGCTTCTGCATAGGTTTTATATGCTGTAGGCATCCTCGTTCCCTCCTTTCATAATGTGACAAATCAGTCGTTCTCTCCGATCTGTGACAGAACAGTATCGATGATCTTTTCGTTGTCCTTTTCGGATATTTCCTTTTCGGCAACCTTTGAAGCAGCCATTACTACCATCTCGGAAATTTCTCCCTTGATCTCGTTTATAGCACGCTTCTTTTCCTTTTCGATAGCTTCCTCGGCACGCTTTTTCATTTCAGCCGCCTCGTTATTCGCCTCAGCTACGATTTCCGCTTCTCTTGCCTGAGCCTTACGGGTAGCTTCAGCTACTATTCTGTTCGCCTCTTCCTTGGACTCCTGTAAACGCTGCTCATATTCAGCCTTTACAGCGTCGGCTTCGTTTTTAGCCTTTTCAGCCTCATCCATTTCCTTGTTTACCATTTCTGCACGCTGGTCTAAGATCTTGCAGACGGGCTTATGCAGGAAAAAGAAATAGATAAGAAAGATTATCAGCGTATTGATCAGAGTGAAGACGATAGTGTTAGGATCAATGCTTACCAGCGAAAACTGACCCTGCGTTGCAGTAGCCTCTTCCGCAATATTAAGCAGTTCTATCATTGTTCTTCAGTCCTTTCCTGAGGGCTTTACCCTTGATTTAAATTAAAGCTGGCCGATAAAGGGGTTAGCGAACATTAAAAGAAGTGCGATAACCAGCGAGTAAAGACCTGTTGTTTCTGCAAGGGCGTCACCAATGATCATTGTTCTTGTGATTGCACCGGATGCTTCGGGCTGTCTGCCGATAGCTTCTACTGCCTTACCGCCGCAGTAGCCTTCACCGATACCGGGGCCAAGACCTGCGATCATTGCTAAACCTGCACCTATAGCTGATGCACCAAGTACGATAGCCTGTGATAAGTTTTCCATTTAATAGTCCTCCGTTTTTTAATCCTGCAAAGCAGGTAATTTTTTAATATTTATATAAAACCGTGTGGTTTTTATATCCTTATTCTTCTGAGCAGTCTGCACCTGAAACGTAAGCCATTGTCAGAGTACAGAAGATGTATGCCTGAATGAATGCTGAGAAGCAGTCAAAGTAAAGAGATAATATTGCTGGCAGACCGATAGCACCAAGTCCGTTTGCAATCTGTCCCAATGCAAAATAGATAAGTCCGCCGATAACCGAGCCTGCAAGGATATTCGCAAAGTGACGGAGCGTCTGGGATACGGGGTTTGCTATTTCGCCGATTATGTTAAAGGGGAGCATAAAGGGTAACGGCTCTACAAAGCCCTTGAAAAATCCCTTTACACCGCCTGTTTTGAACTTATTACGCTGGGTGAGTACAAAGGTTACAAGACCCCATGCGGCAACAACCGATAAATCTGATGTGGGAGAGCGGAAGCCGAACAGGCTTGAAAGGCTGTTTAATATGGAGAAGCAGAAGAGTGCACCGATATAGGCGGTGTACTTATGATACTTTTCGCCCATTGTATCTCTTACCATATTTCTGAATAAGCCTACGAGATATTCCGCAGCCATCTGTCTTCTTGACGTGGTGCGTACCTTAAGGTTTCTGCCTAAAATAAAGAATACCACGGCAAGTACAGCCATAACGATCCATTGTACCACTATACTTTCGCTGATTATTACGTGGTAATCTCCTATAAAGAAGTCAAAGGACCAGATAGGGCCTTGTACGGAAAATTCCGCCGCAGTTTTTAAGAGGTCTGTTGCCATAACATTTTTCCTTTCGGAGTTTATTTAAAATTCGCTCTTTTCTTTAAGAGCCAGCACCGTATAGCCGATTTTCGGGATGAAAAGCGGTATAAGTGCCGTTACGGGATTGATAAACTTTAAATACATCAGCACGCCGAGTATCAAAAACGTACCGATATATCTTACGGCATAGCTGCCGTTCATATACAGCTGAGATTTCTTTTCACCCATATAAAGCGATTTTTCAGCAGATATTCCCAGTAGTGTGAAATTGATAAAGGAAATAAGCGTGCCTGTTATAGCCCCTGTAATAAGAGTGTAATCTCCCACCCCTCCTATCATCAGCGGAACACAGATAATAAGCATCAGGGCAAGTCCGCCTATATAAAAGGGGAGCAACGCCTTTATCTCCCTTACCGTCGCACTGTCTTTCAGTTTTTTCTTCATATCAGTATTTTTTTCTTATAGAATCGTCGTAGTAGTCGTTGTCACGTCTGCCGCTGACGACCTTCTGCGTTTTTTTGTCATCGCCCTTTTCGTAGCGTTTTATAAGCTGGGCGAGATAATTTACAGTACCGCATATCATAACCAGTATGCCTATAAGTATCAGCACCACCATGACCCAGGAGGGTAATGACAGCTTGTCTACCAGAACACTGCCGCCCCAGATGAATATTAAAAGAGGCGTCAATATTATAAAGCCTATCTGACTTACAAGGGCATAGGTCTTTACGGGGTTTTCCTTTTTACTCATTATCAGTAGGTGAGCTTTTGTAAAAGCCACTTGCCGTTTGCCTTTATCATAGTAGCTGAAAGCTTTAAGGTGTCGGCTGTATCAGTACCTTCCACTGTGCTTTCTGCACCGCTTTCGGTAGCTGTGTTTTCCTTTTCAAGCTCTATTTTAAGCTCACATTCAGTATTTGATACGGGGTTTAAAATAACCTTGGGATTTGTCCAGGAATATTCATAGGTTATACCCTTGAAGCGTCCGTTCTTATCCACCATATCCATTGCAAGACCTATTCCCTTTTCGCCGTCGTAATTGGTTTCCTCAGAGAAAACGGGGCCATTGCCATTTACGTTTGTGAGTATTCTTTCCGCTTCCTTTTCAACAAAGGTGGATTTTACCAACTTTTCAAGGTCTGCCATCGTGGAATATTTATCGCTCTTTACTGTGTAGAGCTTATCCTCAGGCTTATTGTTATAAGGCTCTGCCTCGTGAGCTAAACCATACTGTAAAAATACTCTGAATATCTCGCAGTTGTTCTTTATAAGAGTTACCGCGTTATCGTTCATCTCATTGTTTATCTCTTCCGAGGGGACGTAGACGTAATCATTTTCCTGAGCCTGCTCCTGTGACATCTTGTAAAGCAGGAAGAAGGTTGCGGAAAGTGCCAGCAGAGCAACGATTATCGTTGCAATTGTAGCAACCGTATTCTTTTTAGTCATATATGTTACCTTTCTTTGCACTTTTTAGTGCGTCAGTTCTTTATTTAAAACTATGTAGTTCTACTATTATACTATATTTTAAAGGAAATTTCAATATATTTTGCCAAGTTTTCGGTAGTCACATCCGAAAATTTAGTCAAATTCACATAAAAAAGACAAGATTTATTTCGTTTCGGGCTTTCTCGAAGTTAAAAATTCAACCGCTCTTTCAACCGAAGTTCTCACGTGCTCCATTTCAGCACTGTGGAGCTTGCCTGCATTACGATAGTCAAAGCTGTTGCAGAAGTCGTTTACGTCGCTGTTTAAGGTCTTTGCATAGTTTATGATTATCTCGTCCAGTGCCTTTATAAAATCTGCTCTGTCGGGTTTGGACATCTTATCTGCACTCTTTTCCACAAGATAATGATAGTGAGGAACGCAGAAAAATTCCTGACTCTTGAAAAGGTTTTTGAACTTGCCGTCCTTTGCATACATAGTGAATACCGTTTCGAGCATATGGTCGATACCCCACTGTACCTTAGAGCATACAAAGCAGGTTTCTGTAATTGCCGCCGCCTTCTTTGCCTTTGCGTCCTTGGGAGCAAAGATACCCTTCTTTTCAAAGATGTCAGTTCTCATCTCTTCAAGGTGGCTGTTGAGCATAAGACCTAAGGAAAGACGATTGTTCTGCTTCATCAGCTGACCGTAATGGGTATGGCAAAAGCCTAATTTATTGGTTTCAATTCTTACGTCAGGCTCCATCATTGCAGCACCCATTATGTATTCACAGATGTGCTGTTCTACCGTATCTCTCATACGGCAGATAGGGCAACCCTCTCTCGGCTCAAACACCTCGTTTACGGGTATCGTCAGTATACTTTCTCTCATAGTCCTTTTTTCCTTTCAGTTTAATTTCGTTATGTGAACTAAGTTTTAATTTTTTGCCTTTCAGCCCATATTTCAACAGAATTTTTAAGTTTCTGAAAAATTCGGGCTTGTTTTTTTCTAATTAATATTGTATTATAAAAGGAGCAAATAATCAAGCGATTTTTAAAATTTCTGCATTTAAAGGGAAGAATTTATGAATTACAGCTTTACCTGTGACAATTTCGAACCGGACCAGATACTTTTCTGCGGACAGGCATTCCGTTTTAAAGAAGAAAACGGACTGTACAGCGGCATTGTCGGGGACAGATTTTTAACGCTCAGAAAAGAGCAGAACAAAATAACCCTTTATAATATAAAGGAAGAGGATATCCCTTTCTGGCTTAACTACTTCGATATGGACACCGACTATAAAGCGCTTATAGAAAGGTTTTCCGAGGACAAGCATTTAAAAGAAGCCTGCAAGGAAAAAAGCGGTATCAGAATTTTAAGGCAAAGCCCCTTTGAAACGCTGATAAGCTTTATCATATCCCAGAATAACAACATAAAAAGAATATCGGGGATAATTGAAAGGCTTTGCGAAATGTACGGAGAAAGAAAGGATTTCGGATATCTTTTTCCTACGGAAGAAAGGCTCTACGGTGTTACCGCAGAGGATCTAGCACCCCTTCGTGCAGGCTTTCGTGCAAAGTACATAGCAGACGCAATGAGCAAACTGCAAAGTGGTGAAATCGTATTATCCGATATTTACGATATGGATTATGAAACGGCAAAGGAGCAACTTAAAAAGATAAAGGGAGTAGGCGAAAAGGTCGCTGACTGCGTGCTTTTATTCGGTTATTACAAGACCGAAGCACTACCCAAAGACGTATGGATAAAGCGAGTCATAGCCGAATTCTATCCCGATGGACTGCCCCTTTGTATAAAAGGCTATGAGGGTATAGCCCAGCAGTATCTTTTTGATTATGCAAGACGAAAGATTGGTGACAGTAATGGTTAATATCGGCAACGACTGGGACGAACTTTTAAAAGCAGAATGGGAGCAGGAGTATTATAAAACACTCCGTAAATTTCTTGTAGCTGAATATAAGAGCCGCAGCATATTTCCCCCTGCCGACAGTATATATAATGCCCTGAAATATACCTCTTATGAGGATACAAAGGTGGTTATATTAGGTCAGGACCCCTATCACGGCATAGGTCAGGCACACGGACTTTGTTTTTCGGTACAGAAAGGCGTTACCCCGCCGCCATCTCTTAAAAATATCTATAAGGAGATGTATTCCGATTTAGGTATCGTAAGGGATATGAATGACGGCGACCTTACAGGACTTGCAAAGCAGGGTGTATTACTCTTAAACACTTCTCTGACTGTAAGAGAAGGTATGGCAGGCAGTCACAGAGGCAAGGGCTGGGAGATACTGACCGATAAGATCATTTCTCTGCTGAACGAAAAAAAGACGCCTGTGGCGTTTATTCTCTGGGGCGGTAACGCAAAGGCGAAAATGCCGCTTATAACAAATAAAATCCACGGCATATTCACTGCCGCACATCCCAGTCCCTTATCAGCCTATAACGGATTTTTCGGGTGCAGGCATTTTTCAAGGATAAATGAATTTTTAATAAAAAATAATCTCACTCCTATTGACTGGAGCAGGTAAAAGGAAGTTAAATTATGATAATGATTACGGGCGATATGCACGGAGATCTGACAAGATTCAAAGATCCGTTGTTAAAAAAGCTTAAGAAGAACGACGCACTTATAATAACGGGCGATTTCGGCTGTATATGGAACGGCGACGATAAGGAAAAGAAGGTTTTAAAGTCACTTGGCAAAAAGAAATATAACGTTCTTTTTGTAGAGGGCGTACACGAAAACTACAGTCTTCTGACACAGTACCCGGTAGAAGACTGGTGCGGCGGTAAAGTAAGAGTGATAAGCGGCAATTTAAGACAGCTTATGCGTGGGCAATGCTATGAGATAGCGGGTAAAAAGATATTCACTTTCGGCGGCGGTCAGAGCGAGGAGAACAATTCTTACTTAGAGCCTGACGAGGAAAAGAAGTGGATAGCGGAAATTCCCACGGAAGAAGAGCTTGACGAGGGTATTAATAACCTTGAAAAGAACGGTAATAAAGTAGATTTTATAATCAGCTACGAGCCGTCTTCCAAAATTGCAGAGTTTATTGAAGTGGGCAGCACAAACAGAAATCATATAAATACCTATCTTGATAAAATTCAGGATAACGTAGAGTTTACTCACTGGTATTTCGGAAAGCTGCACCTGAATAAGCTCATCCCACCAAGATACAGTTGCGTATTTGACAACGTGGTGGTAGCGGACAGTACAAGACTTCCCAAAGTCAGAAAGACAAAGGGCAAGTAAAATATAATAACAAAAAGGAGAAAAATAAAATGGCAGAATTCAAGTATGAAATTACAAAGGAACTCGGTGTAATCAGCGAGGGTAAGTACAACATCGAGCTTAATATGGTAAGCTGGAACGATCGTGAGCCTAAGTACGATATCCGTTCCTGGTCACCCGACCACAGCAGAATGGGCAAGGGTATTTCTCTTACAGAGGAAGAAATGGAACGCCTTGTTGAGCTGTGGAACACAAGAGACGAAGAAGACGAATTTTAAGGAACGCGTGGCGTTCAATCCAAATTCCGCCTTTTAAAAACATTGCAGTATGCGAAGGTTTTCGAACGGCGGCATAACATATTAGGTGTAAGATAAATTGTTGTTTATAGGGTTGCCGTAGGCATTGTAGCCCCAAACCCCCTGACCCCCTTTCCCCTGAGGAAATATATTTCGGCAAAAAGATTTTGCCGAAATTGTCGCAGTTCTGCGAACTGCTGGGGCTGGGAGCAGTCCGATAGGACTGCGTGACTTTATGAAAATGCAATTTTCATAAAGTTTAGGCTACCGCCCCTGTAGCAGTCTGAAAGACTGCGACGGTCTTTAGACCAATGACCCCTTTTGGGCTACCGCCCCAATCCCCGTTTATATCAAGGTTTGTAGGCTATTTGCCGCCTTGTTTTTGATTATAAAATGCCGTAGGGGCGTCTATCAGACGCCCGCAATTCATCGTCAAAACGCCAGCCGCCGAAGGCGGAATTGGGAGCGGTGGCACACCGCAAACAACAATTTATCGTGCATTTAACATATGATTCCTGCCGTTCACAATGCGTTGCCATCATCAATGATTTTTAAAGGCAGGAGATGCCTGCGGCAGCAGTCCAAGGGACTGCGGCGGTCTTTAGACCAATGGCACGCCGCCATGCGTTTGAAAAAACCCGTGAAGTAATTACTTCACGGGTTTTGTCTTGTCTTAACTTGTAAAATTCTTTTTGATATCCTCACCGAACTGCTTTATCTTATCGAAGAAGCTGCTACGCTTTTCATAATTTGCAGGAGTGAGCTTATTTTCAAAGGCTTCAAGAGCCTCCTTCTGCTTCTTTGTGAGCTTTCTCGGTACTTCAATGACTACCTTTACCATCTGGTCGCCTCTGCCCTCACGCTGAAGTCTCTTTATACCCTTTCCTTTAAGACGGAATACTGTTCCTGCCTGAGTTCCTTCAGGGATATTGTACGTAACGTTTCCGTCGATCGTAGGTACTGTAAGAGTATCACCAAGCACTGCCTGACTGTAGGTGATGGGTATTTCACACCATACGTCAAAGCCCTTACGCTCGAATATAGGATCCTTGCGGACTGTAATACGTACGTTAAGGTCACCCTTAGAACCACCGTTTGTACCGCTGTTACCCTCTCCTCTTACACAGAGCGTCTGTCCGTCGTCAATACCTGCAGGTACGTTGATAACTACCTTTTTACGCTTCTGCACTCTGCCGCCGCTGCAATCGGGACAGGGAGTTTCAATAATCTTACCCTTACCGCCGCACTTACTGCAAGGACGGGTTGAGGTCATCATGCCTAAAATGCTTCTCTGCTGATATCTTACCTGACCGCTTCCCTTACATTCGGGACAGGTCCTGGGTGTAGTGCCTGCCTTAGCACCGCTGCCGTGACAGGAATCACAGGTCTCACTGCGGTTTATTTCAATTTCGTGGGATATGCCCTGGCACGCTTCCATAAAGCTGATATCAAGGCTTATCGCAATATCAGAACCTCTTCTCGGTGCATTGGGGTTAGAACGCTGTCCACCGCCGCCGCCACCGAAGATAGAATCAAAGATATCGCCAAGGTCGATACCATCGCCGCCAAAGCCTCCGAAGCCACCGCCGAAACCACCATAGCCTGCACCGCTGTAGCCACCGCCATAGGAGGGGTCAACGCCTGCATGACCAAACTGGTCATACTTTGCACGCTTCTGAGGGTCGGACAATACTTCATTTGCCTCGTTTATTTCCTTGAACTTTGCCTCTGCTTCGGGATTATCAGGGTTAAGGTCGGGATGGTACTGCTTGGCAAGCTTGCGGTATGCCTTTTTTATTTCATCCTCAGATGCACCCTTCTGCAGTCCGAGGACCTCATAATAATCTCTTTTTTCTGCCATCTCTTTCTCCAATCAGCGAACTATTCGCCTTTAATGTACCTTTAGGGCGAATTGCTTCGCCCTAAATTTTTGTTAAATTAGTTAGCTTCTGTGAAGTCAGCGTCAACTACGTTGTCGTCTGTGCCGCCTGCCGCATTTGTGCCTTCACCCTGAACGTCGGTGTTAGCCTGCTGAGCAGCTGCGCCCTGCTCCTTATATACTCTTTCAGCTACTGCGTAGAAAGCCTTCTGGAGTTCTTCCTGTGCATTCTTGATAGCTTCAGTATCTGTACCTTCGAGAGCCTTTTTAAGAGCTTCGATCTTGGGAGTTACGCTTGCCTTTTCGTCTTCTGTAACCTTGTCACCGAATTCGTTCATAGACTTTTCAGTCTGGTAAACCATCTGGTCAGCGCTGTTTCTGAGTTCTACCTCTTCCTTACGCTTCTTATCTTCTTCTGCAAAGGCTTCAGCTTCCTTAACTGCCTTGTCGATATCATCCTTGCTCATATTTGTAGAAGCTGTGATGGATATCTTCTGTTCCTTACCTGTACCTAAATCCTTTGCAGATACGTTTACGATACCGTTAGCGTCGATATCGAAAGTAACTTCGATCTGGGGGATACCACGGGGAGCGGGAGCGATACCGTCAAGTCTGAACATACCGATGGACTTGTTATCCTTAGCAAATTCTCTTTCACCCTGAAGGATGTTGATATCAACTGAGGGCTGATTATCAGAGTAGGTTGAGAATATCTGGCTGTGCTTTGTAGGGATCGTCTTGTTTCTTTCGATCATTCTTGTGCAAACGCCGCCTGCAGTTTCGATACCGAGTGAAAGGGGTGTTACGTCAAGAAGGAGAAGTCCTGTAACTTCCTTATTCAGTACGCCGCCCTGGATAGCAGCACCCATAGCTACACATTCATCGGGGTTGATGCCCTTGAAGGGTTCTTTACCTGTGTAGTTCTTTACAGCTTCCTGAACTGCGGGAATTCTTGTAGAACCACCTACTAAAAGTACCTTGTCGATTTCGCTCATAGAAAGACCGGAATCTGCAATAGCCTGCTTGAAGGGTCCCATTGTAGCTTCTACAAGGTCAGCTGTAAGCTCGTTGAACTTAGCTCTTGTGAGCTGTACGTTCATGTGCTTAGGACCTGTTGCATCTGCTGTGATGTAAGGAATGTTTACAGCTACAGAGGGAGCGTTTGAAAGAGCGATCTTTGCCTTTTCTGCTTCGTCCTTTAATCTCTGCATAGCAAACTTGTCGTTTGTTAAATCTACACCGTCGCTCTTCTTGAATTCTGCAACGAGGTAGTTGATGATTCTCTGGTCAAAGTCGTCGCCGCCCAGTGCGTTGTTACCTGCTGTTGCAAGAACCTCCTGAACGCCGTCGCCGATTTCGATAACGGATACGTCGAACGTACCGCCGCCGAGGTCGTATACGACTATCTTCTGTTCGTTTTCCTTGTCGATGCCGTAAGCTAAAGCTGCAGCTGTAGGCTCGTTGATAATTCTCTGTACGTTGAGACCTGCGATCTGACCTGCGTCCTTTGTAGCCTGACGCTGTGAGTCTGTGAAGTATGCAGGAACTGTGATAACTGCATCTGTTACCTTTTCGCCGAGGTAGCCTTCAGCTTCTGCCTTCAGCTTCTGAAGGATCATTGCTGAAATTTCCTGAGGTGTGTACTTCTTACCGTCGATGTCTACCTTGTAGTCAGAACCCATGTGACGCTTGATTGAAATAACTGTCTTGTCGGGGTTTGTTACAGCCTGGTTTTTAGCAAGCTGACCTACGAGTCTTTCGCCATCCTTTGTGAATGCAACAACGGAGGGAGTTGTTCTTGAACCTTCGCTGTTTGTGATTACTGTTGCTTCGCCGCCTTCGATAACGGATACGCAAGAGTTGGTTGTACCTAAGTCAATACCGATTATTTTTGCCATTGTGATTTTCTCCTTTTGTTCTTTACATTATTTCTTTATTTGTTTCAGTAACGCTTACTTTACAACGGTTACCATTGCAAAGCGGAGAACCTTTTCTCCTATTTTGTAGCCCTTCATAAAGGTAGTAGCTACCGTACCTGACTCCTTGCTGTCATCCTCTATCTGCTGTACAGCCTGATGATATGCAGGGTCAAAGGGCTCGCCGTCTGATACGATGGCTTCAACGCCCATATTTGTGAGAGCAGTTATAAAGCTCTCGTGGATAAGCTCGATACCCTTTTTATAATTTGTATCTGTACACTCGGTAGCAAGGGCTCTTTCGAGATTATCAATGACGGGCAGAAATTCCGTCAGATTTTTGGCTGTGATATCCGCCGCGATATCCAGTCTTTCCTTGGCAGTTCTCTTTCTGTAGTTATCAAACTCTGCCATATTGCGAAGCAGCTTATCCTTAAGGTCTGCAATCTCTGCATCCTTAGGGTCGGTTTCGGGGATGACCTCAGCTTCTGCAGTTTCCTCTGCTACTTCTTCCGCTTCCTTAACCTCTTCATTCTGTGCGGGGTCAATAAGTTCCTTCTCTTTCTTTTCCTTTTTACTCAAAACTTAATCCGCCTCCTCTTCTGTCTGTTTTAGTTGTTTTCTTTCTTCCTCTTCAGATAACGCCTTCGTTACCTTTGATGAAAAGTATTCTATATAAGGGATTATCTTTTTGTAGTCTATCCTCATAGGTCCGATAACCCCGAAGCTGCCTGCTTTTTTTCCGTCCTTGCTGAAGCTTGAACCGATAATGCTTGAATTGGTCACCGCAAAGGTGTCGCTGTCCTTGCCGAACTTTATCTGGATACCTGAGAAGGTATCGTCAAGGAGTCGGCTCAGCTCATCCTTACGCTCGATTATCTCAACTATCTGTGCATTTGAGAAATCAGAGCAGGTAAGCAGATTTTTTTCTCCCGTCATATGGGAGTGATTTCCCGCAAGCTCTGCAGATAGATCAGCCACCGCCTTTAAAAGCGGAGAAAGGGTCAGCATATAAGTGCCTAAGGATTCTGAAATACGCTCTATAAATTCATCGGACAGCTCGTTAAGATTAAGTCCCTGCAGATGCTCATTTACAAACTGTGTAAAGAACTGCATCTGCTCATTTGTAAGATCAAAGCTCAGTCTGCATACTCTGTTCTTTATGTTGCCCTCTGAGGTTATCAGCAGCAGAACGTACATCCTTTTACCCGTCGGGATAACGTCGACCTTTGTAATAACCGAGAATTTATTTACTGCATTGGTTGAAACTATCGCACATTTCGTTATGTCTGCAAGCGCTCTGCCTGCGTTTTCGATAAGCTCCTCGTCAGTATCGGCACCAAGCGAATCAAATATGCGGTCAATTTCGTTTTTCACATCCTCAGAAAGCTCCTCAGGGTTCATTATCTTTTCAAGATAAAGCCTCAGTCCCGTAAAGGTAGGGAGTCTGCCTGAGCTTGTGTGGGTATGCTCTAAATAACCCTGCTGTTCAAGTGCCGCCATTTCATTTCTTATAGTGGCAGAGGAAAATTTGTTATCCAGCTTTTCAGCGATGAATTTTGAGCCTACCGCTTCGCCTGTTCTTATATACTCGTCAACGATAGTTTCGAGTATCCGTAAGCTACGGTTCTCCATTTCCCTGCCTCCTTTTTATGAAAACGTGTCTTAAAGCCTTTATTTAAAAGGAATTAGCACTCTCACCTTCAAAGTGTTAGCACTCTTTCTCTTAGAGTGCTAAACAAACTATACCATAATTTTTCCCGTTTGTCAATAGTTTATTCACTGAAAATCCTGTGAAATTTTATATTTTGCGATGTGCCGTAACATCAGCGATGCAATAAATCCCTTGACCAAAGGTCAAGGGATGATATTAAATAGGCGATAAATTGTTGAACGCGTGGCGTTCAAACAACAATGATATATCTGCTTCGCAGACGTGATGAATGATATATGCCCTGTCGGGCATATGATGCCGCTTCGCTAATGAGGGAATCCGCCTACGGCGGATAAATTTTAATAAATCCGCCGTAGGCGGAATTGGGAGCGGCGGCGGGCGTCTGAGTAGCCGTTGGTCTAAAGACCTCGTCTGTTTCTTGCGAAACAGACGCCCCTACAGAAATGATTATAATTAAAACAAGGTGGTAAATTGCCCACAAACGCCAATATAAACGGTGGTTTATTGCCCTAAAGGGCATCGCAGTCCCTTGGACTGCTGGGGCGGTAGCCCCAAAGGGGTCATTGGTCTAAAGACCGTCGCAGTCCCTTGGACTGCTCCCTTCGGCGGTTGGTTATATACGGGCGACTAATAGTCGCCCCTACGGAAATGATTATAATTAAAACAAGGTGGTAAATTGCCCGCAAACGCTGATATAAACGGTGGTTTATTGCCCTAAAGGGCGTCGCAGTCCCTTGGACTGCTGGGGCGGTAGCCCCAAAGGGGTCATTGGTCTAAAGACCGTCGCAGTCTTTCAGACTGCTACAGGGGCGGTAGCCTAAACTTTATGA
>SVNC01000015.1 GCA_015067025.1 Oscillospiraceae bacterium
GGGCGTCTATCAGACGCCCGCCGCCGAAGGGAGCAGTCCGTAGGACTGCGGCGGTTTTTAAAATCTTTGATTTTAAAAACAATGGGAAACTTGGATTGAACGCCACGCGTTCAAACAACAATTTATCGATGTGTTACACGTACACTTCAATATTTAAAACCACCGATAAATTTAAGGGTCTCAGAAGCTCTTTCAGAGCCTTTTTCCATCGACTTATCAATATCGCCGCTTAAAAGATATTCTGCTAAAAAACCAGCGGCATAACTATCACCACATCCCGTGGTATCCGTTACGGTGTCAACTTTTACTGCTTTACAATCGTATCTCATACCATCTTTAAAAGCAACACTGCCCTTTTCGGCAAGAGTTACGATAAATATCGACTTATCATACCGCTTTGAAAACTCCTTTGCCCTTTCTATCACCTCTTCATCGCCACTTATAAAAACGTAGTCCACAAAAGGTAATAATTCGTCCCAGTTTTCATAATCCCGCCTTATATCAAAATCTGCCGCTAAAGGAAAGTAACTCTCCTTTTTACATTCAATTACCTCATTGAAATTGGGGCTGTGAGTCGTGACTTGTACTAAATCAGCGGATCTTAATAGCTCTTTATCTTCTTCGGAAAGCTTATAATCCATCATAACTCCGCTATGCCAGGAGTCCTCCTTATAATATCTGTCACCTTCCTCAGTAAGATAAGTGCGGTTAAAGGCAGTCTTACCATCAAGAATATATACGTGGGATTTATCTATTGCTTTACCTTCCATAGAACGCAATATTTCTTTACCGTATTCATCGTTACCGATAGCTCCTATTACATATAAAGAAAGATGGGGATGATGGCAACAGTTAGCGGCAAAATTCAGCGTTTCTCCGCCTGCGGTGACTTTATTATCAAAAACATCTGCACATAAGCAGCTGAGTGTAACTACCTTTTTTCTATTCATACAGTCGTTGTTCTTTCTCCTTCAAACTAAGAATATAGTAATATGATAATGATAAATCATCAGAATTTTCTTGTCAAGGGATATAATTGACATAATAATTTTCTTTGTGCCAATTTATGTCATATAGCCTATAATCTATTGACAAATTGTCGGAATTATGCGAAAATAGTAGTATAAAAATCTACAGAAAAGGAAAAGGATATGGGAATACATAAACGTATCAAAGCGGCAGGTGCATCTGCTGTGTTTATTACAAGCATATTATCTCTGCCTGCGGCGGCGGCTATGAATCCCTATGACTGGGACGGTCAGTCACAGCCTGCGGCGGACCGCACCTATTACATATCTGACAATATAACGATAAACGGAGATTTTTACCTGCCTGAAAACAGCTCCATAAAGCTGAAGGAAGGTGCAAGTATAACAGTAGCCAAGGGCAGCAGCTTTGAAACAAAGGGTGCTGTAAGCGTAGAAAATGGTGCTTCTTTCATTGTTGCGGGAGAGCTGAACATTGCCGATAGTTCAGATTTTAACGTAAAGGGTAGTTTTTCAAGCGGAGAGAGATCGACACTTTCAATAAAAGGTGATATACTTTACCACGACAGTTCGACCGCCTCCTTAAACGGTACTACAACAATTGCAGAGACGGCAGGCTTTACCGCTGACGGAGATATTCTCTTATCAGGAAACTTTGATAACAGAACCACGAAAAGCGTTTATAACGGCACTGTTGATATAGAAGGCAATGTAAACCTTTCAGGGTTTTCAACTTTTAATGGCACGTTATCCTTAAGCGATAACGCTAAGGTCACAAATAAAGGTATGATCACCTTATCAGAAACCTGCCGTTATTTTTCAGACGGTAACTTTGTAAATTCTGAAAATGGCTCTGTTTCCGATAAAAGAAGACTGTTTGACGATGACGCTACCAGCGTGTCAAGGCTTTCTCTTTACACAGGTACTACCATAAAGGGTATAGACGTTTCTACCTGGCAGGGTGATATCGACTGGGCTAAGGTAAAGGCATCCGGTCTTGTGGATTTTGCTATTATCCGCAGTAGCCGAGGACCGCTCAGCGAAGAACAGCCTATGATAGCGGATGATAA
Source organism: Oscillospiraceae bacterium (assembly GCA_015067025.1). Classification (GTDB taxonomy): domain Bacteria; phylum Bacillota; class Clostridia; order Oscillospirales; family Ruminococcaceae; genus Ruminiclostridium_E. The sequence goes on from SVNC01000015.1 coordinate 2,057, forward strand.
GCTCCACAGTAATATGGTCGGTGCAATGCAAAACGGTATTGACGTGGGGGTATATCACTATTGCTACGGTGAAACTGTAGAGCAGGTAAAGGAAGAGGCAAGATTTGTTTTAAGTCTTATTCAGGGGTATGATCTCACTTTCCCTGTAATATTTGATATAGAAGATGATTGGTACAAGAAAAACGGATATACAAAAGAGATGCTGACAGATATGACTATCGCCTTCTGCGAAGAAATAAAGAAGGCAGGATATATGCCGATGGTTTATTCCTACGCTTCATTCTTTGACAGTCATCTTGATATGGAAAGGCTTTCAGAATACCCCGTATGGGTGGCTCACGTAAACACGGACAGCCCCGCATACGATGATACCTACTTTATGTGGCAGTATTCCTGGGAAGGAAAAATTGACGGGATTGACGGAGACGTAGATCTCGATTATGCCTATATTGATTTCCCAAGCTATATAAAAGACAATAACCTCAACAATCTGAGATAAGGGATCTTAAAATTTCCGCTGTGTTTTTTCACAGCGGATTTTTAAAGAATTCCGCATCGTTAAGCCAAATGCAACCAACGGTTGCATAAAAAAATTTCATTTGAAAGCTAAAATGTATAGCGCAACCAAAGAAAAAATGCTATAGTAAGGACACAAGAGAACGTTCTGAAAATTCTTAAAGGCTTAAACGACAGAAAGGACATATATTATGAATATCGAAGTGGCAAACAGACTTGTTAATTTAAGAAAGCAGATGGGATTATCCCAGGAGCAGTTGGCTGAAAAGATCGGCGTCAGCAGACAGGCAGTATCAAAGTGGGAAAGAAGCGAGGCTTCTCCCGATACAGATAATCTTATTCTGCTGGCAAGATTATATAATGTATCTCTTGACGATCTTTTAAAAACAGATGACGATATACCCACCTACGAAAAAGAGGAAACAGCAGAAGAAAACACCTCCGGAGCAAACGGTAGCTTTGATAACGAAAATTCTTATACTGATGACGATGACAGTTCCGACAATAACAGCTACGATTGGAGCAAAAAGGACGGAATAAACGTTCACGCTGATAACGGCGACAGGGTTCACGTAGGCTTTGACGGAATCCACGTGATAGACCACAAGGGTACTTCCGTTCACGTTGGACTTGACGGTATCAGGGTAAATGAAAATGCAGGCGACAACGTTACAGTTGACCAGAACGGTGTTTTTATAAACGGTGAAAAGCAGGATGTGGCTGAAAAGATGAAAAAATCTGCTCTTATCACTCTTCCGATAGCGTCTATCTGCTTTATCGCGTTCTTAGGTCTCGGCTTTTCTATGAACGGCTGGTGGTACAGCTGGCTTTGCTTACTCCTTATCCCCTTCTTTAGCGGCATTATAAAGGCTATTGCTTTCCGTAAAGCAAAGCATTTGCACGAAACAGTTACCTTAGGCTCGGTTATAGTATTTTTAGGGCTCGGACTTTTTATGAACGGCTGGTGGTACAGCTGGCTCACCCTTTTACTTATCCCGATACTGACCTCTCTTATTGACGCTATAAGAAAAAGAAAGCTCTCTCACTTTGCTTTTCCCGTGCTTGTTGTTTTTATCTATCTTGCAATGGGTATGTTTATGAGCTTATGGCATCCCGGCTGGGTAATATTCTTCTCCATTCCTATTTATTATTGGATAGCAAATCTTTTTAAAGGATGCAATAGTAACTGCTGTGAATAAACGATTGTTGCTGACAGATACATACAAAACCCCGTGAAATTCACGGGGTTTTGCTTTGCTTTAAATTTTTTGGCTGGTTCAGCAATCAGAAGTTTCCATTATTCCAGCCCCAGTCAGCTGTGGAAGAATATTTCACGTAAACTCTTGCGGGTGAGATGTCGAGTATGCTTTCAAGAGCATTGCATATTTCAGCAGTTACTTCGCTTAGATCTGAGCTTTTTGCTGTACCTAAGATATCTACGTCTACCATTGCACAGGGCTCGTCAGTACCCTTAAAGTAAAGGCAGTGAGAAGGTTCAATACCTACCATAAGCCACGCTTCTGATTTTCCGGGGATAGCTGTAATAGCCTTACCCATTGCAGATTTTACCTGAACCTTCTTTTCATCAGATACAGAAATATTCGTTTTTACGTTAATAAACGGCATAATAAATTACCTACCTTTTCTGAAGAATTTTCTTATATTGCACAAAAAGCCGTATAAACGGCTTTTTGTTATTTATAATATCAGCTTTTCTTTTCCATCAGTTCTGCAAGCTTTTTCTTTCTTGCCGCCTTGCTCTGATACATTGCCAGGTCCGCTTCGGATAACAGCTTGTTCACGTCGGGATTTTCACTCATTGGTGCCGAGCTGAAACCGATACTTGCAGTTATCGGGAAGGGCTTGCCGCTGACCTTATTCATTGCTTCAAGCTCCTGACAGAATATAACGAGCTTTTCGGTTATTTCCCTCTCGTCACATTTTGAAAGGCCGATAACGTAGAACTCGTCACCGCCTGCTCTGACGCAGATAGAATTTATATCGGTTATCTTCTGAGCCGCCGCACAGACTGTAGTTATACTGAAATCGCCATCGGCGTGACCGTAATTGTCGTTGACGAATTTCAGTCCATCCATATCTATAACATAGGTAAAAAGAGTATCCTCGGGCTTTGCACGTCTCATCATTTCTTCAACCTTTATATTCATACCGCGACGGTTGAAGGCACCTGTCATTTCATCTCGGATAGAAGCCGCTGTCAGTCTGTTTCTTGTGGATATCATTTCAAGAGAGTTGTTTACAAATCTCACCCAGTTACGATGTACCACATTGAACTTTTTCTTCTGAAGAAGATCGCACTCAATAGCCACGTAACCGTAGGTCTTTTCCTTAAAGTGAAGAGGAGCAAAATAGAACACTGCCGGTTCGTCTCTGTCCTCCCAAAGCTTCGGGAGCATCATTCCTGTTTCAAACACAATGCTGTCCTTATCTTCGTAAAATCCTGTATCTGCAATATGAGTTGCGTGAACTGCAACCTTCATCTTCTTAGGATAACCCTTTACAAGTGTTGTATCCGGCTCAAGCCAGTCTTCTCTGAGACACATAGAAAAGGTTCTGTAAGGTCTTAAATAGTACGTATCAAGGAATATTGATTTAAGACATTCTGTGGGATTACTTGCCTCCGCTTGTCTTTCGGAGATATATCCTTCCATAAGAAGTCCTATATTTATATCATGCAGGGATTCCTGATCGGTAAAATCTATATTTTTAAAATAGAAAGACTCCTTGAATTTTCTTGTGGAATGCATAAAGTCGGGTCTGCAACCACAGCTCATACCCTCGTGAATAACCTTTCTTGCGTCAGGCACATAGGGAATGATCTCTCTGTCCGGCTCTATTATGCTGACAAGTTTATCAACTGCATTTGCCGCCGCCTGGGGCGAATTTGATTCGCAGGTGGTAACGGAAATCTCTTGAAGAGCCGCCTCCTGAGTAGCATCAAAACCTGTTACTATAATGTCCTGGGGCACTCTTATGCCGCCCTTTACAAGTCTTTTTACAAGTCCTATAGCCATATGATCACTGGCACACACTATCGCATCAGGCTTTGGCACTACGCCGTTTACGATTTTTTCGCCAAGCTCCATACCACCACTGTACCAGAAGTCACCGTAAAACAGCTTACTGTCATCAAAAGGTATACCATTGTCTGCAAGAGTATCCTTAAAGGGTTTTTCTCTTTCTAAAGATACGGGATAATCCTTCATACCGCTTAGAAAATATACGTTTCTGCAACCATGGTCAATTATGACGTGCTCGGTTACTCTTCTTATCATATCATAGTCACTGCTCTGCTCGACGGGATAATCCCCGAGCGGCAGGTAAAGTGATATGACAGGCTTTACACATTCTCTTTGCAGTCTACCTAAAATTCTATCTCTTACATGTTCTGTTTTATCCTCGGTAAGAGAAACAGTATCGACTATGATTCCGTCAAATTTATTGAAATCTATAAGCTCGTATATATTAAGCTCTCCGTCAAGATACCCTTCATGCTGACTGCATACAGGGAGCATTGAAGAAAATACAGCTACGTCATATCCGTATTTATGGCACTGAGAAAAAACGCCTTCAAATAATCTGTTTGCATATAAAGATTCGGGCACTGCCTGAATGAGTGCTATCTTTTTTCTTTTTGGCATTTTTCTCACCACCCATACATTTATAGATATTAATATTTTACCATAATTTTTTATTTAAATCAAGTAATTTTTCTCAATTCATCACAAAAGTGCTGACACATTTCAATATATAAAAATTCTCCCACAGTTTCCTGTGGGAGAAAACTTATTTTTATCAGTCGGATTAGCCTAAAACAATTTCAACTGTGTGTGTACCGCCATCAAATGCAGGGATAACGTTGCTGTCTACTGCATTACCGTCAACTACTACGGACTTAACACCGTGAGAGATGTGGTCGGGGTTCTTTACAGTGATCTCATAAGTTGCACCTCTGAATAAACGAGATGCTGTGAAGCCATCCCATTCGTGAGGAATGGAAGGATCGATCTTAAGACCGTTATATTCAGGCTTGATACCTAAGATGTACTGGGATACAGCTACAAAGTTCCAAGCAGCTGTACCTGTGAGCCAGGAATTCTTAGCTTCGCCGTGGCGAGGAGCGTCCTTACCTGCGATCATCTGAGCGTATACGTAAGGTTCTGTGCGGTGGAGATCAGACATTTCCTCTCTGAATGCGGGAGCGATCTTTGAATAGTATTCAAACGCCTTATCGCCTCTGCCTACTGCAGCTTCTGCACAGATGATCCATGCGTTGTTGTGGCAGAAGATACCTGCGTTTTCCTTATATCCGCCGGGATATGTAGAGATTTCGCCGTATTCAACCTTATAGGTTGTGAATGCAGGGTTGTTGAGAACAAGACCGTGCTGTGAGTTCAGATACTTGTCAACGCTGTTGAGTGTTGCAATATCGTAGCCCTTGTCCTTACCAAGACCAGCCATTACGCACCAGCCCTGAGGTTCGATGAAGATCTTACCTTCTTCACATTCGTTAGAACCAACCTTGTTACCGTTGTGATCGTAAGCTCTTAAGAACCATTCGCCATCGTAACCGAATTCTTCCGTAGCCTTTCTCATCTTTTCGATTTCAGCCACAGCCTTTTCAGCTTCTGCATTATCGCCCTTAAGCTTGCACATTTCTACGTATTCGGGAGCAATTGCACAGAACATACCTGCAATCATAACAGATTCTGCAACCTGGCTGTAGAAAGGAGGCTCTGTGAACATTTCCTTGTTGTTGTATGTCTGGAAGGATTCACCGGGCTTGTTGGAGAAGCAGGAGAGGTTGAGACAGTCGTTCCAGTCTGCACGTCCGCTTAAAGGAAGTCCGTGAGGACCAACCTTCTTAACAACGTGGTAAAAGGCTCTCTTCATATGGTCGAGCATTGTAGCTGCGAGTTCCTGCTTGTTTTCATAAGGAACCATCTCGTCGAGGATAGAAACGTCGCCTGTTTCCTTGATGTATGCGGAAACTGCTAAGATCATCCACAGAGGGTCATCGTTGAAGTTTGAACCGAGCTCGTGGTTACCCATCTTTGTAAGAGGCTGATACTGGTGATAAGCACCGCCGTCTTCAAGCATTGTAGCCGCAAGGTCGATAAGTCTTTCTCGTGCTCTTTCGGGAATCTGGTGTACGAAGCCGAGAAGGTCCTGGTTAGAATCACGGAAGCCCATACCTCTGCCGATACCGCTTTCGAAGTAGGAAGCAGAACGGGACATATTGAAGGTAACCATGCACTGATACTGATTCCAGATGTTTACCATTCTGTTGAGCTTTTCATCGGGAGAATCTACGCTGTACTGACCAAGGAGGCTGTTCCAGTGTGCGCAGAGCTCATCAAAGAGCTTGTCAGCCTTTTCAGCTGTATCGCACATAGCGAGCATTTCCTGAGCCTTTTTCTTATTAATGATGTTCTTCTTGCTGCCGCGGCTTGTGATGATCGTGCTGTTGTCATCAAGGTCTGCAGCAAACTTTTCTTCAAATGCATTTTCAACGTAACCGAGGCAGAATACGTAATCCTTGCTTTCGCCGGGCTGCAGTTCTACTTCGATGTAGTGAGAAGCAACAGGTGACCAACCGTCTGCAACTGACATATTGGGCTTGCCTGCAAATACAGTCTGAGGAGCGTCAAAGCCGTTGTATAAACCGAGGAAACTTTCTCTGTCTGTATCGAAACCGTTGATGGGAGCATTTACGCTATAGAATGCGAAATGGTCTCTTCTTTCCTTGTATTCTGTCTTGTGATAGATAACAGAACCGTCGATTTCAACTTCGCCTGTGTTGAAGTTTCTCTGGAAGTTTGTTGTGTCATCGTTAGCGTCCCATAAGCACCACTCGATGAAGCTGAAGAGCTTCAGGCTCTTTGCAGCGTCTGTTGTGTTCTTTAACGTAACCTTCTGGATCTCGCCGTTAAAGTTCTGAGGTACGAAGAATGTAACCTTAGCTTCAACGCCCTTTGAAGAGCTGGCAATCTTTGTATAGCCCATACCGTGACGGCATTCGTAGCTGTCAAGTGTTGTCTTTACGGGTGACCATGCGGGGTTCCAGATGTGACCGCCGTCGTTGATGTAGAAATAACGTCCGCCCATATCAACGGGAACGTTGTTGTAGCGGTAACGTGTGATTCGTCTGAGTCTTGCGTCCTTATAGAAGCAATAACCGCCTGCTGTGTTTGAAATAAGTGAGAAGAAGCCCTGTGTTCCGAGGTAGTTGATCCAAGGATAGGGAGTCTTGGGAGAGGTAATGACATACTCTCTGTTGGTATCGTCAAAATAACCGAATTTCATAGAATCCTCCTGATTTTTTTGGTGTAAGATGAAAAGAAATTACATCGTTACAGACAAATTTCTTAAATTCTATTATATAATATTTGTCTCAATTATGCAAGGTTTGTAATCGTTTTTAAAAAAATATTTTTTATTTACACGTTTTTACTTAGCCTTTTTGCACAAAGCAAAGTTTCTTTTTCGTGCAATTCTTACAATTTGGAAATTTCCTCTTGTTTTTTCTTTACAGAACAAATTTAAAATGTTATAATAATATTGTATAAACCATAATTTTTTCAGTTTTGAATACCCAAGACAGGAGATAAAATTTATATGAAGTATATCGAATATCGCGAAAAAAGAGAGCATGGAACAAAGGAATTTCCCTGTGCCTGCTATCACGTAACGGAAATACATCCAAGATACAATATGATCCACCACTGGCACAATGAATGTGAGTTTATCCTTGTGCGTCAAGGTAATTTTCAGCTGTCAGTCGATGGCAAGGAATATAATCTGACACAGGGAGATTGTGCCCTTATCGTCGGCGGTTCTCTGCACGGCGGTACTCCTGATAATTGTGTATACGACTGTCTTGTATTCGATATGACGACACTTCTCAAATGCAGTCAGACTTGTGCTCTTGCAATGCAACCTATTCTTAATCACGAAAAGCGTCTGTCCCCTGTGTTCAGAGGTGACAGCGAGCCTGCACAGTATGCAAGAGATATAATTGATATTATGCTGAAAAAGTCAAACGGCTACGAGTTTTTTGTTCAGGGTAAGCTTTTATGTATGCTCGGCAGTATCATAAAGTCAAATACCTATTATGCCGAAAAGGATATCCCTGCATCTGATATAAAGAAGATACGCAAGTTCAAAAAAGTTATCGCTTATATCGAACAACACTACCGCGAACAGATAACCTTAGAGGAAATGGCAAAGCAATGCGGTATGAACAGAAACTATTTCTGCCGTGCCTTTAAGGAATACACAAAGAAAACTCCTATTGAATATCTTAACTATTACCGTATAGAATCTGCCTGCGAGCAGATAGTCGGTACAGAAGAAAAGCTCATTGACATTGCAATGAACTGTGGCTTCAACGATTACAGCTATTTTATAAAAGTGTTCAAAAGCCAGAAGGGTGTAACACCGAGAGATTTCTGCAGAAAGAGTTTTTAAATAATAATAATAATAACAAAAATCAGGCGGACGATGTCCGCCTGATTTTTTCATCTTGTATAGTAAATTATTGTTCAAACGCGTGGCGTTCAAACAACAATTTACATCTCTCAATACGTGGCCCCGCCGTTCACAACGTTTCGTCAATTGCAATGGTTTGTAAAGACGGTCTTTAGACCAATGACTCGCCGCGTTAAAATTTCATTCTGTCCTTGAATTCCTTTGCGTATCTTCTTGATACTCTGACCTCCTGCTTTGTAACAAGCACCGCTACCACCGACCTGTCGTTCTCAGGCTTTACGGCGGATACCTTATCTAAATTAAGCAAGGTGGATTTTGATATACGCATATAGTTTCTTGTGAGCATCATTTCTTCAAGCTCGGCAAGGGTGTTTCTTACTTCGTAAGCTCCGCTTTTAAGCACTACGCTGACTCTCTTTTCAGAAGCTTCAAAGTAAAGGATGCTATCCATATTTACCTTTGCTAAAGTGCCGTCCTTCATAGCGTAGATTGCGTTGCTGTCGTTTTCGGGGATATCCTCGTGATCCTCGTCAACGTGCTGTACACCGGGATACGCCTTTGTTGTAGCACGCTCAGGCTTCAGCTCAGGTGTAGAAAGTCTTCCCAGTCCTGAGGAGCGTTCAAAAATATCAAGGGCTACGGAAATATCACGGATGAATTTCTGTAAAAATTCGTTATATACGTTAGGCTGATGATAGCCTGCCGTTGCATAGCCGTAGAACTTTTCGTTAAAGGAAAGAGGTACGATATGAGTGTTTCTTACCTGACTATCCATATTGCCGTTGGGAGGAAGGATATCACGGTAGTCAAATTTTACCGTACTGTCACCGTTTGACCAGGAACTGTGGAACAGACATTCTGCCTGATTTTCTCCTCTTAAAAGAGATACCGAGAAGGTGCTCATATTAGGTATAAGATATGTAAGATTATCGAGGATAAGCGGTAATTCGGAATAATCGCTTATGTGATAGAGCTTTTCCTGTATCTCGCAGTTTCTGTAATACATATGGTGATTTTCATATTCATCAGCCTCTTCGATACGACTGCGGATATGTCTTGATTTTTTCGTGCCGCAACCACAACTGAGACCTGTTTTGATACGGCTCTTTTTAATAGGAACAAGGTCTATTTCGTTACCCATCATTTCGTGCAGTCTGTTCATTGCGGTCTTACCTAAATGCTCGCCGTCTATCATAATAGTGGTAATAGGCATTGCGTAATTGAAAGCACAGGGGTGACCGTCAAGACCTGCTACGAGTATATCTTCAGGTACGCTGATACCATTACGATATAAAGCTCTTACAAGAGCATTGGCTATCTGATCGTTTATACACATAACCGCATCGGGCTTGTCTATGATCTCTCTTGCAATGTCCTTTGCAAGTCTTTCTGCACAGTCGATCCAGAAACCGCCGTAAAGCAGATAGGACTGGGGACAAGGAAGATTATGCTTTTTCATTGAAGCCTTAAAGCCCTCTATTCTTGAGCTTTCGCTGTCGGGGACGTCGCCAAGGCAGTATATAGTCTTACAGTCGTGTTGTTCTATAAGATGGTCTGTCATTGCAACCATATCATCATAATAAGGATAGTGGAAATAGTTTTCTGTATACGAGGATGAACCTATGACCGTATAGGGCTTGCCGCTGATTATTATCTGCTGCTCTATCATAGCCGCAAGGTTTTTAAGCTCGTAAAAGGATTCGGCGTTAAGTACAACGCCATCGCACTTGCTGAAATCTATCAGCTTGTAGATGTCCTTTTCGCAATTCGTCTTGGTGCGGTAGTAGCGTGACATTGAAAAGGTAACGGTATCATAGTCAAGCTCGTTTGCCTTTCTCATAACGCCCGTTGTAAATTTGTCCATGTAATCGTTTTTAAATTGTCCTGCGATGATGTAGATCGTCTTTTTCATAAACGTAGCCTCCAAACGATAAAATGATTTCTGTAATATTATTGTAACAACTTTTTATTAAAACATCAACAATTTTACGACAAGTGGCCATATTTATGTACAAGATGCATATACGAAGGACAAGATGCCCTATGGCATCTTATCTTGGCAAAAGCTGTTTTGTACCGCTTGTCGCAAAACTGCATTGCATAAAGAAAATTCGTGTGTTTTTACTTTTGACCTGTACCGCTTATACGTACCTCTCAGCTGAATTTACGGAATTTTGGCAGGTTAGTAAATTGCCGTCTTGGTACTGCTGACAGGTAAATTTACCTGATTTTTGTTCATCTTAAAAAATCGTAAGTTGCCATTGGCACGTTTTTAAAAAATTTTGACCGCTTAGAAAAAATAACGGCAGGAAAATTTGAAAAACGACCACTTGTCGTAAAAATATTGCATCTAAAATGCCGCACGGATATAATTAAGACAGACGAGGGAAACCGAGGTGCACATCGGGAGTAACTCAGACGGAAAGAAAATAAAAAATACAATAACATTTTTTAACGTCACAGCATTACGTCACACCAACGTCTTTGTAAAAACAAAAACATTTTTATTCGCAAATTACTAAAACGAAACCAAAACCAAAAACCAAAAACCAAAACCAAAACGAAAAGAAAAAATCACACAACATTTTATCAAAAAGGAGTTATTATTATGAACAAGAAATTCAAGGCTATCGTAGCCGGCACAATGGCAGCAGCAACAGTTGCAACAACAGCAGTAGCATTAACAGCATCAGCGGCAGCAAAGACCTTCTGGTTTGATACAACAGGCGATGTTTACGGTGGCAGTGCATCAGAAAACGTTATCCACTATTCTCAGTTAGAGCTGCACGGATATTCAGACGATTATATTAATTACAAGACTGTAGAAAAGGATATGACGGAAGGCAATAAAATCCTTACCGTAGATTTTTCCAAGGATCCTACAGCTAAGAAAAAAAAGATAGAATCGTGGGTAAAGAGCTGTGTTGATGATTATATGGAAGATCTTTATCTTAAGAATAGCTTGGGCGGCGACGTCTCAGGTAAGTATACTCTCGAAGCACTTCAGGGTAGCAAATCCGCCCAGTTTGACGTTATGGTAGTTCCTGGTTACAGATTAACATCTAATTTTGATATTACAGGCGTATCACTTACACCTTATCGCGAAGCAGACGGCAAGAACTCTACTACACACGCTTGGCTTAACGTAAACTACAAAATCAACGGTGGTCGTATTTTAATCGACGATAATGAGATTAAGGTCTACGGCTGCAATTCAAGCAGAGAATTCACACGTAATTTAAGCGATTTCTATACCGAAGGTGCTTATACAACAGGTACTCAGAAACTCCTCGTACCTCTGAGCTATGCAGGTTCAACCAGAGCTGTTACAATAAACGGCACTAACGTTGGTACAGTTACTCTTCCCAAATTAAGCTCTAATTTCCATATCGGTTTTGACAGATACATTCTCAACTTAACAGGTACTTACAAGAACGTTTAATTGAATATCGTTATATCTTAACATTTACGTCAAATATCGCCCGATTAAAAATCGGGCGATGATACTTTAACGAAGAATAAAAACTTAAAACAGACATAAGCGAGGAAAAAAATCATGAAAAAATTAAGAAAGATAGTTGCTGCTGTACTGGCAGCAGCAACGGTAGTAGCAGTAGCAACAATCAGTGCAGGAGCGGTAACAAGAAATAACGTGGGTAATTATGAGCTTACTTATTATGCAGGTAGTGCTCCTACTATTCACTATTCTAAATTACAGTATATGCAGGAAAATGACATTCATTTTACCAACTCAATCTGGTCTAAGTGCTATGGCTCTAACCAACTTATTGAGGGTACTAAATTTCTTAACGTTGATTTTTCAGCAGATCCTACGGCAAGAAAAAAGAAAACTACTTTAAACGAAGCGACCAAGATGAATTACATGGAGGATCTTTATCTGTATGACGGCGATGGTATGAATATTTCTGAGCTTAAATATCCTGTCGCAGTAACAAAGAATAGTTCGTGCATCTACACATTAATGCTTGAAAGCAAAAGAACCTATCAGAATTTTGACATTACCAAGGTAAGTATGAAGTACAACAGTAGCTGGAGTGGCGGAATGTACGAAGTATACGTTGACTTCAAAATCAGTGATAAACACATTTTAACCTTCAGACCTGATCTCGTACTTAATGCAAAGCAGTCGACCAGCGGCAATGTTGTTGACGTTCAGTTCTGGGGTACTGCCAATAATAACCCCTCAACAACAGGTCAGATCAAATACCTTATCCGTCCTTGGGAAAGCGGCGAAATGAATGTAGAATACTGTGGTATTACAGTCGGTTCAATTTTTGTACCTAACTCAAAGAGCAGTAATATGTCACTTTCTTTCTTAAATAAGTAAAGATCACCCTGTCCTTCAGATGAACACGTATTTACCCGTTCGGACGTAAGCTAAAATTAACGCATTAAAAACAAACCACCGGTTAAACCGGTGGTTTGTTTGCTTTTATTCTTCTGCTTTTGCCATCTTTTCTCGTTTCTCTCTGAACTTTTCTCTTGCGATAAAGTCCTTTGTTTCCTTTGCTACAACACCGCTTAATAAGAACAGTGCCAGCAGGTTCGGGAAAGCCATAAGTCCATTGCAGATATCAGCTAAATTCCATACAGCCGCCGCAGTCAGATAGGGAGCAATGAATACAGCCGCAATATAGAGGAATTTGTATATTTTAAGCACAAGCTCCTTTTTGCCGCAGAGGTATTCAAGGCAACGCTCTGAATAATAATTCCAACCGAGAATAGTTGTAAATGCAAAGAATGCAAGGCACAGCATAAGTATAAAGCTTGTAACGCTTTCAGGTAAGAACCACAGACCCTTGTCAAAGGCATAGGCAGTGATATTTACACCTTCAAGTGCCTTACCTGCGGCGTCCGTTGCCTGCCATGCACCTGTCAGTACGATAGAAAGACCTGTCATCGTGCAGATTATAATAGTATCAATAAAAGTACCCGTCATAGATACGAGACCCTGTCTTGCAGGCTCGTTTGTCTTTGCCGCCGCAGCTGCAATAGGAGCAGAACCAAGGCCTGATTCGTTGGAGAAGATACCTCTTGCAACACCCTTCTGCATCGCAACTATCATAGAGCCTATCACACCGCCCGTTACCGCAGAAGGATTGAACGCACCCTCAATAATGGTAGCAAATGCGGCAGGAATTGCAGGCAGATTTGACAATACGAGAATAAGGCAGGTAACTATATAAAGAATAGCCATAAAGGGTACTACAATTTCTGAGACCTTTGATATTCTCTTGATGCCGCCGATTATAACCAGTGCCGCAAATACCGTTACCACAGCACCTGCGATAAGTGCGGCAACGGAATAATCCGTACCGAAAAGATTTATCATATACTGTTTTTCGGGGTCGGCAAAGCTCTGTACTACGTCGGTTATACCGTTGCACTGGGTTATAGTACCGATACCAAGCAGACCTGCTAAAAGTCCGAATACGGCAAACAGCTTTGCAAGCCATTTGAATTTTTTCCCCAGTCCCTTTTCTATATAATAGAAAGGTCCGCCTAGGATGTGACCGTCCTTATCTATAGTACGGTATTTTACTGCAAGTAATCCTTCGGCATATTTTGTAGCCATACCGAAGAATGCGGCTACAACCATCCAGAATAAAGCACCGGGACCGCCTGCCGCAATTGCGGTAGCAACTCCGACAATGTTACCTGTACCTATAGTTGCGGAAAGTGCAATACATAACGCACCGAAGCTTGAAACCTCTCCCTTGCCTCCCTCTTCATCCTTGAACATAAACTTGAACGCTTTAGGGAGTTTTGTTATCTGTAAAAGCTTTAAACGGACTGTCAGCAGGATACCTACCGCTATTATGAGAATTATCAGCGGAATACCCCATACCACGTCGTTTATAGCTACGATTATTTCGTCAAAGGACATAATGCCTCCTGTTAAAATTTTGTCATTTATATAAGTGCTTAAAGCCGCCTGATTTCCGCAAGCGGCTTTATGTGCGTTAATTACATATTAAGAGCTTCTTTAAGCTGTTCTGCTTTGTCTGTTCTTTCCCAGGCAACGCCGAGATCCTCTCTGCCCATATGACCGTAAGAGGCAAGAGGACGGTATTTTGTATTTCTTAAATCAAGAGTGCTGATAATTGCGGCGGGTCTTAAATCGAATACCTTGTTTACCGCGTCAGCGATAATGTAATCGGAGGTTACACCTGTACCGAAAGTATCAACTAAAACTGATACGGGCTTTGCAACACCGATAGCGTATGCAAGCTGAACCTCGCAACGCTTTGCAATGCCTGCGGCTACGATGTTCTTTGCTACGTAACGTGCGGCATAAGCGGCACTTCTGTCAACCTTTGTGGGATCCTTTCCTGAGAAAGCACCGCCACCGTGTCTGCCTACACCACCGTAGGTATCAACGATGATCTTTCTGCCTGTAACACCGCTGTCACCCTGAGGACCGCCCACAACAAATCTGCCTGTGGGGTTGATGAGATACTTTGTATTTTCGTCAAGAAGCTCGGCAGGAACGGTCGTCTTTACAACCTTTTCGATGATATCCTGTTCGAGTACCTTCATATCAACGTCAGCCTTATGCTGAGAGGATACGACTACCGTGTCAATTCTTGCCGCCTTGCCGTCTATGTATTCAACGGAAACCTGTGTCTTACCATCGGGAAGGAGGTAGCTGAGCTCTCCTGACTTTCTTACCTCTGTAAGCTTCTTTGATAAAGCGTGAGCTAAAGAAATTGATAAGGGCATAAGCTCCTTCGTTTCATCGCAGGCATAACCGAACATCATACCCTGGTCACCTGCACCTGTGTCGCAGGCGTTTTCGCTTCTGCCTTCGAGAGCGTTGTTTACGCCCATAGCAATGTCAGGGCTCTGCTCGTCGATAGAAGTCAGAACTGCACAGGTATTGCAGTCAAAACCGTATTCTGCATTATCATAGCCGATCTCCTTAACGACGTTTCTTACGATTTTAGGAATGTCGATATCGGCAGTTGTTGTGATCTCACCCATTACGAGAACCATACCGGTCGTTGTAGCAGTTTCGCAGGCAACTCTTGCCATCTTGTCCTGCTCTAAAATAGCATCAAGAACACCGTCGGATATCTGGTCGCAGATCTTATCGGGATGTCCTTCTGTTACGCTTTCAGACGTGAATAAAAAACTTGACATTTTTATAGCTTCCTTTCTCTTTATAAATTCTTTTTAAGCATTAAAAAAAGCCCCTTTCGGAGCATAGCATTTCGGCTTGCTCCTTATCTTTCGGTAAAACCGTAGGAATTAGCACCATTTTTCACATAGCCTTTTATAAAAGTGAAACGGTTGCTGGGTTTACGGAGCCTGACTCCTGCTTTGCAATGCAAAAACTGTAAACCGCTCTTGATAAGGGAATTTTCCAAATCAATTGTAGCATATAAGCGGTGTTTTGTCAAGAAAAATCACAGTTTTTCAGCAATTTCCATACATTTTTCTATTCTGATATGCCTTATGCGTACTTTTTTGCTCTTATTCCCTCTTAAATAAAGGCGTAAATCAGCAATTCCCTTTCTTCTTTGAAAAAGGTTTTGTCTTATCTGTATTTTCGGGCATTTTTTACACTCTACGACATATTTATATATTTTTAAACATTTCGTATAACAAATCGTGATAGTCTCTCTGCTTATTTCTATATAACTGCACCGCCATTTGTTCATACCTAAGAATATCAGGAACAAAAATAAAAGCGGCGGTATAAAGGCAATATAAAAGGCATTTCCGAAAAGCCCGAGGCTTGCAAGTGCTGAACATAAAAGACAGGAGACAATATACGCCACGAACCACTTGGTTATATATGAACCTATGGCTTTTTTATCAGCGAAGAACTTTTTCTGCTCAGAAGCGTTATTCTTATATAGCTTTGATATCGCTTTGTTTGCAGTTGACCTGTCGGTAATAGGGATGATAAGAGAATTATCGTATTTTCCCTGTCCAAAGCCAGCTACACCTGCATACAAAGAGTAATATTTTTTGTACAATATACTATTTGTCGACAAAAAATACCCTGTATTTTCTTTTTTTCTGCTTATAAGGTAAAGGCTTTTTGTCAGTATTCCTCTTTTGATAAAGGTGAAATCGTCACTTTCGTAGAAATGCATATCCGAGACGGAAAGGGCTTCAAGCAAAAAAGAAATAAGTCTTACAGTAAGAAAGAAAAGTCCCATCACAATAAGAAAGGTGGGTATATCCCGAGCAAAGTCCGAAAGGGCTGAAATGTTCTCCTCGGCAAGATGTCTTACAGTCTTCCCCGTCACGATACCCGAAAAGGAAAGCAACGCCGATAAAATCAGAAAGCCGCCCTTACTGCTTGTAAAAATGAGTGAATATAAGTAGGGATTGAATTTATGCTTTGTGAGCTTTTTCTCGTCCATATTGCAAAGCTCTTTAATTTTCTCGGCAGTTCTTTTAGTGCAGTACATTTTTATTATCGGTTTTTGTATCGGATTTTGGTACACTCTCAGTATAAAGCATCGGAATATTGCAGAAAAGGGATTTTGCCATAGTCTGATACAGCTTACGTTTTCAGGCGAAACACTAACTGTTTTTCTGAATATAACGCCTCTTTTATATATCATCTCCTTATCGGTTACGGTAAGAGAGGTAAAAAGCCATCGGGACATGGCATAAAGAAAAAGCAAGGACAGTATAAAAATATCTGCTTCATAGCCTTTAAAGGCGTTATGATAGTCAAAGCCGAAGGCTAAAACAGCTCTTACAACAGGTAATAAAAGCACCCAGAAATATTTAGTAAGAGAAAAAAGCACGGTCAGAAAATGAGACTGGTGAAAGGTGTTCATAAGATGATCACTCCAGGTATAAAAAATCTATTAAAATCCTTTAAAAAAGTTGTAATTATGGCACAAATTTTCTTGCAATGATGAGCAAAAAATGATATACTATATTATGTGAAATTGTAATATGAGAATTATGTGCCAAAAAAAGAGAAATATGTAACGGCATATGCAAGCTGACAGTAAAATCAGCAGTATGGAGTAATGTGTAATGAGCTTTATAACGTTAAACGAGATAACAAAGCAGTATCACATGGGTGATATAACCATCAATGCAAACGACAAGGTAAGCTTTGAAATTGAAAAGGGCGAATTTGCAATAGTCGTAGGCCCTTCAGGTAGCGGAAAGACCACCGTGCTTAATATTTTAGGCGGTATGGATACGGCTACCTCGGGAGATTTTTTTGTTGACGGCACGAGAATAAGTGCATATAACCGCAGGGAGCTTATATCCTACAGAAGATATGATATAGGCTTTATATTCCAGTTCTACAACCTTATCCCGAACCTTACCGCAAAGGAAAACATTGAGCTTTCTACCCAGACGGTAAAGGATTTTATTCCTGCTGAGGTAATACTCGAAAAGGTCGGATTAAGGGAAAGAATGAACAATTTCCCCGCTCAGCTTTCAGGCGGTGAGCAGCAGAGAGTAGCTATTGCAAGAGCACTTGCAAAAAAGCCGAAACTGCTCCTTTGCGATGAACCTACGGGTGCACTCGACTACAACACGGGTAAAATGATACTTAAGCTTTTACAGGACACCTGCAGAGAAGAAAAGATGACGGTAATACTCGTTACCCATAACTCTGCAATCTGTCCTATGGCTGACAGAGTAATAAAAATGAAAAGCAGTAAGGTGCGAGATATAATCGTAAATGAAAATCCCACTCCTGTCGAAGAGATAGAATGGTAAGGGGATACTGCTTATGAAAAATACAATGCTGAAAAATGCTTTTTCGGAAATCAAAAAGACGAAAAACAGATTTTTCTCCATCTTCGGTATTATCGCAATAGGTACGGGATTTTTCGCAGGTCTGCTTGCCAGCGCTCCCGATATGAAAAAGACCGCTGACACTTATTATGATGAAACAAATCTGATGGATTTCAGACTGGTTTCCACCTATGGCTTCAGCGACAGCGATATAGAGGAACTGCAGAAAATAGACGGACTGAATATTTATCCCGGATATTTTACCGACGCTTTTATCGGGTCGGATGGTTCTGATAAGGTGGCAAGAGTATATTCTCTTGATGAAATGGGCGAAAACAACGAGCATAGCTCCCTTTGGCTTACCGAAGGCAGAATGCCCGAAAAGGAAAATGAATGTGTACTTGATGCAGGTAAGTTAGTTTCGGGCTACAAGATAGGTGACAAGATCACACTCAGCGGGGACGCTTCTGCCGATATAAATGATACCCTCGAAATAACCGAATATGAGATCGTCGGCAGATTTGATACGCCGATGTTTATCTCCGATACCGAAAGAGGCAATACCACTATTGGTACAGGCACTGTAAATATGCTTATATATATTCCTGAGGAGAACTTCAAAACGGAAGTATACACTCAGGTCTTTGTAACCTGTGATGACCTTAGAGAAATGGACAGTTATTCTGAAGAGTACGAGGGTCTACGTGACAATATCACCGATAAGCTTAAAGGTACCGCTAAAGTAAGAGAAGATGAGCGTCTCCGGGAAATAAAGCAGGAGGCAAAGGATAAGATCGCTGAGGCGAGAGCAGAGCTTGCAAAGGAAAAGGCTAAAATCTATGCTGAAATTGCCGATAACGAAAAGAAGCTTGCCGAAGCAAAAAAAGAAATAGATGACGGTGAAAAACAGCTTGCCGATGGTGCTGTAACTTTAAAGGACAGCAAGGCGGAGCTTGACGATGCAAAAATTCAGCTTGATGATGCAAAGACTCAGCTTGAAGAAGCCGAAAAGGAAATAAAAGACGGCAAGGCTCAGCTTGATGAAGGAAAAAAGGAACTTGACGACGCAAAGAAAGAACTCGATAAAGGCAAAGCCGAGCTTGAAAAGCAGGAACCTGCTATAACCGAAGGCAAAGCAGAGCTTGACAAGGCAAAAACTCAGCTTGATGAAGCAAAAGTTCAGCTTGACGAAGGTAAGGCTCAGCTTGATGAAACAAAGCCGATGATTGATTTTTTCGGCAGTATTGTTGAAACTATAGAAGGCAGTGCAATAAATACCGACGCACTTACAAAGCTTATTGATTCTGCCGAAAAGGCAGGAATTATTGATAAAGAAACTGCGGATGAATTACGCCCCTTATTCGACGGCACAAAGACTGTGGCAGAAATCAGAAAGTTATATGACGATGCATTAAAACAGTACAACGACGGTCTTGCTCAGTATGAGGATGGTAAAAAGCAGTACGAAGAGGGATATGCAAAGTACGAAGAGGGACTTGCAGAGTATAACGAAGGCTTAAAGCTTTATGAAGATGGCAAGAAGCAGATAGAAGACGGCTATGACGCTTACTATGACGGGCTTTTCCAGTATTACGACGGTTTATCCCAGTATTATATGGGCTACAGCGAATATAAGGAAGGCGTAGCACTTTACGAAAAGAATTATCTTCTTTATGAACAGGGACTTGCTCAGTACGAGGAAGGTCTCAAGGAGTTTGAAAAAAACCGTGAGCTTTTTGAAGAGGGTAAAAAGGAATATGAAGACGGTGTAAAGGCACTCGAGGACGGCAAAAAGGAAGCAGATGAAAAATTTGCCGAGGCAGAAGAAGAGATAGATAAAAACGAAAAGGAAATAGACGAGCTGAGCGAAATCGAATGGTACGTCTTTACCCGTGATGATAACCCGGGTTATTCCGAATACGGAGAAAACGCTCTGCGTATAAGCTATATTGCAGTAGTGTTCCCCTTATTCTTTGTTATGATAGCGGCACTTGTCTGCCTTACCACAATGACAAGAATGGTAGACGAACAGCGTACCCAGATAGGTACACTCAAAGCTTTAGGCTACAGTAATACTTCAATTATGATGAAGTATATTATTTATGCTTCTATTGCCGCTTTTGCAGGTGCTCTTCTCGGTACACTGGTGGGACTTAAGCTTTTCCCCGGTGTAATCATCATAGCTTACGGTATGATGTATAAGCTCCATGCTTTAGTTATGCCCTATGATATTATGCTTATGGGTATCGTTATCTTAGCGTCTATCCTGCTTGTACTGATAACGGTATATTTTGCTTGCACAGCAATACTGAGAGAACAACCCTCAGAGCTTATGCGACCCAAAGCACCGAAGGTCGGTAAGAAAATTCTTATCGAAAGAATAGGTATCATCTGGAAGCATCTCTCCTTCAGCCAGAAGGTTACTATGAGAAACCTTTTCAGGTATAAACGCCGTATGTTTATGACGGTTGTGGGTATAGCAGGTTGTACTGCTCTTGTACTGACAGGCTTTGGTATCTACGACAGTGTAAGCGATATCCTTAATAAGCAGTTTGATGAAATAAGCCTTCATACGGGTATTGCAGTATATTCCGACGACGGCGAAGAAAAGGCAGATACAGAATCTATAATACAGCTTTTAGAGGATAACGACCTTGATACAGTAGACGTCTATATGAAGACGCTTAACGTAAAAGCAAACGGTAAATCTGCAGATACCACCATTTTTGCCGTAAAGGATAACGAAGATCTTGCTAAATGCGTAAACGTAAAGGACCGTATCACAGGCGAAAAATACAGTCTTACAAATGATGGTATCATTATAAACGAAAAGCTCGCAACCCTTCTCGGTAACATTAAAAAGGGTGAAGAGATAACGGTATATATCACTGAAACCGAAACTGTGCAAATGACAGTATCCGATATCTGCGAAAACTATGCAGGACATTATCTTTATATAACAGAAGAATATTACAGCGAAGTTGTAGAAGAAAGCGTGCCTTATAACTCGGTATACTTTATAACTGAAGACGGTGCTGAGCTTTCCGAAAAGGAAAGAGATAATCTTGCTGCAAAACTTATGAAGATAGACGGTATGATGGCGGTAAGCTATAAGAGAGCTACAGCAGGAACATTTACGAAAATGCTTGAATCCTTACTCTTTGTAATAATTCTGCTTATTGTCAGTGCAGGTGCTCTTGCCTTTATCGTTTTATATAATCTCACAAATATCAATATAAACGAGCGTATAAGAGAAATAGCTACCCTTAAGGTACTGGGCTTTTACGATAAGGAAACGTCAGTTTACGTTTTCCGTGAGATAATGCTGCTGACGTTACTCGGTTCAGGTGCAGGACTATTGCTTGGCAGAGTTTTACTTGACTTTGTAGTAAAGACCATCGAAATTGATATGGTTATGTTCGGCAGAGAGGTGCATATGTTCAGCTTTTTCATTTCAGTAGCGATCACCCTTGTGTTTGCGGTAATCGTTATGCTGGTAATGCACAAGCATCTTAAAAATATCGACATGGTTGAGGCTCTTAAGAGCGTCGAATAAAATAAAAGGAAATTCCCTTTAATGAAAGGAATGGTGTCTGATGAAGATAGGTCAGGCTTTAATGCTTGCCGCATCGGCCGCTGCCGCTGTGGGTGCGGCAGTATATGCCAAAAAGAAAATTAATAATAACGATCAGGGAAACGGGAAAACGGATAAGGGTTTCCAGTGGAAAACTCTGCCCGATGATACGGTCAATCTCACAAGAACCAAAAAAGCAGTCCCCGAAAAAATCATAATAACAACAGAAAGTGTAAAGGACGCTGAAACAATTACTCCCAAAAATCAGAAGGATACAGTTGTATCACAGCTTGCCAAGGATATTGAGCAGGTTATGGACGAAGGCGTTTCTGAAAGCGGTAAAGAAGCAAAGACAGCTGAAACACCTGCTGAAGAAATTGCAATAACAAAAGCCCCTGATGAAAAGGCGGAAGTTGTAAAGCCCGCACCTCAGAAAAAGGTAAAGCAGAAAAAATATTATGCTCCCGTATCTTTTACCTTTACTGAAGAGGAGGAAGAAGCACCCGTTTCCTTTGAAAACGTTATGGAACATTTTAAGGAAGTGGAGCTTACCGACAGCGAGAAAGCAGAGGCTGCCCCGACTACAGATTATTCTGAAATGGAAGAGGAAGAAAAGACTATATTTGAAAGCTTCCTTGACGAACCTGTACCTGCAGAAGAAAAGGCAGAAGTCGTTGAAGTAGATGCGATTGACGAAGATGCAGGCATTCAAGATGAAAACGAAGAGCAGGCATTCGAGGACTTTGCAGAGGAGATTGCCGCTGTAACGCCTTCTCCTGTTCCACTCGTTGTAAACGCAGTGACAGCTATCCCCGCAAATGAAGCAGAGCATATTACATCAGACGCCGTACAGATACCCTCATTATCAGCCGATGATGCCGACGAGGTACCCACACCCCAGTCAGTAGAAGAAATTGCTGAAATACCCACAATAGAAGCAAGCGAGGAAGTTACTGAAGCTCCCGCAGCCCCCGAAGTTGCTGAAGAACCTGTAATAGAAGAGGTTGCTGAAGCATCTGTAGTTGAAGAAGTTGCTGAAGAACCCGTAATAGAAGAGGTTACAGAAGAACCTATAGTTGAAGAAGTTGCTGAAGCACCCGTAATTGAAGAGGTTACAGAAGAACCTGTTGTAGAAGAGGTTGCTGAAGAACCTGTAATAGAAGAGGTTGCTGAAGAACCTGTAATAGAAGAGGTTGCTGAAGCGCCTGTTGTAGAAGATGTTGCTGAAGAGCCTGTAGTAGAAGAGGTTGCTGAAGAACCTGTAGTAGACGAGGTTGCTGAAGAACCTGTAATAGAAGAGGTTGCTGAAGCTCCTGTTGTAGAAGATGTTGCTGAAGCTCCTGTTGTAGAAGATGTTGCTGAAGAGCCTGTAGTAGAAGAGGTTGCTGAAGAGCCTGTAGTAGAAGAGGTTGCTGAAGCATCTGTAGTTGAAGAGGTTTCTGAAGCATCTGTAGTTGAAGAAGCTGCTGAAGAGCCTGTAGTAGAAGAGGTTGCTGAAGCTCCTGTTGTTGAAGAGGTTGCTGAAGAGCCTGTAGTAGAAGAGGTTGCTGAAGCGCCCGTAATTGAAGAAGTTGCTGAAGCTCCTGTTGTTGAAGAGGTTTCTGAAGCATCTGTAGTTGAAGAAGCTGCTGAAGAGCCTGTAGTAGAAGAGGTTGCTGAAGAACCTATAGTTGAAGAAGCTGCTGAAGCTCCCGTAGTAGAAGAGGTTGCTGAAGAACCTGTTGTAGAAGATGTTGCTGAAGAACCTGTAGTTGAAGAAGTCGCTGAAGAGCCTGTAGTAGAAGAGGTTGCTGAAGCTCCTGTAGTAGAAGCAGTTGCTGAAGAACCTGCGGTTGAAGCTGAAGAAGTAATTGAATCACTTACAAGCGAAGAAGCCCCTGTTGCAGAAGAAATAATTTCATCGCTTTCAAGCGTAGAATCTACTGTAATAGAAGAAATTATTGAAACACCCGTTGTTGAAAAAACCGTTGAAACTCCTGTAATATCAGAAATTACAGAAGCACCCGTAGCAGAAGATAACGACGAAATACTTGGCGGTTTTGCAGAAGAAATAGAACAGACGGTATACGAAGAACCCGTAAAGCAGGAAGATGAAGCCTTTTTCTTTACACCTGCACCTTCAGTAGAAGAGGTTGCTGAAGAATCCGTAGTAGAAGAGGTTGCTGAAGAGCCTGTAGTAGAAGAAGTTACAGAAGCTCCTGTTGTAGAAGAAGTTGCTGAAGAACCTGTGCCCGCTTCTGTTATGGAGGAGATAGGAATAGCTCTCCCTGATATTGAAGATGAGACTGAGCACGCACCCATCAATATGGATGCAATGAAGGTTGCAATGATCAACGCCGACTTCGGCGATCTGCTTACAGATATTGCGGTAGCTCCCGACGCACCTAAGCGTACAATGGACTTCTTCGATAACCCCGAAGAAGACGAACTTAATACAACAGTATCTGATGATGAAGTATCAATGGAAGATCTGTTTGGTGATCTGCTTGCAGAAAATGATACAAAGAGCGAATCCGCTATGCCGAGTCCCAGCGAAGTGTTCTCAATGTTTGATACAGGCAATGCAGATGAGGATGACTTTGACAATTACAAGGATGAAAAGATAGAAAAGGAACAGGAGAAGATAAAGACCTCCGATACAAGACGTGCAATTGCTCAGGATATTGCTGATAATATCGAGCTTTTTGCTCAGCTTTTAGAACCACTTAACGCTATTAAGGAAAACAAGGTAAGAGTAAAGAGCGGTATCATCTTTGACTGGGAAATGCGTATCCAGTCCCTTTTAGGAGATCCTCCGATAAAGAGCTACTGGCGTAACAATTTCAATAACTACGAGATATGGACAGATGAAAAGCATATGGAAAAGGCAGACGAGCTTTTATCAATGCTCCAGCTTGTAGGAATTGTAAGAGATAACGTCAAGGAAGTTGTAATTGACCGTGAAACTCTTGAATTCTATTCTGCTCAGAGCGAGCATATGAACAACGACTTCAACATTGGCGAAACCGCAGTTGTAGTCCGTCCCTGCTGGAAGATAAACGGCAGACCTGCAAGAAAGGGCGAAATTGCCAAGAAAGCTCCCTTTGCTGATTTCGGCAGCAAGAACGTTTCTCCTTTAGAGCAGATGTTAAGAGCCAACAAATGCGAAGACGGCGACGTTAATATCCCCGTTTCAGAGGATAACTTCTGCTCCTTTGATCGTGACATTCCTTACATAAAGCACGCTATCGCAAGCGGTGTATGTAAGTGTGCGGTAAGAAGAATGGAAGGCGGCACAGCACTTGCTTTCTTCTATGAAGTTGTAAGCGACGGCGACAGCGAACATTACGATGCTTGCACCTTAAGATTTGAAGCGACCATCGACAAGAACTGCAAGATAGTAGGCAGATTCAGAGGCGAAAAGGTATAATAAATAATTGAACGGGCTACTTGTAGCCCGTTTTTTCTGTATCAATAACTATACTCCTGAATGTGTTCCTTTTGCTCCGTAGGTGCTGTCATCTTCATTTATTATAGGTGTCGCCTTAGGATATAATTTGTGATATGCTTCTTCTGTATCGGCCTCGCACTCATTAGGAACAAGTCCCGTATAATCAGTATCGCTCTGAGCGTGACAGAAATTATTAAGGATGATATCCTCCATCTGAGATTTTTCTTCCTTATTATGAGGTACATCCTTTTTCATAAGCTCGGATTGTTTTTTATATTCGTTTTGATTTTTCTTACTCATAGTAAAACTCCTTTCAGGATTATTATAAGCAGATGAATTAGAAAAATCAAAACACTTTTTAAATGTTTTTATTTGACAAACGAGTGGTGTTTGCGGTCGGTGACCGCTGACGGTTCCGCTTTCAGCGGTTTATGTTGGCGCAAATTTATTCGGGCGACTAATAGTCGCCCCTACGACTTTTACGATATTTAATTTGTTGGATTTTGCTGATTGCATCAGTGTTTGTGGGTAATGTCCAACCTTATTTTAATTCGCTCTATTCCGTAGTGGCGTCTGTTTCGCAATAAACAGACGAGGTCTTTAGACCAACGGCTACTTAGACGCCCGCAATTCATCGTTAAAACGCAATCCGCAACATTGCGGGGAAAATTGTAGGGGTCGGCGTCCCCGACGACCTGTTGAAAAAAAATTGACCCACCGCTAAACGCCAATTTATCTCGCTAATATAATGCTATAACAAAATTTTTCTTTAAAACCTCTTGTAATTTTGAATGATATAGTGTATACTATCATCATTACGGTGTTTTTTCCGTTATTCTATATTCTTAAAATGAAAGGAACATAAAGTTATGGGAAAAGCTTTAATTATCGGTGCAGGCGGCGTTGCAGGTGTTGTAGTACACAAGTGCTGTCAGAACAGCGAAGTGTTTACAGAAATCTGTATTGCATCCCGCACAAAATCCAAGTGTGACGCTCTTAAAAGTCAGGTAGAGGCAAAGGGAACAAAAACAGTAGTAACAACCGCTCAGGTTGATGCTGACAACGTACCCGAGCTTGTAGCTCTTATCAATAAGGAAAAGCCTGATATCGTAATAAACGTTGCACTCCCCTATCAGGATCTTACAATTATGGACGCTTGTCTTGAAACAAAGACAGACTATGTTGACACAGCAAACTATGAACATCCTGATACAGCAAAATTTGAATACAAATATCAGTGGGCATACCGTGAGAAGTTTGAAAAGGCAGGTATCACAGCTCTGCTCGGTTCAGGCTTTGACCCCGGTGTTACAGGTGTGTTCTGTGCCTATGCCCAGAAGCACTATTTTGATGAAATACACTACATAGATATCCTTGACTGTAACGGTGGTGACCACGGTTACCCCTTTGCTACAAACTTCAACCCTGAAATAAACATCAGAGAAGTAAGTGCCAAGGGCAGCTACATCGAAAACGGTCAGTGGGTAGAAACCGAGCCTATGGAGATAAAGCGTGTATATGACTTTGAAGAAGTGGGCGAAAAGGATATGTACCTTTTACACCACGAGGAGCTTGAATCTCTTGCTCTTAATATCAACGGCATAAAGAGAATACGCTTCTTTATGACCTTCGGTCAGAGCTACTTAACACACTTAAAATGTCTTGAAAACGTTGGTATGACATCCATTAAGCCTATTATGTATGAGGGGAAGGAGATCGTTCCCCTTCAGTTCTTAAAGGCTGTATTACCTGATCCTGCATCCTTAGGTCCAAGAACAGTAGGTAAGACAAATATCGGTTGTATCTGTCAGGGTGTAAAGGACGGAAAACCTGTTAATTACAAGGTGTTCAACGTATGCGACCATCAGGAGTGCTACAAGGAAGTAGGCTCACAGGCTATAAGCTATACCACAGGCGTTCCTGCTATGATCGGTGCTATGATGGTTATGACAGGCAAGTGGAAAAAGCCCGGCGTTTATAACATCGAGGAGTTTGATCCCGATCCCTTTATGGAAGCTCTTAACAAGTGGGGTCTTCCCTGGAGAGAGGATTTTGATCCTGCTCTTGTTGACTAAAACAAAATAAATAACCCGTGGGTAACGGATGAACTGTGTTCACCTGATATCCACGGGTTTTAATTTTACGGATTATTTTTCATAGCCTCTAATATCGGCTGATATTTTTCAGGGTTTTCCCAGAAGTCATAGTTTTCCTTGGCGGAAAAGTCGCTTCTCAATGATCCGAAAACTAACCCCTCATCTGAAATAAAGCAGTCAGAAATATAAAGTCTGCCATCCCGGACAGTTACTATAAACTCTGCAATTCCCGTTGCTCCTTTTCCTCCGTAGCTACTTTTTGCTCCTCTTACATATACACAGTTGTACTGGGGATAATCAATCGTTTCAACATTATCAAGAAGCGGTGTGGGGGTATATTCTGCAGATGAGCTGTGCTGTGCCATATAGATAATATACGCCTTAAAATTATAATTATCGGTAAAGCCTGTCAGCACAGCATCCTTACCTGCTGTCAGTCTTCCGAACTCAGAGTACAGGTCTGTACAAAAAGAAACAATAGCGTCATAGTCTGCGTCACTGCTTATCTTGTCCTCTTCCTTTGCATAATAGAAGGTAGGTTCTCTTGGCTTTTCGGGCTCGCTGTAGTTTGAATAAAAATCCTCGATAAGACTTTCAAGAGGCGAGCCTATTATCTGATGACCGCCATCGGAATTGTTATCGCTATTTTCTACCCTGCTTTGGTTATTCTCTGTGACAGAGGAATTATCCTGCGAGGAATTTATATCTGATGAAGTATCAGAGGATATCTCTGATGTATTATTTTCCTGACAAGCAGTGAGAAAAAGCATTGCCGCTGTCAATAATATTGCCATTGATTTTTTCATCTTTACAAAACTCCTTTCGCCAAAATCTGATTACATTATCTCTGCGCTATCTAAAATTACTGTAAAGGGACCGTCATTTAAAAGCTCTATCTTCATATCTGCTCCGAATATACCTCTTTGTACCTTACCATACTGCTCGTTGCACTGTGCAATGATATATTCATAAAGCTCGTTTGCCATATCAGGACCGCCTGCCTTTGTAAAAGAGGGGCGGTTTCCCTTTTTGCAGTCAGCGTATAATGTGAACTGGGAAATGAGCAATAATTCTCCACCTACGTCAGAAAGGGCAAGATTTGTCTTGCCGTTTTCGTCATCAAAAATTCTCATGCCAATAAGCTTTTTTATCATCTTATCTGCAATTTCCTTGGTGTCGTCAGCGGATATGCCGATAAGCACCAAAAAGCCCTTATCAATTTTGCCTGTTACCTTGCCTTCTACCGTACAGGAAGCTCTTGTTACCCTTTGTATTACAAATCTCATTTTTACCTCACTAATTTACTTCTTTAAACAATTTAATCGGGCAGAAAACTCTGCCCGACTAAACCTATATTTTTTCCAAACACAATTTTTCTTATTAATAAGCTGTGATATAACGCTTTAAGTCGTCGGGGTTCTGGCAACGGCTACGAGCAACCTGCTCTGTGATCTTACCTGTACGAACAAGTCTTGCAAGATCCTGGTCGAGGGAGAACATTCCGACAGCCTTTGACGTCTGAATAGCGTTAGGAATCTGGAATATCTTACCTTCACGGATGAGGGCAGATACAGCGTCTGTACAGCTCATAAGCTCAAGAGCTGCGATACGTCCCTTACCGTCAGCAGTAGGAACGAGAGTCTGTGAAATAACTGCAACAAGTGAGTTTGCAAGCTGTGAACGAATCTGTCCCTGAGAGTGAGGAGGATATACGTCAATGATACGGTCGATAGTTTCAGCCGCACCTGTTGTATGCAGTGTTGAAAGCACTAAGTGACCTGTTTCTGCGGCGGTTACTGCGGCGTTGATGGTTTCAAAGTCACGCATTTCTCCGACGAGGATAACGTCAGGGTCTTCACGGAGTGCGGCACGGAGAGAACCTGCGAAGCTGTCTACGTCAGCACCGATCTCTCTCTGGTTTACCATTGACTGTTTGTGTGTGTGAAGATATTCTATAGGGTCTTCTACTGTGATTATGTGGCAGTTCTTGTTACGGTTGATGTGGTCGATCATAGCCGCAAGAGTTGTAGACTTACCTGAACCTGTAGGACCTGTTACAAGTACGAGTCCTCTGGGACGGAGT
The DNA here is from genome assembly GCA_015067025.1 of Oscillospiraceae bacterium. Lineage (GTDB taxonomy): Bacteria > Bacillota > Clostridia > Oscillospirales > Ruminococcaceae > Ruminiclostridium_E. The sequence continues at coordinate 31,018 of SVNC01000015.1, forward strand.
GCAAATTCACCCATAAGTCCTGGAAGCATAAGGTCAGAAAGAGTAGGGATATCGTTACGTAAAAGACGCATTGCGATAGCGTGATAGCCTCTCTGTCTGTATACGTTGACTCTGTGTCTGTGTCCTGATGAGGATACGTATGAGAAGTCGGTGTCAAGACCCTTCTGAATAGAAGCCTTATGCTTCATAGAAGTGATCTGATTTATAATGTTTACAATGATGGGCTCTGTACAGTCGGGATAACCGCTGAGCTTTTTAATACTACCGTGTAAACGTACCACGGGAGGAAGTCCTGCTGTGAAATGTAAGTCAGAGCATCCGAGTTTTCTGGCTTCGTCAAGAATTTTGTTAATATCCACTGTTCATTTTCTCCTTTATTATACGGTGTATGTAGCCTTTACAAGCTCATCCATTGTTGTCCTACCCGCAAGCACCATTTCGGTAACGTTGGCTCTTAACAGCTGTGTGCCGTTCTTTTCAGCCTGTGCAGCGATTTCTTCAGTCGTTGCACCCTTGGAGATAAGCTCCTTGATATCATTGGATGTTACTATAATTTCATGGATAGCTGTTCTACCCTTATAGCCTGAGTTATGACAGGTACGGCAACCGCCGTAGTGTGCCTTGCAAACCTTAACAGGTTCTGTCTTGCCTACCAGTCGAAGATCGGCAGGCTCTGTAAGAACTATCTCTTCCTTACAATCGGGACAAAGTAATTTTACAAGTCGCTGTGCTATAACGCCTACGAGTGAGGATGCAACCATGTAGGGTGCAACGCCCATATCTACAAGACGGATAATAGTACCTGCGGCGTCGTTTGTATGGAGTGTTGATAATACCAAGTGACCGGTGATAGCGGCACGGATAGCGATATCGGCTGTTTCACCGTCACGGATTTCGCCGACCATTATGATGTCAGGGTCCTGACGAAGAATTGAACGAAGAGCCGCCGCGAAGGTCATACCTGCCTTAGCATTGATCTGTACCTGGTTGATACCATCGATCTTCTTTTCGCAAGGGTCTTCTACTGTTACGATATTTACGTTAGGCTTTGAAAGTTCGCCAAGTGTTGCATAAAGTGTAGTAGATTTACCTGAACCTGTAGGTCCTGTAACCAGCATAACGCCGTGAGGACAACGTATGATCTGCTTGAACATTTCGTAGTTTGCGGCAGTCATACCAAGCTCGGTAACCTTTCTCATTTCACCGCTGTCTGTTGCAAGAAGACGGATAACGCACTTTTCGCCGTAAACTGTTGGAATTGTAGATACACGAAGGTCCTGCTGAATTCCATCGATAAGCATACCGAAACGGCCGTCAAGAGGGATACGCTTTTCTGCAATGTTCATACCGCCTAATATCTTGATACGAGTGATAAGAGAGTTATGAACAGCAGGCTTAACGTTCATCTGTTCAACAAGTTCACCGTCGCAACGAAGTCTTATTCTCGTTCTGTCCTTGAAAGGCTCGATATGAATATCTGATGCATCCATTCTCTTGGACGTTTCAACGATGGTGTTTACAAGCTTTACGATAGGAGCATTATCAACACGCTCGCCGGATTCCATATCCTCCTGGCTTACCTCTTCGCCTGTATATTCCTTGTTGAGGTTATCCATAACGTTACTAACAGTCTGCTGTGAATAAGCCTTGTTGATAGTTTCGTTGATAGCGGTACGGGTAGCCAGCATTGCGTGAATCTCCATACCTGAAATAACCTTTAGCTCTTCAAATATATAGAAGTTGATAGGGTCATCTGTTGCTACGGTAAGTCTTGAATCGGTCATCTGGAAAGCTACGCAACAGTTTTTCTTTGCAATAGCTTCAGGAATTTTCTTTACCGCTTCAATATCTACCTTAGTTGTCGTAAGGTCGATAAAGGGAACCTTAAGACGGATAGACAGTGCCTGTGCAAGCTGTGTTTCTGATACGTAACCAAGCTCTAACAGTACGTCACCGAGCTTCATTCCCGGATGTTCTGCCTGCATTTCTCTCTGCTTTGACAGAGCATTTTCCAGCTGTTCCGGAAGAAGAAATCCGTTTTCAACTAAAATCTGACCTATAGGTACATTCTTCATTTGTAACTTATCCCCCTGATAATTGATATAGGCTTTTAAACCTACTTGAAAATTTATATAAATTGTGGTAAAATAACACTTAAGTAAGTAACCGCAATTATTTTCTACTTTAAATTAAACTTAACTGAAAGGAATTTTTAACATGACCGGCATCATTCTCTATGACACCGTGATGTGTATCCTGGTGTTTATACTGGGTGCTGTAATCGGCAGTTTTTTAAACGTAGTTATCTACCGTACACCTGTACATATGTCGATTATTAAAGGCCCATCCCACTGCTTTACCTGTGGTGAAAAAATCAAGCCCTATGATTTAGTTCCCATCTTCAGCTGGATCTTCTTAGGCGGCAAGTGCCGTAACTGTAAAGCAAAGATCTCTGCACGCTACACCTTTGTTGAGGCGCTAACGGGAGTAATGTTCTTAGCTGCTTATATCCGTTTTTCTATAAGCTGGCTTATGCTTATTGCGATTATACTTTTTTCGATACTCATAGTACTGAGCTTTATTGATATTGACCATTTAGAAATTCCCTACTGGTGCACTATCACAATTGCCTTACTCGGAATACCGATGCTTTTCTTAGAACCCGATCTTCCGTGGATTGAACACCTTGCAGGTGCTTTAGTCATCGCCGTTCCTTTCGCAGTACTCGCACTCTTTGGCGGTATGGGCGGCGGTGACGTTCAGCTTATGGCTGCCGCAGGATTTTTAATGGGCTGGGAAATCATCCCCTCCGCAATAATCGGTATCGTTCTTGGTGCTGTATATGGTCTGATCTCCAAAATCTCAAATTCAAAGAGAGATAAAGAAAAGAACGAACAGATCAAAAACGTTTTTAATGAATGGATAAAGGACAGAATGACCTCCGACGTATCCGATATCGTTGTCGGTGAATTTGAAAAGGGCATCTGTAAGATAAATGCTGATATCATCGAAGAAAAGGCGTGGACAAATCCTGAAAGCTTTAAGGAAGACTGCAAGGAGCTTGAAACAAAGCTTACTGAAATTGCAAAGGATATGCCCGATAATAAAGAATTCGTCTTCCGTGTAACCGCAAAGAACGGTGTAGTGGAAAAAACAAAGTTCCAGCAGAGAATAGCCTTTGGTCCTGCTTTAGCAGTTGGTATTGCTATTGGCGTTATCTTCGGTGAAAGAATAATAAGCTGGTATTTAGGATTGCTTTAAATCACATTTAAATCAATATCTCACGACTTGAGGATTTCCTCAAGTCGTGATTTTTTTGATTACGATCTATCATCAGGGAGCAACAGGAACGTAGTTAAGATCTGAATAGTCCTTGATGTTATAGATAATGGCTATTGTAGGAGTCTTGTTATTTTCTAAATCGATGTAGTTTGTATTTTCAAGTGCGGCATTGCTCTGAGGTGAGCTTGAGTTATTCACCATTCTGAAGAGACTCGTTCTTGTTTCAAGTAAGAGCTGACCGTTTTCATCATAGGGAGTAATGCCCATCTGATACCACCACTCATTTGTGTTTGTATCAGTAATCGTCTTGAAGGTGAATCTGTATTTTGCACCGCTGTAATACTCTTCATTGAAAAGCTTATGTGAGCTGAGAGATGCATATTTTGCATCAAAATCAGCACCGCTTTCCACTCTTCCTAAATCGTAGATATAATAACCACCGTTTTCATACTTCAGAAGTACACAATGTGTAGTAACGGATAAGTCCGTTGTATTTAACATTGTTTCTACTCTGTGTCCGATAGAGGTGCTATCGGTATAGGATGCAGCCTCGGCTGTCGGCTCATAGATATCAATATTATAGCCTATGGTCTTGTTTAGTCTTGCGTGGAAAAATTCCTGAATCGAGTCGGTGGTGTTGTTGATATTTACATCACCGTCAAGATCGTTTATAAGATTTCTTACAGGACCGAAAAGAGCCATTACTGCCGCAATAAGAAGACCCGTTATTGCAGTTGCTATCAGAACTTCAACAAGAGTGAAGGCCTTTTTACTAAATAATTTTTTCATAAAGCCTCCTTATCTGTTGTTGTAAATACCGGGAGTTACATCATCGTTGAACGTTGCAGAATATGCACTGTCTGTACTGTCGGGTGATATGAAATACTTAGCAAAGCTGCCATATTCGTTTTCATAATCCTCAGGTGTCATATAGAATGTGAAAACTGACGTAAACTGATCATTTGCAGTTGAAGTATTCTTATCGTATAAACGATAGTTTATAGATTTATCCGTCGCAGAAAGTCTTAAATAACCTGTGTTTGAATCGGGAGTTACAGTAACATCCTTTGCAGAACCGGGGAGTGCAATCTTTACCGCATTACATTCTGCGGAGCTTAATACTTCTTCGCTGTCATTTATTATAACGTCGATTACTACCTTTTTAAGTGAATTTTCGTCTGTTACAAGCGAAGATATATATACACCGTCAAGTCCTTTCGCACCGTAACAGTGGATATCATCAGTGATCATACTGCCGTTTGTCTTATCCTTGTTATTGGTGTTGGGCTTTACTACAGCATCAAAGGTGTTAAGCTCAAGACGATCTGAGCCGTCTGCACTATCAGGATTCTTCTTGATGGAAACGTCGTTTATTTCGATCTTTCCTACCGTGCCGCCCGCACCGCCATCCTTTACAAATTCGATGGCGATATCAGTGGTTTCTCTTTCTAAAAGACCGTTGTCTGTTGCAATGTTCTGTATCTGAGCGTCCATATCAGTTTCGACATGGTGATTTTTTCTGTACTGTCTTATTGAAAGTGCAAGTATCTGCATAACGAGCGCTGACATAAGTGCAAATATGGCAATGGCAACGATACACTCAACAAGCGTAAAGCCCTTGCGTTTAAGTATTTTCTTCATTGTAAACGCTCCTTTCATTAATTATAACCGTACTTTCTCCAGGTTCTTGATGTAGAAGAAGAAAGTATCTGCGTACAACCGGAATCAGCCATCAGCTTTTCCATATATCTTGTACGGTCCTCTTCCTGCTTTTCAGCTGTACCGCTTGTATTTACGTATCTGTCATAGTAGTCATAAGGAAGCATACATACGTAGTTATCATTTGCAGCTGACTGAATAAAGTCTGAAACGATCATACCACCTATCATACCACTCTGTGCCTGTGCATAAATACCTTCAGAGTTATATGTCATATAAGGTGCGTAAATGAAGCCTGCAAGCAGGTTCTGACCGCCTGAGAAGTCCATAATTGCGTTCTTGCTGATCGTAACTAAGAACACGTTGTTGTGGATAAAGTAAGCCTTTGCAGGATCGTTTGCATTGTTGTACTTTGCGATCAGGTTAGGATTAAGTACGTGTGATGTACCCATATCGTTTGTTACAAGATTGTTTCTGATATTACCTTCCACACCTGTAGGCATTCTGTCGAGAGGCGCAGAGCCGTAGGTGAGTGTTCCATTGTTATTATTGACTGTAAATGAGCTGTTTGTCATCGTCTCAAACATCGCAATATGTCCGAGATAACCGTTCTGGGGCTGGATATATCTTACGCCTTCGGGAACAACAAAGTTTACACTACCCATACCTCGTGTTAAGATAAACTTGACACCACTGCCGCCTTCTGTTGTATCCCAGGAGAAGCAGTCAAACTTCGTTGGATCATCGGTCTTGAGTATGGTATTACCATTTGCATCCTTTGCAACATAGCAGTTAGGCTCAAGGTATACGTACATATTAGCATACATCGTCTTGTCAGCTACTTCAGAAGGATTATTATAATCGCCCATAAAGGTATCAAATATAATAGAACTTCTGTTTCCGCCGCCTGTTACACTCTGTACTACGTAATAATCATTGTCTGTAGTTGCCTTGATAACTGTACCGCCATTCTGATCGAGAGTAAGGTTTAAAAGCTTTGAATCATCTACAGCATAGCTTTCATAGATTATATCATCTACGGTTTCTGTCTTGATGAACTTGTCTTCAAGATCCCAGTTGATATATTCGGGGTTGCCGATCTTTTCGTTTATTCTCTGCTTTACAGTAACGATGTCTTCACAAGTACCGTTAAGTGAGGGCCATACGTTTGTATATCCGCCTGTACCTGATGAGCAATATGCTTCAATGTAGTCAAGCTTTTTTCTTATCTCTTCTTCAGTATCATAGTTTGTGGAGGATGCTAAATTGAAATAGATCTTATTTGCATCAAACTCTCCGACGTTACCGCTGTTTATAAGAGCCGTTGCACCACTCTGATAGAATACTGTATTTGACTTGATGTTGTAAACGTTACCTTTGCAATCTTTCAGATAACCCGAAGCTCTTCCGTCTTCTCCGTAATAATAGATGTTACCACCTACCACGAAGTCGCCTGAATTGGGATTATTGCCGCTGTGAATGAAAAGGTCTCCGTTTACGTAAATCTTTTTACCGGGATTGTTCTGGTTTGTGTACACCATATCGCCGTTTACGTATATCGCTTCGTTGCTTGCCTGATGTGCTGAATAGAAGTCGCCCAGTATGTACATAGGTCCGCCGCCTAAGTTGCCTGCTGACGTAAGAAGCATCGTTGTGCCACCTATACGTGCAATGGGGAAGCTGAACCCGTTATGTCCGAAAACATAGCAGTTATTACCTATAGTAAGACCTGTTGTCTGTACCATTGAGGGACTTTCAAATCTTACTGTACCTGCAGAAATAAGCTCTGCACTCTTTGTTGTAACGTCACCTGCATCTGCTCCGCCGAACTGTGTATATTCGTTATCGAGGTAGATGGTTTCGTTTTCGTTCTTCATATTCTTGAAGATAACGTCGTTAGGAGCATAACCTGTAGACGTAAAGAATCTGTCAAAGTTATAGGGCTTTGTCTTTACCTGAAATTCACCTACTGTGCTTATCGTTGACTTTTCGCCGTTTACGTCAATATCAACCTCGATTTCAAGTACGTGAATTTCGTCACTGGCGTCACCCTTGACCTTCTTTACAGTTACCTTATAATTGCCAAGACCGCCTGCAAGCTCGCTGAAGCCTGTGCCGTCGCCGCTCTTTGTTACAAGAGATTCGTTCTGGTTAAGGTCGATGATTGACTTTACAAAAGCGTCATCATTCTTGATGTTTATAAAGTCAATTACCAGGTCGTTAAGTGCAAGAGCGCTCTGATATGCCTGCTGACTGTCATACTTTACTTCGACCTGTTTTCTTGCGGCTGTTACCGAATAATATACAGCTGATGCAAGAATAACCATTACCGACATTATAGCTACAACTAAGAAAAGCACACTGCCCTTGCCCTTTTTCAGACGAAGGAATGCTTGTTTAGTTGTTATTTTGCCGGAATGTTTTCTATTACTTTTGGCCATCGTCATTCGTCCTTTCGTAATAATCGTCCGATTTTATATCGGAAGCAAGTGCTTGTTATAGCGGAAAAGCCCTGGCCGATTTCGGCAGGGTTTATCCACTTTGTTTTAATTACTGTGCCTGAACAGCATTAGGGTTAGGGTTAGCTACAGGCTTGATGCAGAAGAGGTTTACTGTAAATGTCATACTGTATTCCATTTCTACGTCTGACTTGTTGTCGGTGTTGCCTTGTGTATTCTGATCGTTGCCTGATGTATTACCGTTTTCAGCCTCAGCTTCGCCTGATTTATACGGCATTTCAAACTCAACGTTTCTCATATATGTAGCTTTTCTCTGGGGGTTGCCGTTCTTATCCTTGATATTTTCGTCGTAAATACCTTCGTTAAGAATATCAGCAAGCTCGTGAAGATTTTCAAGCTTATCTGACTTAGCTGTGAAGGAAACCTCAATGTTACCAACCGTTATAGGCTGTGTAGCAGCAAGGAGAGTCGCAATTCCCTTCTTTAAATGCATTAAGCGTTCTCTGGGAGTAAGCTTTGTGAAATCAATTTCTTCTTCTTCCTGTGTTACTACTGTATTAGCAAAGTCCTTAAGAGGATACGTAACCTCTGTGGGTCTGAATACAGAAATAGAAAGTGTAGATGTAGCGAAGGGAGAAATGCTTAAGCCGTCTATCTTGACATCCTTAGCCTTAGCAAGGAACTGACGCATAATTTCATCAGCCTCATAAGTTGTAAGATCGTCATAGAAGGAATCTGCAAGGTTCTTACCTTCTTCGTAAGCTGCATCTATTTCTGCATCGATCGTAGCTTCGTGCTCTAATTTCTTCTGTAATTCTGCATACTGGTTCTTTGTGTTCGTAAGATTTTTATTATTTACTTCAATGTTGTTGAAGTTGGGTAATACAAATACGAAGAAGCCTACACCAATGATAGCAGCAACTATAAAGATTATAATAAAGATCTGTTCCTGTTTACTGATTTTCATAATCGTTTATCCTCTCTTTCTTACTGTGCTGCCGATTCTGTAACAACTGCATCAGAATTTAATGAGCTGTTTACTTCATCTTCAGTGTAATCTACGTCATTACCAGCCTTGAGCATCATAGTAAGTTCGAATTTAACCTTCTTTTCTTCCTTGTTGCTTGTATTGGTGTTAGCACCTGATGTCTTGCTGTCCTCTTTATACTCTACAGTATAACCTGAGTATGTAATGTTTTCAAAGTAGCCCTGGTCGATAAGTGCTCTTACGAACTGAGAGGGCTGTTCTTCTGAAGGACACGTAAAGCTTGCTGTTACAAAGTATTCGTTTATAGATACAGTATCTACAAGCTTCATACCTTCAAGCTTTTCCTTTATGTCGGATTTTGTGATCTGTTCAACGCCTTCTTCATTAACTGTGAAGGGTTCTCTTAACATCTTGTAAACGTCTGTAGTACCCTTAGGCATATAGTTGAACATGATTTCTGCACTTTCAATAGAAGTCTTATAGCTCTGGAAGTTTGCGAGTACGCCTTCTTTTCTTGAAAGCTCGTTTAATCTTGCCTGGAATTCAGCGTCGTTTATCTGTGCCTTTACCTTTTCAATATCAGCCTTGATGCCGTCGTTTATCATACCGATGATCATATTAGCACCGAATAATGCGGCTACACTGAGAATCGCTGCTGCACCTATACCGATAAAGAAAGTATTGAGGCCCTTGCTCTCCTTAGCAGCTGTCGTATCAAGAAGGTTGATGTGCTCGAGTTCTTTATCAACCTTGTAAAGAGCACCGATAGCGTTAGCGAACTTTGTAAATTCAAAGTCAGCTCTTGAAGCTACGGTTGTGGGTGTGCTGAGAATGTGACAAGGAACGTTGAAGGATGATACTGCGTTTGTGAGAGCGATAAAGTCGGGGATCTCACCGTAGAACATCATTTCCTTGATGGGCTTCATGTCCTTTCTGGACTGGAAGAACTGGAACATTCTGAACAGGTTGTCATATACAGCCTGATTTACGTAGTCAGGTGCATTGTTGTAATCAGATGCATCGATCTTGAAGTAACGTGAGAATGAAAGTACGTTGTCTTCGTAAAGGTTGATGTTTAAGAATTCCTTATCGATCTGAACCAGTAATAAGGGCATATAGTTTGACATCTTAGGTGTGTTCTGGATCAGTCGGGAAATTGAGTTGTTGGAAATGTTTACAGCCTTAAGTGAAAGACCGATGTGTGTGAAGAGTTTTGAGTAACCTGCAACAAGTCTCTGGGGGCAGGCTGTAGCAAGAACCTTGATAAGAGGGTTCTGGTTTTCATCCTTTGTTTCGCCTACGATCGTGTAGGAAATATTGTATTCGTTTGAAATACCCATATTGCTACCGATCATAGCTTCGATTGCAGCTGTGTTGGAAAGCTTTTTGGGCTTGGGGAGCATAAGCTCCTTGTAAAGAATTGAGCTGGAGCTGATCGATACGATTGTATCCTTTTCCTTGATACCTCTTGTGTTTATCATATCAATGATCTCAGCCGCTACCAGCGGAACGTCTGCGATGTAGCCGTTTGAAACAAGACCTGCTTCAATTTCACGGAAATCTACTTCGTCGATCTTGATCTTGCTGCCCTGTGCAGAGCCACGAACAAGTTTAATTTGTCTGTCGGTAATATCAATAGATAACATATCCTGAAAAATTCCTTCCTGTTAATTTGGTTTATAAACCCCGTTTTCGGGTGAATTCTCTTTGCAAACGTGCAGGTAAATTATTACGTTGCACCCATACCTTCCATACCACCGTAGAGGATAGGGAATACGCCGGCTAAGATACAGCCTACCATAAGACCCATAAGGATGATCATTACAGGTTCAAGCAGGGATACCATACTTGCTACGGCTGAGTCCGCCTCGTCATCGTAATAGTCTGATGACTTTTCAAGGATCTGGTCAAGTGTACCTGATTCCTCACCTACGTAAACGATAGATACGAACATACCCTCGAATACATTGATTCTACCGATAGCAACTGAAAGTGCTTCGCCTCGTTTTACGTTTTCAACAACATCCTCAAACTGCTTTATGATGTATGTATTACCAAGTGTACCTACTGATTTTTCGATACAGTCAACCATCTGAAGACCGCTGGCGAACAGGTTTGACATTGTTCTTGCGAAACGCGCTGTGTAAATGGTTCTTAAAAGTCCGCCTACCTTCGGCAGTCTTAAAAGCATTTCATCCCATTTCAGCTTTGTTGACGGAGTGGTCAGAATGATTCTGAACACGATAACTATAGCAATAAGGGCGATAACCAGTATATACCACTGATTGATAAAGAAGTCACTTATCGCAAACATTGCAGCTGACAGAGGTGGAATTTCATCTCCCTCCATCATAAGTCCGCGGAACATAGGCATAATGAAGGTAAACATCGCTACCATCATAACAACAAGGAGTGTAAGAAGAACGATAGGGTAGATCATAGCACCCTTGATCTTGTTCTGTGTCTTACTGTCCTTTGCGTAATGCTCAGATACACGGTTCATGATCATATCAAGGTTACCTGACGCTTCACCGGCACCAACCATGCTGACGAACAGTCCCGGGAATACGCCCGGCTTTGTAGCGATCGCTTCTGAGAAGGAACGACCCTTCTGAACTTCTTCGTAGATGTCAAGCAGTACCGCCTTCATCTTTTTGTTTTCAGTCTGAGACTGAAGAATGTGTAATGACTTTACAAGGCTTACACCTGACGTAAGCATTGCCGCAAGCTGACGACAGAAGAACGATAAGTCCTTTGTCTTGAACTTGAATTTAACGTCGTTCGCCTTTCCTGCCTGCAAGTCCTTGTAGCTGGTACAGAATAAGCCTTTTTGCCTGAGCTTTTCTATAAGCTCGCCTGCATCCTCGGCTACTTCCTTACCCTTTAGCTTTTTACCGTTGACATCGGTTGCCACATAAGAAAATGTAGTCACTGAATATCCCCCATTCATTAGTTTTCTAAATCGTAAAATAATTAATATCCAAAAAAGGAGATTATTATCACCATACTAAATTATACCATAATTTAACCTGAATAGCAAGAAAAGATTTATGGCATATCAACCAATTTTCACCAGTTGTTTTTATGAAAAATAAACTAAAAACTTAAAAAATGTTGTTAATTTAAACAAGTTTTGATGTGATTTTTCTCCTTTTACACGTTAAGAGCTATCTCTATCATATCCGTAAGAGATTTTTCACGTTCTTCAGGTGTGATATCCTCACTGCCGGTAAGAGGGTTGTTTGATACAGTGAGTATACACAGTGCCTTCTTCCCTGCGTGTGCAGCTGTCATATAAAGTGCAGCTGATTCCATTTCTACCGCAAGTACTCCCATTTTAGCCCAGTCTGCAAGGCTGTTGGAAGCATCATAGTACACTTCGCCCGTAAGAACGTTACCGACGTGATACTTGATACCCTTTGCTTCTGCCTGCTCTACCGCTTTTCTGATAAGTCCGAAATCAGCTATAGGGGCATACGTACCCGGGAGTCGGTACTGCTTATCGCAGTTGCAATCGTGACAAGCACCCTGGGCAATTACGATATCACGGGGCTTTACATAGTCCACAAGGCAGCCTGCCGTTCCGATACGTATAATGCTTTCCACATCATAGAAGTTGTAAAGCTCGTAGCAGTATATTCCCACTGAGGAAACACCCATACCCGAACCCTGAACAGATACTCTTTCACCTCTATAAAGTCCTGTAAAACCGAGCATATTTCTTATTTCATTATAGCACTTGACGTCTGTAAGATAATTCTCCGCAATGAACTTTGCTCTCAGCGGATCTCCCGGAAGCAGGACCTTTGCGGCAATATCGCCCTTATTGGCACCGATGTGAGGAGTAGGTGTGTTTGACATAATATTCTTCCTTTCGCTTTGACAGATCTCCATCTGTTCATCATTTTCTAACATTCAGTGTAAAAAAGGTTACAATTTTGTAATAAAATAGCCGCTTTTACACTCTCTTTTCATAAATTATACATCATTTGAGGCGAAATGTCCAGTCAGTTTTAAACAGTACAGACTTTAATTTGTTCAAAGCTACGAAAATAGCCTCAAAGCCGTCAAAACAAGCTTTATTCTATTGACCTGTCTCCTTTTTTCAGGTATAATATGTAGGAAATCTGAAAACGATTTCAGATATAAAGAGATGGGATATACCCATCCACGCAAGTCCCTGTAAAGAAAGGAAAACAAAATGAAGAAAGTATTAGCATTAGCAGCAGCTGTAGTTATGATCATGGCTATGGCAACAGCTTGTGGCAACAACGCAACAAGCTCTGAAACAGTAGGTAGCTCAACAGCAGTATCCGAAACATCCAAGTAAAAATGAAAACGCAGGTGTCTCCCCATAAAGACACCTGCGTTTTTATATTATCCCCGCTGACAGATCGGTAGCATACAAAAGGACACCTATTATAAAAATTATTGCCAGCAGTCCTGCAATTATGACCGTAACAGCGGTCATTTTTTCATTTTTCAAAATACCACTCCTTAGCAGATATATTAAATTATCTGCCTTGATGTCATCTTTTATCCATTATATTTTTAAAACTTTATTAAAAAAACCTTAAGTGACTTAATTTATATTGACGAATATAGATTTATGGTGTATAATTTCATTGGTTCTATGAACAGACAGTTTCAAAAAGGAGTGATGGATTTGAACGGCGATAAAATAAACGTCAGTATTATAGTCCCTGTTTACAATGTCGAACAATATATCGAGCGTTGCCTTAAATCCCTTGTGGAGCAGACCTGCTCCTGCAATTACGAAATTGTAATAGTCAACGACGGCACAAAAGATAATTCGATGGAAATAGTCAGACGTTTTGCCGATGAATATAAATTCATAAAAATTATTGAACAGGAGAACGGCGGACTGTCAAGTGCAAGAAACACGGGTATAGCAAACGCCATTGGCGAATATATAGCCTTTGTTGACAGTGACGACTTTGTTTCACCCGATTATATAAAACTTCTTTACGAATCTGCAGTAAAAAACGATTCAGACGTCGTATACAGCAATTATTGCAACATTATGGACGAAAGCGGAAAAAAGATCGGCAACTTCCCCAAGCATAAAAAAGGCGTTTTTGACGCCGAGAAAATACTCAAGCAGACGTTACAGGATATCACTGTACGAAGCTACGTCTGGAACAAGCTGTACAGACGCAGGGTGTTTACAGATAACGCCCTTGAATTTCCTATCGGAATAAATTTTGAAGATTTCGTTGTAATGCCACAGGTGTTTTATCATTCCGAGAGGGTATCGTTTATTCCTGAGTCTCTTTACAACTACGTTCACAGAGAGGGAAGTATCACCGGCAGCCTTTGTAAAAAGGATATAAAAAATTACCTCATTGCCTTTTCGATGCTGAGAGGATTTATGGAAGAAAAGGGCATATACGATAAATACAAATTTACATACTGGGTATTGAGCAAGAAGATAGATATAACTATTTACGGTATGCTGATAAGATGCTGGTCGAAAGATCCTAAAAACACATACGTTGTAAAAAATTATCTGAAATCCCGTAATTTTCTGAAGCTTTACACAAGCAAGGACTATTCACGTGCATCAAGCTCACACAATCAGATAGAATTTATATAAATCAAAACCACCAGTTGAACTGGTGGTTTTGATTTATTTCTTTTTCTTCTTTAAGCTCATTACTATAAACGCAATGATTGCAACTGCTAACGCACCGCCGCATATTGCGAAGGGTACCCAGTTGAGTGTTACACCTGTCGGTGGATTTCCACTACTGTCACCGATCGTTTCAGCAAAACAATTAATGCTCATAACAAAAGAAAATGCCATTACAGTTAAAAGTGAAATTATTTTCTTCATTCTGTATTCCTTTCTGTTTTACGGACGTTGTTTACTTCTGCTCGTATATAATATACACTATTCTGTCCTTATTTGCAAGCTTTTATAACAAATTTTCAGAGAAAATACAAAAAACTCCCTCCGATTACTCGGAGGGAGTCTGGTATTTTAAGATTTAAATTAAGTAATTAAATTACTTGCTTCTCTTCTTAAGAACGATACCGGATGTAGCGAGAGCTGCTGCTGCGAGAGCTGCAGGAACTACTACTAAAGCAACACCTGTGTCAGGGTTTGTGGGTTCGCCGGAAGATTCACCGGGAACTTCAGTATCTTCGATTTCAGCAACATCGATCTTGAGTTCGTCGATTGTGATTGTGATAGGAGATACTTCGCCTTCAACTTCGAGGTTTGTGCAAACAGCGATGAATTCCATAGCTTCGATAGCCTGTTCAAGTGTAGCTGTAACTACATATGTGCCATCCTTGTCGATTGTAACTACTGTACAATCAGCAAGTGCGTTACCTTCGTTGCCTTCGCCCCAGTACTGAACTGCCCAAGACTTGTCAGCGAAAGAAAGCCAAGCGTCAAATGCTTCTGTAACACCTGTTACTGTGAACTTAACAGAAACGAGTGTAGCACCAGCAAATGCTTCCTTGTCGAGAAGAACGTCAGCTTCGTCGCCTGTCCAACCGTTGATGATGTTTGTTCTAACGAGACCAGAGTCAACTACTGTTCTACCGCCGTTAGCGAGTTCGAGAGCAACTGTACCTTCTGTTTCGGGTTCGTCAGCAACGTCTTCAGAGTCGCCGGGAACTTCTTCAGAATCGCCAAGTGTTTCGTCGTCGTTTGTGTTTTCGTCATCGCCTGTTTCGTCATCAGCAGGTGTCTTAGCCATTTCTGCCTTGATGAGTTCAGCCATGTTGAACATTACGTTGTTACCGGAAAGGCCCCAATCTTCTTCCTTACCAAGAAGATCGCCTGCTACTGCAAATTCAGGGAGTTCCATTGTTGTATCATCTGTGAATGTGATTACAACGCCTGTAACCTTAGCGTCAACCTTACCTTCGTCACCAGCTGCTGTGATACCATCAGAACCAACCTGGATACCGAAAGAGGGGTAAGATTCCCATGTTTCAGCGGGAGCCTTGAGTAAGGAAAGTGTAAGGCTACCAGCTGTCTTGCTGATTACAGACTGTACGTCTGACCAAACTACTTCGTACTCACCAGCACCGTCAAGCTTAATTGATTCAGCTTCATCAGCACTTGCAAACCAAGCCCAGTCGCCGCCGTTGTTCTGCATATAGAATGCAGCAAAACCGCCAGCTGTTTCAGGAGCGAGTTCGTTTACTGTGAGTGTTGCAGATACAGACTTAACTGTCTTGATAAGTTCAAAGTACTGTTCGTCTGTTACTGCTGCTGCTTCTTCTGCAGATGCAATTACTGCCATAGAAGATGCAGCCATAGCTGCTGCTGTAAGAGCAGCTAAAGTTCTTCTAAACTTCATTTTGAGTGTCCTCCATTTAATTTTTTTAGCTTTTATAGCTATTATAATGATACTACATCACCATTTCAATTTCAACTGTCATTTTTCACAAAAAAAACCGCAGAAACTTGTTGAAACTTTTCAAAGAATATTGCTTACTTCTTAAAGCCTGTTTAAGCCGTTTTTCCGTTTAAACTATCAGTGTCAATTGCAATAGTGGTTTTGTACCTTAGCATTGCGGATTTTTACCGCATCTGCGTTACTCTAATATAATACAACATCAGGGATAAAAAATCAATCGGTAATTTTGCATAATATTATGATGATTTTACAGGTGATTTTTGTAATCAGTATCAAACAGTAATATCATAACGATAGAAAAAGCACCTTCTTTTTGTTTAGTTTCACCAATGTTTTTGTGTTACAGTAAAAAAATAACGAGAGATACAGCGTGTTTTGCATATATTTTTCAATAAAATGTACAAAGAATTTTTTAACACTTAATGTTGCAAATAAAACGGAACGATAAATTGTTGTTTGCGCTCCGCTTGGGTTATTGTAGCCCCAATCCCCCTGACCCCCTTTCCCCCGAGGAAAGGGGGAAAATACGGGGGCTACCGCCCCTTGTGACCCTTTGGGGCTACCGCCCCAATCCCCGTTTATATCGGCGTTTGCGGGCAATTTACCACCTTGTTTTAATTATAATCATTTCCGTAGGGGCGTCTATCAGACGCCCGCCGCCGAAGGGAGCAGTCCGTAGGACTGCGGCGGTTTTTAAAATCTTTGATTTTAAAAACAATGGGAAACTTGGATTGAACGCCACGCGTTCAAACAACAATTTATCTCTCATAAAAAAACAAGCGGCTTTTAAGCCGCTTGTTCAAAGTTTTCAATTATCCTACGTATTTGTTGTCGCCGACTTCAATAACGTAGATATCCACGTACTGCAGTCCCCATTCACAGGAATCGTAGTAGTGATCCTCGCAGTTACCCATATATAAATCAACGGGAATGCTTCCGTCCATCATACCGTCACCGGTATCAGCCGCAATAGCATAACCGTAGCAGATATCGTTATTCTGACCTACAATGTAGAGCTTTGAGCCGTAGGGGATAACGTTGGGATTTACTGCACAAGTACCTATTTCAGCAAGTCTGCCGCTGGCTGTGTATGCGCCCATAGGAGCTGTGTAAGCTGTAGCCTTACCTGAAACGATATACTGATAATTTACAGGTCTGCCATCCTTCAGTATGATTGAAGGGTCGTCGATCTTACAATAAGGCTCTGCTACGGAAGCTCCCTCGGCAATAACTTTATCAACCTTCTTTACTAAAACCTTGGTTTCCTTCTTTACGTCTGTCTTTACGCCGTCGATGTAGGTCGTTGTGGTTATTGTTCTTGTCTTGCCGTTGACACCCTCTGTTCGAACTTCACTCTCTCCGATAACAAGGATGTTGCTTGTGATCTTTGTCGTCCGGTAAGGAATTACCTTATCCTCATATTCTTCAACGATCTCAACTCTTGAAACCTTGATGTCGCAACTTTCTGTTATAACCTTTGTAAGCTCTTCAGAAACCATATCGTCTTTATCAATAGTAATTTCCGCTCTTTCTAAAAGCTCTGCTACCGTGTTATTGTAGCAACCGACTGTTATAACCTTGCCGTCAACTGTGATATTTACGTCATAAGCTCTTGTGATCTCGATTACTTCTCCCTGCTTTACAACTTCATCACGGGCAGGCGTAACAAGATCGTATTCACTGATTTCTATACCGAAATCCTTAAGTAATGTTTCTACAGTACTGTCTACCGTATATACATCTGCTATCTTTTCTCCGTCTGACATAACCTCTACTGCAAAGGCACGGTTGATTATAAGATCAACCGTTTCTCCTCTTTCGCCAAATCCGCCGAACTGCACCTTATCATATGCACCCATGCTGATGTGGTTTTCTCTGAGGATCGCGTAAGGATCTTCGCTGATAGTGTAAACTATTCTTTCTTTATCTCCGTCGATTATTCTTACGTCATTTCTGAAATAAAGAAGACCTGTCATTGTAAATACAGCAAATACACTTGCAAATATAAGTGCTAACTTTAAAACTGTATTTTTTGTAGCCATTATTGTCAGTCTGGAATTTTTAATTCTGGTAATCATAATAAAACCTTTCTTTCCGTCATTCTTTTCTGACTTGCTTTCTTCCTTTAAAATTCTACGATTTTTCACTTCCATTTTTGCCTTCTCCCGAAGGTCTTAAACATTATATTAAGGTTTTTTGGAAATGTCAAATAAAAATCATAGCCGTTTTTTGTGGAAACTGCACAAAATATTTTTGTTACCGTTTTGTAACCATTTTGTAATAAGTTATTTTTTGTAATCTTTTTACAGTTTATGTAAATAATTTTGGGCGAAACTCCGAATTTGAAAGTCGGTTTTCTCTTCGCATAATAACCAAACCACGCCCGTCTTATTACCAAGCGAAGTGGCAAAAATGCATAATAAATTACCCTTAAGGAACAAGGGGGAAATTGTCAGATATGGCTTTATAAAAGGGTTTTAGCGTGATAAAGAACGAAAATAAAACAGCATAAAAAAACGGTACCGGAAAACCGGTACCGTCTCTTTATATTTATAATAGTATATTATCCTTCGTATTCGCCGAACTTGGGAGCGTTTGCAATTACATCAGCTTCAAGTGCCTGAGGTAACTGATCATAACGTTCAAACTCAGACGTGAAGTAGCCCATACCTCTTGTTATCTGGCGGATAACCGTAGCAAGATCTGTAATTTCAGACTGAGGCATTGTAGCTTCAAGTACTGTCATACCCTTTTCTGTTTCAGAAGGATTCATTCCAAGTACAGTACCTCTACGCTTATTTACTACCGTCATAACATCACCTGTGCTTGCATCGTCAAGCACGATATTTACGTGGCAGATAGGTTCAAGCAGACAGGGTGAAGCATTGGGAAGTCCCTGTTTATATGCTAAGTGAGCCGCCATCTTGAATGCCTGCTCAGAGCTGTCTACATCGTGATAAGAACCATCAAACAGAGTAGCCTTTAAGTTTACAACGGGATAACCTGCAAGTACACCGTGAGCCATACTTTCCTGAAGACCCTTTTCAACCGCAGGGAAGAAGTTCTTGGGAACGCTGCCACCGAATACTCTTTCTTCAAAGATAAGAGTATCGCTTTCACAGGGTTCAAATTCGATCTTAACGTGACCGTACTGACCGTGACCACCTGACTGTTTCTTATGCTTACCTTCTGCAGTAACCTTTTTACGGATAGATTCACGATAAGCGAT
Source organism: Oscillospiraceae bacterium (assembly GCA_015067025.1). Lineage (GTDB taxonomy): Bacteria > Bacillota > Clostridia > Oscillospirales > Ruminococcaceae > Ruminiclostridium_E. The sequence continues at coordinate 50,035 of SVNC01000015.1, forward strand.
AACAGGCTCAGATACGTCAACTTCTACGCCAAACTTAGCCTTCATCTTGGAGATAACCGCATCAAGATGCTGTTCACCAAGGCCGCCTAAGATACGCTGATGGGTTTCGTGATTGTGAACGTAACGAAGAGTAAGATCTTCTTCTATCATACGCTTGATTGCGTTACTGATCTTGCCTTCATCGTTCTTATTCTTAGCCGCAACCGCCTTGTAATAGCAAGCTTCAGGGAATACTTCTCTTGCAAATTCAACGCCGAGGCCTGATGCTGTGAGTGTATCACCTGTGTTTGCATTAAGCTTTGTAACAGCGATAATATCGCCTGCATAAGCTTCGATCATTTCTTCTGACTTCTTACCCTGTAATGCAAGAAGCTTACCAAGTCTTTCTGTTTCACCGTTTGCCTGATTGTATACGTTAGCACCGGCTGCAAGCGTGCCGTTTACTACCTTAACGTAGCTCATTTTACCAACAAAGGGATCGGCTACAGTCTTGAATACCTTTACTGCAAGAGGCTTTGTTTCATCATAAGCTATCTTCTCACCGTTTGCTAAAAGCTCGCCGCCTCTTTCATCAGGGCTGGGGAGCATGTAAACGATAGTGTTGAGCATCATATCAACGCCTGCGAGTGTATCTCCTGAGCAGCATACAACGGGAGTGATATAGCCCTTATCTATACCATCGTGAAGACCCTTTACAAGTTCAGCTTCTGTAAAGTCTTCACCTTCGTTTTCAAAGAATCTCATCATAAGTTCTTCATCAGTTTCCGCAACTGCTTCTGCCATTGCGGCACGAAGACCTTTAAGACGATTTTCTGATGCAGGCATTTCTACTTCTGTAGGAACACCGTTATTATATGTATAAGCCTTCATTTCGAGAAGGTTGATGTAGCTTTCTACCGTTCCGTACTTGTCAAAGGGAACAACGATAGGACAAATAGAAGGGCCGAATTCTGTCTTTAATTCTTCAAGGCACTTGTAGAAGTTGGAATTTTCTTCTTCCATTCTTGTTACAACGAACATTGTAGCCTTGCCACGCTTTACAGCTTCTCTGTAAGCCTTGATCGTGCCTACCTGTACGCCGTCCTTTGCAGGAAGTGTGATAACTGCACTTTCAGCCGCACTAAGACCCTCGTACATACCTGCCGCAAAGTCAAACTGACCGGGTGTATCTAATATATTGATCTTTACATCCTTCCACTGACAATATGCAAGGGATGTACCGAGTGAAACCTTTCTCTTAATTTCTTCAGGATCGTAGTCACATACTGAGCTACCGTCAGATACCTTTCCCATTCTTTCGATCTCGCCGCACTTGTAGAGCAGACCTTCTACTACAGAAGTCTTACCGCTGCCGCCGTGGCCAAGTAAAGCGATGTTTCGGATGTTTTTGCACTTATAAGTTTTCATAATTATTCATCGTCCTTTCATAAGCGATTTATGGGATGTTTAAATTATACTCGAAAATCTAAAAAATTACAATAGTTTTTTAGTGAAAAATAAATTATAGGTGTAGAAATCATAGAAGTTTTTTTGTGCAAAATCACTAAAACGCTGTAAAAATAGGGAATTTTATGGCAAAGAATGAGTGTTAAAGAGAACAAAAAGGGGAGCTGAAAGGCGACCACCCATACAGAAGTATTTAATATGTAACCGAAAGGTTGTGTAGGAAACCTACGCAGCCTTTCTTTTTTTGTCGTAAACCATACTGTCAGCAACAGCAGTTGCAACAGCAACATTGAAGCGGAAATGAATGTCAATCTGCTGTGTTCTGTGTCCGCTGGACTTATCGGGTGCGTGTACGACAATCTTTTCAATGAATTCGTGCATAATTTCGGGTGTGAGCTTCGGGATTTCGGAATACTTGCGGACTATTCCGATAA
>SVNC01000005.1 GCA_015067025.1 Oscillospiraceae bacterium
TTCATTATACTGTTTTAAATTATATGATTGATAAAAAATTCTGCATTTGCGTTAGGCTTTTTTCAATGATGTTTGCCTGCGGCAAACTAAAAGGCTTTTTTCAACTAAATCCGTCCTTACGGACGGGGTAAAATGTGCTAAAGCACGTGAAATCTCTTTGTGATGAGATCCGACTTCGTCGGGAGAGTGGATAAAATAAAATTTCGGAGGTTCATTATGAAATATTTTATAACTGATAAAGAAAGAGAAGGCACTTGTTATCACGAGTTTTATAAAGGTAAATGGGATGGTGAAACTTTTTGGAAATCTGATTCAATTTCTATTGATGATGATTTTTTAGATCGGGACTTTTGTGATACAATTCGAGAGGTAGTACCAAATTATGATCCCTATGGTGTAACAGAGATTACAGAGGCACAATGGAAAGCTATAGGTGAGGTAGTTACTTCAAGGACAAAAAAGACGCAGGAAATATATAATGAAGCTGATCGATGGTTAAAAGATGTTTTTAAAAAATATACTTGCTTTACGATATTAGGAATATAAAGCTTAATAACCATTTGATTATATAATTCTTTATTGTTTATGCATATTTATAACACAGAAACTAATGAAGAAGTTGCAATGTATAAATAAGCTTATGTCAACAGAAAAACATTGACAATAAAATCATGATATGATACACTACAAAAAAGATACATATCGACAAAAATTCAGAAGGGAATGTTATAATTGAAGTACATTTCTATAAACAGACTTTGTGATTTTGAGTTTCATGATGCCAAATTTACGCTCTTGTCCGTTGATAAGGATTTATCCGTTAAAGCTGAATTTTTGAATATCCATAAAGATGCAAAGCAAAATCCTTATAAAACGGATATGGAGATAGAAACTGCAGAAATAATTTTTAAAAATTTTTCCGTTCAGTCATATGAAACGGGTAAAGCAATGAAGCAAAACGAAAAGGGAGAACTATACCAGGATGAAGAACAGATCATTCTTACAGAATTTCAGGCTTATAATCGTTTCATAGACCAGCTTAAATCAAAGACGATTGTTTTTGATTTAGGTGTATATGAAGAAGATATTTATTATATCGATGGAATAGCACAAGATCCGTTTTTCTCAGCATTCTTTAAATTTGACAGCGTTACTATATGGTGGGATAAATACAAAAAAGAAGCATGGTATATTGCAAGAAAACATTAATTTTTTATTGACATCTCCCTGTGACTGTGTTATAATTACAAAACATCTCTCAAAAAATACAGAAATCAGGTGAAATAAGTGTTATACTTTACGGGCGATACTCACGGCGATATAATGAGATTTATTGAAAATGATATGAGTGATATCAAGTGGACAGCAAAAGACACTCTGTTCATTTGCGGTGATTTCGGATATATCTTCAAAAACAATAATGCAGATAACGTAAATCTTGATTTTCTTGCAACTAAGCCTTATAATATATGCTTTTGTGATGGAAATCACGAAAATTTCCCGGCAATTTATGCTTACCCCGAAGAAGTATGGAATGGTGGCAGAGTGCATAGAATAAGAAAAAACATCTTCCATTTAATGCGAGGTCAGATCTTTGAAATAGAAGGTAAAAAGATCTTCTCTATGGGTGGAGCATACAGTATAGACCGCTACAGACGAAAACTTAATATCAGCTATTGGGAAGAAGAACGCCCTACTGATGCAGAGTATAAGTCAGCTACCGAAAATTTTAAAAAGCATAATAAGGCAGTTGATATAGTAATTACCCACACTGCACCGGCTGAGATTATAAGACGAATGGGATATACTCCTGACGTGCATGATATGGAGCTTACAGGCTTTCTTGAATGGGTGATGTATGAGGTTAAATTTGACCGCTGGTTTTTTGGTCACTGGCATGAGGATAAAGAAATAGGTGAAAAATTCAGAGCAGTTTACTTAGACGTTATAGGATTATAAAAATTAAAGGCGACCAAAACGGTCGCCTCTTTTCGTTTTAAGATTCTATATGCCTGATATTGAACAGAATATATTTCTTGCCCATTGTAAAAACTCCGGCACGTCAGCATCAAGTATAAGCTTAATGAGCGGTAGATTTGCGTCTTTCAGTTCACCTAAGTGTTGATACACACTACCTAAAGCTTCTGTTTCTCCTATAGCGATCATTGCTTTTGCGTTATCACCGACTGCAATAAAATGGCCTATGCTGAGTGCACCTGTTGAGAACAAGCCGACGGATAACGCACCTACCGAAACTACACCGATACTTATAGCACCCAAAGCAAAAAGTCCCAGAGCGATAGCACCTATACCGATAAGTCCCAGAGCAAGAGTACCAAGAGAAACAAGTCCGAGAGATAACACACCGAAGGAAACAAATCCTAAGGATAAAAGACCAAGAGAGAAAATACCTCTTGATATAAAACCTATCGAAAATACACCCTTAGCCTTTATTCCTATCGCAAAAAAGCCTTTTGCATTTTTGCCGATATGATATAATGGCATGCCCAAAACAGTTTTTTCGCTTTTTCTTTCCTTTATACGAAAGTTTCCGAATTTTATGGTGATGCTGTTTTCTTCCTGCTGTGGGGCAGGGGGAATGGGCGTAGCACTGTTTTTGTCCATTACCTCATCTTTCAGAAGATAATCCATAGAACAATTAAATAACGTACCCATTTTCACAAGCTTATCAGTTTCAGGATAGGCTATATCTGATTCCCACTTGCTGACCGTCTGACGTGATACGTTAAGTAATGCTCCGAGCTGTTCTTGTGTGTAATTATTTTCACGTCTTAATTGTGAAAGTTTTTCTCCGAATGTCATAATAAAAACTCCTTTTAGCTTTTTGTTGTGCTATAAGTATAGCACTAAAAATTACAGAAAGCTATCATTTTTACGGTTCTTTATGTAAACTTCAGGTTGACAAAGCACTATTTAATCGTATTTTGCCCTGTGTAAACCCTTTATGGTTTCGTTAAATACTCTTTTAAAAGCGTAGTGGCGTAGTCTTCTGCTGTTTCGGGATATTTATATTTGCAGCTTTTAGAAATTGCACGTGCATTTTCAGAAAAAAGATCCGCAGTATTGAAAAGTGCTTTTATCATATCAAATTTATCATAATGAGCGAAGCAGCTTTTAAGAGCGGAAACATTTTCATATCCTGCCCACCTTTCTAAAAATCTTCCGCAATGCCATACGTCTTCTTTCTCTGATATATATCGGTTATATTCTATAACAGACAGCAGATGATTTTTAAGATAAGCGTCTATACACATCTTGGCAACCCATATTTCACCACGGAGAATTTTTTTACCTGCCCATACGGTGTGAAACCAGAAGTCGTTTACAAGGTTAAGAAATTCTACTTCTGACAGCGAAACTGTTCTGACAGACGGAACAATATGCTTTTCTAGAAGGGAAGTAATATCCATATCGTCATATAGAACAAGATATCCTCTGTTCATAACTTCGTTTGCAACGCTGTCTGTTATAGCAGAAACAAACTGCTCAGGTGTGAATATAATAAAATCCGCGTCAAGTGAGCCGTCAAAAAGTATTCTTCTTTCCATACCACCGCCGAGGGTATGCTCTGTAAAGGAAATTTTTATATCTCCGAGCTTTGACAGAAGTTCATCACTATAAAGAAAACAGTCAGGCTCGGTGGTAGCTATAATAAGGTCAATATCAGAATATTCGTCCGCCTTGCTGTAATCTCTTACAGAAGAACCTATTGCAACTACAGCCTTTATACTTTCGTTTTCTTGGGCTATAGCTATGAGTTTTTCTTTAAGTTCTGCATATCTGTCCATTATAAACTCCTTTTGCCTTAAAGCTTACACACCATTATGTATTCTTCTTCGTTCTGATCTATGATTTCAAAGCCTACCGCCTTATACATTTTTACGGCGTAGTTTGCTTTTTGTACCGCAAGAGAGGTCTTTTTATACCCTCTTGTCTTAAGTTCTTTAAGCATAGTTTTCATAAGCTTAGTGCCGATACCGTAGTTCCTGTATTCCTTGTAAAGCGATATTGCAAAGGAAGGTACACCATCCTCGATATGACCGTAATCCTGCATATCTCTTACCCATACAGCACCGACGATTTTACTATCAGTTTCAGCCACAAAGCATATATCGTCCTTTTCCTTGCCGAAATCCTTTATATACACCTGTAATTCAGGCTGATATATTATCTCCTTTGGCGGAGGCTCCACTCCTTCAGGAATAAAAATAGCCTCATATATAAAGTCCTCTAAAACCTTATATTCAGTTTCTTTTATTTTTCGTATCGTATAATCCATATTACTTCAACGTAAGCTCCGCCATAGCTATATAATGCAGGATTTCGAAATTTTCAGGATAGCTTTCAAGCATTTTTCTATGCTCCTTATCCCAAAGAGAAAGCGTTTCTTCCGACATAGAAGCGGCAACGCCACGACAGGCTCTCATTCTTCCGTGCCAGCTTTCTCTTGTAAAGGGAATTTTCACGTCTGCTTCCTCTCTGTAAGTGACGTCGAAAAACTCGTCATACTCCTTCGGAACAAACATAGGCTTTCTCGTTTCACCGCCACTGCTCCAGTCGGGATTATGCTTTAAAATTATTTCTTCGCTCTTTCCTGCAATTTCATCCTCGTAAGGTAGCCACGCCATATATAAAATAAGGAACTTTCCGCCCTTTTTAATTATCCTTGCAAGCTTCGGAGCAAGTATTCTATGATCGGGATACCATATGCACTGGCAGGCGGTAACGGTGTCGAAGGTGTTATCGGGATAGTCTATTTCTTCAGCGGGGCAGGCATAGAATTCTATATTCATATTTTCCTTTTTGGCTAAAATTTCAGCCTGCTCTATCTGATTTTCGGATATATCCGTACCTATCCAGTAAGCACCGTACTTATACATATTGCGGGGAAGTACACCCGTACCCGTACCTATATCAAGCACCTTCTGACCATCCTCACATACTCCTCTTTCAAGTATCTTCTGATAGAATTCATCGGGATAAATATCTCTGTATTTTGCATAATCCTCAGAGGTTTTACCCCAGTCGAATGCATTACCCTTATCTATGTGGTTTAGTTTCATAAAGTTCTCCTGTTATATTTAAGATTTTCCTTTTGCTATAAAGCTTATAAGCTCTTCAACGTCGTCGAAATCGTCATAATCACCAATTATACCTTCACGGTGATAAACGATTCCGTTTTTCTCATTCTCTTCAAGGCGTCTCAGTAATTCATCGATTCCGTAGCGCTTTGCAAACAGGGTAAAGCCATAAGGCTTTATTTTAGATAATATGCCTTTTTTACAGTCCTTGTCACATAGATAACAATGAGATATACCATTTTCAGTAGAGCATTTTCTGTTTTCGCACCACTCTGTATCGGGACAATCACCCGAATCACAACCTTTGCAGGTGACGTTTTCCGAACAAAGACAGCAGGCAAGACCGCATCTTGCTATCCCAAGCTCCTTCTTCATCTTTAATTACTCCTTGATAATAATTAATCTCCTATACGCTCGTCTATCCTTCGTGCAAAGGAATAGGTATAGGGCGTAAAATACTTACCCCAGAAATTAAGGGCAGTCGGATTCAGCGTTTCGCAGTCCACACCAAGATGAGTTATTTCCTCGGCTTTAAGAGTATTTTCAATAAAGGAAAGCAGACCTTGTGCAATTCCCTTACCACGATAATTCTCGTTGAAGAATGCGCCGCAGATATTTTTCATTGTATCATATCCGGTGATAAAGTTTTCGGCATCGTCACCTACTGAAATAAAGCCGATTATCTTTCCCTCTGATTCTGCTGCAAAAATACGCATAGTTTCACGCTTTATCCAGTTTTCAAACCATTTATCAAAATTTTCACTGGGGAAGAACACTGGTGAACCTGCTAAATGCCTGTGAAGTCCTCTTTGCAGATATTTAACCTCATTGAATTTATCAGCGGATAATTCCTCAAACGTAACGTTGTAGGAACTGTAATTTAAATTAATCTCCGGTATTTTACGCACGTAATCTGAACACCGTATACCAAATCCATTCAAAATAAAGGATTTAGCAATCTCCTCATCGTGAGCATATCGGCTTAAAGCACAGCTATAGATTCCTTGCTTTACAAAATCTTCTGCTACGCTTGCAAATAGCATTGATGCAAGCCTGCCACGATTTTCATAATCGTATGAAAAGGCACTTCCGCCAAGAGGGGAGAATACACCCTTCACGTCTCCGAAAAAGCCATCCCAGGGACCTGCAAAAAGCAGATAGCCTATAAGCCTTCCTTTCTCTATTGCGGCTTTTCCGAAGGGCTGACTGCAAAGCCAGTGAAGTGTACCCGTAATGCTTTCTGTAAAATCTCCATCGGGCAGGTCGGGGTAGTGCTTCTTTCCCGTTTCAAGCTCCGCAAGTGCAAGTTTTGTCGCTTCAGCAGTATGCTTTTCGGTGAATTTTTCAAAGGTAATCTTGTTTTTCTCGTTCATTGTAGTTTTTCCTTTCAGTTAAATCCGTCTTTACCTATAGCAATATGCGAAGATGCTATGACGATAAAACTGAAAGGTACAAAGATACCTTCAATAAAAAATGCCACAGCAAAAACCGCCGTGGCATAATCATTCAAATGGTTATACAAGTATCGCCAAGGTAATTCTGCTTATTTTGTTTTTAAAACTTCTCTTGTTTTGAAACATATCTGAATTACCTCGCTTTCATTAGTAGTCTGATATAAAGCCGTCGCTTATATCTTTATCAGTATAGCACGGTTTTATCCTATTGTCAATACTGTTTTTTCCTTACAGGCACCCATATCTCCCCGTATTCCTTTTCAAGATATACTTCAAGATTGTAGTTACCTGAAAGCTCATATTCCTTGCAGTTAGGAAGCCATTCGCTCCATATCCTTGTATTGACGTCCTGAAGTGCTTTGGGGCATTCGCCGTGGTAGGGGAATACCGCCCAGGTGCCTGCTTCAAAGGTCTTTGCTTCGCATCCTTCGGGAATACTTTCAGCCCAGGGAAAATACAAATCAGCTATGTAATAGTCAAATTCTCTGCCGTCAGTATCAACACAAGCACCGAACATACCCTTTATAATTTCTCCGCCGCCGTTTTCAAAATGCTCCTGCCAGAACTTCGGAATCTCCGTATAGGAGGTTTCCATACTGAACTTTCTTTTCTTACCGATGATAGTAAATGCCGCCTTTTCTACGATTCTGTACTCCATAATTGTACCGCCCTCCAGACTAAGTTTAATTCTTATAGGAGCAAAGCTCTTTATACTTGCTCCCTTTTCCTTTGCAGCAGAAGGGGAAATTCCGTGAAACTTTGTAAAGGCTCGTGTAAAGCTGTCAGGGGATTCATAGCCGTATTTTATAGCAACGTCAATTACCTTTGTATCCGACTTTGACAGCTCTTCAGCCGCAAGAGCAAGCCTTCTGTTCCTGATATATTCGCCAACAGTATAGCCGCACAAGATACTGAATATCTTCTGAAAATAGAAGGGTGAGACGTATGCCTTTGCGGAAATATCCGCAATATCAAGCTCTTCAGTGAGATTGTCCTCAATGTACTGTACTGCACTTTGTATTCCGTCTATCCAGCTGTTCATATATGTACGTCCTTTCTCTTCTGCTGTAGCTATATTGTAGCACAGAATTTACAGAGTATCCCGACTTTTTGTGTCTTATACGGTATGGTCATTCACGAAACGGCTTACCAAAAGATCCTATCTCTATAAGATTGCCTTCAGGATCTGCTATATAGCAGGTTCTCTGTCCCCAGGGCTCAGTTTCAGGCGGTAATACCGAAACCGCACCCTTTGAAATTGCATCTTCATAAGCCTTATCAACTTCAGCAAAAGTATCAACGTAAAGAGCAATTTCAAAGTGACCGTTAAGTCCCTTTACGTATTCATATTTACGGCTGGTCATCTTTTCAAAATCATTTCTGCCGTAAAGTAAAAATAAGGTGTCATCCTTTATAAGATATACGTTTGAGGTGTTTTCATCCTCCTTTATTTCAAAGCCGAGAACATCACGATAAAAGCGTATCATCTTTCCCATATCCTCTACAAATAATCCAAAACCGTCTAATTTCATATTATATCTTTTCCTTTCCTTTAATAGAAATAATTTTATCCCTTATTCTCATACAAGCCTCAATATGCATTATCCAGTGCCTTGATAACGGCATCTGGATAAGACCTTTGACATCCTTACCGCACCAGTAATCGATAAGCCAGTATGCGTCTTCTGATTTGCTTACAACGTCAAGTGATGTAAGTTCTTTCTTCTTGTCATCCGATATTTTTACTTTTATATCCTCATAGGACATAGATTTTAAAATATCCCTTGTCACTGTATCAACGTCACGGATATAGTTATAAAGCTCGTCAATATTAAGCTTTCCGAAAAATTCGGCGATCTCATCGCCTTTAAGCTCGTTTCCCGTTGTAATGATTGGAGAACGTATCAGATTCTTATAATCCTTTTCAAAGAAGACCTGCTTCTTTCCTGCAATAAGAGTATTTACTACGATATCTTCAATACGAAAGATATGCCATAAAGAATAGGCAATAGATTTGCTGTGATAACCATTGGCATTTTTAAAAGGAATAGCAGAGAAATCCTTTTCCGATAATTCCTTGCGAAATTCCAGAATTTGCTTCATAAGATTTTTGCGAAGAAGTAAAAGCGTTGCAATACCCTCGTCAAAGCTTTCCTTTTTCTTTAGCTGAAGCTGTATTGTTTTATTAATCTCAGACCATTCCTTGTTCATATGTTCTCCTTATACATAAACCCTATATATTCATTATCCATAAATCCGTTCTTGCGGTAAAAATGCGGTGCGGGTGCATACTTATTGGTGCAGAGCGTAAGTCCTGCAAGACTATGCTCCTTTACGTATTTTTCCGTTTCGTCTATCAGCATACTGCCGTAGCCCTTTCTCTGCACGTCGGGTGAAATAAACATCTCATCAATATAAAGTTCGCTATTATTCCACCATATCTTTTCGTGAGCAAATAAAGCTCCGATAATCTTTTCTTCTTCAACGATAACAAAGCCAACGAATTTCTTTGCTTCAAAATAATCTTCAAGATAAGCCGTTCCGGTTTCTATAGTCCATCTGCATTGCCACATCTCGTTATTATATACTGCACAGAGAATTTCTGCACAGCAGAGGATATCGGTCTTTTTCATTTTTCTAATAGTCATAAAATTTCCCTTATCCTTTCATACGCTTTTTCAAAATCTCTCTGTGGATTGTCAATAACAACACTTTTTATATCAAGCTCTGATAAAATCATAAGCTCTCTTTTCTGCCTTTCAAGAAGACATTTTATATAACCATCAAAACCCTTTGCATTTATACTTTTGCCGTATTCACCGTTTACGTGATAGCCAATGACAGCGTCAAGCCATCCCTCGCGCTCTTTTGATGCTTTTTCTACCGACTGTCTTATATCATCATTTTTAAGATAGATAACAACGGGATTTAAAGGCTTTATTATTTCAGCAATCTGAGAAATAAATCCGTAGGATTTATCCGACGAAAAGCCAAACCTCATCATAGTTTCACACATAGGATTCTGAAGCAGTACGCAGTTGAATACATAAACGGTGTCTTTATTGCAGTTTTCGACAAATTCATGCCATTTGTCAAGCATTACAGGTTTCTCTGTTTCAAAGGGCAGAAAGTCGTAAATCTTGAATTTCAGCAGTTTATCAAATAATTCTCCTTGAAATTCTGATAAAGGTGCAATATAGCCTCGCTTTGTTTTTTCTGAAACGGAGAGGATTTCAGCCTGCACGCTATCAGAAAATTCCGATAGATCATCATCTGTCAGAAATGCATGAAATTCATAATCCGCAGGATGATTTCCGCTACCTTCATCTACATAGCACACTTTATTATTTTCTTTAAGTATATCTGCAACAAAAGCAGACGTGGTACTTTTCCCCGAGCAGGGAAGTCCCTCTATTATATATAATCTGTTCAAAAAATCACACCTTTAAATTCTTTAAATAAATCCTGCTTTCTTCGCTATAAATATCAGTGCGGCTTTCAATGTATGTAAAGCCGTATTTTTCGTATAACCCGATATGGTCGGTAGCAATATATACGTTTTTATATCCTTGCTCTTTGGCTTTATCGCAAGCGTAGTCTATAAGTCTTCCACTGTATCGGTTGCCTCGATACTCCGGTGCGGTAAATACAAAGCCTATCCACGGAAAAAGTGTATCATCGCTTATACAATCCTTTTGTGTCAGCGTACAGAAGGAAACAAGGTTATCACCGTCAGCTATAATGAAAAGACTTCCATCGCCGAGCAATTCGTGAATTTTTTCCTGTTCCACTAAATCAGCAAGGAGCTTTGCCGCTCCCCAGTCGCAAAGGCGGATTCTATCCGCCCATAGCTTCTGTTCGCCGATAGTATTAAGCTCAAGTATTTCCATCAACCGTATTTCCTTTCTAACTCTTCTATGGTCGGTTGCTTTTCCTCAAGATGATATTCTTTGCCGTAAGCGTCACGGTCAATAAATTTATGAGTATAAAGCTCACGGCGAAGCGTTGCAGGGTCGTTAAAGGTATGCCAGTGACCGAGCAGGGCGTTGACCTCTTTTTCCGTATAGCTTTTTCCCGCCTCAAATTTTCTTGACAGGTAGATAAGAGCGTATAATTTCATTTTTCTTTTTGACGGATAGGCTGTAAGCTTGCCTTTATCGTCAAGAAAGCTTTTTAATATCTGTTCCATTTTACATCTCCGGTAGTCTTGAATCCATATTGAATATAAGCGTCCACTTATTATCCCGATTTTCCCAGGTAGAGGTTACGTGAAAAAGTCCCGCCATATCGGAATATTCAGGTGTAGCGGCAATAGTTCTGACAATATAATGCACCTGTATCACGTTTTCGGTTTCAAGGACTGTTTCAAAATCCTTTATTTCATAAGAAGCTATTCCGAAATCCCCGATAAAGCTTCCATATTCCGCTCCGCTACAGCGGTAACCACCGCAGACCATTACCGCATCCGCTGAAACAAGCCCAGCAAAAGCGGTTTTGTCGCCGTCCTTTGCCGCTTGCCACATTTTATTTTCAAGTTCAAATATCATTTTCAATCTCCTCTGTACGCAATGCCATCGACCTGAAACAGCAATCCTTCTGAATTTGCAAATTCTGTCTGGATTGACTTTCGGGCAGGATATTTTCCCTTGAAACGCTCCTTCACAACCTTTTCCATTACAGGAATATCCCAGATATTTTTAAAAAGGCAATTCATCTGAACAACATTCTCAAGAGTCAGACCTGCCATTTTAAGGCGCTCCTCCATTTCATCAAAAGCACTGTTAATCTGTTCTTCAATAGTGCCGTCAACATTACGGGCACAGTAATTCAGAAAACAGAAATCTCCCGCTTCAACAATTCCCGAATGTGCCCATTCCTCATTTATATCGTGTCTGATAATTTTGCTCATAATTGTCCCTCCTGCTTCGTAGGTATCGTTGTACAGCTTTCCGCTCTGTCACTTTTTATTTTCAAGTTCGCATATCATATCGTGTTCCTTATCTTCTTTTATACGTAACCAATTCTGCATCTGAACCATTTTCGCCATATTCAGCCACAAGCAGAAAATCCATACCTGCAACAAGTCCGAAGCACCTGCCGCTTGTGCCGTCATCAAATTCGCATTCGATCTGATTGCATAAATACATATTTTTATCGTCAAGCAGCTTTGTGTATTCGCCGTTTGGCATAGGATACGCAAGGTTTACAGAAGCTCCGCTCATTGCATAAAGTTCCGTGATTTTCGGCATACCAGATATCGAAAGTCCGTTGAACTCATTAATGAGCGTCTGCTTGAACTGCTCGTAAGCGTTAATTCCGCCTGTTTTTATGTAATCGTAAATAAAGCATTTCTTTCCAAACGGACAACCGTTTGTTGCTACACAGCCATTACAGCCGTTTTCTTTTCCGTAACCGCAGTTAGTACAGTCTGCACCGCATAATGTTTTCATAGTTTTTTTCTCCTTCTATCCTTCCAGAGTTTCAACAAATATTTGCTTTAAAATATCATTCGGAATAACTTGCTCCACATAAATCTGAAGCATCCCTTTAGGCGTTATTTTATATCCGGAAAGCTTTTCCTTGTGATTTATTATCGCAGCAGCCTCGATATTTATATGATCCTTGAAGGGAATGAGCCTTACGAATTTTTCTCCGTTATTAAAGCTTGGTAGCTTCGCCCACAGAGCTTCTTCAATAGCAACGGATACGCTGTCATATATCAGCTTGCGAAGGTCTGTGAACATTGCGATAGTTTCATCGGGATATTTTTCTATATATGCTTTTATCTGTTCGTTCATTGTATGTACCTCGTTTTAAATTTTTCTTCTCCGGTATCATATACCGCTCTCCGCCTTATCCGAAATTATTCCGACCAATCAAGCTGTTCCTTTTTTATACCCGCCTCAATGCATTTTTGACAAACAGCGTGTTTTCCTTCTTTATCCCCGTGACGATACTTCAGAACGGTATCCTTCAGCACAATATATTTGTGCTTTTCATCCTGAAAATCAACGTACCACACAACCTCTCCCTCGCAGGAAGCTTTGATAGCCTTTGAAAGCTTTTCTGGAAAATCCCCGCACTCGCTTGTAAAGGAAACTGCAGTCCAGTATCTCGGCGTGTTGTCAGTTTTCCATATTTCAACGCCGATTATTCTGATATAATCAAGCAGGGTATCGTCAGCGATACTTTCTTTAATAATAAGCCCCGTATACATTTTTATTCCCCTTTTTATTTGTTCTTCTCCGGTACCGTAGTACAGCTCTCCGCCTTACCCGACTTTATCAGCATAAGCATTGCCACAAACTCACGGCTTAACATATCCTGAATTTCCTTTTCTGAGAATTTGCACACACCCGTTGCTATAAGTGCCCCTATGGCATAGGTGTGAATCCAGTTGTGCTTGAACAGAAGCTTTGCGTTTTCATAGCTGAGTTCGTAATCACGCTGTATAACCTCAACACTGAGCGTTGCCATGTCACCGAGATTTGCAAAAACGTCGTCAAAATTCTGTGCTTCAGGCTTTTCTGTCATAAATAAAAGACGGTACAGCTTCGGATGTTCTATTGCAAATAAAATCATCTGAACGCCAAGCTCCTTGTACACAGGGGAGAATTCCATAGCTCTTCTTGCGTATACTTCAAATCTACCAAGTGCCGCTTTTCTTACTTCGCTCAGTACCTCAACCATGTTCTGAAAGGCTGTAAATATCGGTCTTGACGACGTACCCAAAGCACTGCCAAGCTCCCTTGCGGTAAGCGATTTTAAACCCTTTTCGGCCGCAATGTTAAGTGCTGTTTCTATAATTTCTTCTCTTGTAAATTTTGCTTTTGGTGGCATTATACTCTCCGTTCTGCAACAAGTGTTGCGTAACATTTGTTTTATTATAGCATAGGTGGGTTATCTTGTCAATTACTTTTGTAAATTTGACAATAATATAAAAAGAGTGGTATAATAAACACAGACAATAATTATATTAGCTTTAAAGGGGATAAAATTCGTATGAAAACCGCTATTGTATATTATTCAATGCTCGGCAATACTGATTACGTTGCACAAAAGATTGCATCTGCACTTAATGCGGATATTATCCGCATAGAGCCTGAAAATGCATATCCCGACAAGGGCTTTAAAAAGTTCTTCTGGGGAGGCAAAAGTGCTGTAATGGGTGATACGCCTGCACTTTTTCCTTATATTTTTGATTCAGAGAAATATGACATAATAATATTTGGCACTCCCATCTGGGCAGGAACCTTTGCACCGCCTTTAAAGACTTTCCTTACCGATAACAAAGAGCTTTTAAAGAATAAAAAGATAGCCGTATTTACTTCTTCAAGCGGTGGCGGATCGGCTAAGGCGATAGAAAAATTAAAGAAACTGATAGAGGTTGACGACATAGAGGCAACACTTCACGTTACCGACCCTAAGGACAGACCAAATGAAGAAAACGAGAGAAAAATAGCTGATTTCTGTGACGCTCTTCTTAAATAAGAAAGGAACGATTATGTATACACCAAAGCCTATTGATACAAGCGGTATTGAATTACCAAAGGAGATAACTGAGCTTACTGAAAAAATTGCAGAGAACGTTCACGAAAACTGGGCGGTAGAAAGAATAGCTGACGGTTGGATCTACGGTGAAAAAAGAGATGACGAAAAAAAGACCACACCCTGCCTTGTGCCTTATGACGAACTACCTGAAAGGGAAAAGAATTTTGACAGAATAACTGCAATGCAGTCAATAAAAACGATCCTTGCTTTAGGATATAAAATTGAGAAGATATAAGAAAAAGCTGTAGCAATAATCTGCTACAGCTTTATTTTATATTCACTTACGCATTCGCAAAATTACCCGTATAAAGCTGATAATATTTGCCCTTTGCATCAATAAGCTCATCATGTGAGCCTCTTTCAATTATACGACCCTTTTCGAGTACCATAATGCAATCAGAATTGCGGATGGTTGACAGTCTGTGAGCAATTACAAAAGTAGTTCTGCCCTTCATAAGTGCATCCATACCTGCTTGTACAAGCTTTTCAGTTCTTGTATCAATAGAAGAAGTCGCTTCGTCTAAGATGAGAACAGGAGGATCGGCAACAGCCGCTCTTGCAATTGATAAAAGCTGTCTTTGTCCCTGACTTAAATTGCTTCCGCTACCCGTAAGCATTGTGTTATAGCCTTCAGGGAGACGTCTTATAAAGCTGTCTGCGTTGGCAAGCTTTGCTGCTGCAATACATTCTTCATCGGTAGCGTCAAGCTTTCCGTAGCGGATATTATCAAGAACCGTACCTGTAAAGAGCTGAGTTTCCTGAAGTACGATACCGAGGGATTTTCTGAGTTCTGATTTCTTTATCTTTGTTATGTTGATGTTATCATATCTTATCTTGCCATCCTGAATATCATAAAAACGGTTGATAAGATTTGTGATGGTAGTTTTACCTGCACCGGTAGAGCCTACAAAGGCTATCTTTTGACCCGGCTTTGCATAAAGCACGATATCGTGCAGTACCATCTTTTCATCGTTGTAGCCGAAATCTACGCCATCGAATACAACTTCACCCTCCATTTTGGTATAGGTGACAGTACCCTCAGCCTTATGAGGATGCTTCCACGCCCAGTGACCTGTACGCTTTTCGCTTTCCTCAATCGTTCCATCGGGATGGATTATTGCATTTACGATTTCGACGTAGCCCTCGTCTTCTTCGGGCTTGCTGTCCATAAGATCAAATAATCTGCCTGCACCGGCTGAAGCCATTACGATAAAGCCTATCTGCTGGCTGAGCTGTGCTATCGGCA
Source organism: Oscillospiraceae bacterium (assembly GCA_015067025.1). Lineage (GTDB taxonomy): Bacteria > Bacillota > Clostridia > Oscillospirales > Ruminococcaceae > Ruminiclostridium_E. The sequence goes on from SVNC01000005.1 coordinate 15,354, forward strand.
TATTGAAGTTTTTGTTGAGTCCCACAAAGGCAATGATTATACCGAGAGTAAGACCGCCAAAGCCGTTTATAGCAAGAATAGCTCCAAGTACAGATACTAAAACGTAGCTTATATTACCGATATTTGCGTTTATCGGCATCATTATGTTAGCATAGGTATTTGCCTTATCTGCACTGTCACGGAGTCTTTCGTTTATCTTTGCAAAATCCTCACAAGCCTTATCCTCGTGACAGAATACCTTTACAACCTTCTGACCGTCAAGCATCTCTTCGATAAAGCCGTTTGTAGCACCTAAGTCAGCCTGCTGTCTGCCGAAATACTTTCCACTTTTACCGCCGATCGTCTTTGAAATGAAGAGCATTACTACAGCCATTGAAACTGACATTATGGTCATCGGAATATTCATACTTACCATACTTACAAAAGCAAAAACAATTGTAATGGTAGAGCTTATGATCTGCGGACAGCTCTGTGAAATGAACTGTCTGAAGGTATCAATATCGTTTGTAAATACAGACATTATATCGCCGTGCTGATGAGTGTCAAAATACTTTATCGGCAGGTTCTGCATATTCTTGAACAAGTCGTCGCGGAAGCAACGCAGAGTACCCTGAGTAACGTTTACCATTATTCTTCCGTGGGTGTAGTTTGCAATAAGTCCGATAACGTAGATTATTGCAAGCTTTATAATTGCATTTAAAAGTCCTGAAAAATCGGGATCGGTGCTTCCGATAAGCGGCTTTATATAATCATCTACAAGGGACTGTATAAATATCATACCGTACATGGTACAAAGAGCCTGTACTACGATGCATATAAGCACTACGATACAGCTCACCTTGTAGTGGCTTACGGTGTACTTCATTATTCGTCCGAGGTCGCTTATCTTTACCTTAGGAAATTCAGGAGCAGGAGCATTATTTCTGTTATTCTTTTTCATACGTCCACCTCCTTAATTCTGGGGACGGTCGAAGTCGCCGCCGCCCTTTACTTGAGATTCATAGATATCGCTGTAAATCTCGTTATTCTTAAGGAGATTTTCGTGGGTATCAAAGCCGTTTACTTCACCATCGTCAAGCACTATTATTCTGTCCGCATCCTGAACGCTTGAAATTCGCTGAGCAATGATTATCTTTGTAGTACCTGGGATTATTTCTCTCATAGCCTGTTTTATTTTGGCGTCAGTGGCAGTATCAACGGCACTTGTAGAGTCGTCAAGTATCAGTATTTTGGGGTTCTTGAGCAATGCTCTTGCAATACAGAGTCTCTGCTTCTGGCCGCCGGATACGTTTGCACCGCCACGCTCGATAAAGGTGTTGTATTTAAGGGGCATAGCTTCTATAAACTCGTCAGCACAAGCGGCCTTACAAGCGGCAATGCATTCTTCTTCGGTGGCATTTTCATAACCCCAGCGAAGGTTATCAAGTATAGTGCCTGAAAACAGTACGTTTTTTTGTAATACAACTGATACCTGGTTTCTCAAGAATTCAAGATCGTATTCTCTTACGTCCTTACCGCCTACGTACACGGTACCTTCTGTTACGTCGTAAAGTCTGCTGATAAGGTTTATAAGGCTTGTTTTACCGCAGCCTGTACCACCAATGATACCGATAGTTTCACCTGATTTTATTTTAAGATTTATATCTGATAAAACTTCCTTTTCACTGGTTTTATGATAGGAGAAATGTACGTTTTTAAATTCGATTGATCCATCTCTCATTATAGTTTCAGGTTTTAGAGGGTTCTTTATATCAGGTTCCTCTCTTAATACTTCGGATATTCTCTTTATACTTGCAACACTCATAGTAAGCATTACAAAGATAAATGAAAGCATCATAAGAGACATTAATGAACTCATTATGTAGGAGAACATTGAGCTTAGCTGTCCTAATTCCATAGAGCCGTTTACAACGAGAGAAGCACCAAGCCAGCATACAGTCAGCATACAACTGTAGATAGCAAGATTCATAACGGGAGAGTTAAAAACGAGTATGCTTTCAGCCTTCTTGAATATCTTATAGATATCGCCTGACGCCTTTGTGAATTTCTCTTTTTCGTAATCTTCACGTACAAAGGATTTTACAACTCTGATGCCTGATATGTTTTCCTGAACGCTTGCATTAAGTGCGTCATATTTCTTAAAGGCAACGTTAAACACCTTCATAACGGATATCATGATTATTCCAAGTGCTATGATGAGAAACAGCATCGCTATAAGGAAGATAACGCTCATATCAGGGCTTATCATAAAGCACATAATAATACTGCAGGTGAGCATTATCGGAGCACGCACCGCAATTCTTACTATCATCTGATAGGCGTTCTGTACGTTGGTTATGTCTGTAGTCATTCTCGTGACTAAGCCTGCCGTACTGAATTTATCAATGTTTGAAAAGGAAAAACGCTGTATGTTTTTAAACATACTTTCTCTCAAATTACTTGCGAGACCTGTGGAGGCTCTTGCGGCATACTTACCTGAAAGCATACCCGAAACAAGACTGATTGCCGCTACAACGAGCATTATCCCACCGTAGATAAGTGCTTTTCCTATATCTCCTTTATCTACACCGTCATCAATGAGCAAAGCCATTACAAAGGGGAGTATAACCTCCATAATAACTTCAAGAATGGTGAAGAAGGGAGCAAGCAGGGATTCTTTTGTATATTTTCCTACCTGTGCTAAGATTTCTTTCATTCTTTCTATCCTTTCTTTCTTTCTTTCTTTCATTCAATACATACTCTATTATAATACTACATTTTTAACCGAATGTAAAGCAGAACAACCACTCAAAAATTCACTAAATTATATCATTTAAAAGCCTTTATTTTGTAAAAAATCTTGTAAAAATCTGTGAATACTTTCTTGTTATTTTATAGTAACCGGTAAAAAATTAGTGTAATTGCATAAATTACATAAATATTTTATTATAAAATAAACAAAATTGTTTATTTTAAACAAAATATACTGGACTTTTAGAATTGCGTATGGTATAATTAGGATGAAAAATAGGAAAATATTATCTATTTTGTTTTGCAATACGGAAGGACGGTTAAAAGAACAGGCGGTGATCTTATGCTGATAACAAAAGAAAGACGGAAGGTTGCACTTAAGGGTATCGGAATTTCCGGCGGTGTCGCTACGGGCAGACTTTGTTATTTCACAAGATACACCTTTGACAATATGCCCGAAACCTCGGATGATCCTAACAGAGAAATAGATAAATGGATAAACGCTGTAACTACAGCCTGCGAACAACTCGGCAGACTGAGTGACGTAACGAAGCGTCGTGCAGGTGCAGGTATGGCGGCACTTTTTGAAGCACATCTCGTAATGCTCAGCGACGTGGAGTTCGGCGACAGGGTATCGGAATTTATTCATTCCTATGGAATGTCGGCAGAAACGGCAATACACAAGACCGCTCAGGAATTTTATAATATGTTTGCAGCTATGGATGATGAGTATATGAGCGCCAGATGTATGGATGTAATTGATATAGCTATAAGGGTACTCAGCATTATGGTAGGATGTGAAGAGAGGTTTGACGATATATCGCCTGAGTCTATAATGCTATCAAGTTTTCTCACTCCCAGCGAAGCGGCAAATATGATGTTTTCAGGTGTATCGGGCTTTGTACTCAGTAACGCTGACAAAAACAGTCATACTGCAATACTTGCAAGAACACTTGGCGTTCCGCTTATAAGCGGCATAGATGCGGACAGAAGCTTTGCATATGTAGGAGCGGAAGCAACGATAAACGGAAGTACGGGAGAGGTAAAATTTATTTAAAATAACAAGTACGACTGCTCATTTAACGTGGGCAGTCTTTTCTTGACATAAATAGCAAACGGTGGTATAATTTAAGTATATGTGTCTATTCCACAGCCATAATGGCGGAAAGGATAAAAGTATGCTGAACGCTCCGAAAAATCTTACTGTAAAAGCACTTGATACTTCAGCTCTTTCAAGCTGGGATGAAGTGCCGGGTGCAGATGGATATATACTTCACTTCTATCATAACAAAGATAAGGCAAAGTGCTTTAAAACAAGATACTCGCAGGGTACACAGAAGATGATACTCGGCTTTACAAACGGCGAAAAGTATAAGGTCAGAGTGTGCGCCTTTAAATATGAAAACGGTAATGAGGTAAAGGGCGAACTATCCGAAGCTGCATCTTTTTCTCCTATCAGCAGAACGCTCAAAGTGCCTAAGGCAATTATCCTTAAAGCCGGAGAAAGCCAAAAAATAAAATGGGAATACCGCAATACCATTCCCGACGTTACCTTTTACAGTACAGATGAAAGTGTTGCAAGGGTCGATGAAAAGGGAACGATTACCGCTGTCCGCAAGGGTGTAGCTGATATTGTAGTTAAAATGGACAGCCAGAATACTGCAAAGGTAAGCGTTACTGTAGACCGTGACCTTTACAGAAAGCATAACGAAAAAGCAGTTATTATGTTATGCGGAGATCTTATGTGTGCTCTTAATCATCAGCGTATGGCGTCAGCTAAAAGCTATGATTTCAGTGACACGTTTGATAAAATAAGACCCCATCTTTCTTCTGCGGATTTTTCTGTAGGTGTACTTGAAACTACTTGCTCTGATTCAAATCCATACGAATGTGAAAAGATACGTACCGACAAAGGTAGCCCCAACTGTAATTCTCCTGCAAGCTTTGTTTCCGCTTTGAAAAATGCAGGATTTGACGGACTGGTTACCGCTAATAACCATAACTGTGATACGGGCTATGAAGGACTGAGCAAAACTGTAGAGCTTGTCAGAAAAAATGGACTTTTAAACTTTGGTGCTATGGGGGACAATCCTGTAGTAACTGTAATAAAAGGCATAAAGGTAGCCTTTATTGCCTGCAATATGATAAGCAACGGACTTGAGGCAGACTGCGACAAGGGTGACGAAAACTGCATAGCAAAATACAACTCAGCATATTTTGAGAATATGGTAGCTCTTGCAAAGTCAGAGGGAGCGGAATATATCATTGCATATCAGCATTTCGGGAAAATGAATTCTGTACAGGTAAGAGGTGTGCAGATAAGAACGGTAACCGAAATGGCAAATATCGGAGCAGATTTTATAATAGGCTCACATCCCCATGTTCTACAGAGCTTTGATGTTATAGAAACCGATGACGGCAGAAAAGTACCTTGTGCTTATTCTCTCGGCAACTTCCTTACCTCTATGTCAGAGCTTAAGGAAAACAGAGAAAGTGCAATGATAAAGCTTACTCTTTCAAGAGAAAGCAACGGTATAAAAGCCGAATATTCCTATATTCCCACCCTTGCAACAGACGAAAAGGGCACTGTAGTTATTTCTGCTATTGAAACTCCCGTTACAGAAAGAGAAAAGGAAGCCTACGACAGAACGGCATCAATACTTGGTAATAAAATTAACGTATCGGGTAAACATAAGGTGCTTTTACAAGGCTCCGTCGTACTGAGAAAAATATTTGAGACTCAGTCAGATGCCGTAGCAGACAGCGACGCTCTTATATTATCACCTCTTTCACTTTGCTCAAAGACCTATAACGAGCAGATGACAGATGAAAAGATAACGAGAGTAAGACTTGATATAAAGAAAAATCTTGAAGAGTATATCAAAAACTCCAAATGTGAATACATCGCCATAGATTTCTATACGGCAGTAGCAATATCGCTTTATAAGCTGGGTGACAGCTATTATACCGCATCAGCGGGCTTTGAAACGTCTAATTTCTATAAAAAGCATAAAAAGGAATTTACTCTTCTTAAAGCTCCCTTTGATGAGCAGTTATGGAAGGAAAGTCTTAAGACCTATGCAGGTATTATAGGAAAGTATTTTGATAAGGAAAAGATAATTCTTGTAAGACTGAGCTTTTCTGATAAAAGAGCAAAATACGACCAGCTGAGAAACGGCGTTAAGCGTGATAACCTTAATAAGCGTATAAGCGAGATGGAACAGTATTTCGTTTCTCTTATAAATCCCACGGTAATTGACGTTTCTTCCCATTACTTTGCATCAGGCAACGATGACTCTCCATCCTCTTATGAGCCTGCTTTCTACACTCACGTTAATAAGATGATTAGCAGGGTGTTTAACGGAGATAGTGCTTTCTATCACTCACAGAAGGATGACGGAATATTTATCGACCGTGTTATAAAGTACTATGATAATATGACTGCAAGAGCGTATTATAACTGGCTCTTATCCGATACGGATACGGCTGATGTTATTATGAAATACAGCTCAAAGCTCTTTATCGCTAAGAATAAGGAAAGGCTTTTAACGCTTAAAAATAACCCCTTTGTCACTTTATCTGAAGTAAATCAGTTATTTGCAGATGATATCGGAGCAGAGGATCTTATAAAAACAGCAAAGGCAATCGACCTTCTTTTAAAGGGAGATATATCACAGCCTTATGATAGCTACAGCGTTATATTTAAAAATGAGCTTAATGCAGTAAAGCTGATGTCAAAGCTCCTTACCGAAAAGACAGGCATCCGTACCGAAAAGCATAACTGCGAGCTTTTGTTTATGTTAAAGGACGATGAAGAAAAGCTTAATGAATATAAAAATAATCTTACAGAAATAAGTGTTGATATCTGGGGTAGCTGTGTTTCAAGAGAAGCGGTCAATTATAATCCGGAGCTGATTTCTGTAAATAAGTATATTTTTAAGCAGCCTCCGCTTCTTGCATTCGAAAAGGAAATTCCGCACATTGTACCAGAATCGTCAATGTGCTTTAGCGGAAATGCCTGGAGAAGAAGGACTATAAAAGAGGCCTTTGCCCACGAGGGAACAAGAACCCTTACCGGCAGTAAGTCAAAATGGCTGATAGTTGATTTTTACGATCTTATCTGTAATATGATGCTTTTTAAAGACGGGCTTTTTGAAGTGGATGATTTTGTAATGAGAACTGCCTTCTTTAAAGAAATTTCAAAGGACTGCAAAAAGACCTATCTGTTTAAGGAAAAGGATACATCCTTCTGTGACAATGCCATAAAGCAGTTTGCACAGTTTGTAAAGAAAAGATACGGCAGTAATATAATTCTTATAAAGCTCAGTCTTAAGGATAAATATATAACTCTTGATAATGAAATGGCAGACCTTCGCGACGACGGTACCTTTGCTGAGAAGAAAGAGTTTGTCGAGAGATATGAAAAGATATTCTATGAGCTAACGGATTGTTACGTTATAGATGTGGCAAAGCATTTCTATGCAGACGACAGCTTCTCATTAGGCGGAGCACACATCGTGCATTACGAAAAGGAATTCTATTCCTGCTGTGCAAAGCATATAACGGAAATATTAAAGGGCAGCACAGAAAAGTATTATTCTGATATAGATAAAAACTATATCCTTTTAAGAGATCTTAAGCTCAAGAAATAAACCCGAAAGGAAATAAAAATGCAGGCAGTACAGTATAAATGCCCGAGTTGTGGCGGAAATATAGCTTTTAATGCAGAAACAGGCTTGTTCTATTGCGAATATTGTAATAGCTCACACACGCTTCAGAAGGTTGTAGCGTCGCACAAGAAAAATGAAAGTATAGACCTTACCGATGCTGAAAAGCAGGAAAGACAGACCGAGTTTGAAGAAAACTCTGCTCTTTACACTTGCCCCGGCTGTGGTAGCGAGATCATTGCCGAAAAAAACGCGGTGACGATAAATTGCTATTATTGTCATAGCCCTGTGACATTAGTCGGCAGATTATCAGGTGAATATAAGCCAGATTACATCATACCTTTCTCAATATCAAAAGAGCAGGCGGAACAGATATTTCTTGATTTTTGCAAGGATAAGATATATCTTCCTGATGACTTTAAGGACGGTAAGGTGTTAGAAAAGATAACGGGTGTTTACGTACCCTTCTGGCTTGGTGATTACTCCTTTGATGCAAGAACTATCGCCTCCTGCAGAACACACGAGGATTTGGGTCGCGGCCGTACAAGAGTCAAGGAATACCAAGCTGACAGAGGTGCGGTTATATACTATGATAACGTGCCTGCCGATGGAGCAAAGCTTATTGATGATGAACTGCTTAATGCACTTCAGCCTTATAATTACGATGATCTTCAGAATTTCACAATGTCATATCTTACAGGCTTTATGGCGGAAAAATATGACGTTAATGCACAGGCGGCATTATGGCCGCAGGAAGAAAGAGCAAAACAGCATTGTGCAAAGTTTATGGAGGAGCATCTCAAAAAAACGTATAACTACGCCAAGGTCGATCAGGCAATAGTAGAAAGGCAGAGTGCAAATTATAAATACGCACTTTTACCCGTATGGTTTTTAGCCTATAAATATAAAGGCAAGGTGTATCAGTACGGCGTAAACGGACAGACAGGCAAGGTTTCAGGCTCTATTCCGATAGATAATAAGAAGCTTAATCTCCGCTCACTTCTTTACAGTATGTTTGGTGCGGTGTTCGGCTTTGGCATCGGAATGATGATCATAGCCTTCTTATCCTGACAGGAGGTGTAGGTATGAAAAAAATTATTCCTGTTATTACAGCTCTTGTTATGACGTTGATACTTTCTGTTACAGCCTATGCAAGCTTTCTCTCGGAGAGAGTCATAGATAAAACGGACGAGGTTTCTTTAAAAGAGGCTACAGAGATGAACGCGGATATGAAAGCCTTCTTTGAAAAAACAGGCGTTGATACAGCCATAGTTGTTGTTGACAGGTTGACCAAGGGTTCTTTTGAAAAAGAAGCTGACTACTATCACAATGATTATTTCAGATTTGATACGGGCTTTGTTCTTATACATGATGTAAAAACAGATAAAATAGTGGTTACAGCCTTTGGCAAATATGCTCAGAGGTTAGGAGAAAAATCAGGACTTTCAGAACTTGGAGAATTGCTTACCACACTGAAAATATTCAGCGGAGGCTATAGCAAAGGCACAACGGTATTCCTTGATTACGTTCAGAAGATGATAGACGCCTATGGTGAAGACGGGTTTACCCAGGGTATGCATAATACAGCCGACGCTATCGGTATGATCATTGATATCGGTAAATGGTTTATCGGTCCTGTTATAGGTGCACTTATCGTTATGAGTATTCACAAGGGGTTTGTAAGAAGAAAATACCGTAATCTCGAAGCGGCTTCTATGAGTTCATACGAAAATAAAGGGCAGAGCATTTTTTATTTTGAAAACGATGTGTTCGTAAGAGAGTACGTTCATACGGATAACGATTGATTATGATAAGAGAAATTACACAAAACGACCTTGAAGGGCTGATGGAACTATACACTCATCTGCATGGCAATCCATTTCCTTTACGTGATGAAAAACTGCTTTCTGTATGGCAGACAGTACTTGATGATAAAGATCATCATATTATAGTAGCAGAAGAGGACGAAAAAATAGTATCATCCTGCGTATGTGTTATAGTTCCCAATCTGACCCATAACAGACAACCCTACGCATTAATTGAAAACGTAGTTACCGATCCTTTATACAGGGGTAAAGGCTACGCCACAAAATGCCTTGACTATGCAAAGGAACTTGCAGTAAAAGAAAACTGCTATAAGATAATGCTCCTTACAGGCTCAAAGGAAGAAAGCACACATCGTTTTTATAAAAATGCAGGTTATAACAGTAACGATAAAACGGCGTATATTATGTGGCTATGACGAATAACACGTCTAATAGAATTCTAAAAAATAAAGCACAGGATTTATGATTATCCTGTGCTTTTTTGTTATTGAAATTTAGGTAACGTTACAGTGAAAGATACTATATCGTCGGCACTTTCCGCTTTAATTTCTCCGTTATGTAGTTCGACAACCTTCTTAACTATGGCAAGACCGATGCCATTACCTTCAACGGTGTGGGATTCGTCCGCCTGATAGAATTTATTGAAAATTCTTGGCATAGCTTCTTTAGGTATTTCACCTCTGTTGGATACACAGACGTGAATTTTTCTGTTGTCTTCTTTTATATTGATCGTTATTTTATCTTTCTGATCGGAAAATTTAATTGCATTGTCGATAAGATTTATCCATATCTGTTTTAAAAGCTCTTCATTGGCACAGATGCTGTGTTCTCTGAAATTCAGTTCCATTTCTACGAGTTTACTTGTCCATTTGTCGATAAGAAGAAGAACGCAGCTTCTTATCTGCTCAGAAAGGTTAAAGCTTGTCACCTCTGTCAGAATATTCTGATTTTCTACTTTTGTAAGACAAAGAACGTTTGTAGCCATATACGATAGCCTCATAGACTCTTCTTCAATGACTTCAAGGTATTCGTTTTTCTGCTCTTCAGTAAGGTTTCCATGTCGTACAAGCTTTGCAAATCCCGCTATAGAAACTATCGGTGTCTTAAATTCGTGAGAAAAGTTGTTGATAAAATCCTTTCGGAGCATTTCAGTCTGTTCAAGCTCTTTTGCCGCTCGGTTAAAGTTATCCTCGATATTTTTGAAGGTAGGGTGGTATCCGATTGGTTTGCTGAATTCTATCCTTGCCTTGAAATCTCCCTTTGCAAGTCTGTCAAGCTGGTTAATGATTCGGTTGAAAGGCTTTAAAGAGAATTTACTTGTAATTATCGTCAGAATAAAGCCTATAACCATACTTATAACAGACATCAGAATAACAATGTCGTGCAATTCAAATCTGCTGTCAATGGAATCTATTGCATTTATGGCGAGTAGAATATATAGTATAGCAACAGCAAGGCTTAATGCAACGGCAATTATTATAAAGACCAAAATTGATACCAGTAGCGTAAGGGCAAATGTATGATTGCCTTTGTTTTTCATATTCTCTTTACCGCCCTGTATCCGAGTCCACGCACTGACTCTATTTCAAATTCTTCCCAACCCTCAAAACGTTTACGGAGTCTGCCGACGTGGACTGTGACAGTTTCCCAGCCTGTTTCGCTTTCTGTACCCCATATTTCGTCCATGAGCTGTATTCTTGTAAATATCTGCCCCGGATAGGAAAGTAACTTGTACAAAAGCAAGAACTCCTTTTGAGGCAGTGTCTGGCTTTCGCCTGAGCGTGATACTGTAAATGAGTTGTAGTCAAGGGTTACGTTTCCTATGGTTATTCTCTGTTCGCTTACTATTCTTGCACGGCGGAGAAGAGCCTTTATACGAAGTAACAGCTTATCCACATCTATCGGTTTTGTTATGTAATCGTCAGTGCCGACAAGAAATCCCTTTTTCTCATCAGAGGGGAGATGCTTTGCAGTTACCATAAGTATAGGCAATGCATTATCGGTTTTTCGTATGATCTTTGTAAATTCATAGCCGTCCATTTTTGGCATCATTATATCAAGAACAACAAGATCAATATGTGTTTTATCAAGCACCTGTAATGCTTCTTCACCGTTGTTTGCTGTAGTTACAGTGTAATTTGCATTCTGCAGTACAGCACTTAAAAGCATTCGTGTATGCTTGTCATCGTCTACAACAAGTATGTGAAACATTCTCAACCTCCGTTTTATTATATGATATGTCGTTTTAATGAATAGTCTTGTGTAATATCAGAGCTGTGTTCTTATGAAAGAAAATGTTTTCTGCTAAAGTTCCATGCTAATGTTACTGTAATTTTCTAAACTGTGGATAAACTTTTGCGACAAAATTCGACAAGTTTCGTTTCAGTTTAGAAAATAGGTTTACAATGATTTATAAATATAACCTTAAAAGGAGAAATTTTTAATGAAAAAGGTGAAAATTATAACAGATTCCTGCTCAGATCTCAATACAGAAATCATGGAAAGATATGATATAGATTATGTCCGTATGGTGACCATAGAGGACGGCGAAGAAGCACCGGCATTACTAAGCTGGAGCAGAGAAGAAGCAAAGAGGCTTTATGACACCATTCGCGGCGGAAAGCGTATAACTACTTCTCAGGTGCCTGTTGAAGAGTTTATGAATGCTTTTGATAAGTACCTCAAGGAAGGTTACGATATAGTTTATATCGGATGCTCAAGCCGTCAGTCAGGATCAGTAAATACAGCCTGTGTTATATCTGAAGAATTTACCGAAAAGTATCCCGACTCAAAAATTTACTGTGTCGATTCACAGAATGCAAGTCTCGGAGAAGGTATGCTTGCCGTTGAAGCGGCAAAGCTTGCAAAGGAAGGCCGTAGTGCAGAAGAAATACACGAGCATATTTTATCCATCAGAAAAACTGTTAATCAGTACGTTACAGTACATACCTTAGAGCATCTCAGAAAGGCAGGAAGAGTAACCGCTTCTTCAGCCTTCTTTGGTAATCTTATGGGGGTAAAGCCGATACTTATTTCTGACGCTGAAGGAACACAGACAGCAATCAAAAAGGTAAGAGGCAGACAGAATTCTCTTAATGAGCTTATAGAAATGCTTAAGAAAAATATAGTAGATTCTGAAGAACAGACTATATACATAGCACACGCTGACTGCGATGATACAGAAATGTCACAGTTTGTTGCGAAGGTAAAAGAAGAAATTCCCTGCAAGGAAGTTTATGTGGGCGTAATAGGTCCGATAATCGGTGCATCGATCGGTCCTGACGCAATAGGAATATGGGGATTTGGTAATAAGGTAACCCACAAGGCAGAATGATCTCATTCCTGAAATTCATAATCGCAAATAAAACGAGGAAATAAATATGGAAATCTTTCTTTTTATCGCAGCCGCTGTTACTGCATATCTTGTTTCGGGCTGGAATCCGGCTATAACTTTTTCAAAGCTTATCTATAAAAAGGACATCCGCACCTGCGGAAGTAAAAATCCCGGTTTTACAAACTTCAAACGCACCTTCGGTAATAAATGGGCATGGTTTGTACTGGCACTCGACTTATCAAAGGCGGCAGTAGTGGTAGTCATTTACGCTATCCTTTTCGGAAATCATATGGGTATGTATCAGTTTGGTGCTGCATATACCGCTGTATTTGCTGTGCTTGGTCACGCATTCCCCGTATGGTATGGTTTTAAGGGCGGAAAAGGCTTTCTTGTAAGCCTTTCATCAGTGTGGGTGATCGACTGGAGAGTAGGTCTTATTGCAACTGTTATTATGATCGTGCTGTTACTGACAACAAAATATATGTCGCTGTCAACAGTAGTGGCAATGCTTTGCTGTCCTGTTATGCTTGCGATATTCGGTTCAGATATTAAAGTAGTTCTAATAGTAACAGCAATAGTCTTGTTTATGGCAATTCGCCACAAGGAAAACTTCAAGAGACTTTTAAAAGGCACAGAATCCCGTTTTGAATTACGCAAAAAGAAATAAATTTATTACATAATGAGTTAATACCCCGTCGAAACTATTTTTCATAGTTCTGACGGGGTTTGTTTTTTACTTTGCGGAAATAGTCATAGTGTACTTTTTGATTTCCTTGGGCTTTGCGATCTGTATTCCTTTTTTATCTGCAAATATGCCGTTGTCATCATCGTAATCGTCACTGCTGCACCAGGGCTCTATACATAAGAATCCTGCTCTTTTACCTGCAGGAGTCCACAGTCCAAGTGAAGTAAAGCCTTGCCAGCTTATAGTGGCGAGAGTTTTGTTTCCTTCCTTAAAGGTTACGGAGTCTGATTTTATATCGTCAAAGTAAACGACGTCATTATCAAACATACTATAGTTTAAAGAAAGCTTCTTTGCATTTTTAAGTCTTTCAATTCTGTTTTTGCTTTCAAACATTCTGTTATCAAGATTCATAACAGGAGTTGAGGCGTTTTCTCTTTTTGAAAACTCTATAGTGCAGTTATCAAGATCGTCACAGGCAATTGCAGGATGAGCACCGATACAGAAGGGCATATCTCTGTCGCTCAGATTCATAACGTTATAGCTTATTAACAATCTGTCACAGGATATAGAGTATGTAAGGGAAAGCTGGCAGGTAAAGGGGAAACCTGTTTCCTGAGGAGAAAAAGTTTTTGTAAAAATAGCACTGTTATTCATACTTTTGTAAAGAGAAAATTCATTGTCTCTTGCAAAGCCGTGCTTTGTTAAACTTATAGTTTCTCCGTTGATAACTGTTTTGTTATTCTTTACGTTTCCGATAGCAGGGAACAATATAGGGGAGCTTTTACCCCAGAAGGCGGGGTCTGCACACCACATAATTTCTCTGTCATCAATAATGAGAGATTTAAGCTCAGCACCCTTTGTATCAATAACGGCCTTTGAATTGCCGCAGAAAATTTCCTTTAACATATATTAAAATTCCTTTTTATAGTCTGAAAGCTTTGAGTTTGCGGGTATCTTGTCCTGATTTTGAAGCTCCCAGAGCATCAGATATTCAGGAATATATTTTTCCGTTCCTTCAAAATCAGGAAGCTCGCTTAATGTAATAACCTTTTCGTGAGAATATACGCCCTTTAAGAATTCGGCAGACATTCGCTTTGTATTGATCGAGGGTGTGCCGCCGAGAGAGGTTATGATACTGCCCGTTGCAGTTGCATTACATATAAATTCGCCGTTCCAGGGCATAAAGTAAAGCCAGTTCACCTTGCTGTTTGCACTGAATATCTTGTCAGGGTCGGGGATATAGCCGCATTCAGAGATACAAGCCATCTTGTCATCAGGTATAATGTTGCTGAGAACACTGTATTTGTTGCTCTGTTCGCTGTGGTCTTCAAATTCAGGATAGATATCCATACCGCCAAGGTCGTAGGTGTTGGCGTTTACTTCTGCTTTTTTTGCCTGACCGTTCCATACCCAAATGAGATTTGTAAGCTTGTGATAGTTTTCCAGTCTGTCGAATACCATATACCAGAGCTTCTGGTAGTACTGATTTGTGAATGTTTCTGTATCCTTTACACCCCACCAGAACCATGCACCGCTGGCTTCGTGCAAGGGTCTCCATAATACAGGAACACCTGCCGCTTCAAGTCTCTGGAGTTTTAATGCAATAGTATCAATATCCTTGATAACTACTTCGTATTCCTTAGTACCGGGAGTTACTGCGTTGGCAAGGCTGAAATTTCTTATTTCATCCGAGTAAAAGGCTATACCGGGTACGCTGTCATCGTCAATGTCAACGGGAACCTTCCAGTGCCAGCAGAATGCAACGATGCCGTTCTGCTTTGTATGCCAGGTTATAGCGTCTTCGATATGCTGATCGTTTATACCTTGATTTCCGTGGGAGAATATCATATCAAAGCCGATAATTGCAGGCAGATCGCCTGTTTCCATATAGTACACTATCTGTTCATACTGACCTGCTTCAAAGTACTGCTGACCTGCAAAAATATTCTTGCCATAGTTCTCTTTAAGATAATTGAAAAGAGCTAAGGTCTCAGGGTTTGTATTTTTTGATACAGGCTTTGAGCCGTCGGGTTCACGGGACTCGAGATCCTTTAAAAGAGCATCAAAGTCAGTTTCATAGGAAAGAGCAACCTTCATATCAACTTCGCCGTTTTCGTCAACGGCAACCGGGTTTGAAAGAGGCTTGCTGTTCTGTTCGGTTGATGAGCTGTCGTTTGTGCCGGTGGTTGAGGTGTTTTCACCGTTACACGCACAAAGAGATATCGTCATAGATATTGCGAGAATTGTCGCTAAAATTTTTCTCATAATTTTTATCCTTTCAAAAGTTTCTTCCGAATATAATCTAACTTTATTATAGCAGAAAATCATATGGATTTCAATATAAATTTAAGTAAAAAACTTGATTGTGATAAGTAAATATGTTAAAATTATAAAAAAGGAGTGGTACTATGTGGAATGACTTATCTTATCAATGGAAGACCGCCTTTGAAGAAGGCTGGATCGCATTTAAAAACGGCAGTACACCAATAGGTGCGGCACTGTTTGATAAAGATGGTACGTTGATTTTAAAAAATCGCAATCGTGCCAATGAAGAAGGGACTATAAACAAGCGTATATCTCACGCTGAGGCAAATATTTTAAGAGAGCTTGATATTACATCTTATGATTTTAAAGAGCTTACGCTTTATTCCACAATGGAGCCTTGTCCTATGTGTATGGGTACGTGTGTAATGGCAGGGATAAGAAAGCTCAGATTTGCCGCAAGAGACCCTTACTGTGGTTTTACCTATCTTAAAGATACTGAGCCATATTTTTTAACCAAGAATCTCGATTATACCTTTGCAGATGACGAAATGGAAAAGGTCCAGCTTGTAATGCAGGGCTACAGGGAGCTGAGATATATGGAGCAGGGTGCATCAGATAAGGTGTTTAAAACCTTCTATGAACTTCGCCCTGAGATAAAGACAATTACAGAAAAGCTATACGCTGAAAAGGTGTTAGACCGCTTTGCAAATGATAACAGATCTTTTTCAGAGGTTTATGATTACATACTTTCATTGTAAAAATAAAGGCTTGCGGACAGAATTCGCAAGCCTTTCGCTATATTAAGAATCTCAATTTTTTTACTGTTTTGCAGTTTACTACAGGTTGACAGAATATCTCTTTAAAAAATGAAGGTGGCTCTATCTTTTTTGCTTCAGAGCTTTCTTCTGTGTTTTCGCTTTGTTCCTCATTTTCTGAATTTCCGCCGAATAAATTACCGATAGCTTCAAACAAAGCAAATCTTACTTCTATATTTTTTGACTCTTCTATTTCTTTGCTCTCCTTTTCAGAGAAGAACTCTCCCGATGCAGGCAGACAAAGAGGTGGAAACATCACACACCACCAGTTTTTACCCTCGGCTTTTCCAATGAGAAATCTGACTGCGGTATAGTTGCCTGCAGGCAAAGTATAGTTTTCATATTTTCTCGTGGTAAAATAGGTATCAGCAATTTCGCAGGTCACGTTATAATCGTATCCTCTGCTTTTTATATAGCTTCTTGCTGTAAGCTCCATTTCTTCCTTGTTTTCTTTTGCTGCCGTTATTGCTTCGGCAGGGCTTTTGCAAGCGGCAAAAACCTCTCCGAAGGTAGTAAGCATATGATCCCTCAGCTCATATTTTAATTGCTGATCCTCCTTGCTGTCGGAGTTTGCAAGTATGTGAAGTCTTAGTACTTCATCAGGCTTTTCCTCACAGTCTGCGGCAAAGGCTGAAAAGCCGCTGAAAATGAGTGCCATAATCGTTGATGTAATAAGTAGTGCATCAAAAAAATGAAATTTAAACCCTGCCATAATAATTTCCTTTCTGAACTTTGTCAGTTGGATTTTTGGCAGGGTTTTGTGTATTTATTCAGTAAATTCGTAATTTCCTGTAAAACCTTTTCTTTTTCTTTCTATCCAGCATAGAATATCGTCGAAAACTATTTCCTTCATAGTTTCGTTTACAAGCTCGTGCCTTGCACCCGGATAAAGCTTTATTTCAGCATTACATCCCTCGTTTATCAGTTTTTCGTAGACGTTTATTACACCTTTGCCGTAATTACCGACAGGGTCAGCAGAGCCTGATGCAAAAAGGATAGGAAGCTTTTTGGGGAACTTTTCCACCCATCTTTGTGAGGAAACCCTTCTTAAAAGTGTTGTCAGATCCACAAAGCCTGAGGCGGTGAATATAAAGTTTGTTTTTTCATCATCAATGAACTTTTTTATAACCTCTTCATCGTGGGTAAGCCAGTCAAAGATAGTCTGTTTGTTTTCTATTCTGTCGTTGTATACGCCGTACATAAGATTGTTGAGCTTTTCACTTCTGAAGCGTTCACCTTTCAGGGCGACTACCGATCTTGCGGCACGTACTCCCAGCTCACCCAGTGACTTGTCGTCGCCCGTGCCTAATATCACAAGTGCATTAAGTTCGTCCGGAAAACGAGTTGCGTACAGTCTTGCGATAAAGCTACCCATACTGTGACCTATCATAAAATAGGGAAGAGTGGGAAACTTTCTCTTCATTATCATAGTAAGTCTTCTCAGGTCATTTACCAGATAGCTCCAGCCGTCTTTTTCAGCAAAATAGCCGTAACCGTCAGGAGAGCTTACGCTGCCGCCGTGACCTAAATGATCGTTTCCGCATACGATATATCCGTTTTCGGTGAGAAATTCGGCAAAATGCTCGTATCGTCCCATATATTCGCACATACCGTGCGAAATTTGTATAATACCCTTGATTTCGCCTCCTGCAGGTACATAAACATAGTATGCACATTTATCTACACTATTGGAGGAATCGAAATGTCCGGTGGTTTTGCTGAATCCCATATACGTGACGTCCGTTTCTTTTTAGTAAAAATTATTTCATTATATATTATATCAGAAATTTGCCAAAAATTCAAGTGTTTGCTTTTTTACCAAAATTTAAAAAGGTTGCTTTTTTTGATGTTTGGTGGTATAATACTAAATGAACTTAAAATCCCGCAAAAGAAAGGAAAGATAAAAATGAGCGGATGCACACACGACTGCAGCAGTTGCAGTCAGAATTGTTCTGACAGAACTCAGCCTCAGAGCTTTCAGGAAAAGCCCCACGAACTGTCAAACATAAAGAAAGTAATAGGAATTGTCAGCGGTAAGGGTGGCGTAGGTAAGTCTATGGTGACTTCACTTCTTGCTGTTTCTATGAAGAGAAAAGGCTATGACACGGCAATTCTTGACGCAGATATCACAGGACCTTCTATTCCTAAGGCTTTCGGCATAAACAAGGAAAAGGCGATGGGTGATAACGTAGGTATCTATCCCGTAAAGACAAAGACAGGTATCAGCGTAATGTCTGTAAATCTCTTACTCCCTGACGAAACCGACCCTGTTGTATGGCGCGGTCCTGTTATTGCCAATGCAGTAAAGCAGTTCTGGACAGACGTTATCTGGAATGACGTTGATTATATGTTTGTCGATATGCCTCCCGGAACAGGCGACGTACCCCTTACGGTATTCCAGTCACTCCCTGTTGATGGAATCATTGTGGTAACCTCTCCTCAGGAGCTTGTTTCTATGATTGTAGGCAAGGCGGTTAAAATGGCATCTATGATGAATGTTCCCGTACTCGGTATCGTTGAAAATATGTCGTATTTTGAATGTCCCGATTGCAAAAAACAGCACAGCATCTTTGGCGAAAGCCACATTGATGAGGTTGCGGGGCAGTACGGTATCAAGACAATTTCAAGAATGCCGATCAACCCTAAGCTTTCAGCAGGCTGTGATGAGGGGCTTATCGAGCTTTTCGACGGAAATTGGCTTGATAACATGGCTGACGTTATCGAAAATACTTCAAAGTAAGTTTTACCTCCGCAGATTGTGAAAATTTGCGGAGGTCTTTTAAGGTGTGTTATGAAATATAAGAATATAGAAAAGGGAATGTTTCTTGAAAGGAAAAACCGTTTTATTGCTGTAGCTGATATTGACGGGGTAGTTCAGGAGGTCCACGTAAAAAATACAGGCAGACTTGGTGAACTGCTTATAAGCGGAGTAACGGCATACTTTGAGAAAGGCAAAAATCCCGCCAGAAAGACGGCATTCGATATGATAGCGGTAGAAAATACGGCTGATGGTTATCCTATGCAGATAGTAAATATAGATTCAAACGTCGCTAACGATGTGGCGGGTGAGTGGATAGTCAAAAGCGGTCTTTTTTCATCGTCTGCAAATGTGAAAAGAGAAGTAAGGTTTGAAAATTCCCGCTTTGATTTTTATATAGAGGATGGAGAAAACAAAGCGTTTCTTGAAGTTAAAGGAGTAACGCTCAGGAAAGGCAACGTTGCCATGTTTCCCGACGCTCCCACCGAAAGAGGTATAAAGCATATATATGAGCTTATATCAGCGAAAAAGCTGGGGTATAAGTCGTATATCCTTTTTGTTATACAAATGAAGGGTGTAGACATCTTCACACCGAATATCGAAACTCATAAGGATTTTGCACTGGCATTATATGAAGCAAAGCGTCAGGGAGTAGAAATATTTGCTACCGACTGTATCGTTAAAGAAAATGAAATAACACCCGATAAAAATATAAGGGTTGATATAAATCCCGAAGTGTGTTAAAATAAAGAAAATAACGGAAAGGAAAATAAAAATGTCAAATCAGAATAAAAACGGCAATAAAGCTCCTGCTATAGTTGGTATTATAGCAGCGGCAATAGCAGCCTTCTTTGGTATTTCAATACCCACAAATCTTTTTGGCGGCGGAAACGAGGTTGCTTCCTCTACCCCTACGTCATCTGTTGTTGAAAGTGTGAATTCTTCGGTAAATGAAGAAAGCTCCGAAACCGAGATAACGGTAACGTCAAAGCCTGAAACCACTACAACAACAAAAGCAGAGCAGACTTCAAAGCCTGAAACCACCACTACAACAAAGGCAGAAGAACAGTCAAAGCCTGAAAGCAGTAAAGAAGAGGTTTTCTACTATTTCAGAAACCAGGGCCTTTATGACAGCCATTATGAAAAGCATGGACACGAGTTCGGCAATATCACAAAGGAAGAATATCTGCAAAAGGCAAACGACCTTATAAATTCTGATTCTCCCGACATACTGACAAAGTATGAGGATGATGGGGACTTTATGTACTTCAACAAAAAGACGGATGAGTTTTTGGTATTAGCACCTGACGGCTACATAAGAACGTATTTTATTCCCGATGACGGAATAGATTACTGGAACAGACAATAAGAGGTAAGTTATGAGTGAATTTAAAATAATGTGCCCTTGCTGTGAACATATGACTATACAGGATGAATACGATATTTGTCCCGTATGCTTCTGGGAATATGATAAAAGCCAGAGCGAAAGACCCTACAGCACAGGCGGAGCAAACAGTGTAAGTCTTAACGAGGCAAAAGCAAATTATGTCCGTTACGGAGCTTGCGAAAAAAGATTTCAGGAAAAGGTAAGAGAGCCTTTGCCTGAGGAAGAATAAAAAAACAAAGCCGGATGGTTTCCCATCCGGCTTAAATTTTTGCTGTTTTGAAATTACTTCATAGCTTTTACTGTTTCAAATTCATCAACGATTTCCTTTTCAGGAGCTTTTGTTACAAGCGAAACTACTATGATAGCTACGAGAGCTACGATAAATGCAGGGAGAAGCTCATATATATCAAGGATACCGCCCATAGGACGAACAACGAACTTCCATACGAATATCATAATACCGCCTGCAACAAGACCCGCGAGAGCACCAAACTTGTTTGCTCTCTTCCAGAATAATGCACAGAGCATTACAGGACCGAAGGTAGCACCAAAGCCTGCCCACGCAAAGGATACGATGTCAAATACTGAACTGTTGGGATCCCAGGCGATTACGACACCTATAACAGCTATTACGATAACTGTTGCTCTTGCGATAAGCATAGATGTTTTTTCGGATGTTTTTACTTTGAATACACCGCGGATAATGTTTTCTGACATACTTGAAGAAGCCGCTAAAAGCTGTGAGTCAGAGGTTGACATTGTAGATGCTAAGATACCTGCAATGATAAGACCTGCAACAAGTGCCGCTAAAGGACCGAAGGTGCTGAGCAGATTTGAAATCTGAACGATGATTGTTTCAGGGTCTGCAAGAGGGTTCATAGACTTATTTGCAACCATTGCGTTACCAACGATACCGATAAAGATTGCGATACCGAGAGAGATAACTACCCAGATGGAAGCGACACGACGTGAAGTCTTTATCTTGTTACTGTCGTTTATAGCCATAAAGCGTAAAAGTACGTGTGGCATACCAAAGTAGCCAAGTCCCCATGCAAGCATAGAAACCATATTGAGTACGCCGTAGTCCTTTGCAACGCCAAGGTTGTTGTCAAAGATCTGTGTTACGGATAAGTAGCCGGGGAGGCTCTGACCGTGTGAAATAACTTCGTTAAGACCGCCTGCCATTGAGATGCCAAATATAACAACGACAATAAGTGCAAGAGTCATAATAATGCTCTGTATAAAGTCTGTTATACTTGCCGCAAGGAAGCCGCCGATAGTTGTGTAGGCGAGGATAATAACCGCACTTATAATCATCATAAGATGATAGTCAGCACCGAAAAGTGACTGGAAGAGCTTACCGCAAGCTGCAAATCCTGAGCCTGTGTAGGGGATAAAGAATATAAGGATAATTGCCGCTGAAATAAGGTTGATCAAATTCTTATCTCTGAATCTGTTCTTGAAAAAGTCGGGAATTGTGATTGCGTTTCCGCAAACCTGAGTATAGTTACGAAGTCTTTTCGCAACGATGAGCCAGTTTACGTATGTACCTATTGCAAGACCGATAGCTGTCCAGCCTGCGTCAGCAATACCTGTTGCATAAGCAACACCGGGAAGACCCATAAGTAACCAGCCGCTCATATCAGACGCTTCTGCACTCATAGCGGTAACAAAAGGTCCAAGCTTTCTGCCGCCGAGATAGAAGTCGCCGACATTGCCTGTTTTTTTGGAACAAATCAGACCTACAACTACTACAGAGCCAAGGTAGATCAGAATTGTGACAAGCATTAAAATCTGTTCTGTTGTTAGCATTTCTTTACTCCTTCTTTGCCGTTTAAAGCAAGATATTTGATATAATTTTACCACAAATTATCGATAAATGCAAGTTGTTTATATAAAAACATTGTTAATAATAAAAATATTTTATTTTTACATAGGTAATAGTTGTCCGTTTTTTTGGACATTCAGGGGTGTAGAATATAGTCGTAGGATAAAAGCAAGCTTTTAAAAAGCGTTTACGGAGAAAGGAAAATGAAATGTTACTTTGTGGTTTATTATTTATGTTAGTGTGTTTTTTAGCATTTGTTCTCACTTGTTTTGCAGAGATGCACGGTGAGGATAAAGAAAAAGTCTCCGCTAAGGTTAAAGCGGAGACTGATTTAAAAGCAATTTCTGTCAGAAATAAAATGTGTCACGGAAACTGCGGTTATGAAAATAATCGCGGCGAGCTTAAAAAAGCCGGTTAAAACACTTCTTCTTCTGCACGGCTGGGCCTTGTCATAAGCTTTGATATGCTTGCAAAGGGGTTTTGTCCCTCATAGCATACAACGCAAAGCTGATCGATGATGGGAACTGATACACCGAGCCTTTTTGCAATCTTCTGAGCTATTTTAGCAACGTTGTAACCTTCAACGGTGCCTACTCTTGCAACCGCATCCTCTGCGGACATTCCTTCACCTATAAGGAGTCCGGCACGGTGGTTTCTTGAATGGGTAGAGGTGCAGGTGACTATAAGGTCGCCTATGCCCGAAAGACCGTTGAAGGTTTCTCTTTTCGCTCCCATTGCAACACCCATACGGGTTATTTCAGCAATACCTCTTGTCATAATAGCGGCTAAAGTGTTATCGCCAAGTCCCATGCCTTCAATTATACCACAGCAAAGAGCTATAGCGTTCTTCATAGCACCGCCTATTTCGCATCCGATAATATCGCTGTTTGCATATATTCTGAAACGATTGTTCTGTAAAGTATCCTGAACGTATTCGGTGCTTGCCTTATCATCAGAAGCACAGACTACGGTTGTCGGAAAGTTTCTTGCCACTTCTTCAGCATGAGAAGGACCTGTAAGTACAACTACAGAATTGTTTGGCAGTTCTTCCTTTAAAACCTCGGAAAGTCTTTTTTCCGTTTCCTCTTCAAAGCCCTTGCCGACGTTTACTATAACAGTGTTAGGCGTAACGTAGGGCTTTACGCTTTGTGCCACTTCTCTTACGAATTTTGAGGGAATAGCAAAAACAAGTATATCAACACCTGACGCAACTGATAAATCTGTAGTAAGAGTTATTGTAGGCGGAACTATAACACCGGGGAGCAGTCTTTTATGCTCTCCGTCTTTTCTTATAGCTTCAATTTCTTCTTCATATTTTGACCAGGCTGTTACGTTATGACCGTACTTGTCCCACATAATTCCGAGGGCTGTACCAAAACCACAGCCAAGTATCATTATATTTGCCATTTCAGATTATTTCCTTTCAAAGAGGATTACGCTTTTTGTCCTAATTTCTTTTCTGTATGGTTTCTCAGACGCTGGATGTTACCTCTGTGCATATAGAGAATAAGTATGCCGATTATAAGTCCGAGTCCTGCGTTTATAAAGGCTGAGGGGTCACCTACCAAAAGTCCGTAGGTGAGGGTTACGGGTGCATATAATGCACCTGCGATACAAGAGCCGAGAGATACGTATCTCGTAATAGCTACAACCACAATGAAAATACCAAGCAGTATGCAGGCGGGTATCCATTCAACAGTCATAAGTATTGCAACGGATACTAATATACCCTTACCGCCCTTGAACTTATAGTAAACAGGGAAGAGGTGACCTAAAAAGCCTGTAAGTGCTGCCACAAAAGCGACATAGTTCATACCGTTAGATAACACCGTTGTATCAATTCCTGCAAGCCACAGGAATGAAAATCTTACGATCAGCACTGATAAAACACCCTTCAGGACGTCACCGATAAGCACGAATAACGCTGCAAGCTTACCCTGTGTACGAAGGGTATTTGTAAGCCCTGCATTACCACTGCCAAGAGTTCTTATATCCTTACCGCACTTTATTTTTGTTACGATTATAGCCGTGTTTATACCGCATAAAAGATAGGGTACAAGCACCATAATTGCAAAGCATAAATATATCATTATGTTATTCTCCTCGTTCTCTTATAACAAGTCTTATGGGAGTACCATCAAGACCAAAGCTTTCTCTTATCTGATTTTCAAGATATCTCTGATAAGAATAATGGAATAATTCCTTGTTGTTGCAGAAGATTACAAATGTCGGAGGCTTTGCGGATGCCTGAGTCATATAGTATATCTTGAGTCTCTTACCCTTGTCTGAGGGCGGCTGAACTCTTGCTGTAGCGTAAGCTAACATATCGTTGAGCGTACCTGTAGCAATTCGTCTTGCATTCTGATTTGAAGTGTAATTAATAAGCTCAAAGAGTTTATCTATTCTCTGTCCTGTAAGGGCGGAAATGAACACAAAGGGAGCGTATGACATAAAGGAGAAGTCTACTTCTAACTTCTTCTTGAACTCGTTCATTGTGTTGCTGTCTTTTTCGATAGAGTCCCACTTGTTGATAGCAATAACGCTTGCCTTACCCTGATCGTGAGCATAGCCTGCTACCTTGCTGTCCTGCTCTGTAAACCCTTCGTTTGCATCAATCATAATTACACAGACGTCTGCTCTGTCAATAGCCATATAAGCACGTAAAACGCTGTATTTTTCTATCTGTTCATTTACCTTTGATTTTCTTCTGATACCTGCTGTATCAATAAATACGTATTCTTCACCGTCACGCTTGATTACAGTATCAACAGCATCTCTTGTAGTACCTGCTATATCAGATACTATCATTCTGTCCTCTCCTGCAATCTTGTTTATAAGTGAGGATTTACCTGCGTTAGGCTTACCGATGACAGCTACTTTAATAGCGTCGGGAGAGTATTCTTCCTCTTTTTCCCCTTTAGGCATAAGCTCAAATACAGCATCGAGAAGATCGCCTGTGCCGTGACCGTGTACTGAAGATACGGGGATAGGTTCACCAAGACCTAAATTATAGAATTCATAGAATTCAGGTGGCACGTCACCAACTGTATCTACCTTGTTTACGCATAAAACAACGGGCTTACCGCTCTTTAAAAGCATAGCGGCAACGTCTGAGTCGTTGGCGGTAACACCTGACGTAATATCGGTAACTAAAACTATAACATCAGCCTTATCAATAGCAAGCTGCGCCTGAGTTCTCATCTGTGATAATATTATATCCTTTGTATCAGGTTCGATACCACCTGTATCAATAAGCATAAATTCCTTACCAAGCCACTCGGCCTTTGAATATATTCTGTCTCTTGTAACGCCCGGTGTATCGTCTACTATAGACATTCTTTTGCCGACAAGCTTATTGAACAACGTGGATTTTCCCACGTTAGGTCTGCCGACAATTGCTACAATTCCTTCCATTTTATTATTTTCCTTTCCTTTGTTATTTATCTTCCGTATATTATAGCATCGAGAAGTTCATATCCATCCGTAGGAACAGCCTTCAGCTTTGTTCCAAGTACCTCTTCTACATCTGACACAGTCTTGTCATCTAAAAAGAGGTCACATCCGCTTTTCAGCATATTTTCTGTAATCAGCAGATAGTCGCCAAGCTCACTCTTATAAGGAGAGAGCTGATTTATAATATCTCCTGCGGTGATAAGTCCTGCAACAGTAATAGATTCACCGAAAAAGTCGTTTATTATCGTATATACGTTTACCTTTGTATTCGGAAAATCGTTTTCTATCATATCCGCAAGGGATTTAAGCAGGGGAGAGGCAAGCACACCCGTAGCGATTGATACTCTTCTTTCCTCGCTGTCGGTTTCGTTATATTCTCTTTTGATGCGTAAAGCGTCAACGAATTCCTTTAGCAGACTTGCACACATTCCGACGCCGTTTTCAAACTGGTCAAAATCCTCATAGTATTCATAATCAGGCATCGGCTTTTCAGCAAGCAGGAAAAATTCATCTGAGGGATAAACTACTCTTGTGTGATATTTTTCATACATCATATCTCCAAAAAGCTCTATGGTTTTAAGTGCTTCGGTAGCAGATTCCTTATCAAAAAGCTTAAGCTTAGGTAAGTTGTCTCTGAATTTTGTAAGTCCTACAGGAACGATAGCAACGCTTTTCACCGCAGGGAACAGACTGCAAAGATCTGTAAGAGTTCTTTCCAGCTCCTTGCCGTCATTAAAGCCGGGGACAAGCACTATCTGGGTGTTTAGTTCTATACCTGCACCTGCCATTTTATAAAGATACTGCAGGCATTTTCCTGCATTGGGATTACAGGTCATCTGTGCTCTCAGCTCGGGATTTGTTGTATGCACCGAGATGTTCATCGGCAGCTTCATTTTTATAATTCTCTCTACATCGCTATCGCTTAGATTTGTCATAGTGATGTAGTTACCTTGCAGAAAGCTCAGTCTTGAGTCGTCGTCCTTGAAGTAGAGAGTGTCTCTCATACCCTTTGGCATCTGATTTATAAAGCAGAATATACAGTTGTTTTTGCAATGCTGTTTTTTATCCATAAGATAGGTTTCAAATTCAAGACCTAAATCTTCGTATTCTTTTTTCTTTACCTTTACTGTACGGCGATCAAGCCCGATTACAAGCTTCAAATCTGAAGCGTAAAACTGATAATCAAGCACATCGTTTATTTCATTGTCGTTTATAGTTATCAGAGTATCTCCTGCCTTTATTCCTGCTTTATCTGCAGGAGAGCGGGGAATGACTGACATTATCCTTACTGACATTGCTCTTTCGCCTTTCCGTAAAGTATCTTGCTTCTGCTATTCAACAGACCATACATAATATATTATACACTTTATTTTTGCCATAGTCAACAGTAAACACATAAAAAAACAGCAGTACCTTTCGGTACTGCTGTCACAACTTTTGAGTTTACAAGCAATTAAGCATCGCCGCGAGCGATAACTTCCTTACCCTTGTAATAACCACAGTTGCCGCATACTCTGTGAGCGAGCTTTAATTCACCACACTGAGTGCAACGTGAGAATGCAGGTGCGGATAGCTTCCATACCTGTGAACGTCTCTTATCACGTCTTGCCTTTGATACTTTTCTCTTTGGAACTGCCATTTTAGCACCCCCCTCTGATGTTCATAATCATAAAATCGCTATTTAACAATAGCCGGAAAACTAACACGACTAATATTATACAGCAAGATTTCTGATTTGTCAACACTTATTTGAGATATTTTTTAATATTTTCTGTTAAATCATCAACATCTGCGGAAATTGTGAAGGTAACTGTTGTGTTTTCACCGCTTACAGTAGCGATCTTGTCGAACATTTCGCCAACCTTGTCAAGGTCACGGCCAACAATTCTTAAGATACCATCAACGAAAATATCTGTGCAGTCATAGTTAGAAGCGAGTAAGCCGGAAACGAAGCCTGCCATTTCATCGTAGTTAGCAATCTTGTAATCTTCAATGTTGATAAGACGAACCTTATGATAAATGTCTATGTTCAGGGAAGAACCAAGCTGAATAGCAACTACGTTGCCCTTGCTTGCCTGTTCTGCACTGTGGATAGCTTCGATAAGTAATTTTGTTTTACCTGCGCCTTTTTTTCCTGCAATAAGTTTAACCATATTAAAGTCCTCCGTTTTTTGCGGCAGAGTCGCCGTTTAATATAATAAAAATCAGCAAGCTGATTTATTATCCGATTTTTGCTTCAAGCTCAGCCTTAGCTGCTTCATAACCGGGCTTACCGAGAAGAGCGAACATATTCTTCTTGTAGCTTTCAACGCCGGGCTGGTCAAAGGGATTTACGCCAAGCATATAGCCGGAGATTGCACAAGCCTTTTCAAAGAAGTAAATAAGGTAGCCGAGTTCGTTTTCGTTTACTTCAGGCATTTCGAGTACCATATTGGGTGTGCCGCCTTCAGTGTGGGCGATAATAGTACCTTCATAAGCCTTCTGATTAACAACCGACATATTCTGATTTGATAAGAAGTTCAGACCGTCGCCGTTTGTAGGATCGTTCTTTAAGAAGAAATCCTTCTGAGCCTTGCCGATGTGAACGACTGTTTCAAATAAGATCTTAGAGCCGTCCTGAATGAACTGACCGAGTGAGTGAAGGTCTGTTGAGAAAGTAGCTGCTGAAGGGAATAAGCCCTTGCCATCCTTGCCTTCGCTTTCGCCGAAGAGCTGCTTGAACCATTCGCACATCATAACGAATGAGTTTTCGTATGCAATGAGCATTTCAACCTTAAAGCCCTTGTTTAAAAGAATGTTACGATATGCAGCATATCTGTAGCAATGGTTCTTTTCAATATCACATACTGCGAAATCTTCTCTTGCCTTTGCGGCACCTGCCATAAGAGCGTCAATATCACAACCTGCACAAGCAATAGGAAGTAAACCAACCGCTGTGAGAACAGAGAAACGACCGCCTACGTCATCGGGAATAACGAAGCTTTCGTAGCCCTTTGCGTCTGCAAGCTCCTTGAGTGTACCTCTTGCCTTGTCAGTTGTAGCGTAGATTCTGCTTCTTGCACCTTCTTCACCGTATCTTTCTTCGAGTAATTCTCTGAATACTCTGAAAGCTAAAGCGGGTTCTGTTGTCGTGCCTGACTTTGATATAATATTTACTGAGAAATCCTTATCCTTTACGATTTCGATAATTTCATTTAAATATGTGGGGCTGATGCTGTTACCTACAAAGTAGATCTGAGGTGTATCCTTGCAAAGTGAGTTGTAAAGTGTGGACTTTAATAACTCGATTGCTGCTCTTGCACCGAGGTAAGAACCGCCGATACCTATTACTAAAAGAACCTTGCTGTCAGACTTTATCTTTTCAGCAGCCTTCTTGATTCTCTCAAATTCTTCCTTGTCATAGTTTACAGGAAGGTCTACCCAACCTAAAAAGTCGTTGCCGAGACCGCTCTTGTTTGCAACAAGCTCGTGTGCAGCCTTTACTAAAGGCTCAATACCCTTGAGCTCATCAGGTCTTACGACGTCTTTTAAGTATTTGTCGTTCAGTGTGATTGCCATTTTCGTATTCTCTCCTTAACTTTTCTACTCCATTATTGTATAAACACAAAGTGTAAACATTAAAAAAGCACTATATTCTGTTTCTTTTTATACCTACTTGTTTACATTTAATATTATAGCGAAAATCACTCGCTTTTGCAAGATGTTTTCATCTAATGACAAACTTTTGTTTAAAACTGACAAATAAATGTTTTGGTTTTTGTGCAATATTAAATAGCAAAAATTTTTGATAAAATTATGAAAAATGCTTTCCAAAACGACATTTCTTCTATCTCGTAAACCGATATAATATCGCTTTCGAAAATGATTTCATCATAAAGTGTTGCCGTCACTTTACCGACTGTCTGACCACAGTTTACGGGAGCGGTCAGTTTTTCGGCCACTGTATACTTATAACTTACATCCGAAGAGCTGCCCTTAGGTATCACCATTGTAACCAGTCTTTTAATTCTTATATCAGCCTCTTTTTTGAGCCCCTTGTCAACCTCTACGGGTATAAGCTTACTGCTATCGGCAACCGCTTTATAAAGCTCGAATTCGTTAAATCCGTAATCAAGCAGACTTTCGCAAGCGTCAAACCTCTCGTTATCCTCTTTGCAACCGAGTGAAACCGCACAGATAGTCATATTTCCACGCTTTGCCCATACCGCAAGACAGCATCCCGCATTATCGGTAGTCCCTGTTTTACCGCCGATTATGCCGTTATAATATCTCATCAGTTTGTTTGTGTTTAATAGCTGAGCCGCCTTATCACCCTCTCTTACGTAATCAAGCCTTGTGTTGAAAAATTCGTTATAGTAATCATACCTGCTGATTTCTCCGCAAAGTAAGGCTATATCGTAGGCAGTGGTGTAATGACCGTCCTCATCGTAGCCTACACAGTTTTTGTAGCAGGTATCATTCATACCAAGCTCTTTTGCCCTGTCGTTCATAAGACGGACAAATTCCATTTCGCTTCCTGCGATATGCTCACAAAGTGCGGTAGTAGCGTCATTTGCCGACGCTATGACCACTGATTTTATAATATCCCTTGCCGACATTTCTTCATTCGGCATAAGCCATATTACAGAGCCGTCACGACTGCTTGCGTATGCTGAGCATCTTATGGTGTCGTCAAAGGAAAGTCTGCC
Source organism: Oscillospiraceae bacterium (assembly GCA_015067025.1). Classification (GTDB taxonomy): domain Bacteria; phylum Bacillota; class Clostridia; order Oscillospirales; family Ruminococcaceae; genus Ruminiclostridium_E. The sequence continues at coordinate 45,790 of SVNC01000005.1, forward strand.
AGCCTCCATTTTCTCCGCCCAGATGAGCATACACATAAGCTTTGTGACTGACGCCATAGGCAGCTTTTCTCTGCCGTTATGCTCATACAAAACCTGACCTGTACTGCATTCTGTTACAATAGCGGATTTTGATGAAAGTATATCGGGCTTGTTTTCTTCCTCAGCATAGCAGGGGATAAAGCAGGAAAGCATTATACCGCCTGCAATGATAAACCCCGTAATCTTTTTTAAAAGCATTATAATAACCTCTTTTCAGTTTTTTTAGATTATATGTAGCTTTTGTCCGTATTTTTCCTGAATAATTAAAATAAAAGCGGTAAAAATAAGACTATATTTTTCTTTAGGTGGTGAATTATGAACTGTAAAATTGCTTTACCGATGAAGCTTTTTATGCTTTTCTGTTACGGTGGGGGATTGTATACGATCGTAGAGCTATTATTCAGAGGTCACAGTCATCCGAGTATGTTTATTTTAGGCGGACTTTGTTTTATACTTATCGGCGGAATAAATAAGGTCTATCCCGATATGTCGTTATTACTCCAGATGGGTATTTCGGCAATAATAATAACGGTGCTTGAATTTATCTGCGGATGTATCGTGAACCTGTGGCTTTTAATGGACGTGTGGAATTATGAAGAAATGCCCTTCAATCTACTCGGACAGGTATGTCTTATTTTTACTGTGGCATGGTTTTTTCTCTCTCTTGTAGGGATAGTGGCTGATGATTTTCTCCGCTGGAAATTATTCGATGAAGAAAAGCCAAAATATAAAATTATATGAAATTATCCTGACAGAAAACTGTCAGGATAAATTTTTGGTGTTTTATTGTTTTTCGCTTAATAATTCCACAAAATGCTGAAGTAAAGCTGGATTTCTTACCAGCACAGGACCTATAAGATGCGTGCCGTAGAAATTGCCTTCCTGTATGCCTTCATTTTTATCATCAGCAGTGTTTCCGCATCCTTCGAGCATCTCACAGAAAGGATTTTTGATACCCTTTATTTCACTCGCCTTGTTTATAAAGCCTATAAGAGTATCTTCGCAGAATTTACATTTACTCTTTGCATCTGTAACAGTTCTCTGATCGCTTTCTTCGGTATAAAAATCGAATAAACCTAAAGCTTCATATTCCTTTTTATTGCAGTCTGTGATAGTCTTTCCAAACATCTCGAAACTGTTACCTGTAGCAAGAACTGTTTTTCCACTGTCTAAAGCTTTTGATAAAGCTTTTTTATAAGGCATCAGATACTGAAGAGCCACCTTCTGATTTCTTTCGGTTCCTGAGCCTATATAGATAAGATCATATTGCGAAAAATCAAACTCCTCACCGATTGAAAGTTTATCAACTGTAACTTCAATTCCTTTTTCCTTAAGTCCTCTTTCAAGCACACATAAGTTTCCGTACTCGCCGTAAAGATTTAGTAGGTCGTAAAATAGATGCAGTATCTTCATATTACTCTACCTCCTTTTCTTCTTCGGGCTTTATTATTTCTACTTTAGGTAAGAATTTATGCTTATCAGAAAAGCAGGTCACTGTATAAAGCTTTCCGTGATTTATCTTTGCCGCCGCATCAATTCCTTCATCAATGCTTTCGTTTACAATAAGCCTTGAGCTGTCAATATCGGTAAAGGAAAATCTCAGCTTTAAATCCTCAGCGTGTTTACCAAGTAGATAAATTCGTTTTATATAGTCTTTATCCAGCATACCGAAATCTATATCCCACAGCCAGCTTGTTTCACCGGTGCTGTATCTTCGGCTTATGGAGTCAACGATAATAATTACCGCACACTCTTCCTTTTGTCTTACGATATATTCAAGAGAACGGTCGTAGGATACGGAGTTTTCGTGTTTTGATAAAAGGAACGTGCCCTTTGTTTCACCGAGTCTGTACTGTACTACTCTGCCGTTTTTGAGAATGTAATTTGATATGCACTTTGAAATGAAATCTCCGTCAATACCTGCGATAGAGCAGATAGTAAAGGCGGCAAGGATGTTGTAGACGTTATAAATGCTCTTGAAAGCAAGCTTTATATCATATTTATCATTTATTGTTATAACACCGCTGTCAAGGTCAGCTTTTGTTACCGTATATGCGGTATCATTCTTTTTATGACCGCAGGCTTCACAGTTGTAGCTGCCGATATGATTATAGTGATAATAATCATATTTCATAGGAGCTTTACAGTTGGGGCAGAATTTTCCGTCGTCATATATGCCTGTGTTTTTATCCGTACTGAAATCCTGCTTGTTCATACCGAACCATATTGTGTTTTCTTTGCCGAAGCCGTAAAGAGAAACTAAAGGATCGTCAGCGTTTATGATAAGTGTGGATTCTTCTCTTATGCCCTTTTTAACGTCTTCGTATACCCATTCGTGATGAGCATTTCTTGTAAGCTGGTCACGGTAAAGATTGGTTATAACGTAATGAGTAGGAGCAAAGTGCTTGAAGGAATGTTTTGCATATCTTTCATCTGTTTCAAGAAGCAGAGCGTCAGCCTTCATCTTACCACCGAGAGTACATTTTGATAAAATGATACAGGTGATACCTGCTATCTGATTTGAACCCTTTTCGTTCCATACCACAGTTTTACCTGCACTTCTCATCGTGTGGGCGATCATTTCCACAGTTGAAGTCTTGCCGTTACTTCCCGTTACCGCAATAACAAGGGGAGGGAGCTTTACCTTCTTTAAAACGTCGGGATAAAGCTTTAAGGCGATTTCACCGGGAAGACTGCTGCCTCTGCCTATTATCCCAAGGAAAAATTTAAGTATCTTACATACGATTACTGCAAAAAACATCCGCATAATTCTGTTGTCCTTTCAAATTTCGCAATTACAATAATTATATCACATCGGACAGAATTTTTAAAGTGCTTTATAAGAAAAAATCCGCAAGCTCCAAAAAATAATTTTCTCGGACTTAAAAATCTTGTCAAAAGTGAATATTTTTCTATCTAAAGAGATTATAAGGCAAGAAAAATAAAGTCTGCAGTGTTATAATTAAACTGTAAAATTAAAAATACGGCGTATATTTTACGTCTTAGCAGAAAGGAAATATAATTATGGCAGAAAACAGACTTATCGGCGATTATCCCGTAATCGGTATCCGTCCCACTATCGACGGCAGAAGAGGTTGCCTCAAGGTAAGAGAATCCCTTGAAGAGCAGACGATGAATATGGCAAGATCCGCCGCAAAGCTTTTTGAAGAAAATCTCCGTTATTCCAATGGTGAAAAGGTAAAGGTAGTTATTGCAGATACTACCATAGGCAGAGTTGCAGAGGCGGCTGCCTGTGCAGATAAATTCAAGAAGTGCGGTGTTGACATCACTCTTACAGTAACACCCTGCTGGTGCTACGGTGCAGAAACAATGGATATGGACCCTATGACAATAAAGGGTGTATGGGGCTTTAACGGTACAGAACGTCCGGGTGCTGTGTATCTTGCATCTGTTCTCGCGACACATGCACAGAAGGGTCTGCCTGCTTTTGGTATTTACGGTCACGATGTATGTGAGGCTACTGATACAACTATCCCTGAAGACGTAAAGGAAAAGCTTTTACGCTTCGGCAGAGCGGCAATTGCCTGTGCTACAATGAGAGGTAAGTCCTACCTTCAGATCGGCTCTATCTGCATGGGTATCGGTGGTTCTATTATTGATCCTGCCTTTATTGAAGAATATCTTGGTATGAGAGTAGAGTCTGTCGATGAAGCAGAGATCATCCGCCGAATGACAGAGGGTATCTACGATGAAGAGGAATACAAAAAGGCTCTTGCCTGGACAAAGGCAAAGTGCAAGGAAGGCTTTGACAAGAACCCCGAAGAGTTCCAGAAGTCAAGAGAAGAAAAGGACAAGGACTGGGAATTTGTTGTTAAGATGATGTGCATCATCAAGGACCTTATGAGCGGCAATAAAAACCTCCCTGAAGGCAGAGAAGAGGAAATGGTAGGACACAATGCCATTGCCGCAGGCTTCCAGGGTCAGCGTCAGTGGACAGACTTCTATCCCAATTGTGACTTCCCTGAAGCTATGCTCAATACATCTTTTGACTGGAATGGTGCAAGAGAGCCGTACATCCTTGCAACGGAAAACGATGTGCTTAACGGTCTTGGTATGCTCTTTATGAAGCTGCTTACAAACAGAGCACAGATATTTGCAGACGTTCGCACTTACTGGAGCCCTGAAGCTGTAAAGAAGGCTACAGGCTACGATATCGAAGGCGTTGCGAAGCAGTCAGGCGGCTTTATCCACCTTATAAACTCAGGTGCGGCTTGCCTTGATGCCTGCGGTATGGCAAAGGACGAAAATGGTAATGCTGTAATGAAGCAGTGGTTTGATATGACGGAGAAGGATATCGACGCTATTCTTGACGCAACGACCTGGAACTATGCTGACGTAGGCTATTTCAGAGGCGGCGGATATTCCTCAAGATTTGTAACAGAAGCAGAAATGCCCGTTACTATGATAAGACTTAATCTTGTAAAGGGTCTCGGCCCTGTATTACAGATTGCAGAAGGCTGGACAGTAAAGCTTCCTGAAGAGGTTACAGATAAACTCTGGAAACGTACCGACTATACGTGGCCCTGCACATGGTTTGCTCCGAGAACAACCGGCAAGGGTGCATTTGCAACAGCTTATGACGTAATGAATAACTGGGGTGCAAATCACGGTGCAATAAGCTACGGACATATCGGTGCAGATCTTATCACACTCTGCTCAATGCTCCGTATCCCCGTTTCAATGCACAACGTTCCTGAAGAAGACATCTTCCGTCCTGCTGCATGGAATGCCTTTGGTATGGATAAGGAAGGTCAGGATTACAGAGCTTGTCAGGCTTACGGCCCTATGTACAAGAATATCAGATAAATAACCTGAAAGGAAATGTTATATGAACAGAGTACTGGCAATAGATTTCGGTGCTTCAAGCGGCAGAGCGATAATCGGTGAATATGACGGAGACAAGATAACTCTTAAGGAGATACACCGCTTTTCAAACGATCCTGTAAACCTTGGTGGCACTATGTACTGGGATTTTTTAAGACTTTTTCATGAAATAAAGCAAAGTCTTATAAGATCCAAGGAATACGGGAAAGTAGACAGTCTTGCTATTGATACCTGGGGCGTTGACTTCGGACTTATCGACAAAAAGGGAAGACTGCTTGAAAATCCCGTTCATTACCGTGACAGAAGAACAAACGGTATGGTAGGTGCAAGTGAAGAATTTATTTCACCTGACAGACTTTACGAGCTTACAGGCATACAGACAATGGAGATAAACTCAGCCTTTCAGCTTTTATCCCTTGTTAAAAACCGCAGAGAGCTTATAAAAAGAGCGGATAAGCTTCTTATGATGCCGGATTTGTTTGCTTTTTTCTTAGGAGCAAAAAAGGTTGCGGAAATGTCCATTGCTTCCACCACACAGCTTTTTGAAGCGGATAGCAAGGAGTGGTCTGACGAGTGTATAAACTCTCTTGGTATCGAAAGACATCTTTTCCCCGAGATAGTAAACAGTGGTACTGTAATAGGCACGTTATCACCTGAAATATGTGAAGAGCTTGATATAGAGCCTATGAAGATAATAGCCACCTGCGGTCATGATACCCAGTCGGCTATGGTGTCTGTACCTGCAAAGGAAAAGGATTTTGCATTCCTGTCCTGCGGTACCTGGTCACTGCTTGGTACAGAGCTTGACAGCCCTGTGATAAATAAAAGCTCCGCAGAGCTTAATGTATCAAACGAAACAGGCTATGGCGGAAAAACCTCGTTCTTGAAGAACATCATCGGACTATGGCTCATTCAGGAGAGCCGCAGACAGTGGATGAGAGAGGGCAAGCAATACAGCTATATGGAGCTTGAAGAAATGGCAAAGAAAGCAGAACCCTTCAAATGCTTTATTGATCCCGATGCCCCCGAGTTTACACCTGCCGGTGATATCCCTGAAAGAATAAAGCAGTACTGTGAAAAGACTGGTCAGTACGTACCTGAGGATGATGGAGAAGTTATGCGTTGTATATATGAAAGCCTTGCTTTAAAATACCGACAGAGCATAGCAGAGCTTGAAGCCTGCACGGGAAAAAGATTCAATACTCTTTATATGGTAGGCGGCGGTACGAAGGACAGATTCTTGTCGCAGCTTACAGCTTGCTCTATCGGTAGAAAGGTGTATGCAGGACCTGTAGAAGCGACCTCCTTTGGTAATATAGCTGTACAGCTTATGTCTATCGGTGCTATAGAGAATATCGGAAAGGCAAGAGAAATAATCGCAAGGTCGGAAGTGCTTTACGAATTTCTGCCAAGTGATAAAGAGCTTTGGGACAAGGCATATGCAGATTATCTCAAAGTAACAAAAAAGTAAAGGAATGATAATATGCTGAAAAATATACCTCCCATTCTTTCACCCGAGCTTTTGAAAGTCTTATGCGAAATGGGACACAGCGACAGAATAGTTATAGCAGACGGAAATTTTCCTGCTGAAAGTATGGGAAAGAATGCTATCGTTATAAGAGCAGACGGTCACGGTGTACCCGAGCTTTTAGATGCTATTCTTCAGCTTTTCCCCCTCGACACCTATGTTGAAAAGCCTGTAAGTCTTATGCAGGTAATGAAGGGTGATAATGCAAAAACTCCCATATGGGATACCTATAAGGAGATCGTATCAAAGTACGATGACAGAGGCACAAAGGCGATAGGCGAAATAGAGCGTTTTGAATTTTACGAACAGGCGAAGACCGCCTATGCGATAATAGCTACAGGCGAAACTGCTATATATGCAAATATAATGCTCCAGAAGGGCGTAGTAACGTTATAGACTTTGCCTGTGTAGCATGAAAAGAAACATAGTATAAAGGAGAATAACAATGTACGAAGAGATAAAAGAAAAAATGGTAGAAGTCTGCCACAAGCTCTGGCAGAAGGGCTGGGTAGCGGCAAACGACGGCAACGTTACCGTAAAGGTAGCAGAGGGCAGATATCTTGCAACTCAGACGGGTGTCAGCAAAGCTGACATCACACCCGACAAGATAGGTCTTATCGATGACGATTTCAATATCATTGAAGCTAAGGAAGGCTGGAGACCTTCATCAGAAGTAAAGATGCATTTAAGATGCTATAAGGAGCGTCCCGACGTGGGAGCGGTAGTACACGCACATCCTCCCGTATCAACAGGTTTTGCCTGCGCACATCTTCCTATGGACGATTACTGCATGATAGAAACGGTTATCGGTGTAGGTTCAATTCCTCTTACTCCCTACGGCACACCCTCTACTTACGAAGTGCCCGAGGCTATTGCACCTTATCTTAAGGAGCACGATTGTATGCTCCTTGAAAACCACGGTGCTTTAACAGTTGGTGCTGATCTTACAACCGCTTACTACAGAATGGAAACTATGGAGCTTCAGGCTCAGATTTCTCTTGTAGCAAGACTTCTTGGCGGTGTAAAGGATATCGATAGAGATAACATCGACAGACTTGTTGGTATGAGAGGCCAGTACGGTGTAACAGGTAAGCATCCCGGTTACAAAAAGTATCAGTAATGTTAGTGCAACATTTACATAAATGTTTTTGATAATATAAAACTTTTGTGAAAACTGTTGCAAATTGTTAGGAAATAGTGTATAATTAAATCCGATGGATTAAGTTCCATCGGATATTTTTAAGTCTATAATAAGGGTAACACCCTGATGAAAGGAATGGTCGTAAAATGGCAAATCGTTTTATTCTTAATGAAACCTCATATTTTGGTGCTGGCGCAAGAGAGAATCTTGTTCCTGAAATAAAGGGTAGAGGTCTTAAAAAGGTTATGTTTGTAACTGACGAAACACTTATCAAGTGCGGAGTAGCGGGAAAGGTTTCTGAGGAGCTTGACAAGGCTGGTATAGCTTATGAAACCTATGATGATATCAAGCCTAATCCTACAGTTGCAAACGTTCAGCAGGGTGTTGCAAGATATAAGGAGATGGGAGCAGACTCCATCGTAGCAGTTGGCGGCGGTTCTGTTATGGATACGGCAAAGGCTATCGGTATTATTATTGCAAATCCTGAATTTGCTGACGTTGTTTCTCTTGAAGGTGTTGCTGATACAAAGAACAAGAGTGTTCCTCTTATCGCACTTCCCACAACCTCAGGTACAGCGGCAGAGGTTACTATAAACTATGTAATCACAGATGAAGAAAACAAGAAAAAGATGGTTTGCGTTGACCCCAGAGATATCCCCGTTGTTGCTATCGTTGACAGCGATCTTATGATGGGTATGCCTAAGGGTCTTTGTGCATCAACAGGTATGGATGCTCTTACACATGCTATCGAAGGCTACATCACTAAGGGTGCTTGGGAGCTTTCAGATATGGTTGAAATTCGTGCTATCGAGCTTATCGGTGCATCTTTATATGACAGCGTTCAGGGTGATGCAAAGGCAAGAGAAACAATGGCACTCGCACAGTATGTTGCAGGTATGGGCTTCTCTAACGTAGGTCTTGGTATCGTACATTCTATGGCTCATCCTCTTGGTGCTTTCTATGATACGCCTCACGGTGTTGCGAATGCGCTTTTACTCCCCTATGTTCTTGAATATAATGCAGAAAGCCCCGCAAAGCCTAAGTTCAAGGCTATTGCAAAGGCAATGGGTGTAAAGGGAACAGAAAATATGACAGATGACGAAGGTGTAGCAGCAGCAATTGAAGCGATTCGTAAGCTTTCAGTTTCTATCGACATACCTCAGAAGCTCTGTGAAATCGGCGTTAAGGAAGAAGATCTCGGAGCACTTTCAGTCGCAGCCTTCAATGATGTCTGCACAGGCGGTAATCCCAGAGAAACCAGTGCTGCTGATATTCTTGAAATCTATAAGAAGGCTTATAAATAATTAGCTTGACTTTTAAGGCTAAAAGAAGTATAATAGCAACTGTAATAATTTTTCGGGGGCAATAAAATGAACGAAAAAAAGCAGAAAAGAAGAAAACTTATAATAAGAATAGGTGCTATGCTTCTTGCAATCGCAGTAATTGCAGGTGTTATTGTACAGAGCTTTTTCTATTTTTAAAAAACAGAGCCGCACATCATTACGATGTGCGGCTTTAATATTTATATCGGTAGCTCTACCTTTATTGAAAAAATATCATTTTCCGCTTTAGCAGATATTTTAACGTTCATCTTTTCGCAAAGTTTCTTAGCGATGGAAAGTCCCAATCCCGTTCCTTTTTCGTTTCTTGATTTATCCGCCTTATAAAATCTGTCAAAGATACGCGTTATATCGATTTCTATACTTTTATCGGATTTATTTTCACAGATGAACGTTGCAACTCCTTCACCTTTAGTGAGGGATATTTTTATGTCTGTACCATGAGTAAGTGCATTTTTCATTATGTTCTGAAATACTCTCATAAGTGCCTCGGTATTGCCGTTTATATAGACCTGTTCGTTGGGAATATCTATTACAGGTTCTGTTCCTCTTGCAGAAAAATCATCGTAGAAGGAAAGAGCTGAGGCGGTTACTATTTCAGTAAGGTTTACCTTTTCCGTTTCAAGGATAAAGCTTTCATCGTTAAGTTTCGCAAAGGTGAACAGTTCATCAAGGATACTATTCAGAGCATCTATGCGGTTTTTGATTACGTTTACGTATCTGTTTCTGTCATCGTCGCTGATATCATTTTTTGACAAAAGCTGAAAGTATCCGTCAAGGGATGTGAGGGGAGTGCGGATATCGTGAGAAAGGCTTGTTATAGTTTCGCTTATCTCGTTTTCTTTCTGATATAAAGCACTTTTCTTTGTTTCTACCGAATTTACAAGACCGTTTATTTCTTCGATAAGCTGTTTTAATTCCTTGTAATCATTAGAACTTGTCAGTTTCAGCCTTGTTTCGTTTTCCTTTATAAAGCGAAGCTGGCGGACAAGTCCGCCGACCTGCCGCCTGAAGCTTATATGTAAGATTAAAACAAGAATAAGTAATATCGTTAATACGACTATCGCAATTTCCATTTAAATATCTCTTTTCTTTATAACAAGCATTGATAAAGCAACCGAAATTACAAGATATACAAGGCTTACGATTACGCCCTTTGTTACAAAATCAGCAGCTGAGTAAAAATTGATCTGTGTCGTATAGTTTGTAACAAGATAATCAGTAAGCTCTACGTTATTTGGGATGATTTCTTTTTCCTTAAGAAGATAAGATAGTGCATTGACGCTTGAATTAACGATTCCCATGCAGATCGCAAAGGCTGTAAGACATCCTAAAGCGTTGCTTCTTGAAAGCATAGCTATAAGAAGTACTATACTGATAATCGACATCCCTGAAAGGAACTGAAAACCAAGATAAGCAAAAACGCTCAGCATATCTAAATTCTGAACTAAAAGTTCTGCCTTAGGATTAATAATTACTGCAAGAAGATATATATCTAAAAATGATAAGATGGCAAAGATAAGTACGATTGCAGAGGTGATAAGCTTTGAAAAATAGATATGTAATCTGCTTCCTGTAACGCTTACGGTATTTTTGATGTATCCGTTTTTATATTCTGCTGTAACTATAGCAGAGGTAGTGATGGTGGCACATATAAGAGGAAGCAAAGAACCTATAGAAGTAATTATACTTTCGGTGGAAATATTACCGGACGAACCTAATAATCCCACGAACAAAGCAAAGCCTACAGTACAGCCAAGCATTATAAATAAAGTTTTTCTATGAAAAAGTCTGTATATATCACTTCTTAAAACGTTAAGCATTTTTGTTACCTCCGTTTCCACCTACAAGCTCCACGTAATATTCTTCAAGAGATTTATTTGCAATTGAAATATGCGTAGTCCTTATACCCTTTAAAGCAAGCTCCATTGTAATATCGCCTGTTCTTTCGAGTTGTTCATAAATGTTGATAAAGCCGTTTTCGAGCACCTTGTAATTTGTAAAGCCCATTCCTTCAAGGATGGTACAGGTCTTAGCCGCGTCATCCGTCATAAGCTCAATTCTGCTTTCGCATTTTTCGCTGAGCTTTTCTGCGGAGATTTCTTCTACCATAACACCGTTATTGATTATACCGAATACTGTAGCGGTCTTTGCAAGCTCTTCAAGAATATGACTTGATATAATAAAGGTGATACCAAGCTCGTGATTGAGCTTTGTTATCATTTCTCTCACTTCAATGATACCCTCAGGGTCAAGTCCGTTTATAGGCTCGTCAAGAATTACTATGTCAGGATTTCCTGCAAGTGCCATAGCCATACCAAGACGCTGACGCATACCAAGTGAGAATTTTCCGGCAGGCTTTTTTCCTGTGTATGAGAGGTTTACAAGCTTTAATAGCTCATTCGGTACGTTCTTATCTCTGATACCAAGTTCAAGGCATTTTGTTCTTACGTTCTGATAGGCAGTCATATCAGGATAGATGCCGGGGTTTTCAACAAGTATCCCAATACGGGATTGAAGTCCCTTCATTTCCTGGGGGTTTTTTCCGAATACAGAGTATTCGCCCGACGTAGCGTCGGCAAGTCCGCTGATTATTCTGAGCAGTGTGGTCTTACCTGCACCGTTTTTACCGATAAGACCGTAAATATCACCTTTTTTTATATGTACGCTGACGTTATCGAGAGCTTTCTGTTTGCCGTATCTCTTGGTAAGATTATTTGTAGATAAAATGTAATCCATAAGTATTTCCTTTCGTTTTCTGTTGTGTCTTTATTGTACAGCAGAATTTTAAATAAATCGCAAAGAAAAGTTTAAGAAAGTGTAAAGAATTATTTTTTTAGCTTAAATCCTATGCCCCATACTGTTTCTATGTATTCCTTGTCCGAGTAGGATTTTAACTTCTTCCTTATATTACTTATATGTACGTTTATGGTTTTATCTTCACCGATATAATAGTCCTCCCAGGCGTAATCATATATAGCCTGTTTTGAAAAGACTTTATCCGGATTTTTTATAAGCAGCTCCATTATTTTAAATTCGTGTTTTGTAAGGTCTAAAGTGTTATCGTTTACCGATACAGTCATTGATGCGGTATCAAGAGATAATTCTTCAAAAATAAGCTTCTCCTGAATAAGACTACTCTCAGGAGAAAATCTTCTTAGCTGTACGGAAACTCTTGCGGTAAGTTCCTTTAGATCAAAGGGCTTTGTAATGTAATCCTCTGCACCCGAATCGAGAAGTTCTATCTTTGTATCAATGCTATCCTTTGCGGACATAATTATAACAGGTATGGGTTTTATTTTCTTGATTTCCTTCAAAAGCTCTTCGCCGTTTATACCAGGGAGCATTAAATCGAGAATTGCAAGAGAAAAGTCTTCGCTTTTAGTATATAAAAGACCCTCTGTCCCTGAATATGCCTGAATACATTCATGACCTGCACTGCTCAGCGTTTCCTTTACAAGAGCATTTATATCGTTGTCGTCTTCTACAATAAGAATTTTTGCCATTGCTGTCACCTTGTTTCAAAAAAATATACATTATTATATTGTAGCACAAAAGTGAAAAATGTCAAGAAAACAGAAATATCCGCAGAAATTCTGCGGATAAAAAGAAAACGCCCCGCATTGGGGCGAACTAATGTTAAATCATATTCCTATTAGGAAGCTGCGTTTAACTTCTTTGCAAGCTGAGATTTTTTTCTTGCTGCAGCGTTCTTGTGGATAAGACCCTTTGCTGCTGCCTTGTCAACTGCTTTAACTGCAACCTTTACTGTATCTGCATTTGTGTTTTCGTCAGCCTTCTTGAGAACTGTCTTGAGAGCACTCTTTGTAGACTTGTTGCGAGCCTGCTTTGTAGCGTTAACTAAAACTCTTTTCTTTGCTGATTTAATGTTAGGCACTTGTGGCACCTCCTTACACTCTAACTTTTATACATATAATCATTGTTATATTTCACAGTACGCTCTATTATACCACGCTTTTTAGAAAAAAGCAAGTGTTTTTTTATTAAAATTTAAAAAAATATCGAATAAATAAAATTAATAAGGAGGCTGTTTTTCTATGTTTTTCACAAATCGCACCGATTTGATGCTTGAACTGGCTGAAAATACCGGTCTTGCAGGGGATATTCACACTAAATACGATCTAAAAGGAGTATGCGTTACTAAAACGGTTATAGGAAAAAAAGAAGGTCTTTTGATAAATAAACCTTGTGGGGTTTACTATACAGTTACTTCACCCATAATTCCCGATAGCAAAAGAGAGGTAAATGCAATTGCAACAGTTTTAAGTGAGGTTATAAATAGTCAATATAAAAAAAGACCTCGTTTTTTAGTAGCAGGACTTGGTAATCCCGATATATCCGCAGACAGCCTTGGATTTAGAGTTGCTGAAAAGGTGCTTGCAACTTCATCCTTTTTAAAAGAAAGCGAAAATAAAAATATTTTCGGCGACGTATCGGTAATAAAGACTGATGTTTGTGCAAATTCAGGTATAGACAGCTCCTTGCAGATAAAGCTTGTTTCAAAGGGGATAGGTGCTGATATCGTGATAGCTGTTGACAGTCTTGCCTGCAGCTCCTTTGACAGATTGTTCAGCACCGTTCAGATAACCGACAGCGGAATACATCCCGGCAGTGGTGCAGGAAATCCACGAAAGGCACTTGATTATAAAGAATTATCCGTTCCCGTTATTGCTATAGGCGTCCCTACGGTGCTTGAACAGCTATATAATGGCAGAAGGCATATTGTCACCCGTCACGATACGGATTTATGTGTAAAGAGATTTTCTTTTATAATATCAAGGGCTTTGAATAAAGCTCTTAATCCCAAAATCAGCGAAGAAGAACTTACAGAGCTTATAGATTTTTCTTAAAGTAATAAAATGACTTGTCCTGACATATATGTTTAACATATCTGAAAGGACGGTAATAGTTATGAGAAGCAAAAAATATAACAGAATAATAAAAATAGCAATAGCGTTAATGCTTGTTGCGGCATTCTCCTTTACTCTTACGGGAGTTGTTGAAAGTGCTGTATCGGGTTCTCCGAAGGTAGTGCCCGTAATGCTCAGTATTTTAAAAAATATCGGCAGTATCAGCGCAGGGCTTATATTGCCTGTTCAGCCATCGGTAAAAGAAGAAGGAGCATCGGAAAACAACAGCGTTATGGAAAACAGTTCTACAAGCGACAACACTACAGAGACTCAGCATACGGTAGTAACAGATGCTCCTGAAGTCGATTTTGTTCCTTCGTCTGCACCCGAGACTTCAGGCTCTGATGAACTTATAGATATCGAAACCTTTCAACCCTCTATCAGCCGACTTATCACTTATAATATAAGTAATAAAATGGATGATACGGCTGTATACGATGGTAAAGATGGTGAAATAGAAAAATACACCTATCCGAAAATAAAAGGGGATAATGCTATAGATTTAGAATATGGTCAGGTAAATAACTGGACAGAGCTTACAAGGGAAGAAGTAATCTCAATATGCAGTGAAAAGCCTGATATAAAGGTTGAGATATCTCCGACCAATGAACCACAGGTACTTATTATGCATACCCACACGACAGAATCCTACGAGCCGACCGATGACGGTTACTACGATGCGGATTATGAAGGCAGATCCTTATCTGCCGTAAACAGTGTCGTGGGAGTAGGTGCAGTAATTGCGTCAGAGCTTGCAGAAAAGGGAATTACAGTTATACACGATGGTACGATATTTGATGACCCTCTTTACAGTAACTCTTATTCAAGAAGCTATGAAAGGGTAAAGGGACTGTTAGAAGAGTATCCCTCTATCAAGGTGGTGCTTGACATCCATCGTGACGGTATAGAATATGATGGTATCCGTGTTGCCCCCGTTACCGAAATAAACGGAAAAGAAGCGGCGCAGATGATGATAATATGCGGTGCAGATGATGGAACGGGGATACTTCCGCAGTATGAGGAAAATCTCAAGTTCGCCGCATATCTGCAAAGCAATATCGAAGAGAAATATCCCACACTTACAAGACCTGTACTTTTTGATTACCGCTATTATAATCAGGATCTTACGACAGGCTCATTGCTTATTGAAGTGGGAACTCTCGGAAATTCAATGGAACAGGCAAAGTATACAGCAAGCCTTATAGGAGAAGAGATCGCACTTTCACTTTTAGAGCTGTCTTAACATTAAGTGAAAGGTTGATGAAATTTGCTTTTTGTCAGTAAAATCTTGTTGACAAAACCCATTGCTTACCTTATAATTAGGTTAAGAGCTTTTAAGATTAGCTAAAATTAGTTAAAAAATCAAAATAACTGAAAAGGAAGCAATGAAAATGAAAAAAAGATTAGCTGCATTATTGCTCAGTGCTTTGATGGTTTTCTCCGTTACAGCCTGCAATAATGGTACAACAAGCAGTAATTTATCCTCTTCTGAAAGCAGTATAGTGTCCGATGCAGAAAGCGGAACTGACAGCAAGGAAGAAAGTAAAACCGAGGAATCCTCCACACCTGAAACGTCCGTTACTGAGTCATCTAAAACAGAAACCTCAACACCTGAGTCATCAGAAGCAGAAACCTCAGTTCCTGAAACATCCGAAACTGAAACTTCTGCACCCGAATCAACTACTGACGCAACAACCTCAAAGCCTGAAACAGAGTCTCCTGAGACAACAACGGATTCTGTTAAAACGGAAAAGCCTGAAGAAAAACCTTCCGTAGAGGCTACGGGCGGTTTTAAGGTAGTAGGTGATACCCTCTATGATGCAAATGGTAACGAATTTGTTATGAGAGGTATCAATCACGCACACACCTGGTTCAGAAACAATATGGATACGGCTCTTGAGGGTATTGCTGCTACAGGTGCAAATACAGTTCGTATCGTATTATCAGACGGAGATCAGTGGACAAGAATACCCGTAAGCGAAGTAAAACAGATTATTGACAAGTGCAAAGAACTTAAGATGATTGCCGTTGTAGAAGTACACGATGGTACAGGCAAGGATGACGTTTCCTATCTCAATAATGCGGTAGATTACTGGATCGAAGTAAAGGATGCCCTTATCGGTAATGAAGCTTACGTAATCCTTAATATCGCAAACGAATGGTATGGCTCATGGGATAACCTTGATAAGTGGGCAGAGGGCTACAAGCAGGCTATACCCAAGCTCAGAGCCGCCGGTATAAAGAACACGATTATGGTTGACGCTGCAGGCTGGGGACAGCTTTCAAACAGCTTTATCAAGTACGGTCAGGAAGTATTTGCCGCTGACGAACAGCAGAACACTATGTTCTCAATTCATATGTACGGCACAGCCGGCAAGAACAAGAGCACTATAAACAAGGCTATAAGCGGTGCAATATTGCTTGATCTTTGCCTTGTTGTCGGTGAATTCGGTCATAATCACAGCGATGGTGATGTTGACGAAGCTACCATCCTTTCAATGAGTGTAGAGAAAAATAAGGGCTACATAGGCTGGTCCTGGAAGGGTAACGGCGGCGGTGTTGAATATCTTGATATCGCTAAGGACTGGGCTGGCACAACGCTTTCATCAGACTGGGGCGAAGTTCTTATAAATGGTAAGAACGGTATAAGAGAAACCTCTAAGATATGCTCAGTATTTGAATAATAATGTAGAACACTCCGAATTTTGTAATCGGAGTGTTTTTGTGTAATATGATTGTTTATTTTTACTTTTAATAAAGCGATAAAATATCTATACTTTGTGCAGTTGACAGAAAACGGAAAATATATATCAAATATAGTTGTTTTTTCTCTGATAAAATGTTATAATTATAGTGTATGATTATGTCCAAAAGTGAAAGACTGCGGAATTTTATGGAGATCAATATGAAGAAGATAATTATAATTGCGGTAATTATTTTAGCATTGCTTGTGGTAGGACTTATTGCAATCAATGTTGAGCCTCAGGAAAATGAAGAGGCAGTTAAAGTCGGCGTCGTTTTAAATGGCTATAAGGATGATAAGAGCTGGAGTCAGTCCCATTATGACGGACTTCAGAAAACTGCGGAAAAACTGGGTCTTAACATTACATACAAGGAATACGTAACAACAGATAATGTAGCGGCAGAGATACAGCAGTTTGTTGAAGACGGCTGTAAGATAATTGTTGCTAATTCGGCTATTTATGGGGAAATGATAGAAGTGGCGGCAAAAAAATATCCCGAAGTGTATTTTTACCACGCTACAGGCGTTGGCGAAGGTAAGAATCTGACATCCTATTTCGGAAGAATGTATCAGATGCGTTATCTTACAGGTATAGCGGCAGGACTTCAGACGAAAACAAACGAAATAGGCTATGTTGCGGCATTCCCGATACCGGAAGTAAACAGAGGCCTTAACGCTTTTACTTTAGGCGTGAAGAGCGTAAATCCCGATGCAAAGGTTTATGTAAGGTGGATAAATTCCTGGAATTCAGATGACGTAACTGCAAAGGTTACAGAAGAATTGCTTGGTGACCGTAATATTGACGTTCTTGCAATGCATACAGACTCGGTTGAGCCGCTGAGAATTGCGAATGAAAAAAACGTAATGTCAATAGGCTATAATATAGATAATAGTTCGCTCTATCCTGATACCTATCTTACAGCAGCGGTATGGGACTGGGAAAAGTACTATACACCACATATACAGAAATGTCTTCAGGGAAAATTTGAGGGTGTAAACTGCTGGGAAAGCTCAGATACAGGCATTATAAGTATCGCACCTTTATCTGATAAGGTACATAGTGATATTGAGAAGAAAATACAGCAGGAGCTTGAAAGACTGAATAGCGGAACGTTTGATGTCTTTTATGGTCCGATATATGATAATGCGGGTAATCTTCGTATAGCTCAGGGTGAAAGTATGACTGATAATGCTATGCTTAATGAATTTGATTGGTATGTCGAGGGAGTAGTTATAGATGAAGAATAATCAACTGACACAGCGTATTCTGCTGATAGCTGCGGCTGCTGTGCTTGTTATGATATTTGCGGTGATCATCTTTGCCGGATTTGATACAAGAAGCACTTTCAAGGTAGGTCTTATACTCACCGGGAAAACAACTGACACAGGATGGAACGGCAGCCACTATAACGGAGTTATTTCTGCCTGTGAAAAGCTTAAAACAGAGCTTATTGTAAAGGAAGATATTGCAGAGGGTACAGGAGATTGTGAAAAGGCTATTCACGAGCTTGCCAAAAGCGGCGTTAAGATGATAATCCTTTCAAGCTATGCTTATCCTCCTGAAGTTAAGGAAGTAATAAGCAGCTATCCCGATATTGCGTTTTACGGAATAAGCTCCGATTACAATGCGGAAAATATGACCTCTTATTTTGGCAGAATGTATCAGGCAAGATACCTTGCAGGAATTATCGCGGGTATGCAGACAAAGACAAATTCTGTAGGATATGTAGCGGCAATGCCAAACAGCGAAGTAAACAGAGGTATCAATGCGTTTACTCTTGGCGTAAAAAGTGTAAATCCTGAGGCGATGGTTTATGTAAGCTGGACAAATTCCTGGGATGATGCTGAAAAAGAAATAGCCCTTGCAAAAAAGCTTATTGAAAATAAGAACGTTGACGTGATGACGTACCATCAGAATCAGCATAACGTTGCAAAAGCAGCAGATGAAGCAGGAGTATTCTCTATAGGTTACAATCAGGCTACAGAGGGTCTTTCCGAAAAGTATCTTACAGCAGCAGTATGGAACTGGGATGAGCTTTATTATCAGATAATAAGAGAATACGTTCAGGGCAAGCCTAATTCCGTAAAGCAGAGATGGCTCGGAATAGAAAGCGGGGCTGTAGGACTTGCAGAGCTTTCTTCTATAGCAGACGAAGATACGGTAAGAATATATGAAGAGGAAAAAAACAGGTTACTTACATCAGGCGATGAAATATTCGCAGGTGAAATTTACGACAATAACGGTACAAAGCGTTGCAGTGACGGAGAAAGACTCAGCGATGAAACATTGCTCACAGAAATGAGCTGGTATGTTGACGGAGTAGTTGTTTATGAAGATTAAAAAGAATAAAATCAAACGGCTCAGAAATGCCGTCCTTGTTATCGTGGCAGGCTTTGCCGTGCTTGGTATCGTATGCGGCATAATGTGGGTAAAGCTACAGGAGATAACCAGAAGTCAGGTAGTGAGCCACGTGTCAGGTTACAGCACTATGATGTCGAAAATGATTGATTCCAGCTTTAAAGAGGAGCTTGATATCCTTACTGATATAACGGATTTCATAGATATAGAAACCGGAGAATTCAGTGATGTCTTTGATAATACGGAGGGCATATCTTACGGTGTAGTCCGTATAAATGGTGAACCCACCTACGGAGAAAAGCTTGACTTTTCTGAGTTCAGCGGGTTCTTCCAGTCGCTTCACGGAAATTCGGCAGTCAGTGTAAGCGGAGATAAGGTGCTTTTTACAGTTCCTGTTTACAGCGGTGCAAATGTAAAGTACGTGCTTTATAAGCTCTATGATGGTAACGTGCTCAGCGAAAAGATGGATCTTATCTGTTATGGCGGTATTGGTGAGTGTATGCTTATTGACTCCAACGGAAAGATCATTCTTCGTTCAAGAGGAAGTAAAACAGAACTTGATTACTTTTTAGCTCCCGTAAATTCTTCCGCTATAGAGGATATCAGAAACAGTATGAACATAAATATTTCTGCGGCGTCTTATAACAACACTAACGATGTGGTTATTTTTGCTTCAGAAACAAGCTACGCAGGACTTTACGTGCTGGGCTTTGTACCATCGGTTGCACCGGCAGGTGATATTTCGCTGATAGTACCCTTGATCCTCTGGTCCTTCGGTCTTTTATGGTTACTTCTTGTTATCGTCACTATTTACCTTATAGGTGCAGAGCATAAGGCACAGCAGAGCGACAGACTCCGTCAGGAAAAGATAATGGCGGAAAATGCAAACCGTGCAAAGAGTGACTTCCTTGCTAATATGTCGCACGAAATAAGAACGCCTATCAATGCAGTTATCGGTATGAATGAAATGATACTGCGTGAAAGTAAAGATAAACACGTTTTAGAATATGCGTCCAATATTGATAGTGCCAGCCATAATCTGTTGTCAATCATAAATGATATACTTGATTTTTCTAAGATTGAATCGGGTAAGTTGAATATTGATGAACACGAATACAGGCTTGACGTACTGCTTCACGATGTTCGCAATATGGTGCATCTTCGTGCAGAACAGAAGGGTTTACAGTTTGTTATTGATGTGGACGAATCTCTTCCCAATCGACTTTGCGGAGACGATATAAGAATAAGGCAGGTGATTATAAATCTGCTCAGCAATGCCGTAAAGTATACACATAAGGGTACAGTAACTCTTAGCGTAAGTGGTAGTCAGGAGTTTTCTGATGATAGCCTTAATCTTAAAATAGCTGTTTCAGATACAGGTATAGGCATAAGCGAAGAAGATAAGACAAAGCTGTTCCAGAATTTCAGTCGATTTGATCTTACAACAAACAGAAATATTGAAGGCACAGGACTTGGTCTTGCAATTACACAGCGTCTTGTTTCCTTGATGGGCGGCAATATAGAGGTCGAAAGTAAAAAGGGTAAAGGCTCTACCTTTACAGTAGCTATTTCCCAGAAAATAATTGATACAGAAAAAATAGGCAGTATCTTCTGGAACAACGATGATCAGCAGGTAGAATATCGGTACATAAACGTATTTACCGCTCCCGATGCCCGTGTGCTTGCAGTAGATGACAACAAGATGAATCTTCTTGTTGTGGAAAATCTGCTTAAGACAACAAAGGTAAAACTAACTACGTGTATGAGTGGTGAAGAAGCGTTAGAGCTTGTACAGAATAATAAGTATGATATTATACTGCTTGACCATATGATGCCCCATATGGATGGTATCGAGACTCTGAAGCATATGAAATCAATGCTTGCCAATATGAGCAGAGAAGCGGCAATAATTGCACTTACCGCAAATGCCGTTTCGGGAGTTAAAGAGATGTACCTTTCTGAAGGCTTTGATGATTATATGAGCAAGCCAATAGACAGCAGACGTCTTGAAGAGCTGCTTGCTAAGTATTTACCGCCTGAAAAGGTAATCTATACTGAAGTAGTTAATGAAGCATTGCAGGATGCTTCGATTTGTCCTGTTGCACAGGAAGAAAAAGACGAAATGGCAGAGGAACTTGCCGAACAGCCTCTTTTTGATACAGCACTCGGTATAAAATATTGTGCTGATAGTGAAGAAATGTACGTCGAAATACTTTCTATCTTCTGCGAAATGCAGCAGGAAAAGATTGAAGAGCTTAACGGATTTGTTGAAAATGAGGACTGGAACAACTACACAGTCAGCATACACGGACTTAAATCCAACTCTCTTAATATCGGTGGTAAGAGGCTTTCAGCACTTTGTCTAAGACTCGAACAAGCGGGTAAAGCAATAAAAGCAGGCGATAACGTTAGCGAAAAAATAAATTTCATAAAGGAAAATCACGGTGATGCTATAGAGCTGCTGAATGAAACGGTAGCTGTTGCAAGGGAGTATCTTGAAGAAAAGGAGTAATGCAAAATGGAAAGCAATAAAAATAGCATACAGGGACTTAAAATTCTTTCTCTTGATGACAACGCTATTGATAATGGAATTTTAACTGAATTACTTAAAGATACAGGTGCAACGCTTCAGACAACGTCTTCTGTTGTAGAAGCTTATGAGCTTATTGAGGAAAACAAATATGATGTTTTGCTTATAGATCATATGATGCCGGAAAGTGATGGTATAACAGTACTTAAACGAATTCGTGAGCTTCACTTATGCGATAATAGTCCGATAATAGCTGTAACAGGTAATAATATTTCCTCGGCAAGAGCCAATTATCTTAATGCGGGATTTGCGGATTACATTGCAAAGCCGATAAACAAGGATGTGCTTATCAGGTCGATTAGTCGTAGCCTAAATACAAAATCCGAGGACGCTATTGACGATGACAAGCAAAGAATACTTATTATAGATGACAATCAAATGAATCTTCTTCTTGCAAGAAAGATATTATCGGAAGAGTATAACGTAAGCGTGGTTTCTTCGGCAAAGGCAGGACTTATATTTTTAGAAGAAACCATACCCGATATGATTTTACTTGATCTTCATATGCCCGGTATCGACGGATTTCAGTTCCTTGAAATAATAAATCAGGATGATAGATATAAGGATATTCCGATAATCTGCCTTACGGCGGACGATGATCACGATTCTGAGCTCAGATGCTTTGAGCTTGGAGCTCTTGATTTTATCACAAAGCCTTTTATTGCAGAAATAATGCGAAGAAGAGTGGAGCGGATACTGGAGCTCAGCAGACTTCAGCACGATCTTCAGTTAGAGGTTGAAAAGAAGACGGAAAAGCTTCACAAACATACAAAGAAACTTGAAAGAATGACAGATGAAGTAATGTTTACTCTTGCAAGTACCATAGATGCTAAGGATAAGTATACAAACGGTCATTCGGTACGTGTAGCAGAGTATTCAAGGCTTATTGCAAAAATGCTCAATATGTCTGGGCAGGAGCAGGATGATATCTATCGTATGGGACTTCTGCACGATATAGGAAAAATCGGTGTTCCGGATGAAATAATCAACAAAACTTCACGTCTTACAGATGAAGAATATGCGGTTATCAAGATGCATCCTATAATAGGTGCGGAGATACTTGGCAATATGTCAGAACTGCCTGATATAGCAATAGGTGCAAAGTATCATCATGAGCGTTATGACGGAAGAGGATATCCCGAAGGACTTTCAGGCGAGAACATACCTCTTGTTGCGAGAATAATTGGTGTTGCTGATGCTTATGACGCTATGACTTCAAACAGAAGCTATCGCGAGGTAATGCCTCAGGAAAAGGTAAGAGATGAGATAGTAAAGGGTAAGGGTACACAGTTTGACCCTGTATTCTCAGAAATTATGCTTAAAATAATTGATGATGATAAGCAATACGATCTCAGAGAGAAGAAATAAAAAAGAACCACATTTGTCATTAAAGACAAATGTGGTTTTATATATTCAGACTTGATTTCTGTATAAAGTAAAAGAGAGTCGCAAAAGCGACTCTATAATTTTATTTATATCCCGTCTATATAAATCACGGCGAGGCCGTGCATATTGTCTATTCTTCATGTGCAGTTTCAAATGAAATCGTGCTACGCACGATGAAATCCTCGCACTGCTCGGATGAAATCTGCTCCGCAGATGAAATTAAATCCACCCATCCGCCGTCGAGGCGGATTTCATCTCCGCAGGAGATTTCATCGTCGAAGACGATTTCACCCACCCGAAAGGGTGGATTTAGTTGAAAAAAGCTCATCTTACGATGAGCTTTTTTCTGGTGCGGGGGAAGGGACTTGAACCCTCACGCCAATACTGACACAAGCACCTCAAGCTTGCCTGTCTGCCGATTCCAGCACCCCCGCAAATCAGCATAATCTATTATATCAGATAAACTTCCGTTTGTCAATACTTTTTTTAAAAATTATGCTATTTTTTAAAATTATCTGTTTCTTTCCTTTAAAGCTCTGTCGATAGTTCTCTTTGCATCTCTCTGTGCTATAGAATCTCTCTTATCATGGAGCTTTTTACCCTTGCAAAGTCCCACCTGTACCTTGACTCTGCTACCTTTGAAATATACCGAAATAGGTATAAGAGTAAGTCCGCCCTGCTTTACCTGACCGAGCAGCTTCATAATTTCCCTTTTGTGCATAAGCAGCTTTCTTTCACGAAGGGGATCCTTATTGAAAATGTTGCCCTTTTCGTAAGGGGATATATGCATCTGCTTTATGAAGGCTTCGCCCTCTTCAATTGCAATCCAGCTGTCCTTTAAATTCAGTCCTCCGTCACGGATGGACTTAACCTCTGTGCCGGTAAGCTCTATTCCGGCTTCGTAGCTTTCAAGTATAAAATAGTCGTGTCTTGCCTTGCGATTCTCTGCAATAGTCTTTAATGATGTCTTGTCCAAGCTCCGTCATCCTTTCCATTTTGTCTCTTTGTCTGTCATTTTTCTTACTTTAATATTGTACTATACTTTTATGAAATAAGCAAGCAAAATTTCAGATTTTAAGAATTTTGCAATATTTTTTTTAAAACTTGCGAAATTTAAGTAGATTTTGATAAAAAATTGTCATTTTTCAAGTTTTTGCAAGTTTTTTTGAAAAATTTTAATTTACCTATTGCAAAATGAAGTTATCTGTGCTATAATTTTTTTGTAATTTTTAAAAAATAACGGCAAAGGCTCAAAGCATTGCATTTATGCGATGAATGGGGTTTGCCAACAAATCAGGAGGATTATAACCATGGCGTTAAAGAATCAGTATCTTATCGACTTACTGGAAACAGTAAAGAAAAGAAACGCAGGCGAACCCGAATTTATCCAGACAGTTACAGAAGTTCTGGAAAGTATCGAACCTGTAGTAGAAAAGAGACCTGACCTTGTAGAAGCAGGCGTTCTCGAAAGAATAGTTGAACCTGAAAGACAGATCACATTCCGTGTTCCCTGGGTTGACGACAACGGCAAGACACAGGTAAACAGAGGCTTCAGAGTACAGTTTAACTCTGCAATCGGTCCTTACAAGGGCGGTTTAAGATTTGCTCCCAACGTATATTCAGGTATCATCAAGTTCTTAGGCTTCGAACAGACCTTCAAGAACTCTCTTACATCACTCCCTATGGGCGGTGGCAAGGGTGGTTCCGACTTCGATCCTCAGGGCAAGTCTGACGGAGAAGTTATGAGATTCTGCCAGAGCTTTATGACAGAGCTTTGCAGACACATCGGTCCCGACCTCGACGTTCCCGCTGGTGACATCGGTGTAGGTGCACGTGAAATCGGCTACCTCTTCGGTCAGTACAAGAGAATTAGAAACGAATTCACAGGCGTACTTACAGGTAAGGGTATTCCTTACGGCGGCTCTCTCATCCGTCCCGAAGCTACAGGCTACGGTGCAGTTTACTATACAGTAGAAATGCTTAAGCACTTCGGCGATGATATCAAGGGCAAGACATTTGCAATCTCCGGCTTCGGTAACGTTGCATGGGGTACAGTTAAGAAGGTAAACGAGCTGGGCGGTAAGGTTGTTACAATCTCCGGTCCTGACGGTTACATCTACGATCCCGATGGTATCAGCACAGATGAAAAGGTTGATTACTTACTCGAAATGCGTGCTTCCTGCCGTAACAAGGTTAAGGATTACGCAGACAAGTTCGGCGTAGAATTCTTCCCCGGCGAAAAGCCCTGGGGTGTTAAGGCTGACATCCTTATGCCTTGCGCTACACAGAACGAAGTTGGCATGGCAGAAGCTGAAAAGATGGTTGCTAACGGTCTTAAGTACTATGTTGAGGTTGCTAACATGCCTACAACAAACGAAGCAGTTGCATACTTAAAGGCTAACGGCGTTATCGTTGCTCCTTCAAAGGCAGTTAACGCTGGTGGTGTTGCCGTATCAGGTCTTGAAATGTCACAGAACTCTATGCGTTACAGCTGGGAAGCTGAAGAAGTTGACGCTAAGCTCAAGACAATCATGAAGAACATCTTCGAAGCATCTGTAAAGGCTGCCAACGAATACGGCCTCGGCGATGACCTCGTAGCAGGTGCTAACATCGCAGGCTTTATCAAGGTTGCTGAAGCTATGAAGGCTCAGGGCTGCGTATAATAGCATAACTTAATAAAAAACGAGCGGAGGCATTGCCTCCGCTTTTTGTATACCCTTGACATAATGCTTTGTCTGTGTTAAAATAACATTGCGACACAATTTTATATCACAATTACGGGAGTTTGTCTTTTGCTTTCAGGTAAAAGTGCATGCTCTTTTTAGACATACTCTTTGTAGTTGTGTAAAATTGTGTCGCAGCAATCGGAGCTTTGCATTTTTCGGTGCGTGGCTTCGGCTGCGCACTTTTTTATTATGAAAGGATTTTAAACCTATGAAAAAGCATTTCCTCAAAGCGTTGAGTCTTATAATGGCTGTTTCCTTGCTTTGCTCCTGCACATCACAAGAGAATACGTTTTCCTTGTCACCTGCACCTGAAACCAGCAGTACACAGCAGGAAAGCTCCACCAACGAAACAACTGCAAGCAGTCAGGAAACAAGCAAGCCTGAAACAGAAGGAACGACCAAGTCCCCTGAAACAGAGTCACCCGAGTTGCAGATAGACCCATCCCTTCCCGAAAGTGCTGAAATAGAGATTGAAGGTGTTGACATCATTTCTGATTTTCCTACAGGGACGGGAATATCAGCGGCGGCTACAGTTTTGCAGTTTTATGGTGTTGATGTAGACATTGTCGAGCTTGCAAACTGTGCCCCACTATCTACAGAAAGAAACGCATATGTAGATTATGTATCTCCATCTCCCTGGGAGGTGTTTTTAGATACTCCGAGATCAAATAGCTCTTCCTATTATGCACCACCTGTTATAAAAATGATGAAGGATTATCTTGAAAAAGAAGGAATAGCAGATAGAAAAATTACGGATATTTCAGGATGTACTTTAAGTGAAATATATTCTTACGTTGCACAAGGTAAGCCAGTTATGATATGGTTTGCGGGAACAGAAAAAGGCGATGAACACACGTGGGTTGCGAATAACGGAGAAAAAGTTACTGTAAGACTTCCAATGTCGGTTTGGGTTATATATGGATATAGCAAAGAAAAAATTATGTTTTTACTTTTTGATTCAGAAGAAGAATTGAATAAACAGGATATCTATATAAATTGGGAAAGTGCATATTTCCAGGCAGTTTTAGTGGAATAAAAAACAGAGGTAGGAGCGTTCCTACCTCTTTGTTTTTAATTTTCCACCTCATCATCCGACGGCGTATTATTCCTTATCTGCTGAGGTATAATGCTGATTTCATTCGGTGCTTCTGTTGTAAATTCCGTACCCTTGCAGTGCTTACACTCATTTGCATAGTAGGGAACAGAGGTGTTGCATTTTACACAGTATTTTATTGCCGTGTTGTTAAGATCTTTTTCCTTTGCCTCATTTGCCATACCCTTTGCAATAAGCGACTTGTCAAGCAGTGCCTTTATACCGAACAAAATAGCAGGAAGAGCAAGAGCAATCGGCAATAAAAGAAGTAGCATAAACATCACGCTGCCGGCGTCATAGCCTGCCCCGTTCTGTGAGCCTTTAAATACGTTAACAGCAGTTGATAAAAAGAAATACAGATATACTGCTGTCAGCGGAATATCTATTATTGTAAGCACCTTTATAGCTTTTCTTCTTACCAGAGCGGGATCTTTTGGATATGCTATACAGGCAAAGCAAAGCAGGAATATTGAAATAGTTATTGAGATCATAAAATTACCTCTCTTAAGTTTTTTTAATATTTTACCATTTTATAGATAGATAGTCAAGAAAAAGCAGCCGAAACAGTTCGACTGCTTTTGTTTTATATTTGACTGTCTAAAAAGGCCTTTATCTGCTTTTCAGTATACTTTACCTCTGCATATAGCTCGCTTGCGGACACTCTTTCAGCGTCTGCACCGAAGATGATAAGCTGCTCCAGTCTGTCAGAAGTTGCAACTCTAACTCTGTGCTTTTTACCAAGTATTCTTGTAGCCTTTTCAATATACATATCGGCGGTTTCTGCTTCCTTCGTATATACTGCGGTAATACCGCCGTGACGCTCAACTTCACCCTTGTTACCCTTGACCTTATAAGCGTCAAAGACAACTATAAGCTCACAACGGTTATATCCCTGATAGTTACAGAGTATGTTTATAAGCTCGCTTCTCGCAAGGTCGAGATTTTCCTGTGCGATCTTATTAAGCTCATCCCATGCGAAAATAATGTTATATCCATCAACAAGAAGATATAACGGACCTTTAGGTCGCTCCTTTGCTTTATACGGCTTATCCTTCTTTTCGGGAACTCTCCGCATAGCACTTCTTTCGTCACGCTTGATCTTGCCGTAGGTACGCTCAAATATCTCCATAAGCTCCTTGTCAGAAGCCTGCTTTGCCTTATACTGATTTATCGGCTTGCTTTCGGTTATCTGTTCGTTATTATCCGTACCCTCGGCTACAGTATGAGCATAATCGGGTACCTGATTCCACTTTACGTTAAAGCCTGCACCGTGCGAACAGAAAACAGAATCCGCAGGATTATCAAGGTCACTTTCGGGGTTATATCCTATTTCGTTTATGACTTGCTCGCTGTCAAGACAGGGTCTGTACCCGTCAGGAATACAGATAAGTCTGCCTTTACCGCCGCTGTATGAGTTTATGACTGACTGATAACCACGGAGCTTTGATGCAGGTGCAGTACCTTTTACCGTCATTTCGTTTTCGTTTTCAGCTTCGGGGGAAGAAAAATCTGCACCCTTCATCTGAAGATCTGTCATAGCTCTGCCTATGCAGTCTGTAGGAACGGTCAGGGTAAAGCTGTAGTAAGGCTCTAAAAGTATGCTTTCGGCACTCATAAGTCCTTGCCTTACCGCTCTGTAGGTGGCTTGCCTGAAGTCGCCTCCCTCGGTGTGCTTTAAATGTGCTCTGCCTGCAACTAAGGTTATCTTCATATCTGTAATGGGTGAGCCTGTAAGTACACCCAAATGTTTCTTTTCGTTAAGATGGGTGAGAATTAATCTCTGCCAGTTCTTGTCAAGCTTATCCTCTCTGCATTCGCTTACAAATTTCAGTCCTGAACCCTCTTCGCCCGGTTCAAGTAACAATCTCACCTCTGCATAATGCCTGAGCGGTTCGTAATGTCCGATACCGAAAACGGGTGCGGCGATAGTTTCCTTGTAGGAAATACTACCCTCAGAAAATTCCACGTCAAAGCCAAAACGGTCGTGTATGATGCTTTTAAGTATCTCAAGCTGAATTTCACCCATAAGCTGAAGATGTATTTCCTTAAGCTGTTCATTCCATACGATGCGGAGCGTCGGGTCTTCCTGTTCAAGTCTTCTTAAAATATTCAGCCCATTGTATACGTCTATATGAGGCGGTAATATGATTCTGTAGCTGAATAAAGGCTCTAATAAGGGTAGGGGAGCATCAGCGGACATACCGAGTCCCTGACCGCTGTAGGTATCAGAAAGACCTGTTACGGCACATATCGCTCCCGCAGGAGCTTCATCTACTGCTTTGAATTTATTACCTGAATATATACGTATAGTATTTACCTTTTCAGGATTTTCGCCCTTTTCGATAATACTCTTTACCTTTAGTGTACCGCCTGTGACCTTTAAATGTGTGAGACGGTTGCCGTGCTCGTCCTCACTTATTTTATATACCGTTGCAGAAAAAACCTTGTCATAGATTGGCTGTACCGTGTATTTTGAAATCAACTTTATAAATTCTTCTACGCCGTTTAATTTTAATGCAGAACCGAAAAAGCAGGGGAATATTTTTCTCTGCTTTATCTTTTCGGAGATGACGTTTTCGCTTATTTCTCCCTTTTCAAGCAACTCATTCATAATAGTTTCATCACACAGAGCGAGGGCTTCAGCGGTATCCTCGTCTATGCCGTTTTTTACTGTTTGTGAGAAGTCCACGCAAGCACTGTCAAGTCTTCTTAC
The DNA here is from genome assembly GCA_015067025.1 of Oscillospiraceae bacterium. Taxonomy (GTDB): domain Bacteria; phylum Bacillota; class Clostridia; order Oscillospirales; family Ruminococcaceae; genus Ruminiclostridium_E. The sequence goes on from SVNC01000005.1 coordinate 75,224, forward strand.
AAGCTCAGCCATAAGTATCTGACGGCTGAGTTCGGAAATATCCATCTTGTTTATAAATATAAAGGTAGGTACACGGTAGCTTTTAAGCAGATGCCACAGAGTTTCGGTATGATTTTGAACGCCGTCTGTACCGCTTATTATAAGAATAGCATAGTCCATTATCTGTAATGCTCTCTCCGCTTCTGAAGAAAAGTCGGTATGACCGGGAGTGTCGAGCAGGGTGATTTCATCTTCGCCCATATTCATAACTGCCTGCTTTGAAAAAATAGTTATACCTCTGCTTTTTTCAAGACTGTGAGTATCCAGAAAAGCGTCCTTATGATCCACTCTGCCAAGCTTTCTTATATTGCCTGTAAGATACATCATCGCTTCGGTAAGCGTGGTCTTTCCTGCATCAACGTGTGCCATAATTCCTATGCCGAGTCTTTTCACCGTGAAACCTCCTTTCTTTTTAACTTCTACTATTTTACTATAGAAAAAGTAACTTGTCAAATTTATATATGGGAGTACTTATTTTGGGACATTAGCCGTGTTATAATAAGCTTGCAGATGAAGAAAGTATCTTCTTTGCAGTTCATTTCTCATTTTGTTTCACGTTATGTGAAACGTTTAACCCTTTTTATCTTATTATATATTTCTTTTCTTTTCCGGATTGGCTTTGCTGATTCGGAGTTTTTTTGTAATTTTTTATAGTTTTCATATGCAGATTGCACAAAAATGACAGTGCGTTTACATACAAGTAGAATAATTTTATCAAAAAGTATTGAAAAAACAGTGTTGTTTGTGGTATTATTACACTATGGGTTTTTATGTCTGTTTACGCGGAACAATATGAAAGGTGGTGAAACTAATGCCTTCGTCGGTAAAAAAACAATCATATCTTACGCTTGCAATTATAGTAGGCTTCGTTGTCTTTTTGGTTGTGTCGTTTCTTTTTTTGAATGGTGTAGTTTCATCTCTTAATAATGATACTGAAAGCCTTGCACACGATATGATCCACGGACAGCACAAGGCTATAGATGCAATGATAAAATCAGACGTTTCTACAGTTACAAATTATGCTGCCTGCAGTAGTAAATACAAAAGCAAAATCCGTATCGAGCTTATGTCCGAGCTTAAAAATCTTACTGAAGACAGCCAAATGCTTAATATTATAATTATAAACGAGCAGGGCGATGTTACCTCTTACAGAAACGAAGATATAAACGTAAGTCACAGAGATTATTTCAAGGCTGCTATGGAGGGTAAGCTCACTTTTTCAGAGGCGATCTACAGCGAGCCTGACGGCAGAATGGTAAATGTTATAGCGGCACCCATATACGGCGATTATCAGAGAGTTATCGGTGTAGTTGCCGGTATGTGTAATCCTGATAAATACAAAGACGTTCTTGATCTTAGTGTATCCGGACACGAAAACAATGCTATGGGTTACATCGTAAGCAGCAGTGGTGATGTGCTGATGTCGGGTGAAGAGCTTTTCGGAAATTATATTCCCATTGAAGATGATTTCTTCACTTCTTCATTCGTTTCTTCTCTCAGTGAAGAGGAAATGATCATATTGAAGGATGAATTTAATAAAAAGGACGCTCATGGAATAGTTAAGACAAAGGGAAGTGATGATAAGGAATACATAGCTTATTATTCAACCCTTGATGTAGATTCAAATCTTCACTTCATTGCTGTATTTCAAGGTGATGTTGTTTACGGTAGATTGTATGGATACGTAAGCAAGATGTTTGCTCTTTTCCTTTTCTTTATAGGCTTACTGCTTCTTGTTGTAGCGGCTTATATCATCTTTACCAGAAATTCCTTCAGAGAGTTGAAAAAGGCAAACGATGAAATAGCAAAGCTTGCATACGTTGATACTCTTACAGGCTACGGAACGTGGAATAAATTCCAGAAGGATGCAGAATATCTTTTGTCTCACGGATATCGTAAATATGCTTTCTTAAGCTTTGATATAGACAAATTCAAGGCTATAAATGATATGTTCGGTCACGAAGAGGGTAACAGAATATTAAAGCGTATTGCAGATATAGTAAACAGAAATCTCAATAATCACGAAACTTTTTCAAGGGTTAATTCGGATAACTATTATATTCTTCTTGTATACAAAAGTGATGAAGATACCATTCATAGGATTCAAAGCATTATCCACGCTATCGAATATGAGATAACCAACTTTGCGCCTGTTATTTCTTTTGGTATCTACAGAATAAACGATAATAACAAGCTCACGGTTAGAAAGATGGGCGACCTTGCGGATATTGCAAAGCGTACCGTTAAATACGGCGAAAGCAGTGCATATGCTTTTTACAACGAAGAAATGCTTATTGAGATTCGTGAAGAAAAACATATTGAAAACGAAATGCAGAATGCACTTGATTCCCACGAATTCTGTGTATATTTCCAGCCTAAAGTTTCACTTGGTGATACGCCGTATCTTATGGGTGCAGAGGCACTTGTCCGTTGGATAAAGAACGATACTATCGTTTCGCCTGCAAAGTTCATTCCTCTTTTTGAAAAGAACGGATTTATTGTAAAGCTTGACTACTACATTATGGAGCAGGTATGTAATAAGATAAAGGCGTGGGAATCACTCGGATATAGAGATATTCTCGTATCTGTAAATATGTCAAGAGTTCATCTTACCGATCCCACTTTCCCGGATACTCTTAAGAGCATCTGCGACGATTATGCAATCAGCACGTCAAGAATAGAGATAGAGATAACTGAAAGTGCCGCTTTTGAAAGTCTTGAAGTGCTGACAAAGGTATTTGATAAGCTTAAAAAGCTTGGATTTCATATTTCTATTGATGATTTCGGATCGGGTTATTCATCCCTTAATATGCTTAAGGATCTGCCTGCCGACGTACTTAAAATAGACAGAGCCTTCCTCACAGAATCCGCTAACAATAAGAGAGCAAACGACATTATATCTTACGTTATAAAAATGGCTCGTTCTCTTGGTATGGAAACTATCTGCGAAGGTATCGAAACCGACGATCAGGTAAACCTTTTAAGAAATCTCGGTTGCGATATGGCACAGGGATATTACTACGCAAGACCTATGGCTTCTCACGCCTTTGAAGAGATTTTAAAAGAAAATCACGAAACTATCAGAATAAACAAGGAGAACTGAGATAAATGGATTTCCCCGGCGAATCATTGCCTATACTTGCAGGAATTATAACTAATACGGGCAAGGCAATGGCTACAACTATGAAATATATCTACGCTGTTTCAGCAAAGGATTTTTACAATATCGGTATAAAGGATGTGTTCAGAGTGGCACTTCTTGATCCTACCGATCCCTCAAAGCTTGAAAATTTAGGCATAGATATAAATAAAAAGGAGATAAAGGATATCTTTGATTCTGTAGAGTTCCAGAGAGTTCAGCATATGATATGCTATCATCTTGCGGTGAGAATTCCCTTTTATAGAAAGCAGATCGAAGAGCTGTCGTTAAAGGATAAACAGCTTAAAATAATATACGACGCAGCTATCAACGAGGGTGCAGATAATTTCGGTGAAATGATAAACGAGACCTATGACGAAAATACAAAGCTTGTAAAGCAAAGACAGTTTATAGTTCCGCCTTTCTCATCCGACTGGTTCAGAAGATATATCTACACCTATATACCAAAACTGGGAGAAATAAATAACAGAAATCTTTATTTCTTAGGATGCGTTGAAGCAATGTTCCCGCTTTACTATTCCGCTATCATAGCACAGATGAAAAAGGTTATCTTCCTTTTACAGAAATAAAACAATAATAAGCAAAAAAGCCCTGAAAAGAAATTTCTTTTCAGGGTTAGTTTTTATGCAACGAAAAGACGCTCCCGATTATTTAAAAATCAGGAGCGTCTGAATATTAATTATTTAGGAAATAGCTAAAGCGTTTACGTAGAAAGCAGCACCGCCGTCCTTTGTTTTAGGAACGATTTTTACTGTGTGCTTTGCAGTTTCGGTAAAGCTCTTTAAGTGTGCACATTCAACGTAGTTGCCCCAGCCACCGGGGAATGCTGCGTTGATAGTAGCAACAAGCTCGCCGTCAATGTATATGTCTGCTGATGTAGCGTTATCTGTTGTGAGCTTTCCGTAAAGAAGACCAATGCTCTTTGCTTCTACTTCAAAAGTGAGGTTTATATCGTCTGCATAGGGCTTTGCGTCAGAGCCAATGGCGATCCACATACCGTCAAAACCGCCAAAGAAACCCTTCTTGAACATAAAGCCGCTGTTGGCAGAAGGTTCTGTGTTATTAGGAGTAAGAAGCTTGCCGTTTTCAAATCCTGCCGTTGAAGCTTTTACAGTAAAGTCGCTTTCTTCACCTGTTATACTGTCGAGATTTGCGGCAACGTCGGTGATGTATGCACAGAGCATCTGAGATAACGCGTTGTGACCGGGTACGTTGGGGTGAATATTATCGTCGGAGATTTCCTTCCAGGCAATGTCGCCCTTATTGATAACTGAGAGGATCGCATCACCATAAGAGATCATAGGAAGATCGTACTTCTTTACGATTTCATAGTGATACTGCTGGAAGCTTGTGCCGTTTTCCTGAACAGTTGCAATTGTGATGATCGCAGGCTTTGTTTCGCTGTTCCAGATAGTTCTCAAAAGGCTGTCATAAGCTTCAATGTTACGTTGTGTGTTTTCTGTTGTATCGTTTACTGAAAATTCAACGAATACTAAATCGGGTTCCTTTGAAAGAAGATCGTCTGTTACTCTGTGTACACCGATATATGAGCCTGTTGCACCGATACCGGCGTTTACGTAGCTGACTTTTGACTGAGGGCAGATGGACTGTAACCAGTCAGCAGTGAGTCTTGCATAGCAAAGCTCGTTACCTGCACTTGAGCCTTGAGTGATAGAACCGCCGATAAAGCCTACGGTAACGTCTTCACCGAGCTGTGTCTTCTTTAAGAATTCGGCAAGTCTTACTTTGTTACCTTCGTTGAGTACGGAAATATCCTTCATACCCTGGGTGATTTCTCCGCCTGCTACATACTTTTCGTTAACGGGAGCTTCAGAGGATTCGTCCTTTGAGCTTTCTTCTTCGGAGGAATCAGGAGCTTCTGAAGATTCGGGAGCTTCTGTAACTTCTTCCTTGCTTTCCTGCTCAGATTCTGTTTTACTGTCTTCCTTTGATTCTGTCTTGCTTTCAGATTCTGTAGAGCTTGTGGCAGGGGAGGAAGATGAATTGTTCTGACTGTCCTGACATGCAGTTGCACCAAGAGTTACACATACTGCAAGTAAAAGAGCAAGTATTCTTTTCTTCATAAACTTAATATCCTTTCTATTTGCATAATGTTATGCGGATGTTGTCGTTCTGACATACAGATAATTTAGCTTTTACTTTAAATTATCTTGTTACAAGGTTAATATATCATTATTTTTACTTAATGTCAAGTAAAAGAAAAAATTTTATAGAAACCAACTCTTTTTTTATTGAAAAAATCGTTTACATATGATACAATAAATATATATGTAATATTTTTGAAAGGACCTTATTATTATGACAAGCAAGAAACTTATATCTCCATCAGATAAAGCATTTTCCTATATGGGAAGAATTGATTTTGAACAGGCGGATAACCCACTCTTTATCTATGCAGGCAGTATGGTAACGACAAAATTCACGGGTACGTCGGTAGGTATGCTGATAAGCCCTATGCTTATTTACGCCCAGACCTGGATAGGTGCTGTGGTTGACGGTATCCAGTATAAATTTGATCTTAACAGATCAGAAACTCCCGTTTACATACCCATAATAGAAGGACTTGCAGAAGGTGAGCACACAGTAACGATATTCAAGCGTACCGCAGGCTCACATCACTATTTCCGTTTTGGTGGACTTATGATAGATGCTGATGCAGATGTCATCCCCTATGAACACGAATATGATATGAATATCGAAGTATACGGTGACAGCGTTTCAGCGGGTGAAGTTGTAGAAGCGGTGTATTATGACGGACACTGTGACCCTGAGCATAACTCCTGCTATGATAACAGCTGGTTCTCTTACTCTTTGTCACTGGCAAGAAAGCTCAATGCAAAAGTTCACTGCAACGCACAGGGCGGTATCTCGCTTGTTGATGGGGCAGGTTATTTCAATCCCTCATCCTATATTGGTATGGAAACCGTTTACGAGCAGATGTCCTATGTTCCCGAGATGGGAATAACAAAGTGGGATTTCTCACGCTATATACCCGATTACGTTATTATTGCACTTGGACAGAACGATGCACATCCCGACCCCAAGCGTATTTACGAAAAGGAATACAGAGAACACTGGAAGACCACCTACAAGAATATGGTGAATTCGCTGATAGAAAAGTACGGCGACAAAACAAGATTTATCGTTATTACTACAGTCCTTATGCACGAAGCCACCTGGGATGAGGCTCTTGATGAAATCGTAAACGAGCTTGATAACAAGAATGTTGCACGCTTCAGATTTATCAGAAACGCTTCTGCAACACCGGGACATCCTCGCATTACCGAGCAGGAAGAAATGGCTGGTGAGCTTGCTGCATTTATACGTAATTGGAAATAAAATAGGTCAAATTTAACAAAATGCAACAAAGAAATAATGCATAGTTGATAAAATTAGCACAAAACTATTGAAAAAAATTCGGTTTTGTGGTATTATTAAGTTATAAAATTCACAAACTATATCTTTTAGGGGGAGATTATAATGGCTATAAACGTTCCAAAAGAATACGAAGTGCCTTTGTATCTGTTTCATCAGGGAAACAATGCACAGGCGTACAAGCTTTTTGGTTCACACGTTGCTACCGTAGACGGTAAGGAAGGCGTCGTATTCAGAGTATGGGCACCTAAAGCCGTGGACGTCTGCGTAGTAGGCGATTTTAACCACTGGAATCGCGAAACGAACTATATGAACAAGATAAGCGACGGCGGTATATGGGAGTTATTTATTCCCGGACTAAAGCAGTTTGATAACTACAAGTACAGTATCAGAACTTCGGGCGGTCAGATAAAGCTGAAGGCTGACCCCTATGGTTATCATATGGAAACAAGACCTAATACTGCATCAAAGATCTATGATATAAGCTGCTACAACTGGACAGATGAAAAGTGGATGAAGGAAAAGGAAACAAAGGACGTTTATCGTTCTCCTATGAATATCTATGAATGTCATCTCAATTCCTGGTTCAAGAAGAGTGACGAGGATGAATTGTTCAGCTATATGGAGCTTGCTGAAAAGCTTATTCCTTATGTAAAGGAAATGGGCTATACACATATTGAAATGATGCCTGTGGCAGAATTCCCCTTTGATGGTTCATGGGGCTATCAGCAGATAGGCTATTATGCACCCACGTCAAGATTTGGTACACCTGCTGACTTTATGCAGTTTGTTGATTATTGTCATAATCACGGTGTAGGAGTAATTCTCGACTGGGTACCTGCACACTTCCCGAAGGATGCGGCAGGACTTTATGAATTCGATGGTGAATACTGCTATGAATACTCCGACCCCAAAAAGCGTGAGCATTATAACTGGGGTACAAGAGTATTTGACTGGGGCAAGCCTGAGGTACAGTCCTTCCTCATTTCCAACGCTAACTACTGGATTACAGAATATCATATAGACGGGCTTCGTGTTGATGCCGTTGCTTCTATGCTTTATCTCGATTACGACAGACAGGATGGTGCATGGACTCCCAACAAGTACGGTAGCAACGAAAACCTTGAAGCGGTAGAGTTCTTACAAAAACTCAATGCAACTCTTTTTGAAAGACATAAGGGTCTGCTTATGATAGCAGAGGAATCAACTGCATGGCCTATGGTTACAAAGCCTACCGATATTGGCGGACTCGGCTTTAATTTCAAGTGGAATATGGGCTGGATGAATGATATGTTATCATATATGTCCATGAATCCCGAATATCGTCAGTACAACCACGATAAGTTGACCTTCTCATTCTATTATGCCTTCTCCGAAAACTTCATCCTTCCTATTTCTCATGATGAAGTTGTATACGGAAAATGCTCAATGCTGGATAAGATGAGCGGACCTCGTGATAAGAGATTTGATTCTCTTCGTACCTTCCTTTCATATATGACAGCTCATCCCGGTAAAAAGCTTACCTTTATGGGTCAGGAGTTTGCACAGTATAAGGAATGGAATTATAAGACGGGTCTCGACTGGGATATTCTTCAGTTTGAAGAGCATAAGCGTTACAGCGAGTTTGTAAAGGCACTCAATAATTTTTACAAGGAAAATTCTCCTCTGTGGGAAATTGACTATGACTGGAGCGGCTTCAGCTGGATATCAAACGATGACTATAAGAACAGCATCATAGTATTCCGAAGAAAGGACTCCAAGGGTGATGAAATTATTGCGGTATGCAACTTCTTACCTCAGGAACAGGAAATTTACAGCTTCGGTGTACCATACTATGCAGATTATAAGGAAGTATTCAGCACAGACGATAAGAAGTTCGGCGGCAGCGGTCTTGCTAACCGTACCTTCAAGGCAAAGTGTGAACCTATGCACGGTCTGGAGTATTCTATCACAATGAAGATCCCTGCTATGTCTGCGATTTTCTTAAAGCCCGTAAATAAGCGTAGCCCTGAAGATGATAAGCCCAAGGCTAAGAAAACTGCTGCGAAGAAGACTGCAGAAACAAAGGCAACCAAGAAGAAAGCGGTTTCCGAAAAGGCTACAGCCAAGAAGGAAGCAGCTCCTAAAAAGGCTACAGCTAAAAAGGAAACTGCTCCTAAAACAGCAGCAAAGAAAACAACCTCAAAGAAATCATCGTCCGCAAAAACAGACGATAAGATAAAGAAATAAATTCACGGAGGAAAGCGAATTTTATGAAACATGTAAAAAAAGAATGCGTAGCTATGCTTCTTGCGGGTGGACAGGGAAGCAGACTTTATGCACTTACTAAGGATATGGCAAAGCCTGCCGTTCCTTTCGGCGGAAAGTACAGAATTATTGACTTTCCCCTCTCAAACTGTGTAAACTCAGGTATTGACACAGTTGGTGTACTTACACAGTATCAGCCACTCGTTCTTAACGAGTACATAGGCAATGGCCATCCCTGGGGTCTTGACAGAGTACACGGCGGTGTACACGTTCTCCCTCCTTATGAATCTTCATCAGGCAAGTCCTGGTATACAGGTACTGCTAACGCAATATATCAGAATATCAGCTTCATTGACAGATACAATCCTGAATACGTTGCAGTGTTATCAGGCGACCATATCTACAAGATGGATTACAATGCAATGCTTGATTTCCATAAGAAGAACAATGCAGACGCAACTATCGCCGTTCTTGAAGTTCCGTGGGAAGAAGCGTCACGTTTTGGTATTATGACTGCTGATGAAAACGGCGTTATCACTGAATTTGCTGAAAAGCCTGCAGAGCCTAAGTCAAACCTTGCATCTATGGGTGTATATATTTTCTCCTGGCAGAACCTTAAAAAGCACCTTATTGCTAACGAAAACGACGAAGGTGCAAGCAAGGACTTTGGTAAGAATATCATTCCTGCTATGCTTGGCGAAGGTAACAAGCTCGTTGCTTACCACTTTGAAGGCTACTGGAAGGACGTTGGAACAATCGACAGCTTATGGGAAGCAAATATGGACCTTTTAGATCCCAATGTTCCCCTTGATTTACACGATCACAACTGGAGAATTTTCTCCCGTAACCCTGTAATGCCTCCTCACTACGTAAGTGAAAAGGCTACTATTGAAAACTCTATGATCTCTGAAGGTTGTACAGTTGACGGTTTGGTTGACTTCTCCGTGCTTTTCGCAGGCGTTGTTATCGAAGAGGGTGCTGTTGTTCGTGACAGTATCATAATGCCCAACACAACAATCAAAAAGGGTGCTGTGGTTGAATACGCTATCATCGGTGAGGACTGTGTGATCGGCGAAAATGCACATATCGGTGAAAGACCCGAAGCTATTGAAGATAAAGATACCTGGGGCGTAGCAGTTATCGGTCATAACGTTACAGTAAGTGACAAGTCAGTGATCGGTCCTAAGGCTATGATCTCCGAGAATGTGTGAGCAGGAGGATAACGAAATATGGCTAATATGTCAAATGTACTTGGTCTGATCTTCGCTAATATGCACGAGCAGACTGTTCCCGATTTAACAAAAATAAGAGCAATGGCAAGCGTGCCCTTTGGTGCAAGATACAGACTTATCGACTTCCCCTTATCAAATATGGTAAACTCCGATATTGATGAAGTGGGTGTAGTAACAAAGGATAACTATCAGTCACTTATCGACCATATCGGTGCAGGTGACGAATGGGATCTTTCCCGTAAGACGGGCGGTCTTCATTTATTACCTCCCTACGGTAACTCCTACGGCATCTACAGAGGCAGACTTGAAGCACTTGCTCACCTCAAGCCCTTTATAAAGAGCGTAAACTGCGAATATGTTCTTCTTTCCGATGCTGACGTAATTGCAAATATTGATTATCGTCCTATCGTTGATTTCCACAAGAACAGCGGTGCTGATATCACAGTGGTTTACGGCAAGGGTACTTATAATGCGGAGCAGTGTGCTACAAAGACTATTCTTTCTGTAAACAAGAATAACGAAATTTACGATGTTTTAGTTCGTCCTGAAATGAGCGGCGAATTTAACGTAAGCCTTAATATGTTTGTTGTCGGCAAGCAGTTCTTGCTTGATCTTATCACAGACGCAGAAAGCCGTAACCTTTACAGCTTTGAGATTGACGTTCTTCAGCACAAGCTTCACGATATGAAGGTAATGGGCTACAAGTTTGACGCTCCCTTCTTCCAGATCGACGGTATTTCTACTTATATCAAGAGCAATATGGCACTTGTTAATAAGAATTTAAGAGACGCTATCTTCAATAGTGACGCTCCTATCTATACAAAGGTAAGAGATGATGCACCTGCAAAGTATGGTATCGGCGCAGAGGTTAAGAATTCACTTATCGCTGATGGTTGCGTAATTGAAGGTACAGTTGAAAACTGCGTGCTTTTCAGAGGCGTTAAGGTAGGCAAGGGCGCTGTAATCAAGAACTGCATACTGATGCAGGATACAGTTGTAGGCGCAAAGGCTGAAATGAGCAACGTTATCACTGATAAGAACGTTGTAGTTTCCGAATACCGCACACTTTCAGGTACTGAAAGCTATCCCGTATTTGTAAACAAGAGTGCTACAGTATAAAGTTTATTTGTAAACAAATTTCGCCCCGTGATTTTTCACGGGGCGTTTGCTGTTCTATGAAGTTTTATTTATTTGTACATTCAACGTACTGTGCAACTAAAAAATAATTATCTATATCCATAAGATCAAGACCTCTGAAGGCGAAAAGTTCATCGTATATTTCAGCCATTTTTTCTATGTCCTTGCTTTCAATCTGAAAGAAGCCTGTTACTTTATCTATTCCTACAAGGATATCGGTATTTTTTACTTTGTAGACAACAATCTGAGGTAATACACCATCGGGCAATTTTGCCTTATTGTGATTGCTGTGCATTATGTTGTACTCAACGATTTCCTTGTGCTTTGGAGAATCAAGCTCCTCATAATCGTAGCTTTTTTTAAAATGCTCGTCTACTTCTTTTCCTGTTTTTCTGTTCGGAAAAAGATTATTTCGATTTTCTTCGAATATCTTTTTCCAGTTTTCAATCATTTCTACTGTGGGCTTAGTTGTAAGCATATATGTCACCTCATAAATTTATTTATTCTTCAGATACTGCCTTTAAAAACATCTCGTTTATACTATCAAAAATTTCCTTGTCTAGCTCTGACATTCTGAATTTATCTATACTGTTATAGAACCCTTTAAGCTCGCTCTCGGGGATTTCGTTATTGTATTTACTTTCAAGTTCATTTAGGAGCTTGTCCGCTTCTTTTGAGTATTCAGAGGCAGGTAGTGAGTAGAATACCTTTGTATGACTGTTTACTACATTCTCTGTTCTTAAAATGTATTTTACGTTAGGGTTTGTAATTTCATCCTTATGAGCAATAATTCCTGCACTGTCATAGGGTACGGTTGCATCGTCGTTTCCGTGTATCAGCATTACAGGTATATCTGATTTATTTATTCCGTCTACTGCACTTATGTTGGCTTTATCTCCAAACAAAGCAGAGTTATACAGCCACATATAAGGATACTGGAGTGTAGCAAAAGCGTCGCCTACAAATTTTCGTACAAAGAAGCACAGCTCCTCATAAGGTGTATTATATCCCGAAAAGCTTGCAACTGCCTTTATATCGTGATCGAAATTCAGCACAGAGCATACCGCATATCCGCCCATACTGTGACCTACAAGCACCGTTGGGAGTGATTTAAGCTTTTCGTCATTTTCGCAGAAGGTGAGTGCGGAGTCAAGGTCTATCATAGATTGGGCAAGTCCTCTTTGACTATTGCCACCGCTCAGATAACAGCCTGAATGGTTATAAGCCATCACTGTCCAGCCTTTTTGACAGAAATAATGGATTATATCCATTGTTTCCTCTTCATTACTGTTAAGTCCGTGTACTGCGATAACAAGACCTTTGTCGCCACTGCCGTAGACGTGACCGTTAATGGTCGTACCATGAGAATTAAAGCTTATATCGTATCTTGGCACATCTTCCTTTATGTCATCGTATCTTATATATCGTGTGTATTCCGTTAGTTCTGATCGTGAAAAAACTTCGCCGAAATAGTGATTTATAACAAGCAGAGAAATTACAGAAAAGCATATAACTGTACATAAAACAGAAATGATTATAGTTTTAAGAAGCTTTTTCTTTTTTATGCTCATCAGTCATAGACTCCTGCTGAAAGATATCTTTCACCTGTATCAGGAAGAAGGACTATTATATTCTTACCTTCGTTTTCTTGACGCATTGCAAGCTCTATTGCAGCCCATAATGCCGCACCTGATGATATACCGCAGAGTACACCCTCTTCTCTGACAAGCAGTTTTGCAGTTTTATATGCGTTATCTGTGCTTACTTTTACTATTTCATCACATAAAGAAAGATTCATATTATCAGGGATAAAACCTGCACCAATACCCTGAATACCATGCGATCCTGCGGGTTCACCTGACAATACCGCAGAGGTGTCAGGTTCGACAGCAACCGCCTTTAAATCTGATTTCTGCTCTTTTAAATATTTTGCATTACCTGAAAAGGTACCGCCCGTACCTACACAAGCAACGAATATGTCAATATTTCCTTCGCTATCCTTCCATATTTCAGGAGCGGTTGTATTATAGTGTGCTTTTGGATTGGCGGGATTTTCAAACTGCCCCATAATAACAGAGCCTTCGATTTTAGCGTTTAATTCCTTTGCCTTTGCTATAGCACCGCTCATGCCAAGCTTTCCTTCAGTAAGAACAAGCTCAGCACCATAGGCGGCAAGCAACATTCTTCTTTCAACACTCATGGTTTCGGGCATAGTGAGAATTACCTTATAACCCTTAGCAGCGGCACAGCAGGCAAGTCCTATACCTGTATTGCCGCTTGTAGGTTCAATTATTGTAGCCCCTTTTTTAAGAATTCCCTTGTTTTCTGCATCCTCTATCATAGCTTTACCAACACGATCCTTTACGCTACCTGCAGGATTCATAAATTCAAGCTTAGCTATGATATTTGCCTTAAGTCCTAATTTTTCTTTTATATTGCAAAGCTCTAAAAGGGGAGTAGAGCCTATAAGTTCTGTAATACTTTTATTAATTTTCATTTTGTTTATCCTTTCTTCTGAGATATTTTTATAATACACCTATAAATAAAAAAAGTCAACCTAAAATGACAATTAGTTACAAGGAAAATTAAGATATGGTAAAGATGAAAATTGGGGGTTGACTTTTCACCTTTATTTATGATATAATACGTTATAGTTAAATATTCTCTATGATAAAAGGGAGTAGCCGGGGAAATTTTTTCCGTGTGATATCGTCAGTACAGCTTTAATCAGCTCGGTATCACGCCGGGCTTTATATAAGCTTATGGCAAGACTTTTGTCGCATTTTGTTGTGCGGCAGAGGTCTGTTTTTTTATGCCCACAGTAAAAGAGAATAAAACAGGCCGAAAGGCAAATATTCTTTATTGGAGGCGTTTTTTATGAACTACTACAGCAACAAGGTTTCCGATGTTTTGACTGAATTACAGACTGCGGAAAACGGACTTTCTTCTGCAAAGGCGGAGGAAAACATCGCTAAATACGGCGAAAATAAAATCAGTGAAGGAAAAAGAAAAGGTGTACTTCAGGTATTTTTTGAACAGTTTTTAGACCTGCTTGTAATTATACTTATCGTATCAGCTCTTATATCTGTGTTTACTGGTGAAATAGCAAGTACCATCGTTATTATCTGCGTTATCGTTATGAATGCTATACTTGGTACTATCCAGCATTTCAAGGCAGAGAAATCTCTCGAAGCCTTAAAGTCGATGTCATCGCCTACGGCTAAGGTCATCCGCGATGGTAATGTTTATGCTCTTCCTGCAACAAGCATTACTGTAGGTGATGTAATAATGGTAGAACAGGGCGATATAATCCCTGCCGACGGTCGTGTTATTTCTTCCTCATCTCTTCAGGTAAACGAAAGCTCACTTACAGGCGAAAGCAACAGTATTGATAAGGTGACGGATGAATTATCAGGTGAAGATATAGCTCTTGGCGACAGAGTGAATATGGTGTACACAGGCTCACTCGTTACAGGTGGTAGAGGTATGTTCGTTGTAACAAGCATCGGTATGGAAACAGAGCTTGGTAAGATAGCAGGTCTTATCAATACAGCCCAGAGAAAGAAAACTCCTTTACAGGTAAGCCTTGATAAATTTTCAAAACAGTTATCAATTATTATTCCCGCACTTTGCCTTATAGTAATGCTTTTGTACGTCGTTCGTGGCGTAGAGTTTATGGATTCTCTTATGTTTGCGGTAGCTCTTGCAGTAGCGGCAATCCCTGAAGCGTTAAGCTCGATAGTCACGATCGCTCTTGCTATAGGTACAAGAAAAATGGCTGAAGAAAATGCCGTTATCAAGGATTTAAAGGCTGTAGAAGGTCTTGGCTGTGTATCTGTTGTCTGCAGTGATAAGACGGGTACATTAACTCAGAATAAAATGACTGTCCGTGCAGTGTATCAGAATGGAGAAACTCTTGACGCTCACACTGCAATGTGCGGAAATATGACAAAGCTGAAAAACGCTATGGCACTTTGCAACGACGCTATCTATACAGACGGCAACGTTATGGGTGACCCTACTGAAACAGCACTTTCTGAATACATGGGCAGCACCGACTATGAATGGATAAGAAAAGAATATCCCCGCATTGCTGAAGTTCCCTTTGACAGCGACAGAAAGCTTATGAGTACCTTCCACGAGATGAACGGCGTAAAGACAATGTTCACAAAGGGTGCTACCGACAATATCGCAAGAAAGCTTACAGGTATCTGTGAAAATGACGTTGTAAGGGATATTACGGATGAAGATATAAAGAACATCCTTAATGCGGCAGATGAGTTTTCCAATAAGGGTATGCGTGTCCTCGGCTTTGCATATCGTGAGCTTCAGGAAAACGATCCCCTTGATATAACTGAAGAAGAAAACTTTATCTTTATTGGTCTTACTGCAATGACTGACCCGCCAAGACTTGAAAGCAAGGCGGCAGTAGCTGACTGCATCAGAGCAGGTATAAAGCCTGTTATGATAACGGGTGACCATAAGGTTACAGCCTGTGCCATCGCAAAGGAAATCGGCATTATGCATGATGGGGATACCAGCCTTGACGGTACTGAGCTTGAAAAGATGTCAGATGATGAGCTTGATAAGGTGCTCGAAAACGTATCAGTTTATGCTCGTGTATCACCTAATCATAAAATTCGTATAGTAGACCGCTGGCAGAAGAAGGGCAAGATAGTTGCTATGACAGGTGACGGTGTAAACGATGCTCCTGCACTTAAAAAGGCAGATATCGGCGTTGCTATGGGTATAACGGGTACTCAGGTGTCTAAGGATGCCGCATCTATGATCCTTATGGATGATAACTTTGCTACTATTATAAAATCTGTTGCTAACGGCAGAGCAATATACGCAAACATCAAGAATGCGATTAAATTCCTGCTTTCAGGTAATTTAGCCGGTATCTTTACGGTTTTATATACTGCAATTCCCGGACTTCCTGCACCCTTTACAGCAGTACAGCTTCTCTTTATCAACCTGCTTACAGACTCTCTTCCTGCTATTGCTATCAGTATGGAAGAATCCGATAAATCGCTCCTCAACGAAAAGCCCCGTGATTCAAAGGCGTCCTTCCTCACAAGGAAGATGACGACAGGACTTCTTATCGGTGGTGTGCTTATTGCAATATCTACAATCGTTGCATACTGCTTAGGTCTTTCAACACTTCCCACAGGCGATGGCGTAACAGCCTGTGCAATGGCATTCGTAACACTCTGTCTTGCCCGTCTTTTCCACGGCTTCAACTGCAGAGGTGACAAGTCTATTTTAGAGCTCGGACTTTTATCAAACAAGATGTCCTTACTTGCTTTCTTTGCGGGACTTACACTTCTTATATGTGCAGTATTTATTCCCGGACTTAATACACTTTTCGGCACACAGGTACTGACTATTGAACAGTTTGGTATATGTGCAGGACTTGGCTTTATTCCTACACTTTTGATCCAGCTTGGCAGAATTATAAAGAAAATGTTTTTTAAGAAAAAGTAATATTTGTCCCAACTCTGAATATTATAAAACAAGATTATAATATACAGGCTGGTGTAATTGATGAAAAAATCTCACAATATAAAGGTATTTGCAAAGGGTGCTGTTATAGGAGGTTCAATGCTCCTGCCCGGGCTTAGCGGCGGCACTCTTGCGATACTTCTTGGTATTTATGATAAGCTAATAAAATCGGTAAGTGACATTACAAAGAGAATAGATATAAAGCGAAACCTTTTATTTTTATGCATCTTTTCTCTTGGTGGACTTATTGGTGCTATAAGCTTCTCTCATATACTTTCATCTGTGCTTTCATTGTGGGGCTTTTATCTCAGCTTTTTATTTATGGGTGCAGTAATAGGTACTGTACCCGTTATTTATAAGCAATCAGGAGCAGACAGATTATCTTTAAAAGACGTATTATCTACCGCTATAGGAGTTATGCTATCCGTTTCAATAAATCTTATCCCTGAAAACGTTATGAATATATCCGATATAAATTCTTTCTCAGAATTTTTACTTCTTTTCATAGCAGGGATATTTATTGCTATTGCTCTTATCCTACCCGGAATATCTGTTTCCTATACTCTTCTTATTCTTGGGATATATCAGCGTGTAATTGATGCTGTCAAAAATCTTGATATACTTTATATTCTTCCTATAGCTTTTGGCTGCGTAGTGGGAATACTCGGTTTCACGCGACTTCTTGATTATCTGATGACTAAATTTACAAGGTCTGTATATATGATAATAAGTGGCTTTGTAATATCCTGCATACCAAGAATTTTCCCAGGGCTTCCTACAGGAGTAGGTTATCTTATAGCGATACCACTTTTAATTGTTGGTTTCTGGGTGGTTTATTCAGTTGCTGGAAAGGCGCAGAAAAACTTCGTATAACGATATAAGATTGACTTCTTTTATTTGCGATGATATAATTATTGTATAATTAAAAAGGAGTGTTACAATGTCGGATAAAGAGCTTTTGTTATCGGATATAGATAAGCTTCACACCACCGAGCTTGGTGTAACAAGAATAAAAAGAAATCTCACCCTGCCTGAATGTGATGTTGTAGAATACTGCAAAAAGAGAATAACCGAAGAAAATACAGTTATATATAAAGAGGGAAAGAACTTTTATTGCGAAAACGGAGATGAACGTATAACCGTCAATTATTACAGCTTCACAATAATAACCGCACATAAAAAGAAATGACCTTAATATTTCTTTAAAACTATTTACTTTAAGCTTAGTTTATGATACAATAAATATACAGGTGTGACCTGAAAATATTAACTCGGAAGGTATATAAAATGAGCACAGAAAAAATTCTCTGGGGCAGCTATGACGGTAAGGACTGCTACCTCGTAACACTTAAAAATAAGAATATGACTGCAAGCTTTACAAGCTATGGCGGTGCAATAGTAAATCTTCTCGTTCCCGATAAGAATGGTAATGTAGCAGACGTTGTACTCGGTTATGACGATCTTGACGGCTATATAAACGGAGATTCCTGCCAGGGTGCTTTAATCGGCAGATATGCAAACCGTATCGGCGGTGCAAAATTCACATTAAACGGTGAAGAAATAAAGATAGCCCCCAACGATAATGATGTAAATCACCTTCACGGCGGTGACGTAGGTTTTAATAAAAAGGTATGGGATATAAAGGAAATAGGTGAAAACGAAAATCCTTACGTTACCTTTACATATACAAGTGTTGACGGAGAAGAAAACTATCCAGGTACAGCAGTTGTAGACGTTACCTACACATTAACAGAAGATGCTCTTGAAATTGCTTATAGTGCGGTAAGCGACAAGGATACTATAATGAACTTCACAAACCACGCTTACTTCAATCTTGCAGGCTACAATGCTGATAAGATTCTCGATCATGAAATTACACTCTACGCTGATAAGTACACTCCCGTTGACGAGCTTCTTATTCCCACAGGCGAAAAGGCAGATGTAAAGGGTACTCCCTTTGACTTTACAGTAGCCAAGAAGATAAGAACAGATATGGATAACGGCAGACTTCCCGATGGTTATGACCATAATTTCATTTTAGGCGAAACTATCGAAATGAGAAAGGCCGCAGAAGCTTATGAGCCTACATCAGGCAGAGTTATGACGACTTATACAGATAAGCCTGCAATCCAGCTTTACATCGGTATCGGATTAAAGGGCGAAAACGGTAAGAACGGTAGCACAATTGGCAAGTACCAGGGCTTCTGTCTTGAAAGTCAGTATTGCCCCGATACACCCAACAAGCCCCAGTTTAAGCCTTCCTGTGTATATAAGGCAGGCGAACAGTACAAGTTCACAACTATCTATAAGTTTTCAAATAAGTAAGAGATAAAGCACCCCCACAGCGTAAGCTGTGGGGGTTTTGTGTATCAAAGAGTTTTTGCAATTTCAACTGCAATAAAGAATTTATCCATATCGTGATTAGCACTATACAGATTGTCGAAGCTGTATTCCGGCTCACATAGTACGTCGCCTGTTACAACAAAGTGATACAGATCGATATTGTAAAAATCACATACTGCTTGAATTCCTGCAAGTTCCATCTCAACGGCAATACAACCTTCGCTTTTCCTTTTTTCTGCAAGCGCCCTTGTTTCACGGAACATTGCGTCCGTTGTCCATATTTTACCTTTTACAATGGGTAAGTCAAGCTTTGTAAATATTTTCTCCATCTTACCGGAGTTTTTAACCTTTATGTAGTCGGAGGGCGGAGCGTAGTGGTATGACATTCCCTCGTCACGGTAAGCATCAGTAGGTATTACGTATTTATTGCTTGTTTTCTCCTTGTCAAGAGAACCTGCCGAGCCGAATAATATAAATTTATCTGCTCCCGTTATCCAGTTGATTTCGATAATATCATTTCCTGCAAGAGTAGAACCGATTTCTGAAAGATAGAAAATGACATTTATATCATTCACGGTCAGAAGGTGAATTGGTCTTATCCTGTTTGCAGCTTTTATCATTCCTACGTCTTTATACGGGAAGCTGTCAAGCACCACAGAGTATATTTCTTTTGAAAAAGTACCTATTGCTATATCACAGATTATTCCTTGCTTTCCGAAAAATGCTTCTGGTGTAATTATAGGCTCGCTTTTGTTATCAAAGGATTCTGTTATCATTATATTCCTCTTTTCTGTTTGAATTTAATTATATTGATTATAGCAACGATGCTGATAAATGTCAATAGTAAAAAGCAGACGTATAAAACCGTCTGCTTTCCTTTGATTTATAATGAGTAGTATTCTGTAAAAAACAAATTATCGTTTGCATATAATTCCGCTGTTTCGCTTGCTTTAGCTAAGCAAAAATTATAAAAAGGCGGGAACGGTCAGCGGCGACACGCCGCAGAGGCAGAACAGCCAGAAGTGTCACGCCCTAAGACAAAATGTGAGTCATACTGATACGTTTGCCCCCGCCGTCCCGCTATCTTTATATATCGCTTTCTGAAAAAAGGCGGAATTGAAAGGGGCGTCACGCCCCTCAGAAGCAGCGGCCTTTGCGACTCTTTCTACACTCGGCAATTCTGCCGGCGTCACATTGATAGCAGATTTCGTTTACTAATTCACCGCTACTAAAGAACTTATCGAGATTATCAAGTGTGGTTGTTGCAATGCCTGATAAAGCCTCTTCTGTTAAAAACGCCTGATGTGAGGTCAGAATAACGTTCGGCTTTGAAATAAGCAGTGCCAGCACGTCATCGTGTATAATAGTGTTCGAGAAATCTTCAAAGAAGAAATCTCCCTCTTCCTCATATACGTCAAGTCCTGCACCTCTTACTATGCCGTCGTTAAGTGCATCAAGCAACGCCTGAGAATCGATCAAAGCACCTCTTGACGTATTCACAATGAAGATACCCTTTTTCATTTTAGAAAAAGCTTCTGCATTTATCATACGATTGTTTTCATCGGTGAGAGGGCAGTGCAGAGAAATGACGTCGGAATTCTTGTAAATAGTGTCAAGATCAGCATATTCAAAATCAGCATCTTTAGCAGGAAAGGGATCGTATGCGATGACCTTCATTCCAAGACCCTTACAGATATTAATAAATGCTCTGCCTATCTTACCTGTACCGATGACACCTGCAGTCTTGCCGTAAAGATCTATACCTGTAAGGCCTGCAATGTTGAAGTTGAAGTCCTTTGTTCTGATAAAGGCTTTGTGAACTTTTCTGTTTATAGCAAGGAGAAGAGCCATTGCGTGCTCTGCAACTGCGTGAGGGGAGTAGGCAGGAACTCTTACAATATTGATTTTGCCATAAGCCGCTTTAAAATCCACGTTACTGTAGCCTGCACACCTCATAGCGATTATCTTTACGCCTTTATCGTAAAGTTTGTCGATTGTCTTTTTATCAATGTTATCATTAACGAATGCACATACAGCTTCACAACCTTCTGCAAGGACTGCAGTTCTTGAATTCAGCTTTGACTCGATATACTCGATCTCATAGTTTTGGTTTACCGCATCAAACGATGCTTTGTCATAGGGTTTTGTGTCATAAAAAGCAACTTTAATCTTTTCCATTTTTGTTTCCTTTCTTTTCTATGTAGCTTTTTTATTATCTGTTATTTTAACTTGTTTATACAAATGCCCCTTCATAAAGCTACTTTATGAAGGGGCTTAGCTTAGCTATTAATATTTGTCGTCAGGGTCTTCGTTGAAGTCTGAATTGAATTTGTTGAATCTTGACTTCTTAGCAGGCTTCTTTTCTTCGGGTGCCTCTGTTTTTTCTTCAGCCTTTACTTCAACTTCTTCGGATTTCACTTCTTCTGCAACTTCGTTAGCGGTTTCTTCTACTGCCTGAGCTACTTCTTCGACAGTTTCCTGAACTTCAGCTACTGCTTCTTCTGCCGCCTTAGCTTCCTTTTCAGCCTTTAGTCTTGCCTTTTCTTCAGCAGCCTTAGCTTTAGCTTCTGCCTTTGCAGCTCTCGCTTCAGCCTTCTTAGCAGCCTTTTCCTGCTTAGCTTTTTCCTTAGCAACCTTTTTAGCGTCTGCTTCTGAAAGAACTTCTTCAATAGTAGCTTCCTCTGTTGTAACTTCTTCTGAAGCGACATCGGTTACCACTTCTTCTGTTTCTTCCTTAGCGTCACGTACTAAGTAGATCGTTTCTCCTCTTTCAAGTGCTTCAAGAGCTGTAAATCTTTCGGGAGATTCAAGAAGCTCGTTATCAAGCTTAAATTTAGCAACCATGCTATCGAGGATGCTTGCCTGTGATGAAAGTTCTTCTGCTGATGCAGCACATTCTTCACTGGTCGCTGAGTTTGTCTGTACAACGGATGAGATCTGGTCTACGCCGACTGTAACCTGCTGAAGTGCTTCAGCCTGTTCAATTGAAGCGGTAGAAATGTCATTTACGAGGTTTGTGGTATCGGTTGTAGTCCGAACGATCTTATCAAGGGTCTTAGCTGTTTCATCGGCAATCTTTGTACCATTGTCAACAGCGTCGATGGAGTTGTTGATAAGTACTGTTGTATCGCTTGCCGCCTGTGCAACCTTACCTGCGAGGTTTCTTACTTCATCGGCAACTACTGCGAAGCCCTTACCTGCTTCGCCTGCTCTTGCAGCTTCTACTGCGGCATTAAGAGCAAGAATATTTGTCTGGAATGAGATATCATCGATCGTTCTGATGATCTTTGCGATTTCCGTAGATGTATCGTTGATTTCTGTCATCGCTTCGAGCAGAACCTTCATCTGCTTGTTACCGGATTCAACAAGCTTTGTAGCTGTTTCAGAGTTTTCTGCGGCGTTGTTTGCTCTCGCAGCGTTTCTGTTTACCTTATCGGTAATCTCAGCAATTGATGCTGAAAGCTCTTCGATAGAAGCCGCCTGCTTTGTAGCACCTTCTGAAAGGTTATTTGCAGCGGATGCAACCTGAGAGGAGCCGTCAGATACCTGCTTACCTGCCTTATTAATGTTATCCATTGTATTGTTGAGTGACAGATGGATTCTTTCATAAGCATCGTAAAGGGGAGAGAAGTCTCCGATGTATACGTCTGCGGGCTTATATGTGAGGTCACCGTTACCAAATGCACCAAGCATATTGATAAGGTCGCCGATAACTGCGTTGATATTTGTTGCGATCTGGTTTGTGCTTTCGCTGAGTTCTGCAATCTCCTTGCTGACACCAGTGCCAAAATCGAGAGGCTTCTGGTGGAGGTTACCTTCAGAAAGACTAACGATCTGCTTGGAACAAAGCTCAACAGGCTTGATTATTGTCTTAACAACCGCGAGGATAATGAAGACTGAAATTGCGAAACATACAACGGCTGCAATTGCACCGATAATTACTGATAAGTAAATAGCACTTGTATGTTCTGCAGGGTTTGCAACCATTATACATGCCCAACCACTTGAATCAGTAACAGGTGAATAATATATGTACTTGTTTACGTTATCAAGAGTTACACTTGCAAAGCCTTCGTTACCGTCTGTAGCTGCCTTTAGAGAATCTGCAAGAGGAGTACCGGGTTGGTTTTCTATATAGTTTAACTGATTCTTAACGTCGTCTGGATTGGGAGAACCGATAACGTAACCATTCTTGTCGATAACAAACGCATAACCTGTTTCGCCGATGTGAATCTTTGAAACGACGTCTGAGAAATAGTTGACGTCTACCTGAAGATAAAGAACACCAATAACGGTTTTTGTGATATCCATTGAGTGGATAGGTGCGTAAATATCTATTGCCATTGTTTCTCTGTGTTCAAGATAGAACGGATCGGAGATGACCATCACGTCGTTTTCAAGAGCATTTAAGAAACTCTGGTTTTCGGTATAATCAACCTTTGAATCACTGTTTACGCTTTCCTTTAGCTTTGTGATAACGTCAACGTTTAAATACATAGGGTACTCGCTCTTTAATGCTGCACATTTTGCTGTAGCAGCTTCAACGTCCCATATGTTTACGAAGCTGGCGTCAAGGGTGAACTGAGTTACCGAGTTCTTAAGTGTCGATATCTGGTTTGTAACGATGTTTGAGGAAAGATTTGATACTTCCGATAACTCTGTTACGAGTGCATCGTTCAGGAATTTATAGCTCATGCCGATGTTAAGGGCACTGACTATAAAAAGCGAAGCACCTACCGTTGCACACATCCATTTGAATATTCGACCGGTAAGTGTTGTTCTTTTTTTGTTTTTATTATTTTTAATCATAAAAATACCCCGTTAAATTAGGAATTTTAAATAAATTTGATATACTAATAATATCACATTTTGATAAAAAAGTCAAACATAAAAACATTTTGTATATATTTTTCCACAAATCAACCAAATAATAATGGGTAGTTTTATATAAAATAACAAATTGCTTTTATTCTTTACATAAAAATGTGATAAATTACACATATTTCTTTATTAGTTTTACAAAAATACCGTCGCTGATAAGCGGCGGTATTACCAATTATTTTTTACTTTATTTCAACAGGAATTCTATCCTTGCCTACAAAAAACAATGCTACCGTTCCCGGACCTGAATGTGTACCGATTACAGCACCTACATTGTCATAACGTATCTTCTTTACGTCAGGCATCATCTTCATAATGAGGTTGCCTAAATATTCAGCATCTGCTCTTGCGTCACCGTCACAGATATAAATTTCTTCATTCTGCCCGGGCGTGTATTTTTCCTTCATCTGCTTTGCCATAGCTTCAAGAGATTGCTTTCTGCCTCTTACTTTAGCGTATGGGAGAAGATGACCTGTGTCGCTTACGTAAAGTATAGGTTTAATTCCGAGCATACCGCCTACAACTGCAGAGAGCTTTGAAACTCGGCCGCCTCTATGAAGATGATTTAGGTCGTCAACTGTAAAGAGGTGTATGACGTTGTGCTTTATTTTTTCTGCGTATTCCGTAAGCTCTTCAAGGGTTGCACCCTTGTTACGTTTTGTAACGCAAAGATTTAAAAGAAGTCCTTCGCCGCCGCTTGCGGAAACGGAGTCAACGACGTTTATTTTCCTTTCGGGATACTTTTCCATCAAATCCTTTGCTACAAGCAGAGCTGTCTGATAAGAGCCGCTGAGTGCAGATGAAAAGCAGAGGTAGAAAATATCCTTGTTTTCGTCTATAATTGACTGAAAGAGATTTGTAAGAACCTCATAGGAAATCTGTGAAGTCTTTGGCAGACTTCCTTCTCTTACCTTTGCGTAAAATTCATTTACAGGAAGATCGTTTTCACTGAACTGGATGTATTCAGTATCTTCCATTGTGTAATGCATTCCGATATAGGTTACTTTATTTTCTTCATAGTATTCACGACCCATATCTGTAGTAGAGTCGGTTGCGATTACATACCCGTTTTCCATAGGATGTTTTCCTTTCCGTTTGAAAATTCCAAAAGTTAATATAATACATAATTATTATATACCCTTTTTTTCCCTGTGTCAAGAGAAAATTAATTAATAAACTAAAACATTGCTTTTAGTTTGCCACAAGATAATTAAAATATGAAAAGGACAACCCGAAGGATGTCCTTTTATGTATAATTACTTCAGAATAGGAGCAAAACGAATACGTATATTAGGCATATTTTTTATCGTTGTATATGTGTTCAGCATCCAGTCTTCTGTAGCACCCTCTGTATTTTCGCCGCTTGCAGGAGGAGCGAAAATTTTCAGTGTCATATCCTTTGCACCGTCTAAAGGTTTTTCGTAGAATGCGGGCATAAAGTCTACCATCTTTGCGCCGGGAGCTTTATAGAACCACTTGCCGTTAAGTTCCATCATAAGGTTGAGGTCTGCGTCTTCACCCTCAAAGTATACTTCGCAGAAGGTTGGATTCTTTTCAAAGCTTAAAGGGATTTCGATACCGTCAGAATCTTCTGAACCGCCCCAACGGAGCTGTACAGGGAATGCAGCTTCTTCCTTTTCGGTGATAGCAGGGTAGAAATATTCATCGTGAATTATTTCCTTGTATGTTTTCATAACAGGCTGTTCAAAACCGCAGTCGGGGTTGTTGGGATCTTCAAATTCAAGACCAAGTCTGCCTCTGTCTCTGAACTGATAGAAGGTGAAGCCGTTGAACCAGCCCTGCTCCTCGTCATTCTTCAGCATATCGCAGAATTCCTTTACCATTTCTGCCTGCTCGTAAGGACCTGTAACGTCACCGTCAGCGTTGAATTCGCTCATAACCATAGGCTTCTTTACACCGCCGCAGATCTCTCTGTAACGCTTTTCAGAAAGCTTTGTAAGGTTATATGTGTCAGCTACCTTGCTTCTGCCAAAGGAGTTTCCGCCTTCTTCCGCAATGTCAAAGGGCCAGCCCCAGTGAAGAGCCATATACTTGTCAACAGACCAGATATCTGTTGCTCTTACTGCGTTTGCAAATTCCTTTTCCATTTCGATCTCTTCGCCCTTTTCGGGATGCTCAATACCTCCAATGCAAAGCACAAGCTTTACGTTGGGAGCTTCCTTATGGAAGATCTCACAGCAATGCTCAAAGAAATCGGCAACCTCCTGATATGTAGCACGCTTGTTGAAGGTGAACCAGCTACCTGTAGCCTCGTGATTTATACGAAGCTGCATTCTGCCGTAGGTCCTCATTTCCTGAGCGATTTTTATAATATGTTCATCTGATACGTTAGGGTCGATTGTGAGAGTAAGAATAACATCCTGACCGTGACGGCGTACGTCTCTCATACAAGTGAAAGGCTCGTCCTCTGTTGTGCCGCCGATACCACCCTTATAGGTGAAATAATCGTCATAAGGATAGTCCCACTGGAATTTGATTTCCTTATCAGGAAATGCGTATCTTGCTCTTACAGGCCATGTTTCGTCAAGAGGGTAGTAGCAGTACATAAGGCTTATAGCTCTGTGAGGTCTGCCAAGCTTATTAAGAATATAATCCTGGTTTACGTATTCGCCTCTTTCGCTGCCATCGCCTAAGTCAACGGCACACTTTGCTTCGCCTAAATGAATTTTGCGTATTTCTTTCATAGTCTTTTCCTTTCATATAAAGTGAGATTTTATCGTAACAAAAAATTCAATAAATTTAGTATATCACAAAATGAAAACGATTTCAAGCCTTTACAAAAACTTTTTTTTAGTTTATAATAATAAGGTATTTTTTTATAAATTCGGAAATTATTCTGACAAAAGAAAGGAAATATATTTATGCTTCAGTACGATGAAATAAGAATAGAATTTGAAAACCTTGCGCCCCAGCTAAAGGAGCTTGAATCTGCTCTCGACCTTCAGAATGTAAGAGACGAGGTAGCTAAGATGGAAGAGCAGAGTGCACAGCCTGATTTCTGGAACGACGTAGAAAATTCTCAGAAGATATCCCAGAAGATAGGCGAGCTTAAGAACGTTATATCTTCCTATGAAAAGTTAAAGGAAAGCTATGATGACGTTCTTACAATGGTAGAACTTGCACAGGAAGAGGATGACGAATCTATGCTCCCTGAAATTGAAGAGCTTGCCGAGCAGTTCAGAACAGAGCTTGAAGCACAGAAGTTAGCAACACTTCTTTCAGGTGAATTTGACAATAATAATGCAATCCTTACCTTCCATGCAGGTGCAGGCGGTACGGAGGCTCAGGACTGGGTAGAAATGCTTTACCGTATGTATAACCGCTGGGCAGAAAGACACGGTATGAAAGTTACGGTTCTTGACTATCTTGATGGTGAAGAAGCAGGTATCAAGAGTGCATCCATTCTTATCGAAGGCAGAAATGCTTACGGCTATTTAAAGAGCGAACACGGCGTACACCGTCTTGTAAGAGTTTCTCCCTTTGACAGCTCAGGAAGAAGACACACAAGCTTTGCGTCTCTTGAAGTTATGCCCGAAATCGATGAAGATATAGACGTTGAAATCAGTGAAGACGAAATCGAAATGCAGGTATATCGTGCCAGTGGTGCAGGCGGTCAGAAGGTAAACAAGACTTCATCTGCAGTTCGTATCACACATATACCTACAGGTATAGTATGTGCTTGTCAGACGGAGCGTTCACAGCATCAGAATAAGGAATACGCTCTTCGTATGTTAAAGTCAAAGCTTATCGAGATCAAGGAAAGAGAACACCTTGATAAGATCTCCGATATCAAGGGCGAACAGCTCCAGATTGCCTGGGGTGCACAGATACGCTCTTACGTATTTATGCCCTATACAATGGCAAAGGATCACCGCACAAGTTTTGAAATGGGTAATATCACAGCGGTTATGGACGGTGACATTGACGGCTTTATCAATGCGTATTTAAAGGCTAAGAGCTTAGGACAGATATAAGGATTACAAATGAAGAAAAATGATATTATCGAGCTGGAGATAACCTCGCTTACAAACGAGTGCTCCGGGGTAGGTAAGGCAGACGGCATGGTGGTATTCGTGCCGTTTTCTGCTATAGGTGACAAATTAGAGGTGAAAATCCTCAAGGTCAATAAAACCTACTGTTATGGAAAAATCGAAAGAATAATAACTCCCTCTCCCGATAGAGTAACCCCCGATTGCAGTATTTACGGCAAGTGCGGTGGTTGCTCCCTTCGTCATATCAGCTATGAGGCAGAGCTTAAAGCAAAGGCACAGTTTGTAACTGACGCCTTTACAAGAATAGGCGGACTTAGTCCCGAGTTTCTCCCGATCGTAGCAAACGATAACCTTTACGGCTATCGCAATAAATTGCAGATGCCTGTAGGAGTGGATAAGGAAGGGAATATCATAAGCGGTTTTTACGCTACCCATTCCCATAGAATAGTACCCTGCGATAACTGTCTTTTACAGCCGGAAATCTTTAAGAGTATTACAGACAGAATAAAGGAGCTTGCAAAGGAGCTTCGTATATCCTTATATAACGACGAAACAAGAAAGGGTAATCTCCGTCATATCTATCTCAGAAAAGGTCACTACAGCGGAGAAATATGCCTTTGTTTAGTAGTAAAGAATAACGAAAAGAAGCTGAAAGCACTCATTGATAAAATAACTTCAGAATATAAAGAAATAGTATCAGCGGTAGTAAATATAAATCCAAAAGACACAAACGTTATTTTAGGAGAAGAAGAGATCCTGATGTACGGAAAATCAGAAATTACCGATACAATGTGCGGCAATAAGATTTCCATTGCACCAAAGGCTTTCTATCAGGTAAATACTCCTGCCGCAGAAAAGCTTTACGCCAAAGCAAAGGAATTTGCCGAGCCGAATGGCAAAATTGTACTTGACTTATACTGCGGAGCTGGTACAATAGGATTATCAATGGCAAAAGAAGCTGAAAAGATAATCGGTGTTGAAATAATCCCCGAGGCTATAGAAAATGCAAAAAAGAATGCAGAAGCAAACGACATAGTAAATGCAGAATTCATCTGCGCCGATGCAAGCAAGGCGGCAAAGATATTACTTGAAAAAGGCTTGAAGCCTGACGTTGTAATAGTAGATCCACCGAGAAAGGGATGCGGAGAAGAAGCGGTAAACTATATAGCACAGTTCGGTGCAGAAAGAATAGTTATGGTCTCCTGCAACGCCGCCACAGCCGCCAGAGATTGCGGATATTTTGATAACTTAGGCTATAAGACAACGAAGGTTGTGCCTGTTGATATGTTTTCAAGAACAGCACACGTTGAAACGGTTGTTCTCCTTATCAAGGAGTAATTATATATCGGGAGGGTACATATGTTCACTAAAGCAAATAACGTCTTTAAAACAAGCTTATCTGCATCTCTCCACTATATTACAGTAAAAGGTGCAGGCAAAACGCCTCTTGTTCTCATACATGGTCAAGGTATGTGCGGACTTGATTATGAGACTGTTTTCGAAAAATTGACTGCCGATTATACACTTTATCTTGTGGATTGTTTCGGTCATGGAGAAAGCGAAAAGGACTCTACTTTGTATCGTTGTAACGTAATAGGTGACGCTATCGCAGAATTTATAGAGAGTGAGATTAAAGAACCCTGTGTAGTAAGCGGTCATTCTTCCGGTGGAATACTTGCAGCTTACGTTGCAGGAAAAATACCTGAGTGCGTCAAAGGACTTATGCTTGAAGATCCGCCTTTCTTCAACGTTCAACCTGGTGAATTTGAAAACACTTTTGTATATAAGGACAGCTTTCAGGTTACGCACGGATTTCTGAGTCAGTCGGAAGAAACCGAATATATTCCTTATTATATCGAACACGGCTATATTTATAATTATCTTGGAGAAAGGTTTTTCGGTAAGGAATGGGTAAATAAATTAGCACAAGAAGCGAGGAAAAAGCTGAAAATTAATCCCGGCAAGCTACCGGATTTGAACAAGGTTTCAGCAAAATCCTTTCAGGGTTTTACCTACTGGAATAAATTCGATTTGCTTTTTTCTGAAAGCTTTTATACAGGCGAGTGGTTCAATGGTGTAGATCAGGAAGAAATTCTGAAAAATGTTGAATGCCCTACGGTATATTTAAAAGCTAAGACTAAATACGGCAAGGACAAAGTTTTGTGGGCGGCAAATACCGATGAGTCTGCCGACAGAATTATGAGCATTTTAAAAATCGGTAAGAGAAAGATTGTCAGAAGCGGTCATGATATTCATTTCGAAAAGCCACGACATTTCATAAAGGCTCTGAAGATTTTGAGAAAGATGATGAAGTGAGGATTAAGATATAAAGGAGCACGTTATGCCAACACCCACAAAATTCTCTCTTTTTCTCGATAACGCCCGCCTCCTGCAACGCCGCCACAGCCGCCAGAGATTGCGGATATTTTGATAACTTAGGCTATAAGACAACGAAGGTTGTGCCTGTTGATATGTTTTCAAGAACAGCGCACGTTGAGTGTGTGGTATGTCTTACGCACAATGACGATAGTCAAAAGTAAAGAACTGAAATTTCAGTATTTGGACAGATTTTGCTTACAGCAATAAGATATAAATATATTGGAAAGGAGCTTTTATGAAAACTGAATTAATTGACGGAAACAATTCTATCAGAATAGACAATTTTGCTTTTTCACCTTATGATATGTATAGAGTAACCTTTGATATTTATGTAACGTCAGGCTCCTTCAGCGGTTATGGTGAATGTGAATACCATACAGGATATTTCAGTAAATTTGTATCCGAAATGCAGAAAATGTACGATTTTAAAAGAAAGTCAGTTACGTTTAAAGACATCTGTTATGGCAGTGAAATAATTTTCACGATTGACAGGGCAGGGCGTGTTGTGATTAAAGGTACAGTATATGCAGATGCAATGGAACACAGTATGACTTTTTGCTTTAATACAGACCAAAGTGTTCTTTTGCCATTTATAAACGGACTTAAGAAAATGATTGAAAAGTGCTGATGAGTAAAGGAGAATATTATGCCCACTTCCTCAAAATTCCCCCTTTTTCTCGATAACGCCCGCCTTTTACAGGAGTCATTCGATATTACTCCGCTCCTCTACGGCTCGCTGGGACTTGAATATCTTACGGGCGAAGATCTGAACTCAGATGATATAGATATTCTGATATATCAGAAATACCTTACAGACGAATGGGAAGTATTCAGGACTACCTTAGAAAAAGAAGGTTACCTTCTTATCGACGAGCATGAACATACCTTCTGCAAGGACGGCGTATGCTACTCTTACGCCTCTATCGAGGAGCTTTATAGCTTTGCGGGTATATCTTTGACTAACATCAGGGTTAAAACCGAGGAGGATGTAAAATTCAGATTGCTTACCTTAGAACAGTATCAGACCGTCTACAGAGCCTCTTCAAAGGATGGCTACAGAGTAAAAGTCAGAAACAAGAAGGATAAGGAAAAGCTGAAATTTATATATAAGCAAATCGTTAAGGAGCAGAAAAAGGAAAATCCCCATCCCGCACTTAATGCTCTTGCTGAGGCTGGTATAGAGCTTTTGCTCATCCTTGGTGCTCTTGCTATAGGCTTGCTGGTTATATGGATTTTACCCGAATACGTGGATATGCCTATAGATATAGCAATAATAATCGGCGGATTCATTCTGGCGGCTATAATCGGAGTATTTCTCCTTGTAGATTATTTTGTAAGACTTAAAAAGAAGGACAAAAAATGAATTCTTATTTCAAAACCTGTTATCATAAGCTGAAAGACTTATTGGCAACAGAATATAACTGTAATCCTGATGATTTCGAGAAAAACGAAAATATAGTCACTATTTCCGCCCTTAACGAGGGCAGAAGAATGTATACGAAGGAAAAATATTTCTTTTCGATGGTGACTTTCGGTAATAATACGGTTATCACAGCGGATGAACAAATGCACCCCTTTTTAAAGGAATATATAAAGGACAAGCAGGGTCATCTGCTTTTTGAACTGTGCAATCTTCACCCGATAGAAAAGGAGCTTAATAAATACGGCTACACCTTTGACCGCAGTCACCATATGTTCCTGCCTTATTTCGACGTAACACCAAAAAAGGATTATAAAGTAAAGTGGTTTTATGACAGGGAAATAGACGTATTTTACGGAGATGAACGTTTCCCAAATGCTATTTGTGAAGAATACCTCCCGCACCGTCCTGACAGGATCGTAGTCTGTGCCTATGATGAGAATGATGAGATTATGGGTATGGCAGGCTGCTCTGAAGATGCAAAAGGCTGGCAGCAGATAGGAATAGACGTAATGCCGCAGTATCGTTCTATGGGAGTGGGTACGTACCTTGTAACCCTTTTAAAAAAAGAGATAATAAAAATAGGAGATATACCCTTTTACGGTACAAGCGTATCAAATTATCATTCGAGGAATATAGCTTTAAACTGCGGTTTTAAACCGATGTGGGCAGAGCTTGGAGCAAAAAAAATATAATATCATTACAGAAAGGATTTTCACAATGTCAAACTACAGAAATTTCAAGCTTGTTGTGTACTACGTTGCACACGGAGTCAAAAACCTTAACAAAGAAAAGCTTCAGCAGCAGATTGACTTTTTCAAACGTTATATGAGACTCGATAAGGTCTATATCGAGCCTATGAGAGATATCCTCGTAACAGAAGAAGAGCTTCGTCTATGCAAAGAGATTTTTGAAGAAAACGGTATAGAAGCTCAGGGCGGTATAACTACCTGTCTTCCCGATCCCGAAGGACAAGACAAAAAGCAGAGACTTTTCAACGTCCTTTGCTATAACGATGAAAAGATGATGGCTACTTTGCAAAAAGCCTGCGAAATGAACGCAAGAGTTTTTGATGGTTTTATCTTAGATGACTTTTATTTCTCTAATTGCACCTGTGAAAAGTGCAGAAGCGAAAGAGATAAATATAACGCAGAACATGGCATTACCGATGGTAGCTGGCAGGCTTACCGCACACACCTGCTTTATGAAGCGTCAAAGAAATACGTTATAGATCCTGCAAAGGCGGTAAATCCTGATTGTAAAATAACAATAAAATACCCAAACTGGATGGAGTCCTATCAGGAAACGGGCTACGATCCCGCATCCCAGAGAGATATTTTCGATCTTATCTATACTGGTACTGAAACAAGAGATCCCGTCAATACAGATCAGCATTTACCAAGATATCTTTCATATTCTCTTATGAGTTATATGGAGGATATGGCACCCGGTCGTAACGGCGGCGGATGGTTTGACTGCTTCGATTGCCGCATTCTTGATTACTATCTTGAACAGGGCTATCTCACAGCCTTTGCAAAGCCGAGAGAAATAATGCTGTTCTGCTTCCAGGCACTTAACGACAGCATATTTGTTCCTCCTCTTGGCTTTATGCTCGATAAACTTGATGATCTTCTTGATAACTTAGGCACTCCTATAGGTGTACCTTGTTATATCCCCAATGCATCACAGGGTGAAGATAACGTTCAGGATTTCCTTGGTATGAACGGTTTCCCCGTATTGTCTACACCTGACTTTAAAGCAGATGCACCCGTTATGCTTCTTACAGCATCCTCAGCTTATGATAAAGATATTATATCAAAACTTGAAAATTATATCGCAAGCGGCAATAAGGCGATAGTTACAAGCGGATTTGTAAAAGCAACGCTCGGAAAGGGAATTGAACGTATAACATCATTACGCTACAGAGACAGAAAAATGACCGCAAGAGATTTTGCAGCAGAGGGCGAAATTGCGGTAGCGGCAAGTCGCTGGACAAGACAAACTGCTGAAAAAGCTGTTACAGTTCCCGTAATGGAGCTTCGTAATAACGCTACCTGGGGTGCAGTATGCAAGGCGATAAACGAAGAAGAAGCCTGCACACTTTTAGCTCTCGATACCTACGGTAAGGGCAAGATGTATACCCTTGTAGTACCTGAAGCATTTTCAGATATCAAATACTATCCTGAAGCGGTACTTAACCGTATGAGAAAAGAATTTGCCGTAAACGGCATCCGTTACAGCGGTAAGAATACAATAAGCATATTCCTTTATGACAACGATACTTTTGTAATCTATCCTTACGTTGACAATAACACTTATGACAGCGACGTTACTATTCATATAAAGGATGCAAACAGTATTGTTGAAATCGGCACGGGAAAAGAAATACTTCCTCTTTATGAAGAAAAAGGAGAAGCGGTATTCAGTCTTTGGGCAACGGTAGGCAGATGGAAGGCATATAAAATAAATCGCAAATAAGAGGCTTTTTATGACTAACGAAAGTAAAACCCTATTTATTCCGCTTTACGGTAAAGCACTTATGAGCAAAGAAGGTCTATGGCAGGATAAAACCGCTGAAAAAATAGTAGCAGAAAAGGAAGACCTTTTTACAAAGGCTGATAAATCAAAACGCCTTGCCGTTTATATGACGATGCGTGCAATGCAGTATGACAGCTATGCGGAGAATTTCATTAAAGATAATCCCGATGCTATTGTTATTCATTTCGGTTGTGGTCTTGACAGCAGAATAAGCAGGGTAACAGCTAAAGCAAATCACTGGTATGACCTCGATTTCCCTGATGTTATTGCTCTCAGAAAAAGCTTTTATAGCGAAACCGACAGCTATACTATGATTGGTTCATCTGTTACGGATTTTTTATGGTTCGATCAGATACAGCATAATAATGAGCCTGTTCTTATAATTGCAGAAGGGCTTACGATGTATCTTACAGAAGATGATATCCGTACACTTACAGAGCTTTTCGCAAAGAAATTTGGCGATGTGACTTTTGTGTTTGATGCCTATTCTTCCTTTGCAGCAAAGGCGTCTAAAATAAAAAATCCCATAAATTCCGTAAATGCTAAAATATCATTTTCGATGGATGATGAAAAGCTTTTTGAGAACAAGGAAAAGGGTATACTTCATAAAGAAACTCGTTATATTATTCTTGATGAATATATAAGTAAACTGAGAGGGGTTTACAAAACTCGGTTTATGTTTATGAAAAAATTCGGTAGCAAAATGTATAGAATATACATCTACACCTGTGGAAAGGGGACAGACAGATGAATTTTCATACCTTTGGAGATAAATCGAGACCTGCTATGCTTTTAATACACGGTATGCTTACCCCCTGGCAGATATGGCAGGAGGTTGCAGAAAAATTTTCTGATGAATACTTTGTTATCGTTCCTGCTCTTGATGCTCACGAAGAGGACACAAGATCTGAATTCAAATCGGTAGAGCAGGAGGCAGAGAAGATAGAAAAATTCTGCCTTGCAAATACATCGGGAGATATAGCCGTTATGTGCGGTATTTCTATGGGCGGTGTTATAGCCTTTGAGATATTCAGATCGGGTAAGCTTACTATAGATAAATTCATTCTTGATGGTGCACCTCTTGTCGGCTTTAATAAACTGCTTGGAGCTATTATGCAAAACCGATATAAAAGTCTGATACATAAATCTCAGCTTCGGGCAAAGGGGATAATGCGTAGCTTTAAAAAGAATTTTCTTCCCGAGAAATATATCGACAGCTATCTTGCCATAGCTGACAGAATGTCCGACACATCTATAGAAAATATTATAAATAGCCTTTCTCATAACAGATTAACAGGTTTTTCATCACAGGAAAAAACAAAGATACTTTTCTGCTACGGAACAAAGGGTAATGAGGGAGTATCCGAAACCTCAGCCTTTACTCTTAAAGGACTTTATTCAAATCTTACGCTAAAGTGTTTTCAGAAATGTGCACATTGCCGATACATTTCTTATGAACCGCAGAAATGGATAGAGGAAATAAAGCCATTCATCTATTAAAAATAAAGACCGTATATCTGCATAGTAGCGGATATACGGCTTTGTGATTTTTATACTGTTGCATTAATAAATTTTATTACTTCATCGCGGTCATTTCCGTGATAAGTAATTGATGAATTTTCATCTCTTGTTATGTAAAGACATTCTCCTTTTTCATATACCGTGTAAGCGTATTCCTTGCCGTTTATAAATGTAGGGCTGAGAGGGATTACAGCGTGTTCGCTATCTATCCGCATAGAGTTACTACCCTTTGATAACGCATACTGAGAGATGACAACGGTGTCTCCCGTTTTTATATTTTCGTATATCTGAATTTTGAATATGGACGTGTTGCTTTCAGATTTTATTTTATAGTCGTTTTTGCTTATTCCTTTTATTATAAAAGGGTCTATGTCTTCAGTGATCTGTGAATCAGAATCCATATGCGTCAGTAGCGAATATCCATTGTAATCATTCACGTGCAGACCTGCAACGCAGCGGTATCCTATAAATCCCGTCAGTATTATAGCAAGGATTATGAGTGTACATATAAATGCAATTCTTACTCTGGTCTTATCTTTTTTTGAACAATCTGCAAAGGGGTCTTTTACTGCAAAGAATTCATTGCGGATCTCCTTTATATTCTTTCTGTGATAATGCGAAAAGATATGGCGTTTACTCGTTTTTTCTTCGTAGGGGATATAGTTGTCGGAATTTTCAAAGGCTTTTTCTATAAGTATATCAAGATTTTCTGTCATATCATACCCTCCTTCTTCATCTTTTCGACAAGCTTCCTTTTACCTCTTGACTTTATCTGTCTGATATTGACTTCGGTAAGCCCGGTAATATCAGAGATTTCAGTATCGGAATAACCGTATTTACACTGAAGGAACATAATATCGTAAAAGTAACTTCCGATTTCCTTTATCATTTCAAAAATATGCTCTGTGTTTACACGGGATAACATATCCTTGTGTATGTCCGGAAGGTTTTCTGACAGCCCCTCAAGGCTTTCTGTAAATCGCATTTCTCTTTTCAATTCACAGTATCTTGAAAGGGCGGTATTTTTAGCGACGATAAGCATAAAAGCCTTTGTTTTAGAGGTGTTTTCCACGTCTATTTTTGACGAGTTTCTGATTATGCGAATAAAGGCCTCAGCAACCGCATCCTCGGCTTCGGTTTTACTTTTTAATATTGCGTATGTGATGCGATACATATCCTGCTCATATTGTTTATATAGCTTTTCTATAAGCAATTTATTCTGTGGTGCTTCCACAAGAGCCATTATTAATGAAATCATTTTATCTTCTCCGCTTTAACGATTTATCGGTTTAGCGATTTACTCTAATAGTGTAATTATAGCATTTTCTTTTTATCAAGTCAAGGAGATTTGAGGAAATTTCGTTTTCAGTTCGATTTTGAAAAAGAATAAAAAAATATCGAAAAACGATAAAAAAGTATTGACAAACAAAAATTGATGTGGTAATATATAGTCATCAAAGAAAAAACTTCAAATATCCTGAAAGGAAATTTCATTATGAAAAATAAGAATTTATCTCTTGCTATTTCATCCGTTCTTACAAAGGTGGGCTTTACTCTTATTATACTATGCTGTTTTGCTGCACCCTGGCTTGTACAGTATTATGAGCAAAGTTACATTATCCCTTACGGAATTGACAGCGTCTACGTTCCTCTTTTAGTAACCCTTTATTGTGCCGCTGTTCCTGCACTTATACTGACTATCGCCCTTGACAGACTGCTCACAAATATAAAGAAGGGCAACGCCTTTATAAAGCAAAACGTTACTTGCTTAAGAGTAATTTCTTATTGCTGTTTTGCGGCAAGTCTGATTTTTATTTATTTCGGATTTTTACGTCATTTCGCTTTATTCATAGTTGTTGCGGCGGCATTCTTCGGGCTTATATTAAGAGTAATAAAGAATGTTTTTGAGCAGGCTATTGAAATCAGAGAAGAAAATGATTTTACGATTTAAGAAAGGGAAACAAAATGCCAATTGAAATAAATCTTGACGTAATGATGGCAAAAAGAAAAATGTCATCAAATGAGCTTGCGGATTATGTGGGCATAACCCCTGCAAATCTGTCGGTGCTGAAAACGGGAAAAGCAAAGGCTATCCGCTTTTCCACTCTTGAAAAAATCTGCGAGGCTTTAGAGTGCCAGCCGGGAGATATACTCTCCTTCAAGGATGAATAATGGTGTCAACCTTTGGAGGTGTAACAAATGTTTTGCGACTTTCTTATATCCCTGGTTGCTTCTTACATAGCGGTTCTGGTGTCTGCGGCAGGACTTATAAACGGAACAGCGGGTATCGTTTTTAGTGTTATGGAAGTTATAATAGTGAGCCTGCTCTTCTTTACAAGAGAAGAGAAAGCTTTTACAAGAAGAGTTGTAGGAAGCTTTATAGCATATCCGCTTCTGGTTCTTTTAACTTCGAAATCCGGACTGTATGAGCAAGCCTTCATATTGTTTAATCCGCAGTATTATAACGAGTATGGTATCGGCTTTGATTATAGCTTTGGCTTTATAGTTATCTGGTTGCCCTTTGCAGGTGTAATGCTTGCATTAAGTGCTTTGATAAGCAGAATGTTATGTAATATAGTGAGAAGAAAAATCGAATATGAAGATTAAGCCTTATCTCTAATAAGGTAACGGACATCTATACGAAAGGACTGTAATATTATGTCAAATTTAGAAAATAATAACTCTACGATTTTTAGTACCGACGAGATAATTCCCGTCACTCCTATAAAGGAAAAGGTCTTTACAATAAAGGACGGAATCTTCGCTCTTGTTTTTATTGTAATATCTTTTGTTATCATAAAGCTTTTCTTTACAGGTGATATGAGAACAGGCTCAGTCATAAGTTCGGGATATTATCATATCATAGTAGCTGTTATGGGTGTGCTGACTTTGTTCTATATCGGTAAAAAAACGAGCGTTACACAGCGGCTTATATTTGGGACATCTATGCTTTTCTGCACTGTACCTTTCTTTTCATCAACTGCCACAGTAAGACTTCTCTCCTGGGTATATGCGGCTATTATGCTCTGTTTGTTTGCCTACAGCTTTTCAAGAGAGGGTGATATATTCGGCAAGGGTGCAGTATCAAGAATAGCTGAGGCAATAATAGCCACACCCTTTCAGAATTTTTCAGCAGGGCCAAAGTCTATAGGTACAGTTTTTAGCAAGGGTAAATCAAAAGTCAAGGTGATTTTATACGTCCTTGTTGGACTTGTTATATCGTTACCTGCAACCTTTGTCTGTGTTTTTATGCTATCGAGTGCAGATGAGAATTTTGATAGAATAGCAGGCGGTATAGCCAAGTTTATGACAAACGACATAGGTACAAATATCATTACGTTGCTTTTCAGTCTGCCTTTGGCGTTTCTGCTTTTCGGTTATCTTGCAAATACAAATGAAAGGGAAGAAATAAAAGAACGTAATGATAGCGTGACAGCAGTAGTTCCGATCGCTATGGTCTGCTCTGCAATAACTCCGATACTTGTAAGCTACGTTCTTTTCTTTATTTGCCAGTTGCCATATTTTTTAGGAGCATTCACAGGGGTACTGCCTGAGGGGTACAGCTTCAGCGAATATGCAAGAAGCGGTTTCTTTGAGCTTTGTGTAGTGTGCTTTATCAATTTCTTTATCCTCATTTTAGCAAATATTTTTTCAAGGAACAGAGAAGACGGTAAAAAGTCTGTTACATTAAGAGTATTCTTATCCGTACTTTGCATCTCTTCTCTTATCCTTATTGTCAGTGCATTATCTAAAATGCTTTTATATATTGGGGAACTGGGTCTTACTGAAAAGCGTTTTTATACCTCCTGGTTTATGCTGGCTTTAGCGGTGGTGTTTATAATCGAGCTTGTAAGAGAGATAAAGCCTTCTATTCCTGCAGTAAAGCTTCAGATAGCAGGATTTTCAGTTATGCTTTCGTTACTCTGCTTTTGTGACCCTGACGCAAGAATTGCCCAGAACAATGTAGAAGGCTATCTTTCAGGCAAATATCAGACGGTAGACCTTTATAGTATGTATGATCTTTCTGAATCTGCTCTGCCGTATATAGTAAAGCTGCCTGAAAATGACAATAAAGTAAACGGCTATCTGTCAGATTATAAGGAATCGCTCCGTGACAATATGCAACGTACTGTATACTTCCCTATAAGTATTCCTGCCTTAAACGCACAGAATTATTTATCCGATATGTAAAATAAGGAATTTAAAGCACTCTATTGACTAATTGTAAAATTTATGCTATACTAAAAACGATAAAGATTATCAATTATTGATGGAGGCTTAATATGACTATATTTTACGAATTCGGCGGAAAGCTTTACGCCAATATAACAAATAAATGTCCCTGTGCCTGTGTCTTCTGTATCAGAAAGAACGGCGACAGCGTAGGCGGTAACGACAGCTTATGGCTTTCTCACGAACCTACGATAGAAGAAATTATCTCAGCCTTTGAAAGCTTTGACAAAACAGGTCTTTCTGACCTTGTGTTCTGTGGCTACGGCGAGCCTATGAGCAGAGCAGATGTGCTTATAGAATTTGCAAAGTATGTAAAAGAGCATACAGATATGACGATACGCATAAATACAAACGGACTTGTAGCACTTATAGATCCCGCCTTTGATATAGAAAAGATGCGTGGCGTAATTGACAGCGTTTCAATAAGTCTTAACGCTCCTGATAAAAATAGCTATCTTGAAGTAACAAAACCGTGTTTCGGCATAGATTCCTTTGATATAATGCTTCAGTTTGCAACAAAGGCAAAGGATATCGTGTCCGATGTAGCCTTTACTGTTGTCGATGTCATAACAGATGAACAGATTGAAGCTTGTCAGGCATTATCAGATAATATGGAAATTCCTTTAAGGGTGAGACATAACGTCACCAATAATGAAAGCTATACATAAGGAAAGGGGCAGGGTATGAACTACAGTCAGCAGAGAAATTGTATTCTTGAAATAGTTATGTCAGATCCTGTTCACCCTACTGCTGAACAGGTGTATGAGGTAGCAAGACAGCGATATCCGAAAATCAGTCTTGGCACAGTATATCGTAATTTAAATCAGCTCTCAGATCACGGAATATTAAAGAAGATATGCAGTTCTTACGGAAGTGTGCGATTTGACGGCAGAACAGATGCACATTTTCATATGATATGCAAGGACTGTCAGAGGGTCTTTGACGTGGAGCTTGGCGAGATGTTAGGTCTTGAAGATAAGCTTAAGGATAAATTCGGATTTAACGTTACTGAATACGAGATAAGTATTCAGGGCGTTTGCTGTGATTGTCAGAAGAAAGCATAAATTATGCTCCGCTGTTAAAATACGGCGGAGCTTTTTATAAAATTCTTTAATTCAAAAAAGACGTTAGTGTATAATGGAGTAAAGAATAGCTATGTAGACAGGAGGTTTGTTAATATGTTGTTGCTTTTTCGTTTCCTTATTACTTGTCTTTGCTTTTTTACGTTTAACATCTCCGGTAGCGGTTTTTCTACCACGGCAGTCGATGAAGAGCTGAAAGAAAGATTTACTGCAAATATTGACCTTAAATTAACGGATGAGCCTGCTACCAGCACGATCCAGTGCTTCGATGTAAATGAGGAAGGTGTGATAGCTCTTGGTTATACTCCCGGATCGTCATTGGGCGTTATAAGTGTATATTCCTCTGATGGTACATTCAAATATGGATATGAATTTGGTTGTAGCGGTTTATTTGGAGTAAAATGGGACAAAGAAATTCTTAATATTTATTTTGTTCGTAGTGATTTGCTTGTTTCTGTTACTTCAAGCGGAGAAATAACAAATATTTCAGAAGTAGAAAACACAATAGAGAACAATTCTTACTACAATAATTTCATAAGTGCAACCAATCGCAATGTAAATAATATGGATTATGAAATGAGAAATATATTCCTGTCGTCCTATTCGCAGTTAGTTCTGAAAGATGGAAACGGTAAGGAAATGGTTTTATATAATGCACAGACAAGTCAGCTTGTACAGATAGGGATTGTAATCATTGGTGCAATTGTATTTGTTGTGGTCCTGCTTATTGCAGGTTTCTATCACAAAGAAAACATTGAATCTGATACGGCGAAAAAATAAAAAACAGCTCCGTCCTGATGTAAAATCATAGCGGAGCTTTTTCTTTTCAAAGCACTTGATTTTATTGTGCATAACAGGTATAATAAAAATATATAGAAATAGATATACATATAAGTTTCGCTTAAATGCGGATTTACATAAAGGAGTAACAATGAAAAAAAGACTAACGGCAACATTTCTTATGCTGTCCTTACTTGTGGCGACAGCATTTCTTTTTACTGCCTGTGAGGAGGATGACGGGAAGGGTTATATTTTTGGCTATAACATTTCTTCAAATCCCTCATCTCTTGATCCTCAGTGTGCCAATGACAGACAGTCCTTTCTGCTTATCGGAACGCTATTTGAGGGACTTTTAAAATGCGATAATGACGGTAATATAGTGCCTGCCGGGGCAGAAAGCTACATTGTATCAGAGGATAAGCTTACATATACCTTTAAATTACACGAAAACAGATACTGGACAGATGCAAATGACTTTTCCGAAAAGGTTACCGCAAATGACTATGTATACGGCTTTCAGCGACTGTTTTCTCCCGAAACAAGAGCACCCGGGGCAGAGGATTTCTACTGTATAAAAAATTCCGAAAAGATTACAAAAAAGCAGATGGACGTATCACAGCTTGGAGTAAAGGCAGTTTCGGATTATGAGCTTGTTATAACCCTTGATTATCCTGATTCTTCCTTTCTTATGCTTTTAACCACAGCACCTGCTATGCCTTGTAATGAAAAATATTTCTTAGCGTCACAAGGCAAGTATGGTCTTACTGATAAAACAACACCGTCAAACGGTGCGTTTTATCTTAAAAGTTGGAGCTATGACCCCTGGAGCGATGACAATAACAACCTGATACTGAGATACAACGAAAAGTATAACGAGCATAACGAGGTATATCCCTTAGGACTTAATTTCTTTATAGAGGATACCGACGGCTTTTTAGAGGATTTTTATTCAGGTACGTCACAGAATATCCTGTTGGATGGAAAAAAGGCAGAACAGCTAATAAAAGAGGGCTACAGCTACGAAGAATACAGTACTGTAACCTACGGAATTATGATGAATACAAAGGACAGTATATTTAAAGACAGTATGATGAGATATGCTCTTTTGTATGCA
This sequence comes from Oscillospiraceae bacterium, assembly GCA_015067025.1. Classification (GTDB taxonomy): domain Bacteria; phylum Bacillota; class Clostridia; order Oscillospirales; family Ruminococcaceae; genus Ruminiclostridium_E. The sequence goes on from SVNC01000005.1 coordinate 118,244, forward strand.
ACCGATAATAGCGATCTTTCACTGCCATTTGGCTTTGAAAAGGCAAACGGAGTAGTTCCCTATGAAGTAAGCGATGGTAAAACAATCTACAGAGAATTTGCAGGAAACACACCTGCAGTAAAGCCTGATAGTATAAAGGCATCCAGCAGTTATCGTAAGGCGTCTGAAAATATAAGCAAGGATGAGCTTTATAGCGTTACTATCATTGCTGTAGAGGGCAGGGATGAGGAACTTATAAACTCTGCTCAGGATATTTTCCAGCAATGGCAGGCAAAGCTTGGTTTCTTCTGTACTATAGAGTATTTATCCGAAAGTGCTTATAATAGTGCTATTCAGAGCGGTAACTATACTTTAGCTCTTGCAAGGGTGACAGGAGAATTCAACAACCCTCAGTCCTATCTTAAAAACTTTACTTCGTCAGGATATAAATATTCCTCAATGGACAGCAGTTATCAGAACTTATTACAAAACGCAATCAACGCTCTGTCTGTAGAAGAAAGCTACGAAGAGTGCAAAAAGGCTGAAAATAAGCTTTTGTGCGATGGTAGATTTATACCCGTTGCTTATGCTACAGAATATTTCTTCAGCGATAAGGATTGTGCTGACGTGTTTTATGATCCCTTCAGCGGAGCGATAGATTATACAAAGGCTATTTATAAGGACTAAAAAAACGTGTATCACGAAAGTGGTACACGTTTTTTAATATGCAACGAAAAATACCGTTTCAGTGGTGGCTTTGATTATTTCTTGATTTTCTTATGGTGTTATTTACCACATCTTCTCCTTTATCCTGATACAACTTGTGTGCTTTTATTATTATATCATAGGAATAATCCACTACCTCTATATTTGTGTAATGGTGTTCCTTAAGTAATTTTCTTTTCATAGTGAGAGCACACTTGCGGTCATCGTATTTAGCGGCAAGCTCAGGACAGCATACAGCACAGTTCTTGGTATGTATATACCTTTCTTCTCCGTATTCGGTTATGGTTTTAAGTACAAAGGCGATAGTGCTCTCACTCCTTTCTTTATAAGTTCTCATATTATTATAAAACAAATTGCAACAATAATCAACGATTTCCGACAAGTCGGAGTTAAAATTTATTTTCGGGTTGTCGAAAAATTTGATTAATAATTGCTTGTGAAAGAACAAAACACATTTAAAACTGTTTGTAAAGCAAGGAGGTAAATATCAGCAACGAAAATTATTTTTCTTAAGTTTCCGATTTTACTTGACATAATGCGACTTTTATATTAAACTTAAACTATAAATATTTCTGAAAGGAATTTTAAATTATGGAATTTTATGCAACGTTCTGGGCACTCGTTCCACCACTTATTGCGATAGCTCTTGCACTTATAACCAAAGAAGTTTACAGTTCTTTGTTTGTAGGTATCTTATTCGGAGCATTGCTTTTTGCAGGTTTCCAGCCTGAAGCGACAATGAATCAGCTTATTGAGGGCGGATTTGTCAAGGTTCTTTCTGATTCGGGCAACGTAGGAATTCTTATATTCCTTGTTATTTTAGGCACGATAGTCTGTCTTATGAATAAGGCAGGCGGCTCAGCAGCTTTTGGCGAATGGGCACAGGCTCATATCAAGAGCAGGGTAGGAGCACAGATCGCTACCGTTATCCTCGGCGTTCTTATCTTTATTGACGACTATTTCAACTGTCTTACAGTTGGTAGTGTTATGAAGCCTGTGGCGATAAAGCACAGAATATCCGCTTCAAAGCTTTCTTATCTTATCGACTCTACAGCCGCTCCTATATGCATTATTGCACCCGTTTCATCCTGGGCAGCAGCGGTAGCAGGTTTCGTACAGAGCGATGAAAAGGGTTTCTCTATTTTTATCAGTTCTATTCCGTATAATTACTATGCGTTGCTTACGATTGTTTTTGTTGTCGGAATAATTCTTATCAAGAAGGATTTCGGACCTATGGCAAAAGCAGAAGCATTTGCTAAAAAGGGAGAAGACCCCGGCGATGAAGAAACAAGCGGTACAGCAATTCAGAATGAACGTGGCAGAGGTAAGATGTTTGATCTTATATTCCCCATAATTATTCTCATTGCAAGCTGTGTGTTCGGTATGTTATATACAGGCGGCATTTTTAATGGCGAAAATATTATTGACGCTTTTGCTAACTGTTCCGCTTCTACAGGTCTTGCAATAGGCTCGTTTATAGCACTTATTATTATAATTATAACATATCTTATCAGAAGAGTAATTTCCTTTAAATCTTGTATGGAATGTCTGCCGGAAGGTTTTAAATCAATGGTTCCCGCAATACTTATCCTTACCTTTGCATGGACGCTTAAGGCTATGACGGACAGCCTTGGAGCCGGTGTATTTGTTGATACTTTCGTAAAACAGTATGCGGAATCCTTCAGCTTCCTGCTCCCTGCAATCATCTTCCTTATTGCTATTGGCATCTCCTTTGCAACAGGTACATCATGGGGTACATTTGGTATCCTTATCCCGATAGTTGTAAGTCTGTTTGAAACTACCGATCCTCAGATGATGGTAATTGCTATTTCTGCTTGTATGGCAGGTTCTGTTTGCGGTGACCATTGCTCGCCAATTTCAGATACAACTATTATGGCGTCAGCGGGTGCGAAGTGTAAACACGTAAAGCACGTATCCACACAGCTTCCTTATGCACTTCTTGTTGCAAGCATTTCCTTCATAATGTACATTCTTGTTGCGTTTATAAGAGATCCCTTTATAAGCCTTGCTATTGGTATTGCACTTACTATCGGTGCACTTATACTTATAAAATTTCTGCTTGATAAAAAAGGAAATGAAAAGAAATCCTAATAATATTTAAAACATAGTAAAAGACTGTTTTGACACAATATCAAAACAGTCTTTTGTTATTCTGAAGAAATTATTTTTATTATCAGATGTATTTTAAAAGCTCATCACGAACGTCGTCAAGTCTTTTATCTGAAAGCCCGAAGTCCATTTCCTTATAGCTCCAGGCACTTCTTACAATGCCGTGTTTTTCAAAGATTGCATTTATGCATTTGTACCATTTGACAGTATCTTCAGGTGATACTATATCAATAACACCGTATTCTCCGCAGTAAAGAGAAGCGTTGTTTTTCTTTGCAGTTTCTAAAGCACTTGCAAATCGTTCTTCAAAATATGCTTCAGTAACACCGCTGTCTTCAAAGGAAATGCGATCTTCTTTATTTATCATATCAGTCCAGTAAGCACCCTGATGAGTGAATTTTAAAGGATCGTAGCAATGGAAGTTGTATACGATTTTATCATCATAGGGCTTTTCAAGATCAGGAATAGCATCGGGACTGTTGTTCCAGTAACCGCCTACAAGGATAATTGTATCAGGAGCATATACTCTGATTCTTTTGATGCATTCCTTTATAATTTTATTCCAGGTGTCGGAGAAAGCCTGATCGGTAACTTCATTCAAAAGCTCAAAAACAACTCTGTCAGAAAGCTTACCATAACGCTTTGCGAATTCATCCCAAAGCTTGTAGAATCTTTCCTGAAGCACGTCGCTTTCAAAAAAACCGCTTTCACTTTCTCCATAGCTGTCAAAAGAATATCCTGCGGTTTTATGGAGGTCGAAAACTATCTTTAGCCCGTATTTCTCTGCTAAAGAAAAGGCATTGTCGACCCGCTCAAAGCCGTCTTCTTTATACGTTCCGTCTTCGTTTTCAAAAATGTTGTAGTCTACAGGGATCCTCACATGGTCTGCACCCCACTCGGAAATTGTGGCAAAGTCGCTTTCTTTAATGAAATTATCAAGTCTGTCTTTGCTGTAATCACACTGTGAAAACCATCCACCAAGGTTTATGCCCTTGCACATTCCCATGTCCTTTAATATGTTAGTCATAATTTTCCGCCTTTCATAAGGTTTATTCTGTGATTTTAGTATATCATTATTCTTTGCAAATTAATAGTATTTTTTTGCTCTTTGTATAACAAATCTGCCCTTTATTTTACAAAGAGGGGCAAAATAGTGATATTAAGAATATGATTATGATATTTTTATAATTTAGAGGATGATATAATCAAGATAACGAAAATAAAACGGAGGTTTTTATTATGAACAAAATAAAAAATGCGTTACCTTTATTATTAGCTATTACAATGCTTACAGCCTGCAGTAATCTGAATACGAACGATCAGTTATCGGCAGGAAACAGTTCTCAGTCGGTAGTTGAAAACTCAAAAATCGAAGTACCTGATGGTCATGCGTATGCTGAATTTACAAATGGTATGCCTGAGGGTTGGGAGTGTGCAAACGGCTGGACAAACGGCAGTATGTTCAACGTTACCTGGAGAAAGGACAACGTAACGTTTAATGATGGTAAAATGCAGCTTGTCATTAATAACGATAAGACTCCTACCGGGGGTATCCCGTATTCAGGCGGAGAATTCAGAAGTAAGGAGTTTTACGGCTACGGCAGATATGAGGTTTCTATGAAGCCTATAAAGAATGATGGGGTTGTTTCTTCCTTCTTTACATATACGGGTCCATCAGATAATAATCCTTGGGATGAAATTGATATTGAATTTTTAGGCAAGGATACGACTATAGTTCAGTTCAACTATTTTACAGATAGTAAGGGTAATCACGAGCATATCCATAACCTTGGCTTTGACGCTTCTGAAGAATTCCACACCTATGCATTTGAATGGCATAAGGATAAGATAGTGTGGTTTGTTGATGGTGTTGAAGTGTATAGCGCTGCTGAATGTATTCCTGTTACGGAAAGCAAGATTATGATGAATGCCTGGTGCGGTATTGGTGTTGATGGCTGGCTCAAAAAATTCGATGACAGTAAGATGCCCCTTACGGCAGAATATGAATGGGTGAAATTCACTCCTTTTGATAACTGATATCAGAAAGTTGCAGTTTACGTTAATTTATGTTGATTTAAGAGACGGAATGTTGTAAAATATATATGGAGGCGAGTTTATGAATGTAGACAGAAAACTTTCTCATATAGAATTTTTAAACAGAGAATATAATGTATCCCATTTGTCCTATGAAAGGGAAATGGCATTTTTCCACAGTATAAAACAGGGTGATTACGCCGAAGCACAGCGACTGTTTAAGCCATTCAACTGCGAAGAAATGGGTAAGCTTAGTGATGATAGTCTCAGAAATTTAAAATATCATCTCGTAATAACAGTTGCTTTTATCACACGATATTGCATAGAGGGCGGTATGGAGATGGAAGCGGCGTATAATCTCAGCGATATTTATATCCGCAGTATAGATAAATGCCGTTCAGAAGAAGAGATAAATATGCTTCATCGAGAGGTTGTAGCAGACTATGCCCAGCGTATGAATATAATCAGAAAGCAGAACCGCTATCCAAAGACCGTTACAATGTGCCTTGATTACATTTACGATAATCTCCATCGTAAAATAACACTGGAGAAACTGTCTGAACTTGTAAATCTGAGTCCAACTTATCTGTCAAAGTTGTTTCATAAGGAAGTGGGCATCACAGTATCTGCATATATAACAAAAAAGCGAATAGAAACTGCAGAAAATATGCTTAAATTTTCAGACTATTCCTGCCTTGAGATCTCTGATTATCTGTGCTTTAGCTCTGAAAGTCATTTTATCCACTCATTTAAAAAACATACAGGATATACTCCAAAAAATTATCGTGAACAATTCTTCCGAACAAGAAAAAGTGAGCCTGTAACATAGCTAAAACCGTATCTGTAGGTGAAAAAACTTACAGATACGGCTTAATTTTTTATTGACACAAAGTGAGTAATGTGTTAAAATTATCCTTGTAAAATATTTTTACAACTAATTTTTTATGGAGGGAATAATATGAAAAAGAGAATTGCAATGGTAGTACTTACAATAGCTGCTGTATTATCGCTCACAGCCTGTGGCGAAGCAAACTGCAAGCATGATGGCTGTGATAAGGAGATCGCTGAAAACGGCTACTGCGCAGAGCACGCTATCGAGCACGCTCTTCAGGACGCTCTCGGCGGTTTGCTCGGCTAATCCGGAAATTCTAAAGTGCAGAAAAACGCTCCTACGGGAGCGTTTTTGTTTTGGATGTCCGGACTGTTTTTTATAAATTATGAATCTGTTCCGAGAAGAATGTTTCTGATATTTGTATCTATTTGATTTTTGTCAAGGCTTTGCGAAATCAACGGTTGAATAACCTCTCTGCTTTCTCTTGTGTGAGGAAGTTGAGCAACAAGAATGTGAGCTTTATCATTGTTACCGCACTTAAGATATAAGAAGCAAAGCACGGCACGGATTGTTGATTTTTGTTTTTCATTTGTTGATAATGGTAATCCTCGTTCCATAAGGCTGATGGCTTCCTTTGATTCGCCTTTAAGTGCAAGGACTCCTGCGAGTCCTAAAATCATACCGGGATTTTTAGGGTAGGTCAGAAGAGCATTTCGATACACCCTTTCTGCTGAAGAATAATCGCCACACAATTGAAATTCAGAAGCAGTTTTGTGAATGTTGTGCTGAGCTTGTTCAGCTCGGATCGTATCCATACCTATAAGTAAATCTATACTTGTTTCAAAAATATCTGCAAGGGCGGGAAGAAATGTGATGTCGGGATAACATTCTCCTCTTTCCCATTTTGAAACACTTTGCGGTGTAATGCCGAGGTATTCGGCAACATCTTCCTGAGTGAGATTTTTAAGGCTTCGATACTTTTTCAGGTTTTCAGACAGATATAACATAACAGTTCTCCTTTTGTTTTTGTTTAAGGCTATTATATCATAAGTACCGCAAAATTCAATAACGCGTTAGTTGTAAATGGTTCAACCGCTTACGTAGCTGTGTGCATCAAATGTTAGTGTTTAAAGGCTGATTACAACAAAGTAAACCAATTCTTTTGAAATTCAATCATTCCCTCATCTCGCATTTTACAAAGCTCGTTTGACATCGCACTGCGGTCTACCGAAAGATAATCAGCAAGCTGTTGACGGTTGAAGGGGATAGAAAAGCTATTACTGTTCTGCCTTTTAGCCTCTTCCGAAAGATAGGATATCAGCTTTTCTCTTGTGGTACGCTTTGACATAAAGCTAAGCTTTTTCATAAGCTTTCTGTTCTTTTCGGATGTGGCATAAAATAAATTCTGTACCACCAAAGAGTGAAATCTGCAAGCGGAGGAGCAGACTGTAATTATTCTTTTTACATCAAAGAATATCACTGCCGAATCCTCTACAGCCAGTACATCATTCATGATAGCGTCGCTTTGCGGAGCGGAATATGCCTCGCCAAACATTTCGCCGATGCTGATCATGTTAAGAATGCTTCGGTTGCCCCAGTAATCGTCATACTGTATGTGGAGCTTTCCGCTGACAAGTATCATAATATTATCTATATGCTCACCCTGATGAAGAACATATTCTCCCTTTTTATAGGTCTGAAGCTTTGCCTGTAAGCAGGAAAGCATTGCTGTTATTTCTTCTTCCCCTATTCCGGAGAAAAGCTGAGTCATTTTTAAAATCGGAATAAATTTTTTCATAAGCACCTCTTTTTGTTGTAAATGCAACAGACTTGTTATAAATATTATAGTATAATGATAACAGAAAGTCAACAAGCTTTCAGAAATTATAAAAGGAGAAATCATTATGATAAGAAAGATAATAAAGATAGACGAGGAAAAATGTAACGGATGCGGACTTTGTGCAAAGGCTTGTCACGAAGGTGCAATAGAAATGGTTGATGGAAAGGCAAAGCTCACTCGAGAGGATTATTGCGACGGGTTAGGAGATTGCTTGCCCGCCTGCCCCACAAATGCCATTACCTTTGAGGAAAGGGAAGCACCTGCTTATGATGAAGCGGCAGTCCTTGCGGCAAAGCAGAAAAAATCAGAAGGGAAGCTTCCTTGCGGATGTCCCGGTATGAATGTAAAGGCGATAAAGAGGGACTCTGTTCAGACAGTAGCAACTCCCGTTACAAGTCAGCTTACACAATGGCCTGTACAGATAAAGCTTGTACCGATAAATGCACCCTATTTTGATAATGCAAACCTGCTTGTAGCGGCTGATTGTACAGCCTTCGCCTACGGAAATTTCCATAATGAGTTTATCAGAAATCATGTCACACTTATCGGTTGCCCAAAGCTTGATGAAGGCGATTATGCCGAAAAGCTTACCGCGATAATTGCAAACAATAACATAAAAAGCGTTACTATTGCTCGTATGGAAGTTCCTTGCTGCGGTGGAATTGAAAACGCTGTAAAGCGTGCATTACAGGCAAGCGGAAAGTTCATCCCTTGGCGTGTGGTGACGATTTCTACAGATGGAAGGATTCTTGATTGAATATGAATGAAAAAGCATGCAAGTATAAAGACGTATAGTGATATATAAGCAATAACAAACATCATATAAATTTAATACAGCGGATTATGTAAACAGGCACATGAAAGGAAATACCCATGTGCCTGTTTTTTTAGTTCTATTGATGAATTTTCGTGTTGTGAATTCTTTGTAAGAAACGAAATAGCATTATTTTATCCCTCAATCACCATAACCATAGGCGGTGTACAGTTTTTGTTATAAAAATCACCCTTTTCCATGGCTATTTTCATAACTGCCATAGGAAAAGCATAGCAACTGTATTTTCTGCATTCTGCTATACGGCTTTCAAGGTGCTTAGGGACTTTGTATTTCATCTCAGGCATTATTTCACGGAGAAGTGGCTCGAACATGTCCGCAAATTCATGGATTTTCTGTATGAGCAGTTTTTCTATTTCATCATATTTCTGCTTTGAAATTACGGGAATATCAAGCTGAGGAATATTGTTTTCCATACGCAGTATACCACATTCCGCAAGATAAGGTATTCTTTCAAGATATATAGGGTCAAGTCCTGTATAGTTGAACGGAATACCCTTGTAAATAATATACAGCATTTTCATGAATATCTCATCGCTGAGCAGAGTATCTCCATGCTGATATTTGTTAAGGTCGGGTTGTGCATCATAGATATGCAGGTCAACGGACTTTGAACTGAAAAAGTTTTCCTCGTATGAACGTCTTTCTCCGCCATAGCAGTATTTTAAAAATCTGTAATTTTCAAAATCAAAGTCAAGAGGATATCTATTTCCTAACGCGATCCACTTTCCGCCGTTGGGACGGAGGGGATATTCTTCCTTTGATGGGACTATACGCTGTACCGCCTGATAGACGCCGTTAGAGAACAGGTGCAGTAAGAAGAAATATTCCAGCTTACGTTGTTCACTTTCTTTGAGTTGTAAGTCTTTGATACGCTCTTTTACTTCTGTAATAAATTCGCTTATTAAGTTCCAGATAGTATTGTAATGTTTTTCTGAAAACTCAATCTGCACATCAAGACTTTTTAATATTTGTTCGGGAGTTGCAATCATAAAATCCGTAAAGACCTTATCTCCCTTTTTCTGCATAAGCTCCGATTTTACAAGGTCATTGACAGCATTTTCAATATATGCCGTCGGGACACCGAGAGCAAGGGCAATTTCTACGCAGGTAACAGGCTTTTCATAAGCGGCGATGAGAATATTTTGCTTTAAAATATCGCCTTCAGTCAGGGAAAAAGGCTCGTTGTTGAGTCCCGCACAGCCGTTGATGGTAACCTGAAGCTGTTCGGGCTGATAGCTTTGTTTTTCGTAACGTTCCATAGAGTTAAATCCTTTCCGTATCTGCTCTCTGCCTGTGGACAGTCTTGACAGCACTGTGCCTTTCGGAATACCGAGCTTAACCGCAATGCTTTGAACCTTTTCTCCGTTAAGATAGTGGCGGACAATAACCTCACGATACTTTCCTGAAAGATATGCAACCTCACGGCGTATTTCGTCGGCACTCGGCATATCTGCCTGTTCTTCCTCAAAGTCGGGTATATCCTCTGTAATAAGGTTGATGCTCACCGTAGGAAGCTTATACTTACGCCTTAGCATATCGTAGTACTTGTGATTAAGTACCCCCGACAGCCACTTTTTTATATCCTTTATCTCATTCGGATATTTCAAAGCGGCAAGCAGCGTTTCGCTGGTCAGATCCTCTGCATCCTCAAAGTTTCCGCATTTCTTAAGTGCAGCAGAAAACAGATAATTCATAATGTTTTCAATGTCGTTTATGTGCATAGTACACCTCTTTTTGAAAGCTTTCACTTATAAGTCGCAGTTTTTTGGTTTGATTCGGTATTTTTATGATAATATTTTTTGGGGCTTATGTCAAGAAAAACGCACAGCAGAGAAATCTGCTGTGCGTTTAAGTTAAATAAGCCTTATTTTTCATACCCTTTCAGATAAAGCATATACTTGATAGTAAGAATCGACTGCCAACGATGTTCGCTTACATGAAACTCAGTGTAATCCGTCCACCATTTCCAAGGAACGTCAAAGCCGCCGTCAGTTCTTTGTGACGCCTTTATAAATTCACATTCATACTGGGCGATTTCCGCATTATCTTCATAAAACATACTGTCAGGTGTAATGCTGTAATCGGAAGGTCTTGTAACATATTCAACCGCCCATTTTTCTGTATCGGGGCAGATTGTAAGCTTTACACTCTCACGAAGTCCTGCTCTGAAGCGTTCAAGCATATCCTCGCTAATTATCGTTTCACCGTCAAGCGCATTATAAAGTCTGATAAAGCACGCAATATCATGATTATCATTTATGGGAGCAGATGAAACAAACCATTCCACCGCTTCTTTTGCAATTTTCAATCCCTTTTCATAAATTGCAGAATTTGCATCAGCGTAAGAGATAATAAACGCCGCAAGTGCCGCCGTAGGATTGTAGCTTATGCTATCGCTTTTTTCGTTGTATTCCCACCATATTGCGTGGGGATAATCGTTGTTTGACGGAATTGTATTAAGCCATTGACCATGCTCAACATCGAAATGCTCGCCGCTTTCAAGATAGCGAAGTATGCCCTTTACTATCGAGTAATCTTTATCGGCAAGTCCTATCTCTCTGATAGTTTCCGTTGCAGACCATACACCCATGGGAAGTGAATTCGGATTGAGATTATCAGCCTCTAACCCGTTTCCGAAGCCGCCGTCCTCATTCTGATAAAAGCTCAATGCATTGAGCACAGCTTCCTTGCTTCCGTTTTCAAAATGATACTGCCATTTTGCAAGCTCAAGTGGACGAGCGTTTTTGTAGATAAATTGCCTTGCTTTTTCCAGTGTGTTCATATAGTAACCCTCCTGTGTTTTTTTCTTTATAATAACACAAATAAAAGGATATGTATTGTAAAAATCCGACATCATAAATCCTTGCGAGAGTATTCAACCGCCGCTTTCGGTGTCATAAGATGACGCTTTTTGAAGTCATTCAGCAGGTGTGCCTGGTCGCTGAATCCGTATTTATCCACCGCGTCAAGAATATTGAAACAGGGCGATAACGCAATGTCCTGCCATAAAAGCTGGTATCGTAGCAGTGAGGAAAAGGTTTTGGGTGAAACACCCATATTATAATTGAAAATACGTTCAAGCTGACGTTCGGAAACAGAGGTATAATCGCATATATCGGAGATTTTTGCTCTTCCGTTTGTTTCAAGCATATAATGGATTGCATTCATAAGATTATTATTTATGCGGTTGGTGCTTAGTTTTTTGAGCAATAATTTTTCCGTTATGACGATTTTCCCGTCTAATGTCGGAACATCAAACAACAGCGGCTCAAGCTCAGCTTTAAGCTTACTGAAAAACTCCTCAACAGCAAATGCACTGTTTTTTCGTCCTGTAAAATCCTCCTCCGAGAAAAGGATGGCAGTCCACGCATAAAAGCGAACGGCAAAGGTTGCGGTAGTATCAGCAACTATTGTTCCGCCTGTTGGGTAGGAATGCTCATCAATTGTACATAAAAAGCCACTGTAATTATTTTTGGTGTAATTGATATCAAAGATAATATCCATACAAGTATCCGGAATGACAATTCCCGATGAAGCAGTATCAGACTGTGCCGAAACAGGTTTTTTTGTACCCCAGAAGCATCTTATATACGGTCGTAAAGCCTCGCAGGGAGTAATTTCGCAATAGGTGTCATTATCGGTAAAGGGTGTAGCAGTTATCGGACGGTACATATTGATAAGCCTGTGCATTTTACCACCTCGCTTTTTTATTATAGTTTCCTAAAAAAAACTCTCAAATGGCTTTACAAAGCCATTTGAGAGTAGTGTTGATGGTGACCCGTACGGGAATCGAACCCATGATTCCGCCGTGAAAGGGCGATGTCTTAACCGCTTGACCAACGGGCCGTATTTAATTTTTTTAAAACAAAAACTGAAATGAATTGTCATTTCAGTTTTCGCTTTGTTGGTGACCCGTACGGGAATCGAACCCATGATTCCGCCGTGAAAGGGCGATGTCTTAACCGCTTGACCAACGGGCCATATTAAAAAGAGAATGGTAGCGGCAGTCGGATTTGAACCAACGACACCCTGGGTATGAACCAAGTGCTCTAGCCAACTGAGCTATACCGCCATATTTCACTCTTTTTTTGTCGTTCTCTCAAACGACTTACTTATTATATCACAATGAAGGTGGTTTGTCAACACTTTTTTTAATTTTTTTAAAAATTTTTTAGTTTTAATAAAAAACAGCCCGATATATTATATATATCGGGCTGTTAGTAAATTGTCAGCGGTTTGTAACGATAAAGGGAGCAACTGAAGAAGCAACTGCAGAGGCAGGCATTGTCTGAAGCCATACTCTACCGGGGCCTGTTACTCTTGTGTTGAAGAAGCCTTCGCCGCCAAAGAGCTTGTTTCCGATGCCCTTAACAGACTCAATATCAACGGAAACTGAAGCATCCATAGCCGCAAGATGACCTGTGTCAAGTAATAAGGACTGACCGGGTTGTAAATCATATGTAATAACAGAGCCGTCAATTTCAAGGAATACCATACCGTTACCTTCAAACTTCTGCATAATAAAGCCTTCACCGCCAAAGAAGCCTGCACCGAACTTGCGCTGGAAGTGAATACTTGTGCTTACAGTAGCTTCGCTTGCAAGGAATGCAGATTTCTGAGCAACTATTGTATTAGTGGGGCTTACGTTTATTGCAAGTATTTCACCCGGGAAGCTTGATGCAAATGCAATCTGACCAGGACCTCCCTCGGCTGTGTATATGTTTCTGAACATAGATTCGCCTGAAAACATTCTTGACATAGCCTTACCGAAGCTGCCACCTGCGTTTGTGCTCATTGACATATTGGCTGTCATCCAGCTCATGCCACCCTTTTCTGTTATTACTGATTCTCCTGCGTCGACGTTGCATATTACAACGGGCAGGGGAGTACCTTTGATTTCGTACTGCATATAAATTCCTCCTGAAAAAATTTAGATAATTATATTACAATCATCTGGTAAAATTATACCATTTGTTTTTCATTATGTCAATAATTTAATAGTTTAATACGATTAACTTTAATGGATTTTATCTAATACTATTGCCAAAATTACCGAAATGTGTTAAAATTAAAATATAAATTCAATAATCAGATTCATAATATGAAAGGAAAATGAGTTATGAATATTAAAATAACAGCAGACAGTACCTGTGACTTATCTCCCGAGCTTGTAGAAAAATATGGCGTTGAAATACTCCCTCTTTATATCGTTAAGGAAGGTAAGAGCTATAAGGATATGAAGGATATCGTACCTCAGGATATATTTGACCACGTAAACTCAGGCGGTGCAATTACAACAACGGCAGCTATAAATGCGGAAGAATATTCTGAATATTTCACGCCCTTAAGTGCACAGTATGATGCGGTTATTCATATTAATATCAGTTCAGAGTTTTCCAGCTGTCATCAGAATGCTCGTATCGCCGCAGAAGAATTCGATAACGTGTATATTGTAGACAGCCGAAACCTTTCCACCGGTAGCGGACACATAGTTGTTGAAGCAGCTATTATGGCGCAGAATGGTGCAACTGCAGAAGAAATAGTAGAGGCAATGAATTCTCTTACGTCAAAAGTAGAAGCAAGCTTTGTGGTGGATAAGCTTGATTATCTCCGTAAGGGTGGCAGATGCTCCGCTTTGGCGGCTCTTGGTGCAAATCTTCTTTCTCTTCGTCCTTGTATTGAAGTAAAGGATGGTAAAATGGGAGTAGGTAAAAAATATCGTGGTAAATTTGAAGCTTGTATAGAAAAGTATGTTGTAGAAAGGCTTGAAGGAAGAGACGATATTGTAACTGACAGAATTTTTATTACTCATACACCCTGTGATAAGGCTATTGTGGATGCGGTAAGAAAGGCAATTAAAAAGCATATGCAGTTTACAGAGATTATAGAAACCAGTGCCGGCTGCACAGTTTCAAGCCATTGCGGACCTAATACTCTTGGTATTCTCTTTATCAGAAAGTAAGCAGGTTTACTATGAAAAAGTGGTATGCCGAAGAATACGAGTTTTCAGTTGAAGTGACAGGCTTTTTAATGGGCGATAAAACAGAGAACTATTGTCGCAACGGAGAAGAGATTGGTGATATATATACCTGTACCTACGGTTGTCCTGTGAATAAGGACGGACAGGGAATATGCAGTAAAGCGATGATGATGCTTTATCCTCTTATGGAAGCAATACGAAGCGGAGGAGATCTCACAAAGCTCGGCGGTGACGGCAAATATTCAAAAACTGTCGTCTGTCCTGATGGATGCGTTGTTTTCCGTCTGACCGCAAAGCCCTTAGGGAACGAAAATTTCCATACAGGCGGATTTTGGAAGAGTCCGCAAAACTGAAAAAGATAAAACAAAAAGCAGTATCAATTGATACTGCTTTTTGTTATGCATTATGGATGTTTATGATAAAAATTCAAGATTTCGTTTGATAAGCTCACATCTCTGCTTTACGCAATCAACGCTACGAAGGGGATCTTTGGGAGTGTTGAAGGTATAATCCATCAGTTTTTCGATTGTTGTAGCAGCTACGTGTACTCTTGTATCAGAGGATGCGTAGTATATGTAAACATCACCGTTTTCTCTTACTATTGCACCGTTTGTAAAGCATACGTTTGATACGTCGCCGACTCTCTCGTTTCCGTGAGGAGCGATGAAAAGCCCTGAGGGAGAGGCGATAAGCTTCTTAGGATCATTTAAGTCTGTAGCAAAGATATAAATGACATATCTGAGACCTGCCGCTGTATTTCTTACACCGTGAGCAATGTGAATCCAGCCCTTGGGAGTTTTTATCGGAACTGCACCTGCACCGTTCTTAACTTCTGTAATGGTGTGATACTGTCTGGGGGATATTACTACTTCTTCTGTGCAGATAACGGGGTTGTTGATATCTTCGCATAAGCCAAAGCAAACACCGCCGCCTGAGCCTGTCTGGATAAAGTCGTCCTGAGGACGAGTATAAAATGCATATTTGCCTTCTACAAATTCAGGGTGAAGTACAACGTTTCTCTGCTGAGGTGACTTTGATTTAAGGTTGGGGAGTCTTTCCCATGTCTTAAGATCCTTTGTTCTTACAATACCTGCCTGAGCTACTGCTGCAGAAAGGTCGTTTGAATCCTTATCCTTGCTTTCAGAACAGAATACACCGTATATCCATCCATCCTCGTGCTGAGTAAGACGCATATCGTATACGTTGGTCTCTTCGGGTTCTGTATCGGGGAGTTGTACGGGAAAGTCCCAGAATTTAAAGCCATCAACGGGGCTGTCGCTTTCTGCTACTGCAAAGAAGGACTTTCTGTCGTTGCCTTCAACTCTTGCAACGAGATAATATTTTCCGTTCAAGTAAATTGCACCGGAATTTAATACAGCGTTAATTCCGAGTCTTTCCATAAAGAAAGGGTTTGTTTCAGGGTTAAAGTCGTACTTCCAGATAACAGGAGCGTGTTCGGCTGTAAGTACGGGGTTTTCATAGCGATCATAAATACCGTTGTAGCAATCAGCTACCTTGTTTTTACGGGAGATAAGCTCTTCGTATTTTGTTATTACTGCGTTTTTGTTCTGTTCAAAAAGACTCATTTTTATCTTCCTCTTGTTTATTTTAATTTCATAAGGTTAGTATACATCACCCGAAAGCAAAATGCAATAGTTTTATTGAATTTAGTTAAAAACGCCTAAAAAGATTATTAAAATTAGCTAAAACAAAACCCCGACAAGTGTCGGGGCTTTGTTCAATTCTTTTTGGAATACACAAATTTTGAAATGTTATCAGTAAATACAGTCATATAAATACATCCGCACATAAGTAAGAGTGCAACCGCATTTATGATAAGAGCGATAACGGTGATTGACTGATGGTAAGTGTTCGGGTCACATAACTGCAGTACTGTAAATAGCAGATCAATAAATGCAATTATACAGGCACTCGTGCCTATCATAGCACGGACGCCTCTAAGGGTTACGCCACATACTACAGAAGAAACGGTAAGTGCAATTTTCAGAACAATTACAGCTATTATTATAAACTGCAATATAAACGTCATTGCAGCCATATCAGCATCCTTGAGAAACGAAACGAAGGTGTGATATAATGTATCTTCCGCATACACGGGATAGAAAATGCAAGTCGCAACAACATTTACAGACAGTGCAATAAGAGAAAGTACGATAAATAATCCACCGAGCTTTGTCTGTTTTTCCTCTGCTATAAAATACTGTTTAGCAAGCTCTTCTTTTTCTTCTTTAGTCAGTTCGCCATCGTATATTATTCTATCATTTTTCATTATGTATTATTATACCGTTTCTGCCTCTTTTTCTTCAGCGGCATTTTCGCCCTTTAAAAGATCGCGGATCTCTGTGAGCAGTTCGATCTGAGGATCGGGCTTAGGTTCTTCAACGGGGGCGGGTTCTTCAACCTTCTTACGCTTGAAGCTACCGATAACCTTGATAAGAATAAATACAGAAATTGCGATTAAGAAGAAGTTGATGATTGCAGCGAGAAATTCGCCGTATCCGATTGCAACTTCAGGAGTCAATACTACTGTGGGGTCGGCACCTTCTAAATCAAGAACAGCTTCTTTTAAAACAATCTTAAGATCCTTGAAGTCAATACCGCCTGTCAGCATACCGAGAGCGGGCATAAGCACCTTGTTTACAAGAGCTGTGATAATAGCTGTGAAGGCAGAACCTACGATCATACCTACTGCCATATCAAGTACGTTACCTCTTGAAATGAATGCCTTGAATTCGGTTATAAACTTAACCTTTCCGATTTTTTCTGCGGCCTTTTTAGCCTTGTTTTCCTTTGCCATGATAATTACCTTCCTTGTTAATTTTCTTTATTGTAAACCTTGATTAGTTCAAAGTCTATCTGACCTAAATTTACATTCACGTTGACGCATTTCACTCTTACCTTATCACCGATCGTATAGGCTGTGTGGGACAGAGTTTCTAAAAGTGCAATGTTGTTTCTTGTTTCATAATCTCCTGCGGGCAAGGACATAACGTCCACCTTGCCTTCTACGGTATTTGGCAGTTCTACAAAGAAGCCGCTGTTTATAACACCTGAAATGATGCCATCAAATTCTTCATCAAGATGATTTTTCATATATTCCGCTGTATAGAAATCTTCACAGCTTCTTTCAGCCGCTACGGCAGATAACTCTGTCTTTGTAGCAATTGCAGATGCTTTTACAGCAAAATCTGAATACGTTTTCTTGATATTCTCAGCACCCTTTCTTGATACATAATCGGTGAGGATACGATGTATCGCAAGGTCTGAATATCTTCTTATAGGCGAAGTAAAGTGAGCGTATTCTGCCATAACCAACCCAAAGTGACCAACAGGCTTTTCGCTGTACTTTGCCTTTGCCATTGTACGAAGAACGAGTCTGTTAATAACTGCATATCTCGGATCGTCTGCAGTTTTCCTGAGCAATGCCGCAAAATCCGCCGCAGAGGAATTTTCATTTATATGAAGAGCGTTTATACCAAGACCGTCAAGAGTCATCTTAAGTGTTTCTATCTTGTCAGCTGACGGATTTTCGTGTATACGGTAAACAAAGGGGAGTCCGTGCTTCATCGCAAGCTTCGCTGCCGCATTGTTTGCCATCAGCATAAATTCTTCGATAATACCTTCAGATATACCCTGAGTTCTTCTTTTTACATCAACGCATATACCGTCTTTATCACAGATTATCTTGCTTTCGCTCGACTGTATATCGGGAGCTCCTCTGTCGCTTTTGTTTTTTGACAGAATATCAGCAAGCTCCTTCATTACGGGGATGATATCTATGACCTCTTTATATTTTTCTGTTATTGCTTTATCAGCGGTGTTTTCAAGAATTGCGTTTATTTCGCTGTATACACCCTGAATTCTTGAGCGGATGACCGTCTTTTTGAACTGGTATTTGCCAAGCTTGCCGTCAGGTGAGATTTCCATAAGGCAGGAGAAGGCAAGCCTGTCCACTTTAGGATTTAGAGAGCATATTCCGTTACTAAGCTCTTTGGGGAGCATAGGTATTACCTTATCGGCAATATAAACGCTTGTACCTCTTTCGAGTGCATCTACATCTATCGCACAGTCCTTTGTGACATAATGGCTTACGTCTGCTATGTGAACACCTAATTTGTAGCCGTTTTCTGTCTTTTCAACGCTTATAGCGTCGTCAATGTCCTTTGTATCGGCACCGTCTATCGTGAATATAGGCATATCTCTTAAATCAAGACGTTTCGCGATATCCTTCTGACTTATCTCCTTTGCACCTATCTCCTTTGCCATTGCACTGCACTCGGGAGAAAAAGCAACGGGGATATTATTCTGGATAAGATAAGCATCTGTACAGCTTTTAGCGTATTCGCTGCTGCCGAGAGTTTTTACGATGTCAACTGTATGCTCGCTGTGGTGAGTTCCACGCTTCCTGATAGTAAACAGTACCTTGTCGCCTTCTTTAAACATTTCAGAAACCTTGACAATAGCAAGCGGAGGGCATCCGAGGGTATCAGGAAGAACTTTGAAGGCTTGTCTTTCTCTTACGATAACACCGCTGAAAAGCTCATCACTGTGCTCCAAAACGGCAAGAACAACTGAAGTTGCACTTCTTGTAGTTGTCTTTTCAGCTACTTCTTTTGCAAGAACTATATCTCCGGGTACAGCACCTTTAAGCTGTCCGCCGCTTACGAAGGAATCTTCCTCTGTAAGAAGGTTAGTGACAAATCCGAAATTTCTGGACAAGGTCGCTACCTTGCCTGTATATACGTTTCTCATTTCGCTTATATAAAGCTGTTCTTTTTTATTTTTAAATAAAGTTCTGCTTCTGATAAGCTCTTTTACTGTTGTTTTTACTTTTGATTCGTGTTTCTTGGCAAGACCTGCGGTTTTAACTATCTGCTTTATTGTTACACCGCCGCCAAGCTGATATATGGTTGAAATAATTATTGATTCTAAATTCATCCTGTTCCTTTCTCCGTGGGCTTTTTCCATCTCTTTTCTGAACTATCGCATACTATTTTGCGTAAAGCCGCTGACTTAAAATTCTGTACGTTATTATTATACTACAATTTTTTCTTTTTTTCAATATGCTTGCTGTTAATTTACTGATAATAGAATTAAGACATTTTGGCAAGAACAACAATGTATAAAATAAAAAAATGCAAAAATAATCAAAAAACTTCATCAAACTTATTGACAAACAGGGGTTTTATATGTCATAATATATATGAATATAAAATAAGGAGGGTTATCTTTAAAATGGGAATTAAAGAAAACTTTAAAAGAGGATCTTTAGAGATGCTCATACTTCATCTTTTAAAGGATGAAGAAATGTACGGGTATCAGCTTACACAGGAGATATCCAAGAGAAGCGGCGGTGCTTTCCGCATTACTGAAGGATCAATGTATCCTACACTCTACAGACTTATTGACAAGGGCCTTATTTCTGATCGTCTGGAGTTAGTCGGAAGAAGACGTACAAGAGTATACTATCACCTTGAAGATAAGGGTAGAGAACAGCTTGAAAAGCTTGTAAAGGATTATGAAATCACAAGTGCAGGCATTGAATCTATCCTGAGTTATGTTCCTGATGAGGAAGACGAAGACTAAATAAACAGGCGGTGTATCGGGTTTAATGCGATATGCCGCTTAAATTATTGGAGATGAACTAATTGGCAAAATACATTATTGACAGTCACGCCCACATATTTCCGCAGAAGATCGCGGAAAAGGCAACGCTTAATATCGGAAAATTCTACGATATCGTTATGGATTTAGATGGCTCAGTGGATAAGCTTGTAGCACAGGCAGAAAAAATTGGGATAACGAAATCGTTAGTACACTCCGTAGCAACTGTACCCCAGCAGGTATCTCATATCAATGACTTTATTTATAGTCAGGTGCAGCTGTATCCTGACAAATTTATCGGATTTGCATCGCTCCATCCCGATATGGAAGGGATGACGGAAGAAGTTGAAAGAATATTATCTATGGGGTTTAAAGGTATAAAGCTTCATCCCGATTTTCAGAACTTTGCAATAGACGAAGAAAGAGCCTGCAGAATGTACGAAATAGTTGATGGCAGACTGCCTTTTCTTTTCCATACAGGTGACTACAGATATAAATATTCCAATCCCGATATTATGGGCAGGGTGGCAGATATGTTCCCCGATACAAAATTCATTGCTGCACATTTCGGTGGTTGGTCAGAATGGGCCAAGGCGGCTGAGTGTCTGCCGGGAAAAAAGAACGTATGGGTAGACTGCAGTAGTTCATTCTTTCAGCTTACACCTGAAAGAGCAAGAGAGCTTGTATATCTTTTTGGTGCAGACAGAGTATTCTTCGGTACGGATTATCCCATGTGGACAGCTAAAGGAGAGCTTGATTTCTTAAAATCTATGAACCTTCCCGAAGAGGATATGGAAAAGATACTTTGGAAGAATATAAATGAGTTTTTAGGTTTAGGTCTCAGCTAAAATGGTGTATATCAGATTTATACCCCCAAAAAACGAATATGAGGGTAGTTACCACAAGTTCTGCCATAGTGAAGGAATGGAGCTTTTAAGGTATGCTTTGCAGAAAGAGTACTCCCATGATTTTTCTGCAGAGAATATCAGGAAAGGACAGCGAGGAAAACCATATATAGAAAACGTTCCTTTTTATTTTAATATCTCCCATTGCGACGGACTCGTTGCCTGTGTTGTATCAGAAAAAGAAGTCGGCATAGATGCTGAAGTGACGAGAAATGTAGCAGACAGAGTGATGAAAAGGTGCTATAGCGACGATGAAATAGCTTATGTTAATTCCGCCGAGAATAAGGATTTTGAATTTACAAAGCTCTGGACTTTGAAGGAAAGCTATGTAAAGCTGACAGGTGAAGGTATAGCGACTAACCTTAAAGCGATATCCTTTGATATGAAAAAAACTACTGCATTTTCGGAGGATGTTTCTTTTTCACAGATAGTTGTAAATGAACGGTATATTATATCTATATGCAAAAAAGAAAAATCGTCACATATCAACTGCAATGAAATGAATGTCAAAACTGATGGTGTTACAATTATTAATATATGATGAAAAACGCACGCAGACAAGGAAAAAGCCCCGACAGGCATATATAAATATGTTGAGGGGATTTTGACGAAGTAAGCAAAAATGCTTTGGGAGAGCCTTTTACGGCTCTCCCAAACTTCTGTATCAATATTTTTATATACTCTCAAGATAAACACAAAACTTTACGCATTTTTGCGGTGCGTGAGTTTGTCTTCAGTCTGATGAACCCTCCCGTAAATCGGGAGGGTTCATTTCATCGTTTGTTGTATAATTCTTTGACCAATTCATCCATTGCTGAAAGCTTTTTGTCGTTAGGCATACAGTCGTTATATCTTATTTCTGCGTAGCTGTCAGAAATCTCTTCTATATCAGCACTTCCATGATAGGTGGTTTTGCCGATCGACTTTTGTTGTTCAACGGTAAGCTTTTCGGTCATACCCTTGTTTCTTCTTGCAAGCCACATCATATAAAGACGATAGCCTAGGCGGTACTTTTCTGTGTCGTCCTTTTCTTTTTTGTAGCGTTTAAGGCAGTCGGCTTCAGTTTCGTACTTTACGAGCTGTGACTGCTGAATTATCGGTTCGTAATAATCGACGTAGTTTTCTTCGGCAAAGCTTTCTGTTTCCTTTGCGGAAAATTTGTTATATATCCTCATGGCAACGCTTTTAATGAATGCATAGATCTTCTTTCTGAAAATGATTGCAAGTACTAAAGCTATGATAAAGACGATATATACTGTAAAATCAGCTCCGCCTTCCTGTATACCGATAAGAGGAGAATCAGGTGGAGTTCCGTCGGGGGTTATCGGTGCAGAGGTTTCCATTTTTATAAGCTGAAGCACAGAATCTATCAGCTTCAATGTGTTCTGGATAAGCCACCATAAAAAATCAGCGATGATCTTTCTGAACAGCATCATAAAAAGAATTACCGCACCAACGATAATTATAAGCTTTGCGTTGTAGGCTTTGAGTCCTTTAGGAACTATCAGGTTTGTGTTTTTACGCTGGTTTATCTGTGTTTCTATATTTGACTGATTTATAAGGAGTGCCACTAAAAGAGCCATAATGATAACGAGATAGGATATTGCTGATTGAGCGTCGGTCATCAGCGGATGATCTTCGCTAAGGAAGAAAGCGAAAATATAGCATAGGAAGGCCTCTACCATAAAGATACATAACCATAACGGAGTGTATACGTCGCTGAAGGATCTTCTTGTAAGCTTTATGCCAAGTAAAAACCACAGGCTTATAGCGGGGAGCAGAGCAAAGATAACGTAAGTTCCGTTAAAGCTATATTCTGTTGATTCGTTGATGCTGTTTACCGTAATACAGGTTATGACAAAAATCACAACGAGGGTTATTATCATTGTGAGGCTCAGCATAAAGATTTTTTGGGGCTTGGTCTGCGTTGCTCTTATTCTTTGCAGAAGGTATCCTGCGGTTACTGATGGTATGGCGGTAAGGAAGTAGAAAATATATCTTAATATGTTCTGTTCTTTAAAAGCCGCACTATCAAACATAAGCATCATCGGTAACGGGATTATCAGCATTGCGATAGTTGCACATATTTTGAGGAAGTGATTTTTCATATGTCATCCCCCTCTAAATTCCATTTGTAAGAGAATTTCGTAATAGGTATAAACTGATAATTTACACTTTCTTCAGGAATTTCTCCGGTGGTTAAGAATACCGTATTTATACCGTGTATGCGAAGCTTATCGGCATACTGCAACATAAAATCATCAATGTAGTGAGTGATAACGAATATATCGGTAAATATTTGTGAATTTATATTGTCGCAGAATTCCTTGAAATCATAACTGCAGGTGTTTTCAAGCTGAGCTAAAATTCTTAATGTCCCTTCAAAATGTTCAGGGGTAACGACAAGATCTGACGCTATGCCGGTACTTGAACCTCCGTTTGTTGCAAAGGCACAGTGGCATCCATCTCTTACACAGTCCTCCATAATTCGTGTTGACATTTTTATAAAGGCTTCGGTGTCACGGATATTTGCACAAGTGACAGGTTTATAGTAGTTTCTTTGCATATTCATAAGAACGAGAGCTGTACGGGATGTGGTGTACTCGTTATTGGAGACGAAAAGCTTGTTTTGCGATGCGGTGTAATTCCAGTTGATTTTATTCAGTGGCTCTCTGCCTGTGTATTCCTTTGAGCCTGACACAACGAAGGGGTCTTCGTTAATAAAACGTCTGATGCTTATTTCGCCCATAGGTTCTTCAAAGGAAAGTATTGCGTCCTTTCCGTCAGAGCCGATAGGCAATACTGTAATTTGTATCTTTACAGGAATATTTATTGAAGTCTTTACAAGACCCAAAATATCCGTTGCAGTGATAATCGTATCTTCAAAGGCGAATACTCCTCTTTTTATACATTTTATTCGTCTTACTCTTGTACATCTGCTTCTGGGCTTTAACGAAAAAACGCCCGGAATAAAAGTCGATTCACTTCCGCTTGTCTGTGCGATGGAATCCTTTTTTGAAAAGTTAAGCCATCGTGAAGCGGAAAGCTCGGTCTTTATCCAGGGCAACGAAACAAGACGGCGGTTTTCTATAACCTCCGTCAACTCGATAATATCTCCTTCGTAAATTTCGTTCTTGTTTACAAAGGCAGTGTAGCTTATTCCTTTAAAGGCGTATCTGGTATATAGCAGAATTTCCAGTAAGGAAATAGCAATGAGAATAACACAGATTGCTAAAAGTTCCATAAATCAAAGTGTTTCTGTAGGTACGGGAACATCCGCCACAAGTCTGTTAATAATTTCAGCTTTGGTATTAATGCCGTCTCTCATAACGGCACTTCTGCTGATTATTCTGTGAGCACATACATAGGGGGCGACGATTTTTACATCATCGGGAGTTACATAATCTCTGCCTCTTAAAGCCGCTCTTGCCTGAGACATACGCTTTAATGCTATAAGACCACGGGTACTTACGCCAAGCTTTACGTTGGAATTTGTTCTTGTAGCAATACCGATATCAGCGATATAGCCTCTGACAGCCTCGTTGACCTTGATTTCATCAACTGCCTTTGACATAGCAAGAAGCTCTGCTGTATCTGTCACTGCGGTAAGGCTTTCAAGAGGATGAACCGCTTTTGCGTCATCAAGTATTTCCATTTCAGCTTCCTTGTCAGAATAACCAAGGGACAGCTTTATAAGAAAACGGTCAAGCTGTGCTTCGGGCAGGGGGTATGTACCTGCAGTTTCTACAGGGTTTTCTGTGGCAAGTACAATAAAGGGAGATGGCATAGAGAATAATTTGCCATCAATTGTTGCCTGCTTTTCTTCCATACACTGAAGTAAAGCAGATTGGGTTCTCGGAGTTGCACGATTTATTTCATCGGCAAGAAGGATGTTTGAGAATATCGGACCTTCTCTGAAGATGAATTCCTGCTCCTTCATATTGAAGAAGTGGATACCTGTGATATCGGATGGTAGTAGGTCGGGTGTAAACTGAATGCGGCTGAACTTTGCATCAATGCTTTTTGCAATAGCTTTTGCGAGTACAGTCTTACCGGTACCGGGTACATCTTCGAGTAAAACGTGACCTCCGGTGAGCATAGCCATAATAACAAGGTCGATCTTATCATCCTTGCCTTTGATTACCTTAGATACGTTTTCGCGAAGCTTTACAGCATATTCCTGAACGGTCATCGTTTTCTCCTCACAGTAGTTTATTTTTTGTAGTATTTATCGTAGTTTACAAGCTCGTCCAGTAAAGCGGGGAGCTTTTCTTCGATTTCTTCATCAGGGAACTGGCAGGTGCCAACGGCTCTGTGACCGCCACCGCCGTATTTCAGCATAAGAGAACCTACGTCTACATTGCTTGTACGGTTAAGTATTGAATAGCCGACAGCGACAGAGCAACCCTTTCCGCCCTTGCCGTTTACTATCCAGGCGGAAATATTCTGTGCGGGGTAAAGGCTGTATATCAAAAATCTGTTGCCTGTATAGATCGTTTCTACGTTACGAAGGTCAGTAATTATTACATCGCCCTTGACAACGGTATTTTCTTCAACCATTTTCTTAAACTGTTCCGTCTGCTGATTATAAAGCTCTATTCTTTCCTTTATATCAGGCATATTGAGGATTTCTTCCGTAGTCATTGTAGCACAGCAGACAAGGAGCTTTTCCATTAGCTGATAGTTGCTTATAGTAAAGTTTCTGAAACGGCCAAGACCTGTTCTTGGATCCATAAGAAAACCAATAAGTATCCAGCCTTCAGGATGGAGTATTTCTTCGGCGGTAAGGTTACCGCTGTCTACTTTATCAACGGCAAGCATAAGATCGTCAAAATTAGGAAACTTTTCTTTACCGCCATAATAATCATAAATAATTCTTGCAGCACTTGGAGCTATTCTGCTTTCACCTTTATATTGTCCCTTTATCTTGAGTCTTTCTTCTTCACTGGAATGATGGTCAAACCATAGTCCGCAACCGGGAGCGAAAGGAACGTTTGCGAGTACGTCGTTTTCGGTAACAGGAACAAGTCCGTCCTGAATATCCTTAGGATGTGCAAAGGTCCAGCTATCTACTATACCTGCTTCAAGAAGTAATGCACCGCAAGCAAGTCCGTCAAAATCTGATCGAGTTATAAGTCTCATAATCGTATCATTCCTTTCTGTTTATTGCAGATTTGTGAAGAAAATTCTTCTTATGTTTCATTATAGCAGAATTTCATTTTATAATCAAGTAAATTCCTATTGATTTGTATAAAATTACCGATACAAAGCAGAAAAAATATAACGCAGGATCAAACCTGCGTTATAAGAATAAGTTATAAAACAATTTTCAGATAAAGCTTTTTGAGTTTTCCTGCGGAATTCATTACAAGATTGTAAAGCATTTTAGTGTAGACATAGACACATTTTCTTTCATCCTCGTTTATTCCGTTTGCAGAAAATTCTGCTTTTTCTATTATTCTCATTATTTCCTGAAGATTATTTCTCTTATCGGAAATATTCATTAGTCCGTCAACTCTTACAGCAAACTCTGTAGGTAACTCGCTGAGGTGAGGTGTGATATCAGTAGTTGCGAACAGCTTCATAATAAACTGATGCATTTCCTTTGCTGCTTTAGTGCTGTCGTCAGTTTTAAAGCGTTTCCATCTGCTTTCGATCTTATTTTTTACCGATATAATAAAACCGTATATTGCCGCAGCAACTGCAATAACAGAAAGAGATATCAGTATAATAGTCAGGAAAAGACTGTTATTGGCATTTCCGGGGTTTTGACCGGAACTGTTTCCGCTGTTATCTGAATTGTCATCTGCAGATGATTGCGGAGGTGTTGTTGTCTGCGGAGGAGTGGTTGTTACAGGGCTTGCAGGCGGTGTGGTCAGAGGCTCAGGAGACGTTGTGGAGGGCGGAGTCATAACTGAATGCGGTGGACCGTCTCCTGTGGGGGCAGAACCATCACTCTGACCTGTGGGGTCAAACGTCATCCATCCGCACTCGGGAATGTATACTTCAACCCATGCGTGAAGATCCTTTTCCATTATCGTTTTTTCGTAAAATCCGCTTTTTTCATTAAGTGTAAGCTCGCCTGTAGAAAATCCCGATACATATCTTGCAGGGATACCGTGTTCTCTGAGTGCCAGCACCATCGCTGATGCGTATAAAGCACAGTGACCTTCTTTTGTTTCAAAAAGGAATTTTCCTAAGACTGTGTTTTCGCCGTCCGATGAATTATTTGCAGTCAGCGAATATGTGTAATTGTGCTTTAAATATTCACATAAAGCAAAGGCGTAAAGATAATCGGAATCAATGAATGAGGGTGATATGTCATAGGCAGCATTAAATTGGTCTAACAGCTTTTTCATATTTTCTTTTTCACTGTCAGGAACAGAGGTGTAATTGTCCTTGATATATCTGTCGTATTCCTGCTTATCTGTGTAATAAGAAGCTGCTTGCTTATTTGTAAAGCCTATACTGTAAAGGGGAGTAAGCGAGGTCGTATCACTGTAGGTTTTGCTTGTTGTCGATGCAAACCACAGAGAGTAGTATGGAGAAATAACGTCTGTTTCGAAGTTTTTCATCCAGTTTTTCTTATCGGATATTCTGATAATACTATCTGCGTATACAGAGAAGTTTCCGTTGCTTACGTAGGATGTGTTGCCGGGAATATACGGTTTAAAGACAACGTCTGTATTCTGAATGTATTCAATGTCGAGGTGACTGTAATTTGATATTTTGCGAAGGATATCGTATATTGACTGATTTTCCGTTGCATTACTATAATAATTTTCTAAGTATCTTGATGCAAAATTGCCGTCGGTAGCTGAAAAGGATACAAATTCTCCTATATCGTCCGCTCCTATATGAGGGGAGATGATATTAGCTATATAAACCTGGAATAAAAGATCGGGGTTGAAATCTTCACTTATATTATAGCCATCAAAGGACATACCGCCGTTTTTTTCTTTTTTCATAACGCTGATCCAGCTGTTTCCTGTAAAGTCAACGCCTACGTCGCCGATAAGATAAAAACGGTTTGGGCTGTCAGAGCTTATTTTAAGTACGGGATTTTCTGACATAGACGGCGGAGCTTTAAGCTCAATGTCATTGCTCATAAAGAAATTATCAGAGGAAAAATAATTATTGAAAGGTGAACTTTGTTCTCCTGAGAATAAAGAACCAAAAAAACTGCCCATATCTGTAAAAAAGTCTGTAACGCTTCTTACGGTATCCTCAACGTCAAAGGATGACATACCGGGAAACCAGCTTTGCGTCATAAAGAATGTGCTTAAAGCGATAAGACCTGCAAGTATACCGCAAAGACAGTTCTTTCCGTGCTTTGAAAGCTCTGTCATTGCAGTTTCTATTGCAGATTTTTTTTGCTTTGTTTTTCTGGCTTTTTTAATTTTTTTGTTTTTTTCAAGAAGTCTTTGTTCCTCTATAAGATTTGCTGAGGATATAGCGTAAAGGCCAAAAAACGATGGAATGATAAGGAAGAGGTAGGGGGTGTAATCTGCCTTTTCCGCAATGAAAGCAGGTACGTAAAGTATCAGCCACATTGCAACTATTGCGATACCTCTGAATTTTTTGTAGGTGAATAGTACTGATAAAAGACAGATTATGCCTGATATCAGCATCATTGAAATATTCATACCCGACAGGTAATCCTGAGTCTTTGTAAGGAATGCAAAGGAATCCTGGGGTACAAACTGCATGGTAGCCAGTATTCTGCTGTCAATGGCTATCAGTATATGGTCCTTGAAAAGTAGTATTGCCTCATTAATAGCTTCGTGCAAAAAGTAATAACATATCAGACAGAATATAAGTATACCGGGTATCAGGTATCTTTTTTTCACTACTACAAACACAGGGAAGAAAGCCGTCACGTAAAGCAGTACTTGTTGTACCAGAGTAGACAACTCGTATGGTATGTTGTAAAAGACCGTAAAGCACATTATAGTGCCTGCACTTATCATATAGGTAAATAATAGCTTTACGATAAGTGCAAGAATAAGATTTGAATTTTTCTTGTTCTGGGTTCCTATAAGTACGATCGGCCGTTTTACTTCATTTTTAATCTTTTCTTTTGATTTCAAAATGTATCTCCGTAAATCAGCGTTTTTTGTTTAATTCTATAGCGTAGTTAAGAGAAGCTGTAACATTATTTCTGTCTATCTTCCACAGCTCTGTGGATGAAGCTGTGGCTACAGCCTCTGCAAGCTTTTTCTGTTCATCTGAAAAATCATCAGAATCTATAAGCAATATTCTAAGCTTTTTGTTTTTAAAAAGATCTATGCTGTTTAAATTGGTTACGAAATCTTTTCTGAGCTGAGAAGTGATAAAATAAACAACTCCTGCATCAGAAGGGATGTCACCATGACTTTTGGCAATAACTTCAGGAAGAAGTGTTTCTTTTTGTCTTGGCAAAACGCTCATAGTGTTATAGAATAAAGAAAAGTCCTCGTTGTTTTTGACAATTCTTTGCTCGCACTGTCTGCTGACGGGCGAATACCACAGGTTGATACAGTTTTGCCTTTCGTTTATCAGCATCATATTAAGTGCTATGATAGTCTCGATGATGCAGTCTGAGTTTTCGGCGTTTTCTTCGTCAAAGGGAGCGTATTCATTTAGGTCTGCAATCATTATAGACGTGCCGCCGATGCTTCTTTCAAACTGTTTTACCATAAGCTTGTCCTGCTTAGCGGACATCTTCCAGTGAATATGCTTTACAGAATCTCCCGGAACATATTCTCTTATGTTTGTGAAGCTGTTCTTGTCAAAAGAAAAGCTGCTTGTTGATTCGGTTTCATTATCACTTGTGGAAATATCACGGATTGGATTGATTATATGCTTTCTCGGAAGAATTACTATCTTTTCAAAATTTTCAAATTTCTTTGTAAACCTGAACAGCTTTAAAAAATCATATATCTCTATCTTTTCAATGCCGCAATCATATACGCCTCTAAGCCTTATAGGGGTGTTGAAGTTTATGTTTACGGTAGAGAAAGGAGGTATTGTCATAAGTATATTCTGATATTCAAACAGCCCCTTGCTTTTTAAGGGGAAGTGACCGATTATACCGGCAGGTGCAATCGGGAGTATTGATCTGTTTGTGAGCTTTATCGTTACTGCAAAGTTTTCGTGCTTTTCCGCGTAAAGAACACGATATTCCGTCTTAGCCTTTAACAGTCTCGAGGTTATAAAGGTAAGCAATACCGATATTAAAGGCAGGATAACCGCAAATAAAAACAGTACGGAGGTTATCTTGCTTTTATAAGCAAAAAGCATTACTCCGCAGACGATAAGGAATATCAGATAAAATATTCTTTGTTTGCTCATAAAATGAATATTCCTTTATTCTGCATTTCCTGAAAATGGAGGCTTTGTTGCTTTCATTATCTCTGCAATAATATTTTCTACGGTTATATGCTTTACGCGTGCTTCCTGAGTGAGATGTATCCTGTGGGGAAGCACGTATGTAGCCATCTGTGCAATATCTTCGGGAGTTATATAATCTCTTCCGTCCATAAAGGCACAGCTCTGAGCCGCTCTCATAAGTGCAAGGGACGCTCTGGGGCTTGCTCCGAGCGAAATAAACGGATGGTTTCTTGTTGCGGAAACTATCTCCACAATGTACTTGTAGATTGCGGGCTCAATGTGTATTTCTTTAACGGTCTCGACGCAGGCTATGATATCATCTGCACTGCAAATAGGTGTAACGCTGTCAAGCGGGTCAGACGTCTTCCTGCTATATAGGATCATCATTTCATCATTAAGGTCCGGGTATCCTATTGTGAGCTTAAGTAAGAATCTGTCAAGTTGGGCTTCGGGCAGAGGGAATGTACCCACATAACCGAATTCGTTTTCTGTTGCGATTACCATAAAGGGTGTAGGCAGACTATGTGTAACGCCATCAACCGTAACCTTCTTTTCTTCCATTGCTTCAAGTAAAGCAGACTGGGTTTTGGGAGAGGTTCGGTTTATTTCATCTGCGATAAATACATTCGTCATAATGAGACCTTGACGATATTCAAACTTTTCGCTCGCTTTGTTGTACATCGTAAAGCCGGTTATATCAGAAGACATAACGTCAGGGGTAAACTGAACACGCTTGCAGGAAAGAGAGGTAGCCTTGGATAAAGCCATGGCAAGTGTTGTCTTACCTGTACCGGGAACGTCCTCGATAAGAACGTGACCTCCTGATATAAGTGCTGTTATAAGCATTTTAACGGCAGTTTCTTTGCCGACGATAACCTTCTGAATCTGATTTGATAGCTCGTTCATAAGCTGTGATAATTCTTTTAAGTTGTTAAGTGTGCTCATAATTAATCCTTTGCTTTTATTTTGATATCTGTATTTATAAATTATATCAGATAAATATAATTAAATCAACCTTTTTTGAAAATTGTAACCAATTTGTAATAAATTGCTATCAGTGTTTATGTGATATTTTTTTGATCGAAACAGCGTGCCTATTGCATCCTTTTAAATTTTGTGATAAGATAATAAAAAACGAAAAAGGTGATTTTATGCTGAAAAATATTTTATCTCCTTCATCCTGTGCAAAGTGCAGAGTATGCTGTGTTTTTGACAGGGAGGATATCTGGGAGATCCCTCTGGTGTCTGATGAGCTTTTAGCTTATATAAAAGAGAATATAGACCCTGATATAAAAAGTGAAAAGCAGGGAAGCGAAAACAGAATGATTATGACCTTCAAGGATGGAGAAGAGTTAGCGTACTGTCCTATGCTTACTGAAACAGGATGTATCCTTAAGGATAATAAACCCTTCGACTGCAGAGTCTGGCCTTTCAGAGTAAACCGTATTTCTGATACTCTTTGCGGTATTACCGTATCTCCTGTCTGTGAAAGCGTTTCTTCTTTGCCGCTTGATAAACTCAGCAAATTTTTACTTGATAACAGCAACGGGACAAGTCTTTCGGACACGATGTTCGCTTACGCAAAAACACATCCCGATAATATAAAACCGTATATTGAAGGTTATCCTATTCTTGCCGTTTCGGAAATGTAAACGGTATCCCATATATATAAGACTGTTATTTTCAAAAAAATGTTTCGTAAAAATTAAGATTTTTAATAAATATAGACCTCGATCGACAGGAAAATGGATTGAGGTCTTACAGTTTATATGTTTATATAAATAAAAAACGCCGTGAATATTTCCACGACGAATTAAATGGAGCGGATTACGAGGCTCGAACTCGCTACCTCCACCTTGGCAAGGTGGCGCTCTACCAGATGAGCTAAATCCGCATTTTATTTGGTGCCTCCGGTCGGAATCGAACCAACGACACGAGGATTTTCAGTCCTCTGCTCTACCGACTGAGCTACAGAGGCAGAAAATCTGGCGACCTGGATGGGACTCGAACCCACGACCTCCGCCGTGACAGGGCGGCGTTCTAACCAACTGAACTACCAGGCCATAATGGTGGAAACTATAGGGCTCGAACCTATGACCCTCTGCTTGTAAGGCAGATGCTCTCCCAGCTGAGCTAAGCTTCCACATTGCGTCTTTTGGGATTTTCTTGTCCCGCCTGACAGTTATATATTATACACGAATGAAAAAGTTTTGTCAACACTTTTTTTGCAATTTTTATAGTTTTGTGCAAAAGTTCTAACTTGATTTGAGATAATACTGGCTAAGGTGTTAAAATCCCACAATAAAAGTGTTGAATAAATTTAAAACCTCAGACCAAAATATAAAAAGGATGATTATATTTCATCCGAAAAATTTTCGGAATTACAATTCGGGAAAGGAACAATTATGGATAGAATTGCCCTGTTTATTCTTCTTATCGGCGGCGTAAACTGGGGTCTTGTAGGACTTTTCCAGTTTGACCTTGTCGCCTGGGCCTTCGGTGGCAGTGCAAGTGTTATAAGCAGAATAATCTATATTCTTGTAGCACTTTCTGCAGTATGGTGTATTTCTCTGTTCTTCAAACGTAATGAGCTTTTGGAAACAGATAAAGACACACATCATGTAAATAACTAAGTATCGGCCTATACCGTCTGCCGTGTCGTAGCTTATATACGATACGGCAGATTTGCTTTTTAAAAATTGTCTGCATATTCTGTCCGTTGTCCTCATATATTGGGATAAGCAAAACAACCTGAGGAAAAACAGGAAAACGCTAAAAGGAGGATTATATGGATTTTTCTATAACAAGACAGCCTGTATCTGTAAGCGAAGTCGTTTACGACGGGCAGGCAGAGCAGGGGGTAGAGTTTGATTATATTCTGCCTGATTATTATCCTGATATTTTCAATATTGTAAAATGCAC
This sequence comes from Oscillospiraceae bacterium, assembly GCA_015067025.1. Classification (GTDB taxonomy): domain Bacteria; phylum Bacillota; class Clostridia; order Oscillospirales; family Ruminococcaceae; genus Ruminiclostridium_E. The sequence continues at coordinate 151,424 of SVNC01000005.1, forward strand.
CCTTAAACCCAAGATCTCATCGTATAACGTATCAGGTGATAAACTGATATGTGATGGTGTGGTGTGCATTTCGGTTTTGTATCTTTCGGAAAATAACAGTAATCTTAACTGTGTCGAGCATAGGTACACCTATTCAAAAACGGTTGATCTGCCTAAAATTTGTGAGGATGCTGTGGTAAGTATCGTTACAAAAACTGACTATTGTACCTGCCGTGCAGTATCGGGCAGAAGGATAGACGTGAGAGGTGCGGTAAGCTTTAAGATAAAGGTCGTTTCCGGAAAAACTACAGAAATAATTACCGATGCCGAAGGCTGTGGAGTACAGCTTAAAACGACACCCGTTCTTTATTGCGGTAACAGAGTTTCAGTCCAGAAGCAGTATGTGGCAAGAGAAGAGATCGAAGCCGAAGAGATCAAGGGTAATGTAAAGAATATTATCAGCACTGACGCAGTATGTGTTGTGAACGAGTGCAAGGTAGTTTCTGATAAGGTAGTGCTTAAGGGTGAAGCAAGATTAAAGGCGGTATATACTTATGAAGCCGGTGAAGCTGTTGATTTCGGTATAATTGAAGCGGATATTCCTTTAAGTCAGATTGTAGATGCCGAGGGTATCAGTGAAAGACATATCTGTTACGCTCAGTTCAAAGCATTGTCCTGTGATCTGACCATAAAGCAGAATGATGAGAACGGCATAGCAGTATTCGGTTGTGAGTTGACCGTGGAATCTTCTGTAAATGCAAGCGCAGAGGAAACTATCTATCCTGTAACGGATATGTATTCGATTGATTATGAAAGTAATTTTACTACAATGCAGCTTAAAACTGAAACCAATCCTCGTTATATTTCTCAGCAACTGACACTCAGAGAGAGTATCTCCTGTACCGACGCACCGCCCCTGAGCGTTGTCGATTGCAGTTGTGAACTCAGCAATATCGTATGTAAAGGACGCTCAGCCGATGAATTGCTTATCTGTGGTCAGGCATCTTATACCTGCATTGTGAAAAAGGAAAACGGTCTTCCTTCCTTCGTGGAGAAAACAAGTCCCTTTGAGCTTGTTGTTCCGGTTAGTTCGCTTAATGAAGACAGCAGTATTGAGCCTTATCTTCAGGTGGTATCGATCAGCTACAGCATAGATAACGATGGCAGGATAGATATCAGAACGACGATATCTGTTCAGGGTTGCCTATATCAGAATATGACTGTAGATATCATAAAGGATATGGTGATTGATGAATCCGTGCTTAAGGAAAAGCAGAATGATTATCTGTTGAAGCTGTACTTCGCTGAAAAGGGCGAACCTGTATGGGATATTGCAAAGCACTATAATACGTCAGCGTCGGCGATCCTTCATGAAAATGAAATGGAAGAGGGCGATAAGGCGGATGGAATGCTGCTTATCCCGATTGTCTAATTAAAGCTATAAGGAGATGGATAGAATATATGTCAAATTCAATTTATAAGGATATCTCCGAGCGTACCGGAGGAAATATCTATATCGGTGTTGTCGGCCCTGTAAGGTCAGGAAAATCAACCCTTATCAGTAAGCTTATGAACGTGCTTGTAATTCCGTCTATAAAAGATGAAAGTATAAAGGAGCGTGCTACGGATGAACTTCCTCAGTCGGCGGCAGGTAAAACAATTATGACCACAGAGCCGAAGTTCGTTCCTGAAAATGCAGTGAATATCACGTTTCAGGATAATATTTCGATGAACGTAAGACTTATTGACTGCGTAGGCTACATAGTTCCCAGTGCAAAGGGCTATATTGAAAACGAAGCACCACGTATGGTTATGACACCCTGGTTTGAAGAGGAAGTTCCGTTCAATATGGCGGCAGAGGTGGGGACTCATAAGGTTATTACCGAGCACAGTACCATAGGTATTGTTGTGACTACTGACGGAAGTATTACAGATATTCCGAGAGATGAATACGAAAGTGCAGAGGAACGAGTTATCGAAGAGCTAAGCAGTATTAATAAGCCGTTTGCTGTTGTGCTTAATTGTAAAGATCCCGATAGTGAACAGGCAAAGGTGATGGCTTTACAGTTATCTGAAAAGTACGGAAGAAAGGTCATCCCCGTAAACTGCCTTGATATTGCCGAAGAGAATATTATCGAAATTCTGAAGTCTGTACTGATGCAGTTCCCTGTAAGAGAGATAAATATCCGTATACCTAAATGGCTCAGTGCTCTTGAAGGTAACCACTGGCTGAAAAAAGAGATCTTTGACCATATCAGACAGTCGGCTGCAGATATAAAGTCGATGGATGACGTGATGGAATTTGCGTCGTCAGTAAGTGAGTGTGAAAATATTTCCTGCTGCACTACCGATAAGGTGGAGCTTGGCTCAGGCGCGGGATATATTTCAATCAACGTTGCGAGCGGACTTTTCTATCAGATACTCGGAGAAACTACCGGCCTTCATCTTAAGGATGAGGGAGATCTTATGCCTTGCATGATTGAGCTTGCGGCTATCAAACGCAAATATGAAAAGGTTCAGGCGGCACTTGACGAGGTGCAGGCAACGGGCTACGGTATCGTAATGCCCGGACTTGAAGAGCTTACTCTCGAAGAACCTGAAATTGTAAAGCAGGGCGGAAAATACGGCATTAGGCTTAAAGCATCAGCACCATCCGTTCATATGATGCTTGCAAATATCAATACAGAGGTAAGTCCGATCGTCGGCAGCGAAAAGCAGTCCGAAGAGCTTGTTAAATATCTTTTAGGAGAATTCCAGGAAAATCCCACAAAGATATGGCAGAGCAATATTTTCGGTAAATCTTTGCACGAACTTGTGAACGAGGGACTTCACAACAAGCTTTCAAGAATGCCGTCCGATGCAAGAGGAAAGCTTCAGGAGGCTATTCAGAGAATTATAAATGATGGATGTAACGGTCTTATCTGTTTGATTTTATAAGATACTAAGAGCTTAACAAGCATACTTACTTGTTAAGCTCTGTTCTTTTTTATGTGAACCTTTTCCTGAACTGTTCAGGATATTCGCTATATAGCCTTTCAGCCATATCATCACAGGTTTTAATAAGCGTTCTTTCATAAGTACATTGCATAGGCGATATTCTGTTCAATTCGCCTGTTTCCATAATATTGGCACAACTGCAGGAGTTTGTGCATCTGTCTTTTAAATCACATTCCTTACATTCGGCAGGTGTGGTGTCTATAAGTGACAGAGCATATTGCTTTTCGGTATCAACTCCGTTTACAACGTCGCCAAGGCAGAAGGCATCTTTTCCTATAAACTGTGTGCAAGGATAAAGCTTACCGTCTGTTGTGACTGTCATCTGTCTTATACCAAGCTGGCAGTGATCTTTAGGAGAAGTGCCCTTTATGCAGGAACTTATTTTACTGTCAAAGGGGGCGAAAAACAGCCTTATATCCTTTTTAAATACATCGCTGTAGAATTTTGCTGTTTTTTTCAGTTCACTCTCAAGTATATAAGCTTCCTTATCTGTCCAATTGACATTTTTACCATAGGCAGGTGTAGCGGAGATTTTCCGAAATCCGATATCATACAGATGCTTTACCGAGTTATAAAGCTCTTTACAGGCATTGGGTGCAAGGGTAAGCATAACGTAAGAATCAGGCATATACGATAGCAAAAGCTTTGCCTTTTCTTCGATTACGGCATTACTGTTACTGCCGTTTGCAAATTTTCTGCATATATCCTGAGCAGTGCCATCGTAGGAGATAGCAATTTCAAGTCCCGACATTTTTGCGTAGCTTATGAAATCCTTGTCAAGAAGACTGCCGTTGGTAGTCATCTTACATTTAAATTTTTTGCCTGTCTGCATTTCTTTTTCCTTGCAATATTCTATTGCTTTTATTATAAGCAATTTTTTGAGCATAGGCTCACCGCCGAAAAAGCTAAGTCCTGCGGATTTCCCCTTCGAAAAGGCAAGGTCGCAAGCGTTTATAAGCGTTTCTTCGCTCATGTCATGGGGAGTTTTTTCACGGGTGCAGTAACTGCAATTCATATTGCAGTTATCGGTTAAATGTAAAGTAAGGTTCATAATTTATTCGTCATTACTATCGGGAGGACATACTACGTCGCCTTCAAGCTCTAATATCTCTGTTTCCTCCGGTGTGGATGAGTTGTCGGTGAATTCAACTTCGCCCACAAGCTCTAAACCGCCATCATATTCGAGCGGCTCTGACGTGCTTTCGGTAAACATAGGCATATCACCCATAAGCGTTACTTCTGATTCGTTATTGCTTTTGTTTATATCGGATGTAGACTCGGTATTATCCGTACATCCCGTTGTCATTCCTGCCGCAACCATAAGTGATGCAAGACCCACAGCGAATGTAGGTTTTTTGTAGTTTTTCTGAGGCTTGATTTCCATTATACACTTCCTCCTTTGGAAGTTTCTTGAAATCAGTATAGCATACCTGCACTTAATTGTCAAATTTCCGTTTATAATAAGGTTTTTATTGACTTTTAAATACTACCGTTATATAATTGAATTACGTAAATTGACCTTAAACCTACATTTATGAGGTGTGAAATGAAAAAAAGACTTATTGCATTAATACTTGCGGCATCCTTTTTATTGTGTTCCTGTAATGGAGATGTACAGAATTCAGCAGTTTCTTCTGACGAAAGCTCAGAAGTTACAAGTTCTTCATCCGTAAGTGAAGAATCAAAGCCCGAAAGTACAACCACGACAAATTCAGAAAGTAAAGCGGAAACACCTGCACCTGAAACGAGCGTTACGGTAACAGATGAGCCGGAGGAAACTCCCGCCCCTGAAACTACTACAACGGCAAAGCCTGAAACGACAACAACAAACACAACTACAGAAAAGCCTGCTACAACAACTACAACAACCACTCAAAAGCCAAAGCCGGAAACTACAACTACTGCAAAGCCTCAGACAACGCCTGCTGTAACTACAACAAAAAAGCCTATGGAAATTCCTGAGGGTGCCGAAATGTCTGACCTTACTCCTGAACAAAGATATTACGTTTACGGAATAGATAAGGAAACTCAGGATGCGTATTACGAAAAGATCAGCAAAATAGATCTTCCTATAATACATATTTCCACCGAGAATAAACAGCATATCCTTTCAAGAGAAGATTACGTCAACTGCCTTGTCGATATGTTCAATTGCAGTGATGAATATAAGCTTGACGCCGAATATGCAGGTATCAGAATAAGAGGTAATTCAACTGCTTATTACGGTGATGAAAAGGAAGTAATTAAAAACCAGGTCCCTTATAGAATAAAGTTTGATAAGAAAACCAATATGATGGGTCTTAACGATGGAGCCGAGTGCAAGAGCTGGGTTCTTTTAAAATCCCAGTGGAACGTAGTGCCTGATTTTATGGCTTTCAAGCTCGCACAGGAAATAATGAACGGCGAATATTACAGTTCGGACTGTACGTTCGTTTACGTATACGTCAATAAGATGTTTAAGGGGCTTTACCTGCTTTGTGAGCAAAATCAGATCAATAAGCACAGAGTAGATCTTCCTGAACACGAAGAAGGTTATACAGGTACGGATATAGGTTATTTCCTTGAGATTGATAACTATGCTGCCGAAAACCCCTTCTGGTTTACAATGGATTACTGCGGAGAAACTCTTACCGACCTTGAAGGTACGACAAGACAGCTTGTACCGGCAGAATATACGATAAAGAATGAGATATACTCGCAGGAACAGGTGGACTTTATTTCGAAATATATGTCCGATATCTATAAGATAATGATACAAGCGATAAAGTACGAAAAATATTACACCTTCGACGAGAATTACGATCTTATTGATGCGAGCGGTATTTATGATAATGCTTATGATACAATAAACGCAGTTGTTGATATAAAATCAGTCGTTAATATGTACATACTTTATGAGATATGCCACGACTACGACTGCGGAGAGGGCAGTTTCTATATGGCTGTCGACTTCAGCGGTCAAAGTAGCTTTAAAAAGCTTACCTTTACTGCTCCCTGGGATTTTAACTGGGCATACAGCGATGCATCCACAGGTAGATACTACGCAGGTGCGTTTAACGATATGAAGTTTGTAAATCAATACGGCGACAGAACTAATCCCTGGTTCGTTCTTCTTATGGGCACAGACTGGTTTACTGAACTTGTAAAGGAAAAGTGGACAGAGCTTAGTAACGAAGGTAAGATAAATAACGTAATCATATTATGCAATCTTACTATAAAAAAATACTGGGATGAATTCACAATAGAGAGGCTCGGAGTGTATCCCGAAAGCGGCGAAAGCCTTGTAAAGTGGGTAACAGAAAGAGTAAACTGGCTCGATACCCAGTGGAAATAAAAGTAGCTCAGAGCACTTGAATTTATTATTAAAAGGTGGTATAATTAAATAACAATTAAACAGACGGGAGCTTGTATACAGGCTGAGAGGGAGGTGTGACCTCCGACCGATAACCTGATTTGGATAATGCCAACGTAGGAATGCCTGTAATACAGTTTTTTCAGAAGTTGTCTTATCGACAACTTCTTTTTTTATTTTAAGGAGGAATAATAATGTACAAAACACAGATGGAAGCGGCGAGAAAAGGGATCGTCACTAAGGAGATGAAAGAAGTCGCCAAAAAGGAATTTCGCTCTGAGGAAGAGATCAGAGAGCTTGTAGCAAAGGGACAGGTGGCTATATGTGCCAATAGACTTCATAAGTGTATAGAACCGAATGGAGTAGGCTCAATGTTACGCACTAAAATTAACGTGAATTTAGGTGTTTCAAGAGATTGCAAGGATTATGATACTGAGATGAAAAAGGTTATGACTGCTGTGGATATGGGGGCAGAGGCGATTATGGACCTTTCCTCTCACGGTAATACACAGCCTTTCAGACAAAAGCTTGTCAAAGAATGTCCTGCTATGATAGGCACGGTGCCTGTATATGATTCGGTTATACATTATCAGAGAGATCTGTCTACTCTTACCGCAAAGGATTTTATAGACGTTGTGAGATTACACGCTGAAGATGGCGTAGATTTTGTGACGCTTCATTGCGGGATTACAAGAAAGACTATAGAACAGATAAAGAAACATAAACGTAAAATGAATATAGTGTCCCGTGGCGGTTCTCTTGTTTTTGCGTGGATGAGTATGACAGGAAACGAAAATCCGTTTTGCGAATATTTTGACGAGATACTTGATATATGCCGTGAGTATGACGTGACGATCTCTTTGGGTGATGCTTGTCGTCCCGGCTGTCTTGCTGACGCGAGCGACGTGTGTCAGATAGAGGAGCTGGTGAGACTCGGCGAGCTTACTAAAAGAGCCTGGGAAAAGGACGTTCAGGTGATGATAGAGGGACCGGGTCATATGCCTCTTGATCAGATAGAGGCTAATATGAAGCTTCAGCAGACTATTTGTATGGGCGCTCCTTTTTATGTGCTTGGTCCTCTTGTTACAGATATAGCACCGGGTTATGATCACATAACCTCTGCTATCGGCGGTGCGGTAGCGGCAATGTCGGGTGCGGCGTTTCTTTGCTACGTTACGCCTGCAGAGCATCTGGCACTGCCGAACGTTGATGACGTAAAGCAGGGAATTATAGCTTCAAAAATTGCTGCTCATGCTGCTGATATCGCAAAGCATATTCCCCACGCAAGGGATATGGATGATGCGATGGCGGATGCACGAAGGAATTTTGACTGGGATAAGCAGTGGGAGTGTTCGATTGACCCTGATACTGCTAAGAAGATCCGTGATGACAGAAAGCCTGAAATTGAAGACAGCTGTTCAATGTGCGGAAAATTCTGTGCAGTAAGAAGTATGAATAAAGCCCTTAATGGAGAGTATATAGATATACTTTAAAAATAACCGCTTTGCTTTTTTAGGCAAGGCGGTTTTCTCAATCTTAATAAAATCTTAATGATTTTACATATTGCTAATTAATAATTCAGGAGATATAATAAAAGCATAGAAAACAAAAGGGGAAAGACTATGTATAACATACTTATATGTGATGATGATAAGGATATCGTAAATGCACTTAAAATATATCTTAACGATCCGTCATACGTGCTTTTTAAAGCGTACGACGGAGCAATGGCACTTGATGTTATAAAAAATAATGATATTCATTTAGCACTAATGGATATAATGATGCCGAATATGGATGGCATTTCAGCGATGATAAAGATAAGAGAGCTTACAAATCTTCCTGTTATACTCCTTACTGCAAAAAGCGAAGACAGCGATAAGATACTGGGTCTTAACATCGGTGCTGATGATTATATAACAAAGCCCTTCAGCCCTGCTGAAGTTGTGGCGAGAGTGAGATCTCAGCTAAGACGTTATATGGAGCTTGGCTCAGGTAGTATCAGAAAGGGAGTTGTCCGTGTCGGTAGTGTAGAGCTTGACGATGACAAGAAGATAGTGATGGTTGATGGTAAGGAGGTAAATCTTACTCCTACCGAATATGATATAATAAAGCTGCTTATGGAAAACGAGGGTAAAGTTCTGTCCCCGAAGGAGATATATAGCAGTATATGGCGTGGTAATCCTATTGCTACCGATAACACGGTAGCGGTGCATATAAGACACATAAGAGAAAAGATAGAGATAAACCCTGCCGAGCCTCGATATCTTAAGGCAGTGTGGGGACACGGATATGTAATGGAGGATAAAAAATGAAAAAAGTTATATATTCTTTACCGTTTAAGGTTACGGCTTTCATTTTGTGTGTTATTTCGCTTATGCTGACTTTTTTGTCGGCACTTACTTTAATTACGTATTATACACGTAATAATGATCAGAGCTTTTTTGAACGATATAAAACAAGCAATTATAACAATTTTGCTAATCGTGCAGAAAACCTTGTGCGTGATATACTTGCGGATTATCCTGTAAATGTGATGTATGTTTACTCAAACACCAATATGAGGTTTGTTGTTCTTAATAATAAAGAGGAGATTTTATTTAATTCTACGGGAAAAGAAAGCATTGACAAGGATGAAATGTGGTATAGGGAATACTATCAGGTATGGTCGGGTGATGCTGAGAATTATCATGGTGAGTATCAGGTTGTACGCATCAATAAATATGAAGATAAAGAAAACGTGTATACGGTTTACGGTTATATAGATACATCTTTCCCGATTTATGATGGTCACACCTATGATTATTATATTTTAAAGTTTGAGTACAGCGTGCTTAGAAATATATCACTCGTCGGTGTTATTTTTATAGCTTCCGCGTTACTTCTGATTTCAACTTTTGTTTTTCTTATGGTCGCGTCAGGGAAAAGAGGAGATGGAAAAGAGGTTGTCCAGGGGATATCACAAAAGTTTCCGTTTGATCTTATATTGGCATTATCTATAGGCTTCGTCATACTGATTATAGCACTAAACGACGGAACAAGCGATAGAATGTGTAAGCTGGTTTTCTATGTACTTGCCGTTATATCAAGTTGTTCTTTGTTTGTTGCGGACTGTATGATACTTTCAACGAGACTTAAAACGGGTACTTTTTTAAAGAATAATATAATTTATAGCGTAATAAACTTTGCAGTAAAATTAATAAAGAAGATATTTAATCTTGTGCTTTGCGTTCCTTTTATTCTTCGCTCGTTATTCGTCGTAGCTGTAACGATTGCTATAGATCTACTGATAATTGTTGTACTTAATTATTTTGTAACATTTGCTGCGTTTTTATGGGTGCTCAGAACGATAGTTTATATATTGGGTGCTTTGTACATTTCTATAATGCTCTACAAACTGAAAAAAGCAGGAGAAGCTTTAGCAAACGGCGATTTGCAGCATAAGACTGATACGAGCCTTCTTGTTCTTGATTTTAAAAAACACGGTGAAAATCTCAATAGCCTGTCAAACGGATTATCAGAGGCAGTAGAAAATCGCATCCGCAGTGAGAGACTTAAAACCGATCTTATCACAAACGTTTCTCACGATTTAAAAACGCCTCTTACATCCATTATAAATTACTCGGAACTTATTGCAAATGAAGAATGTGAAACTGAAAAGCACAAAGAATATGCCGATGTTCTTTTAAGAAAATCAAAGCATCTGAAAAGACTTCTTGATGACCTTTTGGAAGTGTCAAAGGCGTCAAGCGGCAATATGGAAGTGAATCTTTCAAAGCTTGATGTCGGTATACTTTTGAGTCAACTATCGGGAGAATATGAAGAAAAACTTAGTCAGAATGAGCTTAAGCTTGTGATAGCCGAGCCTGAACAGCCTGTTTATATTATGGCTGATGAACGAAGAATATGGCGAGTTTTTGAAAACCTTATGAATAACGCCTGCAAATATTCTTTAAAAGGTTCAAGAGTGTACGTAAATCTTTCCGAAAAAGATGATGATGTTATGTTCTCCTTTAAAAATACGTCCGCCTCACAGCTTAATATTGATTCGGCAGAACTTATGGAACGTTTTGTGAGGGGCGATGGCTCGCGAACTACTGAGGGTAGCGGTCTTGGGCTTTCGATAGTTTCATCCTTCACGGAAATACAGGGTGGCAAAACGGAGATAACAATAGACGGCGATCTTTTCAGGGTTGATGTAACTTTTAAAAAAGCGTAATTATAAAACGGTGGTTATTATCAGAAATTTGAGATATACCACCGTTTTGTCATATTTGTATCTTGAAAATTTTTTGATATATGCTACAATAAAGCAAAAGGAGTGAATGGTATGCGATATAGGAATGAAACATTGCTTTCCACTTACGGCAAACGTATTTCTGATATAGGAACCTGCCTTACGTCGTTTCAGATAAATGATGAAGATATCTTGTGCTTTGTAAAGAAGAATTTCAATAGTGTTACTATGGAAAACGAGATGAAACCTGATTTTATATTAGGGAAAATGCCTGAGTTGATTTCTACCGGAGATGCAGAGAAGCAAGACTATGTTATGCCACCGGAATATAAGGAAAAATTTGTTCCGGTGCTTCACTTATCCGTTGCTGATAATGTTATGAATATCTGTCGAAAAAACGGATTTAATCTGCGTATACATACTCTTATATGGCACGAGCAGACTCCTCGTTGGTTTTTTAAAGAAAATTTCAGTGTGGAGGAGCAAGCTCCTTACGTATCAGCTGAAATTATGGATAAGCGAATAGAATTATATATCCGTAATTTTATGAAGTATGTATATGAAAATTCTGATAGCGAGGTGGTTTCCGCCTGGGACGTTATAAATGAATATAATCATGCTAAGAATTCCGATTGGGAGAAAGTATACGGCAATCAGGGGCTTCAGCCGCATTTTGTTAAACTTGGATATAAGATTGCAGATGAGATGCTGAAAAAATATGGTGTGAGAGAAAAAACAACACTTGTTTTTAATGATTATAACACATATGAAGTAAGTGAAGAAATATTATCCGTTTTAAGCTATGTGAATAGCGAAGAGAAACTGTGCGACACGATAGGAATGCAGGCTCATCTTGATACTGAATATCCGTCTGACAAGCTTTTCTCCGATACGCTTCGTAAGTTTTCTAATGCGGGGTATAAGGTGCAGATAACAGAGCTTGATGCTACCTGCAAGGATAAGAATGAGGAAAGGCAGGGGGATTATTACTACCGCCTTTTTGCTTCTATTATAAATGCAATGAAAAAAGGCGTTGAAATAAGTTCACTCACTTTCTGGGGGCCCTCTGACAAATCTTCTTGGAGAAAAGAAGATATACCGCTGTTATTCAGTGCTCCTGATAAACCTAAGCAAGCATTTTACAAAGTAATAGATGCATTTTACGATAATTAAAAGAAAATCCGTTGGCGTACACCAACGGATTTTTTATACGTTTTATAATTAGTTTTCCAGCTTTTCCACAGCTTCCTTTAAAAGCTCGATTATCGGCAGATGCTGTGGGCATACCGCTTCGCATTGGCCGCATTCTATACAGTCTGACGCTTTGCCTGAATATCCTGTGAGACTTCCGTAAAAGAATTTCGGTCTGTTATCACCCGGGAATTTTCTCTTTGTGTTTACAGCACCGAAAATATCGGGAATTCTGATATTCATAGGACAACCATCTGTACAGTATCTGCAGGAGGTACAACCGATAAGGGGAGTAGCAAGCATTTTTTCGAGAACTTTATCGATAGCTTTCTTTTCGGTATCGTTCAAAGGGTCAAAGTTTGTAAAGGTTTTAAGATTGTCCTCTACCTGTTCTTCGTTTGACATACCGCTTAAAATAGTGCCTATTCCGTCAAGACTTCCGCAAAAACGCATTGCCCATGATGCTGAAGATTTATCGGGATGTATTTCCTTTAGTATCTCTTCAAGATCAGGTGACAGATTTGCAAGAGTACCACCCTTTACAGGTTCCATAATTATCATCGGGATTTTTCTCTCGCTCAGTATTTCGTAAAGTCTGCCTGATTGTACCACCTGGTTATCCCAGTCGGCGTAGTTAAGCTGTATCTGTACAAATTCTACCTCAGGATGCTCGTTAAGAACCTTTTCTAAAAGCTCGGGTGTGCCATGGAAAGAAAAACCAAAATGGCGGATTTTGCCTTCTTCCTTTTTCTTCATACACCAGGAGAAGCAATCGAGGTTTTTATATACTTCATAGTTGTTTCCGTCTTCAAGACTGTGTAAAAGATAATAGTCTATATATGTGAGACCTGTTCTTTCGAGCTGTTCGTTGAACACTCTTTCACAGTCGTCGAGGTTCTTTACCGCCCAGGCGGGAAGTTTTGTGGCTACGGTAAAAGTCTCTCTCGGATAACGTTTTACAAGTGCCTCTTTTACGACTTTTTCTGAGTTGCCGCCGTGATATACATAAGCGGTATCAAAATAATTGAAGCCGGCATTCATATACCTGTCTATCATATCTGATACGCGAGGAATGTCTATTTCTCCGTCCTTTTCGGGCAGTCGCATAAGCCCGAAGCCAAGCTTTGGCATTTTTGTTACGTCAATACTCATTTAAAATCCTCCTTGTTTTACGTGTTTTGTCAGTTTAAATTCCATCCGTTATCGCCGTGGTATATCATAAGTTTTGTCATACCGCCATCGATACATATGTTTTCGCCTGTAATAAATCCCGCCTTATCAGAGCATAAGAACATAACTGCATTAGCAATGTCTGACGGGTTGCCGACTCTCCCAGCAGGCTGTTGATAAGCGTCAGCACCTTCATAGGTCTTATATTCTGTATCTATCCATCCCGGTGAAATTGAATTTACTCTTACCTTTCCTGAAAGGCTTACAGCAAGAGCGTGGGTGAGTGCAGAGATGCCACCCTTTGCCGCTGTATAACTTTCAGTCTGGGGTTGGCTCATTCTGTCTCTTGATGAAGATATATTTATAATACAAGCATCCTTAGTGAAATATGGAACGAATAGCTTAGAAAGATAAAAAGGGGCAGTAACGCCGACTTTCAAAGCATATTCAAATTCTTCATAACTGCATTTGTCTATGCCTTTCATTATCGGTAAGGCATTGTTGATGAGAAAATCTACTTTCCCGTATTTCTTTATTACTTCATCTGCAAAAAGCTCAAGCGTTGTCTTATCAGCAATGTCGCCAACGTAATGTTCGCCTTTCGTCTTATCTATGATGCATACTTCGGCTTTGTTTTCTTTAAAGCATTCTGCTATGCATTTTCCTATACCGTTTGCACCGCCTGTTATGACGGCAATTTTTCCTTTGAACATACCTTGCTCCGTGTTTTAGCCTGATTTTTATTCTATTCTAACACAAAAAATTACTGCTGTCCAGCTTAAAACTGCCATTTTAAGTAAAGGAAAAGTTGTCCTGAAAGTACATTGCAACAAGCTTTTTTATGTGTTATACTTAAATAAAAACGGAGGTGCTTTATATGAATGGAGATTCAAACGCAATAACAAGGGATTACTTTGATAGCTTATTACTTGAAAGTAGGTATATTGATTCGGATTTGCCTGATACGACCTTTGAACTTTTTGGCGAAAAGTTTGATACCCCTATAATGACAGCAGCTTTATCTCATCTTCACAATATCTGTGATAATGCAATGGTAGAGATTGCTAAGGGTGCAAGGGATGCAAATGCAGTTCACTGGGTCGGTATGGGTGAAAAGGAAGAATTTCTTGAAATATTCGGTACAGGAGCTAAAACTATCAGAATTATAAAGCCTCACGCAGATAATAAGGACGTGATGTGGAGAATAGAGCAGGCGGTTTCGCTCGGAGCGTTGGCGGTTGGTATGGATATAGATCACGCTTACACCTGGAACGGTGGTTATGATAACGTGCTCGGCCTTCCGATGCGTCCCAAAAGCTTTGAAGAGATAAAAATGTTTGTAAAGGCGGCAGGTATTCCGTTTGTTATAAAAGGTGTGCTAAGTGTAAGTGATGCACTTAAGTGTGTTGAAGCAGGTGTCAGCGGTATCGTTGTATCTCATCATCACGGTATAATGAATTACGCTGTACCTCCATTACAGATACTTCCCAGTATTGTAAAAGCGGTTGACGGCAGAATGAAGATATTCGTTGACTGCGGAGTGGAAAGCGGAATGGATACGTATAAAGCTTTAGCGCTTGGTGCTGATGCTGTATGTGTTGGCAGAGCAGTAATGAAGCCTCTTGAAGAGGGCTCCGAAGGAGTGAGAAAAAAGCTTTGCGAAATGACGACTGAGCTTGCAACCGTTATGGCAAGAACAGGAGTAAAAAAGCTTTCGGAAATGGATCCGTCTGTGATATGGCACAGAACGATGTGATAAAAGGAGTGTAGTATGAGAATAGGTTTAGCATCCCCTTTAAAACACGATAATCCTCAGCATTGGGCAAAGCAGTTCAGAGAGCTTGGCTGCGGTTCGGTGGTTTTTCCGCTTAACTGCAACAGCGATAAGGGACTTGTAAAAGAATATGTTGATGCGGCAAGAGAAAACGATCTTGTGATAGCAGAAGTAGGTATCTGGAATAATATGCTTGATGCTGATATGGAAAAGCGTAAAGCAGCGATAGATTATAACATAAGGCAACTTATATTTGCAGATGAGATCGGTGCTGTGTGTGCGGTGAATATTGCCGGCACTCCTCACGGTCCGAGATGGGACGGTGGCTACAGAGAGAATTTTTCTCCTGAAACCTTCGATATGACGGTTGAAACTATAAAATACGTTTTAAAGCAGGCAAATCCGAAAAATGCGTTTTTCAGTATCGAATCTATGCCCTGGATGATTCCGTCATCGCCTGAGGAATATCTCGAACTTATAAAAAGAGTCGATCACCCTAATTTTGTGGCACATCTTGATATCGTCAATATGATAACTTCGCCCCGTAAATATTTCTTTAACGATGAATTTCTGGAAGAGTGCTTCTCGCTTTTAAAAGGAAGGATATGCAGTTGTCACGTTAAAGATATAAAGTTGCTTGATGATTTTACTTTCCGGCTAAAAGAATGTGCTGTAGGAGAAGGAAATCTTGATCTTGATCTTTTTGCAAAGCTTGCAGATGAAGAAAATCCCGATATGCCTATGATAATAGAGCATCTTAATACGGACGAGGAATATCTTGAGAGTCTGACAGTATTTAAAAATAAGCTTAAAATATCATAAATAAAAAACCCTGCTGATGAAAAAATCAGCAGGGTTTGCTTGTGACATAATACGATTATTACGTTACCTGTGTCATAACGTCGTCAAGACCGGTATCAGAAGATGCTTTGAACAGTACGGCGTCATTTTCTCTTAAATTGAGCTTTAGGTATTCTGTAAGTGCTTCTTTGGTTTCAAAGATGATAACACTCTTTTTCTTAAGGTCGGCAGTATCAGCAATATGTGCGGCTGTCTTGCCTAAGCATACTGCGATGTCAACAGAGCATTTGTTGATAAGTGAGCCGACTTTCTTGAACATGTTTGTTTCAAACTCTTCGCCGGCTCCGATATCCGAGAATACAGCAATTCTTCTTGCAGTTTCGGGGATGAACGCAGAACACAATTCCTTCAGTGCAGCACCTACACTTTCGCTGGCATCGCTTTCAAAATCAGAAATTACATAAATGCCTCTTTCGTTTCTCACCTTATTAAGACCGTCGGTCTTGCGGTATTTTTCTATAGACATAATTGTCTGCTTTGCAGGTATGCCCATTATCTCGCCGAGTGCAAACGTAGCAAGTGCCTGATATACGCTGTGCTTGTCATCAGAATAAAGCTCAATGGGATATCTTTCTCTTCCGGCTACTATGTCAAAGGTTATCTTGTTTTCTGTGATGTTGATTTCATCCGCAAAGTAGTCTGCAAGACGATTGTCAACACCGATGGTTATTATGTCCTGGGGAATGGTGAACACGCTGGCGAGATTTTTGTCATCAATATTCATGATGATAGCACCTGCTTCGCTCATACCTTCACAGACTTTAAGTTTTTCTTCGGTAAGTTCTGCCTTTGTAAGATCTCTGGGGTTTTTGGAAACGATAGCACTGGGTAAAATCGCTACGTCGAAGTTTGCAGTTCTTGCTGCCTTTTCTACGTTTCCTTCAACCATGCAGGATACCCCGAGAACTGTGGCGTCGGTCTTCTTTGTGGATGAAAGGATAGCTTTAAGTATAGAATCGTAATTGTTATCAACAGCTACTGATTTTGTCAGCTTCATTCTTTCGCCGATAAGCTGGCATATCATACCCATAGGATTTATTTTGTCAGGACAGTCGAGGATACCGATACTCCAGGAGCCGAGCTTGGCTTTGATCAGAGAAGCGACTCTTTCTTTTGCTGACTGTAGATTCGCTACAACTATGCAAGGAATGTTAGGTAAAGTCTGCTCGCTGATAACTACACTTGCACCTGCTGCCATAGCTTTCTTTGCACTGTCTGCATTTTCGGCAAAATAAGCACAACCGGGAGTGATCTTCTGCTTTCCGAATGCAAATGTGGTTACCGGCACTTCTCCTACGTTTCTCTGTAACGTATTTACTGCATCGCAGATCTCCGTTATTGAGAAGATGGAGTCCTTGTCAATTTCTTCCTGTTGTTCTTGCTTCTTTCCGCTGAGTGATTCAAAATTGTCGTATGTAAAATCAAAAAGCGTTACAGCGTCATGGAATACGAACTTCATCTGCTTTGTGTTTTCTGCACCAAGGATGATCGCCAGCACTTCTTCGCCGTATTTTCCCTTAGGAGGCAGAGCAGAGCAGGCAAGGCAGGCCTTTGATCTTACGGTATACCCGCTTTTGATGCCGATTGCGGTTTCGTATCTGTATCTTCTGTTCTGACTGTTTATAAGAAGGTTTGTGCTCTGTAACAGCCTTTCAGGACTTTTGTTGGTAGGGGGAATTGCGTATTTGTCGGTAGCCGAAATTTTTCTGAATATACGATTGGTCATACAGTAACGACATACAATGGCCATATCATACGCACTGGAAATCTGTTCAGTGGTAAAGCAACCGTTGTCGTCAGTGAGCTTTGTGTCGGTTGCACCGATGGAAATTGCTTTTTCCTGCATCAGGCGAGAGAACTTATCCTTGTCTCCGCTTATGAATTCTGCAAGAGCAAACATAGAGTCGTTTGCGGATACAAGCATCATTGAATATATTAAATCAAGAACGGAAATGTTTTCTCCTGCCTGCAGATTTATTGAGGCAGAACCTTTCCATTTTGCAATTTCATTAATCGTGTTCTGAGAAATGGTAACGACATCGGAGGGATTGCACTTTTCCAAGGCAATAATAGTTGCGAGAATTTTAGTAGCAAAAGCAGGATACATTTTGAGCTTTGCGTTTTTCTCAAGAAGTATCTTACCTTCGTGCTGTGTAACAACAATGGCTGCCTGGGCATTGATCTCCGGCATATCGGTCTTTTGTACGGCGTTTACTTCGGACATATTTTCCACCCTTTCTTTAATTATTTTAAGCAGTGATTTAAATAAAAATCTAATCGGGATTATTATGTATCATTCCAATTATAACACTTATTTTCTGATATTTCAATCTATAAATCAAAAATTTTTTACTAAAATTTCACGAATATAGCTATTTTATGCTAAAAATTCTCATTTTTATGCTAAAAACTTATTGACAACTTTTTCTATTTATAGTATAATGAAATTACATTGGAGTACTGTCTGTGCGAGGAATAGGCAGCTATTTCCAACTTTTGTAAATTGAACATTTATATGGAAGAGAAATCCATATTTAACAATAAGATCAGGAGGTAAAACGATGTTAGAAAATAACGTTTCTAATTACACCGAAAAGTCACAGCTTACGGCAAAGCTTAAAGTTCTCAGAAAAATTGTAGCTTTCGTCTTCGCTCTCAACATGTTGTTTGCTCGTCTTTTTGGCGGAGTTGGCACAGTTCAGCAGAATTATACATACGATTATGCTGATAGCCACACCGCATCGCAAACCTATGTTACTCAGGATGTTTATCAGACAGACCTGCCTATGGTATTGGCAGAGTCTGAATTTGAGACTACCCAGCAGGATAGCCTTGAAGAGTTGTATGATCGGTTACTTGGCAATGCGTATAACGACGTATTCGGATATGCGGCAGGTTTCTCGTTGTTTACAGAAGGTGACGCTACTATAACAGGCGCTGACTGTGGTGGTAGAATTGCTGTCGGCGGAAACTTTGATGTAACGTGCTGGTATGACGTTAACAAGAGTGATCCTAACAGAAATAATGCAGATGCTGCAGCGTCTGTTATCGTTGGAGGTACAGCTTCCGTATATACCAATGATGGTTATATTTGGGCAAATCAATTTGCTGATCCTAAGTGGGGAGAGTATAAAAACCATCGTCATGTAGAAGGTGGAGTAAACAGCGAATATTCAAAGCTTAACTTTGCCGAAACCTTTGAACTGCTCAGAGCGTCTTCGGACCATCTTGCAGCTCTGGAGGCTAATGGTGTATATGGCACATGTAGTGATGGCATTCTTCTTACAGGATATGATGAGAAGCTCAATGTATTTACTTTTACTGTTGAACAGTGGGAAGAACTCAAGGGTGGAAGTACAGTAGCACTTTCGGTAAACGTGCCGGAATCATCTACTATTTTAATTAATATAGTAGGCGGTGACGCTAATACAAGACTTGACATTAGCTTTAATAGTATTATCTATAATGGCAAACAGTTAGATACTAACACCGCATTTGGTAAGATGCTTATCAATATCACAGATGCCGGTAATGTAACGCTGAACGGTCATAACGCGACAATTCTTGCACCGAACTCGCATGTAGAGGGTACCGGTTGGCATCAGGAAGGTCAGCTGATTTGTAAGTCTTATTATGGCAATACTGAATTTGGTAATGGCCTTTTCGATGAGCCTGAAGCTGACGATGATTTTGACTTCGGTGACACAGATACTGACACAGACACAGACACAGACACAGATACTGACACTGATACTGACACAGATACTGACACTGACACAGATACAGATACAGATACTGACACTGACACAGATACTGACTCTGATACAGATACTGACACTGATACAGATACAGATACAGATACAGATACAGATACAGACACTGACACTGACACTGACACTGATACAGATACAGATACAGATACTGACTCTGACACAGATTCTGATACAGACACTGACACAGATACAGATACTGACACTGACACAGATACTGACACTGATACAGATACTGACACTGATACAGATACTGACACTGATACGGATACAGATACAGACACAGATACAGATACAGATTCTGACGTAGATACAGATACTGACTCTGATACAGACACAGATACAGACACAGACTCTGACACAGATACTGATTCTGACGTAGATACTGATACAGACTCTGACACAGATACTGACACTGATACAGACTCTGACACAGATACAGATACTGACTCTGATACAGATACTGACACAGACACAGACACAGACTCTGACACAGATACAGATACTGACACAGACACAGACACTGACACTGATACAGACTCTGACACAGATACAGATACTGACTCTGATACAGATACTGACTCTGACACAGATACAGACTCTGACACTGACACAGACTCTGACACAGATACTGACTCTGATACAGACACAGACACAGACACAGACACAGATACTGACACAGATACAGACACGGACACTGATACAGACTCTGACACAGATACAGACTCTGACACAGACACAGACTCTGACACAGATTCTGATACTGACACAGACACTGATACTGACACAGACTCTGACACAGACTCTGACACAGATACAGATACTGACACAGATACTGATACAGATACTGACACTGATACGGATACGGATACAGATACAGATACAGACACTGATACTGATACAGATACAGACACGGATACTGATACAGATACTGACACAGATACTGACTCTGACACGGATACTGATTCTGACACAGATACAGATACTGACACTGATGCAGATACAGATACTGACACTGACACAGATACTGACACTGATACAGATACTGACACTGATACGGATACAGATACAGACACAGATACAGATACAGATTCTGACGTAGATACAGATACTGACTCTGATACAGACTCTGACACAGATACTGATACTGACTCTGATACAGACACTGACTCTGATACAGACACAGATACAGACACAGATACAGACACAGATACAGACACAGATACAGACACAGATACAGATACAGACACTGATACTGATACAGATACAGACACGGATACTGATACAGATACTGACACAGATACTGACTCTGACACGGATACTGATTCTGACACAGATACAGATACTGACACTGATGCAGATACAGATACTGACTCTGATACAGACTCTGACACAGATACTGACACTGACTCTGATACAGACACAGATACAGACACAGATACAGACACAGATACAGATACAGACACTGACACTGACACAGATACAGACACAGACTCTGACACAGATACTGATTCTGACGTAGATACTGATACAGACTCTGACACAGATACTGACACTGATACAGACTCTGACACAGATACAGATACTGACTCTGATACAGATACTGACACAGACACAGACACAGACTCTGACACGGATACTGATTCTGACGTAGATACAGATACAGATACTGACACAGATACAGACTCTGACACAGATACAGATACAGATACAGATACAGATTCTGACACTGACACAGATACTGACTCTGACACAGACACTGACACTGATACAGATACAGATACAGATACAGACACGGACTCTGACACGGATACAGATACTGACACTGACACAGATACAGATACTGACACAGATACAGATACTGACACAGACACAGACACTGATACTGACACTG
>SVNC01000016.1 GCA_015067025.1 Oscillospiraceae bacterium
TTGAGATGCCGAAGCTGACACCCGAACTGCTGCGAGTGTTCATCCGCAGAATAGAGGTGTACGAGAAGTTCGAGAAATATTCCCGAACAGCAGGCAACCCGATCCGCATACACTACGCCTTCCGACTTCCCGAACAGGAAGGCATCCCTGCCATCGAAGTCCTCACACAACCTACTGCAAAAACTGCATAAAAAGTAATAACCGGAAGGTTTTTACACCTTCCGGTTACATACCACCCACTAATTCTCCGTTAAGAACATCACGGATATCGCAAGGGATTTTTTATCAGTTATTTTTTTCAAGCCAGATGCTTGCTACATCGAGTGCCTCATAAAGACTGCCTCTTTCGCTTGTCTTTGTGATAAGCTCAGTTACGGGTACTGTGGGATCTGTGTGCATGAGCTGGACTCTTGTCTTATCCGCAACCTCAAGATCCTTTACCTTGTGTGTTGATAAGATCGTAAGCATTGCTACAAACTTATCAGACATATTTCCGTAATAAATTACATTGTCCTTTCTTACAAGGGGAAAACCCTTATAAGTGAAAAATTCCTGCTGTGTCATATATATAACCTCCACCGCCGCACAAACGGTGTGATATAAAAGCGGATCTGTGTGCGTTTATTTCAGATCTCACTTATAATGATTACGCATATCAGAATTCGTCAAGTATTTCTCCGCCTGATAAAAGTGCTTCAAGATTTTGTAACAATCTTGTGGCGTACATCTGACGAACCTTGTATCTTACGTCGCCGTTTACAACGATTATGCAGGTTCTGTCCTGTTCGGAGGAATAGAACTCTACCTTGTCTTCACCTTCATCGTCCTCACGATAATCGTAAGTAAATCCTGCTACAAATTTATTATCAGGTGTGAGATCTTCGATATATATCTCCTCTGCATAAGCAGATAAAAGATACTGGTAGAAATCCTTGAACTTTGCTCTGTTTACAACTTCGCCGTTGTATTCGATTTTGGACTCGTCTGCATCACCGATGATCTTGAACTCGTATTCCTTACCATCGGTATCCTTTACCGTAACGTCATCCACATAGTAGATATAAGGTGTAAGGAAAAGTCTGTAAAGAATATCCTCAGGCTTAATTGTAAGCCAGGGAAGGCTATCGGGAAGGAATACGTATATAACGTCCTTGCCTGTTACCATACCGTAATAGCCCGATACGTACTTTGTTTCCTTGCCTGTTTCTTCATCAGTTTCTACTGTGTATAAGGCATCTCCGATATAAAGCTTAGTTACCTCTTCTTCATTTGCTACCATTGTAACAACGCAGGCAGGATCATCAAAACCGTATTTTTTCTTATCATCCTCTGTAGGCTTTACAACCGCCACATCGGAAGCAGAAATACCGAACATACCGTAAACTATGTCCATATCCTTTTCATCATCTGCAAGAATATTGTTATGGCTGGACATAGCGTAGCTTACGTAAACAGACTGAAATTCTTTATCAGTTTCCTCTTCCAGCTTATCGAGTACAAGATCGTTTGCAAGATCGGGTCTTTCGATACGGATACGGTTTACAATATCATTTTCTGAATCAAAGCTATCAACAAGCGTTGCCAGCTGAACGTAGTCAAGTTCTTCTGAAAAGGCAAATTTAAGACTGCTGTCAGATACAAGATATACCGTATTGCTGTCTTCCGTCTTAAAGTACCAGGCGTTTTCACCTAAGTTCTTCATACCGATAACGCAGTTTACAGGTTCAAACTTGTTATCCTTGAAGGTCATTGCAATGGTTGCAGTAGGCTCATTAAAGCCGTACTTTGCAAGGTCCTCTGCGTCGTCTTCAACCTTCATCTTAGCGTCAATAACGCCCGCTTTTCCCATTGTATTGCCGTAAGCGTCATTGTTTGCATACTCCTGCGGTATGCCGTCCGTTCCCCACTTCTCGCTACCCAAACGGTCAATTGTGAACTCGTCTGTTTCGTTCTTTATAGTAAGGGAGAGAATGTCATCAGTCTTATAGGATAATACAGATATCTTTTCACTACCTGAAGAAGTGTTACTGCCTGCTGTATCATCTATAGGCTTTGTCAGCACCAGTGCAAGCGTTGCAGCACCAAGCACCGCAATACCCGCTGCTGAAGCTATAAGAATTTTTGCGTTCTTTTTCATTTATTATCCTCTTAATATTATTTGTGAATTCTTCTTGCCCAGATGATAACACCTGCAATTATAAGTGCAAGAGGAAGAATTGCTACGAATATAATAACAAGAGTCGTTTTCTGTGCCTCTGTTATTTCGTAGGTCGTAGTGCCGTAGCCCTTGGGAGTGAGAGTAATGCCCTCTTCCTTATTACAGCTTACGTTGAAGATATTCATAATAAACTGTGCATTGTTTGCCTGAGGAGACGTGAGGAAGGAAACGTTGAGCATTTCCATACCGCCGAGTGTTATGATACGGCTTGTACAAGGAATAGTACCGTTTTCAAATCTTGTCTTTGTAGACTGTACGATAACACCGTAAGATTTCTTCACGTCGTTTTCGCCCGGCTCCCAATTATCGCCTGCATCGTGCGGTCTTATAACTGCACCGCCGTAGGTTGAAAGAAGTATCTGAGTCTGCATATTGCCGTAGCCTTCCCACTTTGGAACTACTGCACTCATATTATCGCCAAAGATGGGTGATTCGTTTGTGAGCTTATCAAAATCAGAGGTTTCAAGTCTTAACATCTGATACGTTCTCCTGGTTTCATAAGCGTAGTTTGCGTCTGTCTGATAGAGCAGACCCTTTTCTACCTTAAGTCCCCAGTCATCAAGCAGGCCGTCAATGTTAGGAGAATCGCCAAGCTTAGGGTTTGACGCATAGATGAAATTCTTACCGAACTTACCGTTGTTGTCAAGCCACGTATCAATCTTGTTGATTACTTCAACAGAATAGTCGCTGGTAGGACCGAAGCTGAATACGAAATCAAATTCATCGCTTATCTTGTCTGTAAGACCGATATCAATTGTTTCTATGATATAGCTGTTTGTTTCAAGAAGCTGAGTAAGCACCTGATTGTCGGTTTCGCCAAAGCCTGTAAGTACTGCTACCTTTACGGGATCCTTATCGGATACGTTCATAATAGCAGATACTGCAGCCTGCTCACAGTTTGCTTCTATCTTTTCAGGAACATACTGACCGAAATACTGTAAGTACTGCTGACTGTAGGTGATTGAAAGATACTCGTCATAATTAAGCACCTTTACACGCTTTGTGCTTTTGCTTTCTACTATTATCTGATCAGAGGTGAGAGTTTCCTTATAGTTTGCCTGAAAACCGGGATTTGCTACTACATTTACATAGTTTAAAGTAAATCTGTCGTTGCAGTTTACGATCTTCTTAAGGATCTCGTTTGTCTGGTAGTAATATTCACTACCGCTTACAAATGCACTTTCTTCACTTGTTACTGTGATGACGATATCATCATCCACCTTTGAAAGATATTCCGCTGTATCGCCCTCGATCGAGTAAAGACCTGAATCGGTAAGGTCAGCCTGTACTGAAAATCTTTCGCCGAGCATTGTGATAACTACGTTGATAAGCACCACAACTACTATACAGATAACTGTGAATAATACGGATAAACCACCGTATTTGAGCTTTTTATTCTTAAAAGGGTTGAAGGAATTTTTGCTCTTTGCCTTCTTTTCTTCTTTAACTTCTTTTACTTCTTTTACTTCTTTCGTTTCTGTAACAGAAGCTTCTTCTGTTTTTACGTTATTTTTTTCGTTCTTGCTCATTTACTATACTCCTTTCCTTAGTTTACGCCCAACGCTTTTTCTCAAGCACTCTGACGGTGAGGAATAAGAATATAAAGATTACACTGAGGAAGAAGATAACACTCGATAAACTGAATATTCCGTTTGTGATCTCTACGTATCTTGAGTAGATGGAAATACTGCCGATTACTGTCTTTACTATTCCTGCAGGTATTACGTTGATAAGAGTATCAAGAAGCAGTACCATAAGGTTAATAAAGAAGCTGCCTATTGCCGCTATCATCTGGTTTTCGGTAAGAGCAGACACGAAAAGTCCGCCTGATACGAATATACCGCCGAGCAGTAAGAGTCCAACGGTGTTACCCCAGATGGGAAGCCATGAAACCTTTGCAAAGCTGGACATTACAAAGCCGTAAACGGGCATTACTGCAACGCCTGCCACAAAGATAGCGTATGCCGCTAAAAACTTACCCATAACAATGCTGAAAAGACTTATGGGTGCTGTTAAAGTCAGCTGGTCTGTCTTTTGTTTTTTGTCCTCTGATAAAAGTCTCATTGTAAGTAAGGGTACAAATACCATAAGTACAATGAACATCATTAAGAATACCGATGACATATCTGTTGTTCCCACATCCAGGGAGAACATCCAGAAGAATACGCCTGAAAAGGCGTAAAATATAGCAAGGAACACATATCCTAAGGGAGATGTGAAATATGCTCTCAGTTCTCTTTTAAATATTGCAAGCATTTATTATTCCGCCTTTCAGATTATTTCTTTTTGCCTTTGGGATTTTCGTCGTCTATATTACCATAGATATCGCCTGTGGTTATCTTTAAGAAGATCTCTTCAAGAGTAAGCTCACTGGACTTCATCATAAGTAATGGGTAGTTTCTTGAAGCAAGACGCTTTGAAACCTCTCGTCTTATGTCGTTACCTTCCTTTGCATTGAGGAAGAATTCGCTGACACCGGGCTCTACGTTTTCTCTGTTTATGCGTACATCCTGCATATTAGGGATAGTAGATAAAAGCTTTCTGATCTCGGCAGGGTTGCCCTCTGCTCTTACGATAAGCTTGTGATCACCTGAAAGGTTCTGTACAAGCTTGTCGGAAGTGTCGTTAGCTACAAGCTTACCACGGTTGATAATTACTATCTTGTCACACACTGCCTGAACCTCGGGAAGAATGTGGCTTGACAGAATTACCGTATGGTTCTTACCAAGCTTTTTGATAAGTGAACGTATCTCAATTATCTGCTTGGGGTCGAGACCTACCGTAGGTTCGTCAAGGATAAGTACGGGGGGGTTGCCTACAAGTGCCTGTGCAACGCCTACACGCTGTTTGTAACCCTTTGAAAGGTTCTTGATAACACGGTTCTTTACCTCCGTTATCTTTACAAGCTCACATATTTCGCCAAGGTGTGACTTTATCGGAAGCTTGCACTTTTTGAGGCTGTAAACGAACTTTAAATATTCCATTACAGTCATATCAAGGTAAAGGGGAGGCTGTTCGGGAAGATAACCGATAAGCTTCTTAGCCTTTACGGGGTCTTCGAGGATATCGATACCGTTTATGAGTGCCTGTCCCTCTGTACTTGAAAGATAGCCGGTAAGGATATTCATAGTTGTTGATTTACCTGCACCGTTAGGTCCTAAAAAGCCGAGTATCTGACCATCCTCTGCAACGAAGGAAACGTTATCCACTGCAACTTTTGAACCGTAACGCTTTGTAAGATTTTTAACTTCAATCATTGAACTGCTCCTTAATGGAAGTTTTTAGCCGGAGATCCGGCAATTATCTTTTTTAGTTTAAACCTGCAAAGTGAAACCTATGTGACAGCAAGGTGTTTTATTGCTGTGCTGAGAGCTTATCCTTGTGAAGCTGTTCTTTAAGAGCTTCAGTATCCTTGAATTTCTTCTCAGGACGGATAAAGGAGAGCAGGCTCACTTTGACTTTCTGTCCGTATAAGTCCCCGTCATAGCCCAGTATATGAGTTTCTGCCAGAGGCTTATTCTTATAGTTTACCGTTGGTTTTACCCCTATATTTGTAATAGAGGGATAAACCCTATCACCTATAAAGGTAATGCTTTTATATGCACCGAAAAGAGGTATCACCATATTTTCGGGGTATATCTGATTTATTGTGGGGTAGCCCAGCGTTCTGCCTATTCTGTTTCCGCTTACGACCTCTTCATATATGGAAAATTCGTAGCCTAAAAGTCTGTTTGCTTTTTCAACATCACCATTTTTAATGAGGTTTTTTATGACCGTTGAATGTATGATACATCCGTCACTGCTGAAGGGTGGTATGATTATTACGTCAATACCGTACTTTTCGCATATCTTCTTAAAGCTTACAGAATCACAGTCTGCACCTGCACCGAGTCTGAAGTCAAAGCCGTACACCACAAGCTTTGCATTCATTATCTTTATAAGGATCTTTGTTACAAAATCCTCGCCTGTATAATCTCTCACGCTGTTGAAATCGGGAGAATATATATACTCTACTCCTGCCATATCGAGAAGGCTGAGCTTCATATCATTGGACAGAAGATTTTCTACCTTTTCTCTTTTAGGCAGTGCCGTATCACTGTGAAAAGTGAACATAGCCGAATGGAGTCCCTCTTTGTGAAAGGTTTCCATTACCACCTGTATATGCCCTAAATGAAGCCCATCGAAAAAGCCCAGAGCAACTGCCGTAGGAGGTAGCGGTATTAAGTTGTCGGTAATATCTATCAATGCTCTGCCTCTTTTCAAAAAAGCTTTTAACTTAGTACGTTAAGGTATTTTATCCTGATGCCTGCTTCGTTATCAATATAAGCCGTTCCTAAAAATACGTTGTCGCCGTCATATACGGCAAGGTCTGTATTTTCAGGGTAGCTTATACCCATCCTCATAGTATCAAGAACGACACCATTAATAAACATTTTTCTTTGCTTATCACTGAGAACGATTTTGTCATAGCAGGAAAAGAGCTTTTCCACAGGAATTATGATCTTCTCTATATCATCTGCCGTCATATTACGTAAAGCTTCAAGCTCTATGCAGTCACTAAGCGTAAATCCGCCCGAAAGGGTACGCTGAAGGCTTGTCATAACTGCACCCGTTCCAAGCTTTGCACCTATATCGCTGATAATGGTACGGATATACGTGCCCTTTGAGCAATGGATGTCAAGAATGCCTGTCCGTTCGTTTTCGTCATACGATAAAAGCTCTATCGAATGAACGGTTATCGGTCTTGCAGGTCTTTCGATCTCTATGCCCTGTCTTGCAAGCTCGTACAGTTTTTTTCCGCCTATCTTAACAGCAGAATACATAGGAGGAGTCTGCATAATATTACCCTGCATAGTACTCACTGCACTAAGCAGTCCATCCCTGCTTACTGCCTTATCACATTCGCTCAGTATCTCACCCCATATATCCTCTGTTTCAGAGGTAACGCCAAGCTTAAAGCCTGCCACGTATCTTTTATCAAGAGCGGGTATAAGGTCCGAAGTCTTTGCCGCTCTTCCGATGAATATAGGTAATACTCCCGTTGCCATCGGGTCAAGCGTACCACCGTGCCCTATCTTTCTTGTGGACGCCGCTCTTCTCGTTATCGCAATAACGTCAAAGGAGGTAAAATCCTGCGGTTTATTTATGCAGATTATTCCATTTAGATTGTTCGGATTATCTATCCTGCTCATAACTGCTCTACCGCTTTTTCGATGATGGGTAAAAGCTTTGCTCTTACAAACTGGAGATTACCCTCTATCGTGCATCCTGCCGCTCTCGCGTGACCGCCCCCGCCGAATACACCGCATACCTCTGCGGCATTTATTGGCTCGGTACTTCTCATAGATACTTTAAATACGTTTTCTGCCTTCTGCTTTACGGTAACGCCTAGCACTACGCCCTCTATCTGACGGGGCAGGCTTGCAAGTCCGTTAAAGTCCTCCGTATCCACTCTGTCAGCAAATTCGTTTATAACGTCAAGAGTAAGCCATACGATAGCAATCTTGTCATCAGCTACAAATTCGATATCACGAAGTATTCTCTGCTCAAGCTCTATTCTGCCCTTTGACTTAAGATCAAAAAGCTGGTAATTGATCTCGCCATAGGGGAAATCATAAGCCATAAGCTCTCCTGCAATTCTGTGAGTGCGGGATGTGGTGTTTGTAAACTTAAAACAGCCTGTATCTGTAGCTATACCTGTATAAAGGCATGCCGCAACCTTGCCGTCTATTTCGACACCCATCTCTAATGCTATTTCGTAGATAAGCTCACAGGCAGCAGCCGCATCGGGATCAACAAAGGTATACTGTGCAAATTCCTTACGGGATTCGTGATGGTCGATGGCGAGCAGTATCTTATCGCCGTACTGCTCTTCAAGGGAGCCTAACAGCTTTGTATCTGCCACATCGACGCTGACTATTGTCTTTTCAGGGAAGTCCTGCTCTGTTACGGAGTCCTTTAGGAACGTCATTCGGCTTACCACAGGATCGGCACAACGAACCTTCGCTCTTTTGCCCATATTCTGTAATATCCTGCACAGTCCGTAACCGCAACCTAAAGTATCGCCATCGGGATTTGCGTGACACAGAATAAGAAAATCATCATTTTCTGAAAGTATCTGTGCCGCCTTTTTCTTGTCTGTCAACATCCGGGTTATCCTTCCTATACTGGTTATTCTTCTGCCGTATCGTCTTCTCTTTTAGGAAGCTTACTGATAACATCGCTTATATGCTCGTAATAGTCCAGCGAATTATCGGGCAGAAAGATAAGCTCAGGGATCTTTCTCATTTTTATACGCTGATTAATTCTTTTCTTGAAAAAGCCTGCGGCTGTTTTAAGACATTCTACAGCGTCATCGGTCTTTTCACCGCCCTCTAAGGAGGAAATGTAGACCTTGCAGTAGGACAGGTCGTTTGTAAGCTCACAATGAGAAACGCTTACAAGTCCGTTTGCTATACGGCTGTCCTTTATATCACGGAGGGCAACGGATATTTCACGCTTTACATCCTCCGAAAGTCTGCTGATATTGAAATTTGCCATTTTTACACCTCTTTACTGTGTTTTCCCGACTGCTCCGAAAATATTCAGAACAGCCGCGAAAACTACTGTCGGGTTTAATCTCTGTATTCTTCTGTAATGAATGCCTCGAAGATGTCGCCTTCCTTGATATCGGTGTACTTTTCAAGGGTAATACCGCATTCATAGCCTGCAGCTACTTCCTTGACGTCATCCTTGAAACGACGCAGACCTGCAATCTTGTCAACCGCAAGAATGATACCGTCACGAACAACTCTTACTTCACCGTTTCTCTGTACCTTACCGTCAAGTACGTAAGAACCTGCAACAATACCGACGCTGGACAGCTTCATTACCTGTCTTACTTCTACACGGCCTGTGTCAACCTCTCTGTACTTGGGTGCAAGCATACCCTTCATAGCGGTTTCGATTTCTTCTATAGCATCATAAATTACTCTGTAAAGTCTGATATCAACGCCATCACGCTTTGCATTTTCTGCAGCGGCGGGATGAGGTCTTACGTTAAAGCCTACGATGATAGCGTCAGATGCACGGGCAAGCATAACGTCACTTTCTGTTACAGCACCTGCGGCACTGTGGATAATTTCAACTCTTACTTCTTCATTTGTAAGCTTTGCAAGGGACTGGGATACAGCCTCTACAGAACCCTGAACGTCTGCCTTTACAATGATGGGGAGCTTCTTCATAGAGCCTTCTTCGATCTGTGAGAAGAGGTTATCAAGGCTTACCTTCTTGTAAAGCTTGAACTGCTCTTCCTTAGCTTCAAATTTTCTCTTTTCAACAAGCTCTCTTGCAAGTCTTTCGTCTTCAACTACCGCAAAGTCGTCACCTGCACTGGGAACTTCTGAAAGGCCCATAATCTCAACAGGAACGGAAGGTCCTGCAACCTTTACAGATCTGCCCTTGTCATCTCTCATAACTCTGACTCTACCGAGTGCTGTACCGGCGATTATGATATCACCTGAGTGGAGTGTACCTGACTGTACGAGGATAGTTGCAACAGCACCTCTGCCCTTGTCGATCTTAGCTTCAATAACAACACCCTTTGCAAGCTTGTCAGGGTTAGCCTTAAGCTCAAGTACGTCTGCTGTGAGGTTTACCATTTCAAGCAGATCGTCCATACCTTCACCGGTCTTTGCAGATACGGGAACGCAGATAATATCGCCGCCCCATTCTTCACAAACAAGACCGTGTTCTGTAAGCTCCTGCTTAACCTTTTCGGGGTTAGCCGTGGGCTTATCCATCTTATTTATAGCTACGATAATCTGAAGATTTGCAGCCTTTGCGTGATTTATCGCTTCTACTGTCTGAGGCATAATACCGTCGTCAGCCGCAACAACGAGGATCGCGATATCAGTAGCTAAAGCACCTCTTGCACGCATTGCAGTAAACGCTTCGTGACCGGGAGTATCAAGGAAAGTGATATCTCTGTCTCCTGCCTTTACTCTGTAAGCACCGATATGCTGTGTAATACCGCCGGCTTCGCCTGCTGTAACGTGAGCGTTTCTTATTCTGTCGAGAAGTGAAGTCTTACCGTGGTCAACGTGACCCATAACGACAACGACAGGTGAACGGGGCTGGAGATTTTCGTCTGTATCTTCAACCTCTTCAAAAAGTCTTTCTTCAATAGTAACAACAACTTCCTTTGTTACCTTTGCACCAAGCTCTTCTGCTACGATGCAGGCTGTATCAAAGTCGATCGTCTGATTTATCGTAACCATTACGCCAAGACCGAACAGCTTCTTGATAACTTCTGCCGCTGTCACCTTAAGACGCATAGCAAGCTCGGATACAACGATCTCATCGGGAATCTGCACTTCAAGCTGCTTCTTTCTTGCTCTTTCAAGCTCAAGACGCTTCATCTTCTGTGCTTCGGTTTCCTTCTTCTTGCTGAACTGCTGCTGCTTGTTCTTCTGTGACTTCTGAGATATCTTCTGCTTTCTTGAGTAATTGTCGTTCTGCTGTCTGCCACCCTCGTGGCTTGCGATAGACTCGTACTTTTCGTTGTACTTATCAAGGTTTACGTAGCTGCCTCTTGTGTCAACGTGCTTTGTAACCTGTTCGCCTCTCTGAACAGCTTCACCCTTGACGTGCTTTGTGGGAGGTGCGTTTGTCTTAATGTTTGAAAGGTCGATTGCAGGCTGAACGGGCTTCGCTTCCTGCTTTGCAGGCTTATTGTCCCTTTTGTCAGACTTATCCTGTCTGTCGTTCTTGTCGAACCTTCTGTCGCCCTTATCAAACTTTCTATCGCTCTTTTCGAACTTATCGCCCTGGGGCTTTCTGTCGGGCTTTTCAAATCTGCCGTCCGCCTTTGCAGGACGATCAGCCTGAGTCTTTCTGTCATCTCTTGCAGGTCTGTCAGATTTTTCGGACTTTGCAGGTCTGTCAGACTTCTGAGCAGGCTTTGCTTCTTCCTTCTTTTCTGTCTTAGGGGGCTTTTCTGCCTTTACTTCTTCCTGCTTTTCAGTTTTTTCCGCCTTAGCGGGTTTTTCTGCCTTGGCAGACTTTTCTGCCTTTTCAGCTTTTTCTGCCTTGGCAGGCTTTTCTGCCTTTGCAGGCTCTTCCTTCTTTGCGGAAGCAGACGCAAAATAAGCGTCAAAATTCTTCACCTGATTACTCTGTGAGTATTTTTCAAGTACGATTGAAAGCTCTTCTTCTGTAAGAGAAGCCTGTGCTTTTTTCTGTACGTCAAAGTATTCCTGTACTGTTGCGGTAATGTCGGCAACAGCTACGTTAAGATCTTTTGCAAGCTCGTTTACACGATATTTTTTATCCATTAACAAATCCCCTTTAGGTCAAATATTAAGTTTTTTATTTCAACATAGTGAGGCTACCGAATAAGCCCTCATCTAAGATTGCGATGATTCCCGTTCTCTTTCCGAGAACAGATCTTATTTCGTCCATATCAGCATCTGATTTAAACAGCCTGACGTTATACTTTTCACAGATGAAGGTTATCTCCTTTAGTGTTTTTTCGGAGATATCCTTTGCAAGAGCGACTCCGCACACCTTTGACTTTTCACTTTTTATTTCGTCACATACAGGATCAAAGCCGTATATCAGCTTTCCTGCCCTGCGGCACAGTCCAAGGGTACTCAAAAACTTTGTCATAAACCGTTTCCTTTCTTATTCGCCCTTTTCAAGCTGTTTCAATAAATCAAGATATATCTCTTCGGGTACTGCACATTTTAAAGAACGTTCAAGTCCCTTTTTCTTCTGTGCAAGCTCCAGACATTCCTTACTGTGACATACGTAAACGCCTCTGCCTGATTTCTTTCCTGAAAAGTCGATGCATATTTCGTTTTCAGGAGTATGGACAACTCTTATAAGCTGTTTCTTTTCCTTCATTTCGTCACAGCCTGCACATTTTCTCATAGGAATTTTTCTGACTGCCAAAGTGACACTTCCTTTCATTATATATTTAATGCTGATTTTTATACGTTATTACTCGGAGTCCTCGCTGCTGCCTTCAAAAAAGCCGCTTTCGGGACGGATATCTATCTTATAGCCCGTGAGCTTTGCTGCAAGCTTTGCATTCTGACCCTTGTTACCGATTGCAAGTGATAACTGATTATCGGGAACGATAGCTGTACAAGCCTTTACTTCGGGATCGGGTATTTCTACCTCGATAACGTCACTGGGCTTTAATGCCTGTGCGATAAATTCTGCAGGATTTTCGCTGTAGAATACTACGTCCATCTTTTCTCCTGCAAGCTCTGCACATACCTTGCTTATTCTCTGTCTGCCGGGTCCTATGCAGGCACCGAGAGCGTCAACGTCAGGGTTGTTGCTGATAACTGCAACCTTTGAACGCATACCTGCTTCACGGCTGATTGCCTTTATTTCTACCGTACCGTCGAATATTTCAGGTACTTCTGCTTCAAATAAACGCTTTACAAGTTCTTTTCTTATTCTTGATATCTTGAGTGCGGGCTTGTGGTCTGTCTTGGCTACGCCGAAAACGTAAACCTTTACCATATCGCCTACGTTAAGAACCTCACCCGGTATCTGTTCCTTCTTGAATAAGGGAACTTCATTTCCGTTAAGATCTACTGAAACGTTGCCTGTCTTAGGGTCTGTACGGGTAACGGTAACTGTAACCGCTTCATCCTGAAGTCCGCCCCACTGTTCTACAAGCTGTTCTCTTTCTACTTCCTTGATGCCCTGCTTTATGATTTGCTTTGCAGACTGGGCTGTAATACGTGCAAAATGCTTTGTATCGACCTTGATAGAAACCACGTCGCCGTATTTTAATTTTCTGCGTGTGTGCTTTGCCGCTTCTTCAATCGCGATCTGATTTGCAGGATCTTCAACAACTTCAACGACCTCCTTGCGGATAGTTACATCAAACTTGTTCTTTTCGAGGTCGATGTCAAACTTTACGTTTTCACATCCCTGAAAATCCTTCTTGATAGCATTTAAAAGAGCTGTCTGGATCTTTTCGATAAGTACCGAAGGTTCCATTCCCTTTTCCTTTGCAAGCAGTGTCAGTGCTTCAAAAAGTTCTGTTGTGCCAGCGTTAGCCATTTTTTGTTATTCCTCCGTAAAATTATTTTCTGATTTGCTTAAAACATATCCTTATTTCAAGAAATATGCGTGTTTTTATTTTATAAATTAAGAGCTATTCTTCTGCACTTAGAGGTATTGAAGGAGATATCCCCCTCATCGCCGTGCAGTAAAAAATCACCCGTACTGCCGTCATAGGACATAAGTTCGCCGTTAAAATAAACCGTCTTGCCGTTTTCATCCTTAGTCGTTACCTTTATCGGCTGACCCATCATTCGTTCAAAATGGAAGGGCTTTCTCAGGACTCTGTCAAGTCCCGGCGAGCCGACCTCAAGTATGTCGATAAGCTCTAAACAGGGTAACCTATCCACCGCTTCATTCAGCGGAGCGGTTATCTCTTCGCACTGTGTATCGTCAATACCGCCGTTTTCATTATCAAACAGTATTTTCAGTGACCACATTGCACCCTCTTTTTCGAATATGACGTCCCACAGCTCATAGCCGTATTGCTCTATTATCGGAGCAACAGCCGAAAGAACCTGCTTTTCTACATATTCCGCCTGATTCTTTTTTCCGCCTTTTTCCTTAGCCAATTATTTTCTCCTTATCCGCTTCGTGTTGTAAAAATACCCATATATAAACTAAAGACCGAGATGAACTCAGTCTTTAGCCTAAAATATTCTACTTTGAAATTATACCATTTAAAACACCGTTTGTCAAGGTTTTATGCGAATTTTTCCGAAAAAATCCTGACAATTATATTTTTTCACAGATCACTCTGTTTTTTCCGCTGTTTTTGGCTTTATAAAGCAATGCGTCAGCGGCGTCAAAATACTCGGCGTAGTTGCCGCCTGATTCTGACCAGGCAACACCGATACAGCATCCGATCTCGTGCTTTTCTCCTCTGATGATGGTATTGTCGAGCTTTTTCAGATAGCACTCGAATTTGTCAACTACCTTTTCTTCTTCATATCCTGCAACATAAAGGATAAATTCATCACCGCCGAAGCGTCCTACTATACCATCAGGGAAGGAAGCGTTAAGATCGTTTGCTACCGATAAAAGCACCTCGTCGCCGAAGGAATGTCCGTGAGTGTCGTTATAAGCCTTGAAGTCATCAAGGTCAACTATCGCAAAAAATTCCTTTTTAGCCTTGTTTTCTTCAATAGCCTTCTGTATTTTTGTGGCGGCAGTCAGCTTATTATATACACCTGTTGTTGAATCGTATTCAATAAGCTTTGCTGTTCTCGCCTTTTCCTTTTCTTCATCGTCAATATCGTCAATTCTGCCGATAAGCCTTACTATACTGCCGTTATCATCCGCAATACTGAGGTAGGTGTTGTTTGCCCATTTATACGATTGCTGATCAATTATCGTCGTGCGATATCTGAGCGTGCCCTTTTGCGCCTTACTGCAGGCTCTTGCGAGAGTGCTGAAGAAAAGCTCTCTATCCTCGGGATGTACGAGGTTCATTTTCTTTGCATATGAAGAATAATTGCATATATCAACGGGTGCTATTCTTCCGTCCGCATCTCTGTAATTGAACGTCATAACGTCATTTTTGTTGTCATATTCAAAATAAACCGACTTTATTGCCGCATCCTGAAGCATCATATAACGCTCGTAGTTTATTGTGTTTTCAAGATATTTCTGCTTATCAAGAGTTACATTGGTTACAACGGCAAGAGCTACCACTCCGTCAGTTTCTACGAAATCAACAGGTCTTGCACTTATATGTATCCAGTTATCATTATCGTTTTCGTCTTTGCCGAGCACTTCTATAGACATCGGCTTTCCCTGCATAACAGTTTGTTCGCTCATTACGATAAGTGCCATTTCATCTCTCGGACAAAGAAAGTCGGCAATGTCAGTGATACGCTCTGTCTTCGCCCGTTCTCTGTAGCCTAAGACATCACAAAGCGTATCGTTATGATAGATGATATTGGCACCGCCGTTTACAAGCTCCAGCAGGATAACACCGCAATCAAGTGCATCAAGCACCACATCGCCTACCATATCCCAGCTGTAATTTTTTTTAAGTCTATCCTTTATATTCTGTAGATTACGGTTTTTGATTATCTCTTCCATTTTATCTCCCATAACAAAAGGCTCTCACAAGAGCCTTTGTACTTCTTATTTTTCTTGCTTCCCTGCACTTATTTGATATAAAATTGTTGCATGAATTTAAGACATTTAACATATTCACTTGCAATAAGCTGAGAGTCCACACGATACTTTTCAACGAATGCGTCTACTTCACTCCAGTTTGCACGCTCATAAGCCTTTACAAAACTGAAGATGTCACCGAACAGCCCCTCTTCTCCGAACAGACCATTCTTGATATTATCAGTTACGGGGAGTTCTTTCAGTATGCCTTCCACTTCGTCTCTGTTGGTAGTACCTACTACTATCGACATAAGTCCCATCAGATACAGTTCTTTTCTGTTTGGGTACGCACCGGGAACTATCTTTGAAATACTCTCGCAGAACTTAGCTCTGAAAAGAGCAAGCTTTATAAGCTCGTCGGGAGTATCCTTCTGAAGTCTTTGCAGACCCACAAGATATATCCATTCCTTAAGCTTATCAAAGCCAAGCAGTACCAGTGCCTGATGGATGGTGGATATCTTGTTGCCTGTACCTGCATACATTATATTTATAAGTCTGAGCAGTCTTATTGCAAGTACTGCGTCGGTGGAAATAACAGAAGCAATCTCTTCATAATCAGGCTCAGGAGAATACACAAGCCCCAAAACGTGAAGGAAGGTCCTTGCCATTGGGGTATTTGTTTTCTGCGTTATAAGCAACGGCTTTGCAAAATAAAAGCCCTGCATATAAGAACAGCCCATATTCTTGGCGTATTCAACTTCAAGCTGAGTTTCTACCTTTTCGGCAAGCATTATTTTATTTTTTCTAAGGCACATTTCCGCCGTCTTTTCCATTGCGTCACGAGGACCGCGGAAATCAAGCTTTACAATATCAGCAAGTCTGAAAAGTGCGTCGGTCGAAGGAGAATATTCGTAGTCGTCGAGGGCGATGGTATAGCCCATATCCTTAAGCTCCGCACAGCGTCTTACAACGTCCATATCCGCAAGAACGCTTTCGAGTACTTCTACAACCAGTACGTCCTTTGATATCATCGTAGGAACGCCTCGTTTGATAAGATTGCTTGTAAAATTGACAAACGCCTTTTTACCATCAAGATAGGAAGTCACGTTATCCACAAGAAACGCATTATTGATAACGTCTGCCGTACTTACGTCACCGTTGTCACCTGTATACTGGTTGACGCCCGCCTGATTTCTGTAAAGCAGCTCATATCCGTAGGTCTTGTTGTTCAGATCAAATATCGGTTGTCTGGCAAAGTATACCTGCTCCACAGAATCATCTCCATTCGTCAAAATTACAATAACTGTAAAAATATGATAACAATGTACAATTATCTAATGATATCTTACTATATTTTAAGGCTTTTGTCAACGATTTCACCTGATTTTCGTACAAACAGACATTTTTTTTGTAGCATTGCACAAAAGTTACATTGTTACAAAAAACGCCGTAACCCTTATGGCACGGCGATAATTCTTATTTGTCCTTTTTTGTAAAGGGCAGATAACTATATAATCTGCAAAGAAGCATTCCGTTGTAGAGCTTTCTGTTCTTGTCTGCCTTTTCGCCGAAAAGATTTTGAAACTCTTCATCAGGAGTAATGACGAACATTCTTCTGTTACCTAAAGGCAACAGCTTTTTGCCCATAGCTTTATATATCTCTCTTACCTGCTCCTGTTCAAGCATTCTTTCACCGTAAGGGGGATTGCAAAGCACACAGGTGACATCCTCGGGATAGGTAAAATCCTTCACATCACGACATTCTACAGTGATATAATCTGCTACTCCTGCCTTTTCGGCATTTTCTCTTGTCAGCTTTACCGCTTCGGGGTCAATATCAAAACCATAGGCTTTAAAAGGAACATCCTTTTTTATACTCTCTTTAAGCTTTTCTCTTTCTTCATCCCATAGATCTTTCGGGATAATATCCCAGCTCATTGCGGTGAATTCACGATTAAGGCAAGGCGGTATACCGAGTGCTTTTATCGCGGATTCAATAAGCAAAGTACCGCTTCCGCAGAAGGGGTCGCATATCACGTCTCTGTCACGGACTCTTGCAAGATCAACTATTCCTGCCGCTAAGGTCTCCTTGATGGGAGCAGCGTTGGAAAATCTGCGGTATCCTCTTTTATGCAGTCCGTCGCCCGTTGTATCAAGAGTGAAGGTGACCATATCCTTCATAATCGAAAAACGGAACTGATAAAGATTGTCCGTTTCCTGAAAGAAACCGATTTTATATACGCTCTTCATTCGTTCAACCATTGCCTTTTTGATTATCTTCTGACAAGCAGGGACACTGGAAAGCTTGGAGTTCAGCGAAAAGCCCTTTATGGGGAATTTATCAAATTTGCCTACGTACTGCTCTATGGGTACGTTCTTTACACCCTGAAAAAGCTCTTCAAAGGTCTTAGCTTTAAACTGTGCTAATACTATCGCAACTCTCTCCGCAGTGGAGAGACAAAGGTTGGCTCTTACAAGTACTCTTTCGTCACCTGAAAAATCAACTCTGCCATCGCTGACGGAAATATCCTCTCCGCCTATCTTCTTTATTTCAAAGGAAAGTGTTTTTTCCAGCCCGAAGTGGCAGGGTGCTGTCATTCTGAAGGTCATAATTTTCTCCTTACGTATCCTCAAAAAAGTCTGTGTGACTCTGCCACACAGACTTTTATCTGTATTTATCTGCTGTTTGAAGAGGTCTTGTCGTCCTCGTCACCGTTTCCGAGTTCATCCTTTACAAGCAGGGTCTCGCCGCCGTGCTTTTCCCAGTATTGATAGTACTTGCTATCCTTGATGGTCTTATGAGTGGAATCGCAGGTCTTGGGCAATGCATCCTTCTTATAATAGCCTACCGCCGTATTGGTACACTTGGAGGTTGCAAGCAGACCTGTTTCGGTACAGTATTTCTTTTCAACTACGTTACTGTCCTTGTGGAAGGTCTTGATAGAATTTTCGTCCACGATCTGAACCATAAAATTATGCCATACCTTACCTAAAGGAATATAGTTTGCACCGGTTATTTTCTTATTGTCATCATAACCGAGTCGGACAACGCCTAAATATTCAGGTGTAAGTCCTGCAAAGGCTACGATACGTTCGTCGTTTGAAGTACCTGTCTTACCGACTACTTCTATGCCGTTTATCTTAGCATAGCTACCTGAGCTGTTGGCGTTATTGATAACCTGCATCATAGCTCTGTTTGTTATATAGGCACTGTCTGCACCCATTACTCTTTCGCCGAGAGGTTCCTGCTCAAGTACTACGTTATCGTTGTAATCTGTTATAACGCTATAAAGCTTCTGCTCGTAATATACACCGCCACTGCCGAACATCTGATATGCTCCGGCAAGCTCTAAAAGTGTCATACCATAGGTAAGCTGACCTAAAGCTACAGGTGAATAGCTTCTGTCGTAGGTGTAATCAAGAGAACTAATGTGAAGCTTTTCTGTAAGGAAGTTAAAGCAGGTATCAATACCAAGTGCGTCACAAAGTCTTACTGCAATGGTATTCTTGGATTGTGCCACTGCATCCCATACAGGCATATAGATATTCTTGCCGTCTATCTGCACGCCGTAGTCATATTCAAAGTTCATAGGCCATGTGCTGCCGTCAGGAAGCTCGATAGCCTTATCGTAAACCATTGAAGAGTAGGTTACCAGATTCTGATCTATCGCCTGACCATATACTGAAATCGGCTTCATTGTAGAACCGATAGGAAGGATCGCCTGCGTAGCTCTGTTGAAGCAGCTATCACCGGGTTTGTCACCGATACCGCCTGCAAGAGCAACTACCGTACCTCTGTAATCGGTCAGTACAAATGCACTCTGTATGAGATTTTCCTCTATGGCAGTCTTATCATAGCTGTAGAAGAAATTGTTGGGATCGCGATAGAATTCTTCAAGCTTTTCCTGTATCTCCATATCCATATTGAGATATATCTTGTAGCCGCCTTTATAAAGGTCTTCCTTAGCCTCTTCATAGGTAAGTCCCTTTGCAACCGCAAGGTCTTCGATTACCTGCTCTATAGCGGCGTCAACGTACCAGTTCTGAGAGATCTCATATTCATCCCAGCGATACGCCTCGTAGGTGTCTACGTCATCGTAAAGCTTGTCTTCATCTGTTTCGATACCGCTTTCGGTATCCTCTGTATCTTCGTTTGTGCCGTAATATTCTTCATATCTGGGATCTGTATAGCCGTATGCGTCGCCTGATACGATAAGTCGGAACTTTACCTGCTCCTTCTTTGCTTCTTCATATTCGTCAGTGGTAATAAGACCCTGGTCATACATATTTTTCAGAACATAAAGCTGCTTTCTCTTTGATTCTGCTAAATCGGCATAAGGATTGAGCACACTGGGGGAAGGGGTGATACCTGCAAGTATCGCACTTTCTGCAATGGTAAGCTGGTCTACCGTCTTACCAAAATAATAGTAAGCCGCTGAGCCTACGCCGTAAACCGTACCGCCGAGAGGTACACGGTTGAGATATGCTTCAAGTATATCGATCTTTGTATATCTTGTTTCAAGTGTCAGAGCACGGAAAATCTCTCTTATCTTTCTCTCGGGGGTTACTCTGTCATCGCCTGTAATGTTCTTTACAAGCTGCTGGGTTATGGTAGAACCACCCTGACCATAGCCGTTAAAGAGTGTTGAGATGGTAACGCTTACCGTTCTTCTCCAGTCAACGCCCTCATGCTCGTAGAAACGCTGGTCTTCGGTTGA
The DNA here is from genome assembly GCA_015067025.1 of Oscillospiraceae bacterium. GTDB lineage: Bacteria > Bacillota > Clostridia > Oscillospirales > Ruminococcaceae > Ruminiclostridium_E. The sequence goes on from SVNC01000016.1 coordinate 20,086, forward strand.
AGTAAAAGCGTCCTGCAGATGCTGAGGAATTATCTCCATATCTGCCCATATTCTGTTTTCGTCACCTGACAGACGCTTTATTTCTACAACGTTTCCGTCCTTGTCGTTGGCGTAGATAAAGCTGGTGTAGCTAAGCTCTACGTTCTTAAGGTCGACGTCAAAGGCGGTATCAGCAAACTGCATTACATATACCACGAGTGCTGTAGCCACGATACAGATAGTGATTATCATTATCAGTATAAGGCTTAAGACTGTAGTGCCGATAACGCCAAGCACTTTCTTTATCGTATCAAGTGTGCTGCCCTTTTTCTTTTTTGAATTTTTCTTTTTTGTTTTAGTATCCTGAAGCTCGTCATCGACGCTCAGATACTGAACTTTTTTATCGCTCATATTTTATCATCCTTTTTCACGGTAAACCGATAATTCGGCTGATTTTATGTATATCCACTGTAAATTAAGCCCCACTATTTTTGAGTATAGTTTTTCAGCTTACCTATAGAGTATATCACAAAACAATAAAAATGTTAAGAGTTTTCACAGAAATTTTTAGAAATTTTTCATTTTCATCACTTTTTATGGCTTTTTTTGTTATTTCTGACACAAAGAGCTTGAAAATTTTCTGATTTAGTGCTATACTTTCTCCTTGTGAGTTCGCAAAATCCTCACCTTCCCGCAAATTCTGCGGGATAAATCAAAACTACGAAAGGAAAACTGAATAATGAAAAACAAAAAAGCACTGTATATAACGCAGGCTGCTATGGTTGCCGCAATTTACGTCGTACTGACCTACATCGTAAATATGACGGGCCTTGCAAACGGTGTTGTACAGATAAGACTATCGGAGGCGTTATGTATTCTCCCCGCCTTTATGCCTGCCGCCGTCCCCGGATTATTTATAGGTTGTCTGATTTCAAACCTCATCTGCGGTGCAGTTATATGGGACGTTATATTCGGCAGTCTTGCAACTCTTATCGGAGCGGTTATCACCTATCTGCTGAGAAAAAAACCAAAGTGGCTGTTACCTGTTCCGGCAATTTTATCGAACACGATAGTAATTCCCATTCTGCTGACCTATGCTTATGGAGTGGAGGATGCAATATGGTTCTCAGCAATTACCGTATTTTTAGGTGAATTCATCTCCTGCGGAATTTTAGGTATGCTTTTATACCATTCGCTGAACAGTCCACATATCAGAAAAATATTTACAGATCAAAAATGATGCATAAAAAAATCACCGTATCGCTACGGTGATTTTTATTTCGTTTAATTTCAGAAATTACTTTAAAATTCTGATCTTGCCGATAAGGGGGAGTTCCTTAGCCTTACCTGTAGCAGCGTTGATGATACCGAGTATCATAAGTGCAAAAATAACAAGACCGAGTACACCGCTTACGATACCTGCAATGATAGGACCAACAACGGGAACGAATGCAAGGATGATTGCAACGATAGCAATTACAATACCGATTGCAACGTCAGCAATAAAGAGTACGAGACCCTGGTTTGTGTGGAACTTTGCAAACTTGGAGTCTTTTGCTACGAGCAGAGGAATAAGGAATAAGATACCGATGTAAGCGAGTATCGCCATAATCTTATTGCTTTCGATGTCGCTCTGATCAAAGCTGCTTGTTGTGTCGGCTGTGTTTAAAACATCCTTTGCCATTTCTTCAAAATTGTTTTCTGCCATTTTATTAAACCTCCTGATTTTTTCGACTTCTGTCGATTTCTTTCCATAAGTTATTATAAAGCAATAATTCATCTTTGTCAACTGATTTTTAAGTAATTTTCCGGTGAAAACGATTGCAATTTTTAGGTATATAACCGCAACTACGCCCTTTGTATTTAAATATAGTAAAAAAGTATTGCAATTATTGCCTTTTTGTGATACAATTATTGCGATTGTAATCACAGCTCTCACCCAATGGAGCCGTTCACCTGATTTACAAAATATTAAAATAAGGAGGAAAAGTTATACCGACTTATGCGACGGTATGACCTATAATAAATTATGAACGCATTTTCATACAGAGTTCAGTCATTGCAGCCATCAGCAATACGTGAAATTTTAAAATTTACATCAGATCCTACAGTTATAAGCTTTGCGGCAGGTAATCCTGCTCCTGAGGCTTTTCCCGTTGAAGAGGTGCAGAGAATTACGAACGAAATTCTTACTTCAGCACCCATTGACGCTCTTCAGTATTCTATTACAGAGGGATATACTCCCCTTCGTAACTGGATAAAGGAGGATCTTGCAAAGAAAAATATGTTTGATAAGAACGAGGATGAAGTCGTTATCACCTCGGGCGCACAGCAGGCAATAGAGGTAGTTACCAAGGAGATATGCAACGAGGGTGACGTGATTATATGCGAAGCACCTACCTTTATCGGCTCACTTAACGCCTTCCGTTCATACAACGCTAAGCTTGTAGGCGTTGAAATGGAGGATGACGGTATCAACATCGAAAAGTTAGAGGATGCTCTGAAAAAGTATCAGAGAACAGCATTCATCTATCTCATCCCTAATTTCCAGAACCCCACAGGTAAGACTATGAGCCTCGAAAAGCGTAAGCAGGTCTTAGCTCTTGCTGAAAAGTACAACGTATACATATTGGAGGACAACCCCTACGGAGATCTAAGATACATCGGTGAGGACGTTCCTACGATAAAGTCCCTTGACAAAACGGGCAAGGTGCTTTATGCAGGAAGCTTCTCAAAGGTGCTTGCTCCCGGTCTTCGTGTAGGTTACTTATGTGCTCCTCAGAACGTTATATCAAAGGCTGTGGTTTGTATGCAAGTATCTACGGTACATACCTCCATACTGCCTCAGATGATATGCCACAAGTTCGTTACAGAAAACGACTTTGAAGCACATCTTGAAATGCTTCGTGAGATTTACAGAAAGAAAGCGGATCTTATGCTGACAAATCTCAAGATGTATATGCCTAAATCCATTAAATTTACAGAGCCTGAGGGCGGATTATTCATCTGGGGTACTCTCCCCGACGGCGATATGAGCTATTTCTGTAAGAAGGCAGTAAAGAACAAGGTTGCAGTAGTACCCGGCAACGCATTCTTAACAAACGAAAACGACCCCTGCCTGTCATTCAGACTGAATTACTCAACACCCACAGACGAACAGATCGTTGAGGGCGTAAAGATCCTTGCAGAAGTTGCAAAGACAATGTACAAATAATTTAAGGACGGATATAACAATGGAAAAAACAAAAAAGCGTATATTCAGCGGCATACAGCCCACAAATACACCGCACCTCGGAAACTACCTTGGTGCACTGGTAAACTGGATCAAATTACAGGATGAGTATGAATGCACCTACAGTATAGTAGACCTTCACTCTATCACGGTAAGACAGGACCCTCAGAAATTAAAGAAGCAGATAAACGAAAGCTATGCTCTGTTACTTGCTATGGGCGTTGACCCTGATAAGTCAACCGCCTTCGTACAGAGCCACAACTGCCAGCATGCAGAGCTTTCATGGGTGCTCTCCTGCTATACACAGTTCGGTGAGCTTTCAAGAATGACACAGTTCAAGGATAAATCAGCAAAGCATCCCGAAAACGTAAACGCAGGTCTTTTCACTTACCCCGTACTTATGGCGGCTGATATTCTTGCATATCAGGCAGATTTAGTACCCGTAGGTATCGATCAGAAGCAGCATTTAGAGCTTGCAAGAAACATTGCACAGCGTTTCAATCAGGTGCACGGCGATACCTTTATCGTGCCTGAACCTTACATTGCAAAGACCGGTGCTAAGGTAATGTCACTTCAGAGTCCTGAAAAGAAGATGTCAAAGTCTGATGAAAACCCCAACGGAAGCATTTCAGTACTTGACGACAGAGATACCATCATAAGAAAATTCAAGCGTGCAGTAACAGACAGTGAAGCAGTAATTGCCTATCGTGAAGGTAAGGACGGCATAAACAACCTTATGTCAATCTACAGTGCTGTTACTGATAAGTCCTTTGAGGAAATAGAAAAGGAATTTGCAGGAAAGGGCTACGGCGAATTCAAGCTTGCAGTAGGCGAAGTGGTAGCAGACCACTTAGCACCCGTACAAAACGAATTTGCCAAGATAATCGCTGACAAAAAGTATATTGACGAGTGTATGAGAAAGGGTGCTGAAAAAGCATTCAAGACAACAAGAAAGACACTCCAGAAGGTATATAAAAAGGTTGGCTTTATAGTTCTTTAAGCCTGTGACTCTTTTCCTTTCCTTTAAAGAGAAAGGAACAGTCATAAATGAAAATGAAATACTTCGACAAGCTGACAATAGCCGTTGAGGATGCATTTATAAAAAGAGCAGTTGATACGGAAAAACTGCTTTACTGCGTTAAGGCAGATATGGATGCCGACGGATGCTATTATGACGTATACATCACCTTTGATGAAAATAAGCTGTATATATTATCAGGCTATGACAGACTTGTCAAGAACAAAAAGACCTTTGATTCGCAGTTTGACTTCAAGGATTTCTGCGAATTTGATAACTCGGATATAGACGAGCTTTACGTTGACCGTTATCAGTTTACGGCTCGTCTTATGGCAAAAATGAAAGACGGTGACAGTAAACAGCTTGCACTTTTCTCGGGCGGATTTTCGGAAAAGTTCGAGCAGTTTTGTCGTCGCTATTCGACAATTAAAAAAGGGGAAACTCCCGATGATTCAGCACTTGACGACAAGAACCTTTATTGTCCCAAGTGCGAAAGGAAGTACCCCGACCCCAACAGAGCCTTTTGTCCCCATTGTACTAAACGTACCTGGGTTTTCAAGAGGCTTTTAGGCATGTTCAAAGATTATAAGGTACAGATCATTATAATCCTTGTGCTTATAGGTATTTCGGTGGCTCTGGGACTTATCTCTCCCTACTTTGGAACCAAGCTTTTATACGACGAGGTTCTGACCGAGGGGGGAGAATATTACGGACAGATATTATTCGTAATACTTGGTATGGCGTCATTTTCGCTGGTTTCAACTATCTTCTCTATAGTTTACGGAATAATAATCAGTATAGTGACACCGCAGGTAATACATAAGCTACGCACAAGCATATTTGCATCAATGCAGAAGCTGTCGTTATCCTTCTTTACTACAAAGCAGACCGGCTCTTTAATGGGCAGAGTAGACAGAGACAGCTTTGACGTATACTGCTTCTTCGTTGACATCGTGCCGCAGTTTATCGCAAATATGATAAAGATCTTAGGTCTTGTGGTACTGATGCTTATGGTAAATCCCATAATCGCCGTTTGTATGTTCTTAGTTGTATTTTTAGTACTGCTTTTTGAAGTGCTGTGGCTGAGAGGTCAACGCAGACACTGGAGAAACAGGGATATTGCAAGACGTGGTGTAAACGCGGTACTGACTGACGCTCTTAACGGTCACAGAGTCGTAAAGGCGTTTGCAAGAGAAGAGCAGGAAATAAGCCGTTTTGGCGTAAAGAACGACGGACTTTACACGGCAGAATATAACAGAGATAAGAGAAACGCACAGTTCTTTCCTTTCCAGACGGGACTTTATGCAGTCTGCAACGGACTTATCTACTGTCTTGGCGTTGCACTCGTTCTGCTTGGTAAATTGGAGCTTGGCGGTCTTACCCTGCTTATAAGCTACTTTGGTATCGTGTGGGATCCTATATTCTTCTTTATGTATATGGGTAACGACTGGGCGAGATGTACCGACGCCGCAGGCAGAATGTTTGAGATACTTGACAGCGAGCCTTCTGTAAAGCCTCCCCGTGAGCCTGCAGATATACCCGGCGGAATATTAAAGGGTGACATTTGCTTTAAGGACGTCACCTTTGAATATGAGGCAGGCAGACCGATACTTAAAAACATTTCTCTATCCACAAAGGCGGGAGAATTTACGGGTATTGTCGGCAAGACAGGTGCAGGTAAAACAACTATCATCAACCTGATATCAAGAATGTACGACGTAACCTCAGGTGAAATAACGATAGACGGAATACCGGTAAAGAAGATACCCTTTGAAATTCTCAGAAAAAACATCGGCGTCGTATCTCAGGAAACCTATCTTTTTATGGGTACTATTGCGGACAATATACGCTATGCCCGTCCTGACGCTACTATGGAAGAGGTTATAGAAGCGGCTAAGAACGCCAACGCCCACGACTTTATAATGAAGCTGCCTGAGGGCTATGACACAGTAACAGGCAGTGGCGGCGTAAGTCTTTCAGGCGGTGAAAAGCAGAGAATTTCTATAGCAAGAGCACTTATACAAAAGCCTAACATTCTGATACTTGATGAAGCTACTGCGGCAATGGATACCGCTACGGAAAGAAAGATACAAAGTGCTATTGATAATCTAAAGGAGGGCAGAACGATCATTGCCATAGCCCACAGATTATCAACTCTCCGTGACGCTGACGCACTCTGCGTAATAGAAAACGGTGAGCTTAAGGAAAGCGGTACTCACGACGAGCTTATCCGTAGCGGCGGTAAATACTTTGACCTTTATAAGCTGCAGAGTATGTCGCTCAAATCCATCGGAATTGACTGAGAAAGGAATATTTTATGATAAAAAATACTGAATCGGTTTTTGAAGTGGATACGCTTAAAATACTTTCCGATGAAGATATAATTCTCCATAAGGCAGAAAGCGGTTTTTTAAATGCTGAAGCCTTCGGAGAAAAATATGAAAGAGTAAGCCTTACAAGGCTTATCCCCTTTGTAGATGAGGAAAAGTATATAAGCGTTACCTATAAGACCGAGGATAACGAATGGAAGGAGATAGGAGTAATAGAGGATATAAAAAAGCTCTCGGAAGAAAAACAGACTATCGTGAGAGAATATCTTTCCTTTAAATACTACATCCCTATAATTACAAAAATAAACAAGATCACTGACAACCGTATGGGTTATCTGTTTTTAGAAGCTGAAACCACCGCAGGCACAAAAAAGATTGCAGTCAACGACTGGTGGCATAATTTCCGTATGATACAGAATAAAATGCTGTCTGTTACTGACGCTGACGGCAACCGCTACTGTGTGCCCGAAATTGAAAAGCTTGACAAGGCGAGTGTTAAAAAGCTTCAGCTGTTCATTTAAACCCATAGGAAGGAATGGCTATATAATATGAATTTAAAGCTATCACTGCCAAAGGGCGTAGATGAGCAGAGTGTAGTCTTTTCTCTCCCCTTTGACATAGACCGTAAGGCTAAAAAGGCTGACGGTCATCTGACAGCTACAAGAGAAAAGCTGTCGGTATATTATAACGGTGAGCTTTGCGAGGAATTTCTTTTAGAAGATCTTATGGACATCGAAGTGGAACAGCTTATAGGTTGTTCGATGCTTTGCGTAAAGGACGCCTTTGGCAAACAGAAATTTGTCTGTGCCTTTTCACAAAAGCACTTTATGAGATTTGCCGAGCTTGCCAAAATCATTGAACATTATCTGCGTACAGGCGTTTTTACAGAAACCACCGATGCAGATGAGCCTGCTTGTCCAAAATGCGGAATAAGTCTTAACGGCTCAAAGAAATGCCTTTACTGTGAAGGCGACAAGGGTGTATTTGTAAAGCTGATAAAAAGACTTGCACCTTACAAAAAGCAGTTTTTCTTCTCTTTGTTTGCAACCTTTATGCTTTACGCCTTTGACGTTGTAAACCCGATTTTTCAGCGTATACTTGTTGATGATCTTATCGTACCTAATAATGCCGACTGGGCGTTATTCTTCAAGGTTGCCGCTTGTATACTCGTTATGAATTTATCCTCAGTAGGCTTCAGACTGCTTCAGGATACCAGCAATTTCAAAATATCAACCGCCTACGGCAGAGATTTAAGGCGGGATATCTTCAACAAGACTCAGGACTTATCTATGAGCAACGTGGCAAAGCGTACACCAGGTGAACTGATAAACAGAGTATCGGGAGACGCCGCTACCCTTCAGGATTTTATGACAAGACAGGGTAAGGACATGATATTCCAGACGGTAGCACTTATTGCTCTGCTGATAATAATGTTCATCACCAACTGGAAGTTAGCGCTTATCGTTGTTATCCCCCTGCCCTTTGCAGCTTATCTGTCGGTAAAATCCTTTAACGCGATAAGCATCCGCTACAGCAGAGTATGGAGATGCCAGTGCAGAGCAAGCGAATTACTCCACGACGTACTGCATGGAGTAAGAGTCGTTAAAAACTACGGCGGTGAAGAAAGAGAAATAGAAGCCTACAGAAAGGCTTCCGGAAAATGGGCTGACGCAGTAAAAAGAGCAGATATACTCTGGTATATGGTGCAGCCCCCTATAAGATACGTATTCACGATAGGTGAATTCTGTGCATTATTCTTCGGCGGCGGTATGATACTCGGCGGTCAGATGCAGCTTGGCGAGCTTATCCAGTTTACCACCTACGTATATATGCTTTACGGTCCTATTCAGTGGCTGACTTCTCTCCCCCGAGTACTTGCTCAGGCAAAGGTCAGTGCAGGTAAAGTCTTTGAGATACTTGAAGAACAGAACGATATCAAGGATACCGAAAAGGCAAAGGAAATAGAGATAAAAGGCGATATCGACTTTCAGAACGTATATTTCGGATATAAGGCCTATAACCCTGTTCTTAAGGACATCAGTTTCAGTATAAAGCAGGGCGAGATGATAGGTATTGTAGGTCACTCAGGTGTGGGTAAATCTACGCTTATAAATCTCATTATGAGATTATACGACCCTACTGCAGGCGTTATTAAAATTGACGGTATGAACGTAAGAGATATTTCTCAGACCTCCCTTCGCAGTCAGGTAGGCGTCGTACTGCAGGAGACCTTCTTATTCAGCGGTACGGTGCTTGAAAACATTCGCTATGCAAAGCCTGACGCTACCTTTGAGGAAATAATAACAGCTGCAAAAATTGCGAACTGTCACAACTTCATTACCCGTATGCCTGACGGCTATAACACGATAGTCGGAGAAAGAGGCTACAGTATTTCAGGCGGTGAAAGACAGAGAATTGCTATTGCAAGAGCAATTCTGCACGACCCTAAGATACTGATCTTAGATGAAGCTACCGCTTCGCTTGATACTGAAACGGAAAAGCAGATACAGGATGCTCTTGATCGTCTAATTGCAGGCAGAACAACAATCGCAATAGCTCACAGACTGTCTACCCTTGCAAACGCCGACAGACTTATCGTGCTTGATAAGGGTAAGGTTGCCGAAATCGGTTCACATAACGAGCTACTTAAAAACAAGGGTGTTTATTACAATCTTGTTATGGCACAACGGCAGACCGCAAAGCTTAAGAAGTAAAAGAAAACCCCTTTATCCGAAAGGATAAAGGGGTTTTGTTATTTGTGTCTTTATTGTTTTTTCTTAAATATAAACAGCTTGCTGAAAATGTAATTCAGCACCAGCACCACGATGTTTGAAAACACCTTGATACAAAATTCGTAAAATCCGTTTTCTATATTCGGCAAATTCACAAGCAGATACATTATTGCAAGGTCAACGAATAACGTAAAAAGTCTTGCCGCATAGAAGGAGCCTGCCTGAAGCAGAATTTTGCCCACGCCCTTTACCTTGCTTTTAAACACCCAGATACGATTGGTTATAAAAGCGAAGGTCACGGATACTATCCAGGAAATAATATTCGGTAGTACCGTGGAGGAGTCTCCCTCTCCGAAAGATAAGCGGTATGTCCACTTTAAAAATTCAGGTGCACTCTGCTCATCAGGGAATATATTTCTTACAATAAAATAGGTTACTATAGATACAAGTGTTGTCAGTGCTCCGAAGATAATATACATTATTATCTCACGGTATTTTTTAAAAAGCTCGGGCCAGTTTTTTGGATTTATACCGAGCTTTAATATCTCCTTTATCTGTTCCATCCTACACCATTAATATTCGATCATATCATCAAGAGCGGCGTCAGCGTCGCTGTGATCGTGGATGCCTGCACCCATCATATCTCTGCCTCTTACCATATACTTATCACGCTGTTCCTTAACCGCTTCGTCAAGTATCTTCTTTACTTCTCTGGGCTTCTTTATAGAAATGAGGTGCTTATCAGGTGTATCGCAGTCTCTTGCTGTAATGGAGATTGTACCGCAACCGAAAATTCTCTGACCTAAAGTGAACTTCATGGTCTTATCAGTAACCTTGTAAAGCTCTACCTCATCTTCTTTTATATTGAGAAAGCCTATCCTTGTGTAAAGTACTGTATCAGTGATAATGTAACGGGTGAAGGAAATGGGAAGACCCATAAAGCACTTCTTACCTGTCCATAAGATGTTGTCGCCGTAATCGCGGCGGAGCTTTTTCATATTTGCCATAATTTTTTTCGTCCTTTCCTGAATATAATTTATTACCACAGTTTGTCCTCGTGGGGACATCGGGTGTGGCTGTACGCCGCCCTCAGCTCCACAAAGCAACCGCATTTGTTACACATACCGTTTATAAGGCAGTCGCAGGTTTTGCAGATATCAAGTCTTTTTCTGTAAAGACTGTCATCCGCCCTTTTTTCATCAGGGATAAGCGATATACATTCGCCTATATTTTCATAGGCTTTGTCGCTCATTTCCTTTAGTAAACATCGTTTGCAGTTATTCATCCTAAAACTATCTCAGCGACACTGCAAGCAGGTAAAGTAAAGCTGATACCGTCAGCCGTTTTTGTTACGTCATTGAAATCTTCTATCTTTACGTTTTCGGGATCGTCAAAGGTATTATATGCTCTTACGTCCTGCTTTAACATTCTTGCGGAAATTTTATTAAAAGTAAATCCGGGGATAACAGCATTTATCTCCTGAGCCTTATCTATAGAGCAGTTGGAAATCGTAATCACCATTTCGCCCTTATCGTTTACAGATACACTCTTTGAAAGCAGGTCAAGATCAAAGCCCTCAGCCTTTTCGCTGTCGATATGACTGTAGCAGAGCTTGTTGCCCTGATGACGCTTGTAAAGATCAAACACGTGGTAGGTAGGTGTAAGCACCATCTGCTCACCCTCTGTAAGAATAAGTGCCTGAAGAACGTTTACCGCCTGAGCAAGATTTGCCATAACCACTCTGTCACAGTGGCTGTTGAAGATATCTAAATTCTTTGCGGCAAGAATAGCGTCACGCATTGTATTCTGCTGATATAAGAAGCCGGGATTCGTACCCTCTTCAACGTTGTACCAGGTACCCCATTCGTCAACGATAAGACCTATCTTGTGTTCAGGATCGTTCATTGACATTATTTCAAGGTGCTTTGTGATGAGAGTTTCCATATACATTGTCTTTTCAAGAGTCTTGTAATATTCCTCATCGGTAAACTTTGTAGCACTACCCTTGTCATCCCAGTTGCCCGAAGGTACTGTGTAGTAGTGCAGGCTTATCGCCTTTGTATGCCAGTTCTTCACCTTATCGGTGAGCACCTTTGTCCAGTTGTAATCCTCAGCATTAGGGCCACAGGCAACCTTATAAAGCTCATTGCCGCTGTAGTTTCTGCAATATGTCTGATATCTGCGGTAAAGCTCTGAATAATACTCAGGTGTCATATTACCGCCGCAGCCCCAGTTTTCGTTACCGATACCGAGATATTTTAACTTCCATGCCTTTTCTCTGCCGTTCTTACGGCGAAGATCAGCCATAGGCGATATATCATCAGATGTGATATATTCAATCCACTGAGAAAGCTCCTCTACTGTACCAGAGCCTAAATTACCTGCAAGGTAAGGTTCACAGCCTACCATTTCACAAAAGTCAAAGAACTCGTGTGTACCGAAGCTGTTATCTTCAGTAACTCCGCCCCAATGGGTATTTATCATCTTTTTTCTTTCTGATTTTTCGCCGATGCCGTCTTTCCAGTGATATTCATCGGCAAAGCATCCACCGGGCCAACGAAGTACAGGCATCTTTATATTCTTAAAAGCTTCAATAATATCATTTCTGATGCCCTTCGTATTAGGGATGGAGCTGTCCTCTCCCACATAGATGCCGTTATATATGCATCTGCCTAAATGCTCGGAAAAATGTCCGTATATTTCAGGGTTTATTCTGCCCTTATTATCCTTTGAATTTATAAGTAACGTTGCCATAATGGTGTTTCCTTTCGAAATTATCGATACAAGGTTTTATACTAATTATTTTACCATAAAAATTTTATAAATCAATAGATTTTGGCAAATTTGAACAAAATAAATTACATATAGTTTCTTTTGGTTGACAGTGGGACACTTTAAATATATAATAGACTTGGTGATATTATGAAATTCAAAGCGGTCATTTTCGACCTTGACGGAACACTTTTAAATACCCTCGATGACCTTGCAGACAGTGCAAACCACGTGCTTTGTGAACTTGGCTTTCCAACCCACGATATTGATGCTTACAAGTACTTTGTCGGCAATGGAATACCAAAGCTTATCGAACGTTGTCTGCCGAAAGACAAGCAGGAATATCACGAAAAAGCTCTGTCTATGTTCAGCGAGTATTACGCTGTTCACAGCAAGGATAAGACTGCACCATATAAGGATATCCCTGAGCTTTTAAAGTTGCTTTTAGAAAAGGGTCTTTTACTCGGAGTCATCACAAATAAGGCACATAATATAGCGGTAAGCGTAGTGGAAGATTATTTCGGCAAAAACGTATTCGGCTGTATAAGAGGTCTTGACAGTAGCATAAAGGCAAAGCCTGACCCACTGGGTGCTTTATCGGTAGCTGAAAAAATCGGCGTAAAGCCTGATGAAGTGCTTTATATCGGAGACAGCGGCGTTGATATGCAGACTGCAAAAAACGCAGGCTTTACCGCCCTCGGTGTACTCTGGGGCTTCAGAACAAGGGACGAGCTTTTAGACGGTGGGGCAGAATTTATTGCAGAAAAACCGCTTGATATATTAAAATTCATCTGATGCGAGGTATGTATGAGAAAACAGTATCTTGAAATAGGAAAAATAGTAGCTACACAAGGGCTGAAGGGAGAATTCAGAGTGCAGTATTACTGCGACAGTGCAGAGGTAATATGCAGCTTTGACAGACTCTTTTTAGGCAAGGAAAAGCAGGAGCTTGAAATAATCAACGCCCGACCTCACAAAACTCTTGTAGTGCTTAAGGTAAAGGGTATAGATACGGTAGAGCAAGCAAAGACAATTGTCGGCAAAATGCTCTATATGAACAGAGATGACGCTGAGCTTTCCGAAGACGTATACTTTATCCAGGATCTTATCGGCCTTACTGTAAAGGATGCTGACACAGGCAAAATATACGGCAAGATAGACGACGTATATCAGAATGGTGCTGCAGACGTATATTCCATAAAGACTGAAAGCGGCGGACAGCTTATGTTCCCTGCTATACCTGAGGTGCTTTTAGAAGTGGACGTTGACGGCGGAGAAATGATAATAAGACCGCTGAAAGGTCTTTTTGACGATATAGAGGAGATAAAGGGCGAATGATAAGAATTGATATAGCCACCCTTTTTCCTGATATGTGTGAATCGGTCTTATCTGCAAGTATCGTCGGCAGGGGCAGAGAAGCCGGCTTTATTGAAATAGAATGTCACGATATAAGAAAATACACCGACAACAAACACAACCGCGTAGATGATAAGCCCTACGGCGGTGGTACAGGCATGGTGATGCAGGCTCAACCTATTTACGACTGCATCTGCGAAATAAGACAAAAGATCGGTAAAAATGCAAAGGTGATATATATGTCACCTCAGGGAAAGACGCTTACTCAAAGCAAGGTCAAGGAATTGTCAGATTTATCAAATATAATCATCCTCTGCGGACATTATGAGGGAGTTGACCAGCGAGTTCTTGATGAGCTGAGTGTCGAGGAGGTCTCAGTCGGTGACTACGTACTGACAGGCGGAGAACTACCTGCCCTCACTCTTGTAGACGCTATTGCAAGAATGCAGGAAGGAGTACTACCTAATTCCGACGCCTATTCTATTGAAAGTCACTACAACGGTATGCTTGAACATCCCCAGTATTCAAGACCTGAAGTATGGAGAGGAAGAAAAGTACCTGAAGTGTTGCTTACAGGACATCACGAAAATATTTTAAAGTGGCAGGAAGAAATGTCCTTTGAAGTGACTAAAAGAAAACGTCCCGAGCTTTTATACGACAGCTTCAGCAGTAACAAGCCCTACGCAAAGTATGTAAGAGTGCAGGGTGGAAGCCCTGATAAAAACGGAATAAAGCCTGATATAGTAACTCTTATGGGGATTCTCAAGAGAAAAAGAGTTCTCACAAACAGAGAAGAAAAACAATGGAAAAAGGCAAAAATATGGTTTAAGGAAAACCTGCCCGATCCTTTTTGTGCAGATTGCCCTAAAAATACCGTGATCTACCTCAAAACAGAGAAAGCCTTCGACATTTTGCGTATGTACTCGCCATTACTTGACGTTCTTGCCGCTCACGAAATACCATATGAAGTGATTTTTGCCGATTTTATGGGCAAAATGCTATGGGAGGACGATGTGAGAGCAGGCTTTGATATTGCTGTCGGAGATGGTTCAGATGTTGAAAACTAATGTGTATGTTGGATATAAAGTTGAAAACTTTTTGTGCAAAATGAATAAATTTCTGTAAATTTGTAAAGGACTATTGAACAAAATACAAAAAAACTTGCAGAAATATTGACAAAAACCCAAAAGTGAGTTGACGAATTCCGTAAATACGGCTATACTAATAACTAACGGACACAGCTTTTGGGGCTATGTTTATCGGAAAGTAAAAACTAATCGACGGAGGTAGTTAATTATGTACGTTAAAGAAGTAAGCGTAAAGAACCAGGTTGGTTTACACGCAAGACCTGCAACATTCTTCATCCAGAAGGCTAACGAATACAAGTCTTCTATCTGGGTTGAAAAGGAAGAACGCAGAGTAAACGCTAAGAGCCTTTTAGGTATCCTTTCTCTCGGTATCGTTGGCGGTACAACAATCAGAATCATTGCTGACGGTTCTGACGAACAGCTCGCTGTTGAAGGACTTGTAAAGCTCGTTGAAAGCGGTTTCGCAGAATAATAAAGATAGAAACATTTAATGTGTAGTTAAAGAAATCACTATATTTTGTTTGTGTAACATCACGACGAAATAAGCCGCTGAGACTTTTTCAGCGGCTTTATATTTTTTAAAGTTCATAAACTGAAAGGTATACTATGTTAAAGAAACTGACTGCAATTGTTTTGGCGGCTGTGATAATGCTCAGCGGCTGCTCTGCAAATTATTCACATATAGAGGGCTATGACGATATAGTAAACGCAAGAAAGCTTTATGCTTCTCTTAACTCGGCAGAGCTTACTGTAACAGACGCCGCAAAGGGAGAGCTTACGCAGCATCTTAAATTTGCCTATGATATACAGGAAAGGCTTTCCTACAGCTATTTCGGAACTGACGGCAATATATCTCTTTACGAATATCACAACGGCTATGAATATTGTTATTTTGAAGACAACGAGTGGAAGACCTTGACCGATGGAGATGAGAATTATCACTTCTACACAAAGATGGCTAAAATGTCAATGGTGGATGAAGGAATGATATTCTTAAAAGCTGAAAGCATAACCGAGTCAAAGGTGTCAAGTACCGAAAGCGGAAAGATCATAGAAATGACTTATGACCATAAGGCACTTAACAGCTCTATGAAAAATCAGCTTGGTCTTGTAGGAGAACTGCTTTCTTTTAAGGTAATATATACTCTTAACAGTGAAGGCTATCTTACAAAGATGGAGCAGATAGGCAAAGCGTCACAGGATGAAAAGCTCAGCATTGTGACGGATATAAACTACGTACTCGAAATATCAAATATGAACGACATAGGACAGATAGAAAAGCCTGAGGTCGTACTCGACTGAACCTGAAAACAAGAAAGAGGTGATCACACTGACCGAAAACGAAATCAGAATAGTGCTTGCGTCGGCAATAGAAGATCCGAAGATCTGCCGTGTGTACTTCGATTACGATCCTAATTATTTTTACTACTTTCCTATTGCGGTCAGTAAGGACCTTTTTATAGGTGCAAACGAAGATGATTTTTCAATTGACGGCTACACTATAAGACGAATAAAGGACGTGGTAAGCGTCAAGATAAAGGATGACAAGTGTCTTGAAATTGATATAGCCGAAGGTCTGCTTGATGAACTTGATCTGCCGGAAATAGATATAACCGACTGGCATAGCGCTTTTAAATCGCTTAAAGCTATAGGCGAAAACATAATCATTGAAAAGGAATCCAGTATAGCTGACGACTGTCAGTTTGCGATAGGAAGAATTACCGAGGTACACGGTGATTTTCTTTTACTGCGGGAATTTGACGCTGAGGGCAACTGGCTGTATGATAACACTATCATCCCCTTTTCAGCGATAACAAGCGTTACAATAAACTCAAGGTACGTAAGGGTGTTTTCAAAATACCTGCCTCCCTGCCCTGAAATATAAAGCAGAAAAACCCTGCCTTGCGGCAGGGTCCTTCCGTTTGGGGAAATATATATGAAAAAATTGAAAATAGCTTGTTTACTGTCCTTTCGACGTTTATATAATAACTCAGAAAGGTGAAAGCAGAAAAAAAGAATTGTGTAAATTAAATGAAATCGTTTTCCATCTGTTTACAATATGACGTTATTCACTATATTTCAGCATATTACTCCGCCGCCAAGGACTGTATCACCATCATAGAAAACGATATGCTGACCGGGTGTTACCGCTCTTATAGGCTCGTCAAACACGACTGTTGCTTTATCCTCTGATATTATCACCTTGCAGGGCTGTTCTGTCTGCTTGTATCTTGTCTTTGCCTTGCAGGAAAATTCCTTTGCAGTAACTGCTATCATATTAAGCTCCCTTGCGATTATCGTATCACAGAACAGCTGTTCATTATCACCAAGCACAACTGTATTATTTTCTGCATTCTTACTTATAACGTAAACAGGTCTGCCAAAGCCGACGCCTATACCTCTTCTCTGACCTATGGTGTAATGGATAACGCCCTTATGCTCTCCTATTACGTTTCCATCGGTATCGCAGAATTTACCCGCGGGATATTTATAACCGATATTTTCTTCTATAAAATCGCCATAACAGCCTTCAGGCACAAAGCAGATATCCTGGCTGTCAGGTTTCCCTGCACTGACAAGACCCTTTTCTAAAGCAAGCTCTCTTATTTCTGACTTTTCCATACTACCTAAAGGGAAAACTGCCGCCGATAACTGTTCCTGCGATAATCTGTAAAGCACGTAGGACTGATCCTTAGGGTTTACCGTGCCATCCTTTAACAGTGCTTTTTTGAGAAGATAACGCCCGCTTGCTTCGTCATACTCTACCCTTGCATAATGACCTGTGGCAAGATATTTGCAGGAAAGCTCCTTTGCCTTTTGGAGCAAAGCACCGAACTTTATCACTTCATTACAATTGACGCAGGGGTTGGGGGTTTCACCGTTAAGATAGCTGTCCACAAAGCTCTTTTTAACCGTAGCGGAAAATACCTCTCTCATATCAAATACGTGGTGAGGAACTTCCATTTTTTCTGCTACTCTCTTAGCGTCAACTATATCCTGAGACGAACCGCACATACTGTCGCCGTTTTCATCCTTACTGTCATTTAACATAAGCGTAGCACCGATGACGTCGTATTTTTCCTTAAGTAGTATAAGAGCCGCAGAGCTGTCAACACCGCCGCTCATTGCAAGCATAAGCTTTTCCATACTAAAAACCTTTCTTTTTAAAATTCCTCCGTATAGTATACGGAGGAATTATCTTTTTATTTTGTTTCAAACTGTGAGGGGTGCTTTTTGAAGAAGTCAACTCTCGGTTCAAGGAACTTAAGTTCGTGTTCGCTTTCGCCCTTGCAGAAGTGTGACATACCCTCAAAGATATAATCCCAGCTCCAGAAATCATCACCAAGCTGTAAATACTCTCTCACCATTTCTGTACCTGCAGGTGCAAGAGGGTGTAAAAGAACTGACGCTACTCTGATATAGTGGAAAATATCGATAAGAGTCTGACGACGAAGGTCGTTGTCCTCGTTCTTATCGGCAATACCCATATTCTTTGCCCAGAGCTTACTTGCCTTTCTGATATAGGAGTCGAGTACGTAAGTTACCTGGTGGAACTCGAACTTGTGCATATAGCGTTCATATTCAAGAATAGCCTTTTCGCTTTCTGCAATAACGTCAGCTGAAACCTCGCCAACAGGCATCTTTCCGTCGAAATACTTCTGTGCACAGTAGAAGCAGGAACGTATAACTCTGTTGAATACGTTTGTAAGCAGTGAACCTTCCTTAACTGCGGGATCGCTGTCTTCAGGCTTTGCGTCGGGGTTATAGGGCTTGGGCATAAAGCTTACACTTCTCATACCGAGACCAAGGCTGAGCCAGTGCATTCTGAGCTGTTCTGCCGTATAGTGATTTAAAAGGTCTGCCGCCATAGGAGGCTTTACAGCACCGGAACTGCTTGCCTTTGTATTAAGGAATAAAATGTGGTTATTTGCAACTAAGATAGGAAGCTGTAATTCGCCGTCTGCGGGATCAGACTTTATCTCACCGTTCTGTAATGCCATAAACATAGCCATTTCAGCAACACCGTAGAAGTAGATGTTATCAGAGCCGATGAACTGATATACCTGAGCATCCTTACTGCACCAGTAATCCTTCCATTCCTTCATTTCCTTGCCCTGCTGTTTTAAGTAAGCACAGGTAAAGGAGATAGGTGCCCAAAGGGATTCGGGCCATACCCATACGGTAAGATCCTTTACGTCTTCAAGGTCGGGTGCCTTTACGCCCCATTCAATATTACCTGTTAAGCGGAAAGGAACGAGAGTCTTACCTGTTCTGAAACGAAGACCGCTGCCTGACATTATTTCACAAGCATCATCTCTTTCCTTAAGAGAATCAAAGCAGATGGTGAAGGAAGGCTTCTTCTCTTCATTTTCCATCGTATGATGAGGGAGTCTGTCCTTTACAGCTTCATATTCCTCCATAAGCTCCTTCTTGATGTGAACTACGGGAGGCTCTAAGAATTCGCCTATCGTCTTTGAAACAAGTGGTCTTACGTTCTTCATAGGCTTTATTTTATTTACGTACTCAGTTAAAAGCTCTAAATAATCTGTAAGACGGAAATACCAGTTTACAACATCCTTCATTACGGGTGTTTCGCCTGTTAAGGTACTCTTGGGGTCGATAAGGCTTGAGGGCATATACTGGTGACCGAGCGAGCATTCGTCTGCATAGCCCTTATCGGACTGACAGCCCATAACGGGGCACTTACCCACTACCTGTCTGCCGTTTAAGAAAGCTCCTGCCTTTTCATCATAGAACTGAGAAGTGGTTATCTTTTCAAGCTGACCGTTTTCATAAAGCTTCTTTATAAATTCAAGAGAGATCATATTGTGAATCTCTGCCGCATCGCCTAAAGCACTTGCTCCGAAAAGGTTAAGGCTGATATCATAATCGCCTAAGGTCTTTTTCTGATGCTCGTGATTCTTTCTTACAAAGTCCTCAATACTACCTTCAAACTCGCCCTTTTCAACAAGATTGCGATAACCCTCAGCAATGGGAGAGCCGTAGCAGTCTGTACCTGAAACGAAGATGACGTTGTCACTGCCGATGCGGTCTCTTAAAAATCTTGCCCAGGTATCGGCAAATACAAACACACCACCAACGTGACCGAAGTGAAGCTGCTTATTGCCGTAGGGCATACCGCCGGTTATTACTGCCTTTTTAGGAAACTCGGGTCTGTTATCCTTTGAAGGCTTATTGTTTTTATAGTTGTTATTGTTGTTTTCCATAAGGAATATCTCCTTTGCTTTAAACTCAGAAATTCGCTACCCATTATTGTACCACAAAATTCGTCCAATTGCAATAAAAATCTTTATTTTAAACGGATTTTGACATCAAAAATTTCGCTCAATATTTTCTATCTTGAAATTTAACTAATTCTGTCAGATTGATTATAAATTTTACACTTTTACTTGCTTTTTTCGTTTAGATATGATAAAATTAATGTATATGTAATTGATTACACTATTTTGGCAGGAAGACACCTAATATGCCCCACACCGAAAAAAAGCATAACGTAAACGTAGCTTTCTGTATCGGAGATATGCTTGCGGCATTTCCTATGCTCAAAGGTCTATGCAGCTATACCGCCGATCGGAATATAAACGTTCATATTTTCAACGGAAATAACGGTTATTACAAAGAGATGAGCGCTCAGGACATCGGACAGGCAAATATATACAACTTACCGAACTTTGAGATGTTCGATATGCTTATAATCGCACCCTTCTTTCTTGATTCCAATGACGAGCTTATTCTGCCTATTATTGAGAGGGCAAAAAAAGCAGGAATTCCTGTTCTTACCGTAGGTTTAGAGTACGAGGGTTGTTACTGTCTTATGTCAGATTACACCTCTCAGATAGAGGCTCTTACCGAACATTTTATTACTGAGCATAAGTTTGACGATATCTGCTTTATTTCAGGTTTCCCTGATGATAAAGTTTCTATGCAGCGTAAACAGGGCTATAAAAACGCTCTCGAAAAGCACGGTATACCCTTCAGAGAGGAAAACATATACTACGGCAGCTTTTGGGAAATGCCGACAAGAGAAGCTGTCATAAAGCTAGTAGAAGATCGTGGCGGCAAGCTCCCACAGGCGATAGTGTGTGCAAATGACACTATGGCGACCTCAACTATGATGCAGCTTGATGATATGGGCTATAAAGTCCCCCGTGACGTCTGCGTTTCAGGTATGGATGGACTGGACGAAGCTGAGGGCTATATAACCACAGCACGCATAATGTCCCACGAAACAGGTTGGCTTACGGGTAAGCTGATATCCGCTATCCTTGAAGGAAGCAAGACGGTTGATAAGGTTACCATTGAGCCTCCGGATGTAATGCTCGGTGCGTCCTGCGGTTGCCGCAATACCACGGAGCTTTCTCCTAAAAAACGCCATAACCTATTCCAGGATGTTTATGAGGCTCAAAGATATGCTGAAAGAGCGATCAACGTAATACAGAAATTATCAGAGTGTGCTACGTTTGCAGAGGCAAAGGTAATGCTTGACGAAATGATGCCAAAGGTATGGGCAAACGACGCATGGCTTTGTATCTGCAACGACCTTATATCAAGTATTTCCAATTCAGACGTAAACAGTACGGATGCTGCGGCGGGTAATGATGAAAACATCTCTACTCACATAAACGACTATAGCGAAGAAATGTATTGTGCTGTACGGATGTCCTCCAAGGAAATACTCCCCAGTACGATACTTAAGACGTCAGAAATACTCCCTGACTTCTATAATGAATCTGACAGAGCAAAGATCATTCTTTACAGTCCTCTCAATTATGCTGACAGAACGCTTGGCTATCTTGCTATAGAATATTACCCCTGGAGCAATATGATATACATAATGAGAATTCTCACTATGGGTATTTCCGCAATGCTTGAATCGGTAAAAAATCAGAACAGACTCTACGCTTACGGCAAGAAGATAGACGAGCTTTATATCACCGATTCGCTTACAGGATTATATAACCGCAGGGGCTTCTTCAAGCTGTATAATGAATTTGCGAAGCAGGAAAATAAACCTGATACTATGGTAATATCCATAGATATGGATAACCTGAAGCAGATAAACGACAACTACGGACATAACGAGGGTGACGCCGCCATCATGGCAATATCTGACGCTATGAAAAGTACCGCTGTTGAGGGAGATATCTGTGCCCGTTTCGGCGGAGATGAATTTGTTGTATTCGGCAAATGTGATAACGAAGAATATCTCACCACATATATAAATAAGATACTTGGCAATCTAACCAAATTCAACAGGACCTCAGGCAAGCCCTATAACGTACACGCCAGCTTAGGCAGTATGATAATGCCGGGAGATACCGAAGAGCATATTGATTATTACATCAACGCCGCAGATTCAAAGATGTATGTAGATAAGGTTAAGCATAAACGCAGAAGAACCATAAACGGCACAAATAAGAAAAAGTAAAAATTAAACGCCCTTGATGCAAAAATGCATCAAGGGATTTTTTAACAATATGATAAAGTTTGTGTAACGGCGGTGTTGCATATTAGACGTACGATAAATTGTTGTTTGCGGGTTGCACCCGCGGGCAGTTCCGCCTTTAAATACCACCGATGTTTGCAAAGGTGAGCAAAACGGCGGCATCACACGATGGAGAGCGATAAATTGTTGTTTATAGGGTTGCCGTAGGCATTGTAGCCCCCAACCCCCTTACCCCCTTCCCCCTTAGGGAATATATTTCGGCAAAAGTATTTGCCGAAATTGTCGCAGTTCTGCGAACTGCTGGGGCTGGGAGCAGTCCGATAGGACTGCGTGACTTTATGAAAATGCAATTTTCATAAAGTTTAGGCTACCGCCCCTTGTGACCCTTTGGGGCTACGCCCCAAACCTCTTTTATTTCGGCGTTTGAGGGCAATTTACCACCTTATTTTAATTATAATCATTTCCGTAGGGGCGACTGTTTCGTAAGAAACAGTCGCGGTCTTTAGACCAACGACTACTCAGATGCTCGCCGCCGAAGGGAGCAGTCCGTAGGACTGCGGCGGTTTTTAAAATCTTTGATTTTAAAAACAATGGGAAACTTGGATTGAACGCCACGCGTTCAAACAACAATTTACCGACATCATAAAACCAAATTAATTGTTTGTACAAAAAAAGCGACCATAAGGTCGCTTTTTATCAGTCGATATTTCCAAGTATCAGAGCCGGTGAAGTGCCTACGATAAGTCCGTCGACGGTAATTCCGTTATGCTCGTTGTCCCAGGTACAAATTTTTTCGCCCCAATCTACAGTTGTTGTGGCGACAAGGTTGCCTTCTGTATCAAAAGCAGCTTCAAGCTGTGGTACAGCTGCACCTGTTTCGTTAAAATATGCGGCTCTTACAAATCCGCCTGAAACGGCAAACCATAAATAGCCGTTAGTAAGATCGGGAAAATAGTTCATCATCTCAAGCGATAATAAATTCTGCGGTACATCCACGTTATCCACTACTTTATCGGATGAAGTCATGCCCGTGCCTGTAGCAGTCCAGTCTACGTCATCATTACTTATGAAATTTGCAGTGTCTGTAACGGCTGTAGTCCAGGTAGGAGTACCTGATGCATTTGAAACAGTTATTGTGATAATAGAGGTTGCTGTCTGTGTAGGTTTCATACCATGTCCGTCCGCATCAAGCTTTGTAAGAGTCTGTGATAAGGCTTCGCTCATTTCATTAGCTACCTTATTTGCACTTGTTATCTTTGAGTCACGGACAAAACCCATCATAGTGGGAACGAGGATTGCGGCTAATACACCGATTATTGCTATTACAACGATAAGTTCTACTAAAGTAAAGCCTTTTTTTCTGAGATGCTTTTTCATAATTTCCTCCGTCAATTGTTAAATAACTTAATAAATTTATAATAGCACAATATCCGGTAAATTGCAATAGCTTTTTTTAAAAAGGCAAAAATAAACCCCCGACCGTATGGTCGGGGGAAATGTTACACATTTTTTATGTACTTAGCAACTTAACTATTAACCAAGTGCAAGAGCGGGAGCTGTACCAACTGTTAAACCTAAGTCAGAGATACCAGCTGTCTTCTGATCCCAGTTAGCTGTCTTAGCAGCCCAGTCAACCTTACCAGCAGTGTCTACGAGTGCGCCTGTTGCATCGTAAGCAGCAGCTGTGATTTCGCCGAGGTCAGCTTCAACAGAAGAATCTGCTGTGTAGATAACAGCTTCAACGTGACCAGCCTTAACGTATGCCTTTACAAAAGCATTCTGGATGTCAGGGAAGAGAGCCATAAGCTTGATAGAGAGAAGGTTCTGAGGAGCATTTGCCTGTGCAATTGCTGTATCAGTTGCTGTCATAGCTGTACCAGCTGTTGTCCAGTCCTGAGCACCTGTGATAGACTTGAAAGAAGCGGGTGTTTCAACGTCTGTTGTCCAGTCACCACTAGATACTGTGATTGTGATCTCAGATACGGATGTGTTAGCCTGCTTCATACCGTAACCCTTAGTATCGCAGTCTGTTAAGAACTGTTCGATCTGGTCCTGGAAGGAAGCTGCTGTTGAGTTAGCTGATGTTACTCTTGAAGAAGTAACGAAGCCCATCATTGTAGGAACTAAGATTGCTGCTAATACGCCGATGATAGCGATAACAACGATAAGTTCTACGAGTGTAAAGCCCTTCTTGGCTTTAAGCTGCTGTAATTTCTTTATCATGGAAATTACCTCCTTAAAAAATAGAATAAAAATTTGTTTATGTTTAACAGTCCACGCTGTTAAATCCCAAAATCCTTCGGCCTATATAGACCATCCGTTTTCTGTATTTATAGAATACCATAATACAGATAAAATTGCAATACTTTTTGGAAAAAATTTGGTGCATTTTTAAAAATTAGTGAAAAATATATATACCAAAAATATTCAAAATGTGCAAATTGCACAGTTTTGTGTAACGGATTACATAAAAAATGATAAAAAACACCTTACAAATCGTAAAACGGAATGTAAAATTAGATATATATTTAGTAGCGATCAACGATTTTTTTGTGGTGGTGTAAGATAAATTGTTGTTTGCGGGTTGCACCCGCGGGCAGTTCCTGCCTTTTAATATGGTTGTTGTATGCAGAGATTGATGAACGGCAGGAGTTCACGTGTTAAATGCAAGACAAATTGTTGTTTATAGGGTTGCCGTAGGCATTGTAGCCCCCAACCCCCTTACCC